>CAWEUH010000001.1:0-35188 GCA_963811985.1 uncultured delta proteobacterium
TCTTGTTCGGACCAGCCTTCTGCAATGAGCCCAAGAATGAACTCGACGGCCAACCGCGTGCCGCGAATGATCGGTTTACCGACAAGTATGGCTGGATCGGCTGTACATATTCATACGAGTTCATACGAATCGATATTTACTCCCATCGGCCTCGCTGTCAGCTATTGATGGCTCGACGCAGACAAGAAAGGGCAAATACTCACAATATGTTCCCCAATCTTGCCGGCATCAGCTGGCCATTGCGAGAGGAGCCGTCACGCGCTCGAGTCCGATTTGTCTGGCTTGCCGATGGCCAGATCAAACACCACAGCTACGATACTCTCGGGCATCGCTGCGACGTCAACTTGCATTCGCGGGCGCGACGCAAGCTCGTTGTATTTGTGCAAATCCTCGGATGATCGAAGAATCTTGCCCTTGCGCACCGGCAACGTTACCCTTGGGGCGCAAATGGCGGTCGTCGTTCGCCTTTTCCGTGCCGCTGTGACAAGAACCAACAAGAGCAACTTTGTCGGCTTTCGCTGTGTCATCCCGCGTCAAATCTGGCGTTCCTGTCCAAAACCATTTGGTTCGAAGCAACTTGGGGGTTGATTTCGGCTCGGTTGATAGAGCCTTCAGGTGGACACTGGCAGCGACGTGGCCTATCCTCATGGGCGGAACATGACGATGGTCGCTGAGGACATGAGCGCACAACAGCTGGAACTACTGGTTTCGGCTCTCGTGCAGGCCTTGCACCCGAGGCAGATCATCCTCTTTGGCTCCCGCGCAAGAGGCGACGCGCGGCCAGACAGCGACGTGGATTTGTTGGTCATTGCCGACACCGATCTTGACCCGTGTGACCGAACTTTCGCTGCACACAGAGCCGTGCGGGACCTCGGAATCGTCACCGACATCGTGGTGGCGACACCCGCGGAGGTTGAGCGTTTCTCGAGTTGGACGAGCGGCATCATAGCAACCGCGCTTCGCGAAGGTCGAGTGATTCATGAGGCGGCCTGACGACCCCGAACTCGGTTCTTGGCTCAAGAAGGCCTCCGAGGATATGCGAGCCGCGACCGTACTGCAAGCACACGCCCCGCAATTGGAAGGAATCATTTCATTTCATTATCAGCAAGCAGCCGAGAAGTTCTTGAAGGCTGTTTACGTGGCGAGTGACGGCGAACCAGCTCGAACTCACGATCTCGATCTACTGCTTGCGGGGTTGCTTGCGATGTTTCCAGAGCTTTCCAGCATCCGTGATTTTGCCACGTTCTTGAAGGGGTTCGCGATCGTGCCGCGATATCCGGTATTTGTGGACCCTCCACTGACCGTCGGCGATCAATCAACACGTGCAAGACAGTCAGCTGAAGCCATCGAAGCAGCAGTTGGCGCGATTCTGCGCACGTCCCCAGGTTAGAAACCGTTGGCTACTGCAAATTACCGGCACCGACGCTTGCGCGATTCGGAACAATACGATGCCATGCGATGCTTTCATCCCGAGTTGGAATACCAGCGCGCCAAAGTCCTTGTCGAACGTCACGAGCAAACAAAGCGGACAAATCTCACTATCGACCAATTCTCTCGAGGGCGCGGGCCCGCAATGTTTCCCAGGGCAGGACATCCGTTTCGCCAGCTAGCGCTCGTCGAGCGCGACGTTCGATATCTGCCCCCCAGGCTGCCTCGATCTGTGACTCACTGTCCCCATCAATGCTGGCCAAGAGCTCTTCGGCCAGTTCGGCTCGCTGACCCCGCACTACGTCGTGTTGCAGAACTGCGCCCGCTCAAGCAGAGCGGTGGCCGCCGCGTGATGGGGTGCTCCGTCGAATAGACTCTCGATAAGGATATTCGTGTCGACAAGTTCCAAGTCATCAGCCGATGTCTGGATAGATGTCTCTTCTCGTGAGAGGGCGAAGAATCTTGCCCTTGCGCACTGGCAGAGTTACTCGCGGGCGTCGCTGGCTTTGCGTCTTGAGCTGTTCTCGGACGGCCTGAACCATGAGCACGAAAGTTCGCGCAACCAGTTCGGGAATGAACCTGTCCTTGCCGATCTGGCCCAGTCTCGCCGGCAAACACCGTTGTGACGCACGATGAAACGCGACGATCATTGCAAGGAGATTGGACGCCAATGGCGGTCGTCATTCGCCTTTTCCGTGCCGCTGTGACAAGAACCAACATGACCAACTCTGCCGGCTTCCGCTGCGTCATCCCGCGATGATTCTGGGGTTGCGATCTAAACCGTTTGGTTCGAAGCACCTTGGAGTGTTGATTTCGGCTCGGTTGATAGAGCCTTCAGGTGGACACTGGGGGCGACGCGGCCTATCCTCTGACGACCCCGAACTAATTCATCGGTTAACGTCTACATAGTGCCCGATCCAGCGCCGAAGCAAAGACAGGTACAGATACCGAGACCGGTAGCGGTACCGGCACCGGCACCGGCACCGGCACCGGCACCGGCACCGGAGCAGTATCCGAATCCGAACTCAGACCGTCGTGTTACGACGTGCACGTGCCGTCAATACTAACAAGCAGAACGCGTGTCGCGCGTCATCGCAACAGCGCCGAGGTGGCCCGCGCATAGCAAGCCGCCACGTTGTAGACACCACCATCCAATTCCAGGTGGTCGTAGAGGGTGGCAATCGCGATCCCAAGCGTCAAGAAGTCGGGGTGCAGTACTGTGCGCTGTTGAAGACAGCGTGTGAATACTTCGTGGAATGTGACGCGGAATTCGGCCAATTGAAAGCGAGCCGCCGTCTTGCGCTCGCCGCCGAATGCCGCATCGAATAGGTCGGCAACGGCCTCGATACCCAACAAGCCAAGCGCGCGCCGATAGGCGTCTTCGGACACGTCGCCGTAGAACCCCGAATACAGATCGCGCATGGCCGCCCGAAATTCAGGCGACCAATCGCAGTAAAGCGGCGGTGCTTCGAACACAAGACCGCCGCCAGGCGGGTCACCCACGCAATGGAAGTGATGGCGACGCAGGTCCAAGAATATCGGGCCGTCGACGTAGATTTGGTGGAAGAACAACGACAGAACGCTCTCGCCCGTGCGGCACTGGTGATCCACCTCGCGCGGGGTCGGTGCATCAGTGTGAAACGGCAACCGAACGGTTCTGCGTCGGGTCGTCCGCGACACAAGGAGGTCCAGTTTGTTTTCATCAACGGCCGCACCCCGCAATGTAACGGCGCGCCCATATTTCTCGTCGTCAAACCAATTTCGAGCTAGTCGATAAGCGGAACGCGAGATGTCTCGGGGCGAAACCAGCTGAAAGAACGCGGGCGACACATAGCCCACTAGCGTCTGCCAGCTAGTGCCTTCTAGAAGTCTTCGCCAGAATGTCACTGCGATCTTCGACTATTTCTGCACGGGAACATACTCGACTGGCACCGACGACCCCTCTCCGAAGAAGTACTTCTCACATTCAGTCATCCAGAGGCGTTGCCCTGATTCACTCGTGAGATCCAAGCGGTATTCGTTGATGAGCATTTTGGAATGTTCGAGCCACATTCGCCACGCGAGCGCAGAAACATTCTGAAACAGTCGTTCACCCAAAGGCCCTTTGAAAGGCGGCTTTTCGAGGCCCTCGGCTTCGCGCTGCAGTTTGATGCATTGAACGGTATGCGCCATAAGGAAGGGTTATCCCCGTTTACGGGCGCTTGGTCAACCTTCACTTTCGATCGCGGGAGCGAGCCTTCAGGGGAAATGGGTCTTTTTTCTTGGCTTCTGGCGGCACGGCTCCAGCGCCGCGCTGGGCGTCTTTGCACTGGGCTCGCCAGCACGTTGAGTCATCCGGTGAACAGTCGGGAACGTCGTAGGGTTGCTCCACCGTCAAGGTATACGGCCGAGTCCCGCGCCACAACGTAGCCGAGATTGAACTCATTGCCTGGCTGCGCGCCGCAATGACCATTGCGACCACCTGAACCTGCGATCGCACGGGCTGCCCAAGGACCTCGGTCAGCACGTCGCCATCGGTAACCCCCACGCCCAGCGCGCTGACGCCATACACGGCAATGCCCGCCGGACGTTTGCCCCTCTGAGCGACAGGCTTTGCGCTCGGTTGAACGCCCCTCTTAGCCAGGCACAATACTGTGTTCACGTCGAGGGTGATCGAGTGCACCGCGGGGACGGCGCGCCCCTCGTCCTTTGAGGACGCAGCGCTCGCAATGAAAAGCACAGTCGCAAGAACGGGCCGGTTGCAGAATCGCACGTAACCTCGATTCTAGCACCGTGCCACGCTGTCGGAACGGGAATTCTGACCCGGAGACCTGACCCGGCCCAAACAATGGACATCCGGGAATTTCTATGGCTTTTTGCCCGACTCGACGAAGTAGCGGAACAGCCCGTCGCCGCTCGAGAGCACAAATGTCGAATCGGACCCGAGTGATTTCTCGTAAGTCTCCAGGCTGCGAATGAATGTGTAGAATTCGGCGTCCTTGCCGTAGGCCGCCGCATAGATTGCCGTGCTTAGAGCGTCGCCCTCGCCGCGGAGTTTCTGAGATTGCCGATAGGCTTCAGCGAGCAAAATTGTCTTCTCCTTGTCGGTATCAGCACGAATCTTGGCCGCTTCTTCTTCGCCTTCTGAACGGTACTTCTTGGCCACCCGGTCGCGTTCGGCCCGCATGCGTTGAAAGACGCTGTCTTGAACCTCCGGAGGCAGATCAGCTCGTCGAATGCGAATATCGATGACGAGAATGCCAAAATCCTTGGTTTGGTCCCGGGTGTTGAGCGTCACCTGCTCCATCATCGGCGAGCGAGCGTTGCCGATGATGTTGGCGAAATCATGGGTCGCAAATTCCCGGCGCAGTTCGCTATTGACGATGTCGTCGATGCGGGAACGCGCCCGGGTCTCGTCGGTGAGTTTCATGTAGAAGAGCAGCGGGTCCTTGATCTTCCAGCGTGTGATCGGGTCCGCCACCAACCGCTTCTTGTCCAGCGTAAGGAACTCGGCCGGTGGTGTGTCGCTGACCAGGATCCGACTTTCCATCTTCTCGGCTTGCTGCAAGAGCGGCACCTTGAATTGAAGCCCCGGGTGCATGATGCTGCGGCGGAATTGTCCCACTTGCATCACAATGGCCAATTCCGTTTCATCGACAATGAAGAATGATTCCCAGCCCAGCCACAGCAGAACGCCGAGCACGACCAGCCATCGTCCAAGGCGACTCATGGCTTGCCTCCTTGGGCGGGCGCGGCGGCCGCAGCGGGTGCCGCAGGCGCGCCAAGCGGCAATACCGGCAGCGCGACCTTTGAGAGCCGGTCGTTGACAAGCACTTTGTGCGGTGTGCGTCCAAGGACTCGTTCCATGGTCTCCAAGTACAGTCTCTGTCGCGTCACGCGTTCTGCCTTCCTATATTCGGCGTAGGTCGCGTCAAACTTCTCGGAATCGCCCTTGGCTTCTAGCACGCGCTGTTCGCGATAACCCTCGGCTTCACGCACGACTTTGCGGACTTCGCCACGGGCGCGCGGTATTAAATCCGCGTTGTAGCCCATCGCTTGATTGATGAGTTTCTCCTTTTCTTCGCGGGCTCTCACGACTTCGTGAAACGCGTCTCGCACGGCGTCGGGTGCGTCGATGGACTGGAGCTTGACTTCGGTGACACGAATGCCGCTTTCGTAGTTGTCCACGAGGGTCTGCAGCCAATCACGCGTTTCGTCCTGAACCTTCTCGCGCCCCGTCGTGATGACATCATCGATATTCGTGCGGCCGACAACACCCCGCAAAGCCACTTCGGCCGCGGCCCGCAGGGTCTCATCCGGATCACGGAGCCGGAACAGGTACTTCGTGGGGTCAATCACACGATACTGCACGATCATCTGCACTTCGACGATGTTAGCATCGCCCGTGATCATCTGCGCTTCGTCAATGATGGGCTGCTTCTCGTGAAAGCCGACTTCGACGCGGCGAATCTGCTCGACGTTGACGACGTCCACACGCTGAATCAGCGGGATCCGAAACCGCAGTCCCGGCCCCATCTTGGTCGTTTCTCGGCCGAAGGTGCGCACCACCCCAATCTCGCCGGGGCCCACCTTGTAGACGCCTGATCCGAGCAACACCAAGAGAATAATCAACACCATGCCCGAGCCGAATCGACCCATTACATTGCGCGACATCTCGCCCACCCGCGACACGACGTCGCCGATGTCGGCACCGGGCTGATCACCAAATTGACTGCGCATCATTCGCCTCCGAACACCCAGCAACCAAGGTACAATAAGCAGCATTGCGGCATAACCAGGACTCGCAGGGCTTCACCGCCTGGGAGGATTCCCTTTAGCGCTTTCATTGTCGAATTCGCCAATTGCCAACGTAGGTCCGCCCTACTTCATCGCAGGTCGGGTCGGTAACGATCAATTCGGGTCGCGCGTCCCTACAGAAGACGACGGAATTTTGCCGGAACGTTCGACCAAAGTGGATCGCTTCTTCTCGATCGATGCCATGAACGAGCCAGGCGGGTTCACGCCACGTGCCGTCAGGCTCGTCGTCAAGTCCTACGCAGCCCTCGACGCGGTAACATCCCAGAACGAGCAAGTCGCGCAGCACTTGATGCCGCGTTTCATTCACTTTGCGCGGCAGGAGCATGGAACGCGGGTTGTAGGCAGTGATAATGCCGAACTGCGACTGCAACAGGTTTGGCAGACTCGTCGCGTCCTTGGCAATTTCTCCGTCTAGGGAGACCCGCAGCACGCCGGTCTCAGCCGGTAGCTCGTAAACGGTTGAGATGTACGATCGGAGCAGATTCTGATCCACCAACGGAGGCTAGCCTCAGTTGTAAGCGGGTCAACCCTGAATGCCGCTTAGCCGACGTGTACAGAACCGACTGCTTCGAATCCGTTCAGTACTCCTGATCGATAACCAATGTGCTCAGAAGCTCCGCCACGGCCAACGCGTATGCGGGACACCCTCGAGCGCGATGCGGCGGATCGCCGTCGGCAATTTGCGACACGAAGCGCAGCGCCAACGGCTCTTCCAAGGCGGTCTCGATCAGTTGTCTCAATTCGTCCCGCAGCTGATCGTCTTCGCGAGCCAGACGCGTGGCGGCGCTCACGAAGTAACCGAGCAGGTGTGGCCAGACACTGCCCTGGTGAGAGGAGCCTTCGCGCTGCTCGAGGCCACCCTCGTAGTACCCCTGATAGTCTGGATCCTGCGGGGTCAGCGTCCGAATGCCGCGCGGCGTGAGAAGGTCATGGCGCACGCGGGCCACGATAGCTGCCGCCTGCCAAGGTTCGAACAGTGTGGGGTCAATCGCGAGTGCTATCAAGGCGTTGGGCCTTACGCTAGCGTCCGACCAAGCCCCTTCGATGTCACGCTCCTCGCTGACACAATCATACGGGTACTCCGTATGGCTGCACCAGAACCGACGTTGAAACGAGGCTCTTGCAACTGGGCCTGCCTGCAACGCGAAATCTCTAATCTTGTGCTCGCCGTAGGTGTCGGCGAGTTGGCCCATTATTTCGCAGGCCTTCGTCCACAGCGCCTGGTGTTCAACCGCGACGCCACGCCGCGGCGTGACAATCCAGTTGCCGACTTTCGCGTCCATCCACGTGAGAGGCCGGTCGTCAGCGCCGTTGGCGAGCAGGCCTTCGCGAGTGGTCCAAATCAAGCGTTTTCTGCGCCGCGTGCTCAGGCGCACGTAGGCCCGCCGCAGCTTCGGATACAGCATGTGCCGCACGAATGGATCGTGGACTCCCAGATGCTCAACGAGACTCTTGGACACCTGGAACAACCACAGCGTAGCGTCGGGAGACGGTCAACCGATGCGCGCCTCCGCCTCCGACACGACGTCCGGCAACAGGCCGGCACGCAGCATCGCGAGCGCGCTTTGCACGACTCGTTTCGCAAAGTCTATGCGACCGCGCAACAAGCACAACCCATTGAGCGCGCCGAGAGTTTCGCGCACGTGGATCCCGTACCAAGGGTACCCGGCGATGATTGCAGCGTTGCCGCCCCATTCGACGCAGAATGTATCAGCCGCTGACCAAAGCACCTGCACCGGCCGCACGCGAGTGGAACTTGGAGCTTGCGCGTTCAGGTACTCAACGGTCTCATCGACGAGATCGCGCGCCGACTCACTGGGTAGGTCCCCTACCGCCATCAGCAAGTATTGGGTCTGTTTGGGACGCAACGTCAGTTCAAAAGTGCCTGGCGTCCAGATATCTTCCTGAAATTCGGCGGCGCGCGTGCGATCCTCAAGGTACTCGAAGCGCCGCCACCAATCGGGCGACCCGACAAAAACCCCGGAATGTCGAAATGATATGGGCGGCAGATCGAAAACTGGTTGGATCTCGACCTCGCGCTGTCTCAGAACGACGCGCTGGGCCATTGCCCCGTGTTCGTGCATCAAATCGTGGATTTTGCGCAGCGGTAACAGCGGCTTCAACGTCAACGTGGCTGGCTCTTGCCCATGCCACGTACAGGTCATGACCGCCACGTTGCGACCCCGCGCCAGACATAGACGCGGTTCGAATTCCTCTTCGCCGATTCGATAAACCCAGCGCGGAATTGGGTCCATTGCAAATTGCCGAAGCAGCCGATAGCCGGGCGTAGGCGCCAAGCTGGGGAACTGGTGCGTCGAGAGCCGATACTGTCGCCCGTTCGCTTGCAGTGTAAGTTCCGCATGACTTATCTGAACGTAGCGACGCAGCGGCGGCTGCAGCGGCGCAACCAGAATGCCGTGATAACGCCGCGTGTGCATCATGGGCACCGTGCTCATGCAGTAGGCGCCGGCGCCATTGGTGTGCAACCACTCCGTTGCGTCCAGTTCGCCGTACGTGTCAACAACGGGCCACGCATTGGAGGTCCGATTCGGGCCGTTCGCCTCGGTCATCACGGCGCCGACACTTGCCTCGCTCACGGGGCTACCTTTCGATACGGCCACGGCATTTCGGTCCTCAGTCAACATGGTTCCGGTCCCCGCGACGTGCCGTCAACGATGTTCGGCTCAGGCAGGTGCTTTTCTTGGACGACTACCTTGGCGCCACCTTGGTGCAGGCGCAGGGCGAGCGGCTCACCGACGCTAATTTCCAACGAGGAGCGAACAGCCCGACCGTCTAGCCGGTACGCGACCGCGTAACCCCTGGACAAGACTGTCAGGGGCGACAACCCCGAGAGCCGCGCGTTGCTCTGCGAGAGCTGGCTCGACCAGCGCGACATTTGATCGCGTAGGGTGGATGTCAAACGCATCGCGAGTGGAACCCAAACACTGCGTGCCCGAGCGGCAACCGCCAGCGGGTGGCGAGCCTGCAAGCGCCTTTGCAGTGCCGCAAAAGACAAAGCACAAGTTCGAATCTTGGATCGAACGAGCCCTGCCAATTGCGTGGTGGTCTCATCCAATTGTTGTTGTCGTTGCAACAATGTAAACCGCGGGTCGGACACGCGAGCGCGAAGCGCCTGAAGCGTCGCGCGATCTTCCACCAAGCGCCGCTGCAGCGAACGTCGCAGCGCAACCGAGTGACGCGCCAGCCGCTCTTGCCGGTGCATGGCGTCCATGACCACCAACTCAGCCGCTTGCGACGGCGTGGCGGCGCGCACGTCGGCAACCCAGTCCGCAAGCGTCGTGTCCACGTCGTGCCCAACCGCGCTAACGACCGGAACGCGCACGGCAGCAATGCGGCGCACGACTCGCTCGTCATTGAACGCCATCAAATCTTCGTTGGACCCGCCGCCGCGACCGATGATCAACACATCCAGGCTTGGATGCCGTTCGATGAGATCGATGGCTGAAATCAGGCTGTTGGTCGCTTCCTGGCCTTGTACTAGGGCGGCAGAGAGCACCAAGTGTGCGCCCCCGCGGCGAAACGCAACGGCGACGACGTCGTGCCACGCAGCGCCGACAGCGCTCGTCACGACGCCGATGACACGCGGTTCAGGCGGCAACGCTCGTTTGCGCGTTGGGTCGAACAGACCCTCGGCCGCCAAGCGTTGTTTGAGTTCTTCCAGCGCGAGCAAAAGCGATCCTTTGCCAGCCGCGCGCACTTGCTCGACCGAGAACTGTAGGCGGCCCCTAGGAACCCACAAACTGGCCTTGCCGCGAACCTGAATGCGGGTTCCATCGGTCAAGAGCTTGCGAAAGCGCAACGCCTGCGTGCGGTACATGACGCAATCGATGAGGGCCGGCTCGCGTTCATCCTTCAGCGAAAAGTAAACGTGCCCGCTCGGGGCCGTCTTGGACCCTGACACCTCGCCCTCGACCCACTCGCCCGACGGCGACTCTTCGACAACCCGTCGCAGCCGGCGGCTGTATTCCGCGACGCTGATGACGGATTCGGTGGGTGGTTGGGTGGTCATGCGGTCTAGAGACGCTTGAGTTCTTCGATGAATTCCCAGTCGGCGATCAAGTGCTTCTTCAGCAGCACACTCAGCAGCGCGACGAACAGGCCTTCCCACCGATCGTGTTCCCCCAACACTTCGGCGGCGTTTTGGCCGTGCAGTTTTGCGCGCAGCGCTTGGACAATGTCCCGCGCGGTCAGAGACATGTCCGTGTCGCCATGCGCCCCGCTGCCCTTGCTGGGTCGGCCCGGCAAAGTGACCTTGGTGCCATCGAGCAACGTCAGCGTAATGCGACGATGTGCCGTGCCCCGCTTGGGCAGGGGCATGCTGTGTTCGCGCACGGGAATGTGCTGGCTACTTTCCGAACTTGGGGGCGGCTCGCCGATGGTCTCAGTCGGTGCGGGTGGCTGCGCGTTACTCGGGGGCGTTGCGGGTTTGACGGGGGATGCCTCCGCTTTCGATTCTTGGGTCATGACGGCACTTGGAGCCGGCGCGCTCGCTACAGCGGGACTGACTGGCGTCGCTTCTGGAGCCGGTTTGACCGACACGTGCGGCGGCTTGGAAACCCTCGCTTCGGGCGGCGGCAGCGAGGTGGGCTCAAGGTCCTCCCCCGAGTGATAGTAAGCCCGAATCGCGCCGCGAATGTCGCTAGGCGGCGCAATCATGCACCGTACGGGCAGCCCCGAGTAATTCTGAACCGCTGCGATCGCCGATTCATCACTCGGGTCGTCCATCGCAATGTATAGCGCATTGCCAAGGCCTCGAACGCGTCGCACGAAGATGGGAACCAAGCCATATCGTTCGGCGATTTCCTTCGGGACCAAGTCGAGCAATTGGCGCGAAAAATCGATGTAGTACAGCGATACCCAAGGGATGCTCAGTTGTTGGCTAAGGAACTGCGTCAGTTGCACCTCGGTCACTAAGCCGGCCTCGACCATTAGCGTTCCGAGCCTGCGCCCGTCCTTCTTTTGGATCGCCAGCACCTCGTCGAGCTGTTCACGGGTAATCACTTGCGCTTCCACGAGCAGCTCCCCCAAACGAACACGCGCGGATGGCATCCGTTCCACCATACACCGAGTTTGCGACTTTTAGGCGAAGAACTCATTGATCCTGAGTCAAATCTCCCGGACGTAATTGTTCGGGCCGGGCGGCTTGAGTCGCTCGCGCTGCCACAAGGCCCCTTTTCAGCGGGGCACTGCATGCGCGATACTGAGACTTGGGGCTAAAAGGACTCCCGGCGCGGAGCCATCCCAACGTTCTGAACCAACCCAATGACCAACGAGCAGTTCGTTCGACCTTGTCCTCAATGCGGCATCTCGAGCCCCAAGGATCACCAATATTGTCCGGGCTGCGGATTTCCGATTGGAACGCTGGGTGTGCAAAGCGAAGACCGTTTCGTCGGTCAAACGTTGCCGGGCGGCTACCACATACTCGATCTGATCAGCGTCGGCGGCATGGGTCGCATCTATCGCGCCGAACAGAGTGTGCTCGGTCGTACGGTCGCCGTGAAAATCATCCATCCGCATCTGTTGTCGGACGAAAATGCGGCTTTACGCTTTTTGACCGAAGCGCGCGCCGCAAGCCAGCTCAATCACCCGAATTCAATCGCCGTCTATGATTTTGGCACCAAGGATGGCCAGCCGTATCTTGTCATGGAGTTTCTCCGCGGCAAAGATTTGGCTCGCGTCATCTACGAAGATGGGCCGCTACCGATTGCTCGCATCACCAATGTCTTGACTCAGGTATTGGCGGCCCTTGCCGAAGCGCATGAATTGGGAATCATTCATCGCGACCTCAAGCCCGAGAACATCGTTCTTGAACCGCTGCGGCGCGGCGGCGACTTCGTCAAAGTACTCGATTTTGGTCTGGCCAAGTTGCGCGCCGACACCCGCGCGCCAACCAATGTCACGAGCCCCGGCATCGTGTGTGGAACCCCGGATTACATGGCGCCCGAACAAGGTCGCGGCGATCCCATCGACGGACGCAGTGATCTCTATGCAGTCGGTGTCGTGTTATTTCAGCTGCTCACGGGGCGTCTGCCATTCGAGGCCGACAGCCCGACACACGTCGTCATGATGCACCTGACGGTACCCGTGCCCGACCCGCGCGAGGTCGCACCGTCTCGCAACATTCCTAACGCAATCGTCAACGTGGTCTATAAGGCGATGCAGAAAGACCATAGGCTCCGCTATCAGGACGCGATGGAATTCGCGGACGCCCTGCGCGAGGCGCAGACGCTGGCGGACAGTCACCCGCCGTCCGGGCGGCGCTCGCTGCCTCCGAGTCCCTCGTCGCGACCGATGGTCAATGTCGCCTGCTCGCATTGCGGGCTCGTCGTTCCAGCGGGTCGCTTCTGTTTGGAATGCGGGACGCGGCTGTCGAACGAGAGCTTACCACCCGTGCGTTCGAGTCAAGTGCAGTTGCCGTTGGTGCTGCTGTCGCGTGACACCGACTGGGAATGGCTCGTGCTTCGACAACAGGCAGCCAGCCGCGAGTTGGCGGCTGGGCGCATCGTGGGCGAAACGGGCGTCGGCAAGACGCGCCTCGTGCACGACTTTTTGCGTCAAGCCGAGACGGCCGGCGCCATGGTCATCGTCACCGGACCCGACCCCTATCATGCGGAAGTCCCCTGCTATGCGCTACGCGACACCATAGAACAGCTCGTTGTGCTTGACCTCGACGCCATCGAATCGGGTTCAGATTCATCGCTGCCACCGGCCGTGCGCGATGGGCTTCTGGAGATCTTCGACCGCGGCCAGCACGATGGTAGCGGTGGTCCTTCGATTGAGGACAAGCGTCGCGCCCGCCAAGATGCGCTCCTCTGGGCTCTCGATCAAGCCCTGTCCCAATTCTCTCCGGAGATCATCGTCGTTGCCATCGACGACCTCAATCGCATCGACCGCCCCAGTCGGGAGGCCTTTGCGGATGTTGTCGGCGAGTCACGGTCGCTTCCCGTTCTCGTCCTGGCCACCCATCCGCCCGCGTTCGAAGCCGGGTGGACAGCACGCCACCCGGCGCGCGTGCTCGAGGGATTGCCCGCTGAAATCGCGGGGAGACTGTTGAAGTCGGCGCGTGCCGAAACGCCCGTTGGCCTCTTGAATGCGCCAACCGTGTTGCCGCTATTCGTCGATCAATTGCTGCGATTCAGCCAGGAAGGCGGCACCAATCCACCTGCCAAGCTTGCCGACATTCTGGCGCAGCGCGTGGCGATGTTGGCCCCCAACGCCCGCCATTCGCTTCAGGCGCTGGCGGTCCTTGGCGACCGCGCTTCCGCGGCGCTCGTCGCCGAGTTCTTGTCCAAATCCGAGGACGTTACGGACGCGCTGACAATTCTGGAAACACGAGGCATGCTTTGGACCTCGGGAGAATCCTTGAGCATCGATCATCCGCTGCTGCGCGATGTGGTGTTGGCAGGCATTCCCAACGCAGCAAAGCGCGAATTGCACGGTCGCGCATTGGCCATTATGACGCGAATGTCGGCGCCCTTGGAGGCGCGTGCCCAAGCCGCCTTCTACGCGGAGAACTCGTTTGAGGCGCTGCTAATGCTCGAGCAAGTTGCCGAGAGTGCCGCCACGCGCAATGACCCCGACGGCGAGGTACTGGCGCTGCGGCGCGGTCTCGAATTGGCGCGGCGCGAGATTGCCCGCGGCGAACTAGACGATCCGCTACGCGCAGTCGTGATCTTTGGCAGAAAGCTGGGCGCTGCATTGACGCGCGCCGGCAATTTCTCAGATGCCGAAGGGGTGTTGCGGGAGGCTCTTGACTGTGCCGGGCCCAGCAATTCCGAGACGGCGCGCTTACTCGGGGCATTGGCGCTGGTGGCGCGGGGTCGAGAGCGCGACACCGAAGCGCGCCTGCAATTGAACGCAGCCATCGAAGCCGCCAAGCGCTCCGGCGATCATGACCTTGTGGCAGCGTTCGAGAACACACGGATGTCGTGGTTTCCGTGATGTCCGTATAGCCGCAAGCGGCTGGCTCTTTCTTTATGGCGCCTGTGGCAACCGGAAGCGAACACCTCACAGCGCCGCTGGAAATGTCGGTGACCTGTACCTTGTGCCACCTACGCTACCTGTTCGTCCGTCGCGACGTTCTATCGCTTTGGTCGTTTGGGCCCCGGCCCAAGCGACTGCTTCATGAAACTCACGCGAAATTGGTGGGTCCTGGGGCAGCGACTCACCCCGAAAGACGCGTGCCGCACAAAACCAATTGGCCGACCCGATCGAGGGGTTGAGGTTCCCGTAGCACATTGCAAAGCTTCCGGTTATTTTCGCCGCCGCTTGTGCGGGGACGGTGTGGTCCTGCGGGTTCCGTGTCATTCCCTGCGCATCGCGACGGTCGCGCACGCATTGAAAGGCTCGCGCAGTGGATAGTGATTTGGCAGAGGCCGTATCTGCTCTTCGGGAAAGCTTTCGCAGCCGCAGAATTGACGCGTTCTTTGGGCGCGCCGAGGCTGAGCTTGTGTCCTCGCTGAAGACGAAGTTCAAGCTGCCCCGGCGCTATCGGGATTTTCTGACTGAAGCCGACCCAGTGCGAGTGGAGACGCGAACTCCGGCGGAGCGAATTCGATTGATTCCGACAGCGGAACTCATTGAAGAGCAAAAGGGCCACAGCCTGCTCGACTCCGGTGAGGCCTTGAACAAGCCGAGTGCCAACGGCTGGCGACCGAACTGGATCATCGTGGGTCGTAGCAGCTTGCTGGGCGATCCTTACTTCCTCGACACGTCGTTGCCCGACGCGGAAGGCGATTGTCCGGTGTACACGGCCATGAGTGGGACCGAACAATGGAAGCCGCGCCTGTGTGCCTCGAGTTTCGCCCTGTTCATCAGGATATTGGCGCTTTCAATGGAACTTGCCGAGGGGTTTGCGGACGACAACATCGACGTCGATGACGAGTCCGTGTTCCGTGAAACGCTCGGGCCGCGAATTCGACAGTTCGATCCGGCAGCACTAAAAGCCGGGCACTGGACTTAAAGCCCCATCTCGGCAGGCGACCCGGCGAATGGGCCTCGACAAACCGCCAAGCAGCCAAGAGCGCCAAGTTCGCCAGAGATTTGGGGTGTGCACTTCAAGTATAGGCCGAAGATCAAAACTCCCTTGGCGTCCCTTGGCGATCTTTGCGCCTTGGCGGTTTCTTACGAACGCATTAACGCATGCGTGACCTCGCACGCCCGCAACGGCGCACTGCTTCACGCAGTCCACTGGGAATAACTCTTCGTCCTATTCTTTACCTATCGCTTGCAGGTAGCCCCCGTCGATAAGCTCCACGACGATGCGCGCAGTGTCAATGTCGCTTTCGTTGCTCTTCTCCAACAGCGCCTGGACGTTGGGACAATTCAAGGCCGTCTGAAGGATTTCCAAGTGGCGCGAGTCCAGTTCGTGCAGCGGCGCCAAAAGCGGTGTCTTCAATGCAAGGCGCGCTTCAAGCGGCGGGAAGTGCTCGCGCACGGTGGAGAACTCGTCTTGTTGGCGGAGCGCTTCCATTAGAACTTCTTGAATGCTCAGGTCGACAGCACCCTCCATCTTGCGCGCTTCGGGCGGGTCGAGCTCGAACACGCCGCGCTTCCATTCGAGCATGCGGTAGACCGCTTTGAACGGCTTTAGATCCGGCTGCCCTTCGATAGAGGCAAAGTGAAGACGCCCCTCGTCAAGGACCATCCGTCCCACGCGGGCGTCGGTGCGAACGACGAGAACGCCGCTTTTGCGACTGCTCCCAAACAATTGCAGAAGGTCGGGCAACGGAATTTCTTCAAGGTTGCCCGTCATGCGCGGTGCTTCCTCGGCAGCGGAACTCAAGGGGCGCTGTCGCGCCGTGACGCGGCGCTTGGCCATGACCTCCAGATTGCGCTTTGAGTCGGCGTGAGGGGCACTGAGGCGCACGACCTTCAGAATGTTGGTGCCGATGAGGATTCGATCGCCCTCTCTGAGGACGGTCTTTGCCACCTTCTCGCCGTTGACGAAGGTGCCGTTGGTCGAGCCGAGATCTTCAATGGTCACGACCCCATCGCGCAGGTTTATGGTCGCGTGGCGCCTGGACACCATTTCCTCGACCAGCACCATGTCAAGGTCGCTTGAACGTCCGACGACTACCTGCTGCCGGTCCTCCAACGGGAACTCACCGCCCTGGTATTTTCCGGAAATGAAGCGCAGTGCTAGCCCGCTTCGCGAGGAAGCGCGCGGCGAATTCTTTGATGGCGAGTTATTGCGATCGGGCATCGCGAACGTGAAGCCCAGTCCGGGCCCCTCGCTTCGATAGCGCACAGGTGAATTTGGAGCGTAACTGCAGGATTGTTCGATGGTCAAGCTGCGCCAGAGGATGCGACGCTAGAGCTGATCCGCCAGCCGGTCGCTTTGACGTACTGCGATGTTCAATTGACCTCGACGCAGAAGCTCGTCGTCTGTAGGCCCAGACCGCCGCGCCAGATTTCGAAGCCACTGAACACGTTCGTCAGGTACCAGTTGTCCTGGATGGTATTCGGCCGATTGTTGACTGCATCCTTGATGAACACGTTGAGATCGAACGACATCGATTGGATGCCGTCAACGTTCACGTACGATATGCAGGGTATCGTGCCGTTGTTTCCGATCCAGATGTCCCAAGTGCCGGCAATGCCCGGAATCGAAACGCCTGAATACTTGGGCGAATCACCAATTGGATGGGCATCCTGCGGCTTATAGAACCAGACCATGAGGTAACCGCCGCTTGGAGCCGAGGCGGTGGGCTCGCCCGCCGAGCTTGTACTGAACCAAACATCGTAAGTTGCGTTGTAGCAGTTGTTCGTGGAGTCACTCAGTGTACCATTGTCCGCCCAGGTCCAACTGGTGAGCACGCTTGCGATGGAACTGACCTGCTTTGGCAGATTGCTGTTCGTCGTGGCATTCTTCGAGTTTGCGCCGACGAACATCGAAGGGTAACCCGTCGGGGTGCCCGATGAGCCCGAGCAGCTGGTCCCGGCTGGGCAGGAACTCGCTTGCTGCGTTGTCATTTTGAAGAAGTAGTTGCCACCGTACGACATGACCTGCGACGCGGTGGAATTCCACTCATTGACCTGCATAATGTAGTCCCTCCCCGCCGCAGTGAAATGCTTGAGCCCGTAGCGCCCAAGCAACGTGCCGGTCTGTGTGATCTGACCTGGCGTGCAACCCGTAGTCGCCGGTGCGGATGTTCCGCCTGTGCCCAGACTGGACGAACCGCCGGTGGCAGTCGTACCGCCGGTTGCGCTGGTGCCGCCGGTTGAACAGACCACCCATGGCTGTACCACCGGCGTGTTGCGTGCCGCCGGTCGCGGAACCCCCCGTGGCTGCACCGCCGGTGGCTACACGGCCACCCGTCGCTGACGAACCGACAGTCTTGCTACCGCTGGCGGCAGTCGTGCCACCACCCGAGTTGGTGCCACCGGTGGCTGCAGCACCGCCGGTGTGTTGGGCGCCGCCCGAGCTGAGCGCGCCACCGAGCGATGATGAAACCGCGTTCTGTGATCCACCGCTGGACGACTCGCCCCCCGTGCTCGTAGTGGTTCCACCCATCGGCGAGGTTCCGCCCGTGTGCAGCGTTCCCCCCGAGGAATTCATGCCACCGTCCGTCGCGGAACCCCCCGTGGCGACATCGCCTCCGCTGCTGGCCGAGTCGATACCACTCGTGCCCGAGCACGCGAGCAACCCCGTTGCCAATAGCCCAACAAACGCCGATTCAAACCCAAGCAGGCGATTCATTCTGGTAACTCCCGCTGCAAAACCACAGGACCATCGAACCCGGTTCCAATGTGGAAAACCAACTCACACAATTGCCAATCCGTCTTCACGTCTAGCATTTACCCTGCAAACGGCAATGTTGTTCGCGTACCAGAATTCAGTAGAAGAATTGGACGACAGTGGATCTTGTTTCACACCGGAAACGCCGCGGCGGCCTTTGGATGTCGTGTTACGGTCCCACACAACCGCGAACGGGATCACCGGTTGGGAGGACTCCCTCAAGTTTGCACGAGCGGCAACCCGACGGCAGCGCCACCAATCGCTTCGGCTGCGGCGGGCAACACGATGCTGAACGTCGAGCCCAGTCCTTGTTGCGACGCCACTAATATTCGTCCGCCCATCGCTTCGACCAACCTGTGACTTATGGCAAGGCCAAGGCCAGTGCCTTGGATTTTCGTTGTGAAGAACGGCACAAACAGGTTCTCGAGAACCTGGGGCATAATGCCGGGCCCTTCGTCTTGGATGGCGATCTCCACCCAATCGCCGCTTCGGTTCGCTGCGTTCCAGCCTGGCCGCCAGCCGTGGCGTTGCCAAGTCGTTACGCGCAATGTGCCACGTCCGTTCATCGCCTGAATTCCGTTGCGCACCAGGTTGATCAATACCTGACGCAGTTGCTCGGAATCGGCGCGCACCGATAGCAGATCCGGTGCGCAGCGAACCTCGAAGTTGATTCCCTCGTGTCGCTCGCTGGACAGCACTTGAAGCGAACGCCGAACCACGGCATTTACATCAATCAGCCCTGGATTGCCCTTGGAAGGCCTGGCGTAGTCGAGCACACTGCCGACAACGCGATCTAGCCGTTCGACCTCTTCAAGGATGATTCCAACGAATTCGCGCGACGTAACATCCAACCTGGAAGTCCCATGCTCTTCGTTCAGAAGTTGCGCTGCGCCTTTGATCGCTCCGAGTGGGTTCTTGATCTCATGGGCGAGGCCCGCTGCCATCTGGCCTAGCGCCGCCAATCGATCCTGTTCCTGCTTGCTGCGAAATTGACTCGAATTTTCGATGACAACGCCAATCTGCGTCGCCAGTGTCTCGAGCAGTGTCACTTCCTCTGAGGCAAATGCGTCGCCGACGCGGTCATCCTGCAACAGCAAAATACCGAGCAGGCCTTGGTCTTCGCCGTGAATCGCCAGGAGCACCGCGGTACTGAACGGCCCAAGCGCCTCGGCCGCCGACAGAAGCCGTTCGGCGCTCTCGGCCTCGTGGACGCGGCCGCGCCGTCGCCGTTCAACTGCGACCGCAGCGACTTGCTCGAGCACCAAGCTGCGCTGCTCGCTGAGCCAATCAATGAGCGGGCGAGCGGTAGCCGGGTCGATGTGCAGTGGCGCAGGGGGTCCGAAGAATTGCGCTAGTCTAAAATCCGAGCTGAGCGGATCGCGTAAGTAGAGCGCACCGCCGGTGGCGCGCCGCGACTCCTCGAGCGGAGTTAGTACGACGCCAGCGATATCGGCCACCTCCAAGACATGGCCCAGTTGAGTCCGCGCAACGTAAATGCTGCGCTCGAGATCGACGCGTTCTCGGAACAGAACTCGGTGAATATAGCCCTCGACCTTCTGGCGCAATGGATCAAACAACACCAAGATGACGATGGCCGCGAGAATCGCCCCCAAGTACATGGTCTCGAACCCGCCAAAGAGCACAACGAACACGTAGAAAATGCCGGCTAGGCAAAAGGCAAGCGCAGTGTGAACCACTAGATGACCCAACAGATCGTACAGATCGACGAGGCGTTCTCGATTCAGGGACTGGGCCAAAACGAAAAGGAACACCGTGCTGAGAACCGCACCAACGGGAGGGAGCGGCGCCCCAAGAAACCATAGGAAATCCGCAAGACTGAGGATGCCCGCCAGCGCCCCGATCAACACCAAGAAATGAACGCGGCGCTTAGTCGCACGCGAACCGCTTCTCGAAGCGCGCATCGCCATCGAGCCAAGGCCGGCCGCTACCAGGCCAAACACATACAAGAATATCGATACGCGCGCCCAACGACGCTCATGCAAAGGTGTCACGGCGAATAAGAACATCGGCACCGCAAGCAACCCCGCCGTTCTCAGCAATGAACTGCGCTTGCTAGGATGCGGCATGATGGCTTCGAAGAGATGAAGCGCGAACTGCGGCAGCAAGACCGCCAAGACGGCCGTCGAACGAGCCCACACATCCAGCTGTGCCCACCGATACAGCCACTGAGCCAGGTACCACAGGCCCATATCGATGGCGAACCCGGCGAAAAAAAGCTGCGGACGGCGAATGCGACCTCGCAACAAAATCGAAAGGCCTATCGCCAAAGCCAAGGCACCGCAGAACAGGGACGTTCGCGTACGTAGGTCCACGGTTCAAGCGTAGCTAGCAATCTTACAACATACAACGCATCTGTGCACCGGTCGCTGGCGATGGCCACCTCGAGGCGTCGATTCTGCCGCTCAAATTAGGACTTCGGTCACTGGCATGGCGTACGCACGGGTCGGCGCAATGACCATTGAACTACCACCGTCTAAAGCATTGGCGGCTCGGGAGCGCACACTTCAGGGGCACGTTGCCACGCTGAGCGACGCAGAACTACTCGCCGTGATCCTGGGCACGGGCTGCGAAGGCCAGTCGGTCCTGGATACCGCCAGCGCGCTACTCGACTTTGCAGGGGGCCTCGTTGCACTCAGACGTTTGGGGCCCCACTTGATGGCCATGCAGCGCGGCCTGGGGCCCGCGAAGGCAGCTCGAATTCTTGGAGCCATCGAACTGCATCGGCGTTATGCGGTGGCTGACAGCATGGAGCATTTCCGCTCGGAGATGCGGTCATTTGAGCACGTGGCGGCCTGGGCAAGAAGCCAACTGCTCGGGCTCGACCACGAAGAGGTCTGGACGCTGGCGCTGGACGGGCAAAATCGATTGATCCAGGCAAGATGCGTGGCGCGCGGGGGACAGCATGGCTGCGCAATCCATGCGCGCGACATACTTCGGGTGTCGCTGCGCGATGGGGCAAGCGGGTTAGTTGTGGTTCACAATCACCCGAGCGGCGATCCGAAACCCAGCCAGGAGGACCTCACCATGACGGGTTCGCTCGTGGAGGCTTGTGCCGCCGTGGGGCTACCCCTTTTGGACCACGTGATCATTGCAAGCGGCGGGGCCGCGTCGCTGTTCGAACTCGGCGTTCTATCGGTCAACGCCGCCTAGTGCGTGGGCATCGGACCGGGCCGAACCACGGGAAAACACGGCAGAAATCGCGAATGTGACCGGCCTGGGTGCTATGCGGTGGCTGCCTACACCGTCACTGATCTATGCTGTGACTCGCATGCCGAGCAATGAAATTACGTTTGCCGCCCTAACCGACGTAGGACGCCAGCGCGATCACAACGAAGACAATTTCCTAGTTGACAAGAAACTGGGGTTGTTCGTCGTGTGCGACGGAATGGGGGGTCACGCCGCGGGTGAGGTTGCCAGCGCGCTGGCGGTCAAGATGTTTCACGATACCGTCAAACGTGAAAGTTGGATGCTCGAAGACTACGCCGCCGACAAGCATGGCGCCGATCGCGTGACGCGCAAGCAAGTGCTTGCGTTGCTCGAGAATGCCATCGACCAAGCGTCAGGCCGCGTACACGAAGAAGCTCAGAAGGATACGACCAAACGCGGCATGGGCACGACGCTCGTCGCGATTGTCATGCTGGCGCACGAGGCATTCGTCGTATGGGTGGGCGACAGCCGAATCTACTTATTGCGCGACCGCATCCTCGAACAGTTGACGGAAGATCATAGTGTCTACAATGAACTGTTGAAGCGCAAGAAGATGGCCCGCGAGGAGATCGAAAAACTCCCGCAAAAGAACGCTATAACGCGGGCGATCGGCGTCTATGAACACACAGAACCCGATAGTTTAGTCGTCGATTTGCTGCCGGGCGACCGCTTCCTTCTGTGCTCCGACGGCCTCTCGGGCTACTTCGAGGAAGATCTCGACGAACTCAATCGACTGCTGGAGCTGAAGGACGCCAATCTCGCCGCCCAGGAGCTAATCGCCGCTGCCAATGAGCGCGGTGGAAAAGACAACATCACCACCGTCGTCGTTACCTATGGCGATGCGGCAGGCAGGGATGAAACGCAAGCCCGCCGCGTTCAACTCAAACGCGAAATCTTGGCTCGCATGCCGTTGTTCCGCGCGCTCAATGATCGCGAGATCCTGCGGCTACTGCAGGTCGTCGAGGTGCAGGCCTACAAGGACGCTGATGTGGTAATTCGCGAGGGCGACCGCGGCGAAGAGCTCTTCATCGTGCTCACGGGCAGCGTGAAGGTGGTGCGCGGCGACACGGAACTGGCACGCTTCAAGCCCGGTGACCACTTCGGTGAGATGGCGCTCGTGCGCAATCAACCGCGGTCGGCGACCGTCATCAGTGACCTTGACAGTGAAATGATGGTGATCCGTCGCACGGACTTCTTCGACATCCTGCGCAATGAACATCAGCTGGCGGTCAAACTACTGTGGCAATTCATGGGCGCACTGGCCGACCGGTTGGATGAGACGAATCGCGAACTTGGCCACGCACGCGAAGAATTGGCTGCCGAGGACGTGACATCTGAGATTTTCGAGGTGGAATATGAGAGCCCGCGCGTCACTAGATCCAAAATGCCTCCGGCGGCGCCCCCTCCTCCGTCTCGCGGCTAGGTGAACCGAAACCTGAGAAATGAACGTGCTTCGGCCCGGCCGCCTGCACCGGATTGACACTCCGCCAAGGTCGCAGGTAGCGTCCGGGAATCGTGAACACTAAACGCGACGAATGCGACGAGGGCAGCCCGAAGTGCATTGGTTTCGGTTCGTTTGGTTTTGCAACCACTGCAAAGTGGATTGTGCTCGCCGGGCTGTGCACTTGGATGACTCCTGCTTTGGCGGAAGAACCCCGTTCGGAGAAGGAACCTCGGCTGATGGCCGAGCCCACCGAGATCACGCAGGTCGCCGATGCGTTCGACGATGACAAACCCATCGATGTCAATCTGTCGATTGGTTATCAATACAGCTCGCGCTCGGCGGACATCCTGCGCGAGTCGAACGAATCCACGGGACTTTACACGCGCAGCACCGACAAGATCGCCCAGTACAAGGAATCGACCAATCGGCTGCTGATGCGCGCTGACATTGGGTTGTACCGGGATCTTGCGTTAGTCCTTCGCATGCCGGTCATCTTGAGCAATTCGCAATCGCTCGGCAACTACAGCGGCCCAACAACGCAAGCCCAAGCCCTGCAAGGCGTGACGGGCGAACAGCTGTTCTCTCTTCCATTCAGTTCGCCGTCTCGCCACGGCATCGAATACCTGGCTGTGGGCCTCGATCTTGGCCTGATGAACCAGTACCGCGACCGTACGAAGCCCACGTGGATTGTCGGCGTCGAAGGCCGTTTCAGCGTTTCAGAACCGATGCACGCCTGCAATGACCACCCAACGGCAGGCCAGGTGAAATGCGCAGCACCGGGCGACGTAAATCGCGATGGGCAGACGAACGATGCGGCGCTCAACTTGCCCGCAGGTTCCAACCCCAACAACTACCCCATCGAAGGATCGGCGACGCCGCGCCAACCGGGCGTCAGCCGCGGCACCACGGGCCTCGAAGTGCATTCGTACATCTCCAAGCGCGTCAAGTACATCGAACCGTACGGCGGCGTCCGAGTTCTGTTCGAATTTCCGAATTCGGGCAGTGACTACGGCGTGACGAATCTTCGCGGCAACCTCGTCAACCATCCGCCGCTGCAGGGCACGATCATTACGGGCGTGTCGGTCATGCCTTGGGAAGTGCGCAGCAACTACGAACGGCTCACCTTCGATCTGCGCCTGGAAGCTACTTACCGTTCCGAAGGCCGCGACTACAATGAGCTCTTTGACGCGCTGGGTTCGAGCGACGCTCGCTCGATTCGCATGCCGACCTACATGGGCTACCTGCCTGCGCCGGCAAACCAAGCCCCGGGTTCAACGGCCACTAGTTCGTTGGACCCCACCTCTCAACGCGTGTTCTTCTCAGGGCTGCTGGACACGCAGCAATATGTCATCACTCGCTACAGTATCGGCGCCACCTACCAATTGAACCAGTATATCAAGTTCTCGGTCGGAACCGCGCTCAACTACATTCAGTCGCATTATTTGACATTTGATCAACCCTGCAACGCGAGTCTCAACGCGAGCCTAACGGACGCCGGCCCCTGCCGCACCCGCTCGGACTCGACGTCCGCCTGGACGCCGACGGGCGTTCCCAACCCCAGCTATCGTGCAGTGCTCAACGCACCCGGGCGGCGCTTCTTGGTCAACGGCTCGACCGGTTACGATGGCTGGCTCAGCGCGACAGCGATGTTCTAGTTCAATTGGCGCGACCATGCCGCCAACGTTCAAAGAATTGCCTCTTCGAGAACAAGACCCCCTTGCACGCCTGAGCCTTAGCCGTTCGGCAGGTCACCGGCGGGCTTGCATGAGTCGCGGCTTGGCTTTGGCGCTCAATTGCCTCGCGGCGCTGTGGTCAACTCGAGCCGTCGCCAGCGACGGCGACATGCTGATCCTGCCGACGGTCATTGTCACCGGCGGCGACTGTGAGTCGTCGAAGAAGATCAACCTACCCCCGATCCATCAATGGTGCTGATGGCACGGCACGTCGATGCGTTGCTCGGCGATTCCGTGCAGGATCTCGACCTTAGCCTGGAGATTCCCCCTATAGCTCGATCCGCTGGAGAGGAGACCAAGGCGCCCGCTTCGGAGGAGACGCTCGTGTCGATGGCGGCAACGCGTTGGGTCGTTTCTCCTCGCTTGATCGTGCAGGGTTCGAAAACCGAGTTGCGCCTGGTTACGGTAGCGCCTGGGTCTCGCGTGATTGCCAACCGTGGTCAGGTCGTTGATTCGAGCAACCTGGACGTGCGCGCGGTCGTGATGCTGGGCGAATTGGTTCAGGCGTATCGAAAGAGCGGCGTCCAACCAACACCCAAGGCCGCTCCCACTGGGCAGATCGGGGAGCCCGCGCGCTCGGAGGGACGCGGCATTCTCGCTGTATCGTCGGCCTTGTTGGGTGGGTTTACAGGCTATTGGCTGCAACGCGCCAGCGGCTCGAACGACCCGCGCGTCACGTACCCGCTTGCGGCGCTTGGCGCCGGCATCGGGCTCGGAGCGTCGATGTTGGCTGCCGATGAATGGGACATTAGCGTTGATGATGCGTGGACGCTATCGGCGGGCATTGCCTGGCCGACGGCGAGCGGCTTTCTCATCGCCCGCGGCCGCAACGTGCAACCGCCAAGCGATCGCTATGTCTACGGGTTGCTCGGGGCAGGCTCGGGATTGACGCTGGCATCGTTGTCGATCAGCCTGCACAAAGCAACACCGGGCGGCGCCGTAATGGTGCATTCGGGAGGTGCATTCGGGACTTTTCTCGGGGCGCTTTCCGAGTGGACGTATCGCGGGACCACGGACAGGGAACCGAGCTTAGGCATGGGCGTCGGGGCGGGCGTCGGAGTGCTTGCCGCGGGCATCGCGGCAACGCAAATCGACACGACGAGCACGCGTGTGCTGTTCATTGATCTGGCCGCAAGCCTGGGTGCGTTGTCAGGCGCGGCGGTGGCAAGTTCGTTGCTCGTAGTTGACACAGGCACGTTGCCGCTAAACCAGGATCGTCCGACGCAAAGCCAGAATCGAACTTGGCTCGTTACCGTCGGCGCCGGGACACTGCTAGGCGGCGGAGTGGGCTGGCTACTGACACGCAATATGTCCTCGCACAGCAATAACGATCGCCCCCGCGCGATCACGTACTATCCCTATTTGGGGGCTTTACCAGTTGCCGGTACCCAATCGCCAACGCGCAATGACGCTTGGGTCGCAGGGCTTGCCGGCACGTGGTAACCGGCCATCGAACATTCCCTGTTGCGGTTGACGAAGCCGGCGTACGCCTTGATCGCTGGCTGACACAGAAGCTGCCTGAGCTTGGGCGCAAGCGCGCCAGGAACTGGTGCGAAGCCGGAGAAGTGCTGGTAAACGGCCGCGCGGCACGCAAGAGCCGAATCCTTCGAATGGGCGACGAGGTTTCGTTGCCGCAACCCACGGCACGCGTCGCCGTCGCCAACCCGGAACTGACGCTCGACGTCCGGTTCGAAAACGAACACTGCGTGATCGTGTGCAAAGCTGCTGGACAAGCCTCGGTGCCGCTCGACAGTTCGGATCGCACAACGTTGGTCAATGCGCTTTTGGCTCACTATCCATCGATGCAGGGCGTCGGTGAAAATCCGCTCGAAGTGGGGCTCATCCATCGGCTCGACAACGGCACTTCGGGGCTGTTGGTAGCCGCGCGAACGCAGGTGGCCTTCGAGGCATTGAAGCAGGCGCTCAAGAACGGCCGAATCGCGAAAGAGTACGTCGCAGTCGTGCCCGCTGGCGATTTGCCGCAGCAGGGTTGCATCGATGCGCCTTTGCGCCCAAGCACGAGCAATACGCGGCGCGTGACCGTCGCCGGCCCAAACACGCGCGGCGCGCGCCATGCAACAACGCGCTACCGCGTCGTCGAGCGCTCGGAGGGCTATGCCGTGGTCCAAGCGCACGCGCCGCGCGCACTGCGCCACCAAGTGCGCGCGCATTTTCGAGCCTGGGATGCCCCCTCGTCAATGACGAACTGTACGGGGCGCACCCGCAAGCCACGCTGGCTTCAGGCAGGCACGCGCTTCACGCGCGTCGCGTTGCGTGGGAGGGCAGCCCGACAATCCCGGCGTTCGATGTGCTTGCGCCTTTGCCAGAGGATCTCTTGAGCTTGCTACGCGGACTTGGCTTTTGCGAAGCCTTGTCGCTGTGACGCAACCAATCGGACATGAGGTCCTTTACTGCTCTGCGCCAGGCGCCGGAGGACTCGCCGGGATTGAAGCCTGAGTGCCCACGTGTTCTGCCAAGAACGCCGCCTGCCAGGAATGGAGAACTCGCAACTGCGGCGTCTTTTTGTGTTGATGACGCTCCATCCGCGCGAGCACTCCATCAAGCATCCGGATAGCATCCAGGATGTACGGACCCTTATTGAGCATCACGCATTCGGCGCGGTTGGCCATGGCCGCGTCCGTGACCTCCGCGCGCGTTGGTAAGCCCTCCTTGGCCAGTTTCTCAAGTACCTGCGTAGCCCAGACGACCGGCACGTGGGCGGCTTCACAAAGCCACAGAATCTCCTCCTGCATCTCGGCAATACGCTGAAAGCCTAGCTCGATGGCCAAGTCTCCGCGGGCAATCATTACCGCGATGGGCAATTTGCCCGCAGCATGCACGATCAATTCGGGCAAATTACGCACTGCCCGTTTAGTCTCGATCTTCAACACCAGGGCGGGCGGCTTTCGGTCGCTCGGCAGGCGTTCGGCGAGCTCCGCGAGCAGGGCAGCGATGTCGGCCTCCGTTTGCACGAACGAATAGCCAATCATGTCGGCATGTTGCGCAATGAAGGTGAGGTCGCTTCGGTCCTTTTCAGTGAACGACGCCACTTCGAAATCCGTGTCAGGAAAGTTTAAGCCTTTGTCGGAGCGAATCTTGCGGCCTTTTGACGGGGCGTGAACAATCTGAATCACAACCCCGTTGGCAACACGCTCCAGCGCGCGCGCGCCAATTTGGCCATCGTCGATGTACACTCGATCGCCTACCTCTAGGCGATCGAGCGCTTCAGCTAATGTACAGCCGATGACTGGTAACACGCACTGATCGCTGTTGTTATGCTTGCGCCTCCAAATCCGTGCCAGCTCGGGCGTAGCGGTCAGCAACAACTTGTCGCCCACGCGATACAATTCTTTGTGCCTCTTCTTGCGACGAACGGTACGGACTTTGGGTCCACCCAAATCCATAAGCACACGAACGGGTTTGCGCGATGCAAGCTCGCGCTCGGCTATCCGAAGGTTTCGAAGCATGCCGCTCCAAACTTCGGGGTTGTCATGCGCGCAATTGATGCGAACGCAATCGACTCCGGCTTGTACCAGCCGCTGCATCCAAGGTAAATCTTCCGAAGCTTCTGTGGGCAAAGTCACCATGATACGAGTCCGGCGCAGCGAACGGATACTGCCGAAGAGCAAATCGGCTTCGCGTGCAATCACCTGCGTCCCCATGAATACCGCTTCCTCGTCCGGATACGGCGCAAGAGTGCTGGGATCACGCCCACACATGGCGCCCAAAGTCGTGATAACCGCGTCCAAAGTGGCTTGAACGTGCGATTCACTGCGTCCAAGCGACGAAAGTCCCCAGCGCGTCAACGCACGCTGGAGGCTCGGCAACTCGTGTTGCCGCAAAGCGAGATAACAGGCCAGATTGTGCGCGGATGCGACGAAACCCGGGCGCACTATGGCCGATTGCCAGGCACCGAAAAGCTCATCGGCGTTCGAAAGGACGTCAATCCGTAGCTGCTGCATCGCATTCAACAATTCCTCGGGAGTTTGAATGTTCGACATGGGACGAAACGTTGGCCCCATCTTTTGCACTGCACCCGTGACAATTGCGAGTCAATGCACCAACCCCTCGGCCAACGTAGCCCACGTCCACTTGCCATCACGACCCTAACCATTCCCGGTGGTGCGATTTGATGTCGTGACGACACGGGAGCGTGAGTTGCGGCTACCGAGGAGCCAATAACTACCACATCAAATGGACCGGCAGCGCCAAATTGCTTATACGGTGCGCCAATCAGGCGACCCACCACGCCCAATTTGTGTTAGGCCTTAGCTCACGATTTCAATATGCTGAAGGGCAGAATCGGTCGGCGCGATAGCCCCCATGGTCAAAAAGAAAGAAACCAATCAGGCATTGCAGGCCGCGCTGGATTCATGGAACTGGCGCCCACCCCCTAATCCCCATGCCGTGCCACGGATCGACTCGGCGGCATCGCGCGGCTTGCGTACGGACTCGTCAGTGACTGTCTTCAGCGGTGATCTCGAGGAGTGGGTTCGCTACCTGAGCCTTGACCCAGAGGACCGCGTTGAATCGGAAATTGGCGTGTGCTTGTATCTTCGACCCGAGTTAGCCTTGGTGGCTTTCGAACCCGAGAACGAGGATTCTCGTTGGCTCTCGGATCTCTTGACGGAGGGTTTTCTGCTCCTGCGAAGGCGACTTGTGAATAAGCCGCACGTAATGCGCTCGCTCGACGAGTTACTCTTTGAACCCAGCAACGCCCGCCTGCCCGTACGCGTTAGGCTCAGCCCGGATGTACCGAGCGACGGCACCCGGGAGATCGACAGCGAGGAGCCGACCTCGGACGTGCGAATCGTACTGCATTCACGCCTCGCGCGCTTCGTCAGCGAAGCGCTTGCGGATCACCTAACGCCTGTTTCAGAGGATCGATTGGGCGTGTGCTGGCCTCTGGTTTCGCGTTTGATATTCGGCCTTGGCTACCCCGCATCGCCGCGCGATCGCTTTACTACAAAGGTCGAAGTATCCTCTAAAGTGACCTATGTGAGCGTCAACGTACTCTTCGACGGTCGCAAATCGGGACAGATGATTGCAAGCCCTGCGGGGGAGCGCTACGCGGCGATGGTCAGTGAGGCGAGCTCAATCCCAATCTCACATTTGATGGTTCACCACCCCTATTGGCGAATGCTCGGAAAACTCGGTTTCTTACTGCGCGGCGATCCATACTCGAGCTACGCCGAAGATGTCAGGTGTGCCGTTCGCGAATATCTGGACTCGTTCTACTTGCGATTGAGCTTGGCCGGAGCGATGCCGGGCGTCGCTCCTCTGATGCAACCCATGCCCTTCGTGCACAAAGGCCGTAGGGTAAAGACACCGAAGCCGGAGGTTGGTCGCTACGGAATTCTTGACAGGGAAGATCTCGAAGCTTGGAAAATAGTGGCCGATCCATTCCTCGATATCGGGTTCACACTGCTGCGTCAGCTGGGCTTGGGTGAGTTCGGACGAGTGTACGAAGCACTGAACGAGAACAACCCGCAATTTCCCGAGCGCATTGCGCTCAAAATCGACCGCATTACAGGCAAGAAGAAGCATGCAATTTTAGAGGCCGAAGCGGCAATGGCGGTGGGCCGCGGGCTTGCCAATGCGTCCCATTTGATTCGGCTTTACGACACGGGCAAGTTGCGGGGACAGCGCTTCACGTATCACGTACTGCAGTTTATTGAAGGCGACACGCTTGACAACCTCGTCGGAGTGACCGGCACGGAACACGCGAGCGTCAGTCGTCCGCCGCGCGCACTGTCGAGCGAGCACGAGGCACGGCTGGAATACGAGCGAGCCGTCAAGATGAGCAAAAGTGAAGTGTGGCGCCGCGCGCGTATGAACCTGCCCTTCCAGCACGCGCTCTCAACGGCAACAGTGCTTGATTTGCTTACCAGCGTTCTGTTGTGGCTCGAGGATGTGCATCGTATTGGCTATGCGATCAACGACCTCAAAAACGGCAATCTCATGATGAGCAGGCGTGGCCAACTCAAGGGCATCGATCTCGATTCCTATGCACCCGTGCATTCACCACGGGACAAGGTGACCGATTTCATGTTCCTGGCAGTCTCGCTGATCTTACTCATATTCAGCGTTCCCGTGGCTAACCGCGGTCAACAAACGCCCTGGGAAGCGCTCATTGAGAGCGAAGCGCGGTTACGCACGGGGCTTGCGCAAGCCTGGCCATTCGGGGACGTTGAGGCGTTCAGCGGCGGGCGTGTGACTCGTGACGAGCTGACGCAAGTCATCGTGGATCTGGTGCAGCGCAGCCGGCACCTAACCTACACAAAAAGGCCCGATCTCTATTCGGACGATGTCGGCCGACTCATCGGCATCAAAAGAAGGCTTCTATTTGAGGAGATGGTGATTGACTAATCGGCAAATTGCGAAGGCTTTCCAAAACTTGCGAATTATGACTAGCTAAACTCGCCGCGAATGTACGCCTTCGTGGTTTCCTCGTGCGGATCATCGAAAAGCTCCTTGGTCGGCCGATACTCGATCAAATAGCCCGTGCGCCCGCCCTGAGTAGTATCGACGAAAAGGAAAGCCGTGCGATCGGCGACCCGCTGCGCTTGCTGCAAATTGTGAGTCACGATCGCGATCGTGTAGCGCTCTTTCAATTCGAGCATTAGCTCTTCAATGCGGCGGGTCGCGATCGGATCGAGTGCCGAGCACGGCTCGTCCATCAGCAGTAGGTCGGGTTCGACCGCGACCGCCCGGGCGATGCAGAGCCGTTGCTGCTGGCCGCCCGAAAGCGCCAAGCCGCTCGTGTGCAGTTTGTCTTTGACCTCGTCCCACAGCGCTGCGTCGCGCAGGGCCCTTTCGACGCGTTCGTCGTAGTTTCCCTTGAATCTATTCAATCGCAACCCGAAGGCAACGTTCTTGTAGATGCTCATCGCGAAAGGATTCGGCTGCTGGAACACCATACCAATCGAGCGGCGGACCGCTACTGCGTCCACGTGGCTGGCGTAGATATCGTGCCCCCGGAAGTGCACCGAGCCCTGCAGGCGAAATCCCACGACAAAGTCGTTCATTCGGTTCAGGCTGCGCAACACGGTACTCTTACCGCAGCCTGACGGGCCAATGAACGCGGTAATCTCGTTGGGGATGATCGGTAGGTCAGTGTCGCGAACGGCGAGGAAATTGCCGTAGTAGAGCCTCTGAATCCGGCAATCCATGATCATCCCATTGCTAGTTCGATCATGAGCGGCCGAATCAATCGGACGCATCGAAGACGCATGTGTTTGATTTTGGATGCCGAGGTTGGGTGACGCTAAGTCTGCGGTCATGGCATACCTCTCTTCGGGGTCATTGTTCTTTCGGCCGTTTGATGATTATTTGCGCCGTCACATTGAGCACCAAGACTAGACTCACAAGGACGAGCGAAGCGGCCCAGGCGAGCTTGACTAAGTGTTCAAACGGGCTACCCGAAAAATTGTAGATGAGCACTGCAAGCGAGGCGATTGGCGCCTGCAGCTTGCCCTCGAACCAGTAATCGCTAAAGAGCGCAGTGAAGAGCAAAGGCGCAGTTTCGCCCATTGCGCGTGCCAGTGAAAGCATCACGCCCGTTAGAATGCCCGGCATCGCGGTTGGAACCACGACGCGCAGCACCATTTGCGTGCGAGTCGCGCCCATCCCGAGCGCGGCCATCTTCATTTTCGAGGGGACGCTTCGCAGAGCTTGCTCCGCGGTCAACATCACAATCGGCACCATCAGAACCGCCATTGCAACACCGCCGGCGAGTGCGCTAAAGGAGCCCGTCGTCGCGACCACAGTCGCATAAGCAAACACACCCGCGAGGATCGAGGGCATGCCCGTGAGTACCTTTCCCGCGAAGCGCACCACCACCGCAAGCGTTGAATCGCCGCCATATTCGGCCAGGTAGACTGCCGCCAAAAAGCCAAGCGGCAGACTCAGCAAGCTCGCCACCATGACGACAACCAGCGTGCCCAAAATCGCGTTTCCGATGCCGCCGCCCTCCATACCAGCGCCTGGGGTCAGTTGAGTGAATAGTCCGAGACTCAACATCGAACCGCCACGAACGATGAGCATGTAAAGCACGGAGAATAGCGGCAACAGGGCAAGTAGGCTCATGAGCAGAGCGACACCCGTCAGGACTCGATTGAACAGGGTACGCGGATTGCTGAGCGACAATCTAAACGGATTCACGGCGCTACGCGCCCCCTTTTCGGCAGTCTGTGCAGTACCCGTCGTCACTTCAGGTCCTTCAACCCCGCGGTTGCGCGAAGCATGATGAATGAGCCGATTAGGTTGACAACCAACGTGATGAGCAGCAGAACGGCGGCGGCGTACATGAGCGCTCCGACCTCGACCTTGCCGGCCTCCGGAAAGTGGTTGGCGAGCAGTGCGGCCAGTGTGTTACCGGGTGAGAACAGGGACCACCCGAACGTATTGGTGTTGCCGACCAACATCGCGAGTGCCATTGTTTCGCCGAGGGCACGCCCGAGACCCAGCACCAACGCTCCGAAGATTCCGGCGGACGCAGTGGGAAGAGTCACGCGAAAAATGACCTCCCAACGTGTCGCACCAAGCCCGTAGGCCGCCGCCGCCAGCCGCGGGGGGACCGCCGCCATCGCTTCGCGCGAAATGGCGGTAACCGTGGGCAAAATCATAATCGAGAGCACCGCGGCCGCCGGCAAAATTCCCGGACCGCTCAAGCGCGTGGAAAACAGCGGAAATCTGCCGAAGTGCTCGTTCAACCAACCCGCGGGTGCGCGCAGCGCTGGCACGAGCACGAAGATCCCCCATAGGCCGTAGACGACGCTCGGTATGGCCGCCAGCAGCTCTACGACGTTCTTCATAACAAGTTCCCAGCGATGATGCAAAAAGCCTTGGCTTAGCACGAGCGCGACTGTGATTCCGAGCACGCCTCCAATCATCAACGCCAAGAATGATGTGTAAATCGTGCCCGCAATCTGGGGCAAGACGCCGAATTCGGCGCGGTTGGCATCCCATACCGAATTCGTGAGAAAGCGGAGGCCATAAGTTAACATCGCGCCGTGCGCGTGGCGCATGACTTCCACCACGACGCCAACGAGCAAGAGCACCACAAGGGCACCGAAGGCGTGTGCAATTACCTTGAACGCTCTATCAGAAGCTTTCTGCCAAGCGTTCGGCGGGCGAGAGATGTTTCCCCGAAATGCACCCGAGAGGTCCTGGGTATTCGATGTCTTGGGGGTCATTGCAGCCATGAGGGTTGGTATTCAGCAGGGCAGCTCATGTAGCGCGGAATAGGCGGGCGAACGGTCACTGGATGGTGTCAACAGACTGCCGCCACCTTTGAAGCCACGCTGCCTGGTAGCGGAATGTAGTGCAGACCGTCAGCGAGCGTCTGACCATCGGTGAGGCACCATTTTAGGAGTTTCCTCAAAGATTCGCCCTTAGCTTTGTCCTCATACTTCTTCTTCACCAAAATCCAGGTATAGGTGACGATCGGGTAAGAGTCCTCACCGGGCGGGTCCGTAGCCCAAGCTCGCAAGTCCGGGGGCAATTCCACTCCCGCGAGCGCTGCGGCTGCTGCTTTGAGATCGGGCGCTACGAACTTGCCAGTCTTGTTCTCGAGCAGCGCAGTCGGTTGATTGCTCGTCGCGGCGAATACATATTCGATATACCCAATCGCACCCGGAGTGCGCTGGACGAGCGCTGCGACGCCGTCGTTCTTGGCGCCGCCGACTGCATTCTTAGCAGGGAAGTTGACTGATTTGCCAGGGCCCGGACCACTCTTCCACTTCTCGCTAATGGCCGAGAGGTGCTGGGTAAAGACGAAGGTCGTGCCGCTGCCGTCGGAGCGATTTACAGGAGTAATATCTTGATTGGGAAGTTTTACACCTGGATTCGCGTTTGCGATTTGGGGTCATTCCATTTTTTTACGTCGCCGAGAAAGATGCCAGCGTACGCTTCGCGCGAAAGCTTTCAGATCCTTTATGCCCTCGAGATTATATGCAAGTACGATGTGGCCCGCGGTTACTGGCAGCAGGACCACATTGTCCTTCGCCTGCTTGATTTCGTCGTCGGTCATTGCGGCGTCACTCGCGCCGAAATCCGTCTGCCCTGCGGATAAAGGCCTTGATGCCCGCGCCGCTACCGGTAGCCTGGTAGTTGACGCGGGCATCAAGGCCTTTATCAGACATCGCAGGGCAGACGGATTTCGGCGCGAGTGACGCCGCAATGACCGACGACGAAATCAAGCAGGCGAAGGACAATGTGGTCCTGCTGCCAGTAACCGCGGGCCACATCGTACTTGCATATAATCTCGAGGGCATAAAGGATCCAAAGCTTTCGCGCGAAGCGTACGCTGGCATCTTTCTCGGCGACGTAAAAAAAATGGAATGACCCCAAGATTCGCAAACGCGAATCCAGGTGTAAAAACTTCCCGATCGAAATATTATCCTGTGAATCGCTCCGACGGCAGCGGCACGACCTTCGTCTTTACCCAGCACCTCTCGGCCATTAGCGAGAAGTGGAAGAGTGGTCCGGGCCCTGGCAAATCAGTCAAATTCCCTGCTAAGAATGCAGTCGGCGGCGCCAAGAACGACGGCGTCGCAGCGCTCGTCCAGCGCACTCCGGGTGCGATTGGGTATATCGAATATGTATTCGCCGCGACGAGCAATCAACCGACTGCGCTGCTCGAGAACAAGACTGGCAAGTTCGTAGCGCCCGATCTCAAAGCAGCAGCCGCAGCGCTCGCGGGAGTGGAATTGCCCCCGGAGGGAGACTGGGCTACGGACCCGCCCGGTGAGGACTCTTACCCGATCGTCACCTATACCTGGATTTTGGTGAAGA
>CAWEUH010000002.1:0-9117 GCA_963811985.1 uncultured delta proteobacterium
GTTATATTCGATCGGGTCCTGTGCCAGGTTGACGCCCGCCAGACCGGCGGCATTGAAAGAAGTACTATCGGTGCTGCCGGGCAGGCGGCTGCGCGTGGCGGATACGCCCATCACACCCAGATCTTCAAATGGCGCCAGAGCGGCGCGCAGGATGGCGGCGGCTTCCGGCGGCCCGAAGATGCTGGCGCCGCGGATTCGCCCCGTGCCGTCATCCACGTTGAAGTAGGCCACGAAATTCGAGAAGTCCGGCTTGGGATTCTCGAACGCCCCGGACTGGAGCATTTACTGAGTTCCAGCGTGTCAACAGCGATTTGCTCGACCTTGCAGTCAAGAACACCAACATCAAGGCGTACGCCTTGGCCTTTGGCCCAGCTACACAATTGATCGACGACATGAATGCGTCGCTGTCCGACATCGTGGAAAAGAGCGCCAACTGGCCCGAGACCAGAAACATAGCATTGTTAGCCCTCGGAGCTGAGGCCGCTGCGCTACGGATTCAGGTACTATTGGCGCCGCACATTGCAGAGGAGACCGACAAGAGGATGGACGAGTTCGAAGCTCGAATGAACGAACAGGCTCTCGTAGTGCAAAAGGATCTTGGCGAATTGGCCGCTTCCCCGAAGCTCAGCGCAGACCCCGACTTAACAAAGGCTACAACCGCCTACGGTAAATTCGGTGCCATAAAGACCCAAATCCTGTCGTTGTCACGCGAGAACACGAACGTACGCTCACTCACGATTTCCCTGACCCAGAAGCGCAGAGTGATGTTGCTCTGCCAGGAAACCCTGGCGACGCTTGAGCAAGTCATCGCCGAAGAACCCAAGTCGAGCCTGCCTCAGGGCAAACTCATAAGGTTTCGGTAGGCCGGGGGCCTGCTCAGGTCGCTGCGCTCACCGTGAATGCTCCGTGGCATTAGCACGGTAGATCTTTGCAAAACCCATCCGGCCTACTTCGGTCGACACGAGGCGGCAATTCCGTAAGTCGCGCAGTTCTTCCCATCATCGGGATTAATTGTAATGCTGCGAATCGTGACTTCGACCGCACCTTTGACGGAGGTGTCGTAGTTGTACGGTTTTTGGAACCCCAAATAGGTGATTTGGTCCAAGTCAACGGTGTCCGGGAAGTTGTCGAATGGGGTTGCGTGATTAGTCGAGGAGTAATAGCGGCCAGCTTCCGTTAATTGCATCATACAAGGCCCAGGTGAGCCTGATAATGGGAGGACCACATCCCAACTGCCCCACGATCCTGCCAGGTCGTTGATAACGAAGGCGAGCGTCCCGTCCGATAGTCTATTATCCCAATTGGAGTCCGCATCTATGAGGACGCAAGCATTCTTGGGTAGCCGATACGGCTGGCTGCCAAAATCAGCCGTGACGCGAGTGGAGCTAGCTGCTAGTCCTGTCAGGTTTGCGCTTACCGAACCTACCGATGGATCACTCGCCCACACGGCTTTGGCCGCCAGATCGTAAGCGAGTGGTCGCCAGCACCAACCGTTGGGTCCGATTGCCCCTCCGTAGTTCGACCAATCCGCCGTCGGATTCGTAGCGTATTCGAACACGACCGAGTAAACGGTTATGTTGTCGGTTCCCGGACTGCGAATAGGGTTGTTCGGTGTAGCACTGGTCATCACGGGCGTAACCCATTCCGTCGCGATCGATACCGAATCGACTCTATCCGGTTTGAACTCGCAACCCGAAGTATAACAAGCACCGGGTTTGCTCAGATCTATCGGATACGTCTGACGACCTGCAACCCCAAGAACCAGCCATTGGCAAGAATCATAGCCATTGGAAACCGCGAACGCGAATGCTTTATCCTTTTGGAGGTTCGCGTCCAAATACGCCCTACTGTAGAGTCGCAAATCCTTGGCCGGGACTAATGACGCACGCAGCAACCCCGCCCCAAAATCATTATCATCGACCAAAACATGGGCTTGCTCGATATTTGAATCACTCTGCCATGAAGCCGTACTCGCATCCGGGGCATATCTGTCCCACAATTCCTGCGCACTCCATCGACATTGACCGGGTCCAGGGCGACTTGTCGATTGAGTCAAGAAGTTACCCAGTTCAGCGTCGCTCAGTGGTTGACTGAATAGTGCTATCTCATCGATATAGCCTTTGAACCATTGAGAGTTGTCCGCGCTAGTTCCAACATACAACTTGTAATCAGTATAGCTGATGGGAGGAGCGGCCTTTGCGGCTTGGCCAATCTCATTAGCTACCCGCTTGCCGTCCCAGTAAAGTTTCAGAGTTGCCGAACCATCGCTGCCGCTCCTAATGTAGCTGCCTGCGACCTGATGCCAGCGCCCCATGCCCCAGCCATCCCCTGCTGGAACTGGCGACAGTTGCAGAGGGTATTCGAGCTCATTGATTTGGCAGACATCCCCTAGGTTGGAGCCCGTTTGGTATCCGTAGGAAAACGCGAGACTGGGGTTCGAGTCGCCTTGTTCCCAGCGCAGGTCCAATTGATAGCCGCAGGAGTCGCTCGTCATCGTTGAGACGATGGGCATCACGCGAGTTGACGGCGCGCCCGCGTCGTCCAACCCCAGCCACTCCATTGAGATGTATGCGGAAACCGTGAATCCGGAAGCTGCGGCAGCGTCAATGTTGCTCCCGGCGTACATCGCGAATTGGCTGCCGTTCAGCGACAGTGAATTCCCGTTTCCGTTGATGCGCGCTTTGGAGTACCGCATATCAGAGTCCTGCGCGCCAGGACTCAGCGTTAAGGTGTGCACCCCTTTATCCGATTCGAGCCACGCTCCTGCATCGCCGTCGAACGTCCAATGAGCTACTAGCGAGTCAGGGTAGCCGCCGTCCACGTTGGTTACGACGGTGCAGGCAGGCTCACAGATTGTGCCTGCGTCTCCAGGACAAGCCGTGCCCGAGGCACTCCAGGATGAACTCGAAGCGCCGCCGGCAGATCCCGAAGCACCCCCGGTCGAATGGGTCGAGTTCTCACAAGGGTCGCCCGAGTCGCCGACACACTTAGCGCCCGCGGAACCTCCGATAGACGCAGCATCGTAGGGGTAATGTTGGAAACTGCAACCGCCTAGCAGCAGCAGTACCCCGAGCGTTGCGGCAGGCGAGACAACCCTTTTCCAAGTGGGAGCAAGACAAATACAGCAAGGCATTAGAACCTCCTGCTCACCCAAAGCAGGCCTCCCCGCTGATCAACAGAAGCCCCGAGGCCCTTTACTGCCGAGTCTGATTTAGGCTGTTCGCGCGAGCCTTTCTCGAGCGCTAGCCAGGTGACGGCAGCGCCGACGGTTGCCACCCCGATGGGAAACGCGATGCGAGCGACCGTCCATTCGGTGTCGCGTTGACTCTGAAGCGCATAGGACTGAGGGTTCTGACAACCCACGGTGCCATTGCATCCATCCTCGACTCGGCTCTTGTCGCGCAAAGCAAGAATTCCCGACAACCCACCCACGACGACCGCGGTCGCACCCACGCCACCGAGTACCCAGGGCCAGGGATTGGTTTGTGGCTGTGCGAGGGGTTCGGGACGAACCGGGCCAGGGGAGGGTGGCGCGATTGCGGCTGGCGGCAACGCCTCCAGGGTCGGCACAATGACCGTCTTGTAGTCCGCCACTTCGCCGATGCGGACCGACAGTGTGACGGCCTTGTGCCCAGGAGCGCTCGCGACAATCACGTGTTCCCCTGGATCGATCGGCAAGGGTTCGTTGAGTTGGGCGGGGCCAACGATTGCGTCATCGCGCAGAATCTTCAGACCCGGCAATGGGTTGTCAACCTGAATTTTAAGATAGGACAGCTCAGCGTCGAGCTCGCGGGCGTGTGCCGTGGCTTTCTCGAGCAACGTCTTGTCACCTTGATTGTCCGCAAGGGTAACGGCCTTGTGATACCAACCCGAAGCCGTGGCAATCTTGCCCTGATTAGCGCGGCATTCCGCGAGGTTCATCAATGTGCCCGCCATCGGGTCCAGCCGTGCGCTCTCTTCGAATTTCTTGCAGGCCGCGTCGTCCTTGCCCTCTTGTCGAAGCTTGTAACCCTCGTGAAAGAGTTGCGCCGCGGCTGCGGCATCCCGCGGGTTGGCGGCGCAACCAGCCAGATTGCCAGTTTGAGATTGGGCACGACTATTGTGGGCCGCCACGACGATCAGACTGCACATGAGGCATGCCGCTCGAAACGGATTGGGGTTGAACTCAGACATACTGACTCATTGGTGATCGATGGGGTCATCTATTCGGCGACGTCTTCTGGAATCATCGACAGGGTTGGTGAGGCCGCTTGGCGCGGGCTTGTCGCTGGCCGAAACGTCCGAATGCACGGAAGATGCCACAGCCGCCGGCAGCGCCGATGACTTTGGCAATGGCAGGTTCTTGGGGGCTGAAGAGCCCAATGGTTTGGTGGCTGTGCGTTGAGAACTGTGTGACAACTTAGCACTGGAAGATTGTGGCGAAACCGGGACCGCGCTCTGCGTTTCTGTTGCAGTCGGACTTGGCAGAGCAGGCGAATCGGTCGTTATAATATCATCAGAACTCCGTCTGTGCGATCTTCGTCCAAGAGACGAATGCGGCGCGGCGACATCGGCATTGCGCGCGTGTCTCGTGTACAAGGCGACGGAAGTGCCCGCAACGAGTACCGTCACCAGTCCAGCCGCGGCCAATACTCTGCGCCCGCTTCTGAGACTCTCCGCACGTTCGGGCGTTGAGTCCGCGCGTCCGAGGTTCGTGGGTTTGGGGTGTTCATCAGGGTTCGTCGAAGTGGAGGTCGACACGACGGCGGAATCACGCAGCATGGGTATGGAATTGGAACCGGGTACCCGTTCCGTCGGGGCAGTCTCACTGCACTCTTGATTGCTGTCGAACAGCGTTCTTAGATGATCTCGCAGCAGAGGGCCAAACAATTCCTCGTGCGCTGCTGCAATTGCGTCGCGCATGGCTGCAGCCGAGTTCCAACGCGCGTCCATGTCATACTCCAGTGCCTTTGCGAGTAGATCGACGACGGATGCCGGTGCATCGGGTATGAGGCTTGATAGTGAGCGAGCCGGTATGGTCGCAGCCCGCACCATGACTTGTCTCGCATTGGCGCCCTCGTGGACAATACACCCAGAAAGTGCCGTAAACAGCGTCGCTCCGGCGGCCCAAATGTCCGTACGCGCATCGATATGCTTCACGTCGCCCCGAGCTTGCTCGGGCGCCATGAAGGCGGGCGTGCCCATCTGCTCACCCGTGCGTGTCGTCTCGAGGCTTGTGGTGGCGTCCCTAAGTCGAGCTAGTCCAAAATCTAGAACCTTGACCTGGCCGTCTTTCAAAACAAATAGGTTTGCTGGCTTGATGTCACGATGGATGATGGATTTGGTGTGCGCCGCATCCAGAACGTCGAGCAATTGATGGGCGATGCCCAGTGCCTCCCGAAGCGGCATTCGCGAACCGGGCCGCGCACCGAGCGCATCGACGGTATTGCCGTCGAGCAGTTCCATGACCAGGAATGCGGAGCCGTCTTCGGCAACGTCGTCGTCGAGCACTGCGACGACACCGGGATGATCGACCGCGTTGGCCACGTAGCCTTCGCGCAAGAATCTGTTGCGGATGTCCCGCCTGCTCGAGAATTCGGCATGCAAGAGCTTGATGGCGAATCGCTTGCCGTTGCGGTGCGTGGCAGCGTATACGACCCCCATACCGCCGACGCCCAGCACCCTGTCGATTCGATACTTGCCATGCAAAGTAACGCCAATTCGCGCCGCGGCATTGACGCCGAGGTCCCTATCCTCCGATGTTACCGCCGACAGCGTTTCTCTCGGTATCACTCACAACTCCCGAATTGAACACAGTGCTCAGTCAACCTAGTGCACGAGTGAACCCGTGGCAATAATCGGAAGCCAAAAACGCGGCGGGCGCTGGTCGGAGACGCTCAATTGCCGAGGTCGTACGCCCACAATGTTTCCGTCAGTGCACGCCCGGGGATTTCCCACGGTGCCGTCTACTGTGAATGGACTTGTTGACAGGCGTAATACATTCACGACTAATTGTGTTGCGAATCGCCCCCGACTTGTGAATGTACATTATGGGTAGTAACACCCTAATTCACGAATGATATGCAGAATGAATCCATTCGCCATTGTTAGCGAGACTGTGGTACAGGTCTTGCTCAAAAGACATAGCACCGGGTACATTATTCACCGGACGAAAGGGAGAACGAACATGTTACGTACTACGATGCTATGCGCACCGGTATGGTTGCTCGCTTCTGCGTGCAGCGCAGAGGCGCCAACGACCGAAAACGTCACGGAAGCCCAGTCGGAACTGCGTTCAACGCAGCTCTACGTTCCACCGGCGGACAGCGGCGCGGTCAAACAGGTCAGCGATCTCATACACTCCAGGCACTGGGCTGATGCAGCCCGAGTCACCGCTCTGGTGACCGAGCCGCAGGCAGTCTGGTTTGAGAGCGGAACCCCGAGTGACGTCGAAGCTGCCGTGCAAAAGACGATGCATCAGGCAAAACGCGAGCGTCGGGTGCCGATTTTGGTCGCATACAACCTGCCGTATCGCGATTGTGCTCAGTACTCGGCAGGCGGGGCGACTGATACGGCGGCCTACGATGCCTGGATCGCTGGGTTCGCAGCGGGAATTGGTAATGGCAAAGCTGTGGTCATTCTAGAGCCAGACGGCCTCGGCCTCATTCCGTACAACAGCAAGCTCGACGGCTCGGCGGAGTGGTGCAAACCCACCGTCACCGACGCCCAAGGCAATACGGTGCCCGCACCCGGCGCCAGTCCAACGGAACGCTACGCACAGGTCAACCACGCGGTGGACAGCATCAAAAACCTAGCCCCCAATGCAATGACGTATCTCGACGGCGGGCACAGTGCTTGGCTGCCCGTCGGTGACACGGCGTATCGGCTCTCCACGGCCGGTGTTGCGCGCGCCCAGGGCTTCTTCATGAACGTCTCGAACTACCAGTTCACGCCCAACCTAACGCAGTATGGAAACTGGGTTTCTAACTGTCTCGCCTACGCCACCTCTGTCACCCCCGGCGATTTTGGTGCTTGCCCTAACCAATACTGGAATGGCGGCCCGCTTCCCGCGAAAATCGCAGAGATCAATGGCGAATGGAACGGCGTCGGGCTGGACTCGAGCGGTCAGTGGAGCGACACGACAGACACCGTGGCCCTCAATACCTCCGGGATCAACCTGCGCTATGTGAACATGCTCGGCACGACGCAACCAACGGCGCACTTCGTAATTGACACGGGTCGCAACGGCAATGGCCCGCTCAAGACTGCTCCCTATGCGGTGGCGCCGTACAATCAATCCGCTTCGGTCATCAGCGGACTGCAGTCAGGCAATTGGTGCAACGCGTTTGGTGCTGGCGCAGGCCTTCGCCCCACCGCAAACACGGGGCAAGCACTGCTGGACGCGTATCTCTGGGTAAAGACCCCGGGCGAATCGGATGGCTCTTGCGACATCGCGGGCGGTGCGCGCGCGTGGGATTTTGCGGCGTATAACCCGTGGAATCTCGCTGCCGACGCGCAAAGCCAATTTGATCCCCTGTGGGGTTTGGTCGATCCCACTGCGGGCAGCTGGTTCCCCCAACAAGCTTTGCAGCTCGCACAACTTGCAACCCCGCCGCTTCTATAGCGCCCTGATCTTGGTCTATGTTTTGCGCGGCACGGAAGCGCCCTTGGTGCCCGCCACACGTTTCCGTGCCGTCAAAACACCTCACGGACTACTGAAACAGCTGCCCGCCACAGCGCCCTCACAAGTTTGCGAGCCACCGCAGGTGGCGCTCGACGTGCACGTCGGCGTGGTGCATGTCCCGAGCGCCCCGCCCGTGCAAGTGTAGGCAGAACCCAAAGAACTGCAGTCCGCCGTATTGATGCAGGATGCCGTCCCGCCCGAGCAGGTTCCCTGCTTGGCTCCACTGCAGGTACGTCTCTGACGGAACGCTCGCGACGTATCTCGTGGATCGCAGGCGCCAACGGGCGTCGGGGTACGTCACGAGCGCTAGGACCATGCCATTTCTGCCGCGTAATTGCGGCAATGCACTTGTCACGACGTAGGCGTTTGGCGCACGTTATCCCACACATTCTCCGAGCGAGTGGCATGGGACGCGCATAGCGGGCATAAAATGTATTAGGCACACTGCTTTGAGTGGCCCGTTCGTCGAAGCCTCAATGACCAAAGCCCTGCAAGACAGTTCAGCGGAAAACACAGGCGCAAGGACCCTCTCGGGCTTGCGCTACCGACCCATCATTGAACTCGGTCACGGCGGCATGGCGAACGTGCTCTTGTCCGTCGGTCGTGGGCCAAGTGGTTTCAATAAGCTGGTCGTGCTCAAGACCATGCGCAAGGAACTGGTTGCGGATGAGGACCTGCGCCAGATGTTTCTGGCTGAGGCAAGGTTGTCAGCACGGCTCAATCACGCCAATGTTGTGCAGGTCTACGAGGTAGTCGACACGGCTTTGCCGTGCATCATCATGGAGTACCTTGAGGGGCAGCCCATGTCGTTCCTGCAGCGCACGGTGCGGGAACACTTCAGCTTGCCGATGCAGCTCAAGGTCATATCCGAGGCGCTTTCTGGGCTGCATTACTCGCACGAGCTTTGCGACTATGACGGCACACCGCTGAATATCGTGCATCGCGATGTCAGCCCGCAGAATATCTTCATTACCTACGACGGGGTCGTAAAGGTGCTCGATTTCGGCATCGCCAAGACAACCGAGGCCAACAATCAGACGCGGACAGGCGTGGTCAAGGGCAAGATCAGCTACATGCCGAGAGAGCAGCTGCTGGGCGAGCCCGTCGATCGTCGCGCGGACGTCTACGCAGTGGGTTGCATGCTTTGGCACGCCGCCGCCGGGAGTAAACTTTGGCACGACGTCCCGGAAGGGGACGTCATGCGCGCCCTCATCGACGGTAAGATTCCAAAACCAAGCAGCAAACGCCCCGTGGATCGGCGGCTTGAAAACATCATAATGCGCGCGTTGGCTCCCAGTGCATCCGATCGCTATGCAACGGCATTGGCCTTGCGACGCGAACTAGAGCAATACCTGGCGGAGTATAGCCCGAAGACCAGTATGCGCGACATCAGCGAGTTGATGGCGCCGGCGTTCGCGCAACAAGGGAAGCTCGCAGGCTGCAAATTCACCAGG
>CAWEUH010000003.1:0-56109 GCA_963811985.1 uncultured delta proteobacterium
AGATCCTACGGGGTTGAGGTCTTGGGCACGCGCAAACTGCTCGCGGCTCAGAGCGACAAAGCCGGACATCGGATCCCTTGACCGCCGTAAAGGGCCGAGCCATCCAGGTAGCCACTAAGCTATTGAGCTTACGAAACAGCCCCCAATCTGCCTCGGTGCTGCCGCCAGCGACGTAGCGTGATCCGATTACGAAATCCGCCCCGTGCGCAACCCGGTCCAACATCAATGGAATGGTCTCCGGCGGATGGCTGAGGTCCGCATCCATGCACACAAGATACTTGCCCCGCGCCAAGCGAAACCCATCGATCACGGCAGCACTCAACCCACGATTGCCCGTACGCGTCACGAACCGGACTTCGCTTGCCCCAAGGGATTCTATGAACTCGGATGACCCGTCGTTGCTTTGGTCGTCCATGATCAGTACTTCAGCCGAGCCACCCCAACTTTGAATTGTGGAAAGCAACCTTGGTAGTAAGTGGGGCAGGCTGTCGACCTCTCGATACGTCGGGACAACCACGGAAAGCTCAATTTCAGGGGATGAATTCATTCTACGACTCAAGACAAATGCGGCGGTCCGACCTACGAACCGATGGCAGCGTAGCGCCGGTTACCGTCGGGTTCCACCGAAAGTTGACAACGGACGACACGGTAACCCGGATGAGTGTCAATCGGGCCAAGGAGCAACAAACGCTCGCGGCATTTGTGTTCGATCTGCTCCAGCAACAACCGCAGAGTACCCATGGCTCTTGCGACCTACCGCAAGCGCACGCCGAACTCACTCGGTACAGTTCGATTGCCTTCCTGGCAGACAAAGCGCGTTGTGATAGTTCCTAATGCATCGACTCTATCGATTCTATTGAATCGACATTCGGATGTTCGCGTGCAATCTTGGTGTGTCGGTTTTTTGTTGTGTGCAAATGAGTGTGAGTGCTCAAAGGTTGGACGTGACTGCGGCACGCGAACACTCGACTGCAGAACACGCGCCGCGAATGCTTGTGACACGATGCAAGTTGCGAAGAGTGTCTCAAGGGGTACCAAGCCATCGAGGCAGATCACCGGCCGAAAAGCCGATAGGCTGTGTCTCACCCCCAATCTGTCCGTCAGAGCGGATTTGGTTGGTAAATTCGGTTGTTGACATTCCCACGGCTGTTTGTGTCAGATTGACTGAGCATGGGGAGCCTTTGAGCGGCTGCCAGAAACCAGAAGTCGTGGATGGTTGTCATCTAGCTTGTCAGGCGTATAGAATTAGGCGAAGAAATGTCGTTCGGGCCCAACGACCGCTGGCTCAAGTAATTGAAATGAAAGAGGTTGCATTCGTCGGCACTCTCGGTATCCGGTTTCGCTGGACTCGTGCCAGTCAGCGCCGAGAATCTCGAACAGTTTCCAGCCCTAAGCCGCATGTTAACGTTCTTTGGGGTACACGACCTTGAACGACGCATATTCGTCTCAGCAGGGAAAAATCGGAGTCATAGGCGAAATCCGGGTCGCCGACGTATTGCTCAAGCTTGAGCAGTCGGCGCGCGATGCGCGAGTCTGGTTCGAAACCGAGTTCGGCGTAGGCGAGGTACTTTTCCACAAGGGAAAGATGTTACAGGCTCGAATGGGTGGGGCTCGGGGTCAAACCGCATTGCTGCGCTTGCTTGGCGTCAATGAAGGCAAGTACGGCATCGAAGCACGGTCTGTCGCCAGCGGGACCGCCATCATCCAAGACGTGAAGAGCCTCATCGAATTGCACAGTTCACGCCAGGAAGAGTGGGTAGAGCTGTGCAGTCACGCACCCCCGCTCAGTAGTGTGTTGCGACTAACAGGCAGTGGCGCTGATGTTCGCGATTCGTCGAGGGGCATACAGCGTGTGGTCTTCGTCCTCATCGACGGGCGCCGGACGTTGATGCAGGTGCTCGACGAGAGTTCTTTTGATCCGGTTGACGCTTTGCGGATTGTGACGCAGGCAGTGCAAGACGGACTAGTCCAGCACGCCCCACAACCCAACACGTTATTTCCGTTGGCCTCCACCGGCGACGCCTCGGGTGTTTTGCCCCGCTTCGCGCCCCCTGCGCCGCTGCCGAGGCTAGACCCCGCATCGGCAAGTTCGTCGGGTGTGCCGGCTCCTGGGAGACACTCGACCCTTGTGGGGCTGGGCGAAAAGGCTACTGCTGTGACGAACCCACCGCGCGGTTTGGCACCTTCGCCCATCATCGATCTGGGACACAAGAGTCACGCCGCGGCCGCAGCGGAAACGGGCCAAACTCACGAAGTCCCATCACTGATCAAGACTGTAATTACTGGTTTTGGACTCGGCAAACGCTCGAGCCGTGGCAGTTCATCGTCCAGCGCCAGACTTGACAGAAACAACTTGGGCATTTCCGAGCATCCTGAAAACGAGAGCGGGATTCGAATCTCCGATGCCGGCTTTGTCATCCCGCATCGCAACGTTGCTGCGCAATCGGATGCTGGGGACGATTCAAACAAGCCGCGTGCCGACGAATCAGGGCCTCCATCCGAGGGATTCACCGTCGCTGGAGTTCTGCCAAAAACTGGCGCAGGGCGACGGTTCGTTGGTCGTTACGAAATCCTGTTGCGCATTGGACGCGGCGGAATGGGGACTGTGTACCTGTGCCGCCTCAACAGTGAAGATGTGGGGTTTCGTCGTCTGTTCGCGTTGAAACTCCTCAGAAGTCACTTGAGCCGCGACACTCAAGCTGCCAATAATTTCTTGGAGGAGGCTCGCGTTGCAGGCTACTTGCATCACGCAAATGTTGTTGCCGTGTGCGATGCTGGCTTTCACGGAAAGCAACCCTACCTTGTAATGGAGTATGTGGAAGGGTGCAGCCTGAAGCAATTGCTTCGCAGCTTGCCGAGCCGGTCACCTTACCTGCTGCTCCCAGTGGTGATCGACGCTTTGGCTGGGCTCCACGCTGCACACACGTTGCTCGATGAGTCAGGCGCGGAACTCAAGCTTGTGCATTGTGACGTGTCTCCCGAGAACATGCTCGTCGGTGTGGATGGCAACTGTAGACTCAATGACTTCGGAATTGCGCGCAAAGCCAATTTGACGCTTGGAACGACGACCCGAGGCAAGCCGGGCTACGTCGCACCCGAACAAGTCGCGGGTCAGCAATTCGATCACCGCGCGGACATATTCTCAATGGGAGTTGTGTTGTGGGGCGCGTTGACTGGGCAGCGGCTCTTCGCAGGCGCGACCGTCGAGGAAACGCTCTTCCAGGTATGCAACAAGCCAATCCCGCCGCCGAGCGCGGCCGGCGCGCAGTCTTATCCCGCCCTCGATGAGATAGTACTGCGGGCCCTCGCACGCGACCCTGACCAGCGATTTGCCAGCGCGGACGAGATGCTGACGGCACTATCGCGCGTCGGCACAGCGCATGACGGCCTGGCGACGCCCAAGGAGATTGCTGCTTGGGTGAGGGAGGCCGCTGGCAGCGAACTCACGCAGCGTCGGCTTGCCGTCCTCGACGCCTCACAAGTTACGGATTCAACTTCCAGTGACGGGGACGCTACCACTGAAGTCTCCAACGCCCAAGCGGACGCTGATGGTTCAGCCCACGTCGTGTTGACCGGTGAGCTGCTTGCGTCGGACGCAAGTGAACCGCCAGCGTCACCGGTTGTCGCTGGCGCGAACGAGCCTGCGAGCGCTGAGCTTGCGGCGTCCCCGTCGGGCGCTAGCGAGAACGAGCCTGTGAGTGCTGAGCCCGCGGCAGTAGCAGCCGAGAATGCATGGCAACCCATTTCGTCCGGACCGCCCTCCTCCAACCCACCCAGCATGGTTGACGTTTCGTCGCTGTTCTATGGGAAAGATGGGATGGCACTCAAGGGCATTCGATCATTGAGTCCGACCGGCGTGCATACCGTGTCGGCGGTCGAACCACAGCGGGCGAGGCCTTTCTTTTCGAAGCGACGCGTGTGGTCATTGCTCGCGCTGATTGTTCTTATAAGTGGCCTAGCTGTGCTCTTCGCGCTTCGTGCAAGGAAATCCCCTGGGCCATCAGGACTTGAGACTCAACCATCCTCGTTGTCTGGGCGGTAACACTGAAATCTCCACAAATACACCTGAATTTCTAGCGCCAATAGACGGTGGTGCCCCAATGATTAGTGTTTGGAAATCTCGGTCCGCGCCAGCCTCGCCGTCGCAGTTCGTGCGCAACGAGCGCATTGAAGTATCCATGTCCCATCAGAAACACCGAACCGTTAACCGTTGCTAGTCGCTCCAGCTGACTCGCTGCACGTCTTGCACGCTCCCTAGTCACGCTCGGCGAATCGATCTCCGGCCAGTGACAAACATACCAAAGCAGCCGCGCCAACACGAGCCAGGCACCTGGGCGAAGCGAGAGCGACGTGCGGAATGTGCCCGGAAGATCGGCCTCCCGATAGAGCGACTCATTAGCGCATGCACGATTGGGAGCGAGTCGATGCAACGAGTCGCGCGCCCGGCGAAGATCGGAGCACACTAGCCAGCGCGCCTCTTGCGCCTGACGACGTGCCGAGTCCGTCGGATCCGAGTTCGGCACGAGCCCGGAGACCCTATACACTTCCAGGTATTGAGCGAACCGCCTTCCAGCGATTCGCTCCTTGCAAGGCGCTGCCACTGGGCCATGTCTTGCCAGTACAATCCACAGGGGTTCGCGCTGCATGGACTTAGCTTAGTTCTCAGCGAACAATGCGTCACCATAGGGATGTTCGGCCGAAGTGGCCGCTCTTGCAATGGGACCCGATCCTGCGCGCGAACCCGGCCGTCGTGCACGCGAGGGCTCGCCGCTTGTCAACGCCCAGCCCTGCAATGCCGAGTTGGACTGCGCGTTTAGCGCCCGCGGCGCCTTCGGAGCGCAAGCACGGCCCCGAGCACTAGGGTGAACAGTTTGCTCGGCGAAGGCCTGCCGCCGACTCTACACCCACAACCGCCACTATTATTGGCGGAGGTAGCGGACGAATTAGCAACTGTGCCGTTCGCCCCACCGACATCGCCCGCGTTAGCTCCGCCGCTGGTAATGGCACCTACCCCACCGGTTGGCATCGCGCCGCCAGCATTGGCGACATAACCACCGGTTGGCATCTCACCGCCGGCGTTTGCGACATAACCGCCAGTTGGCATCGCACCGCCCGCGTTTGCGACATAACCGCCGGTTGGCATCGCGCCGCCCGCGTTGGCGACATAGCCGCCGGTTGGCATCGCGCCGCCCGCGTTGGCGACATAGCCGCCGGTTGGCATCGCGCCGCCCGCGTTGGCGACATAGCCGCCGGTTGGCATCGCGCCGCCCGCGCTAACGCCCGTGCGCCCGCCAGTCGTGCCGGGACTTCCGCCAGTCGGGTTAACTCCCGTACGCCCACCCGTCGTGGGTGCTGCGCCGCCGGGTGCTGCGCCGCCGGGTGCTGCACCGCCGGTTGCTGGTGCGCCGCCATTGCCCGCGCCTCCGGTGCCCGTCTGCCCACCGGCGCCACCTTGCGTGAACTGCATCCAATTGAGGTGGACTGCAGCGCTCGGAATTACATACAGGTTGTGAATGCCCGTGGTCCCCGTCAGGCTGCATGTCTGCGTAGCCCAGGAACTGCTAGAGCTTACGGCACACGTGCCGAGCGATGTGCCGGTTGCCGAATCTGCGCGCAAATCCAGAGTCGCGGCGCCCTTCGCGCGCACCTGAACCGAGTTGACGCCCGAGTCGCTGAAGTCCACGTTGTCGTAGAAGATACTGCCACCGCTAGCAATGGATATCGATTGACCCAATGTGGTGCTGTCGCCACTGTCTTCCTTGGTGGCGCTGGATTGTCCATCGTAATCCTCGCCTTCGAGCGGAACCAGGGCGTTGCGGCCGGTCACCGGGCGATTCACTCCCACGAGAAAGAGCGTCCCTGCCTGCTTCTTCAAACTGAACGTTGCGCTAAAAGAGGTGGTGACTGTCTGCTTGGCCTGTTGGGCAACCGACAGGTGCTGCGCCGCGTGCATGGCTTCCCACTGCGCCTCTGTCGGGCTCGCGGGCGAGCCCTGGCCCGTCCAAACGCTGTACGGATTGCTATGGGTCTCGTCCACTAAAAACTGGGTAACCCAGACGGACTTATTCGCGAGCGCCGCAGGCAAGTTAGTCACATTTAGGGTTACGCTGTCACCCGAACCACTCGCGGTGTTCAGCGTCTTGTAGTAGTTGAAGACCACGATCTGCATCTCATCGCCGCTATCGGACGAGGTCGCCATTGCATCGATTCCGTCGCTCGTACCCGTGCCGCCCGTAACCGAATAGCGCTTGGTCCCCGTGTAGTTGAGCAGCTTGAAGGCATTGAAGGCGGCCTTGCGCATCCCCTGAAAGGTCATGACCCCGAACACTTTGCCAAACGGAGTGTTCCCGTTGCTCATCGATGTCATGTGTATCCCATCAGTGCCGCTGTCTTCGTCGAAAACGTCGGAGAGTACCCAGTACGAGAACACGCTGATCGCTGGAGTGTTGCCCGAGTCCTTATCGGCAAGCAACTTGGCAGCCTTGAGAATGAATCCAACGTTCCAGTGGTTGTCCATGCTTGTGACCACGTCGCCGGTGTTGCCTCCCTGGCCGGAATAGGATGAGTTCCATTCCGTGTTGAACGACAGCACACTCGATGTCGAGTAGCCTGCGGCCGTGATGGCGCTCACCCGGTTGCTGTTGTCACCGACCAGTGTGTTGGCGTCAGCAGCGGTGCCAGTATTCGAGCCGCCCGGGTAGTCGTGATTTGAGACGAAGGCCAAGCGCGCGCCCGAGCTCTTGACGTGACTCAAGAAGGCAGCGACCGGGCCGTTACCGGTCGTTGCTGGCCCACCGACGAGGGCGTTTGGTACTACGGAGGTAATGTCAGCGGACGTGTTGTCGTACAGCGTATAGTACGCGTTCATGTCCGTATTGACCCAGAACCCCGAATAGTCTGGCTCGTTCCATATCTCGAAGTACCAGTTCGCCACGTCGCTCGCGCCGTATTTGTCTACGCAGTGCTGGACCAGCGCTTTGATGAAGTTGTTCCAGTTAGTGTAGCTATTGGGCGGGCTATGCATGGCGTCCGATGAGGAGCTGCCGAGGGCTGTCGGCATGAAGTCGGTTTCAACAATCGGACGCATGTTCGCCAAGGAGATAGCGCTCAGGTACGTGTCGAGATTCGTCCAATCGTAGGAGCCCGCCCCTTTGTACAGGCCCATCTCGTCGTTGAGCAGGCCGTGGCCGCGCACACGCTGAGCACCCAATTCCCGGTTGCCAATCTTTTGATGCGTCTGCCAATCCGACCGCAAAGCAAGCAGGGCCCTGCCGGTACCGAAGGCGGCGGACCAAAAATGGGGATTGCCAGAAGCCTGCGTCCCAGCGTTCACCGTGAGGGTGGTTTGGGCGCTTGCTGCCTGTGTTCCCGTCAGAACCGCAACTCCTAATGCAGCAGCAGCAAGGACGGACGCTGAAGAGATAAGGCGCATGCCGCGGGGAAATGCAGGTGTCGCAGCGTCAGAAGTGGCTCGCGTTCTCATCGTTTTCTCTCCTTGCATACTTAGCTAAATGCCCCGCCGTAGCGATTGCGGGTCCAAGGCAAACATGACCCGCGCTTATGGAAGGCAAGTGACTTATCAAACATCCTGTGACTTGAATAGGCCAGCGGGTTGTTTTGCCTGGCCAAGATCATTGAGAATTCTAGCTGCACCGGAAAGTGAAGTAGCAATCCTGGTGTTCCTTGCACTCCGTGGGGTTGAGACGATCTACATGAAATCATTCCCAGACCTGGCCAAACAAAACTTCGCTATCGATACGCACCAAATTCAACAGTATGCAGTGCCAGTTGCGGACACATTCCGTTTCCAAATCGCGACGGCCCCCGACTGATCTGCAACGTCAAGCCGCTACGGGGCGCAGAGGTGGTGACCACCTACCGCCCGGAGCAGCTCCAGGCGAACCTAGGCCATTCTCACTGAACGACAGTCGCCCAGCCGTTACTGGGCATGCTGAACTGCAGTTTCTTGCCGCCCACCGAGACAACGTACGGTGCCGCAGAACCGGAATTGTACATGATGGTTACGATACTGCCGCTCGGGTTCTTGAAGGCGATTGCATCACCGCCGCTCGTCGCAATCACCTTGGCCCCTGGGTTGACAAATTGGGAGACATGGCGGAAGACGTAATAGGCAGGTGTCAGGTTCAGCGTCTTGGACGACGTGTTCACGGTCAGAAGTGCGTTCTGCGCCCAATCGCGAGTTGTGTCGATGCCTTTGCCCACCGTATCGAGCACCATGTTCCAGGCGCTGTACGAGGTGACACCAGCCTTGATCCAATCTCTGATAAGGCCCCAGGTCTTTACGCCATAGGCTTGGTCGTTCGGTGCGGCCGACGACACATAGCCGCTCTCCCAGGGGTTGTTGCCGCATTGGTGCTCGGTCTGCCAGATGGGCAAGTTGTACGATTTTGCAGCCGAGACGTGGTCAATCATCTGCCATTGATAGCCAAGGACCTTGATGTAATTCTTGGCAGCGGCATCACCCATCACGCTGGTGACGATCGCCGGGTCAGCGCTGTCGCCGTTGTTGGACATTGTGCCGAGCATGATGTTCGTGCCGATACTCGCACTGTCGAAGGCTGGGCCCAAGTACTGCCCGACGAACTTGGTGAACAGCGACGTCGACCAGAAGCAGGACGGGTAGTTTTGACCGTAGTTTGGCTCGTTCTGAGGAGCGACGGCCTCGATGTTGATGCCCTGCTGCGCATACCCTTGAACGAACTTGACGAAGTACTGCGCGTGCGCCTTGAGTATCGAATCATCGTCCGTCATGTTCCCGCCGTCAAAGGGAGAAGGTACATTTCCAGTTTGGAATGGCCCCGTTTTCATCCAAGTCGGGGGTGTCCAGGGGCTAGCCCAGAAGCGGATGTCGGGCTTGACCGCAAGAGCCGCCTTGACGTACGGAATGAGCATTTGCGTGTCTCGAGTGATCGAGAAGCTGGTCATGTTCGGGTCGGTCTGGCCGCTGGGCACTTCGTCGAGGGTATAGCGATCCATGGCGTAGTCGCTGGCCCCTATCGGGATTCGACCGAAGGCAAACCGGCAGCCATTGGTCCCGAATAGCAGTTGCAGGGCCGCGTCCCTGTCGCTCTGGCTGAGCATCTGAAGATAATTCCACCCCATCTCGTTGAAGGCTCCACCAAATCCATCCCACGTCTGCGCCGTCGAACTGTCCTGGACGGTCACATTGACCGTCCCGCTAGATACCTCCGTCACCGTTGCGGTCTGCCAGTAGGCATTGCTGGAGGAAATGATGCACTGTTGGCCTGAGTTGCCCCCATCCGTTCCGGGCGCCCCGCCTGTTGAACCTGCTTGCTGATTTGTCGATGGCGAGGAACTGCCGCAAGCAACGACGAAAGCCGCGAGCCAAACGCTACTGATCGAAACGACTAGTTTGTCCATTCCTCTTATCCTTTGCCGGGGTAGCTGCAAACGCATCGTGGGACGCATTTTGCCACGAGACAACAACATTTGTCAGATTTCGATATCAGCCCGTCGCCGACGCAGGCTACGTGGAGGCTGGGACAGCGCTCGGACGCCCGATCGCATGGTAGGCAAATCCCGCTTCGACCACGGCGTCGCGATGCAGAATGTTGCGGCCGTCGTAGATTTGCCTGCCCTTCATTGCGCCGCGAACCCTGATCAAGTCGGGATTTCTGTACTCCGTCCATTCCGTTGCGACAACGAGCGCATCGGCGCCGACGCAGGCTTCGTATTCATCCTCGAACAACGCGACGCTGTCCAAGATCCCGGCAAGCTGTAGCTGCGCTTTGGCAGGACCCAGCGCTTCCGGGTCAGTCGCCCTTACGCGAACGCCGACACTGACAAGCAGCTGAATCAATTTCAGCGCTGCGGACTCGCGGACGTCGTCGGTGTTGGGCTTGAACGAAAGCCCCCAGACCGTTACGACTTTGCCGGCAAGCGTCCCTAACCCTAGTTCCAACTTCCGAAGCATCAGCGCCACGGGCTTTGCGTTGGCAGTCATAGCCGCCTCGGCAAGGCCGCAGTTGACACCGAACTCTTGTCCGGTGCGCACTAGCGCCCTGAGGTCCTTCGGGAAGCAGCTACCGCCAAAGCCAAGTCCCGGGAACAGGAATGAGTAGCCGATTCGCGCATCCGCCCCCATGCCCAAGCGAACGTGCTCTACGTCCGCGCCAGCGGCTTCGCAGAGTGCTGCGATCTCGTTGATGAAGGACACCTTGGTGGCAAGCAACGCATTGGACGCGTATTTGACGATCTCCGCGCTCTTTGGATTCATGCGTTGAATCCTGTTCTGCCTTCTCAGAAACGGCGCGTAGAGGCGGTTTAGGACCGAAAAAGCTGCGTCATCGTCTGTTCCAATCACGACTCGATCCGGCTTGAGAAAGTCATTGACTGCATCACCCTCTTTCAAAAACTCGGGGTTGCTGACAACCGAAATCTTGCGTTGCGTATGCTGCTTGACGACCTGGCGCACGCGTTCGTTGGTTCCAACGGGCACCGTACTCTTCAGCACCAGCACCAAATCGTGCGTAGTCAATCGCGCAATGTCCTCGGCGACCTTGAGGACATGGCTCAGATCGGCCGACCCGTCCTCATTCGGCGGCGTCCCCACGGCGATGAAGACAGCGTCGCAATTCTTAATCGAACTGGCAAGGTCGCTGCTGAACTCCAAGCGTTTGGGCCAATTGCGTTTGACCATGTCGGAAAGATTCGGCTCAAAGAACGGCACTTCGCCGCATCTTAGGCGGGCAAGTTTTTCCTCATTCACATCGACGCAAACAACCTGCGTGCCCGTATCGGCGAAGCATGCACCCGCGACTAGTCCGACGTACCCTGAACCAACAATAGCGATCTTCATGTTCGATTGCCTTGACTACTGTCAATTGCTCCTTGAAGCAGGTGGAGGCTAGAGCAATTCCCCCGCCGAGCGCAACCTGCGGCATTTGCCGTACGGACCGCAGTATCCGTCAACAACGTGCTCCCCACTTTGCTGTGCACTCACACTCCAAGAGGCCTTCGTGTAGGGGGCGAAGGCTGTGTCTGCCAGCCCCGGTCACACGGAAGAAATCGTAGGGTCGGCGGAAGCTCAGGTGAAGTCCCGTCCAAAGGGCCGATATGCGGTCAGGCTGCTGCATCGATTGCGTCTTGCGACAACCCGAAGACGAGCGTCATGGGGCAGTGTTTTCATTCGTTCCAACTCATATCGGCGCTTGGCCTGGTACATTGATTCTCTTGAATCGATGGTTTAGAAAATCGCGGAGCGATTTTGGGTTTGGGCGAATGCCCAAGGAAATTGGGATAGTGGCGCGATTGGAGGTACCGTTCGTTGCAATGTCGTTAGCGTCGAAACTCGAAGCAGAGCTTTGCGACTCGGACGCGCTATCGCGTCCGTTGTGCCTTGACCTCGACGGCACGTTGATCACGACGAACAGCCTATGGGAAGGGGCTGGGCGGCTGTTGCGCCAACAACCTTGGTTCTTGCTGCTGGTTCCATTCTGGTTATTGCGGCCCAACTCTGGCATCTCTAGGAGCATTGGCAGTTCTGCAAGGCTGGATCCTAAGAGCCTTCCCTATCGACGCGAGCTGCTGGAGGCATTGAACGAATGCCGCAAGCGCAGTCGAAAGCTCATCCTCGCTACGAGTGCAAACAAGGGCCTGGCGGCTCAGGTTGCGGAACACCTTGGCCTGTTCGACGCAGTGTACGCAAGCGACGAAGCGCGGGACCTCAACTCTGCGGCCAAACGCGATCTCCTGGTGGCTGAGTTTGGAGACAAAGGGTTTGACTACCTCGGCAACTCAATCTTGGACAAGATTGTTTTCGAGTCGGCATACAAGGGGTTTCTGGTGGGCACGACGGCGGGCGCCGTCGAGGCAATACGGACGCAAGATCACGTGACGGTCTTGTCGTACCGGCCCAGTATTATGCGTGCGTTGATGAAACAGCTGCGCCCGCATCAGTGGGCCAAGAATGCCTTGGTCTTTTTACCACTGTTCCTGGCGCCAAAGATCCCGAGCTTTCAACAACTCCTTCAGGCTTTGGGGGCATTTTTGGCACTCTCGTTGTGCGCATCCGCAGGTTATGTTTTCAATGACCTTCAGGATATCGACGCGGATCGCGTTCACGCAACCAAGTTCGAGCGCCCCTTCGCTTCCGGCGCGCTGCCGGTGGTTGCCGGCCCACCCCTATTTCTCGCGCTAGTTGGCTTGAGCGGTTGCCTGTCATGGGTGTTCTTACCCTTCACATTTCTGAGTGTGCTTGGGGTGTACTTCTTTGGCACGTTGTCCTATTCGCTTCACTTCAAACGCCAGCTAATGATCGATGTGCTGGTTCTAGCAGGCCTCTACACGCTCCGTATTCTAGCGGGCGGAATCGCCACCAACGTGAAAGTGAGCACGTGGCTGCTGGGGTTCTCGATGTTTCTGTTCACGAGCCTCGCCTTCGCCAAACGGTACGTCGAACTACGCGCGCTTACCAGCGACACACAGATAAAGAACCGCGGGTACTTCCGTGCCGACGTCGAAATGGTCGCCAGCATGGGCGTGGCAAGCGGCTTCATCGCGGCACTTGTGTTCATGCTATACGTGGATAGCGCAAAAGTGCGCGTCAGTTATCGCGACCCTTCGCTACTGTGGCTGGTGCTCCCCATTCTTCTGTATTGGCTTGGCCGCATCTGGCTGCTCGCGGGTCGAGGGCAAATGCGTGACGACCCTGTCAAGTTCGCTCTCACCGACAAGACCAGCTTGGCTTGCGCAGCTGCCATTGCGCTTGTCGCAGCCGCTGCTCGCTACAGCTCGGGTTGGATTACGGCGGGCTTGCATTGATGATTTTGGCAAATCATGCATAGAGCCCCTGCTCTTCGATGTACGCGCGCACGTTCGGAGCCAGAAATTCTCCGAGTGCTGCCTGGGCGAGCGAGTCGGATCGGGCGCGGAGCCAACCGCGGATCTGCGTCGAGGAAATGTCTGGGAAGAGCTGCGTTTTTGCGGCGTCACCCAGGGTACCGTGCCGCGCAAAAACAAAGGGCGGAGCCAATGCAACAACGTCGCTAAACGCGTGCCACTGAGCGCTCTCGGTGAGCACGTCGGCGCCCATCGCCAGCCGCAAGTGCCAGTCCGGGTGAGCCCGCTTGATCGCCTGAAGCGTGTGCAACGTATAATTGGGGCGTTTGAGCGTCGCTTCAATCGGTGTTACTTCGACGAAGGGAAGTACTTCAAACGCCAGTTGGCACATGCGCAACCGATGTGGAAATGGACTGAGGTCTTTCTCGAATGCGTGTTCGCTAACCGGGACCACGACCACGTGTTCGAACGCGGCCACGGTTCCCAGGTATGCGGCGATCAGAACATGGCCTGCATGGGGAGGGTCGAAACTACCGCCGAATACCGCAACATGCATGACTTGACCTCGATGCTATTCGTCGATGAGTAGACCGAACATGGAGATTCCGCCGGTCAGAAACACAACGTCAAAGAGCCCCATCAGCCTGAAGTAATCTGCGAGCTCGGCCAATGGCGTGCCCCCGAAAAGCTCGCGGGAGGCGACGACGGCAGTCAGCAGCGCGGGTGCGAGCAAAGGGAAGAGCACGATCGCCAAAATCAGATCGCGAGCGCGTGTGCGCACCGTCATCGCCCCAAATAACGTTCCTACGGCTCCAATGCCCGGCGTTGCGCACAGGGCAATCGCTAGCAGGCCAACGCCGAGGCGTGTCAAGTCAACGGCGAATAGGACAGCTACCAAAGGAATCACTGTGCCTTCAATGATCGCCAAGAACAGCAACAAGCCTATCAGCTTGCCTGTGAACAGAGCGCTACGGTAGAGCGGTGCTGCCAAGAGGCCTAGGTAGGCAGACTCTTCGCGCTCGCGTTGCCAGCTGCGAGACAACGCCAGTACGGCTGCAAATGAGACGGAAAGCCAGAGGGTGCCGGCGGCCACCGATGCGCGACTCGCCGGGTCGCCATGAAATGATATGGAAGCAACGACGACGACGAGCAGAGCGAAAAACGAGCTTGTGACAACCACTTCGCCTGATCGAACCTCGATGCGAAGATCCTTGGTGGCAATGGTCAGTACCTGCAAAAGCCAACTCTGCGCTCGCCGGGTCGTGTCGGCTCCTGATGGGGGCACGAGGCGATGTTAGACGGCCGTACCCCGCGCCGCTATGGAAGTCTGGGGCTCAGAATGGCTGGCCGGACTTCGATGCCCGGCAATACTCATGGAATACTGGACGTATCGACGGGAAGGTGAGAGCCTGGCGGCCATGGGGCAGTAATGACGTCGTCTGGGGAGCCACCATCAACAACCGCCACCGACAAGCTCCGTTTTGACGCCGGCACGGCGCCCGAAGGCAAAGCGTCCGCACGCGCTGTTCACATTGAGTCAAATACGCGGGTGATCGTCGCCGCGGCTGACAGTAGAGAGGTTGAATGGCTTAGACCTTGGAGCACCGTCCACCATGCGCACCTCTCCAAGCTTGTTGAGATTATTGAAGTCGAAGCAGACAAATTTTGGGTTGCGGTCGCCGCACCCGCGGGCGAGTTACTCTCGGAGCGCCTGCGCTCGGTTGGGAAGAAACATCCTGTTGACTCGGTTCGAACGGCTTTGCGCGTGGCCGATGCGTTGTCCACGTTGCACGAGGTGGGTGGAGCTCACGGTCAACTGCATCCTGACACGGTGTTGCTGCAACCAGAACAAGGGGTCGAGCCCCAGGTGCTCTACGGAGCGCCGGGTCCTCGCGAGTATTGGCCACCGGATTGCTCCGTTACCGAGCCACCGAGTGTCCTGACCGACACGTGGGCTACGGGTGCGTTGCTATTTCACATGCTCACGGGAAAGACTCCTCCAAGCATGGGCATCTTTGCAGCCGATGAATTGGCGGGCATGGGAATCGACGATCCGTTGCTTCGCGAAGCTGTGGCGCATGCACTGAACAAGGACAAAACAGCGCGCGCCGATACGCTGCAGCCTTTGCGACGGGAACTAGCGCGATGGTTCGTCGAGCATATCGGTGAGGAACCGGGGCCGCATTCCGTGTCGTCCCACAAGCCACCGCCTCTGCCGCAGAGTCTCCACCCTATGCAGAAGCGCGCGTCGAGTGCAAGGGCCGCAAGGTTGTCACTTTCGACCGGTGGCTCGGGTTCAATCAAACGATACCTGTTGCCTGCTGTCGTCGCGGTAGTCCTGGGCCTGGCCGCAGCCTATACGACCGCGGCTCTGCGCAAGCCGAAGCCCAAGCGAATCGTCGTTGAGCGACCGTTGCCGGCGGTTCAAAAGACCGAGGCTCAAGCGGCGTCAGGTGCGATAGACCTGGCCGAAGTTCCCGTTACTGGCAACGAAGCAAAGGTTGGTTCTGATTCAGTCACCACGTGCATAGCCGGCTTTTTGCCGGAGGGCGCGCTCGCCAAACAGGCCAATCTTGCGAATTTCTGTCCGGCTTTGGACCTGCGCCAGGCCATGAAGACACTGCGATCAGCGTTTGCGCCTCTACCGGGCGGTGGTGCCGGAACACCCAAGGGCTGGAACAATCTAGGGTGGTTTGAACTCGCCGCCTTGTCTATTTTGCGGAGCGGCTGCTGCAACAACGCGCCTAAATACGTATGGCCCAGCAACTCGCCCGATTGTCCGCCATTGGGAGAGGTACTCGATACGCTTGGGCGAGCCGTCAGCACGACTCAGGACGTTGACGCGGCAATTTCGCGCTTCAAAGAAGCCGCCCATTGCGAGGTCACCAAGGGTCGTCCAGACCTGTCGCGACCGACATCGGAACCGACCGCTGAGGCTGAACGCCTATTCCGCGACATATTCCACGTAGGAACTCCCTGAGGAGTGGCCGGCGCTTGCACGAGCTGATTGCTCTTTTCGCGCAGCTGGTCGCAGGAATTGTCCTGCCGGCCTGGGTCGTGAGATTTGATGAACGACACTTGTGTGAGGAACGGCTGGATCGGGCGTGGCCGCCGGCAAGCTTCTGGTGCGCCATCGTGACATTTGGGCTTTTTTGTCTGCCGATCCACTTTCTCCGCACTCGCCGCTCGATTGGGGGTCTTGGTCTGGGGTTGGCCTGGTCCCTTGGCGTGACGCTCGTCCAGGCAGGACTGGGCCGGCTGATGGGGGGTTAGCGGAATAGAATCGCCGCCTCGATTGTCGGAGCAGCCGCGGGCGCGCTATAGCCGCGGCCCACAGTCAAGGATCGCCCTATGCAAGACGTTCGAACGCTCAACGAAATCGTGGCCCGCGAAAGCGCTTTCGTGGATGACCTACTGGCTGAAATCGGCAAAGTCATCGTCGGACAAAGCGGCATGGTCGAACGGATTTTGGTCGGCTTGCTCGCTGGGGGTCATGTGTTGCTGGAGGGAGTGCCCGGTCTTGCCAAGACGCTGACCGTCCGCACTCTGTGCGCCGCGATCTCAGCCAAGTTTTCCAGAATTCAATTCACCCCCGACCTGCTTCCCGCCGACCTCGTTGGGACGGTCATCTACGATCAGCGCACGGGTGAGTTTAGCAGCAAGCTGGGTCCCGTCTTTGCCAACTTCGTGCTTGCAGATGAAATCAACCGCGCGCCCGCCAAGGTGCAGAGCGCGCTGCTCGAAGCGATGCAAGAACGCCAGGTGACGATTGGCGACAAATCATACCCGCTGCCCGATCCATTCGTCGTGATGGCGACTCAGAACCCCATCGAGCAGGAAGGTACCTATCCGTTACCCGAGGCGCAGGTGGATCGTTTCATGCTCATGATACGAGTCGGTTACCCATCGCGCGACGAAGAAAGGGCGGTCATGGACCGCATGACAGGCCATGTCGTTGCGCAGGCAAGCGCCCGGACGACGCCAGAGCAGCTTCTCCACGCAAGGCAGGTCGTCCGCGATGTCTACGTGGACGAACGCGTGAAGAACTACATCGTGGATGTTGTCTTTGCCACTCGTGAACCCAAGCAGAAGGGGCTGGCCGAGCTTGGGCCGCTCATTGAGTATGGGGCAAGCCCGCGCGCGAGCATCGCGCTGAATCTCGCGGCGCGCGCCCATGCCTTCTTGCGCCACCGGGGGTACGTGACACCCGAAGACGTGAAGGCAATCGGCCCCGACGTGCTGCGCCACCGGTTGGTCTTGTCGTATGAGGCGGAAGCCGAAGAAGTGACGGCGGAAGATATCGTGCGCCGCGTCTTCGAAGCCGTTGAAGTCCCGTAGTTCATTTCCGTAGGCTCACAACCAAGTTCCACGACCGTGATACCCCGAGAACTACTAGCCGCGCTAAGGCGTATCGAGATAACGACCCGACATCTTGCCACGGACAACTTGGTCGGTAGTTACAGTTCCGTCTTCAAGGGCCAAGGGCTGGCGTTTCAGGAGGTCCGGCAGTATCAGCCCGGTGACGATGTTCGCAGCATCGACTGGAACGTGAGCGCTCGCATGCGCGAAACGTTCGTGAAGATCTTCGTCGAAGAGCGCGAGATGACGGTCATGTTACTGGTGGACTTGTCCAAGAGCCAGCGGTTCGGAACTCGCGTGGCTTCCAAAGCCCGGTTGGCGGCTGAAGTGGCGGCCCTTTGTGCATTTAGCGCGATCAAGAACAATGATCGCGTGGGTCTCATCTTGAATACGGATCAGATTGAGAAGATTGTGCCGCCCAAGAAAGGGCAGAAGCACGTGATGCGCGTCGTGCGCGAGATCTTGGGAGCACAACCGCACCACACGGGGACGAACCTGGCAATTGCCCTGCAGACGCTGACCAAGGTGGCGCGGCGTCGCAGCGTGGCATTTCTCATCAGCGATTTCTTCGATTCAGGGTGGGAACGGTCACTAGCGCTAGCGGCCGCTCGACACGACATCATCCCGCTAATGCTCGTCGACCCCAGGGACGAGGAGTTGGTGGACGTGGGTCTTGCTGCGTTCGAAGACCTCGAGTCAGGTGAAAGCGTCATTGTCGATACTTCGAGCGGCGCGGTGCGCCGGCACTATGCCAACACGATGCGGCGCTTGAACGCAAAGTCCATCGCGACGTTTCGAAAGCTCGGTCTGGACCATTGCGTGATGCGGACGGATCGAACCTACGTGGAGCCGCTGCGCGACTTGTTTGCTCGGCGAGCGCGGAGAATTCACCGATGAGGGCCGCACGTTTCGCGCTAGGGTTGGGTGCGGCGGTAATTGCCTCGCCGCACGCCCGCGCGGCGGTTGTCGCTGGCGCGTCGCCACCGGTTCCGAGTAGTTCTTCGGCGGCAGATTTCCGCGACATGCGTCGAGCAGATCCCGGAGGGCAAGGCGCGCCCGGAGTTCAAAGAACGGTTCCCGGAAAAGATACGGGCAGGTTACGCCGAGTATCTCGAGTTCACGACGGAACATGGCCGCGCCGAATCGGTCCTCGTCGATTCGAGTCACATCTCGCAAACCGACTCCACCAAGGCACTCGAACAAACGAATTTCATCATTCCGGACCCGCGCGGCGGCGTCACGGCGAAGCTCACCACGGTAACCTCGGGGGATCGAGTTACATCGACCTTGAGGATGCCCTTCGTTGCGCTGCCCGGCGACACCAAGCAACGCACGCTGACGTTGCCACCCGTGCCCGTGGCAATTCGCCGCGCCAACGGCGAAACAATGACGTTGTGCACGCAACCCCACTCGGTCATCGTCGAGCCGCCGACGGCGAACACGCCCGAAGCGCGCCCGCGCGCGAACCCAGGCCTCAGGCGCCAGCTCGAAGAATGGACGAGCCTGAAGCAGGCGGTAAGGATCGGAAGCATCGGGCTGCTCGCAGGTGCCCTGTTAGCGGGCCTCGTTTGGTTGTGGCTCAAACGTCCCCGCAAGCTCCCGCCGCCGCCACCCCCGCGGCCACCTTGGGAAGTTGCATTCGAAGAGCTGTCTACGCTCAAGAGTCTCGAACTGCTACGGGCTCAGCGCTTTGCTGATTTCTACGCCAAAGTCTCCGACACGGTTCGCAAGTACCTGGGCGGCCGTTACGGTTACGATGGCCTCGAGTGCACGACTCGCGAAGCAGTTGCACAATTGCAGCGGCAGGGCATCGGTCACTCGATCTTTCATTCAATCAACGAATTTCTGGCTCAAGCCGATCTGGTCAAATTCGCGCGGCTTACGCCGAGCGAGCCGGAATGCCTCAACGCACTGCGGAACGCCGAGACCATCGTTACCGCTACGTTGCCGGTTCCCGAAGCTTCCCCGGTTGCTATCGAGAATCCGGAGAACGGAGCTGAGCCATGAGTCGCGGGGCGCAATGGCGGCGTTGGCTCACTCTGGTGGCAGCCCTCGCAGCCGCCTTGGCGATCGGTTGTTCAATTCCATGGTTGATGCGGGGCTCGGAGCTAACGGCGGCACGCTGGACGCAGCGCTTGTGGCTGCTGCTGTTGGCGGCCGTGCCGTTCGTCTTGTGGCGTGCAACCGTGGGTGAGGATCGCCGCACGCCGCGGCTGTTGGTCGGCACGGTGTCCGCCCTGCTGACCGGGCCAAGCGGTTGGCGCGTCAAGCTGCGCGATGTGCCCGGGGTACTTCGGGCGGTATCCCTTGGTTTTTTCATCGTCGCACTCGCGCGACCCATCAACACGCTGCGCCCGGAGAACCTGGACGAGAGCGGCATTGACTTGATTCTGGTGCTCGACTTGTCCGGTTCGATGCGGGCGATCATGCAGAATGTGCCGCCTGATCTCATCCCGCTCATGAATCGGCCGTCGCCTGACATTCCACCGACGCGTCTCGACTCTGCCAAGGCGGTAGTTCGCGACTTCATTTCGCGCCGCAAGACCGATCGCATCGGCGTCATCATTTTCGGCAAGGAAGCATTCGTGCTCTCGCCGCCGACGCTCGACTACCAGTTGTTGGACTTGCTTGTCTCGAACATGAATATCGATGTGATCGACGGCAATGGCACGGCCATCGGCGACGCGGTAGGCACGGCCGCGGCAAGGCTGCGCCGCAGTGCCGCCAAGAGCAAGGCGATCATCCTGCTCACGGATGGAGACAACAACGCCGGCCGAATCGCGCCGGAGTACGCCGCCGATCTCGCCAACAAGGTCGCCAGCAAGATATTTACCATCCAGATCGGCGACGGGACAAAGGCCTCGGTCTTCACGGGCTTTGATTTGTTCCACCACCCGATGTTCAACCACAACCTGGAGTTCCCGGTGAACCCTGCGTTGTTGCAGACTCTCGCAAAAAAGACGGGAGGGTCAGCCTACGTTGCCACCGATGTCAAAGCGCTACAGGCAAGTTTTCACGACGTGCTCAATAAGCTTGAAAAAAGCCGTTTCGAAGCCAGTGTGGGCCGGTATGAAGAGCTATTTCCGGTGCTCTTGTTACCCGGCATCTTGATGCTTTCATTAGAGGTCATACTGCGGGCCCTTTTGCTGCGGAGGTTCCCATGAGGTTTGCCGACCCCTTCTGGTTGCTCGGAACGCTCCTGGCAGTCGCCGTCGGTCTGTTGCTCGTGGTTGGCGGCTGGTTATTGCTGCGGTCGGTTCGCCGCTTTGGCGATGAACCGCGTGTTATGGATTTGTTGACGGCACGCGCCAGCACGCGTCGCGTCATTCAGGGGCTATTCACCGTCATGGCGGTGGCCTGTGCCTTCGTCGCCATGGCGCGCCCGCAATACGGACGCGGCACGCGCCTCGTGCCTGCGACGAATCTCGACGTTGTCGTAGCGCTTGACTACTCCAAGAGCATGTACGCGCGCGACGTGTCGCCCTCGCGCACGCTACGCGCCAAGAGCGAGGTCTCGCGCCTGATTGCCGAACTGCGCGGCGCGCGCTTTGGTGCGGTCGCGTTCGCCGGCGAACCCATGACCTTCCCGCTGACCTCCGATGGAGCGGCCATAGCGCAGTTCTTCCGGCAATTGACGCCGAATGACATGCCGGTCGGGGGCACGTCGCTTGGGCGCGCAATTGCGGCAGGTCATGAATTGTTCCTGCGCGATCCCTCGACGCAAAAACACGCCAAGGTGCTCGTGCTCGTTACCGACGGGGAAGACCTCGAAGGGGATCCGGCCGCCACCGCGAAAGCTGCGCACCAAGACGGGATCACGGTGGATGTCGTCCAGATCGGCGGGCGTACTCCCGAACCCATTCCCGAAGTTGACGATAATGGCAAGCTGAGCGGCTGGCGCAAGGACTCGCAGGGCAACCCGTTGACAACGTCACTGTCCGCGGAGGGCGAAGCGCAATTAGCCGAAACGGCTAAATCCGGGGGCGGCTTCGTCGTTCGCAGCGCGACCGGTTCGACTGGAATCGACAAGATGGCGCATGAGCTTGCGCGTTGGATGAGTAGCGAACTGTCGGAAAAGGTCGAAACGGTCTACGCCGACGTCTACGCATACCCGCTTGTGTTCGCTATTCTGCTGTTGATTGCGGAGGTGTTCGTGGGCCAAGCGCGCCGCCATCAGAAAGGGACTCGCAACCCCGACGGCGCTTCTCCGACGCGCACCCCGGCGCTGCTGAAGCGAACAGCGCCGGTTGCCGTGCTCTTGGGTGTCGCGCTGCCGACTGTCATCGCGGCGCTGACAAGCTGCCAGGGCGGTTTCAAAGATCCATTTGTGCGACACGCACCCGAGGTCGAGCAGGCGCTGTCGGCGCTTGACGCCGGCGATGCGGGCGCGGGCGCCGACATCTTGGAGCACTACCTTTCGACCGGCAAATGTACGGGTGGCAACATCGGTACGCCGGATTCGATCGTGAACCGCAACAACGCAGGCTTCGACTTGGGGCTGGCACTCTTTCAGGTTGCGGAGAGATTTGGCGGACGCTTTGGCGATCCGAGCGCGCCGGTCAATGCACAGGCCAACCCCACGCTGCAGCAGCAGCTTGCGCAACGCGGCGAGCAGATTGACTGCGCGCTGCGCGTCGTGTTGGCGCTTACAGATGCACCGGGGGCGCCGATTGAGTTCAAGGCGCGCGCTCACTATCTAGCGGGAAATCTGTATTTCTTGCGCGAAGAGTACAGGAAGGCCGTCAAGAGTTACGACGAGGCGCTGCGGCTAATTCCAGGAATCGCGGGCGACCAAGGTGACGGCATCGGGCGCGATGCAGCCTGGAACCGCGCGCTGGCCTTGGAGCGCTCCGAACGCGAGCCACCTGATGCGGGTCAGGATGGCGGCAAACCGAACCCCGGCGACGGCGGCGCCGGTGACGCGGGAAAGAATCAGCAACAACCCGACGCAGGCAACAAGCCCGACGATTCGAAGAAGGACAAAGACAAGAACAAGCCCGAGCCGGATGCCGGCAACGACAAGCAACCCCAGAGCGACGCGGGCGCCCCGCCGCCACCGCAAAAGGAGCCGCCGCAAAGCTCCCATGACGGACAAAACCAAGATGATCGCATTCTGGACGAACTCGAGCAGACCCCGAGTCTCAGCGAGCATGCAGCCAAGGAGCAGGCCCATCGTCGTCGGGGCGTGGTGAGGATGGAGGACAAGTGAATCGCTGCCAGGCGGCTCGCGTAGCTGTGTGCGTGGGTTTGGTGACCCAGCTGGCGTACGCGGAAGTCAGCCTGCAGACGCAAGCTCCGACGAAGGTTGAAGCGGGCCAGCGGTTCACCGTGCAATTGACGGCGATGGCGAGCAGCGGCGACGAGGCGCCTTCGCAGCCGAAATTGAGTGCACCGCAGAACTTCTCCGTGCAGGGTCCGAGCGTGTCAACGCAGTACCAAGTGACAACGGTCAATGGCCACTTCGAGCAACGTCAAGGGATGACCGCCAGTTGGATCCTTGTCACCAGTACGCTCGGGCGCTTTCGCATCGGGCCCGCGAGCGTCATCTCGGCGGGACATTCCGTGCTCGATCGACCCTTCTTCATCGAGGTGGTTTCGGCCGGCACGCTGCAGCCTCAGGGCAATCGGGGGCGACGTCGCATGCCCTTTGATCCGTTCGACCCGTTCGGCGACTTCGACCCGTTCAGCGGCCCATTGCTGCCCCCAATGCGCGGCTTGCCGCAGTTTGGCAACCCCAACCTCGATCAACAACAGCTTAGCAATTGGCCGCGTGAATTCGATATTGCGCAGCCCCGCGACCCAACGGCATTTCTCGACGCGCGAGCCACGCCCAAGCGCGTCGTGATTGGTCAGCAAGTGACCCTGTCGATCTTCGCCTACGGTCATCCAGGCCTGTTCGAGCTAAGTTCCGTGACGGAACCCGGGCACGACGATTTCCTCTCGTACGATTTAATGGAAGACGGCGCGTCGCGCGAGCAGCCGATGCGCATCGGCGAAGAGGTTTGGTACGCCCAGAAACTGCGCGAAAGGGCGCTGTTTCCGCTGCATTCGGGGCACCTGCCGATCGGGGCCATGCGCGCCCAGTTTCGCGGCGTCGATCCCACGGGGGTTGCGGGGTATAAGAACGGCGAGCGCCAAAGTCAGTTACTGAACATCGCCGTCGTCGAACCACCCATTGCGGGCAGGCCTTCGGGTTATCGGTTGGGCGATGTCGGGCAATTTCGGCTTACGGCAACCGTCGAACCGCGCGAAGTCAACGCGCACGACGCGGTGGCTGTGAACTTTGAACTTTCCGGAACGGGCAACCTGCCGCAGCACATCGATTTACCGGAACGCAAAGGCGCCGAATGGCTCGAACCCAACACTAACCAAACCATCGAGCGTAAGAGCAGCAAAATCGGTGGCAGGCGAACTTGGCAATACGTGCTCAAGTTGCACGAAGCCGGCATGGTCAACCTTGGCACCGTGTCGTTGCCCTACTACGATCCCGAACGCGGTCAGTACGCTCTGGCCTCCGCCGAACTCGGCCAAGTCGTCGTGCGGCCCAGTGCGGCCTCAGCCGAACCCATCAAGCCAGTGACCGACGATGCGCTGGCGCAGTCGTTGATGCCGCGAGAACAACTGGGCCCGGTGCCGCAACCGCGGCAATATTGGGCTGATTTGCGCCATTTCTGGTCATTCCTGTTGCTCGGGCCCGCGGGGGTTGCAATCAGTTTGGGCTTCAAGAGCCTTGGCAGCAAGGTGCTGTTTCTTTGGTCACAGCGTCGCGGTTCCGTCAAGCATCGTGCGCTTGAACAGCTTCGCGCGGCAAGAGAACACCTCGCGCAGGGTGAGTGCGCCGCCGCGGCAAGTGCACTCGAACGCGCGTTGCACGTCGCCATCGAGGCGGCCACGGGGCTGCGAGCGCGTGGCATCGTGCGCCATGAGTTGACCCAAGCACTCGTCAACGTCGGTTTGACTCAGAGCGCATCCGAATTGGCCGTGCGCGTTTTCGACGTTTGCGACTCGGTTCGCTTCACGAATCAATCTTCGGAGTTGCGTGATGAGGTGCTAAATGAGGCGCAGGCCCTCGTTCTCGATTTGTGCCAACAAGCAGCCCAGGCAGCAAAGAAGCGGGGGGCTCGATGATTGGCCGCGCCTGGTTCAGATCGGCTATCGTGGCAGTCACGGTGGCTGGCTCGACTTGCGCGCACGCGCAAACGCCGTTGGACTCGGGCTCCGAAGCGATATTTCACAAGGCGAACGTCGCGTTGCAAGCCGGCGCTCCGAATGAAGCCGTTGCGGCGCTGGAGTTGTTGGCGGATCGCGGAGTGCTTCACCCTGACGTGAGCTTCAACCGTGCCGTCGCCTATATAAAGCGGGCGCGAACGTCGCGCGCGCAGCCGGGCGATTTGGGCCGGGCTGTTGCCGCTCTGGAGGAAACCATCACGCTGCGACCGTCGGACGCGGCGGCTGCGGCCGCGTTTGAACGAGTGCAATCGGAATTGTCGCGCGAGCGAAGCCGTCGCGGCGCCCAGAGCTTGCTGGTGCGGCCGTCAATTGGCCGGGCCCTGGTACGCCTGTTGCCAGAGAACTTCTGGGCCTTTGCGGCAATCGCCGCATCGGTTCTGTGCACGCTGGGTCTCTTGGCAGCGTGGCTTGCGCCGTCCGCCCGACGTCGCTTCGTCGGAAAAGTCGTGGCAAGCATTGTAGGCGCGTTGGGCATTGTGTCTGCTTCGATGCTCTACGCGGCTGTACAGACGCGCCACAGAATAACGATTGGTGTCGTCACGGTGCCTGAAGCGCGCTTGCGCGATCCCGCCGGCATACCCTTACCGGTTAGCGCGGCGCGCGACACCACCGCGATTCCCGAAGGCGCACTCGTCAACATCGCCCGCACCAACGATCGCTACGCGGAGATTCTGTGGGGAGAAACCAGCGCTTGGGTGCAGGTCAGTGATCTACAAATACTGCCGAAGCGGTAGGGTCTGACCGCATCGGGTACCAGTCGATGATGGTCCCGTCCTGAAAAAGCGAAGGCGCGTCCGGCCATACTCTGGCCGGCACGACCCTTCACAGGTGGTTGGGCAGGACCGCGTGAGCCCGGGCTCATGGCGACGAATGCCGGGCTTTGGGGGTAGCCAGAAGCCTGATGGGACGAGGACCTCGTGCCGCGATTCATTGCCGAATCGGCACACGGCGTCGGTAAATCGACGGGCCAAGCAATCGTGCTGCTACAATACGCGCACGAAGCCATGCCCGACGACCGAGACTCGAACGCCCCCTCCGCACCTGCGGGTGACAAGACGTCGATCCCGCCAGAGTCGAAGCCAATATCGGCGGCTCCTGGCTCTACAAGTCAGCGACCAGGTTCGGGCCGTCCCCCAAGGCAGCAGACGCTGATCGGGATCCCCGCGCCGAGCGTTAGCGGGTCGCCACCGGCGACAGGAACGGCATCATCTCCGCCGTCGCGAGTACCAGCGCCCCGAAGCGGTGGGACTTTGATTGGGATCCCGACGCCATCCGTACCTGCGCCCTCGTCGCCCGCGGCAGCGGCGCTGAGTTCGAAGCCGATATCAAGGCCGCCACCTTCAACTGACGACGAAGATTGGGATGCCCCGCCGGCAGGTCTGCACCCATCGTCGCGTCCACCAGTGCTTTCCGAAAAAGAGGAAGAGAGCTGGGATGCGGCGTTCGAGGCTGGAAGCAGTCAAGCTCCGACACCGATGGCTACACCCGCTTTGGCGCAGCGGTCCGCTGCGTCTGCGCTGGCGTCGAAGACCGCGGCAACCGAGCAGAACAGACGCTCGACTGCCGTTGACTCGCAGCGCGCAGCCGCACATAAACCGAAAGGTGAGCGCTCCTCGGGCGGTTCGCGCATCGCGCTGTTCATCGCTGCGGCAGCCGTTGTCGGTAGCGTGTGGTTCTTGGTTCATTCGAGGGGCGAGTCCGTAGCAGAACCGCCAAGACACGAGCCAGCCGCCGCGCCCGAGCAAGCGAAACCCGAAGTATCTCCGCCGGTCCGGCCCAAGGTCGAACCCACGCCGGTGGCAAGCGTCGAAGCCGTTGTTGCGGCCAGCGCCGAGCCAACCGCTGCTGCAAGTGCGTCCGCCGCTGCCGCGAACGCACCGGCCGCGCCTGCGGTGGCCTCCGCGGAGCCCCAGCGCGGCTCGGAGGAGCTCATTGTCGTGACCGTTACGACAATCCCACCGGATGCGCGGTTCTTCTACAAGGGCAAGCCAGCAGGGCGATCTCCGTTTCGTGTGGAGCTCAAGCCCGGGCAGCGGCGCTCTTTCGAGATTGGGCATCCAGGCTTTTACCCCCGCAAGGTCGTTGTCGATGGCACCAAGAGGGAAATGACCGTTGCAATGCGACCGGAGGCCCCAACACCGACCTCGCAAGTGCCAGAGGAATAGGCGCGCCCCGCGCCCCCTACCCAGGGTGCTCTGTGTCTGATTTCTGTGGTCGTTGCGTCACTCGCCAGCCCAAGCATGCGGATCTCAGTCACCCGACTCATCTTCGGTTTCAACCTTGGGGCAAGCCTCACCGGTGTAGCCAGGCTCCTCGGGCTTGAGGCGACATGGGTGCACTTCAACGCGCCGTACTTGCGGCTTGTACGTGACTTTTCGCTCGTCCTTTTTCTGCTCGCCATTGGCCAGGGTCACCGTACGCCAAGTCATCACGCTCCAACCGATACGCCCGGCGTTTCTTGTGTGTTCTTTGTCCGGTGCAATATCCGGGTTGGGCAGACGCTCCAGGGTGGGTTGCTCGACTTCCTGCATGCCAGAAACGCCAAAGGCGACTTTGCGTCCTTCCATATCGCCGTAGAGCCTTACGGTGATGGTTTTGTCCGTGTAATCGGTCTTGATCAATACACCGGATTTCGTGTCGTTTCTAAAGACCAAGTCGGGCTTGGGAATTGACAGGGTCGCTTCATGCCCCATTGGGTATCGGTCGAACCAGTAAGTGTGAGCACGTCGCTCGACGATCTCGAGGCCTGCTCTTAATAGTGCATTGTAGAACGTCGTGGCGAACTGACTCACTCCACCGCCAATCGTCTCGACCATTTCGCCGTCCTCGATGCTAGGCGCCATCACGAACCCGCGAGCGGTTGAGCGGGGGCCAACCGTGTCGTTGACGCTAAACGTCTCACCGGGCAGAACAATCACGCCATCGAGAAGATCGGCGATGCGATGGATGTTCGTCACGCGCGGCTGACAACACGCGTGCCGAGTGGTAAAAGACCCCATAAGCTCGCGTATCCCCAGGTGTTCGACATCGGCGGCCTTGATCTTGGCGGGTTCGCCTATGTCAACGTCAATGGTGCCACGCTTCGTCGAGTCACTGGCAGTCTGCAGGAGGCGGACCGCCAATTTGGAAGCATCAATGTGGTAACCCGCCGACTCTGGCACGACGACGAAGTGATTTCCCTGGGAGATTGCGAGCGTCGCATTCTTGGCAGGCACGTCCAAAGGGACGTGCCGAGCCCGCAACAGCAGGACCAATGTGTCGGCGTCAAAGACAACCTTGAATGACCGGTTGCCTTCGTCCTGAATTCTCAACAGGCGCCCCAAGTCCGACCGCAAGAGCGTGAATTTGATGGGTGGCTGCTTGGACTCAAGGACAATCGGAGACTTTGCCAATTGATCGGCAGACTCGCGAAGCAGGTCGAGTGTTGTGCTATCCGGGCTGGGCTCGACCTTTGACAGGGGTAAATTCAAAGGCTCTCCATTGATCTCAGTGAGGGCCTTTTGGATCAGTCGCCGCGCGGCCTGTCGATCGACGACCAGTCCCGATTGGCCAGGGTGCGCAACCACGGATCCGTGTTCGTAACCGAGCTCTGGGTTCGTCGGTCGACTCGCAATGGCCTGCTGTTCCCAAGCGTCAAACGCCGCGTCGAGCTCAGGCCCCTCGAGCCTCGCCATCGGCGTGACACGTTGCGATTTGTAGCCGCGACGCAATTGCCAAAATGGGGTCCTCTTGATCTTCCGAATTTCGGCAACCGTGGCCTCGATATCCATGCGAAAGCCGAGTTGCTCTACCGTAACGTCAAAGAGATGATCGGAAACAATTACGGCGACAGAGCTGCCCTTGGTTCGGTTCCACCAGTCACGGACGGCAACATTGACTTCGCCCTCGCGAAGCGCCGAGATGGGGATATCGTCGAGCCAAAGAACTGTGGAAACGTGCCGACTGATCCCGTATGAAACAGCAAGGACCACCGCGAGTACCCAACTCACGCACCCAACGCGGAACCGTCGCTTCGGCCTGTGGCAGATATCTCTAAGACGTCGCCACCAATGGTTCAAGACACCGAACAACTCGATCAACGCCACGCAGGGCGCGCGTGTACCACCGTGTGGCCCACACGACCACGCGCGTTGCATTCAAGGTGGTCAATGGCACAATGCCCAAGAGACGTTGGTCCTTTTTGTTGAGGCGCTGTCAAATGCGGGTTGTCTCGTGCAATAATTTGTAGTTCTTTCGCCATCGTGGCGTGGCCCGCCCGCGACGTGCTACATCCTTGTTGATGTGGGTTAGACGTTCGGCCATTCGCCCGGTCCCAGCATATGCGCGCATCTCGTCGTACGTTCTCGATGCGTTGCGCGAATCGCTATCGGACGACGACGAACAGACGCGCTCGAAGCTAGACGAGGCATTCGAACGCTTCGAGCGCAAGCAAGGAGCACTGTCGTCATTCGTGACAGAAGTGCTTGGAAAGCCGCTCGATGAGACGGCATTGGGCCTTGGTTATTTCCTGACGCTCGCCGTGTGGCTTAGTTTCGAGCAGGCTCATGGAAGCCATATTGCAAACATTACCGAGCAAGAACTCAAAGCCACGCGCGAGCTGCTCACCCTGGACGAACAGCTTCGACAGACCGACCCTAGCGACGTACTAGACACGGACGACATCATTGCAATGGAGCAGCCGGAACTACTCGCATTCATTCATGAGCACGTCGATGCAACGCTGGAAGCCCATGCCAGCGACATTGACGTCAACGACGTTCATGAAGTGTACCGCGTGCTGTTGACGGAGCTCTTGGCTTTGTCCTATGCCGTCGAGCGCCCCGCTGGCTTCCCCGTAGCAAAAACAGAGCTCTTGGCCTGACGGGTTAGGCGTGGGCACGGCGCGCCATCGAATCGGCATCGACGAGAACGGGCTAGGTGCACGCCTGGGGCCGCTGGTAGTCACGGCGGTCGGCGCGGAAGTGTCGGCGCGTGGCAACCACGAAGTCGATCATTACGACCCGCGGACTTTCGCGCATCTGTTGGGCGACTCAAAACAGCTGATTTGCCACGGAGACGTTCGACTCGGAGAAGCTTGGGCCCGAGTGCTAACGCGCGAATCGGCAACTAGGCCGCGTGAGCTACTGGAATTGATTTCCTTGGTCCCGACTAATCAATTGATGGCCCGCTGCCCCAAGCACGCCAAGAATCAGTGCTGGAACGACGCTTGCGACTCGTTCTTGGCGAGTGACCCGCTGGTGGATCAGGTACGTAATGGGGCGCAAGCGCTTGCAAAACTTGGCATCAGGCCAAACCATGTTTGGTCACGACTTGTGTGCACCGACGAGCTCAACGCGCGAGCCGCCACGGGCGAAAACCGCTTTCTGGTGGATTTACACTGCATGGAAGAGCTTATCGTAAAATCCGTCAGTGAAGTCCAATCTCCGCTTCGAGTCGTGTGCGGCAAGGTGGGCAGCATGCACGACTACACGCGTCACTTCGATATTCTGGGTCAAACTGACCCACAAGTGGTTCATGAAACCAAAGAAGCAAGTGTATACCGGTGGCCCGATCTAGGGGAAGTCACGTTCAAAAGGCATGCGGACGCTTCCGACCCCTTGGTGATGTTGGCCTCGCTAGTCGGCAAGTACCTTCGAGAGTTGTTCGTGTCTAGAATTGGCGACTTCTTTTCACAACGCACCGTTGAAATCAGAAAGCCGAGCGGTTATCACGATGGCGTCACCATGGATTTCGCGAGAGCGACTTCTGAGTTGCGCTGTCAAATGAAGTTCCCGCAGTCTTGCTTCGAGAGAGCCAGCCGACGTGACCCCTGAGCTCAGCCGCAACCGAACGCTAGAAGGCTCATTGGCTTTGGGGCTGCTTCGCTTTGGAACTCCCTTGGCGGTCGGAATGGGCCTTCAAGTAACGTTCAATTTGGTGGACGCTTATATGGTCTCGCGCCTCGGCAGCAACGAGTCAGCAGCGGCATTGGGCGCCATCGGCATTTGCGATCAGATTGCGGCGGTTGGAAGTATCATCAGCTTTGGTTTGTCAACGGCCTCGGCCACGGTCACGAGTCACCGGTTTGGCGCGGGAGACTACGCCGGCGCCCGTCGCGTCGCCTGGCAGTCAACGATGCTGGTGGTCGCGCTGGGCGTTGTTTTCGGCCTAGTTGGGCTGTTTGGCGCTGATTGGCTAATGCATGATCTGGTGGGCGCGCGTGGCCGCGTTGCCGAGATGGGCTCGCGCTATCTGCGCGTTATCGTAGGGGGCAACATCTCGATATTTCTGTTGTTGCACTGGACCACGTTGCAGCGCGCACTCGGCAGCAGTAAGACTCCCGTCGCGCTGATTCTACTTTCGAATGCGCTCAACCTGGTCCTGGCGGTGTTGCTCGTCTACGGTCCAGGTGCGGCACCGGGTCCATTCGCATGGGGGCCTTTGATTGCACGTGCACTATCGATACCACGCCTTGGCCTGGTTGGCGCCGCCTGGGCAACGGTCCTTGCCCGCGTTGCGGTGCTAATACCTCTGTTCTTGATCCTCGTACGTCGTTTCGGCCTGTTCGTTCGCGATGCGCGGGGGCCAGTTGATCGCCGGTTGTGGGCAACTCTGTGGGATCTCGGTTGGCCGTCAAGTACGCAACTCGTCGTGCGAATTGTAGCCATGCTCATCGTGCAGTCGCTGGTCGCTCGGATGTACACGTCGTCTACCGATCAATCAGCCACGACCGCGCTCGGCATCGTCTTTAGACTGGAGACAATGGCCATGTTCGTCGCGCTGGGCTGGGGCAGCGCCGCCCAGACATTCGTCGGGCAAAATCTCGGCGCCAAACAGCGCTCGCGGGCCGTCGCCAGCGGCTGGATCGCGGCCGGGTACAATGTTGCAATGATGGCCCTGCTTGCCCTCGCGTACATTGCTTTCGGTCAGCGTATCGTGGCGTTCTTCAATGACTCGCCAGAAGTGGTGCGGCTCGGGGTAAGCTACATTCGAATTGTTTCAATCAGCTACGTTGGGCTCGGCATTGGTATCGTTCTAGGCTCGGCGATACAAAGCGCCGGCCTAACACGCCTGACTCTGCTGGTCGATAGCCTGGTACTCTGTATGGTGCTTTTGCCTTGCCTAGTCACCGTGGCAAGCTTCGGTCTTCCGATCACACGCATTTGGCAATCTGTAGCGTTGTCCTATGGGGGCTTTGCAGTCATGTACGTTTTCGTTTACAGGCGAAAGGGACTGTTCGTAACCGAGATCAACTGACGGCGGAGGCGTCCCTTCCCAATCCGTGACTTGAGCTGGGGTGCCTGTGGCAGTGAAATCGGCACAAACAACCGCATGGGCGCGGCGAAGACTTCGGAATGTCGGGTCTCGGCGCCTTTTTCCCTACCTGAGCAGTGTACGCAAGGCCGAAGAGCCCAATGATTTGCGGGCGGGACCCATCTCGTTGATGCGACAATCGAGCGGCGGGAGGGCCACGAGGTGAAAGGTGCGTGGCCCCTTTCCCGTTGAGGAGCAGGAGGCCCCATGCAACTCGAATTGGCGTTCCTACGCAACCACTCGGTTCGCACCGCTCTTGTGTTGTCTGCAGTTTCGTTGGTCGTTGTATTCGGCGGTCTGTGGCTGCTGAGCAACCGTCAACAGCCGCCCCGCGCCGCGTCTACCATCGAAGCTCGCATCGAGCTCGCCGCTGGAGATGTCACGCTTGAACACGGTGGCCAGCGGGATCGAATCCGCTCCGGTGCGGTAATCGCACCTGGGTCAACGATTGCTACGGGCACGGGGGCTCGTGCGTTCGTGCGGCTGCAGGACGGCTCGGCTGTCTTCGTTCGGGATTCGACCCAAGTCGTCCTCGAGGCACAGGGTCTTTCGCTTGTGTCTGGCGAACGATTTATCAATGCCGCACCCGCAGAACAAAAGGCCCAGGTTCACCATACGGGCGACGTGTATGTGGCAGCGGCTGACGCCGGTTTGTCAATCGCAAGAGCCGGTGAGCGGGTCGTTGTCACGGTAACTCGTGGCTCCGCGACGGTCAGCACATCAAATGGACGCGTCGAGATCCAAGCCGGACAGCAAGTGAAGATCGAAGGCAAGACAGCACCCGCCACAAGTCCCGTTGCGTACTTTGACGACTGGACGGGTGGTATGGCCGATCTACCCGCCCACGCCGCGACAAGCACCGTGGGCGCCGGAACGATCTACGGCGTTGACGCGACCCGCGCAGACGGTTCGTTGCCAAGCCGTTTGGAAGTACAGCGACAATCCATTCGCGCCGTGCTGCGCGACGAACTAGCAGAAACCGAGGTTGACCAGACATTCTTCAATCCAAGCGACCACCCCGTCGAAGGTTGGTACTGGATGGTCGTTCCCGAGGGAGCCAGCATCACCGGCTTTGCGCTCGAAACGGATAATGTGCTGGTCGAAGGCGAACTCATCGAAAGAAAAGAGGCTTCGACGAGGTACCAATCCGCACGCCAAACTGGTCATTCTCCAGCAATTCTGGAATGGATCAACGAGCGAACCGTTCGGGCCCGCATCTTTCCGATCAACGGCGCGTCCACACGACGAGTTGTGGTTCGTTATGTGGAACTAAAGCCGGTTATCGACGGTAAGCTGACCTACGTCTACCCAATGGGTCTGGGCGAGCCAACGCGGGTTGGTGAGTTCTCGCTGTCGGTCGATCTTGGCAGCCGTGGGCGTAAAATGCAAATTGCCACGCTGGCGGAGGCACGTATTGAAGACGGCGGTGAGCGAGTAACCGTCCGGCGATCGGGATACACGCCTCGCGCGCCGTTCCAATTGGAGGCCACCATCAAGGAGCCGCGCACCGCAATGTCGGTGGCGCGGTTTGCCGCAGGCGGCGACAGCGCGGACTACGTGTTGGCGCGTTACACGCCCGAAGTTGACTGGGCGAGCGCCAGGTCGTCACGCGCCGATATCGTCGTCGTCGTCGACACCTCCGGAGCCGGCGATGAAACGTCGCGGGGGCTCAAGGTCGGCGTCACTGAAGCCATACTGCGCGCTTTGGGCGCCGAGGACCGATTTGCATTGGTATCGGTCGATGTCGCGCCCAAAGTCCTCTATCCTGCCGCCGGACTCTCACCCGCCAAGCCGGAGAACGTATCGCAGGCGCTTGAGCGGCTAGCCGAGCATTCCAACGGCGGGGCCACCGACTTGGGCGCCAGCTTCGACGTAGCGCTCGATAGGCTTCATGGTACGGATCAACCAGCGGTAGTTCTGGTTGGCGATGGCATCGCTACTTCAGGCGAAGTCGAACCGGAGAAGTTGATTGAACGGTTGCGTCGCGCTCTGGAGACTTCGCGTGCTCGAGTATTCTCCGTCGGCATTGGATACGACGCTCGACACTCATTGCTCGAAGCGCTGGCTCGCGTCGGCGGCGGCCAACACCTGATGCTCGACAAGAACGATGAAACGACCCGCAAGGCACTCGAACTGACTGCGGCCATCCGAACGCCCACCATTACGGATCTCGAAGTCGACCTGGGTGCGGGCCTCGACGATGCGGTTAGCAACGTCACGGGCAAGATGATGCAGGGGCAGGAGTACCTGTTGTTGGCGCGAACCCATCACGATCTACCCAAGTTTGCCGTCGTGCGAGGCAGGCTTGGCGGAAAGAAGTTCGAAACTCGCCATTCTATCGACAAGAATTCGGGGCCGGGCGTCGCCTACACACCGCGCCTTTGGGCAGCCGAGCAAATCCGTCGGTTGCTGGCAACCGCGCGCAACCCAGACGAAGAGCGCGGCCGCGTAGTTGCTTGGGGGCTTGAATATGGGCTACTGACACCTTACACAAGCTTTCTTGCCTTAGAAAACGAAGCCGCGTATGCGCAGATGGGAATTCGCAGGAAGACCTCTGCGTTGCGTCCCGCGCGCCTGGCGTCAATCGGCGAACAGACGGGCGCAGCCGCGAACCCAGGTTCCATCCTCCCGATCTTCGTTGGTTGCAGCCGCGAAGAAGCGCCGGCGCCCGCCGGAGCCGTCGCACCCACTGAGGCCAAGGCAGAAGGCGCCAGCAACGACAACGCTGCCAGCAAAGAATCAAAAGAGGAAGTGAGTGAGGCGCCGGCAAGTCCCACCCCTGAGTCGGCCAAAGCCCCTGAACCCAAACCCGCCTTCGCTGCCGCTTTGCGCGCTCGCGCAGCGTCTGAAGAATCGCCAGATGCCAAAGGGAAGTCAGGCGGTCGCCGCGACGACGAAGCACTCAAGAAGGAGGCGGCGTTCAAGCCACCTTCAGCGGGGTTTCAAGATGACAGAACGCCAAGCGCAACGGGCGGCGTTCGACCCCAAGCTGCAAGAAACATCGCCACATTGGCGGCCAAACCGGCGGTTTTGGCGTCGGGCAATGCGCGCAGTGATAGCCTAACGCGCTCGTCCAGATTGGCGCCAAGCGCGTGTAGCGACCTATCCAAACGCTCGCTGTCCGATCGCGTCGTCATTTGGTACCGCCGCCTAGCGGCTGCTCGGAACGCCGTCGAGCTGCTCGAGCGCTATGAAACCGCAAAGCGCTCCTGTGAACTGACGGACTGGCTCGCGGAGCGCACATTCCTTGGCTTGCTAGAAGTCCGCTTGTCGAACGAAGGGGACGTGCGCCTGGTCTTGAACCGCTTTGCGGATCAGCCCGACGTGCGGTCGTTCATTGCTTCGCGCTTGTTGAGGCGGTCGACGGATCCGCGCATTGCGGTCGCGGTCCGCGAAGTCTTGTTCGGTAACGCAGTCGACTGGCTCAGTGTCGATCGAAGCCTGCAAAGCATCAAGGATCCCGAGAAGCGGCTGGTTCAACTTCGCAAGGCGGTCGCCAAGGCGCCAACGGATCCTGAGGGCAGCCTTCGCGTGCTCAAGGAACTCGTACGCGCTGGACGCGCCAGTGAAGCCCTCGAATTGGGTCGTCGCACGAAAGAATCAGGGCTCTTCACACCGGAGTTGACGCGACGCGTTGGTGATCTGCTTACGCACGACAAGCAGCCCGAACAAGGGCCACGCGTGTACTCTGAACTCGTCGAGTTCGCCCCCGATGACCGCAGTGCGCGCCAAATGCTTGGCGACATCTATCTTGCCAATCGTTGGTTCGATCCCGCCTATCGTCAGTATCAGCTCCTGACGCAGATGTCTCCCGAGACACCGCTGTTTTGGCTGCGACTGGCAACGGCTGCGGCTGGAGCCGGGCGCACGGATGAAGCGCTCCGCATCGAACGCCGTGTGGCAACGGCGGAGGGGACCCCCGGACCTGATGATCCGCGACGCTATGCTCGGCTGCTGGCTACTAGTCAGCTGGCAGCGTTGCTTGCCGATGCACAAAAGAAAGCCAGTGACGCGCAACTTGCTCACCAACTCGACTCCATTACGCGCGACATAAAAGAGCTCGCCCTGTTCAGCAGCCCGGGAAGGCTCGTAATTGCCGAGTGGCTCGACCCAAGCGTTGACCTGTTGTTGACCTTGGTATCCGATAAGGAGAATGCGAACCTAGGCGATGTCACGGATGCCGCGCCCATTGGGCTGCAGGCGGCGTGGTTAAGCCCGGTCGAGCGCGACGCGGCCAAGATTCGATTGGTACGCCGCTCAACGCTCGCAGAGGTAGGTACCGAAGTTGGAATCACGCTCATCGACTGGAACGGGAACGCGTTCCAGGTCTCTCATCGAGCGCTGAACCTGCCTCCGGATGCGGCTTTCATCGACGGCTGAGGATAAACACGGCCTCACTGGCTGGGAGCGAGTCCCGTTAGCGATCCTAACGCGCGAAACTCGTCCATCTTGAGTCAGATTCTGGCTGCGCCGTCATTTGGGCCGGGGCCCAAACGACCAACACAATCAAAGAAAACCAGACGAACGCGCCGATCGCCAATGAGAAGTCAACGCATGGGCCATCGGCGTTTCAGGATGGCATAGCAAACAAGGCTTCCGAGGCTCGGAGGATTCCCGTTCATTGTTCAAAGAATTCAATTCTGTTATGAACGCCGTACGCCTTGATAGTCAGTCAACCTACCTCTCGAAGTCGTCACGCGGATCACGCGCTGTACGCTATTTCAGCGGTCTTTCTCAGCGTGAGTATTGGCTTTGTCCTCGCCAATCGCCTCCCTGGACTTGGCTACTTTGACGGTTCCGAATACGCGCTTCACGTTCGCGGTGGCGGCATCGCACACGCGCCTGGCTACCCACTCTTCACGGTGCTTTGCAGAATCGTCAGCGCCTGCGGCGCCGATCCGTTCTTCGCTCAACAGATCGTGTCTGTTGCGTCGTCGGTCGTGGCGGCCTTCGCGCTTTTCAAGACGTTCGCCCTTGAAGTAGACGTTCGTCATCCCGGCTTCGCAGGGTCATTGGCCATTGCAATCGCGACTCTGTCGATGTCTTACTACTTGCGGCTATTCTCGATTTTGCCGGAAGTGTTCGTTCTGAATGCGGCACTCTTCTCTTTGGTGATTTGGGCGCTCACTAAGTTTCATCATTTCCCGGAGGCTCGTAATCTCGCACCCGTGTTCTTTGTGTACGGGTTGGGTCTATGTCACCACCACACGCTTGTGTTGACATTGCCTGCCTGCTTGTACCTCATTGCAACCCGGCTGCGTCAGCTGGACGTTGTCAAGAGCATCCTGTTTTCGGCCGCGGGCTTTGTGGCGGGTTGTCTGCCTCTACTGTACCTGTTTGGCGCAGGGGCGACGGCCGAGAGTACCTACTATCGCGTTCATGACCTGCCGTCGTTGATGTTCGTCCTGTTGCGCAAAGGCTACGGCACATTTCACCTGAGCCCACTCAATAACGAAACCGATATTAGCGGGCTTTACACGTTGGCCTTCGAAGGGCTGCTCAACAACTTCAATGGTTGGGGGGCCCTTGTGTTTGCCCCGCTCTTGCTATGGAGCAGGATACCAGCCGAACCGCGTCCACCCGGAGATGGCTTGGCGGTTCACGAGTCCACTCTAGCGCGGCGCACGTATCGTTGGTCGAACCCCTCCTTGTTGATTGCCACATCGGCGGTTGTGCTGTTCTTCGTGCTGTTCATTCCCAACTGCAACTTGGAACTGAGCGTGAGGACCTACCGCAGCATCTTTCTTCGGTTTCTCACGATCCCCTGCTTTCTGATGGTCTATCCTGCGTTCAAGGCTGCACTGGCCGCTTGGGATTGGGCCGAGAATCGTGGCACCTTACGGCAAATCGGTACGGTGGTCTGTCTGTTGGCTTGCATTGGCGTCGGAGCCATCAACAACGTGGCCGGGCTTCACTATCGAAACTGTGATCTATTGGATGAGCATGTAAAGGAAGGCTACGCTGCCATATTCTCGCAGATCAATCCGCCGCTTGACCCCCACGACGACCAACGACATCAATGCGTAGTATACGCCCAAGGCGACACGTTGCTGATGGGGATCAAGTACTACAACACATTTGTCGCGAAAGAAAAGTGCTACGTGTTCAGCAACACGTCGCTAACCGGCCAGTTCCTGGACCGACGCGAGCTACGACTCGCGGCAACGACGCTTGAAGTCGATCAATCTCGGCTTGAGTCGGGCGAATTCGCGACACATCCCGAGGCAATGCTCAACTTATTCCTCAAGCTTGACAAGCTGGGGTTCGCCCTCTTCGTGTTCAGCGTCACCGACTATACCGGCTACTTTGGGAAGATGTTGGTCAATAGTCCCTTTGCGTACCGCCCGGTTGGCAACATCTTGCAGGTGGTTACCAAACCATCGGCTCCTTGGGGCATGGACCGGATGCTTGCATCCTATGAGTCCTACGTGAAAGATTTGGAAGTGTACATAGCCAGACTTCGAGTTCGCGGCGTTCCGTCGGAAGTCGTTGACAGTCAGGCCAACCAAGCGCTGATCTCTGAACCTCGCCGACTATGCCAAGTTCGCAAGCTTTTACCCGGCGTCACCGCAAGCCGTGAGTCAATTGCAGGCCCGGGCCGATGCGGTACAGCGACAATGGCTCGACCTTATGCCGCACGAGTAGAAGTTAATGGGAGTTCCTCCCGGCCTATGAGGCTATGCTCGCCGTGCGAACCTGACACGTCGGTGACCTGTACCTTAGAGGCGCTTACTACCGCCCCTTCAGTAGTCCGATCATGGCTGCGTGCATTCTCCCGTTGCTGGCAATTACGTTGCCTGTTCTCAGTCGCGCTTCGGAGCCGTCGAGACCCGTCACTCGCCCGCCCGCCGCAAGCACGATGGCGGCACCCGCCACCAAATCCCAGGCGTGCAAGCTGCGCTCCCAATAGCCGTCGTACGTGCCGTCAGCGACGAAACACAGATCGACAGAAGCCGAGCCGCAGCGTCGCACGCCGCGAACATGCTTTTTCACATTGGCCCAAGCTAGGAAATTGTTGTCTGGCTCGCGCCGGCGATCCGGCGGAAAGCCCGTGGCAAACAGGGACTCGTCCAAGACGTCCGTTTGGCTGACGCTGCAAGGCTCACCGTTGCGCGTTGCCGGCCCGCCTTGATAGCCACTCCAGATGAGGTCCAACACGGGCGCCGTCACGACCCCTGCGATGGGCACGTCCCGTTCCATGGCTCCAATGCTCACCGCAAAGAACGGGTGACCGTGCACGAAGTTGGTCGTGCCGTCGAGCGGGTCGCAATACCAACAGAGGTTGTCAATCTGACTGCCGCCGTGCTCCTCCGCCAAGAGGGGGATTTCCGGCGTAAGCTCGGCAAGCCGACTGCGCAGGTGGCGCTCACTCTCAAGGTCATACGCGGTCACCAGATCGACAGGGCCCTTCTTGTCCGCGGCAGGCCGCGACCGGTAACCCTTGACGATGATCTGCGCACACTCCTTTGCCACTTGCAGCGCAATGGCAGCAAGCTCCTCGGGCGTGCGGGGGTACTTCATGCCGCTTTGGTCCCGCAACACTTCTTGTATTTCTTGCCGCTACCGCACGGACAAGGATCATTGCGACCAATACGCGGCCCCTCGTGGCGCGCGGGCGGCCCACTTACCTCTTTACCATCCATGAAGTACCATTTGCCGTTGATCTTCTTGAAACTGGCGCGTTCGCGATGCGGCACCGTGACGTTGCCAAGCTTGTAACGCGCGATGAATTCGACGACGCCTTCTTCATCGCCTTCCGCGCCATTTTCAGTCGCCAAGATCTCGAGCCCGAGCCACTGCGAGTTCTTGCTCCAGGCTTCCGTATTCTTGCGGTCGAGCTCGCCCATCGTCGCTGGGTCGTGTGACTTCATGACAAAATCGATGTTGCCCGTTGCGTAGGCTGCATACCGTGCACGCATCAACGCCTCCGCCGACTTCGGCCAACTCGTTCCTTCGAGCGCCGGGCCACAACAAGTTTCCAGAGACTCGCCTTTGCCACAGATACACGTCACTTGTTTCTCCTCACTAGAACGAGCAGAGTCTTATCCTCGAGCATGCGAGACAGCAAGGCCCGAGACGGCTTGCTGCCACAGCCGCCTTTTCGCCCATTGATTTCGTGCAAAGAGGCGTGTCCAATGGTCGCCCGGTTTGGCGCATCGGCCCGGCCGCCGTCGTGGTGGGCGATCCAATTATCCAAGCGCGTCCAGCCAGATTCCGTGCAGGGCTCCAAAGTCCCCATTGGACATGATCACAATCGCATCGCTTGGGGGCATCACGGCACGTAGCCACGCTTCACGGTGAGTGAGACGCCTTGAGCCAAGTCGCCGGGTGATACCACCCGCGACTTGCCCGCCGAAGTTCACCTGGGGCGCTGGAGAACATGCGCTGAGGGCATCCACAACGACCGCGGTTTGTGCGTCATTGTCACCCAAGGGACCCTTTGAAATCTGGTCCAGCTGAAACGGTATAGGGGGCTGCGAAGATACCTCATCGGGCCGTCCCTTCGTGTTGTCGCAAACGCGCAACCCTTGGGTTTCTGTCTACCCGCCATGCGTCCGCTTGGACCCACCTCACTCGCGCGCACAGCCAACCGCATCGGCACGCCACCACACGCCGCGTGCGAATACCCAAGCGCCGCACTCGACCACTCCGCCGAAGAACGAGCGCGCGGCCCCAAAAGTTATCAGCGAGTACGTTCGCGCCCACTTCCCGCGCTTCCGAGCGAGCGCTACTTCCCCAACCTCACCCACCTATTTCCCCAGCTCACATCCCGCGACCCCGCCGCCACCCTTCGCGCCATGCGAGTGCTGCTAAATTGGCTCAACGAACCTGAGCGTGCCGACAAAAACCCAATCATCCAAACATTGGCAAACCGCGACATACTTAGGGGCGAGGGACATTGTGGACGGGGAAGTCAGCCGATTGAACGTTGAAATCTCCAAGCCGCAAACACCAACACACAAGTGCCCATGGCAAATAGCGTCGTGATCTGGTTACTGAGATCTTGAAAATCAGAGCCACGTAGCAGCACGCCCCGTACGATCTCGACATAGTACCTGACTGGGTTGATTCTGGTGATCGGCAAGAGCCATTCGGGAATGCCCCAGAGCGGCGTCATGACGCCGGAAAGCAGCACCGCCGGAAGCAAAAATAGAAACCCGCCGATGAAAGCCTGTTGCTGCGTACGGCTCACGGTCGAAATCAGAAGGCCGATTCCGAGAGTGCACAGGAGGTAGGCAGTCGTGCCTACAACCGCGACACTCAATGGCCCGCGAATCGGGACATCGAATAGAAACGCGGCCGCTACAATCGCCAAGATGAAGTCGAATAGCCCGATCAACACATAAGGCACCAGTTTGCCGACCATCAGGATGATGGAGGACATCGGCGTTACCATCACTTGCTCGAGGGTTCCGGTCTCGCGCTCGCGTGCAAGCCCCATGGCCATGATGATCACGGTGACAATCAAGAGCAGCAAGGCCGTAATGCCGGGTACCATGTAGATGGCCGTCTTCAGACGCGGGTTGTGCAACACCCTGGGTAGCAAATTGATGTCCGGAAACGAGGGCATGGCGAGCAGAGTCGCAGTCGCGTCGAAAACCGGAGCGACCCTAGAGGTCTTGCGTTGGTTTTGCAGCGCCCATTGAACGGCTATTTTCGTTTGTTCGCGGGCGTAGCGCGCCACGGTGGCAGCCGCAATCGAGCTGCGATTGGGGTCCGTGCCGTCAGCTACGATCTGCACGTGTGCAGCGCGACCCTCAGCGAGATCCTTGGCAAAGCCCGCGGGAACGATGAGCGCTGCTGCCACGTCACCAGAGTCGATGGCCCGTAACGCCAGCGCGTCACTCGTCGTCGAACCGGCGCGAATCAGTGTTCCATCGGCTAGCACTTGACGCAGGTGTCGTCGGCTCGCTTCGGTCTGGTCGTGGTCCACGATGATGGTCGGTACCCGATCCACGTCGAAGTCGACCGCCAGCCCGAAGATGCCGAGTTGAATGGTCGGGGCAATCAACAGCAATGACATCATGCGACGGTCGCGCACGATGTGCCGGATCTCTTTGAGAGCGACTGCATAGAGTTGAATGAGCCAACGGGGAAGCATGGTCAGGTCCTGGTTCTAATCGAGCCTGCGTCGGAATTTAGCCGACGTGATGAGCACCATCACCAGGGCAAATGCCAGAAGGGCGAGCATGTGTGACCATTGCTCGGCAAAACCATTGCCCCGCAGCAATATGCCGCGCAAGGTCGCGATGAAATGAGTAGCGGGCATGACTTGCGCCAGCCACTGCAGGGGCCTAGGCATGTTGGCAATGGGGAAGACGAAACCCGACAGGAGTTGAATCGGCAACATCGACGTCAAGGTGCCAATGAGCGTTGCCACGGTTTGGTTCTTGGTCGCCACCGACACGAACAGCCCCTGTGCCAACATACCGATGATGAATAGAAAGGATGCCACGGACAGTGCGAACAGAGATCCCCGCATGGGAACGTCGAATGCCCAAGCGCCCACTGCCAACACGAGGAGCACGGCGAGACACCCGAGAACGATGTACGGCAGCAACTTTCCGAGTATGAGCTCACCTCGGCGGATCGGCGTCGTAAAGAGCTGTTCCATGGACCCGCGTTCCCATTCCCGCGCAACCGTTAGTGCCGTCAACAGCACGCACAGCATGGCAAGAATCAAAGCGATGAGACCTGGCACCAAGAGCAGCGCCGAGCGACCTGCGGGATTGTACAGGGTCCAACTGTCCGCAACGAGCCGGGCGATGCCGACTACTGGCGTTGCCGGTGGTATCGGGATCGCGCTGCTGGCAATGGCGTCGGCTTTGTTGATGGTTTGCGTGGCCGTGGAAGCGTCAGCGCCGTCCACGACGAGCTGCAGTTCGGCTCGTTCGCCGCGCGCCAAGTTGCGACTGAACCCATCTGGAATGACGACCGCGGCAACGGCCTTGCCGGCGCGCATCCAGGCTTCACCTTGTACGACGCTGCCAAGCTCACCTGAAACGACCAGCTCACGAGACACCGCAAAGCCACGCACGACACTGCGCGACGCAGACGTGTGGTCATAGTCAATTGTGACAACCGGAAGCCGTTCGAGATCGAAAGTGACGCCATAACCAAACAAGAGCAACAGCCCCACGGGCATGACGAAGGCCATGGCGAGTGTTTGCGGGTCGCGGCGAATGTGTGCCGCTTCTTTTGCAGCCATCGCGCCCGTACGCTGCAATGCACGCCACACCGCTCGCAACAAGCCAATCACGGTGCGACCTCGCGAGCAACCATGGGTTTGCCATCTGCAATCTTGCTCGCACCGAAATGCTCGCCGGTCACATCGCTGGAAACAGCAGCCAGAAACACGTCCTCGAGCGATGCATCGGCAGCTTCGATGATGGGCAACTGTTCACCGGCCACCGTGAGAGCTCGTTCGACGCCCTCGCGAGTGAGCTGCTTCGGGTCGAATCTCACGTGCACGGTAGAGCCGAAGGGTTCGATGGCCAAAACGCCGGCAGCCGCAGCCAGACATCCTCGCACCTGCCCGATGTCTCGATTGTGGATTGCGATGACCTCACCCGGCACCCATTGGCTCTTGAGTGCCCGCGGTGAATCGAGCGCTACCAATCGGCCCTGCACCATGAGCCCGATACGTGCGCAGTATTCTGCTTCATCCATGTAATGGGTCGTTACGAAAACAGTGGTTCCTTCGCGTGCAAGTTCTCGAATCAGCGTCCAGAAGAGGCGACGTGACGCTGGATCCACGCCTGCCGTGGGTTCGTCGAGAAACACGATTTCCGGTGAATGAAGGAGCGCCGTGCCGAGCGCCAGACGCTGACGCGTGCCGCCCGGCAGATCCGCAGTCGTGGTTTTGCGGAATTGCTGAAGGCCGATACGCTCAAGGACTTCATCGCGGCGATTGCGCAGCGCTCTTCCGTACAGCCCGTAAGCGCCACCGAAGAACTCGATGTTCGCCTCGACTGGCAGGTCGAGATACAACGAGAATTTCTGCGACATGTAACCAATGCGTGATCGAAGTAGCGTCGAGTCTGTACCCAATGCGCACCCGGCAACCGTGGCGCGGCCGCCGCTTGGATTTCAGCAGCCCGCAAAGCATTCGAATCGTCGTCGATTTTCCGGCACCATTGGCCCCGAGATAACCGAAGATTTCCCCTTTGTACACGTCGAAGCTTACGTCGTTGACTGCTACGAATGATCCGAACGTGCGCCGCAAGCAATCGACTTCGATGACGTGATCGCTCATGCCCGCGCCTCGGCTCCTGTCGCATGGGATCGTCGTTCTTCCGATGGTGAACCGGTCTCCGCATCGTGCGCGCAGGCGAGAAAAACATCTTCGAAATCAGCTGCAACGGGTAACAGCTGGGCACCTAGTTGCTCCGCTCGTCGCGAGACTTCGGTTACGGCGTCCCGATCGAGTACGACACGCAAACGCTCACCAGCCGGAGAGGCAGCCACGACGCCCGCAACCTCGGCAAGCATGCGATGCAATGCCTCGCGATCGCCACCGAGAACTTCGAATACCGGTTTTCCGAGCTCGCGGACGAGATTGGCCGGCACCCCTCGCGCAACGACGCGACCAGCGCGCAACAAGCAAACCCGGTGGCATCGTGCCGCTTCGTCCATATAAGCCGTGGAGATGAGCACAGCCATGCCCGCATTGACGAATTCGTGCAAAAGCTGCCAAAGTTCGCGGCGACTCACCGGATCGACGCCATTGGTCGGTTCATCGAGTAACAGTACGGTGGGCTCGTGTAGCAGCGCGCAAGCGAGAGCGAGCTTCTTATACATGCCGCCTGACAACGCATCAGCGCGGCGCTCGGTGAACGGGGCTAGGCGTGTGAGATCGAGCAGGCGAGCAGCGCGCTTTTTGTACTCGGCGCGCGACAGGCAATACAGTCGCGCAAAGAAATGCATGTTTTCGCCCACGGAGAGATCACCGTAAAGGCTGTAGTGTTGTGGCATGACACCCATGGCATCGCGCAGCGCCGGATCCTTCAAGGGATCACGACCAAGCACTTGCACCGAGCCACCATGCACGCCCAGCAAACCCGCGAGTGCGCGAATCAGCGTGGTCTTGCCGGCACCGTCAGGCCCGACGAGCCCGAACAATTCGCCGCGCTTCACCGTGAGGCTCACCTGATTCAACGCGCGTGTACTGCCGAAGTCGCGCGACACGTCGCGCGCCTCGATGGCTATGTCGCTTGAATTGAATTCCGCCTCAGTTTGCATGATCTATCGTTTGCCATTGTTGGCAAGTCTCACTTCCGCAGGCATGCCAGGACGCAATCGGTGGTCACCATTCGCAACGGTCACCTCCACCGGATACACGAGCCGGTCACGATCCGTACGCGTTTGGATGTTGCGCGGCGTGAATGCTGCTTCCATGGCAATCGAGGTCACCAGTCCGGTGAATTGCACACCCGGGTAAGCATCTGCCGTGACCGTGGCAGATTGACTCTGAGTAGCCGCACCGATCTCCGCATTGGGCAAATAAAAGACGATCTTGACTCGTTCGATATCGATGAGGCGCATCAATGCCGCGCCTCGCGCCGCAACCTCGCCCGGCTCCAAGTACACTTCCTCGATGAAACCGTCGCGCGGCGCGCGCAGTTCGCATTCGCGCTGCAAGAGCAGCGTACGCTGCAAATTGGCTTTGGCACTTTCCACGGCGGCCGCAGCAGCCTGCTCGCTGGCCTCGGCTGCATTGCCCTGGGCCGCATAAACGTTGGCTTGCGCGGCACTCGCACGTGCAGTGTTGACTGCGGCTTTTTGTTCGAGTGCCGCAGAATTGGCCTCGGCCTGGTTCTGATCGACGTTAGCCGCTGCAATGGTGTCACCAGCCTTGACCAGTCGCACCAAGTTGCGCTCAGCGATGGCGCGCCGTTCTTCGAGGGCTTGGCCGTGAGCCTTGGCAGCCTCGGCCTGCACGAGGGCCACGCTGGTCGCGCGCGTGGCTGCGTGCGCCGAAGCTGCCGCGGCGGCATGTTGCGCATCTGCTGCTGCCACGCGGGCCTGTGCGTCGGCTATCGCTGCATTCACGTCAGCGCAGTCTAGGACCGCCAGCAGAGCACCTTGCTTGACCCACTGTCCCTTCTTGGCCTCGATGCGTTCGACGCGCGCCGAGATCTGCGCTGCGATGTCGATGTCCGTGCCTTCGAATACGCCGGAGCCACCCGGTAGACCTGCAAGCGCGGCCGACTGCGCGCGCAGTTTGAAAACGATGGCGGTTATGAGTGAAGCGGTGAGCAATACGGCAATGACCAACAGGCGTTTCATCGCAATGTCCTAGGAAGTCGGCGGCAATCGGTGCAAGGTGCAGTCGGCTCCGACACGTATGTCGAGCAACCGGCGTGCCAGCGGCCGCTTTACCATGATAGTCGCGCGATCGGCCGTCGGTCGCGACCTTTTAGGAGAAATGTGGGACATCTGAAATCCGGGTTTCCGGATTTGCCGTTCATCGAATCGGATCGGGTGGAGTGGGCGCATTCCACGAATCAGCAAAAATGCACTAGAATTGGCCCTGGCCAGGCTTGGCACCGGGCTTGCTGAAGGGGCTCCGTGACGTCTGGATCAGCCTTTTTTTCGCCATCGCTCGAGCGGCATAGACCTGCGCTTCACGTCGGTTATGATGCTGTCGGCAACGGATCGCATTCGGCCGGAACTCGGAACGACAGCTTGGAACGACCCCTAGCATTCGAAGAACTACAGCGCGAGCTGCTGGAGCGCATCTACCGGTTCATGATGCAATTGCGCTTCGTGATTGCGCCACTGCCCTTGCTCATTGGCGGCATCGTCATGATTTTCGATCACAGCCTCTGGCGGCGCGTGGCCATCGGCACTGCGTTGTCGCTGGCAATCGTCCTAAGTACCATCGAAGATCTGCGGGTCAAGAGGCACGGCCGTCCCAACTTGACTCGCTTGGCATTGGTGGTGGGTGCCGTACTGCAGCCAGTCGTGTTGATTGCGACTGGGGGCGCGCTAAGCCCCATTATCCTGGCCATGCTGCCGATCGCTTTCGTGGCGAGCACGCTGCTCGAGCGGCGCATCAGCCTGGTCTTGGTGGCGCTGCAAGTCGGCTACATCTTGGCGGCAGCATGGCTCGAATACAGCCAGGTCTTCGGTTCCTTGTTGCCAGAGCCGTTTCGCGCCATCACTGGTTTTGCGCCATCGCCAGCGTTGCTTTTGGTATGGGCATCCGTCGCCGCGCTCGTTTTCTTGGTCACGCGAGCGCTTGGGCTGCGCATTCAGGTGGCCTTTGGTGGTCTGCTCTTGCGCACCACACATGCTCGCGATGAAACGCTGCGTATGCATCAAGAACAATTGTCGGAACTCACGCAGCTGTCCGGCGAGATTGCGCACGAGCTCAAGAATCCCTTGGCGAGCGTCAAGGGCCTAGCTGCGCTCTTGTCTCGCCGCAACGCGGGTGAAGAGCCCGAAGCACTCACCGTGCTTCGCCGCGAAGTCGATCGCATGCAAACCATTCTCGACGAGTTTCTCAATTTTTCGCGGCCGCTCGTGCCTCTGAATGTTAAGTCCGCGGACCTGGGTTCGATTGTCCGCGACGTGTGCGCACTGCACGCTGGTATGAGCGACGTGCGCGAGATTGCTATCGAATTCGACGCGCCCGACCCCGTCGAGGTGCAATGCGACCCGCGCAAGGTGAGGCAAATCCTGGTGAATCTGTTTCAAAACGCTTTGGATGCCACAGCGGCACATGGCCGTGTGTTGATCTGCATGCGCGCTCTGGGTGATTGCGCAGAGGTATGCATCAATGATTCTGGTGCTGGCCTCGACCGAGAGATTGCGGATCGCGTCTTCGAAGCGGGCGTCACGAGCAAGATCGGTGGATCGGGTCTTGGCCTGAATGTAGCCCGTGGCTTGGCTCAGCAACACGGGGGCGATGTGTTGCTGACCAATCGCGAAGAAGGCGGCTGTCGCGCGATTCTCAGGCTGCCTTATGTCGTGCACACCCACGATCTCCAAGCATTGGACGTTCCAAGCGCGACTCAATCTTCCGGAAGTCTGCAGGTTACACCATGAAGTTCCGCGCACTCGTAGTTGACGACGACGCAGGCATTCGTTACACGCTCTCGGAAATTCTCGGTGACGCTGGGCTAGAGGTTGATCTGGCCGAACACGGAGAGCGCGCGCTGGAGCTCGCCCGGGCCTCGCGATTCGAATTGGTGATCACCGACCTTCGCATGGCACCCATGGATGGGCTCGAACTTCTGCGCATCTTGCGAGACGAGCAGCCCAGGCTCAAAGTCATTCTGGTCACGGCCCACGGCTCCGAACGCCATGCCGTGCAGGCCATGAAGCTCGGGGCCTACGACTACTTCAAGAAACCATTCGACCTCGATGAACTCATGGCGGTCGTGGGCCGCGCGCTGGAGTCGCTGCGCCTGGCTGAAGACAATGAGCGACTTGCTAGCGAGAGTAACTTTTCGCAGTCGCTCGTATTTCGCTCGTCTTGTATGAGTCGCTTGGCGGTGCTCGCAAGTCGAGTGGCGCCACGCGACATCACCGTGCTCATCAATGGCGAAAGTGGTACGGGTAAGGAGCGCGTGGCCGAGGCCATCGTCCGTGCGAGTCACCGGGCAGAGCAGCCTTTCATTCGCTTCAATTGCGCGACGCTCACGGCTGAGCTGGCCGAAGCAGAGCTATTCGGCCACACCAAGGGTGCCTTTACGGGAGCACAACGCAATCGCAATGGGCTATTTCGCGAAGCCAATGGCGGCACGCTGCTGCTGGATGAAATCGGGGAACTGGACCTCGGGCTTCAAGCCAAGTTGCTGCGCGTGTTGCAAGAAGGCGAGGTGCGACCAATTGGAGAAGATCGATCGTTTTGCGTCGATGTTCGCATCATTGCGGCTACTCACCGCAATTTGATCGAACTGGTGCAGTCGGGTCGCTTTCGTGAAGACCTCTACTATCGGCTCAAGGTCGTATCGCTGACCGTGCCACCGCTGCGCGATCGACTTGAAGACGTCCCGGCGCTAGCACGCCATTTTCTTCAGAGAACCGCCGAGCGGTTCGGCATGGGACCGCTGCGCGTCCCGCCTGAATTGTTCGACAGGCTCGCTGGCTACGACTGGCCCGGCAACGTGCGCGAACTCGAGAACGGCATCGAGGCGCTAGTCGCGCTGAGCGTCGAAGGTGAGCTCGACCTTTCGCAGTTACCCGCGCCGAACATGTCCGGCAGCGAATCGAACTCGCGGGCAAGCGACACCAACAACCTCGGCGCAACGGGCTTGAGTCTGAAGCAACGTGTCGAAGCCTATGAGCGTGGGCTCATCGTGACCGCACTCGAGGCAACCGGCGGCACCAGGCGAGAGACCGCTCAGCGCCTGGGGTTGAGTCGTGCAACGCTTCACGACAAGCTGCATCGATATGGGCTCGCGACTCGCGGCGACGAAGAATAGCGAGGAGCAGTTTGTGCCAAGCTCGTTAGCTGTCTTTGAATATCTCAGTAAGCCGACCGCGATTACGAGCGAAATCAGTGGCGTACCCGAGAGTTCGAGCTCGAACAATTGGTTCCTCGCTTCACGACTACTGCTCCGCGCTAGTTGCATGCGCTGTCGTTCTGCTACTATCGCGATCGATGCAAGCACCTCCTAACGTTGAGATGGCGCCGCTGCGCTTTCGACTCCAATTGTGGTCAATGATGGCGTTGCTCATGATGGCACTCTTTTTTGGCGGGGTCTGGTATGCCGCCATGGTGATGGTTGCGCCAGTGGACATGAGCTGCCGTCGTCAAGAAGGCCACGTCAGCTGTGACATGACGACGCAGCTGTGGCCGACTCCGGCTGTAATTCATCTCACCGAGCAGGATTTGGCCGACGCCTCGCTCGTGTTGGTGCCGCAGCGATACGACCATTCGTTTCGTCAGTTGACGCTTGTCAAGGACGCGCCTTTGCAGGCGAGTCCAACCGTGCTCGTGGACTTTTCTAGTGATATCCGTGAGCGCCAGGTCAACGCGATCAACGACTACCTCGGGGACCCGTCGGGTGACCCGATCTCGCGGCGGGTCGTCGCTCCGGGGGTGAATCGCATGGGGCTGTTGACGGTCCAGTTCATGACATTCTTCTGCGTCGCGTTCGCGATCGTGACTATCGCTCGGCCAACGACGATCGAAGTCAGGGCCGGGAGGCTAGTCGTGCGGCGCTCCTGTTGGCCCCTCAAGCCGGTGGTGCACGACTTGGAGCTAGGGCAAATCGCGGATATCGCCGCGGTCACTCGGATCCCGCCGTCGCTCGCTCCGTTCGTGGCATCGCTGCCTTGGCGCAACATCTACCGGGCCAACGCCTTGGCCGTGCAGCTCAAGAACGGCGAGGAGGTGTTGATCACCGAGTGGTGCAGGCGAAGCGTCTCGTTTCACCAAAGCCTTGCGGCTTTGATCGGGGCGTGTCGCGCGGCACACGAAGCCTCGAGCTAGGCGGCGTCCGATTGGGTTAAAACGCCGGAGCGGCCGAGAAATCCAACGTCCTGCCAGGTAGTTAGTCTGGGCCAGTCAACCTATCCTCCCGACCGCGAACAATTGGCATCTCATTCTGGCGCCAATTTGGGGATATTTTTGGTGGCGAGTGTTGCACCCGAGTCAATCGCCAATCTTAGTTCATCGGCTGAACCCGTGGAGGCGGAGAGATTCTCTGTGCGCGGTAGCTGCCATTGTTGGGCGGTAGCTCGATTTCCCAAACCACGTTACCTGCGGCGCGAGTCACTTCGAAGAATCGAGTTTGCTTCACGGTATCCATCACGCCCGCGGCGACAAGGATATTGCTGTTGGCAAGGCGCTTTGCGCTACCCCAACAGGGCAGATAGAAGTCGTTTTGGTACCACGGGTCAACGTTGAAGTTTCCAGGAAACTCCCAGTCCAAGCTTGCCACTTGTGCAGCCTCGTCAACCGCGAATTCCAGCACGCGCGAGTGGCGATGCGGGTTGGGCGTAACACCGGGGTAGCCATCCCATCCACCATTGTCGAAGAGCAATATCGTGCCATCGCTGTGGATCTCTGGGTCGTGCTGATCAGTCATTTGCCCTGCGGGAGGATCGAATTGCATCGTTCCTGGCATTGCTCCCGTGAGCGCCGCCAGTTGCCAAATAATGGCTTGAGTGCCTGAGCGATTTACCTTGAACACTCCTAGCCAACGGCAGCTCAAGTAAAACACATCGTTGACCAGATCCACAGTCACGGCATTCGCGTGGCACCAATCGTAGTACGCGTTGGAAGGTGGCGTGACATGGTCAAACATGTTCCAGGACCAAACCACTTGATTCGTTGCGTCCAGCTCTTGGATGAGCGGGCCGATAACACCGAACGTCGGCGATTGATAATCCCGAAGCACGACATAGTGCCCGTTGCTCAACTTTCCGGTGTTGTGCGTCATCGGGTACGGTGAGTTCAGATCTTGCCCCGGTCCTTCCCACACAATGCTACCGGCCAGATCAATTTCGCGCGGTGACTCCTGAACTTCAGCACCAATCAAGATGTTGCCGTTATCCAGATAGTCAGCGGAGACATCGCCGCGCGTATCGGGGGTTGAGCCATTGACATGGTACCAGACGGGGTAGCCTTGATCATCGTACATGACGATTGCCGCTGGATAGTTATTGCCAAGAGCGTCGCGATGCTCAATATTGGTCAACGTCCAACCCGCCTGGGACAATACCGTATTGTCCATGTTGCTTGTTGCCATTGGGACTTGCACAGGAAGCGAACCCGTCGTGAACGTGCCTTGGGCGGCTCCCTCCCCCTTTGTGAAACTGAAACTGCCCTAATCTGATACGTGCTTTGCGCCCGCATGCCAATGACCAGCACGCGATGCTGCGTCGTGACCGCATCGTCTAATATTCGAAACTGCAAGCCACCAAGTCCGAATTGCACTTCCGAGGTCGAGGCAACGTTGGAAGTCCAACTCACGAAGCAGGCAATCGTGCTGTCCGGGTTGGGTTCAATCGTCAAACTCGAAATAGTAATCGCTGCCTCTGCACAGCCACCGTCCGCTCCGGCGTCTTCTCCAGCAACGCAGCTTTCGAGAACTGAACTACCTCCAGCAGTCTCATTGAGTTTTGCGCTGCATCCTCCCAATGTCAGAATCAGTGCTGCGCTAACAGAGGCGAATCGTACGTGCTGCGTCGAAGTAATCATTTGAGTCATATTCAATGCGGCTCAAGCTGTCTGAAAAATGTAGGGTGAGCGCACCCCAGTTGGAAAACGGTCGAATTGCATATGCTGAATTCAATGGTGCCGCTATGTGTTCACGGAGCAAACGCCCTCTTGACGCAAAGACGGTCCCCACAGCTGGCCCCTACGGATCAAGGCAAGAATTATTCATCATGATCGTTCGGGCATAGCCAGTGACGCGGCTGCAGCCAACGCCGCGATCCGTCGGCTTTCAACGGCGACAGGACGCGCTCGGACGCAGTGCAGCTCGCCACGTGTTGTCTGGAGAAGCAGAGCTATTCTTCCCCACTGTCGGATGCTTGGGACGCATCATTGGACGAGGTGGTTGAAATTGTGCCGCCGTCTTTCGTGGCGCCGGCATCCTGTAAGGTCGAATTACCAAGCAGTGGACATAACCTCCCGACTGCGACAAGTGGCCTCTCACCTTGGCGCCAGTTTAGGGATATTTCGTAAAATCGAATCTCGCCGCGATCGCGGGATTGCAGCAAGGTCGTTTTGTCGTGACGGCGCGCGCTGTCCGGTGCGCACGCAACGCGGTTCCTCCGCCAATTCTTCAAGAATTCCGCTGCCGACCAGTTCTTGGCAACGACAGTTATCCCGTGAGTGCCGCTCTGATGCACTACTCCTCGATGAGTTCCGCCACAACGGCACGCAATTCCAAGAACGAGAAAGGCTTGGGGATGACGCGCCGCACGCCGCGATTCTGCAATTCCTCGCAGTCGATCACATCGCCGTGTCCCGACACCATCATGATCGGCAGGTCTGGCCTGATCTTCGATATCGCCTCGGCCAGCTCGATTCCGGTCAGGTGGGGCATATTGTTGTCCGTGATTACCAGATCATACCGGTCGGGATTCGACTTAACGTCAGCCAATGCCCGCACGCTGGAACTGCAAGCGACGACTTCGAACCCGTCGCTTTCGAGCAAGCGCCGACCCAATTGAGCCAATCGCTCTTCGTCGTCAACGTATAGGACGCGTTTGCGAATGCTAGCGGCTGCTTCGGGTGGCTTTGTTTCCATTTCGACACCAATTGCAATGGGTAGATAAACATCAAAACGAGTACCCCTGCCTTCACGGCTGTGCACCTCGACAGAGCCTCCGACACTGCGGGCAATGCGCTGAACCATGGCTAGCCCCAGCCCAGTGCCCTTGCCTACTGGCTTTGTCGTAAAGAATGGCTCGAAAATGTGTTCCAAGATAGGTTTTGGAATTCCTCCCCCCGTGTCGGAAACGCTCAGGCAAGCGTACATGCCCTGGCGCAGCGCCGGATAGGCCTTCGACATCTTATCGTCCACCAAAATCGGTGCAGTCTGAATGTCGATCAAACCGCCAGAGATTTGCATGGCATGGGCAGCGTTGCTGGCCAAATTCATGACAATTTGATGCAGTTCAGTGGGATCCGCCAAAACGTCCGGCGTATGGGGATCTAGGTGCGTCCGAATCTCGACATTGGAGGGCAGCGTGGCGCGAAGTAGCTTAACAGCATCGTTCAAGAGCGGCTCGAGCTGAAGCTTGGCGCGAGTCGGCTCACCCTTGCGCGAAAAGAGCAATACGCGCGACACCAGGTCGCGTCCGCGGCTCGCGGTATCCGATATGATTTCGAGATCCATGCACACATCCGGTCTGTCTTTCACGGCATCCCTGACCAGCTCTGCGTAACCCACAATGCCCTGCAATATATTGTTGAAGTCATGCGCGATGCCGCTCGCGAGGTTGCCGATGGCTTCGAGTTTCTGCGTTTGACGCAAATGATTTTCCAGTTGGCGCCTGACTGAGATGTCAACGATAGTACAAAGAACACACAGCTTTTCATTGACCTCGACAGGCGCCAGGCCAATTTCAACGGGCACCTCTCGACCGTCACGATGTCGCGCGAACAGGTCCCTGCCTTCCCCCATTGGGCGCGCGACGAGCTCAGCCATGTAAGACGCGCGCATGGCCGCGTGCGTCTTCGAGCGCGATGCGGGAGCGAGGATATCGACGTTCCGCCCAATCAGGTCGTTGCGATCATAGCCAAGCAATCGCTCGACTTCATGATTCGCCGCTATGATGGTGCCGGAACGGTCGGTGACCAGCATGCCACTCGGCGAGCGTTCAAATGCAGCAGCTGCCAATTCGTGCGCGATCATCGGAAGGCTCTCATGCAAATGCGCAACTACGTAGCCGCACACTAGCACACTCGCTGCGCGACATCACTATCCGTATCGTTGTGGGTGTCCAAGGCCGTTGGCCATCTACCCCATCGCGATTGCGGGGCAAAATCACATGGGAACGGTGAACTTGGGCGGTTCGTTTGCTGTCCCGGTCTCACACGGGAAGCTTCGTGAAGACAATACGAAATGAGTGTCTGGACCACTCGACCGCGTCGCTTGCCATGAGGTGAACGGACTCCGTGATTGGAAGTTGCGCGTGCATGATCTTGGGCTTCACGACGCAGCGCTCCGACGCGACTGCTTAGTCACCGTGAAGATTTACTGAAATGCCCCGTGCAATTCATGTGGGTTTCGGCCGCATGTGCGTGGGACCATCTTCAGTTCGTCAGAGACGATTTCGGGGAAGCGCCGCGTTTTGATCAACGGACACTTCGAGGCAGCTAGTTGCATCTATTCCCTGCTTCTTGAATAACGCGAGGGTCGAAGCGCGGCGGAATCTCAAGATCGTCTCCAGCGAAGACCGCATAATCAAAACGCCGCGGTTCCGCGCGATCCTCTCCACACAAGAGTGCAGCACACCGTGCACCATCGGTGACGCGGGTACCAAAAACGGCGACGCGCCTAAAGAATTTGCGGCGGTCTGCCCAATGAACCAACGAACGTTGCTCGACTGCTGGACTGCACTTGCCGAGTGCAACGATCCCTGCTGACCGCGACATCGGATGGATGCCGGGACTGGCAAGAGCTGCGGCCTCGGCCGTCGCCGTACCAGTTGGCAGTTGCGGTCCGCAATGGCAGCGACCGTTCGCTGTTGCAGCCGTTACGGTCGCAGGAAGGCTTCCGGTGTTCGTGGGGAAGGTGGTTACGACGTGCGCTATGCGCCTCGTTCGTTCATGCCCCGCTTGCTATGTCCGTGACGCATCCGAACTTTGAAGCACTTGTATCGAGTTCTCTGGAGCGGTACAACCCTCGGAGGTATGGATGGGTGAGGGTGAGACTTCCGAATCCCGATTCGGCCACTTTTGCAGCATTGTATGTTCTAGACTTCGAGCTATCCGGCCCAAACGGCTCGGCTATGGTTCGTAGTGCTTGGATCGTGAGAAAGGGCGAAGAATTCCCTAGGTTTACCCGTTGCTACGTGTTGTGAGGTTCAATGGCATCAACCGTAATTTCAAATCTCGACGTAGTGGCATTGCTGACCGATATGCCCGACCAAGGTTTGGTGCGGGGACAAGTCGGGACCGTCGTTGAGCCCTTGTCCGACAATGTCTTCGAAGTCGAATTCATCGACGATGAAGGCCAAACATGTGCCGAACTTGCGATCAGCGCAGACCGATTGCTCGTGCTGCATCATCGGCGCGTGAGGGCGGCTTAGCACTCTTGCCCCTTATGCTCGAAGGGTCCCGTCACGGATGTTGTCCAAGACGTAGTTTTTCGTGTCAAGGGGTGCATCCACCGTTTCGAAAACGTGAAGCACGAGCTCTGCCAGCACTGCGGAGACCGCGTCTTCGACTTAGAAACAAGTTGGATGTTCGACGAGAAGATTTTGGCGAAGAAGAAGTCGCGAGCGACAGCCAGCTCCTCGGTGGCGACGCCGTACTCGGTCAACGTCATCATCGACGATCTGAAGTTCACGACGAACCAATCTACTCCGTAATCCGCCGCCCAAAGTCACTGTCACTCACTCAGCTGCGACCCGATGGCTAAACCGGAACAGTCCGTGTCTTGCGACGCTTTGCCGTCGCAAGAATCCAGCCACAGTACCTGCAGCGGCAGTAGCACCCGCAGCAGCGACCGGAGCCAGTATCGAATGACCGCAAGACGCGAAAGGTGTAGAATATCCCCCGTCGGTTCGTGGATCTTCTTTAACATGTGGAGCGATTACTCATGGACAAGCTTTGGTATCCGGTTGCCGTTTCGGCTCTAGTCGTCGGATGCGGCGGTGATGTGGACTCTGGGAGTCCTACAGCCACGGGGGGATACCCAACTGTCTTCTATGGCGTAGCCACTGGAGGAACCCCGGGGATCGACACAGGTACCCGTGCTGAGACCT
>CAWEUH010000004.1:0-37657 GCA_963811985.1 uncultured delta proteobacterium
ACTCTTTCGCAACCCGAAGAGCTATCGTCTGTCTATCGAGCCGCGCTTTCATGCTTCCCTCCCTTTGGGTATCTCAACAATACGATCGACGAATATCCCAGGCGTAACAATAATCTCCGGGTCGAGTTCTCCGGTTTCCACTATTGCTCCGCCTCGACAATGACAACCTTGGCCGCCGTCGCCATGACTGCGTAAAAGATCTCATAATCCCCTGATAGACAAGGTTCCCCATCTGGTCTGCCTGGTGGGCTTTGATAAAGGCATAATCCGCCCGCAAGGCAAATTCCAGCAGCATCTCCTTGCCGTCTATGATTCGCTTTTCTTTGCCTTTCTCCAACGAGAGTCCCAACACCGGTCGGCGTAAAGACTCCCCCAAGACCCGCGCCTCCGGCACGTATTCTCTCAGCCAGCGTCCCCTGGGGCACATATTCCAATTCTGCCTCTCCGGCCAGGTATTGCTTTTCAAAGGCGCCCGGCTTGGACATAACCAGCGATGCGGGAACACTGCAGATTGCTTTCTTTATCTGTTTGTTCTGCAAAAGAATTTCTTCGTCGATAAACGGTTTCCCTCCCAGAGAACCGATTCCGAGCGAACCGGAAACTCCGGCGCCGTTCACGATCATGGTGAGGCCCTTCGCTCCATGATCGCGCAAAGCCCCGATGAGATTCTGCGGCTTATCGACCGCATGCCCGAAGCCGCCGATCATGATGGTGGCGCCATCGGGGATATCGGCTACGGCTTCGCGAAAACTTGAGATCACCTTGTTCTGCATTGAAGCCTCCCCATGAACACTCTGACTCGCAGTTTTCGCACGAAACTTCCGCTAATTCCGAACCGTTCAGCAACAACTTCCGACGAAGATTCCGTCTCAAGTGCTGCCAAGACTTTTTGCCGTAGATCGAGGGAATAGGCCATTGCCCTCCTCTAACATGCGGTACGTTCCATGGAAAGAGCTATTAAGGCCTCTCCGGTCGACGGGGCGCGATGCAAACCGGTGATGATGCTGCAGATCGTGTGCTCGATGGCCGGAGCTCAAATTCCAGGCGATGGCCTTCAGTTCACTGGTGGAACCGCCCATGGAGGAAGGAGGTTCTTCCTAGAAGAAATGTCCGCCCGATTACTTCTGGCTAGCACCCGCTGCAGTCGAAACCCCAATCAACGTATAGATCGGGCAACTTCCGATGATGCTGGTGAGTATCGGAATTACACCCAACAGGCCCCAAGGTGTCTTTGGGCCGACGAAGTACAGACTCAACAGGCCCAGGCCCAGGACAATGCGCAAGACGCGGTCCACGGTGTTCTCATTGGCGGGTAATAGACGATTCATTGCTACCTCCGATTGTGAGAGCCATCACGCGGAAAATGGATTCGCCCTTCGGCACCTCTCGTTTTATCCGTCACACCGTCGTGAGGTGTTGGCCCCCGGGCGACCAGATTCCGGCCCATTGAAAGGTGGCAAGAGTGGGCCTTCTTCTCTTAGGGGAACCCATTTGATGCCCGATTGGCTCATTTATGTTGAGATGTCGCAAACGTTGGTCACGTTGTGGGGAGCGTTTCGATGACGAATTATGCAATTCAGAGCAATCTTTCACTTTCATTCGACGAAGCACTGGCGCGTGCTCCGGACTCACTAGCCAAAGAGGGCTTTGGAATTCTGACGCAAGTTGACGTGACAAGCGTCTTTGCTCAGAAGCTTCAACTACCGTTCCGGCGCTATCGAATTCTTGGAGCGTGCAACCCATCACTGGCACATAGTGCATTGAGCGGCACGCTGTTGGCTGGCGTCATGATTCCTTGCAACGTGATTCTCTGGGAGAATGACGACCTCACATCGACTATCGCTGCCGTTGATCCAGTGGAAGCATCGGCTGCGCATGCCGAACCCGCCATCGCGGAGTTGGCCCACGATGTGAGAGAGCGACTTTTGCGTGTATTCGGTCATATCGCAGCGTAGCTTCCGCTCTACGTAGGGAGGAGTTGGCCCACTTTGCCAAAGCCCGAGGCATGCACCGTATCGGCATTGCATTCTGCGTGAGTCTCATCAAATAGTCGCAAGAGCTGGCTCGCCAATTACGTGCGCACGGTCTTGAGACCGAGCTGGTTTGCTGTCGGGTGGGCGCCGGTGAAATTCGGCGGGTGAGCTCAAGTTGACGTTCAGCGAACCCAATTCAAGGGCAGTCGGCTCCAATGGATAGAGGCGGACATGGCCTCACGAAGGAGAGAGCCCCATGGCAACGGTACAAATTACAGCTAAAAATTTCGGAAAACCCTCAAGAAGGGTGGCATCGTCCTGCTCGATTGGTGGGCTCCCTGGTGTGGCCCTTGTCGCGCTTTCGGCCCTATTTATGAACGCGTGGCCGCCGCGAATCCCGATGTCGTGTTTGGCAAAGTGAACACGAAGAGGAGCCGGAATTGGCCAGCGAGTTCAATATCAATTCGATTCCCACGCTGATGATAATTCGGGATGCGACTGTACTATTCGCAAAACCCGGAATGCTCCCTGAAAAGGTTCTAACTGATTTGGTTGATCAGGCACGGAAAGTCAGACATGGAGAAGGTCCGGCGCGAAACAGCCACCAAGAATCAGCCAACATCCCAATCCGCGACCGGATGAATCGTAAAATATCGAGCAGCAGGCGTCACTTGTTGCCGACAGTCCCCCTGTCGTAATGGCCAATCGAGAACGCCTGCCTTGCTGTTCAGTAGAATTGCAAGTTTTCGGATGCTTTCATCCAACCTTGACTCACGAGAGTGTGGCATCATGTGCGTTCGTACCTCCTGAATTGGCTCAGGACGAATCGCTGGGAATTTCTAATGAACAACGTATCGCTATCGCAAAACGAGATTCGCTTGTTCGTTCAATCACTCGATCATTGCTTGGCGACTTGCCACAATGAAGACAAGTCCGCAGGCACCGTGTGCAGTGATTGCGAAGCTGCAAAAACGCTACAGCAGAAACTCAGCTCCGAGTTGGCTGCATAATCAATCCCCGTCGGGGCCAAGAGTCCCCGTTCTTATTTCATGCCACCAGACACCATAAAGCCCATGAAGGCGCCGTAAATTGTGGAGATGATCGGATTGCTGGTGATGGGGCATACCCCTGAGCTGCAACCAATGAATCGATAGTAGGCGTATCCAGCTGCGCCTCCGCCTACTACAAATAGTGCCATATGTAACATGCGCTTACCTCTGCTCTTTTGCAGTTTCTCGGATGGAGTTGTTTGAAGGCTCTGCGATTGTAAAGTGGATTGAGACATGGGTTCCTAGCGTGATTGCTGCTGAACTCGCCGTTTGAAGATCCTAAAGTGTGGCACAGAGAACGCCGTTGACGTCCGCTAATGCGACAGCCAACCGTTGACGAGGCTGTTCGCCGGTGAGCCGTCCGATTTCGTCACCCTTCGAGTCGACCATCACGAACGTTGGAAGTTGATTGACACCATAGAGTTCCGCGAGCGCCTCGCCCTCGTCGCTATCCACGTCGATTTGCATGATCGTGCCGTTCCGAGCCGTACAATTTCGCTCCATTGATTTGATGATTGGGGCCATTCGGCCACAACTTGCACAGTGCTTGCTCGAGAATTCCAGAAGTCTTGGCTTCCCGGTTGGTACATTTGCCGCCTCCACGAAATGCTCGGAAGTGTTTGGCGTAGTACAACTGCCTTTGGTGCAATTGGCATGAACATCAGAGCTCATTCTGACGCTTGCCGGCGATGAACTGAAGTGTGCCGTGCCAGCTAGAAAATCGACCAGCACTACTAGGCCAGCCACCGCAAAGGACTGGACCTTGCCGAATGAGCGGTAGGGGGGATACATCCCCAGTGATCCTGCAAGCGAGCGTTTGTTAATCGTGGACAAGGCAAACTCCAACAATAGGTAGGAGCCCACCGGCGGTGCTGTAGGTTCCTGATCACAGCGAATATAATGCAGCCGCTCGATAGGTCCCCGGTTCAGCCCCAGTCAATCTTGGCTTTGGATCGGTGATTCAGGTGCTTCTCGACTTCAATGGCCGCAACAACGCTATCAGCGTGGATGGCGGCCGAGGCCCCGGCGGGCCCGGCTCCGACTCTTGGCATGGTGGTTTGGAGTTGGTCGGGTGCTCCACGAGCGCGAATATTCAATAGACCACCTGTGCTCGGAGCAAGACAATGTTCTCGGCCTCGCGATGTCCAATCACGCTCTCCACCGGTGTCTTGGCACCCCCTTGAAAAGCGGTGTGATCCCAGTTGACGACGAATTTCGCATTGTCGCTCAAGTACCAGTTGCTACCGAGGGTGACTTCGGTCGCGCCGCGGACCGATCCGGCAGGTGATGCGAAATTGGGGAACACCTCAGGATCAATGTCGAGGTGGCCCAAACGGGTTGCTAGTTCGAGCGCTCCATAGTGGCTGGCGCTCGGTTCGAACGGCGTTTGCACATGCACGAAATCATACGATGCGCTGGCTCCAAATAGTACGAACGTGGCTTGTGCTTGGTATGCGCGATTATGAACCATCACATTGCCGTAGCCGGCGCGCCCAACTTCCTGACGGGAAAGATAGTACTCGCCCAGCAGACTGAACGGCCCCACCGCCTCGTAGAAGTAAATGCCATAACGAGTGTGAGGCCCGTCAGCAATGACGGTGTTCGAATAGTTCGGAGCGGTGCCCGATGCCGCGCTGACGTACGAGAAGTCGCCAATCTGCCCTGGAGTCTTGTAGGCTGGGGTTGACGCAGGGTTCGGCAGTGAGGAGTTGGTGGGATTTCCATGAACTCGCCCAAATGTCGTTGCAACGCCGAAGAAAAGGCGACCCAAGGGCTCATTGCGGAGCAGTTTGAATGGACGCAGATACGCCCTTCCGGCGAATTCTTTCTGGCTGTCGGTGTCGAGGTCAGCGCTTCCGTTGTCAGGTACTCCATTGAACATGCCTCCCGCGTAGCCGAAGAACCCTCTCAAGAGATTGCCGTGGACCATGGCACCAACGTCACGATTCGGTGTGAGCAGTGTAGGCAAGCCGAACTCGACGAACGACAGATTGGACGTCGGTTGCAGGCGCTCGAGTCCGAATGGTGGACGAAACTTGCCGAAACGGAACTTGATGGCGTCGATCAGGTCCACGCCGATATATGCATCTTGCAGTGAAGTCGTGCCGCCGCCGAAATCTGGACTGACGAGGAATGAAACACCGTAAGGCAAGCGCCCCTCGATGTAAGGCTGCGCACGCCGAATCAGAAAGGTATCGATTTGCGGTCGCTGGGTGTCGTCGAACCAGAAGCGTCCATCAGCTTGAACCAAAGCTCGAAAGCGAATTTGCCACTTGTCATCGCTGGAAGTGAGGTTGAAGCCGCCGGGCCCGGCTGCGACCGACGCTGGGTCGCCGGGACCACCCTTTGCGGTCGGTGTGACGCGCAGCTCGCGATAACCTAGTATCGATGCCGGCGGTGCGATGTCACTCGCCACGCTAACCTCCTGCGCCCAAGTGACTGGTGTCGTCAGCCAGGTCGCACACAAGGTATTCATTACGGTCAAAAAAAACACCCAAGTGCCAGCACAGCCAACCCCTCGAAAGGCAATGGGGGCGCACCGTGGGCACTTTGGATATTCAGTATACTGCAAATTGAGCGCTGCCTCTGATCGAATTGCATTATGCGTCCTGGATGCACGGTTGGCAATCCTCTGAACGCATCTCTAGATTCGTAAAATTGGGGCCGCTAGGCTTTGGCGATGGCCGCCTCACCTATGGTTGCTCGTTCATCAGCGGGCATTTCATTGCGCCGAGCAATAAACATGAACATCACCGGAACCAGAAAGAGGGAAAGGAACGTTGAGGATGTCAGACCGCCGACGACCGCAAGAGCCAACGGTTGGTTGGATTCCGTTCCGCGCTCGAGCGCAAAGGCAGTTGGAACGAGACCTATGACAGTGGCGAGGCTGGTCATTATGATGGGTACAAAGCGTGATCGTGCCGCTGCGATGACGGCTTCGAATTTGTCGGTTCCTTCCTGCAAACGACGATTGGCGTCGTCCACGAGCAAAATACCATTCGAGACCGCGATACCGACGACCATCAAAATGCCCATGAGCGCGGTGATCGAGAACCCTTGTCCAGCGGCCAATAGTGCCAAGTCGATACCGACCAAGGACACCGGGATTGTAAATAGCATGATGAAGGGCAGTCGGAGCGACTTGAATTGAGACGCCATGATCATGAAGACGACCATAATGGCTAGCCCAATGGCAAGTCCGAGTCCTGAAAACGTATTTTTCATAAGCGCGACCTGGCCTACCCAATCGAATCGAATATTCCTGGTTCGAGGGTCATTTCTTAGCTTCTCGCTGAGCTCTTCAGCGGCACTTCCTATGTCGCGACCTTCTGTCTGCATTTCTATATGGGATGCCCGCTCGAGTTGATTGCGCTCAACCGCAATCGGACCTATGGACCGCCAGACCTTGCCATAACTACCAAGGGTCACTGGATCTGCATTCGGTCCTACACGGATCGGAACTTGCGCAAGAGCGCTAGGATCTGAGACTTGCTTCGGGTCGAGATACGTGACCACATAGTAGGATTGGCCGTTCGAGCCATCGATCCAAACGCTCGGTGTATTGATGTTGCCGAGCACGGCATCGAGGGTTGTTTGGGCGGCGTCACGAAGACTTACACCTACTAAGCCTGCCTTCTCACGATCCGTATCTACATGTATTTCCGGGTAGTCCATTTGGCTAGTTACCCAGACGTCGCGAATGCCATTTACTGTGCGGGCGACGCTAGCGACGGCCTTAGCCTGACGGTCCAATTCCTCGAGATTTTCGCTGCGCACCTCCACGACAACTGGGGCGAAATAGCCGTTGGAGAAAACGCTGGCCACGAGTCCCCCAGGCCACTGGAGAAAGTTGACACCCGGGTAGTGTCGATTCAGAATCTCGCGCGCCTTGTCTGAGATTTCTCGCTGGCTCGAGTGGCGATGCTCAGAGTCCGTCAACTCGAGGCGAATGAAGCCCATGTGGGGGCCCCAATTCGGGCTGGTCATAGCGCTGCGCGCATTGCCAGGCGAACCCACATTGGTGAGCACAAGCTCGACGTTTCCAGCCGGCAATTCGCGTTTAAGCACGGTTCCCATCTCCTGAATGGTTTTGGACGCTTGCTCGAGGGACGTGCCAGGCGAAAGGCGGACATAGATGCGTTCCATGGATTCGTCAATCTCAGGAAAGAACGTGCTTGGCAGTTTGGATGCTAACCATGCACTTGCAAGGATCAGTGTCGTGGAAGCAACGATGATCGAAGTCCGATTGGGCAGGACTCGCCTAAGCAGCCGCGCATAGGCATCCGCCGTGGTGTCAATCAACGCTTCCACCCGTGTCCCGAGCCGCCCATGTTGGATGTGACCCAGGAAATAGCGGCAAGCAACCGGGGTGACCATGATGCTAATGAAGTATGAAGCCACCATGGACACGGCTACGGTAAGCGCCAGGGGCACGAACAACTTCTGAGCCAAACCCGCAAGCAGCAGCACTGGCAGCAGCACGGCAATCGTTGTAAGCATGGACGCAAGGACGGGCAGCGCTACCGCGTTGGTGCCGTGCAAAGCGGCGTCTCTTATGCTCATACCTTGACGCTGGTGACGGTGGATGGATTCGAGTACAACAACAGCGTCATCCACCAAACGGCCCATGGCCAATGTGAGGCCACCTAGAGTAAATGCATTCAGCGTGTCGCCATGCGCATAGAGGACAATGAGCGCAATGGCAAAGGACAGAGGTATCGCCACGGCTACAATGAGTGTGCCGCGCACGCTTTGGATAAATACCAGGATCACCAGGGCAATAAGCAGCAATGCCCGCCACACTTCGGTCTTGAGCCCCGTGTATGCGGTGCCTACAAAAGTGGACTGGTCAAAGATGGCCTTGACATGCATCCCCGGAGGAAGTTTTACTTGAATTGAGCTTACGATTGTCTTGACCTGGTCCACAATTGCAAGCGTATTGCCACCTGGGACGCGCAAGACGTTTAGGTATACGCCCGGTGTGCCATCGATCGTTACATCCTGTGTGGCGGGGGAACCACCATCTTGGACCGTAGCTACGTCCCGAATCAAGACGGCCTTGCCGTCTTTCAACTTGACGTCAGCATCACCTATGGCTTTGACCTTTTTTGGAATGGCGTTTGTGTAAACATTGGCATCGAATCTTGGCGATATGAATTCTCCGGACGGCAACAGGGCGTTGGACTGAGCTACCGCCTTGGCAATGTCTTCGGCGGTTAGGCCACGTGCCTGTGCCTTCACGGAATCGACAATGATGTTGATTTGACGCTGCCTGCCTCCATTCAATGCCGCACTTGCAACGCCGCTGATCCCTTCCAGTTGCGGCTCTATGTTGTTGAACGCATAATCATACAGCTGTGGGCCGCTGTAACCACTTCCCCAAACTGCAACTTGCACGACGGGTGCGTTCGAGGGGTCATACTGAAGCACAAACGGTGGCAACACGCCCAGTGACTTGGGCACGGCGGCCATCGCAAATTGAACTTGTTGCTGCACAAGCGTTTGGGCAGCGTTGAGATCGGTTCCCCATTTCATCCAGACGAAAACAATGCTCAGGTTGTTTCGAGATGTACTTTCGACATGATCCACCCCCGGAGTAGCGCTGACGTACTTTTCTATACGCCATGTGATGGTCTTTTCCATGTCTTTGGGGCCTAGACCGGGTGCCAACGTTCCCACAACGAGTACCGGCGGCGTCAGCTCCGGGAACGTGTCCACGGCCATGCGTGGAGTGACGACGCTGGCAAAGACCACGACCCCGATGCACAACATGAGTATCGCAATGGGATTCTTTAGAGATAGACTCGTCACGGCTTGGCTCCTACCGGCGACGATGGCGCTTCAGTAGCTGGTGCAAGCAGTGTGGCTATGATCGCATCGCCATCCGCCAATAGTGAACGCCCCTCCGTGACAATGCGTGTTCCCGGTTTCAAGACGGAAGGGTCAACGAACAGTGTACCAAGTGACTCACCTTTCACTGAAACGACGAGTTTCTTTGCGTGTGCACCGACAACCACGAACACAGTCGCCGATGTGTCGCGTACGGAAGCCGCAATTCCGGGCAATATTGATGCCGGTTCGGGTGTTCCAATCTTGATACTCATCTCTGCGGTCGTACCGACCGGGATTTTCCGCTGAGGGTCGGGCAAGTCGACTTCGAAATGCACCGTTCGGGTTGAGTCGTTGGCCGATGGCGATCGACGAGAGATAGTCCCTGAGGTCTCGGCGCCAGTTGCAAGCATACGCAGCGATACTTGCGTTCCAGGTGCGATATGGCCAAAATCACTCTCTGGAACGTCCGCGCTGACGCGTACGGTGGAACGATCAATGATAGACACGATGGACGTACCTGGGCGCACAAATGCTCCAGGGTCGATGAAACGCGTCGCAACTTCGCCATCGAAAGGCGAGCGAAGAACGCAATCGTTCACCGCCAGATTGGTTCCTGCAAGCTTAGCCTGGGTCGCCATCAGTTGAGCAAGTTCGCTCTCGCTGCCTGCAACTTTTTGCTCGGCTTCGTTGGGTGCCGCAAATCCCCCATCGAGCATTGAACTAATTCTAGCCGCTTCGCTAGCCATAGCCTTTTGTTTTGCGTCGATGGCTCGAGCTTGTGCCGCTACGGCCCGGTTCGACGCGCTGGCGTCCCTACAATCCAAGGTCGCGAGAACCTGACCTCGCTTCACCACGTCGCCCGGACGAACGAGCACGGAATCCACGAACGCAGCAATGAACTGGGGCCCAACGTTTGCCATGACCCAAGGCTCAGTCGTGGTCACATAGCGTCGTTCGGATTGATAGATTCCGGCACGGACTTCGACGACCGATACGGACTTCGGATGGCTGTCAAGAGCTTCATTATTTACATGCGCCCTGGCACGGGCATAGAGGCCATAACCAATGATCACGAGCACCAGCGTGCCAAAGGTAATGGCGAGCTTTACTGATACGCCGGGACGCGGGCGCAATGGTTCTCTAGGCGTCGGCTCCTCTTGTTCAGTCATCCGGGTCGGCTCAGCAACTTACGTACCAACCCGCGAATTGCTTCAATCGAAGCGATTGGGCATCAATGGTTGCGACACAACTGGGAAATTTTCCAAGTTGACTGGGAAAATGTCCCTATTCGATCATCAGCATGAATTCGGGTTTCGTCTCGGTCGGCAAAATCTGGTTGTGTCCACGAGTATTCCATCAGAGCGTTCCTATTGGGAATGCTCCAGCGTGCTTTCTAGGCGTAGCCACTTCGCCAAAGTCTTCGAGTCAATCCCCAGTGCTTCGCACGTAGCTAGCTTGGCCCCGGCAAATTTCTGAAGTGCCCAGCTTGCGTAGCGTCGCTGCAACTCACGTATCGGTATGACGCGGTCACCAAATTGAGGTTCCGTAACCCCAGAGGGTTCCAAGACCATGTTCTTGGGCAAATCAGCTGGGGTGGCTTCCTCGGATCGACACAAAAGAACGAGCCGCTCGACGATATGTTCGAGTTCTCTAACATTTCCTCGCCAAGGCGCATTCATGAATATCTCCATGACGCTCCTGGACATTCGTGTGAGCGGTGAATGAGGGTTGCGCTGCCGCGCAGCGGCCAGAAAGGTCTTGACGAGTAGCGGAATGTCATCCGTCCTGTAGCGCAGTGCCGGCAAATCGATGGAAATAACGTCGAGGCGATACAGGAGATCTTCGCGGAATAACCCTTGAGTCACTCGTTCGCGTAGATCTCGGTGCGTTGCCGCGACAATACGCACATCTACCTTTCGCACCGTGTTGCTTCCAACGGGTCTTACCGAACTGGTTTCAAGCACGTGCAGCAACTTGGACTGTAAACCCGTGCTCATTTCCGGCGATCTCGTCCAAGAACAGTGTTCCGCGATGCGCCTGTTCGAACAATCCCACTCTGTCGGTGGAAGCGCCCGTAAATGCCCCGCGAACGTGACCAAAGAGCTCACTTTCCAATAGATTGTCGGGGATTGCAGCACAGTTGACGCTAACGAAGGGTTGATTCGCCCGCGAGCTCTCAGAATGAAGAGCCCGCGCGATCAAACCCTTGCCCGTGCCCGTTTCACCGAGGACAAGCACTGGAACGTTCGAGTCTGCAATACGACGAACCAGCTCAAATACATCCTGCATCTCGCGGCTCTGGCCAACGATGTTTTCGAGCGGACTGTGCAGAGCCGTTCTAAGTGCTTTGGCCTCGCGGCGCAGTGCGGACTCCTCCAAGGCGCGAGTCAGGAACAAAGCGAGTTCCGCCACTTTGAAGGGCTTGGTCATGTAGTGATACGCACCACGTCGAATCGACTCAACTGCCGTATCAATGCCACTGAATGCAGTCATAACGATAACTGGACAATCCGGCGCCGCAGATCGAGATTGGGCTAGAAGCTCCAGACCATCCATTCCAGGCATCCGCAAATCAGTCACCAATGCATCAAAGCTGCCATTTTTGATGAGTTCTACGGCTTGCTTGGCCGACGATGCCGCAGAACCCTCATAGCCAAATTCCGCCAGGCCTTCGGCAACAGTTTCTGCCATCTCTGATTGATCATCGACGACCAGCACTCTTGGCGTCTGATCCGAGTTACTCTGTGCTTTCACTGGACTCCTCCTCCGTGCGCGGAAGTTTTACAACTACACGTGTGCCGGGTTGTGCGCCGCTCTCCGCCTTGTTTCGAAGTTCGAATGTGATTTCCCCCCGGTGATGCGTCAGAATTTCCTTTGCGATGGCAAGGCCCAATCCGCTACCGCCCTTTCCGGCCTTGGTGGTAAAGAAGGGCTCGGTGGCACGAGCAATAACCGATTCTGATATGCCGGTTCCTTCGTCTAGAACTACGAACGCTACTGAACTTTGGTCATAATGGACCGACAGAGTAACGTGCTGCTTTGGTTTGGACGCTTCCAGCGCGTTAATTAGTATGTCAATCAGCGCCTGTTCAAATAGCGCCGGCTCACAAGCGACCAGCAGTGAGTCGTTAGCACAAGGCTTGAAGTCAAGAACGATATCCGCCATTGCAAATCGGTACTCGACAAGATGGATAACGGCCCGCGCAATGTCATTGGCTGGCCGGTGAATGAGCAGAGGCGCATCTCCCCTGGCAAACGCGAGAAATCCCCTTATGATCTTGTCCATGCGATGCACCTGCGCCGCTATTGTTTCAATGCTTCGCTCGTAGCGCTCCTGACCTTTCAATGCGGTCTGAAGTTGTTCAATTCTGCCGGAGATTACACCCAAGGGAGTTGAACATCTCATGCGCAATTCCTGACGAGAGTGCGGCGATCGTCGCCATCCGATTGGCCCGCGCAAGTTCAGCGTCGCGAGCCCGCTCCATCTTGTGCAATTCCCGTTGGCGGGCTAAATCCAATTCACGTTTCTGCGTTCTGAGCGTGCCAACTGCCGCCAGCAAGATGAGACCGCTCGCTAGAGCAACACCTAACACTGACCGCCACTGTTCACGGCGGCTGCGGTCGCGCTCCGCCTCAGCCGATGTGACGACGGCAACTGCACTGAAGCTTTGCGATGGCGCCTGTGCGGAAGAAAGGCCGGCCACAGCGGTGCGACGCGGTAAACCCAAGAGCGCCGCCGACTCGCGTGATAGTATCGCGCCCGAACTGCCGTGATTCAGAGCGGATGAGAGCTCAGGAATTTGGACCCACTGACGGCGGGAAGTCAGATATTGCCCACGCGCGGCATCCATGAGCAACACAATGAAACGCCGGTCATGTTCGATGCGAGAAATCGCAGAGTTGACCGGAGTCAACATAGCCAAGGAGTGCTCATCAGTCGGTAGAAGAGACCTCATCCCCACGTCTCGTCCACTAAGCTCGATGTATGTGGAAAGCGTGGCCGCAAAGGCTTGATGCTCGTGCATCAATTGCTGCAGCGCCATTACGTCTTCGTGGTGCGCATCCCACAAACCTAGTGCCAACACGACACTCAGCCCCAGGGCTGTTGCGAGCAGCGTGCGAGTGCGTCGCGATAGGGAACGAATCAGGAGGGGGAACATGACGATTGGGAATTCCTCCTAGCCTAGTCGGAAATTTTCCAAGTCACAGAGTAGTGAATCTGCGGAATTCAGCGAACTTGCGTTGGCTCGCTCCTTGCGTGCATGTGTCGCGCCATGTGCAAAAGTCCGCGATTCTTCAATGGCGAGCGGCTCCGTCGAAGCTTGGGGGTTCTGATGCTTCTCGGTCTATCCCTCCCAGCTGCGGAACTGGGGGCGCAACCCTCCATGCCGGCCTCAACCGCGGTGCCACCCGCGTCGACGACGATTGGCGTGCCGTCGGTACCGTCGATGACTCTACAGGAAGCCTTGGGCTACGCACGCTTGCACCAGCCGGAATTGCGGTCAGCGCGCGAGCGGTTTCTGGCCGTTGCAGCTGACGCTCGAGTGCCGGCCGCCCAGTGGCTGCCGTCCGCAGGTGCCACTTTGGAGGTAGTTGGCTCGTCCACCAATAATTCTACGTCCACAGTTTTTCGCAGCGACGCCGTAGATCTTCCCCGCATCGGCGGCACGACGATTCAATCGAAGCCCGATTGGCACCCCTACGCGACAACTCTGGCTGCTGTGGGGTTGCGACAAGAGCTTTTTGACTTCGGTCGTATCGCCGCGCAAACAGCAGCCGGGGAAGCCCTGCTTGCTATTGAACGCGATCGATTACAAGCGACGCACCTGGATATCACATTCTTTGTTACCCAAGCGTATTACGCGGTCAAGGCGGCGCGCGCCGTAATGGAAGCCGCTGCCCAGGCCGAACAACGAGCGCAGGTTCACAGCGATTTTGCGGACGTTGGGGTCAAGTCGGGGATGCGTCCGCCCATCGAGATCACCCGGGCTACCGCTGACCTAACTCGATTCAGAGTGGGTCGAATCAGGGCCGAAGGCAATCTACGCATCGCGCGCAGTGTTCTGGCGGCTGCAGTTGGATTCACGGAGCCGGAACTCGATTCGGCTCAAGTTCAGGAGTCAGTACCCCCAACGCCCCCCCTTGCTCAAGTCGAACAACGCGCTGTCGCGTACCAACCCGAGATTTTGCAGGCCCTTGACCAGCGAAAGGCGCAGCACGCGCAAACAATCGCGATCTCGGCTTCTCTTCGCCCTAACTTGTTTGCAACGGCCGCTATCTCGGCGCGCGCAGGGGGTGCGCCGGCGAACAACAATTTCACCCCTGAAGGTCGCGGACTCATACCGAGTGTTCCCAATTATGACGCGGGTCTAATTCTGGCGTGGCCCTTCTACGAACCAACCGTGGACGCCGCAGCCTCAGCATCACGACAGCGCGAATGGGCCTACGACGCCCAAATTGCAGCCGCAAAACAAAAGGCACTGGCAGCCGCACAACAGTTTTACCGAAGAACTCGCGTTGCAGAAACAGCTTTGGAAGCTCTTGCGCAAGCCGCAGAAGCCGCCCGCGCCAACTACGCGCAAGCCGATGCGCGCTTTCGAGCCGGGCTCGGAACCAGTACCGAGCTTGCCGACGCCGAAGCGCTTCGACTCGAGGCGGAAGTTCAGGAGGCCGTCGGAGGCTTCGAACTTGGCACCGCTCGCGCCCAGCTCGCGCGCGTCATGGGAGATTAGGCTTTCATCCGATTCATTCACAACTCATCTAAACTAGAAAGGTCAATCGAATCATGATTACACGAGATGTCTTCTTGTGGACCAGTCTTGTACTCCCGCTCGCCGGCTGCATGGGCACTCAGGCGGGGCATCTGTACAACATGAAGACCGGACAGTCCTCAACGTTGCAGATGGAGTCATCGGCGCAATCTAACGGAAATGTCAAAGGAACGCTCCCGGATGGATCCCCATGCGAGGGTCAATTTAGCAAAGTTTCTACCGAAAACGCAGAGCGTGTTTCTACGGTATCGCCCACGCTCACGGAGAACTCCATGGCTTCGGTAGCGGTCTTGAACTGCGGAGCCGGACGCATGTTGAAGTGCACGCTGGCGCGACGCGAATGGGAGCAATTCAGTTACGGCGAATGTCAAGACCAACAAGGAACGCCCTACAGTCTCATCTTCTAATGCAGTGTGCCGATAGTCACGTCCTAAAATGTGACTTTTCGAGGGCATACGAGGGTAATGGATCAGGCCACTGCCTCGATAGTCAAGGTCAGAAATACAGTTTGAGTCTCTAGCTGGGAGTCGCGAGCAGAGCGCCGCCGCGACAAGGGAGATTGTCCTCATCATGGCAACCTTACCGAATTCGACAATATCGCACTACATTTGCATGGTAAACGCGTTTCCGAAGCTCTCTCGCGAAGAAGAGTCATTGCTTTGGCAGCAGTGGCACGATAAGGGCAACATTCGAGCCAAGGAGGATTTCATTCGTTCACATCTGCGTCACGTGGCGTCGATCGCTTTGAGGTACCGCCACTACCAGTTACCCCTCTCTGAGATGATAGCCGAAGGAAATTTTGGCCTCGTTCACGCGCTATCCAAATTCGAACCGGAACGAGGAAACCGTTTCCTTACCTATGCCGCCTATTGGATTCGCGCATATATCTTGGACTACGTCATTCGCAGCTGGAGCTTAGTGGGCGTAGGGTCAGGTCCGCTGCGCTCGAAACTATTCTTTAGACTTCGCAGGGAAAGAGCTCGAATCGAAAATCTCGTGGGTGATAGCGAGCAAGCCAATACGTTGCTTGCGGAACGTTTTGGCGCATCGAGCGACCAGATGATTTGCCTCATGCAGCGGTTGGACTCACGTGACTTGTCGCTTGATCTCAAGGTTGCCAATAACGCGGATACCAGTATCGCTGACACAATACCATCCCCCGGCTGCAATCAAGAACAGACGTACATAGACGCTGAGAGCGAACGTTGTCTTCGCGATATCGTTCGAACCGCTTTCGACGTGCTTGACGGGAGGGAGAAGCTTATCATCGAATGTCGCCTGATGCGCGACCCTGAAGATGAGCTATCCTTTGCCGACATCGGCCGTCGCCTGGGTGTTTCGCGGGAACGTGTGCGACAACTTGAAGCGCGCGCCAAGCGCAAATTAAGAAATCGAATTCTCGTACTGTCGGGCAACCAGGATCTTGGGCTCAGCGGAGTCAATTCAGCCGCGTGAGGATGCGCCTTGGCAAGCGAGTGCCACAACGTACGAGAAAATCCAACAGAAGCCAGCGCGATGACTCGAAGGCCCCGCGCGCAATTGTGTCGGCGCCTTCACAATCCGAAGCGCAGGAGTTCGGTCCGGAACAAATTCGGAGAAGAAACCATGAGCAAACAGACTCGTGTCAGCCACCCGATATACAACCTCTTGCCCGCGGAAATTGAGGGATTCGATGCTTTGGCGGAGCTAGCCCTCGATTTGCGCGGTTCCTGGAATCATGCCACCGACGAAGTGTGGCAACAGCTTGATCCAAAACTGTGGGATATCACGCACAACGCGTGGGTAGTCTTGCAGACAGTCTCGCGCGACCAGATAGAGCGCGTGCTCGCCGATCCGGCCTTTCGTAAAAAGGTTGATGGCCTGGTGCAGAGCCGGCGCCAAGCGGACGCGACTCCCGCGTGGTTTCAGCAGAATCATTTGGGTGCTGCTTTGACATGCGTCGCTTACTTCAGCATGGAATTTATGTTGAGTGAAGCGTTGCCAATTTACTCCGGCGGGATGGGCAATGTGGCCGGAGATCAGCTAAAAGCCGCCAGTGATTTGGGCGTGCCAGTTGTCGGAGTGAGCCTACTATACCAGCAGGGCTACTTTCGCCAGGTGATCGATAAGGACGGAGCGCAACAGGCACTCTTTCCATACAATGACCCCGGGCAGTTACCGATTACGCCATTGCGCCAAGAAAACGGCGAGTGGTTGCGGTTAGAGATCGCCTTGCCTGGTTACTCGGTTTGGCTACGCGCCTGGCAAGTTCAAGTTGGCAGAGTGAAACTTTACCTACTGGACAGCAATGACGCCGCAAACTACCCAATTCATCGGGGAATCACCAGTGAACTTTATGGGGGTGGACCAGAGCTACGCCTTAAGCAGGAAATCCTACTCGGGATTGGAGGATGGCGACTGCTGGGTGCGCTTGGCATTCAGCCGGAAGTCTGTCATTTGAATGAAGGGCATGCGGCGTTTGCTGTGTTGGAACGGGCTCGCAGTTTCATGCGAACGACCGCACAGCCATTCGATGTCGCGCTGGCCGTCACGCGTGCCGGAAACCTCTTTACTACGCACACGGCGGTGGCCGCTGGCTTTGATCGTTTCTCTCCGGCACTTATCGAGCAATACCTCGGTGGCTATGCCGAGCAGAAGCTTGGCATATCACTTCATGATTTACTGGCGCTGGGTCGCCAGAATCCGAACGATCCATCGGAGAGTTTCAACATGGCCTATCTAGCAATCCGGGGCAGTGGGTCGGTCAATGCTGTAAGCCGCTTGCACGGGAAAGTCAGCCGAAATCTCTTTGAGCCACTCTTTGTACAATGGCCAGCAGACGAAGTGCCCGTCGGATACGTGACCAACGGAGTTCACATGCCGAGCTGGGATTCGGCCACAGCCGATGATTTATGGACGGAGGCTTGTGGCAAAGAGCGCTGGCTCGGAACGACAGAAGACCTCGAGGCTGGCATTCGCAGCATCTCCGACACCAGGCTCTGGCAGTTTCGCACGGCCGCAAGTCGTTCTTTGGTTGAGTTCGCCCGCGAGCGCCTGTCCAGGCAACTCACCGCCTCGGGCGCGTCATCCCAGGCGATTGACGAGCAAGCTATGTGTTTGATCCCAATGCGTTGACGCTTGGCTTTGCGCGGCGCTTCGCGACTTACAAAAGGCCGAATTTACTCCTGCACAATCCTGCGCGGTTGTTGCGAATTTTGGCTAATCCTAGTCGTCCGGTGCAACTTATCATCGCTGGCAAGGCTCATCCCGAGGATTGCGCGGGTCAGGCCCTGATCCATGAATGGATAAGCTTCATCCGCCAACCAGAAAATCGGTCCCATATCGTCTTCCTTGGCGACTACGACATGTTGTTAGCGGAGCATTTGGTGCAAGGCGTGGACGTTTGGATCAACACGCCACGGCGACCTTGGGAGGCGAGTGGAACGAGTGGCATGAAGGTGCTTGTCAACGGTGGCATCAATCTCTCGGAATTGGACGGTTGGTGGCGCTCGGAGCTATCTATTTGCAATTTTCATACCCGGATTGCGAGAGCGCGCTTCTTGCGTTCGACAAAGGCTGACTTTACCGAGGTTAGCTTGCTCATCGTTGGGCCAGGGCAGATTTATCACCGGGAATCGATCGGCATGCGGCTTGCGTTGGAGAGTGAGTAGGTTATCACTGTTATGCGAACCCGAAATTGTCGTCCAGCTTCTGCCGCGATGCTAGCCGCTTTCAGTTTCTCAATGGTGGCTTCCGCCGAGCTGAGATCGACAGGAACATCCGAACTTGACATGCACTTGCCAGGAGGCACGGCTGGTCTGACAATTGATGGGAAGTCATCCGAGCTTGTGGCCCAGGAGTCAGGCGGAATGATTGTAGTCACTGCCAAGATCGATTGCGTAATGGAGCAACGGGGTCACCTGAGCTGCATTAAGACAGGCAATGGGGTGCGTGAAAAGCAGCTTTGGAAGTATCTGGAAGCAGGCAAGTACCACGCAGCCACGCTCTCTGTCGAGCGTGCAAAGCTGAGCGTACCACGTGACCACGAGAAGGTCGCAGGCGACACGGTGGGCACACTGTCTCTACACGGAGTGCAAAGACTGCTCCGATTCCACTACGCCGCTGAGCGCGACGGTGCCGATATTCAAGTGCACGGCCATATCACCATTAACCTGAAAGATTTCAACATCAAGCAGCCCTCGTTTGCTGGTGTTCGCACCGGCATGATTGCAGAGATCAGAGTGCGCTTCACGCTCCGCGAAAGCTAATCTGTGGCCAAACGATGCCTGGTCTGATGTTCTCACCAATTCGCCGGTGCGCTCTAATCATGCATGACGATCGATTAGGTAACCCCAAGTGCGCGACACACCAGGCGATACGGGTATCGAGGAGGTCTGGCGTGGACACTTGGGGTTAAAGTTTCAATGGCTATGTTCTGTCTGGCTCTCACCATTCGTCGAGCCGGCATGGACTACTAGCACATTATGCGTGGAACGGTCGGCAATAGTTGCGGCTGTCGTTCCTAACACGTGGTCCCAGCCTTTGTAACCGTGACTACCGAGAATCATAAGGTCAACCCGCAGCATGTCGGCTACCTCAAGTATCATATGCCCAGGTAGTCCGAATGTGATGAGCGTCTCGGCCACCGCGATGTCTGGTGCTCGATTGGCGATCTCATTGAGTTCTTGGCGAGTTAGCTCCATTAGTCGTCTTGGCAATGGATCTTCTTCGGAGCATGCTGCAGCCCTATCCTTTCGCAAGATGCGCGCGATTTGTAGCGTGTGCATTCGTTCGACTCGGACAAATTCCAACTTGGGTTGGAATTTGTCCGAGTGCAGGTCTGATCCTTCTTGGGCGGCTCAAGACGCGGAGACAAGGCATATTGAGGGAATTGTGAGTCGCACAACATCTTTCAGGACGCGAAACCTGAATCTTATCGGCGGAAATTTTCCGACCGTTCCCAAGATTCACGGCGACATAATTATCGCTAACGCAGGGGAGCGCAAACGCCAAGTGTGTCTCCTCGTGTGAAGCAAAAGCTACCCACGCTAAACGTCGCGCATTGACTCGTTCCTAGGCGAATGCCTGTTCGTGGCGCAGGTACGGGTAATGCATACTTTAGGACTGTCCATCGTCAGCACTGGAACAACGTGTGTGACGCACAGGTTGCCTGCACTTGTTGCTGCGGCGCTTTGCTTAAGTTTGGCGGGCGCGACCATTGTGCTTTTCCTACGCCACCACCGCCCCGAGAGCCACAACGTTGACAGACGCGCCAGTCGAGAATCGCATGCTGATCTCCCGTTTTTTGGTCCGGCAATCCAAGTGGTCCATTGCAGACCGCTACCGGGATTGTGCCGCCATGGCGCTTTGGTTCCTTGAAGCGCCGCAAATGTGCGCATCGTGTGAGGATCCCAGCCGACTCGACACGGCTGCACGGGCCTGCTCGGCAAAAAGTGCGTTTTCCGCGTCGTACGTTGCGTCTTCCCAGCGGTACCCGCAGACGACGCAACTTGAAACAAGCGAGAGGCACCGCAGGGTCTGACCCTCGTATTCAAAAGTTCTCATTTGCGCAGCGGGCTCCGCTGCTCCCTGGCATTTGTCGCAGAATGACGCCATAGCTTGATGTCCTTTGATGAGTTCTTCAATGACTCACTTCGGCCCGCTGATTACCGTTTGGGGGACTGGCATGGACAACAAGCACATTATGAGCGGAATGATTAGCAATGGCAGCAGCTGTCGTGCCCAGCATTCGATCCCGGCTATGGTAGCCATGGCTGCCGATGACGATTAGATCAACCTTTAGCTTGGCCGCTGTCTCAGGGATCATTTGCCCAGGGAGACCAAATGTGATGAGCGTTTCTGCCAACGCGATGTCTGGAGCTCGCTTGGCGATGGCATCCAGATCACGTTCCGCCACCTCCGAGAGCCGTCTGGGCAACCGATCCTCCTTGGAAGGCGGCGAAAAATGCGGCGGTAGTGTGATCGTCCGGACCAGGTACAGTTTCGCACCCAGCCGTCGGGCATATTCCGCGCCAACATCAAAAACGGCCGTCGCTCGAGGCGAGTCGTCGAGCGCCACAAGCACCCTTTTGACGTGATCGGGTTCGTTTACTTGTGTTTCCGGGTACATAATGCTCCTCAGACGGCCATCAATCGCTTCTGCTCAAGCCATCGAAGTATCGTTTGGCAGAGTCATTGAGTCAACTTCCCCCCAAACGCGACGACGGGGAGGTTCGATCTTTTGGCCGTACTATAACTACTGGCACGTCCAGCCATAGTACCGTGTGGGCTATGGCAAGAGGGGACAACGCAAACTTCGAGCCAATCCCTTTTGACGCAAGTTGTTGCTAGTTGATTACCCAAGACCTCGCAATTAGCTAGGACGAATTCCCACTTGCCATGGAAGGATTCCGCTAGGGGGAGCTTTCCCTCGCCGACAGGCAGAGCCAAGATCCAAAAAGTGATTCAAATTGCGCGCTTTTTTGTAGCGTGCAATATTTGTCACCCCATCGCATCTAAGTCTGTCACTTGGAAATTCTCCAGTCCGTTCGAGCGCATGCTTCCTACTGCCGTCGCTAACGCCGGAAGGGACGAGGCTCGCGTGAATTTTATGGAGCAATGGGGAAGCTCACCGCGTCAAATTACGCGAGTGGACGCTCGTCGCCCAAACATTGGCTTGGCCGTACTGAAGGCACGGACGATGCATTTCCCAGAGTCATCCTGTCCGACGTAATCGAAATCCCTATGATCAAGGAGGATGGAGATGAAATGTGCTGCCATACTTTTGCCTTGCGCATTGACACTGATTGGATGCGCTAGTCAGGACATTCCGCAGGCCTATCGTGGTCGGATGTTCCACCGAACTGGCGCTTTTGCCTTCTATGGCGGCGGCAATGGGTTCGACGGGCCTGTACTCAATCCAGGGACGTACTACACGGGTAGTTACGACGAACTGCATATGGTGCAATGCACTGTCGTCACTGTACGAGAACCCCTGAACGCGCTGACCAAGGACGGTGTTCAATTTCGCGTGGACGTATATATTCGATACTCGGCCAATTGCACTGATCCAAGCGTCGTAAAAATCCTGCAAAATATGGCGCCGGACAATTCCGGCACCGTATCCGCCCCACAGCTCTACGAAGTCTACGTACGGCCAACCCTGCTCGAAGTCGTGCGCGAGGTGGTCTCGCCATTCAAAGCGAACGACATCAACGACCAGCGTGAAACAGTACTTCAAGGCATTAGGGAACGCTTCATGGCACGCATGCAAAAGGTCGGGCAGGAAATGGTTTCGGTTCACGACATAAGCCTCGCCAATTTGGATTTCCCGGAGGAAATGGACCGGGCCAATGTGGACCGAGCGGTTCAAGCGGTACTTCGGGATAAGGCCATCGCTGAGCGTTCGCGAGTGGAAGCAGAAATCGAAACCGCGAAACTTCGCATTCAGCTGTCCGAACAGGAAGCTCAATCGGCTGCCGTTCGTGTCATGCGCGTTGGTGACATGCTCAAGAAATATCCCGAGTATCTCCAGTTCGATTTGCAGTCGAAAATGCCTGACATATACCGCCAAGCGGGAGCCGCCGGTAACATGATACTTGCCGCGCCCAACCCCGTGATGGTCCCGGCATTGCGATTGACGCCGCCAACTATTGCGCCACCTGCTCCGGTGAGTGCGCCAAAGATTGTGCCGTCGAACGCTTCTGTACGTGCTCAGCCCACGGCTAGGACCGAAGATACCGACTCCGACTGAGCAATCAGTGGTTGATTGGAGAGCGAGCCATGACACATCCAGATTTATGCAGAATATTGGCAATAGTAGCCCCCATATGCTTTTGCGGATGCATTGGAACCGCGCAGAGCGGAGCCGCCCGAGATTCACCCCAACTAGCTCTCCATTGAATGCATACGCACTTGTTGGTGCAACGTTATTAGCTAGATAAGGAGGACGTCATGAATACAACGCGTCAAGAACGTAATCGTAAGCCGAGGCATGCCATCCTCCAAAGTTTCGACGAGTTCGCGTGGGGCAATGGACGCTGCGGGTACTGATGAATCCACCTGGGCCAAGGACCGCCGGGTCGATGTGCGATCCGGCGGCTAAGTCGCTTGAGTATCGACTGCGGGCAGATATTATCGCAGCCACGCAATCAATAGTGCAGATGCGCCGCCTCCAAGCAATATGAAGAGTGGCAAGGTTTTCCGAGCAAACACGAGCACCAGCGTCGCAACGACGGCAATCGCTGCTGGCCCAATACCGTGGACGGATGTCTTCCAAAGCGCGATTGCGGCTGCCGCTAGAATTCCTACCATGGCAGGCGTGACTCCGTGCAATGCGCCTTGAATCATGGCATTCGAACGGAAAGCTTCCAGTGATCGCCCAGCCGCCAGGCTCAAGATCATTGGTGGAGCAAACATTCCAATTGTTGCAACGACAGCTCCGCCAAGTCCGGCGACGTGGTAACCAATGAATGTGGCCGCGATAGCAACCGGTCCCGGGGTAATTTGTCCGAGCACAATGGCGTCGTTGAATGCAGCCTCGCTGAGCCAATGGCGAGCCGTAACGATCTCGTGTTCGATGGCCGGGATCATTGCAAAGCCGCCGCCGAACGTGGCAATGCCAATGCGTGCAAAGACGACTAGCAGCACCAGCAACGGTGAAGTAGAAAGTGCAACCACTAATAATCCGGGCAATAGGTTCACCTGAACTGAAGACTTGTCGTTCTGGTCATCTTTGGCGAAACTGGCGGTCTCGTGGGGTCGCATGAATACGGCGCCGCACAACGCCGCTAGCGCCATTACTTCGAGTAAAGTCAGCGCATGCGCGACCAGCGCAATCACGGCGAAGGTAGCTGTCGCCCAATCGAAGGGCCTCTTGAGTGCGCTTCGGCCAATATCCGTTGCAACCCCGACAACAACTCCAATAGTGGCTAGACCCATCCCATCTAGAAAAGTAGCAAGCAACGTGATATTTCGAAAACGGCTGTGGAGCGCGCCGAAAGCAATCATGACCGCCACACTAGGGAGCAAGAATAGTGTTGCTGAAAAGACGCCGCCGGTGAGGCCCCTAAGACGAACTCCGATGATCGTGAGGAGGTTCGTGCTCGGAGTACCTGGCAGCGCGCTGGCTACAGCGAAGAACTCGAGAAAGGCTTCTTCACTTACCCATTGATACTTGTTTACAACGACGCGTTTGAGTTGTTGAACGATTGCAAACCCCCCACCAAAGCCGGCAATGCCAAGCCACAATGCAACGCGGGCCAGCTGCAGCAACGATGCTTTCCGGTAGGCTGCAAATTGCGTTGTCATTCAAGTGAGACAGATGCCGGAGGACATAGTCGGGTCAATTGCTCGACGCGGAATTGCTACAATTGATTCGATACCCAATACCATGAACGGTTTCAATCAGTTTCGCGTGTCTACGGAGTTTCTTGCGCAGTTTCTTGACATGAACGTCTACTACATTAGACCCAGCGGTTGGGGCGACATGCCATGCCCCGCGCAGTAGTTCGGCGCGAGGAACGGCTCGTCCGGATTCGCGCACCAAGTAGTCGAGCGCCGAATATTCTTTGGGCGACAAGATGACTGCGCGCCCGTCGAGCTTCGCACAGCGATCCAATCGATCCAAAATCAAAGGTCCGATTCGAGCGAATGTATAATTGCTGGCGCCACGGCGGATGAGTGTACGTATACGGGCATGCAACGGTCCCAGTTCGTACGCCTTAGATAAGTAGTCGTCGGCACCAGAGTCCAAGCACGCAATCTGCTTGGAAGCGTCGGTGAAGCTCGACAGAACCAAAATCGGTGCCGCGCAGTCTTTGGCTCGTAATTGTTGACAGATTGTTGGCATGTTGACGCTCGATCGTTGCCACAGAAGAATGATCAAGTCGTAAGATTTCCGTGAAGCTGCTTTCGCGATTGCCAAATCGGAGCCGACGCAATCAAGAGAGTAACCCTCTTCCAACAGAGAACGACGTAGAACTCGGTTCTGCTGACTTGCATCCTCGGCAACAAGCAGTTTTATCGACACGTGTACCTAGGGTTCGATTGAGCGGACAATCGCCTATCCAGCACATGAGCAGTTGGATCTTGCGAACGTGCTGGAGAAAGCCGACACATAGGCAAGTAGTACGCCAAGCCAAAAACGCGGCAGTATATGGGATTCGTGATGAATCACGCTGCTAGTTTACACGGAATTTGTCCAACGCCATGGGGAAATTTTCCCTGTCAGCAACTGGACACCTGGTTGGGCGGTGCGGTCAACCAACGGTCGCGTCGTGCGGCAGTTTCAAGTCACGCGCTGTGGCAATGTCTTCATTCGAATTGATATTGAACCTACGATGCGCGCTGCTAAGAGACGCCTGTCGAACAGCTAGCAACGCATGTGTCGACCGAGCCCCCGAGTGATGTCATCACTGCGGGGGCACCAATTTGGTGACCTCTACTTCTTGTTCTTGAGTCTGCTCGACGCAGACGCGATGTCACTGGACTGGTTTCGGATGACGCCGCAAGCCCGAGTCGCTCACCATCATTTTGCGGCCGCAACACGACGTGTTTCCCGCTCGATGCCAGGGCAGGAATTCAGCCTTATTGGCGCGGGATCGGGCCTCGCGCTTCCCTGTCGTTCGCAGGAATCATCACCATTGGAGATTACGTCATATCCCTTTTCCGTACGCGCTTGACGCCATTCGCGAGCGCGTACGTTTGATAACCCGACTTTCGTCGAATCTACGCAGCCAACTGCGACTGCAAATACCACAACCACGAGACTGATTATGTTAGGTCGGCACTGCATGTCGGCCTCCCTTCATTTCAATTATGCCACAGTTGTCTGGTGTGCTGTGGCCTCGGTCGGGCGATTCTTAGAAATTCAAATCAATTCCGTTCAGGCTCGTCAAAGTTGAGAACACGGAATAATTCCGACTTGCAGCTAAATGGCATTCGGCAGACTTAGTCTAGGATGTGAATACGTCAAGAAGCGAATCTACTGCTTGAGGCACCCATCCTCAAGTTCGTAGCGAACATCGAACAACCCGAGCGTGCGATGATCGTGCGTAACAACCAAGACGGCCGCCTGTTGCTCATGAGCCACGCGTCGGAATAATTCAATTGCTGCTCGTCTACGAGTCTTATCCAGGGAGGTAGTAGGTTCGTCGGCGAGCACGATCGAGGGACGATTGGCCAAAGAAAGGGCGATGGAGACCCTTGTTCGTTCCTTGGCCGGATCGCCAGCGTGAGTCACCGCCAGAACTCACCAGCCACCCAGAGGGAGCGGAATAGAGCCTTATCTTGAGTGGTTTGTCCCGCTTGAGTGGGCCAGCAACGCCAGTCGGCCACGACTGAGCTACAATGCGAGTCTGATGCAAGCCTTGATTGAACGCGCCAAGTCCGGAGACTCAGCTGCTATGGAACAGCTGCTGGCATCGGTCGCTCCTTCAATTCAGCGATTCGGTGCCCGCATGTGCCGCGACAACACAGATGCTGAAGATGTTCTGCAAGATACCCTCCTTACCATCGCAAATCACTTGGGCAACTTCGAAGGTAGGTCGTCATTCTCCAGTTGGGCATTCGCGCTAACGCGTAGCGCCTGCAGCCGCAAGAGACGGGGGTTGAAGAATCGACCTCTGCAACCGATTGAAGTGGTTGAGAACCAGCACGATGAAGCGCCGTCGCCGGAAGACCGGACATGGGATCGGGAACTTGCTCAGGCCTTGAATGGCGCCTTGTCCCAATTGCCCGACGAATACCGCGAGGCCATTCTACTTAGGGACGTCGAGGCACTCACGGCTCCTGAGGCGGCAGATTCCCTAGGCATCTCAGTGCCGGCTCTCAAGAGCCGTCTTCATCGCGCTCGGGCGGCATTGCGTGAAGCTCTGGAGCCGGTGCTCGAACCTCAATTGAGCGCTGTCACTACGGATTGTCCTGACGTGCTTTCGCTCTGGTCGAGCAAGCTCGAAGGTGATTTGAGCCCCCTGGACTGCGCAGAGATGGAGAAGCACCTAGAGAACTGCGACGCCTGTGCTTCGGCATGCACCGCGCTGAAAACCGCCCTTTTGGCATGCAAGCATGCGAACAACAATGAAGTACGACCGGAAGTACAGACTGCGGTACGAGCTGCGGTTAACCAATGGATTACTTCTATCAAACCCTGAACGCGTCTCTGGGATGACCCTTACTCTTGGTGTCTCGGGACAATTGTGGCTAGCCGCTACTCGATTCGCAGGTTCCGTGAGATGATCTCGGCAGCACTGGCGACAATCCGGGCACACGGGCGAGTCGCGTAGTACTCAGCGTTTCGTTCCGAAGGGTCCGGCTTTGGTAAACACCATCTTCAGAACCAGACCGAAGTCTTCTGCAAAGGCTGCCGATGTCGATTGGGCACAATTGTACTCCTGCATTATATAGGCTACCGCCTTTTCGCTGTGCTTCATGGCGTCTTGTTCGAAGGACTTCATTTACTATTTTGTGAATAGCAGGCGAAATAGCGCGCTCAAGGCTTACGTGCGCTGAGCAGGAAGATTGAGTACGTTTTTTCAACGCCGTCAGCTTTGGGTCGAACTACATCGTAGGCGGTGTCTACCCGGATATCTTGGAATCCTGCTTGGGAAAAGATGCGATTGAGCTCCACTCGGTCGAATCCAAAGTGCTCTACACCGGTGTTGTCCGAATGAAAGTCTCCGCTTTCCGTGTCGAGATCCGCAATTGCGATTCTTCCGCCTGTTTGCAACAGCCCGTGCAGCGCCGCGGCGAAGCGTGCTGTGTCCGCGATGTGATGCAAGGTCATTGCACTCACAATTACGTCGGGATGAATGTCGTCCGCTGCGGCTTCGTTGTGTTCGAGATCAAGGATTATGGTCCGGACGTTGGTCGCACCCGACGCCTTCAGTTTGTCCTCGAGTACGTCGAGCATGCCGCGCGATGAGTCGGCTGCGATGACTTGTCGCACCAGCGGGTGCATTCGGAGCGCCACGATGCCGGTCCCGGTGCCATAGTCGAGTACCGTTTCGTTGCCAGACAGGCCAAGGACGTTGAGCATGGCGTCCGCGATGGCCGTAGACATGCGAATACGCCCGTCATTCGCGTCCCAGGTTTTGGCAGCAGTATCAAAGTCACGTTTCATTGTGTCATTCCTCAATTCAAGCACAAATTCAGATAAATAGCGTGGACTTGCTCGTGCCCGCCTGGCCGAGAAATGTCGCAACCCCAGCGAGCTTGAGGCCAGGGTAGTCGATGAGCTCGTCAATCTTCATTCCCATGAGATTCATACTCATCTCGCAGACGAAGATTTCGACACCTGAGTCACCGGCTGACTTTATCAGTTGCTCAAGAGACATCACGTTCTTCTTCTTCATTAGACCCTTGAGCATGGCAGTCCCCATGCCGGCCATGTGCATCCGGGAGAGCTTCAAATCAGGCGTTCCTTTGGGCAACATCATCCCAAACATACTTCCCATCATGTCCTTCTTTACGGGACCTTTCTTGGGATCGCGCAGGGCAGCTGTTGCCCAGAACGTGAAGAACATCGTGACCTTCTCGAACATCGCCGCCCCGCCCGTCGCGATGATGAAGGCCGCAAGCAAGCGATCGAGGTCGCCGCTCATGACCACCATGCTGAGCTTGTCCTCGGGTGCATTGGCGCGAAGGGTTTCGACCTCGGCCTCTAGTGCTTCAATGCGAGACGTTAGGGCGGTGAGTTCTTCAGACATGGCATCTCCAGGGCGAAAGGTTCGCCGATATCACAAGGTCAAATGGGAATTCTCAATTGGTGCATCCGGGACGCGGAGCAGCCTCTGCCGCGGGATCGCGACGCAGGTGCATAAATAGGAGGGCAAGCGGTCGGTAGAGAGCATGGGCAAGTTTGGTCGCGCCCATGAGAAGCACGAGCTCCATGGCCATCACTGAGTGCGCGAGCAGCATCCAGTCGTTGATGGGACCACGGACGGCGAACGTGACCACAATTTCAATCCAGAATCCGGTCAAGGCGAGAAGCAGGAGCAAGATGAGCAACCAGCCATCTGATGCGCGGGTGGTTGCGGCGCTAGGACCATCGCGCCGTACGCGACGTGCAATCGCCAGCAGCACACCCGCGAGCAAAGCGAACCCCGCCGCTGTTCCCAGCACACGTGCCGGCCAAAACATACTCAAATGGAACACGCTCTCAAGCATGTAAAGCACGACGAAGTCGAGAATCGTGGCGACTAACAGGCCGCTGAACCCTCCCAGAATCATGATATGAATGAACCAAGGGTCGCGCAGCCAGCCGAGGCCCTTTGGGCGAGTCTCAGATCGGTGACGACGCATCGTCACGACGTCCATCACCGTGCTTCGCAAGGCGGTCAACAGAGTCGTGCGATTGGCGGGATCTATCCGCGTCATTCGCGCACGACGTAGCCGAACGAAGCGCAAAACCGATATGCTGACAGAAAGCGTCAATATCGCGCCGATGGCTATCCCAACCGCGTGAATTGTGCCATAAGCGACGCGCGCGCGAAACGGCCAGCCGTCGAAGGCGTGTCCTGACGTTACCTTGATTCGAAGCAGGAAGAGTCCGAGCACCGCGGCGATACCGAGCGTGACCCCCAATGCACCTGCGGTGCCGCGAAGCATGAGTTGACCGATGCCCGTCGGCTCCAAGCGCGCGATGGTCCAACGACGAACCGCAGCCATGTACTCGCCAGGATCAGCTTGGCGGGGGCAGGTTTTCGTGCACTCACCGCAGTGGTGGCAGAGCCAGGGTTCGTCCGCGGCGAGCAGCTCTTCTGTGCGACCGAGTTGACCGAGTCGGATAGCACGACGGGGAAAGCTTTCAGAGCCCTCGGACAAGGGGCAGACGGCAGAGCAATTGCCGCAATTGAAGCAGGACGAGACATCAACGGCGCCGTAGCGTTTGATCTCTCGAAGCAGTTGAGGTCTGACGATGGGAGCGTTCAATGCGGCCTCCTTCACTTGCGCTGATAGGCGATGTAGTCGCCCTGCTTTGGGCCATCCGCTACTTCGTTGTATCTGCGCAGCGCTGCTACGTGCCAAAGCACGGCGCGAGCATCGGCACCAATCTCCGTGGCAAGTTCAGGAACCGTCTTTGGACCCGCGGCAAGGGCCTCGAGCACGGCCTTGCGCAGGCGCATGCGCTCCTTACGCTCAGCGTTCTGCGCTTCCGAAGGCTTACCGTGACGCTCGCGCGCGATCTTGAGATCTCGCTTGTACTTCTCTTGCATGCCCTTATCGGTCATCGCCTTCTCCTCACGAAGCTGCGATGGCATCGACCATCGCTTCGTATTGATCCAGGGACCACCCAGCTACGTCGAGTGCTCGCGTCGGGCACACGGCAACGCACGCGCCGCACCCTTTGCACAAGGCTGGATTGATCCACGCGACCGACTGTCCGCGACCGGGTGTTTCCCGTGCTACTATCGAGATGGCACCCTCGTAAGAGCACTCGGAAAGGCAGTCGCTGCAACCATTGCAGCGGTCGAGACGGACCGTTGCGATAAACGGATCGAGGGACAATTCCGCCTCGGAAAGCAGGATGCCTGCCTTGGCTGCTGCGGCGCCAGCACCCGCAGCCGTTTCAGAGGCATCCATGGGAGCTTGACAGGTGCCCGCAAGGAAAATGCCGTTGTTGGCGACCTCGACAGGTCGGAGCTTGGGGTGAGCTTCAAGAAGAAACCGGTCGGCGCCTACTGGCAACTTCATGGACTCCACTAGCTCGGTTATGGGGCTGGGTAACATGCCTGTCGCAAGCACGACGAGATCCGCCATGACGGCGATCTCCTCGTTCCACGTCAGTGCGTCCTTGAATCGAATTTGCAGTGGGCTTTCCGCTTGCGCTGGAGCAGCTTCAACCACCGGGGGTTCTTCACCGGGATAGCGGAAGAACAGCGCGCCGCCTTTGCTGGCACGTTCGTACATTGCCTCCTGCCCACGGCCGTACGTGCGAATATCTCGATAGAGGTCGTAAACTTGCGTTCCTGGAAACTGCTCTTGAACTTGATTGACGGCGTTCATGGCCGCGGCGCAACACACACGCGAACAGTAATCATTGATCTTTCCGTCAGGACCGGGCTCGTGCACCCCTTCGATTTGCCGGCTGCCCACGCAATGAATGATGGCGAGGTTGCCGACGGTCTTTCCTTGCCAAATGAGGGTTCCGTCCTTGGTGCGAGGCAGCGTAGGCAAGGCTTCGAGCAGAGGTCGCCAGCGTGATGACGCGCTCGTCACCCCACCCAAGCTCACCCGCCGAAGGCTGATAGAGTTCAAATCCCGTCGCTAGCACGAGCGCACCTGCCGTCACAGGCTCGCGCTCACGCAGGCGCACGATGAAATTGCCAACGTAGCCGTCAACTTTCTCGACCGTAACGCCTGTGAGAATGGTGATGAGCGATTCAGCCTTCACGCGGGCTTCGAGCTCACCCAGCAAATTCGCACCGTCTTCGCCCGTTTGGTGGAGGCGTCCGACTTTGCGCAATTTGCCGCCCAGTTGCTCATCTCGCTCAATCAGAACCACAGGCAGACCAATGCCAGCCAGGGCGAGTGCTGCTCGCATGCCGGCAAGTCCACCCCCAATGACCGCCACACGCCGCTCCGCAGGCACCAGGATCGCCTCGAGAGGATCTTTCAGCGCTGCGCCTCGAACAGCCGCGCGGATCAAGCGGGCTGACTTTGCCGTAGCCCCATCGTGATCGGCCTTGTGAACCCATGAGGCCTGTTCCCGCACATTGACGTGCTGGTAGAGGTACGGATTGAGCCCGGCTTTCTGCATCGCTCTTCGGAACGTGCTTTCGTGCAGTGCCGGCGAGCAGGCCGCAATGACCACGCGGTTGATGCCCCGGTCACGAATGTCGTCGATAATGAGATTTTGCCCCGGGTCAGAGCACATGAATACGAAATCTTTCGAGGCCACGACGTCACGTCTCGAGACCGACCGTATCGGCCACAGCCTTCACGTCAACCACGTCAGAGATGTTCCCACCGCAATGGCAGACGTAGACTCCGACTTTGGGTTTTTCCGGCACGGAAGAGCCCGTTGCAACGAGTGGCAAGCGACGTTGCTCGGTCATGGTGTCCTCGCTGCCTTCGTGGTGCGAATATGGCCGAGCGCCTCCATGGCGGCCGAGCCGGCGTCCATGATCGAATCCACGATGTCCTTGGGGCCGCTGGCAGTTCCGGCCGAAAACACACCGCGGGCGCTCGTGAGCGTTGGAGAATGCAGAAGCTTCGGCTGGTCCACGAAGCCATCGGGCGACACGAGCACGCCGCAACTGTCGAAGAGCGCCGGATCGGCACCCGGTACCATCCCAAGCGACAACACGACCATATCGTGGTGCACTTCTTCAACGCGACAGTCCTCTTCTTGACGTTCGATACGCAAGATGGGGTTGTGTTCCTCGTCCTCCGTGATACGCGCTACCTTGGCCTTTACGAAGTTGATGCCCATGGCACGGGCCGAAGCGTAGAATTGCTCGTAGCCCTTGCCGAAGGCGCGGATGTCCATGTAGTAGATCGTAATATCCGCGATGGGCAGCGAACCCGACAGCAACACCGCTTGTTTGATCGCGTACATGCAGCAAACGCGCGAGCAGTAGCCCGTGCCCAGCGACAAATCCCGACTGCCCGCACATTGAACGAAGGCGATACTGTCCGGGATCTTGCCATCCCCAGGACGCAGCACACGCCCATAGGGACCGTGCGGCGCGAGCAGTCGCTCCACCTGCATCGGCGTGAGCACGTTGGGCAGCCGCCCCTGCCCATACTGCGGTTTGGCATCGACCGGCGTGAGATGGCTGCCCGTAGTCATGATGACCGACGTGGCGCGCACCTCGATGTCCTGGGGTTCTTGCAGGTAATCGATACAATCCGTTGGGCAAGCCTTCGCACAGCGACCACACCAAGTGCAAGTGTCGGGATCGAGAACGGCAATCTGCGGAATGGCGTTGGTGAAGGGGATTGCAATGGCTTTGGTGGCCCCGAGACCATGCTCGTACGGGTCTGGCTGGTACTCAGAGCAGGCCTCTTCGCAGAGACGACAGCCGATGCAATTGGCCTCGTCTACGTAGCGCGGCTTCTTTCGCAGTCGCGCTAGAAATCCATCGCCAGAACGCTCCACCGCCAGCACTTCCGTATGCGTGAGCATTTCGATTCGCGCGTGGTGCGATACCGAGGCCATGCGCGGGGTGGTAATGCAGCTAGCACAATCCAGAGTCGGAAAAACCTTACTCAGGTTTATCATACGCCCACCAATGCTGGCGTCTTTTTCCGCGAGCACCACGCGCGCTCCTTGGTCGGCCGCATCCAGGGCGGCCTGCATGCCCGCAATGCCGGCACCCACCACCAGAACGTCCGTCTCTAGGATTTTTGGCTGCTCCATGCTTGCCTCACGCTTCACAATCACTTCTTGCGGGTTACAAATATGCTGTCGTAGCCGTCACGTTCGGTGAACCCCATGAACAGATGGCCTGTCTTCTTGCACCAGGCCGGAATGTCTTCGCGACTGCCCTTGTCGCCGCTGAGGATTTCAAGAACTTTGCCCACAGGTACCGAGCCCATCGCCTTTTTTGCCTCGAGCAGCGGCCCCGGGCAGGCCATGGCACGTGCATCCACTACTTTGTCACCTTTGAGATTTGCGAGATCGGTCATTCTGTCTCCAGAGTTGTTCGTTGAGATTGGCTAGTTGAGCTTGAGTCCAGCGCAGTAAAGGCCCCGTACGCATTTCAACAATTCGCCAATCTTTGGATCTTTGATCGAATAGAAGATGTGATTGCCGTCTCGTCGCTTGCTGATGAGGCCTTTGTTCTCCAGGAGCCGTAGATGCTGGCTGATGTTTCCCTTGGTGGTGCCAAGTCTTTCCAGCAGCTCCCCAACGAATCGCTCGCGCTCGAGCAGCATGCAAATGATGAGCAGCCGCAGCGGATGCGCGACACTACTCAGAACTCTCGCGGCTTTGTCGGCATGTTGTAATTGACGTTGGTCCAAGGAGTGCCTCAACCAGGCTTTGGGGAGGTTGTTTCGGTGATGTTCTTCCGCATTTCACTGATTTCCTTGAGAAACGCCGACCGACACACCGTGCAGATCGTCGTCAGCTTGAGCCGAGAAGTCGGGATGCCGCGCTCTTTCATGAGCGCATACACGCGGTCAATGCGCTTTGACAGGCGCTCGTAGGCACCTTCATAGGGACAGTCAGATCCCGAACTCATGATGATGATCGCGGCAATTCCCCGCTCGAATGCCTTCAAGTAAAAGGATTCCGGAAACATCACCGGATCCGGCACCCGTAGAATGTACGTATTCGGGTCGTACTGGAGCCTTGCTTGACCCACGGCATTGGCACCTGGGTCGGAGCTGTGAAGCGTGGTCAGAATGAGAATCTTCGGGACCTCGGCATGAACCGCACTGCGGTTTGCGCTGGATTCGCGAGTAATGCTTTGTGCGGCGGCAGTCATGGCTCCCACTTATTGTTTAGTAGTTTAGATATTTCTAAACTACTGTCCATACAAAAGACGCAGCTTGCATCGGCAACTTTAGCGGACGCTTGGCGAGTCGACGCTAGATTTGCGCAATCTGTGGATCTTGGTCCTGCCGCATGTCCTAGCCAATCAAGTCTGGCACGAAGACAGGTGGAGTCGGAAACGTTCCGGAACCGACCCGGCGCCCAGACGAAATCAATGCGCCACGCGAATCCGATTCCCTGGGCCGCGGCTCGTACGGAGTGTGATGACGAATTCGCGCAGACTCAAACTGAATTTAACACTTAATCAGGAATGCCACTCATTGGAGCTATGTTTCAAATATGAATTCCAAAATACTCGTCATCGGTGGCGTCGCGGGGGGCGCAACAGCTGCGGCCCGTGCGCGCCGCATCAGTGAATCGGCCGAGATCACCGTCATTGAACGTGGCCCATACGTTTCATATGCGAACTGTGGGCTACCGTACTTCATCTCGCGCGATATTGAGAAACGCTCTGACCTGCTCCTGCAAACCCCTGAGGGTTTCGATGCTCGCTATGGTGTTCGCGTGTTGCTTGAAACCGAGGCCTTGGAAATTGATCGGTCTGGTAAGCAAGTTCTCGTGCGCGACAAAGCAGGTGAGACGTGGCTTCCCTACGACAAACTCATTCTCGCCCAGGGAGGTAACCCGATCACACCATCAATACCAGGCGCCGACAGCCCGCATGTTTTCAGTTATGGACCGTCCCAGACATGGATCGGATGCACGCCTACATCGAAAACGACAAGCCCCGAACCGCTGTCGTAGTCGGAGGCGGGTTCATCGGGCTCGAGATGGCCGAGGCACTTCACAAGCGCGGTCTCGCGACAACTGTCGTTGAGCTCCTGCCGAGTGTCATGTCTACCATGGACCCGGAAAAGGGTCACCAAATCGCCGGTGCGCTCGAAACAAACGGAGTGAAGTTGCTCGCCGGTACGAAGGTCGAGTCGATTGTCAACCGCAGCGTCGTTGTCGGCGACGGTCGCCGTCTGCCTGCCGATCTCGTGCTGTTTTCCGTTGGCGTTCGGCCAGAGCTGGGGTTGGCACGCAAAGCCGGGCTCGAAATTGGGTCATCTGGTGGACTCGTTGTCGATGACCACTTGCGAACCTCCGATCCGGACATTTATGCGGCCGGGGACATGCTTGAGATTCTGCAAAGAATATCGGGCCGTCGGGTGCGCGTACCGCTAGCTGGTCCGGCAAATCGCCAGGGCAGGATCGCCGCATCCAACGCTCTCGGACTCGACATGACGTATCGGGGTGCACTCGGCACTAGCGCCGTTAAGATCTTCGAAACAACGGCAGCAATGACGGGTTTGTCGGAACGTGCGGCACGCGAGGCCGGCTTTGATGTCGGCATCGCGGTCATTCACAAGGGCCACCACGCTGGTTACTACCCAGGCGCCGAAGAACTCTCGCTGAAGCTTATCTACGACAAGAAAACTGCCCGACTGATCGGCGCCGGTGCTTTTGGTCCAGCAGGTGTGGACAAGCGAATCGATGTGCTCCAACGGCGCTTGCGGGCAACTTTACGCTCCACGACCTGGCCGAACTTGACCTTGCGTACGCACCACCCTACTCGACGGCGAACGACCCAATCAACCTGGCCGCGTTCATCGGGCTCAACGATCTTCCGGATTTAGCCCGCTCGTGTCGGCGGCGGAGCTCAAGGTCGAACTCGCAAGGCCCGAGCCGCCTGTCGTTCTGGATGTTCGGACCCTGGGCGAATACGAGGAGTCGCATCTCGTCGGTTCGTTGCACCTTCCGGTAGACGACCTTCGCTTCGAGCTTGAGCGTTTGCCCAAGGACCGGCGGATCGTTGTGCACTGTCGGTCCGGTTTTCGTGCGCATCTGGCTGTCCGCATCCTCAAACAGCGCGGCTTCACCGACGTTGCCAATGTCGCGGGCGGACAGCTGAGCATGCTCGCCGAAGGTGGCTTTCATTGGGAGGCACTGTGAACACGCAGCAACTGATCTATTAGCACTCGGAATTCTGGCCGTCATGGTCATCAGACGACTTCTTGGAGGTACCAAAGTGGCATCGAGTATCGTGAAGCAAAAGCTTGAATCTGGCGCAACAATTTTGGACGTCCGCACTCCCGATGAGTTCCGTGATGGGGCCTATCCGGGTGCGAAAAACATTCCTCTCTCCGAACTTGGACGCCGATTGGGCGAGATCCCGAAAGATAAGCCGGTGGTCCTTTACTGCGCTTCGGGCGCACGAAGTTCCTCGGCTGCGAGGGCAATGAAGCAGGCGGGTTACACGGATGTCATCAACGCTGGCGGACTCGCTGACATGCCCCACTGATCAGGCCTATTCATGACTTTATGATGAATATGACGGATCATCTCGGCTTCGGTGTCAGTCGCTATTACCTTGCCGCGGGGTAGAGCCTTTGCGAATCGGAACGTGAAGTATCCCGAGCCCGCCCCGACGTCGATCAACGTCTCGCTGCCCTCGAGTCCAAGTGCCGCCACGACATCATCAGGCTTCTGCCAGACAGCACGTTCCGGCTTTTCGAGGAAGGCGATGTATTTCTCGTCACCGTCAAAGGGACGCAAGTGAAACGGATCTACACCAAGCTTCTGCAGTGGGCAGTCGATCGGCGGATGCGCGGGATCTGCGCCTGAGCATCGCTCCCGGGCGTACCACGTTGCCGGCGGGACTGTTTGCCGCGGGCTTGCTGCTGAGCGTAGCGGCGACAGCTGTAGTACTGCTATTTGCCTTGAATCCTGAGGGTTCCGCATTCTTGTTTTGACAGCCCCCAATGAGCAGGGCAAGGGCCGGCGTCGAGAACTGAAGTAGCCGCAAGTATTGGTTCGTGTTCATGTCATGGTTCCTTGGATATTGAAGCTGGCGTCACCGGGTAACCCCACATGCGGTAAGGGCGACGTGCTCCCGGTTCCCGCCGACAGCGCACAAACACGGCCGACACGGTAAGAGCAGCGGGCGCTGACAATGCGAAACCGATGCACATGAGCAGCCCGTCAATACCCTCACCGTCCGCGGCGGCCTGGGCTTTGCCACGATGCAAACGAAACACGATGTAGAAGTAGCCAACCACCAAGGAAAAACCCAGAAACCACCACCTCGCGCTAGCTATTAAGCCCTCTCGGCTCACTGAAGCATTGTGCGCGGTAAGGCTCCATGCTGAATTGATTGTCGAACGCAGCATGACGGGAAATACCGAGCCCGCTGTGGCAACCAATATCCCAATGATGAAAGTGCTGCTGCCGATGAATGCCAGCAAATCTCGCCCCTTGGGTTGCGCAAAGAACACCGCGAGCATCCCAGCCAAAAAGAGTACTAGCCCGAACCATGCAAGAGGTGCCTTTGGCAGATTGACGTAGATATCGGGGTTGACCCGTGCAGTTGCGAATGTTGCAGCAACCCCAAGACCCGTGGCCGCACACCAAAGTGGCAATGCCAACTTGCGACAACGTAGGCGCACTTCACCATCGGTCTTCCAGGACAAAAATAATGACCGATGGGCTGCAATCGTGGCCCAGACGAATAGCCCGACGAGCACGGTGTACCAGTCCGAGGATCCCAACGGGGTTATGCGGCGCAAA
>CAWEUH010000005.1:0-4289 GCA_963811985.1 uncultured delta proteobacterium
TGTATATGTCCTCTACTCGTTCAGTTCAATTCTATTGCTCCCCGTGTGCCCCAGAAGCGGACCGCGACCGTCAAGTTATTTGCCGCCTAGCATCCATAGCAGGCCCAGTAGACTAGCTCCAAGCACGGCCAGGGCCAAAATCACGACACCCAAATCGGCCGTGGTAACGCGACCCGAGCGGGTCTGCGCCGGTCTTGTTGGGCGTTTTGCGCGTTGGTTCGGCGGATTGGCGCTGCCCGCCGCAGGGGCACCTGGCTCTGTGGCGAACGGAGCGGCCGAAGCCAATTCGCTTTGTTCCGCGTCCGAGAGATGCGCATCTGCGGCCCGACTTATCTCAGTAAGGGCTTCACGCGCAGGGTCTTGCAGGACGATTTGCTCTGCGCCTATGCTGAGAATTGCGCCTTCTGGCCATTCAACTTCCTTGCTGGGCAGCAGATACGTGGAGTTCAACTTGGACCCGTTCTTCGAGCCCAGGTCCCGCAACAGAACGCGAGCACCCTGCCGCCAAACCTCCACGTGACGGCGTGATGCATTCGTGTCGAGGATGACCAAATCCGCGACTGCCGACCGTCCAAGGACGTAACGATGATCCGACTTTTCGAGTGCTAGTATTGTACCGGCATTGTCTCCGTCCCTCACGACCAATTGCGGAATCGCCACTTCGCCTTGTGCCTCTAGCGATTTCATGACCAACTGCAACGCAAGATCCTTGGTGGCAAACGGCATTTGACTCGTGGCGGTTGCCGCTTCAAGCCTCACATCGACCCATATGCGGCCGAAGCGCAAACTCTCGCCCGAGCGAAGTACTCGCGGCGCTTGGGGTGCGAGACGTACGGGGCCCGCGAACGTGCCATTGGTACTTCCCTCGTCGATGACGATGTAGTCGCTGCCCCGCTGACGAATCGATGCGTGGTGCTGGCTCACGCTGGGGTCCGGGAGGCGCAGATCACACCCGTCGCCCCGACCGATGATCAAGCGCGGCGAATCAAACGTGATGGCGGGCAATTCGCCCGCTTCCTCACAGCGCACAACCAACGTCAGCGCCATCGAGCGCAAGAATGGTCGGAAGGGCTCTGAATGTCGAGGAGTTCTGCCGATTCAGTCGGAAGGCCAGAACACTCACGTCGGCTTTATTGCGGCCTTTGAAGCATTGCTGCTTCAATCGCCTTAACGAATTCCGGGCTCGTGCCGCAGCATCCGCCTACCATGCTGGCGCCCGCTCCGATCAGATCCATGACTCCCTTGGCAAATTGAGCCGGCGTTATGTCGTAGGTCAATTTCCCATCGACTAGCGTTGGCAATCCGGCGTTGGGCTTGACCCAAATCGGGCGATCCGTGGCTGCACGCAAGCGGCGGCATATGGGTACGTAGCCCGCGACGCCGTGCCCGCAATTGGCACCGATGACGTCCGCTGCAGCGGCGCTCAACGCTTTGGCCGCTTCTTCCGGCGTCGCTTGGCTTTTCGGCGCACCCGAGTCGAAGACCATGCAGGCAACGACGGGCAACCCTGTCGTTCTCGCCGCCTGCAACGCGATGAGTAGCTCATCGAGATCCGTGAACGTTTCGAGCACGAGGCCATCGGCGCCGCCATCGGCGAGCGCATGCGCCTGCTCGTTGAAGGCTTCCATGAGCTCTACCTCACCGACGTCGCGTGTGGCCAATTGTCTGCCACTGGGACCCATTGATGCGTATACTCGAGCCTGGCCTGCGGCCGCGTTCCGTGACAGGCGGGCGCCCGAGCGGTTGATCTCGGCAGCTTGGGCCGTCAAGCCATAACGGGACAAGGCAATGCGATTGGCGCCGAACGTGTTGGTAAGGATGATCTGACTGCCCGCGTCCAGATAGCGGCGCGCAACGAATTGCACCTGATTCGGACGATCCAGGTTCCATACATCGGGACAAGCACCCAATTTCAGCCCGAACGCTTGAAGTTCAGTCCCCCAGGCGCCATCGAGGAGCAGCGGCCCGTCGGCACCGAAGCCTGTCGCAGACGCACTGGCCACAGGCGCTCCACTGACCATACCTTGACTATGTCGCGCAGTCCCGTTGAAGGAAAGGTTTCTAGTGTAGCTTGACCCGAGACCCAACACCAAAGTCCCGAATTCGGCTGGAAAGCACACGTGCTTGTTGCCGGCATGGCCCTGGCGATATTCCCTTGCCGAACGTCGCCTAATCGGGAAAGCTCGGCGGTCGAATCGGGTCGCGGCATGTGTTGGTGGGCGGCCCGCATTGTGCTCTGGGTCGCACGACGTGAAGGCAATGGCCCAAGCTTGAACGATTAAGAGGAGACGACTGATGAAACATCCCTACATAACGCGATCAAGAGTTTTAGGCCTTGCAGTTCTGGGCGGCCTCTGGATCGCTGGCTGCAGCAGCAACAACAACGCAACCACGAACAACAATGCGGACACGGGTGGCAATGCCGCGACGGGCGGCGGCACCAGCGTTGCGGCAACCGGTGGCAGCAATGGCAATCCGGCAACCGGTGGCAGCAATAGCCATCCGGCGACGGGTGGCAGCAATAGCAATCCGGCAACCGGTGGCAGCAACGGCAATCCCGCGACGGGCGGCGCGACCGCCGGAGGGAGCTCGGGTACTTCGGTTGCCTGCGGAACGACGAACGGCACGTTGAATCAGACCTCGGCGTTCGCTACAACGCTGGATCCTTACAAGATCAACTCCTGGTCGGGAGCGGGCGGGACGGCCATAGCTGCCACGCTGGAGCTCACGACCACCGCACCGACGGGCATTGATTGCAGCGGCGGGTGCGCGCACCTGAGCGTCGATTTCCCCAGCGGCGCTGCCGCGTACGGGGGTGGCGCCATGGACCAGTATTTTGGTGCGGCAACCACCGCGACCGAGAACCTGCTGAACGAAACCGTCACGATCAACCTCGCGGTTGTCGTCACTGGCGCGGCAACCGTTCCCGTCGAAGTTGACCTCGACGGGTTGGACACGTTCGCAACAACGACGAACACTGACAACCTGTGGGTTCACAAGCTCGGCGATCTGACCGCCCTCAGCACAATGTCAACGGTGACTTTCAAGGTCGTTGACGCGCCAGTTCCGAGCTGGGCGCCCACGCGAACCGTATGCGCGTCGGGCCTGCACGTGCTCAGAATTGTCGTCTCGTGCTCGGCTGCCATCACGGACGCCAATGCAGCCACAATCGATATCTACGTGCAGAGTATTTCCATCACGCCCGCTGCGTAAACGCTTCGCTCAAGCAACGCCGAGCGTTTCGCGTCGAGCGCTCAACGCATGAAAGAACCCCCGCGACCTCGAAGTCGCGGGGGTACTCGTTTTTCGGCCATGCAAGGTCAGAGTCCGATTCGACGCAGCCGCCCGCGTCGCCACTCTATGGCGGCTTTCTTTTGGCGTGACGGCACGCGCAGCCGAGTGGGCCCGCATACAGGTCAGCCCAAGGGGCGCCCTAGGCGCAGCAATTTCACATGGAATACATAAAGCTGAACCCGTGCGCTACGCCACCGGGCCTGTCGAAGAAACACTTTCAAGGGAACGCAAGATGGCGTTCATCGCGGGCCCGCGGCAAGTCGGCAAGACCACCATGGCGCGCGCCTTGCTCCGCCGTCCCGACGTTGGATACTATAATTGGGACGCCGACGGCCATCGCAGAAGGATCTTACGCGGAACGGAAGGTTTCTGGATGAACGATACAGCCGCGTCGGACGGGCGGCGAGCGCGTATCGTGTTGGACGAGATCCACAAGTACCCGCGCTGGAAGCGCTTCGTCAAAGGACTCTTTGACGTCAACCGCGACAGCCTCGAGATCATTGTGACGGGCAGCGGGCGGCTGGATATCTACCAGAAGGGAGGGGACTCACTGGTCGGACGTTACAATTTGCACCGGTTGCACCCGTTCACGGTCGGTGAACTTTGCGCCAATGGATCACAGACAGTCCTTTCACCGGCGGCATTCGACGATGCGTTGGCGTCGCTCGACTCCGTTTCGGGAGCCAAGGAATCGCTCGACCTCATCGAACGTTTCACGGGGTTTCCGGAACCACTCTTTGCGGCAACCGCGAGAAAGCTGCAGAGTTGGCGGCGTCAGCGCCGTCAGTTGGTCTTGCGCGAGGATCTGCGCGACCTGTCGCGCGTAAGGGAATTGGGACAGATCGATCAACTCGTAGCGCTATTGCCAGAACGCGTCGGCAGTCCGCTTTCCGTCAACGCATTGCGACAAGATCTCGGCGCCGCATTTACGACCGCTCAAGCGTGGATCGCAACGCTCGAACGGCTGTATTTCCTGTTCGAAATTCGGCCTTACG
>CAWEUH010000006.1:0-62498 GCA_963811985.1 uncultured delta proteobacterium
CGTTCATGCAATTCTGTCCGCGGACGTAAAGCCATTCTCCGAATTCGAAGTCGATGAACCTGACCTTTGGGCGATTGTCGCCCGGGGTTTTCGAACGCGACCGCAGCCGCGCTGGCAAACTAGTGCGGACTTGGCGGACGTGCTGGGCGGGTGGTTGCTCGATCGGGGGGTCGATGACGTATGTCACGGGCCTATCCCTTGAGGCTACAAGGATCAACCGCCGTGTGCGTGAGCGGCGCATGCTCGAAACAGAAAGACCCTCGAGTCGATCCGGCGGTCAATCGCCGCGGTCACGCAGCGCGATCGTGAAAACGGTCAATCGCGCCTCCGCTGCCGGGCTGTGGATGCGGCTTTCGCGGCCTCGCCGGTACCTGCTCGTTGTGTCACTGGTTGCGCTCGGCGGGGCCATTGCAGCTTGGCGCATCAAGCAAGCCCTCCGGCCGCCCCCGCGCCAACGCCTTCGGCCGTTGTTCAAGCAACACCCACCAAAGAATCGCTGCCAGCGGTCGTGGCGGCGGTGCAACCGGCTTCAAGTGAGACAACGCCAACAATAACACCGGCACCCGCGGCTCCGAGCCCCAAGTCTGCCGGGCCCGCGGCTGCCAAGGCAACGAGGGCCAAACCGAAAGTGGCGTCGCCGAAGCATGAGCCGTTCAAGAGCCCGTTCTAGTGAGGGAGGTTCGTACGGACCGCCCCAAAATGGCTGGCGTTGAAGTCGCAACCCGATCGTGGAGACTGCCGTCCGTGGCCTAACAACCTTGGACGCAAGACATGCCCAGCGGAGCGCACAGGCTACAGAGTGGATCGCAGCAATACTGACCTGTGCCGCAAATTGCTGTGCCGCACGCTATGCCGCTTGAGCCGCCGGTAGCCCTTGAGCCACCCGTTGACGGACTGCCGCCGCTACCCAGACTAGTGAAGCCACCGGTGCCGCCGCAGGAATCTTGATCGACGGTGCCATTGGCGCAGGGGCAGCAGCTTGAACTAACAACGGTGCCGCCGCAATGGTCGAGACACGTGATGGCGCGAAAGCACGTGGTGATGGCGCAAGTGGCGCTCGTGCTTGAGGTGCCACCCGTGGACGGGCTGCCGCCGCCACTCGAGCAGCCTTCGGGTATGGCGCAACCAGCACCCCCTGTAGCGGGCGCACCACCGGTTGACGGGCTGCCGCCGGTGCTTAACGACGGGCAGACGACATTGCCCGTGACGCATTGGCCTGCCGCGTTACAGTACTTGAGGCTGTCGGTTTCTACGCAATTGGGATCATTGATCGCGCACAGATGGCAGGAGCTTCCGCAACTTTGTCCCGCGCAGGGCTGGTAGACGCTCGTGCCTGAAGAGCCGCCCATTGACGGGCTGCCGCCGCCACTCGAGCAGCCTTCGGGTATGGCGCAACCAGCACCCCCTGTAGCGGGCGCACCACCGCTTGACACGCTGCCCCCCGTTGCGGACATGTGGCCGCCAATGCCCGTGCCGCCAACCCCCACGATGGCGCTCGAGCCGCCCGTGTCCAAACTCCCGCCGCCGACGGATGAGTCACCTCCGTCCCCGCCAAGGCTGGAGCTGCCGCTACACGCGACAACAACAAGCGCGCTCATCGCCAACGTCCAATTTGCTAAACACTCTGAAGATCTTGCCATAACAACCTCGGTTTTCCTATAAGTGGCCAGCTTACTCGGATTGCGACACACTTTCGTGTTTTTGTGGCGTTGACTCACACGACCGACAAGTCCACTCAAAAACACGCTGACCGAACGCGCGCCAGGAGCGCCGACTTGGGCCAGCGCTGTTCGAAGCGCGCGGCCTCGGCGTGGGCCCGGTTGACTTGCCCACTTTGGCAGAGCGCCAGCACGCGTGCAGCAGCGCGTTCCTCCTGCAATTGCCCCGATTGAAACGCCCGATCTTGCTCGTTCAGCAGCGACAAGGCGCGCGTGGCGTCTCCCGCGCGCAGCGCCTGTTGCGCCATACGCAATTCGCGGGTCTCCGCACGCAGCCGATCCGACGGCTCGGCGGTTGTGGCGACGGCACCGGCAACACTTGCTCCCGGATGCGCCGAAGCACGACTTGTGACAAGACTACGTGCCGGCGGCGGCTCGTCGAGCACCGCATTCTCAGACGCTAGAGCCGGCGGCGTTACGGCAGGGCTTTGCGTGACGGCTCGGTTGCCCTGCGTCACTGCGACAGTGGATGTCGGTTTCGAGGTATGCATTGCTCGAATGCCCACGAACGATGCGGCGCCAACCACGACCGTAACGGCGACAAACTTCGATGCGCCCAACAGCACGCCCGAAGCCGACTTGGTCCAAAAGGCGCTGGCCGCCGCCACGCCGACGCCGCTAGCCAAGCGGCCCGCCAAAGACCGCTCGATGCGTTCTAGCGCGGGAGTTTTTGGCTCATCCTCAAGGCGAGCCAGTTGGAAGAGCCGGCGCGCCTCTGGGCTCAGCTGCGTCATCATGACAACCTCCATCTTCCTTCGAGAAAATCACGCACCGCATCGGACACGGCTAGCGTTGCGGCTTGCAGGCGGCGCTGGCAAGTTCGAAGCCTGATGTCGAGTGCCACTGACGCGTCGCGAATGCTCAGATCTTCCAGTTCGACGAGCACTAGCACGTCGCGCAAGTGCTCCGGCAACGAAGACAAGATGCAATGCAGCAGTTGGCTCGCCTCACGACGCTCGGTCGAGTCGTAGGGGTTTGCCATCAAGTCGCTGTCTGACGTAAGCATGGCCGCCACACGATCCATCCGACGCACGCGACGCAGCTCGGTCCGACGGTAATCCTTCGCGACGCGAACGGCGATGCCGTAGAGCCATGTCTTGAAGGCCGAGCGCCCCTCGAACTCACCGAGGCGCCTGTGCACGACGAGAAATACATCCTGCACGGCATCTTCCAATTGAGCGTCAGCGACGCCAAGCCGCCGCAGGCTGCGCCAAACCAATGGCGCATGTTCGCGATAGATACGACCGACTGCGCCGTCTAGGCACACAAGGCCGGCGGGCGCCGGCGGCTCGCGGTCAAGACCGGAACCTAACTCGGCGGCGGTCGAACTCACCACACTACTTGAGTGGCCATCAAGCGGTAATCGCGTCAATTGAACGACACAATGACGCCAGCTTGCAGATTTCCCGTCAATACTTCTGGACGTTGTACGATCTGCGTGGTCCCCGGGAAATCAAGGTGCATGTCCGGCCGGTAGATTGGCACCGCGACAGACGCTGCTAGCTCAAACATCGCGTGCGGAGCCAATTGCTGGTCAGCGAATACGCCGAGGCCCGGCGCGAACCAATACGTTGTCACGGCGCGCCGCTTCACTGGAACGTTCAGGCCGTCTCCTTGCATACGCGTCCAGTTACCCTCGAAGCATGCCCCAATTCTTGGTGCCGACGCCGCTGCCGTCCAGCAGCCCGCCAGCTTGAGCGAGAGGAGCCACAAGCGTCCGCCCACATTGGACGGCTCTGCTAGGTAGACATCCTTCGGCGGCGAGTAGCTTGCCGAAAACCTTGCCGAGTACTTCGGCGATGCCAGGCCTAAGCCCAATGACACATCGGGAATTGGTCGCGGAAAAACGCCAAATGTAAGGCCAAGTGCACCGGTACCCAGCCATCGAATGGGCGTGGATTTGGATTGCGCGGCGGGCTGCGAAGCGGGCGCAACGACCTTCACATCGGCGGGTTGCGCTGGCGTTGCCGCCTTGGGTTCTGTGGGCGTATCGACTTCGGAGGCAATCTCGATGTTGGGATTCAGAATCAGGGCAACCGTCACTGCGGCTGCATCGACGAGGACTTGGCAGACGCGGCCCTGCAAAACCCGCTCCCCGGAAATCTCGTTCAATTCCGTGGTAAGCGCGAGCGTGTAATTGCCGGTGTCGTCCCTGGTGATGCGTACCTTGGCGCGAACCGTGGCAGAAGACGCGCTGCCCACAAGGCGGCTTACCGCGGCTTCGAAAGCTGCCGCGCGCGGACAATCATCGGGAGCGTCCCACCGCAACTCGAGCGGCAATGACGCGGCTGCCGCGCGCGGATGTGCCGCACACAGCAGAACAAGTGCCGTGACAGCATAAACAAACACCCAGGGCCGCACGGCCGGCACGTTACCACATTTGCGGCGGCGGCACGCTCTCAGGTGCAATTCGGCGCGTGGCCTGCGAGCAAGATTCGGCATACACTTCGTGCGCGAGGTCCGTCATGATTTGGCGGTCGTACATTTTTTCACACACTTTGGCTTTGGCCGTTGCAACCACCGTTGTCGCCTGCGGCGGTAACACACTGCTTGAGGACAATACAAGGGCTGCGGGCGGTGCACAGGGCCAAGGGGGCAGCGTCGCGCCGGGCCAAGGGGGTAGCGTCAGCGCGCCGGGTCAACCCCTTTCAAACGGGGGCACGGTCGGCGCGTGTTGTCTTGCAATGCCCATCTGTGATGCTGGAGATCAAATGATCGCCGCCAGCGCAGCGTGTCCCGTCGGCCAGCAATGTTACTCGCGGCAACTCTGCTGTGCGCAGATTCAATGCATGCGCTCGACGACGATTCAGAACGCGGGGGTCGGCGGCAGTTGTTCGGCCTACCCCAACTGCAACCCGGGAGACGTCCAGATCTACGGAACCTGTCCTGCCGGTTACTACTGTTACTCGCTCACGTCCTGCAACTCGACAATCACGTGCCTGTATGAAAGCTCCGGCGTCGGTGGAACTTCGTCCTACGGTAGTGGCGCGCTATGCAACGCGTATCCGAGTTGCCCCCTCGGCTACGTGCAGATATACGGAGCCTGTCCTATCGGGTACGCGTGCTATTGGTCAACCCTGTGCGGCAACTCGATTCAATGCGGTTACCCAGCCTATGATGCAGGCACTGACGTCGGGGAGGCAGAGGACGCCGGCTCGTGTGACCCGCGCACCGAGTACTACCGGGATTATTTCGCAACCAGCGCGAGCATGTGCATGTCGGTCAGGTTCACGTGTCCAACCGGCACGTACTCCTTTGGCAATGCATGCGGGTGTGGGTGCGAACAGAGCCCAAGTTGCCCAGAATACGTCGATTGCATGCCGGGGTCAGGGCCCGTTAGCTCCTTGTGTTCGTCATCAAGTAGCTGTCCCTATACGGTTCGACTAGACTGAGACCGCGCCGACATCTCGATTATCGGCTGTCAGCCCCCGCTCGCATCTTTGCAACAGCGAAAGCCCGTGGAGTAGTCGTGATACGTTGCGGGGTGCGTCACGGTTCGATAGTCGCACCCGACGCCATTGAGCTTCGTGTCAAGGTAGAAACCGCCGCGAAATGTCCCCTGCGGATCGGCGATCCACTCGTGCACGTTGCCGACCATGTCGTAGACGCCGTAACCGTTCGTGCAGTGCGAAAATGATCCGGTGGGCGCGACGGTTCCGGGAACTTGATTGAGCACCGGATCATTCATGGTCGCAAACTGGTAGCGCGCCCGCGCGTCGAATAGCTTGCTCAGCGGGCTGACGCGATTGGTATCCACGCAATAACCCGGTTTGAACGCGTTGCCGTACGGGTATTGGGTCTTCTCCGGGCCCTTACAAGCAGTAACCCATTCCTGCTCCGTGCACAGGCGTTTTTGTGCTTCGGAGCACGCTGCTTGGGCTTGATTGGCACTTATGTAAGCCTGGGGATCCACGTTCTTGCGAGACACGGCCTTCACTCGAAGGTTCGTCACTGGCAGATACGGCGAATGCAAAACGGCTTTTCCGTCTGGCATCAATTCTTCCGTCGTCGCCTCGTAGCGATCGATGCAAAACGAACCCGCGATGAATTGCATGTCCGCCGGGCAAGGCGACTTGTTGCTGGCACGAGCCGTCTCGGCCGCAGCGTTCGGCTGTGCGCCGAGCAGCGCAGCCGGCAACAGCGCAAGCGCAATGAGCGCTTCGGGGTAATTGCTAACACGGCGGAAGAATCTCGTTGCGAAGGCCAATCGGCTGCCTCACGTCCCAAGCTAGCGCTCAACCGCAGGCCGCTCAACGCGCGAGCGTACGCCGGTTCCGTGCCGCTGTGACAGCCCGGCAAAAATAGGCATTTATGCCGCGATGAATTGTGCACGCACACGGAGCGCAACTCGCCGGTCATTCGGCAGGTCGCGGTTTTCACTACACCGTGCTGGCGTCTTGCGCCGCGCGCGGACGGGCGGCGATCAACAGAACACGGTCCTCAAATGAACGAGGGCTTGGTCCAAGTTGCCAGACCACTGGACACCCAGGACCATTTCGTCAAGGGTAGGGCTGTTTTCAACGTCGAGCAAGCAGGCAAAGCGTCCCACAAGTTGGACGATGAAGATCCGCGGGTACGATTGATTGCCATTCCAGACTGATGCAACTGGGAACGGATGTCCCTCGTACGTCTGATTCTCGACGGGCTCGCACTCTAGATTTAGGTCAGCGTTTTCTGCAAGCAGCTCTTTGAGTTTAGCCGCCAAGGCTTGCGAATCAGTCTGCGCTACGGCCATGCCCAAGAACAACGGCCGCTTTGATGCGGGACTGAATACCGGCCCAAAGCAGCCCGAATCGAACTGAAAGTTCGTCCAGTCATGCCCGACCTAAGGCCGCTTCGGCGAGCTGCCACATCACCGCGATGTGAGCCACTTCACCGCTGGTGTCGAGAAGAACTGCTCCAACGCAATGCCCCCAGTGCCGACAATCAACGCTCGACTCTTTGGATAGCGACGCGCAAATGCTTTGAGTCCGCTCGTCGAGCGTGGGCGCCCGCTCTTGACTTCCAATGCCAACAGGCATTCTCCTCGGGACAGTACGTAGTTGACCTCGTCCGTGCCGTCCCGCCAATAGTGAAGCTGAAATGCGCCGGTGGCCGACGCGGCTAGCAATTGTGCGCCGACTGCGTTTTCAACCAGACGACCCCAAATCTCAGGACGTGCACGCGTCTCGGAAAATGAGCGGTGTGACAACGCGGTTACGAGCGCATTGTTCCAGACGACGAGCTTGGGCGATGAAGCGCGCATCTTCAGCCTTCCCTGGCTGAAACGTGGCAAACCGCTGACGAGATAGGCACCCGAGAGCAACTCCAGATAGTGGGCAAGTGTTACGGTGTTTCCAGCATCGTGAAGTTGACCGAGCATTTTATTGAATGCCAGGATTTCTGCGGGTACTTGCGTGGCAAGCAGAAAGAGCTGGCGCAGCAGGGCCGGCTTTGAAATCTGAGCCAATTGGAAGACATCTCGACTCAGCACGGTTTCAATCAACGAGTTTCTCACGTACTCGGACCAACGATCGTGTGAACGTGCGAGCGGTGCCGCGCCCGGGTAGCCACCAAAGTACAGCCAACGATCGAGATCCCAACCAAACGCCTTGTGGCACTCGGAGAAACTCCAGTGCGGAGCATGGTAAAGCTCGAACCGCCCCGTCAAGCTTTCCGCCAGACCGTGCCGCACCAAAAGGGAAGATGACCCAAGCACGACAACACGCAGCCGACTATTGACGCTGCGATCCTCATCCACCAGAGCTTTGACGACTTCGCTCCAGCGCGGCACCTTCTGGATCTCATCCAGCACCAAAAGGCGTGTGCCCCGACCTGAAAGAGAACGTGCGAGCTGCCACTGCTGGGAGATCCACAAGGCATCCGGCGGGGCAGGCAGATCCGCACTTGCGTAGTGTTTCGGCCCCGTCCAGTGCTCGAGAACCTGGCGCAGCGCCGTGGTCTTGCCCACTTGACGTGGCCCAACCACCACCTGAAGCAAATTCGGACTCCCGCGCAGGTGCCGCTCGATATCGCCCACCAGAGCACGCTGGATTTGCGGAAATGGCTTGGTTTGAGACATGAGATTTACTCAGTATAGTGAGTAAATTTACTCAGCGCACTGAGTATTTTGTTCTCCAGGGCGGCTGCCGGCGTGCCGATATTCCCTACTAGGAGGCCTTCGGAAGTGCGCGGCGACGAGCTTGGCAAAACTAGGGGCTGTCCCCGGTTTCTCCTGAGCCATCAGCTCATTTGGATTGCACAGGAAGGACGGAAGACCGGAAGGACTTGGGGTGATTGGGCGTGAGCCTTCGACCTTCCAATCTTCCTGTGCCCCGTATCACGCCAAGGGCACAATCTTGGACCGAAGCAGGTTCTTGTCCCGCGTAACGAGCGGAACGTTGTGCACGAGGCTCGTGGCAGCTATTAGCTCGTCCGCCGAATCCGAGTGGACGTCGAGCCGCGTGCTGGTCTTTGCGATCTCCGCCGTGATCGGCCAGACGTGAATTGCCGAAAGCACTCGAACTACGGCAATATCGTCCAAGTCAACGGTAATCCGCCCAAGCTGCGCAAGCTTAGCAATCTCCCAGAGGACGATGCCGGATATGCTCCAACGTGCTCGCTGCAATAACTTGGTTTCGCGAGCGCTGAGACGACCCGCCACGGCGTGCAGCAGCACGTGGGTATCAAGATTGAGCATTCCACTTTGACCCGGTCGTGAAGATTTCGCCTTTGATGCTCAGCTTACCCTTGAGCGCGCCGATGAGCGACGCCGATTCTGCACGAATTGGAATGAGTTTTGCGACGGGCTTCCCCCGCTTGGTGATCACAACCCCCTCATCATCGACCCGGTCCAAGATCGAGAGGCACTGTTCCTTGAATTTTGCCGCTGCAATTTGCTTCATTTGAGTCCAATATAGCAGTGGTCATCTGAAGTGTCCAGTTTGGGTTGCGCTAGAACGAGCCAGCCGCAGCGGCTGTTGCTGCCAGCAGCTGCAGTATCGGCCAGCGGCGCTGCCACTGCCGCTGCTTGCCCTGTGCGTCGCGGCAGCCTGCCTTGATTACACACCGAACATGTGTAATAGTCCAAACAATGGTCCGCGCGCAGATTGTCCTAGATGAACTCACGATTGATAGACTGCGTGCCGCGTCTGCGGCGAGCGAGACGAGCATGTCGCAGATCGTACGGCAGGCTCTTGACCTGTACTTTGAGAACCGCGTGCCAGATACTTCGTGGATAGGTAGTCTTAGACCAAAGCGAAAGATCAGCCACGCGCTCAAGGACATCAAGGCAAGTGTTGAAGCCGCACGCCGTCGGGGCGCAAGGTGAAGGGCTACGGGCTCGACACCTCGGCCTTGGTGCGACTGCTGGTAGGAGAACCCGAAGTGCCGTCAGCCAAGGTCCACGCTCGATTGGTAAAAGCCTTTCACCAGCGCGAGGTGGTTATCGCAAGTGATCTCGCATTGGCCGAGGCCCACTATGCGCTCAAGTATCACTATGGCCACGAATCACCGGAAATCCGCAAGGCAATGCTCGCCATGTTAACCAGCGGACTGGTTCGTCCGGAGCCAGGGTCGGCAGCCCTTTGGGTGCTTCAACAGCCATCAGGCGGCAAGGCGGGGTTCGTCGATCGCCTCATTTGTCATCGGTACGAGGCGGATGAGCTCGTAACGCTCACGTTGGACAAGGCACAATCGAAACGGTGTAAATCCGAATATTTGGGATAGTCGAATTGCTCTATCAAGGCGGCTCTTCCCACCCCAAACCCTTGGCGGCCTTGTCTTGGCGGTTCATTCTCTTTCATCGACACCACCTCCCGGCGAGTTGCTCGCAATCCATTCCATTATTCTCGGACGGGCCCTCAGCCGCTTGACCTCTGCATGGACTAGTCGCACGCTTGACTCGTGGCTGACCCCGCCAAGCGCCGTGCAACCTACGAGGATCTACTCGCCGTCCCCGAGCATTTCGTGGCCGAGATCCTGAACGGCGAACTCGTCACCCAGCCGCGACCTGCGGCTCCGCACGCCGCGGTTGCCACTCACCTGACCGGCGAGCTCGATCGACCCTTTGGTCGCGGCCGGGGTGGGCCCGGCGGGTGGGTGATTCTCTTTGAGCCTGAGCTGCACCTGCGAGGACACGTCTTGGTACCCGATCTGGCTGGCTGGCGACGCGAGCGCATGCCCGAGGTCCCGGACTCGGCTGCTTTCGAGCTAGCGCCTGATTGGATCTGCGAAATTCTCTCACGCAACACGGCGGCGGTGGATCGTGCTGACAAGATGCCGATTTATAACGGTCTGGGAGTGCCGTACCTGTGGCTAATCGATCCACTCACGTGCACGCTCGAAGCCTACCAGCTCGACGCGCAACGATACACGGTGCTCGGCACATGGCGCGGCAACGCCACAGTCCGCGTCGCCCCGTTCGACGCCATCGAACTCGAGCTCGACGCCCTGTGGGCGAGATAGAAACGGGCAAGAAGCTACAATGAAAGGTCTTGATGTTTGTGTCGTGGCGGCACGTGGACACAAGCTGCGACAAGACGTTGGGCGTGCCGAAGAAGTTGCTGGGCCCGCGCACGTGCCGTTTCGATATTGCTTGCCAGCGCACGTTAGTTGCGGAAATGGTTGGGTCCGAGACATCGCGATGACTCATCATGGTGAGTAGATTTACTTAGCGCGCTGAGTATTTGCGACCCTTGGGAGCCTCTTTGTTCAAGATGTTTACGACCGGATCGACCGCATCGCGGCGCTCAAAAGGCGTAAGAGACGTTGAGACAAAATCGTGGATCAGCAAGAAGCAAGGTCTTAGGATTATTGGCACGGTACCATGCATAGATGGGTTCGAAACGGAGAGAAAAACGCATTCGCTCGACTTGTACTGCAGGCCCAATCATCATGCCGAACTCCATGCCCTTCAACGTGTCCCAATCCGCGGCGTTACTCGAAGAGGTGTACGTGGGTTTCAGCAATCCTAAGGGATCCGAAACCACCGGCCTCGAAGCTCACAACTCCGTCAGGGTAGTGCCCCAACCAAGCGATTCCAATAGCGTTGCGTTGCCCCTCAGCTTTTGCATCTCCAGACGTCGCTTTGACCGACTCCGTTTCCAGCGTGGCACCGAGCCAGAACGAGCGCGTAAGCTTGCGGAAATAGAAAGCACCGAGCGACAGCGATGAGCTACGAGTACCCCAAAGATTAACGGGGTCACCAATTCGGACACTGTAATCAGAAAAGGGAACGACCAATCCAATTTTGCCTCCCACGACATTGGGATGAGGAACGACTTCGTCCGGTGCCGAATACGCAAATTGCGGCCATAGACACGTAATGACCCAGCATAACCGAACAGCCCAGCTTCGACTCAACATTGCGCAACCTGCCTTCCAATTCTCGTAGAATTCTTCGAATCAAACATGCCCTGACTACTGGCAAGAACACACATGGCGGTTCTTGGACTATCGAATCCGCCGTAGTCGAACGTGAGGCCCCGGAGCCCTCATTTCGCAGGCCTTATCCCAACAACGTATGGCTGCGGTCCGACCGCAAAAGTACGCACCAGCGTGTTAAACGTGGGTGACAAGGGATCACTATCGATGACGTACAGAACATTGGGATTCACCGAACCCGCCGCCACGTAGGCGAAGCGACCGTCCAAGGCGATGTCCACGGTGTGCACGTCGTTGGACGATCCGGCGTTCGAAATGTACGCAATTTCCGTGTTGAACTTTGGGCTCGTCGCCGAAGTTGCCAGGACGCTAAGCCCGCCGGTGTCGAGTGTTACATAAGCATAGTCACCAGAAGGACGGAACATAACCATTCTGGCTTCGCCGCTCACTGCAATTTGCTGAAGAACAGTATGGTAAGTCGAGCTCGACGGGTCGATGTCTACGACCACGACCTTCCGGGAACACCATCCTGCGACGTACAGGCGGGTCCCGCTTGGGCTGATGGTGGCGGATGCATAGCAGGCGCCTTGTTGCGGGAGCTGAATCGTCGCTATCGTTTGGTATGTGTGCGTATCGGTCACCCGCACTTGAGCTATGCTGCCGTATTCCCCGTCTACCAAAGCATAGGCGCGCGTGCCGTCTGGAGTGAAGAGTCCCGCCAAATCCCCGTTACTTTGAAAAGTGTAGCTGTTGAATCCCGATGACGAGTGGTCCACGTCCACGAGCACAGTCCCGTTATTGGTTGCAATGTCCAGGAATGCGCCAGAAGGATTGACTCCAGTCATTCCCCCCATATACGTCCAGCTGGACAAATCGATTGTTTGCTGGAGCGTGTCATTCTCGAGATAATAGAGCGACTTGGTCGTGCAGCCCAGGATGTATTCACCGCTGTAATCAGGCAGCTGCACAAAGCCACCCGTCGGGGGCGCCCAGCCCAGTCCACAAGGGGCCTGCCCGCCAGGGATCGGAATCGTCTTTATGACGTTACCGGATTGTCCATCTACAATTCGGTAATTCTTGTCTGTAGCATCTGCCACAATGACTTGCGAAACCTGAGTGACTGCGGTTCCCGTGCCACCCACAGCGGTCGTCCCGCCAGCGCCCGGGGTTCCACCAGTAGCTGCGCCAGCTGATGTCGTCCCGCCAGCGCCCGGGGTTCCGCCCGTGCTCAGCATGCCGCCGGTACTTGTCGTGCCACCAGTAGCCGGGGCGCCGCCCGTATTCGCGGAACCGCCGGTAGCGATTGTCCCACCCGTACTCGGGGACCCACCGGTTGCATTGACACCACCTGTTGTTGTCGTACCTCCGGCGGCCGATGTTCCACCCGTGCTCACCGCTCCGCCAGTTGCCGTGTTGCCTCCAGCGGCTGATATTCCTCCCGTGCTCGCTGTGCCTCCGGCGGCAATGGTTCCCCCGGTTGAGGGCGTGACTACGCTTGTGATCGTGCCACCGGTTGCACTCGAGCCTCCGCTCGACGTCGCGCCGCCCGAGGTCTTGGTTCCACCTGTGCCCGGGGTGCCGCCGGTCGCACTTGCAGCGCCTGTCGTTGTCGTGCCTGCGGTGGCCGATGTTCCACCCGTGCTTGTCGTGCCTGCAGTGGCAATGGTTCCCCCGGTTGAGATAGTGCCGCCATTTGCGATTGAGCCGCCCGTTGCGTTCGAGCTAACGCTCGATGTGACTCCGCCAGTGGCATTGATTCCGCCGGTGCTCGGAGTTCCGCCGACGGGCGCGGTACCGCCGGCAGCGATGGATCCACCCGTCGCCGACTGACCGCCAATATTGGAGCTTCCACCAACGGCTTTGGTGCCCCCGGTGGCGCTCGTGTTGCCCGTTGAGCTACCGCCAACGTTGGCGTTGCCGCCGCTGTCTTCGGGTCGCGGCGGGGTGTCGTCGCCCACGCAGCTTGTCGCAACCAGTGCCGTAATAGCCCCCAAAAATACCCCTATGTTGCTGCGCTTTGTCATAATCATTCTCTTTCGCCTGCTTTAGAAATTGTTAGAAGCACGTCTCTGCCATCACGCCACCGGCATGTGCCGTGTTCCATGGCGTTACGGCCCAAGCCGTGCTCGATTTCGTTGTGGGAGCCGTGACAATCAACACGATTCCGCCGACCAGTGCCGCTGTACCAAGGCCCAAGCCCGCCCAACCTAGTTTGTTATTCGACTTGGCGGAGTCGTAGTCGGCCTTGGCGCTGTCCCATTCAGTTCCAATTGTGGTGCCTGCCATGCGATTTTTGGCGCTGCTCGCCTTATTGGCGCTCGTAATCGCGAGCACCAGCCCAGACCCAGCCACGCCGAGCCCGACCGTTCCGACAACGTAGCCCACCGTGCGCTGTGTGTTGCCGTTGGACGTTTCGTGCTCTTCCTTGGGTGCGGTCGAATTGGCAAGCATTGTGGGCGCAGCGGGTGGTGGATTCGAAACTGCGGGCGGCGGCGCCGGCATTGGCAGTGGGCTGACAACAGTGGGACCGTTGTCATCTTTACCACCCATTCGATCTAGCTTGATCTCAATCTCTGCTTGGGATTTTGAGGCAACCTCGAGTTCGCGCACCCGCGTGTCGTAGCCTGAGGCAATCACGACGATCTCGCGCTTGCCTTCGGTCAGACGCAACGGTTCACTCAGCGGCGCCTTGCCGATCAACTTGCCGTCTACCCGAACCTCCGCGCCTTCGGGTTGCACTTGCAGCACAATCGTTCCAATTCGGGCGCGTTGCTTTTCGAGCTCGACTTCTACGGCTTGCTTGCGCTCTTTGGGGATCTTGCTGCCTCCCTCTGACAGGTACTTCTCGAACGCATCGACGGCGCCGACGGCATCGCCGAGCGCAACATCGACTTGACCGATGTTGTAGAGCACGGGATAGGCCGGCAAAGTTTCGTAGGCGGTGCGAAATTCACTGGCGGCCTCGCCAAAGCGATTCGCCTTGAAGGCTTTGACACCGCGTTGATAGTGTTCCCCAGCGACCGTTTTCGGATCGGGTTCCGCTGCGAAAGCGGTTGCTCCGTTCATACAGCTAAGTACAATTGCGATTGCCATTGCTCGCTTCATCGTGATCGCTTTCATGGTTGTTCAGCAGTTATCGTGCCAAGCCTAGTAGGGGCTCGACGTGTCGATAGAGACTGGAGAATCGGGCTGCGACACTGGTGTTCCGCGGCCTGGAGCCGGTGCTCCGCGGGGATTTGCGGCTTTTTTGGTTGTTTGCGGCACGTTGGGGCGCAAATTGGCCTTGTCAGCGCTATTGGGCGGGGTTTTGTCCGAACCCTGACCAACGACTTCGGACAGTGTCTGAACTTTGTCGGAAGTGTCGTTCGCGCTCTTGGAAGGCGTGGCTACAGAGGCGCTCACTGGTGCCGATGCCGCTCCAGGTGGCAGCTGCGCCGCGGGCACGACGGCGGATCGGCTGGCACCCAAAGGGTTCTCGGGCGCGGAGCTCGAAACAGCACTGGCTTCTACGCGACCCCCTGGGCGCAGCCACATCAGGCCCGCAACACCGATGACGAGCACCAACGCGATTGCAGCAATGAGAACCGCGCGCCGACTCTTGAACAATCCAGCGGACGAAGCACGGGAAATCTTCGACACAGTCGAGATTGCGGCGTGCGAGGTAGTCGCTCGAACGGCCACGGTAGACGTAACGGGTGCCGGCCTTGTTGCCCCATCGCCGTTTGCCATCAATTGCGCGGGGTGCAAAGAAGAGCGACCTGTGAACGGAGCCAGCGCCTGCGCGAGTGCTGACACTGACGGCAAACGCTTTTCGATGTCTTTCTGCAATGCCTGGTCGATGGCGGTGACAAGGTCAGCTGAGAGGCCCGGGCGAAGCTTGTCGGGTGTTGGCGGGCTCTCGTGCACAATCTGGTACAAGATCTCCGTTGGTTCTGCGCCGTCGAACGGCTTCTTTCCGGTCAAAATCTCGTAAAGCACGACACCCAACGCCCAAACATCCGTACGCGGATCGACTTTGGCTGCATCGCGCACTTGCTCGGGCGACATGTAGGAGTAGGTGCCAATCATCATGCCCGAAGCGGTCGCCACGCTGGCATCGGGTGAGCGCAGCTTTGCGATGCCAAAATCGAGAATCTTGACGAGATCCGTGCCGTCACCCGCGTCGGTGATGAGCAGATTTTCCGGGTTTGATGTCGCGGTGGACGATGCCCGCCTTATGCGCGACGCCAAGACCCAAACAAGCCTGAAACACGATATTGGTAGCGCGCGGCACGGGCAGCGGCCCAAGGCGCGCCAGCAACTTGGACCCATCTTGCCCCGCCAGAAACTCCATCACAAGATATGGCGACCCGTCCGGCGCCTGCCCAATGTCGGTGACCGCGGCGATGTTAGCGTGTTCGAGTCCGCCGGCTGCCTTGGCTTCGTTTTCGAAGCGACGTAGCGTGGCTCGATTGGCCGCATATTCCGGCAGCATGAACTTGATGGCAAATCGCCGCTGCAGCGTCACGTGCTGTGCCTCGTACACGCTACCCATGCCACCACGACCCAGGAGTCTTACGATGCGGTATTTGTTGACGATGCCGCCGATGCGGCTGTCCGTACGCGCGCCGCAAGCTTCTCCCTCAGGATGAATACTTCCGCATATTTCGCAGGTCGATTGTGTCCCGGAGACCAATGGTTAACCTCGGCGTTTCTCGCGCAGCTGTTCCACGGAAAACTCGCGATGCGCTTCCAACAGACGGTTGGCTCTGCCCCGATTGATGCCAATCGCCGCGGCTGCCTTGGTTACGTTGCCGCCATGGTTTCGTAGTGCAACCACGAGCGCTTCGAATTGATCTTCGTCCTCCACTGGTTGCCAGGAACGCTTGGGAGAATCAGCCAGCGGTGATTCTGAATTGCCCCCCAGACGCCGCAGTATTCGCTCAGGCAGATGCGCCTTCTTGAGCATCGGCTCATGACCGTTGACGGTCAGTAGACCCTTGGTAACCTGGACCAACTCGCGCACGTTGAAAGGCCAGTCGTAGAGACACATCGCTTCGACCAGCTTGGTGTCGAGCGCCGGATGCCGCTCACCCGCGTGGAGTTGCACGAGTTCTTGAAACAGAGGCACGATGTCTTCGCGCCTGGAACGTAGGGGTGGAAGTGTCAGAGTCAGACCATTGAGCCGCATGTAAAGGTCCCCTCGAAAGCGACCTTCGGCTACCGCTTGCTCAAGAGGCGCCTGTGACGCAGTCACGACGCGCACATCGACCCTTACTGGCGTGGTTTCGCCCACGGGAAGTACTTCACGTTGTTCGAGGACGCGCAAGAGTTTTGCCTGAACCGACTGTGGAAGCTCCAAAATTTCGTCCAGAAAGATTGTGCCGCCGTGCGCTGCACGGAAAAGCCCAACACTAGCTTGGTCGGCTCCGGTGAATGCTCCCTTTTTGTGCCCGAAGAGTGCACTGTCGGCTAACTCCGGTCCCAACTCCGCGCAGTTCACTGCGACGAACGGACCGGGCGTCGGAAGGTCGCGACCGCTCCATTCATGAACGGCCCGTGCGAGACCTTCCTTGCCGGTTCCCGTCTCCCCTTCGATTAGCACCGACATATTTGCGGTTACCCGCTTCGCAGGCTCCACCGCTGCACTGAGAATTGCGCCGCCGAACCAACCCGGCAGAATCTCTTGGAAGCCAACAGAATCCGTGTCGGCTACCACGACGCCGACCCATTCTCCGCATCGAATTACGTCGCCGAGCTTGAGCGGCCCCTTTTCGCACCGCGCGCCGTTTAGGTAAACCTTGTTTCGGCTCCCGGCATCAATGATTGTTGCTAGAGGACCATCGACGCGGAGCTTTGCGTGATGTCTCGAAATTTCACTTCCTGGCAGCACGGTGTGACAATGGGCAGCGCCCTGGCATTCCTCGCATCCGCTGCAACGACCAATGCGGTGCTTGTCACGGATTGGTGTTGCCTCCGAAGCGGGAAACACCCAACGAATCTGCGTCAACCGACGAATTGAATTCGGGTGCGCCGTGCTTTCCGACGGACGCGTTGCAGACGTGGTGGCGACCGGACTCAAAAGGGAAACCTCGCAACTTTGAGCGAGGTTATTAGGGACTCAGCCCTGGGGTCAAGAGGCACCGGCTTGGATCAGGCTTCTTGAGCGGTTTCAGCGACGTGTGAGTGCCGGGCGCTGGCTGAGCCTGCGCCAGCTCGGACAGCGTCAGGGCGAGCGGCACGAGTGGGATCCAAAGCCGGCCAACTCGAGGCGACATCGAATATTCATGTACCGGCGTTGACTGAGTTCTTGCGCTCGAGCCGCACCGTGCAGTCGCTGCAGCTCGCATCGGGATCGGGCCCGCTCAGAATGTCCACACCCTCAGAGACAGAGTAGGAGAGGTCAAAGGTGTGTGTGGCGGTCATGTTCGCAAAACAGCCGTTCTGGTTGCACGCGCACACGCCGCCCATGCCAAACGCGCCGCAGGCCTCGCACTTCCACATTGGGTAGGTTGCCCACGGCCCGCTCGACGGCTCGATCGTGCAGGTCGTGCCGTCGAAACTGCCGCCGCCTTGTAACGTGCAGCTCCACCCGAAGCCGGGCGTATAGACTGGAGTCATAAGTACACACCAGTTTTGCCAGAGCTCGTCGGTGGAAACGGCGAAGCGGAAAGTCGTATCGCATCCGGCGCCGCGCACGATGGTATACGCAAACCCCGGCCAGGGGTCGGGCGCCGATGACATGGGAAACATGTTATTTTGCTGATCCCAGTAGCCAGGTGGCCAGGGGATATCCGCACTTTGCGGTGCGGGAGGCGGCGCGCCCGAGCCCCACGTGAACTTGCCGACGATGTTGCCCGAGGTGTCCCTGTAAAGATCGAGCTCAATCGCCTGCGTAGGCTCGAAGTAAAAGTCGAGGATGTTGCCTTGCCAGGTGCCAAGATACGGGAAATTGTCGTTGCAAGTCGTGATAGTCGTGCTGCCGCCGGTCCCACTCGAGCCGCCCAAGGCGCTGCTGCCGCCCGCTGCGATCAAGGCGCTGCTGCCTCCTGTTACTTTCGTGGGAAAACCGCCGGTTGCGATCGCAGCACCACTGCCACCAGCTGGGCTGGTGGCGCTACTGCCACCGGTTGCTTTCACCGGAAAGCCGCCGATTGCGATCGCAGCACCACTGCCGCCGACTCCACCCGAGGCGCTGGTGCCACCCGTTGCGATCGCGATACCCTTGCCGCCGGTTGCGAATGCGAGGCTGCCGCCCATTGCGGTCTTAGAACCGCCAGTTGCGAATGCAGCGCCGCTGCCGCCGATCGCGATTGTGACGCTGCTGCCGCCCGTTGCGGTCTTGGCACCGCCCATTGCTGTCTTGCTACCGCCGATTGCGTTGATGGCGCTGGTGCCGCCCGTTGCGGTCTTGGTACCCCCGGTTGCGATCGCGGGGCTGCCGCCAGTTGCGATCTCAGGGCTGCCGCCGGTTGCGATGACGGGGCTGCCGCCGGTCGCGATCTCAGGGCTGCCGCCGGTTGCGATCTCAGGGCTACCGCCCGTGTTGTCCTCGGTGCCCGAGACGCCGATCAGGTCCTCGCTGCCAGTTCTCCCGCCGCACGCCGCGAAGGCGACGCACGCGAGACCCAAAGTGAAAGGTGAAGTACGCATGGCGCAATTAAGCCCCGATTGTGGCTTTCGTGCAATGCACAACTGCCGCCTATGCTGGGCGGGCCAATTCTGCTAGCCTGCTGGCCAATATGTCCGTGGGGCTAGTCCTAGCGAAGCGCTACCGGCTCGTGGAGGAGCTGGGCCGCGGAGGAATGGGCTCGGTCTGGCGTGCCGTAGACCTTGAACTAGATGCTCCCGCGGCAGTCAAGCTGATTGAGCCGGAGCTGTTGCAGTCATCCGAGGCCGTGGCGCGCTTCAAGCGCGAAGCCAAGGCTGCGGCTGCCATTCGCAGCACGCATGTCGTGCAGACTTTCGGTTACGGCGTTGACAACGGGATCCCGTATATTGCCATGGAGCTCCTGAAGGGAGAGAGTTTGGCGCAGCGTCTTGAGCGCGTGCGCAAGCTCAGCCCAGCAGACACCGCTTACATACTCGGTCAAGTTGCGCGAGCGCTTGGCCTTGCACACAAGAACGGCATTGTCCACCGGGACATGAAACCCGACAATGTGTTCTTGGTGCGCGAAGATGATGCGGAAGTCTGCAAAGTACTGGACTTTGGCATCGCACGACACCGCGGCGGGCTCGATGACAGCGGCGGCGTGAAGACCAAGACCGGAGCCGTGCTTGGCACGCCGTATTACATGAGCCCGGAGCAAGCCACGGCAAAAACCGTGGACCATTTGACGGACATCTGGTCATACGGGGTGATTGCGACGGAGTGCATCACTGGCAAGCGCCCCTTCGAGAGTGATTCCATCGGAGGCCTATTTAGCGCCATTTGCATGGAACCCATTGTCGCGCCGTCCCAGCTTGGCCCGGTTCCAGCGGGCTTTGACGCCTGGTTTGCGAAAGCTGCGGCGCGTGACAAGAGCGCGCGCTTTCAAACCATCAAGGAAGCCGTCGATAAGCTTGAGTTAGTGTGCGGACGTTCAAGCGGACGCCCGTCGGCGGTATCAATTCCAGTTGAGCGCGGCGATACTGCACTTTCGCAAGGGACTGCGCCGGCAGTTGCCGCGGGTCCGGCGGGTTCACGGATAGCCGTTGGGATGCAGACAACGAGTGCGCCATCGTCGCGCTCAATTCCGGGCCTGTCGAAGCCCAGTCGCACCACCGCAACGTTTCTCGCTACTATCGTGACGGTGTTGGTTATGGCTGGGCTTTACGTTGGGTGGCGTTCGATGATCAGATCTGGGGCGACACTGACCAAAGCGTCTGTGTCAGCGTCGGTGCCGTCGTCCCCGAGCCAGAGCCCGGTGAGTGTGTCCGCCGCGAGCGTGACAGCCGAACCACGACCGATGACAACGGCGGTCCCGATCGCGCTTGGAGCCAATCGCGACGCGGGAATCATCACGACCGCCGCCAACCTGTTGCCGCAGCGTGCAGCCATAACCAAATCAGAAATTCGCCCCAAGACGACACAGGTCACACAGCCTGGCGCGGGCTCTCCGGTCACACCGAGTGCGAAGGGCAGCGGCTCGGCGCCTTCGGGCGCTTCAGTGAGTACCGCACCCAAACCAAATTGTGACCCGCCCTATACGCTGGATGACCAAGGGCGCAAGTACTTCAAGCCCGAGTGCTATATGAAACGGTGAGGATGCGACGATGAATCATAGGTTGCATGTCTGGTCAATGGTTGTGGCATTGGGCACGTTGCTGTCCGCTAGTCAAGCGCACGCTGACGAGGCCAGTATTGAGGATTGTTTGACGGCAAGCCATGCCTCAATCAAGCTGGATGGCGAAAACAAGCTGCGCGCGGAACGAGCGCAGCTCCTGATCTGCGCGGCAGAAAGTTGCCCTGCAGAGATTCGGCTGGAATGCGCCAAGCGCGTCGATCAAGTAAACCAAGCGCTGCCGAGCATCGTATTTGACGTCAAAGACGGCACAGGCGCAAACGCTAGCGCCGTCAAGATCACGATGGATGGGGAAGTGATTGCGGATAGGTTGATGGGCACCGCGATCGCGGTTGACCCAGGTGAGCACCAATTCACGTTTGAAATCGCCGGACAACCTCCATTGACCAAGCAGCTCATGATTCTCGTATCCGAGCAGAATCGGCGCGAGACCATTGCTTTTCCAACAGTCACAACCGAGCCGCCACCGCCACCGCCACCGCCGCCCCCACCGCCCCCGGATGGTCAGCACGCGAAGCGGCCGTTGAGCGGCCAACGCATTGGGGCGCTTGCTGCCGGGGGCGTTGGCGTAGTAGGCGTTGTTATCGGCAGTGTGTTTGGTCTGGAGGCGAAGTCCAAAAAGACGACTGCGCAAGGGTTCAATTGCTCCAACGGAACATGCCCAACACAGCCCGGTGTGGACGCGTGGAGTAGTGCAAGATCTTCTGGCACGGTTTCCACGGTGGCGTTCATTGTTGGAGGTGTCGGGCTAGCTGGCGCGGCCACGCTGTGGTTCACAGACAAATCATCGAGCGAACGCCCGCAAATGGGGCTGGGATTGGGCGGAGTTCAACTAAGGGGCACTTGGTAATACTATGCGCAACATACAATTCGTCGTAGTGGCGTTAGTTGGGGTAGGCTGTAACTCGGTGCTGGGCATTGACGACTACAAGCTCGCGCCAAGTGGCGGCGGAACGCCCCACAGTGGCGGCAGCGCGGGCAATGGGGGTTCGTCGAGTGTCGGGGGTTCAAGCGCGGGTGGCACGTTGTCTAGTGGTGGCAACGCGGGCACCGGTGTTGCTGGTATTGGTTTTGGCGGCACGCAAGCCTCAGGTGGCGGCGCGTCGAGCGCTGGTTACTCATCGAGCGGAGGCAACATGGACCTCGGTGGCGATACGTCAATCAGCGGCGCGCCCTCGGCGGGCGGCAGCGCCAACCCCCTCGGCGGTTCTCCTCAAACCGGCGGCGTCTCGCCAATGGGTGGGAGCAACGCCGCAGGTGGTTCTTCCAGAGCCGGCAGCTTTGCACTAGGCGGAGCGAGGGCGACTGGAGGCGTTCTTGCGACCGGTGGAACCAGGACAGGCTTCTTGCCAACGGGTGGCGTGATGGCAACAGGCGGTGCTCCTTCTACGGGCGGGATCCCCGCGACAGGTGGCATTGGTACAACGAGTCGCACTGCACCAACCGGAGGCACGCGCGCAACCGGTGGCGCCCCTTCCACTGGTGGCACAAGTTGCACGAATAGCAGCACCGTCATTGGCACAGTGGGCACCTGTTGTGTGCAAAACGGAGCTTATGGCTGCTCGGCTCATGCCAGCACGCATCAGGTCGTATGCGTGACCGGTACCTGGGCAAGCAACGGCACCTGCACTTCGGGTCAGCTTTGCGATACGCGCACTGGCGCTAACGCAGGCACCTGCCAGAACACCGTTCCCGAGTGCAGTGGCAGGAACCCGGGCGACAGCGTTTGCAACGCACAGACAGTCGAGACCTGCGGCGCGGATTCTGGTCTCAGTATCAGTGGTGCGGACTTGCAGTGGTGTGACGCCAGCATGTCTCAATGGCGCCTGCGTAGCCTGCAGTCCGAATAACACGCAATGCGATTCTGGCGGAACCAATGGCGTGCAAACGTGCAATTCCAGCGGTCAATGGGCAAGCGCAGTAGCCTGCTCCAACCAGACTTGTGTGAATGGTGCTTGTCAGGGCGTGTGCGCACCCGGTCAAAAGAGCTGCAGCGGGAGCACGCCTCAGACCTGCTCAAGTACCGGACAATGGCAAGGTCAAACGCCTTGCAGCGGCGCGACATTTTGTAGCGCTGGCACCTGTGTGGCCTGTCCGGGAACTGCTGGTCCCTCAATGGTCGGCCTTCCTCTAGGCTATTGCATTGACAGCACGGAAGTCACACGTAGCCAATATCTTGCCTGGGTCAATGCGAGTCCTTCGACGGCGAATCAACCCTCAGGCTGTTCGTGGAATACTAGTTTCGCGCCGAACATTAGCGTTGCTCAGGAAATAGCTTGGGGGCTGGCCCTCCAAGATCCCGTTACCAATGTGAATTGGTGCGACGCTTACTCCTATTGCGTTGGGTTGGGCAAGCGGTTATGCGGGAAGATTGGTGGGGGCCCGAACGGGTTCAACGACTACGCCAACGCCGCGTTGAGCGAATGGTACGCTGCTTGTACGTCCAACGGAACATACGGCTACCCTTACGGAAACACGTATAATCCGACTGCCTGCAACACTGCGGACGCTGGCAACGGTGGGATAGTCACAGTGGGGACTATGACGGGATGCCATTCAGACGCTGCTGGCTACGCAGGAGTCTACGACTTGAGCGGCAATGTGTGGGAGTGGGAGGACTCCTGTAGCGACGCGACCGGTGGGACTGACTATTGCCGCTTCCGAGGCGGCTCCTTCGACTATGGGAGCGCCGACACGTGCAGCGCCGTCACGAACAACTACCGCAACTACTCCGACGGGGCCGTTGGCTTCCGCTGTTGCGCGCCGTGAAAGGGGTGTACACGCGCCGTGCGTTCGGTCCCAGTCGCAAGCCTGCTCCAATTTGGCAGCGGAGGTAGCAGCTCAGTGAGTGACGGTGAACTTGAGCAGCGAATTGCGGCGTGAAGGAATTCTTCATTGGCCTGCTGCAAACGGGGCTTGTCGCGGGCAATCAGCCAAAGCCACGGGCAAGCAGCCATCAACCAAAGCAAGCAGCCAAAATGTTCAGCTAGTCGCGATAGGCTTCGCGCCGCCTGAGATCCGCGGCAAGCTCCCCTCACCCCGGGCAATCCCCAGGTCCAAGCGCCGTAATTGCACCCACCCCGCAATCTCCACCCATTCAGCGCTCGGGCTGCCTTCGCTGTAGATTCGCTGTAGATTCGCTGTGCGTCCGATCAAGGCTTACCCCCCACCGGAGAATGCCTAGCTTGCGGCTTGCGGCTTGCGGCTTGCGGCTTGCGGCTTGCGGCCAAAGCAATCAGCCAAAACCAATAGCCACGGGCAAGCAGCCATCCGCCAAAGCAATCAGCGAAGGGCAGGGGGGCGCCGGCAGCTGGCGGCAGCAGCAAAGGCATGTGTGTGGTCACTCGATACTGCACTCAAGACGGTCGCAGATGCACCGAACGCCGCATTTGAGCCCCAGGATATTGCACAACCACGAGCCTTGCGATTCGTCAATGGGGCACTGGGGTCCACGATCTACCCATTGCTGCCAAGGCGAAACATCGCCCTCAACTGGCTGCTATGCTAAAGTATCCGTGGTAAACGTTCGCAATGGCCCTCGATTTCTCTGCCCTAGATCGCGCATTGGCGAGCTTGAGCCGCGCTGTGGATCGCTCATTGCGTGAGCCTAACGACGAAGAGGTTCGCGATGCAGTTATCCAGCGCTTCGAGTATGGATATGAACTTTGCTGGAAGATGCTCAAGCGCCAGCTTGAGCTGGAGCTACCAAACCCTGCCGACGCTGATCGAATGAGCTTTGCTGACTTGATCCGAGAGGGGGCCGAACGCGGCTTGGTTGTAGAACCGCAAAAATGGTTAAACTATCGATATCAGCGCAACCTTACGTCGCATGCCTACGACGAAGGCAAGGCCAAAGAGGCCCATGCTGGTGCCATCGCATTCCTTGCGGATGCGCGGGCACTACTTGCCGCATTACAGGCGCGAGGCCACTATGGTGATGGACGCTGATTGCCTGGCGCTAGTGCGACAATTGTTGGCGCGACACGTGCCCGACGTCCATGTTTGGGCGTTTGGGTCACGCGTGCAGGGCAACATGAAACCACACTCTGATCTGGACCTCGCCCTGGTTAGCGAACAAGCACTGCCGGTGGACAGCCTGGCCCGGCTGAGCCTGGCTTTCGAGGAATCAAATCTGCCGTTTCGCGTGGATCTTGTCGAGTACGCGACCGTCACGCCAGCGTTTCGCGCCATTATCGAGGGCAATCACGAAGTGATTCAGACTGGCCGTCCCGACCCAGCGACATAGGCTGGTTTCCGGCGCTTCGAATGCCGCGCACTAGCTCCTTGGCGCGTGCGTTGAGAGAATCACCTTTATCAAGCAAGCCAACGACGACGTTGGTGTCCAGTGCAATGTCAACCATCATAGAGCGCCTTGCAATCTTCGTCCGCGTTGCCGCCCAACAATACTAAATCCGTTGCGCGTTCGATGGTCTCCCAAGACATCGTTCGATGCTTGCGGGGTCTCGCTTGGGAGTTGGCCGCCCGAATCACCAAATCGCGATCGCCGTCATTCAATTCGGCGAGTTGCTTGACGAGCGGTTGCAGCGGCTCGGGAACCACTGGGGCGGCTGACGTTGACCTTGGCGGTGCCATGATTGGAATCATACACCCTGCGTTCTGACCTCGCCAGCCCGGCCGAACTTGGCAATTGCCGTGGCTTGTGGCTCATGGCTTGCGGCAATCGGCAACCAACGAACTCGATGCCCATCAGTGATTCCGGCTGCACTTTGGCTCCACTCTTCTCGCAAGTTGAGGCGCCGACGACGAAAAGGGGTAAACTCTTACAAGTCGGTTCGAGAATTGTCCTTGGACGACGGAGCGATAACTCATGGCCAAGTTTTGGTATCCGGTTGCCGTATCGACTCTGGTCGTAGGATGCGGGGGTGATCTGGACTCTGGTAGTCCTACAGCTACGGGGGGGACCGCTGTTGCGGGTTCTGGTTTGGGCGGCACGCAAGCCTCGGGCGGCGCTGCAACTGGAGCTTCATCGGCATTCACGTGCCCCGCCACTGGCGGACCTTCGATGGTGATGATGCCGCAAGGGTACTGCATCGACAGCACCGAGGTTACTCGGAACCAATACGCTGCATGGTTGACCACGACAACCGCCGCGACCATCACCGCGCAAGATCAGACTTACTGCAGTTGGAACACGACGTTTACACCCGACGCAGCGTGCATGTCGGGCAGCGACGTATGTCAAGGGACAGCCTGCGGGACCCACCCGCAAGTCTGCGTGGACTGGTGCGATGCATATGCCTACTGTGCAGGCGTTGGCAAGCGCCTGTGTGGAAATATTGGCGGCGGGGCGAGCGGGTACGCTGACGTCAGGAATGCAAGCTCGAGTCAGTGGTACAATGCGTGTAGTTCCAACGGGGCCGACACGTACCCCTATGGAAATACGTACAGCGCTACGACCTGCAACGGCTACGACTATTGGGCTCCAACGTACAATGAAACGACGACCCCGGTAGGCAGCCTCGCGGGCTGCCAAGCAGCAGTCCCCTATGCTGGTGTCTACGACCTGAGCGGAAATGTTGAGGAATGGGAGGATAACTGCGGTGCGTACAATGGTATCGGCCAGTTCGCCTACTGCCTCCCGCGTGGTGGCTCCTTCCACGACTACAGCGTCCAACCCGGCGACGGCGAAAACCAGCAATGCCTCAACTGTGGCGACAACGGCATTACCCCACGCGGCGCTGTGGCCAGCTTCGTCGGCTTCCGCTGCTGCGCCCCCTGATGGCATTGAGTAGCTTACCCCGGCTGCCGCCGGGTTTGGGACAGCCTTGGGGATCACTACTGCACGACGATCTTGTCCACGTGCAAGCCCGGGCCGCCGGTGCACTGGATGAGGATCCCGTGCTTGCCCGGGTCGAGGGTGACGGAGAATGTGTTGCTCATTGAGTACGTGCTCGTTGAACCCGTGTTGGGGATCGAGAGCACGCCTAGATCCGTGCCGTCAACGGACAGTTTCAGTTTTCCGTTTGCGTTGGACGCGCCCGCGCTGACGCCGATGGTGTAGCTCTTCGATGCGCTCGAACGGATTGTGTAGCCCCACCATCCATTCTGTGTGGCGCTGGTCGGATTTCCGTTGCCGCCGAGCCAGGTCTCGGGCACATCGTAGGGCGTGGACGGGATCTGTGCCGGGACGAGCGTGCCCATCGAGAAGGGCGCTTGCGTCTGTGTGTTCAGCTTGTCAATGCCGAGGATCTTGGGGCTCGCGAAGTACGTGGCGTCGGTCATGCCGGGCCACCTCCAGCGCTGGTCGCCGTCTGAGGAGAAGTAGACACTCAAATCCCCGCCGTTTTGCGTGAAGATGTCGTGGGCGGCGGTGACCCTATCGGTCATTCTCGGGTCGCTCCAGGCAGAGATCTCCGCGGCGCTCAGGTCGTCGAACCCTGGCCCGCCTTCGTATGCGATTCTCTTGAGTCCGAATGGCGATAAGTACTTCACGTCATTGTAAATATCCTGATCCCAGCTGGTTCCTGGGATCCCGCTGAGGACTGCGTCAACCGTGCTGGCATTGCCGCCGTAGTAGCTGCTGCCGCCGCCGCCGTAGAAGTAATAGCTTGCGGGGTGCGGGTTGGGCGCGAGAGTTGCCAGGTATCCTTGCATGAACTGGAGCGCTTGAAGCAGCGGCCCCTGATTGTACCCGAGCTGGCTCTCCAGCATCGGCCGCACCCGTGTCATCATCTGCGCGTCGCCGAATACATTGCGGAAGATCTGGCTGATCTCGGCACCGCGTTTGGCGGTGCGGCGCCAAGCCCAATCCCAGTCGTTGGTGTCGCCGTCGAAGTCGTAGGGCACGCCCGCCTGCTGTTCGGCGATGGCCTGGTCGTGGTTCCAATTGCCGGGGAACGGATCCCCGGTGTTCCACACCTCATTCGAGTACTCGAGGTAGAGCTTGCGGTCCGCAGCCAAGTTGTTTTTGAACAGCGTTGCCAGCTGGGTGACGTAATCGTCAGTGGCCGCTTGGGGAACGCAGATCCAGGGGTCGCGTCCCGTTGCGTTGGCGAGATCGATGACGTATTCCCACGCAACGCCGCGGCCCTCCCACGCGTAGCCGCTCGCGGCGTTGACCTGCGAGAACCACGCTGGTGTGACCCGATCCGACCAGTTCACCTGCGCGTTGCCGTTCGTGGCCGTCATGTCCATGGTGCGAAACACGCTGACCTTCTGGATCAACTGGATGTAAGAATCGATGAAGGTAACGCTGGGATCGTAACTTGTCGTGGATACCTCGGTAACGGGCCGCATGACCTTCACGTTGGTGATACTGCCGTTTGCGTTGGCGGTCATGGCCGACAAATTCAGGAGCGCCGTTCAACTTGACTGCGCTCGACACAACGATTGTCGCCGTTGTGACGCCGTTGCTGTACTGCTGATTGCTGACCGTGCCGCTGCTCAGCGATACGGTGACCTTGCCGTTGCAAGAGAAGCGATAAGTGCCGTCCATCCCAACGGTATCAGCCCAGAGCACGATCGAAGCGCTGGTGCCAGTAGGGTAACCCTGAGCGTTGAAGCCCGACGCGTCTGAATTCGGGGTCGAGTGAAGGATCATGTTGGCGAACTGGAAGTCGTCTGGCGTGGTTGCCCAATAGACGTACGCACCGACGTTCATGCCAATGTCTGCACGCACCGAGCTCGGGCTGGTCGTGCTGGTGCCTGTGCTTCCACCCGTTGCGGTCGCGGCTCCCACGCTTGTCGAGCCACCGTTACTCGTGCCGCCAGCTGTAGCCGCCGCGCCAGCAGCGCCCCCTGTGTCTGCCGCGTTGCCGCCAATGCTTGTGTTGCCGCCGCCAGTCGGCGACCCCGAACAGCCAGCCGTCAGAAGCAGAACTGCGAACGATACGGGTCCAAGCTTCGAATGCGATGAGAGACTCTGCATAGTCACAACGACCCCTAACCACGCGCGGGTGGCTCACGGAAAGCGCAAGGCCCGAGAAACCGAGCGTTTCCGTGACGCTGTGCCAAAAAACAACGGCCGTCGGATTGCGCCACAATCGGCCGGGTGCAACCCGCGATCTGGGCGGGATACTTTGATGTCATGACGGCACGGAAACGCCGTGTGCAATGTGGTATCGCCACGGCATGAGCCGACCGCTTGCAGAGATAGTTTCGATTCTCGGTCGTTTGGCAAGCCTAGATTGGGCAGAGCCTTGGGACAACGTCGGGCTGTTGCTCGAACCCAAAGAGGCCAACATAACGAAACTGCTCGTGACGATTGATTTGACCGAGCCCGTGCTTTGCGAAGCCCAAGCAGCGCGTGCGAACCTGATCGTCGCATATCACCCGCCCATCTTCAACGGTCTCAAACGCCTGACGCAAAGCAACGCGGGTGAACGGATCATTCTCGAGGCGATTCGCTCGAACATGGCTGTGTACAGTCCACACACGGCGCTCGATGCAGCACCCGGCGGGATGAATGATTGGCTCATACAGGCCTTGGGCAAGGGCGAAATAGCGCCCATCGTGCCGCTGGCGAATGCGCCGAACGGCGTCGGTTTGGGCCGCACTGTGCAGCTTGACAATCCAACGACGCTCGATGAACTGCTGCGCTTGGTCAAGCGCCACTTGGGGCTGCAGCAACTGCGGGTTGCCGCGACCTCGGCACATGCGGCGGGGCAACCTATACGCCGCGCCGCCGTCTGCGCAGGAGCCGGCGGCAGCGTCTTTGAACAGTGCCCTGCCGTCGATCTGCTGCTGACCGGCGAGATGCGGCACCACGACGTCTTGTCCCGAGTGTCTGCTGGCACCTCCGTCATTCTCACCGACCACACGAACACGGAGCGGGGCTATCTGCCGCACTTGGCAAGCTACCTGAAAGACGCCTTGGGCGTGGACGTGGAGGTCGTCATCGCGTCGAGTGACAGAGATCCGTTGTCAATTCGATGAACGAGTAGGCCTGGGATTTCGAGGCGCGTACAGTGGCGGCGGCTGGGGCAGCATCAGCGGCGGCGGCAGCCTCGGCCACGGCTTGCGGCAACAGAATTGCTCATGGCCTGTTGCCTGTTGCTACTTGGACAATCTCAAAGGATGGGCCAAAATGGCGCTCGTGACCTATCTCAATTCTCTGGGGCCTTTCGATTCAAAACCAGTAGAAGAATCGCCAACGACAAGGGAACAGCGCCCACTATCAGAAAGGTCATGTCCGCCACGATACGTATCCACTCTAGCGTATGGAATAGGCCACCCATAAGGAAACTCAATCGCCGTGCGTGCCAATAGCCATTTTCAATTACGTCCCAGAGCTGAATAACGCCGCCGGGAAACAAGTCGAGCGCAATCATCAATCCGAGACCGATGTTGAGGCCCCAAAAACCGATCTTGATGAATTTCTCCGCACGACTCCAAACTGCATTGCCACGAATCGCACGCAAACAAAAGAAGACGACCCCGAGGGCCAACATACCAAATACACCAAACATCGCCGCGTGGCCGTGATTGGCCGTCAAACTGGTGCCGATCTCGAAGTATGAAACAATAGGCAGGTTGATTAGAAATCCGAAGACCCCTGCGCCGACGAAATTCCAGACGCCCACTGCAATCAGAAAGTAGATGGCCCACTTCTGCTCTGCGGCGAGTGGCTTTTGGCATTCCTGGCAGTTCTGGTCTTTGAGTCGAATGAAATCCCAGGCATCTAGAGTCAACAATGTTAGTGGGATCACTTCAAGGGCACTAAAGCAGGCGGCCAACCCCATGTTGAATGTACCTTGACCCGTAAAGTACCAGTGGTGACCGGTCCCCACGATTCCGCCCGCGAGATACAATATCGCGTCAAGGTACACCAGACGCGTGGCAGCCTTGGTAGTCACCAGGCCCATCTGCACGAACATGACCGCCACCAGCACGGTAGCGAAGAGCTCGAAGAAACCTTCGACCCAAAGGTGGATGATCCAAAAGCGCCAATTGTCGATAATTGCAAAGTTGGTGTGTGGGCCGTAAAACAGAGCAGGTACGTAGAAGAGCGGAATGGCGATCGCAGCATACAGAAATAGCGATGGCAACTCGCCCTTTTCTCCTGATTTCATCGCAGGGCGTAGCGCACGAAACATTAAGAAGAGCCAGAATACCAAACCCACCGCCAATAGCAGCTGCCAGAAGCGCCCGAGGTCCAAGTATTCACTGCCCTGATGACCTAACCAGAACCACAAATTGCCCAGCTTGTTGTTGATACCGAAAGCCTCACCGAAGAGACTTCCGAACACGACCACGACCAGGGCTCCCAAAAGAATCAACACGCCGAGTTTTTGCCCTTTCGGTTCGGCGCCGCCAACAATCGGCGCTAAGAAAAGGCCTCCCGCAACCCAAGAGGTGGCAATCCAAAAGATCGCGAGCTGCAGATGCCAAGTGCGCGCCAAATTGTAAGGAAGCAGCTTGGCCAGATCGAATCCGTAGAACGCGCCTGGCTCGACCCGATAGTGGGCCAGGACGCCTCCCATGGCTGTTTGCGCCAAGAAGAGCAATGCGACTACCGCAAAGAATAGCCCAAGGGCTTTTTGGCTGGCAGTCGTCGTCCATTTGTGAAGGGGTCCTTCGTGAGCGTGCTTGTGTCCGGCAGCGCCACCCCAACCCAGGTAGTCGAATTTTCCGAACACAAACAATACAAGCCCCAATCCGCCGAATAAGGTCACAAGACTCAGCGCGCTCCAGAGGTACGTGGACGAAGTCGGCGTATTGCCCGCGAGCGGCTCGTACGGCCAATTGTTGGTGTACGAGTCGTGTGTGCCCGGTCGAAGCGCTACCGTAGCCCAGGTGGCCCAGGCAAAATAGGCATTCAAGGGCAAGATATCTGGGTCATCTTGAATGAAATTCGCGGCAAGACCAGGTGCCGGATGCTCACCCGAAAAGTAAGTTCTCCATTCTTGTTGTTGAACGACGAATGATGCTTGCTCCGCTGGAGTAAACATCAATGTATTGGAGCTTGCGTCATAGCGGTTCTGTTTCAGCGAATTCTTCACCGCTTCACCCACCACGTGCGCCTGGTCCGGTAAGAGCGCAGCAAATGACTTGCCGTACTTGGCCATGGCTACTGTATCGCGAGCGACTTCCACCAGGCGATGCAAATACTCTGCAGTGTAGTCGGGTCCGAGATACGCACCGTGGCCCCAAAGCGTCCCGTGCTCCATCAACCCGTACTTGAAAAAGACTTCTTGCCCTTTGTTCACGTCGTCCCTAGTGAACAAAACCTGGCCCGTCGAATTCATGACTCGCGCGGGAATCGGTGGGGCGCCGTTATAGGTCTTCACCGTGACGATAGTGAGTAGGGTGAAGCCAAAAACCATGACCAGGATCGCGGCCTTTTGCCACCATGGAGAGAGCCGATCGTTTTCGAGAGACTTTGGATTCATTGTCATTACCCTCGCCGATTCAACGGCAACTAGATGTGAGACGTCCTTGCGAAAATCAAACCGATGGCAGTGTTTCCCGGGGTGTTTGCGCCCCAGTCATGAGTCGATACAGTACGCGCAAAGCAGGTGCGTGTCGACGTGACATTCATCAATTGCGTCAGCGGCGAGTTCGCTAATACAGGACCGTAGCTCGACGCTGCGAGACGCGCGAGTTATATCGTTAGACGATATAATTATGCCGAAGCCCTCACAACTCTCAGCACGGCAATACCGTGCCCTGGCCGAGCTCCGTTATGTCATTCGGAGATTTCTCAGCTTCAGCGCTGAGGCTGCGCGCGCCGCGGGCATCGAGCCACAGCAACATCAACTCCTGTTGGCGATCAAGGGACTACCGCCAGGCTTGCGCCCGACCATCGGCGTCGCAGCCGAACGTTTACAGTTGCAACACCACAGCGCCGTCGAGCTAGCTAAGCGATCAATCGAGCATGGCTTGCTCGAAGGTCGCGCCAACAAAGATGATCGGCGCGAAATTCTGCTCCACGTCACGCCGTCGGGCGAGCGGTTACTGCGGCGCCTGAGTCTTGCGCACCGAAACGAGCTGCGTTCTGCAGCACCTATCTTATTGCAGGCGTTAGAGGTAGTCGTTCAACCCAAATTGAAACGGACGAGGCTCCAATGAATTGCGACCGTGTTTGCCCAGAACCAGATCCCAAGAGCGACCTTCGGAAACCGAATTGTGAGTTGTGGTTGCAAGGTTCAAGTGAGACCGAGTAGGGCACACAAGGACCTGGGTGACTTCACGACTAATCCGAGGGTTTTACCTGTGACAGCACTCGCCGTTGCTATCGGGGTGTTGGCCTGCTTCGTCGCACTCGCGCTGTTGCGCATGATTGGCTTTTTCACGAACCTGTTCTATTACCAGCGCTTCAGCACCTCATTGACCTCACCTGCTGGCAACCATCTCGGCCTTTACGCGGTTCTTGTGCCGGTGGCAGGCGGGCTTGTTATAGGCCTCTTGGCGCGCTACGGGTCCGAACGCATTCGCGGACACGGCATTCCCGAAGCGATTGAATCGATTTTGCTGAAAGGTAGCCGCATCGAACCTCGAGTAGCCTTCCTGAAACCAATCTCATCGGCAATCTCGATTGGCTCCGGTGGACCCTTTGGTGCCGAAGGTCCGATTATCATGACGGGTGGGGCATTTGGATCGATGATAGGACAGCTGTTTCACGTGACGAACGCTGAGCGCAAGACTCTGCTCGTGTGGCGGGTGCGGCCGCAGGTATGTCAGCAACCTTCGGCTCGCCAGTAGCCGCGGCGCTCTTGGCGGTTGAGCTTCTGTTGTTCGAGTGGAAACCGCGCAGCTTCATTCCCGTCGCGCTCGCGAGTGCAACAGCGGCTATCGTAAGGGGACCTTTGCTAGGCGCCGGCCCATTATTCCCGGTTCCTGTCTACTCGGCAACGCTGAGCGCACCAGCCGTCAGCGCGTGCATCGCGTGCGGCCTGCTCGCGGGGGGAATCCATCCCGGTCGCAGTTGCGAATCGAGGTTCCGTCGCAAAAAACGGCGCGATCGAATCCGCGTCTCCTTCGCGTCGCCGCAGGAATTGGACGCCCGAGCGCACCTCTCCGTACGCCTTGATGAACAGCGCGTACGCTGCCCGGCGATTCCGTGCCGCTTCGGCAATAATCCGCGGGGACTGCTCACGCAGACCCGCTGCTTTGCCGAGCTTATTGGCCAAATCTTCGGCCGCTGCGACCTCATCGGGCTTTATACTCGTACGAGCGGCGACCTTGGCGGCGTTCGTGCGCAGAATGCTAGCGAGCAACCCAAGATCCGTCATCACATTCTTGTCAAATTCCAGTCGAGCCGCGAAAACTTCCAGTTTCGACGTACTTTGAGAACTCGGAGTTAGAAATCCAACGACGGGGTCAATGGTTTCTCAACTTGGAGTTCTTTTGCAAACCATGACGCCATCGGATTTTCAACTCGGAGTTCTCTGGCGAACAATCCCATCATCGACTTTGGAACTCCGAGTTGTCTAAGAAAGGATCGAGTTGTGCCGACGAGAACTTTTGATACCTCTTGAACCTGAACTCAAAGGCTCTGCCAATCGACTTGCGCCGTCAACCGCTCCAAACTTGGATTGGCTCGTGAATTGGATAGTCGCGGTGGAGACGACCCCGCGAAACGGTAGCGCTGCGATCACGCCTGGTATCAACGTATCCCGTTGAAACTGTTGAACATTCGTCGCGAATTTACCGCGAAACGTCACGATCATCTCCAAACCTAAATGCATGTCACCGGAAAGTTAACGACATATATCGTGCCTGACGTTGCAATGACCCGCCGGCAGGTGCAGGGGCAGAGACTAATTGTTGTCGAAGTACCATCCCCCAGTCGATGCGGTGCAATCACTTGAAAGCTGAACGTTGGGGAACGTCTCTGCTTCTCCAGTCGAAAGCTCGAACCATGACGCGAGACACTGTAGCATTTCTGATGTTAAGACCGGAGCCTGTGCCCCGGCCTGAACATTTAGGGGAATAACTCAAAGGCACGGTCGTTTGAGCCATTGCAACTGAGCAATCCCGAATCCGAATCTGGTCCGACGTTGCCATGCCCTGTACCCACACTTTTCTCAGGCCAACTTGAAGCCATAGGAGGACATCCGAACTGCATGAAATCCGATGAAGAAGCCAAGTAAGTTGTTCGAGCATATACGAGGCCAACCTAAAGCCAACTACCACCCCAACAGTCCAGGCCTCCATCGAAGCCCCGCGAGTTCGTGACCGCCCGTCGGTTCCTCGCTGGGGCTTCGAACTATTTGTGCAACCCATGGGGCCGACGCTGATGGACGGGCGGCGGCGCGTTTCCCGTAGAAAAGCGCTCTAAGGCGTGGCATAATCGTTGCGTATGCATTCGGGTGAGGCCGGAGGGAACCTGATGAAGAACTTCACGCTTCGTGCAATCGGCATAGTTAGCTTCGTTGTTGCGATTGGGTGCAGCGGCAAGTTACCGAACACAGACTCGGCAGGTGGCGTTGGCGGAAGCGGTGGCGACGCGGGCGGCGGCGCGGCGAACCTCGCCCCCTGCTCTTCCTCGGACTATTTGAAATGCGACGGCAACGCGGTTGCGCATTGCACTTGCACAAAAAATGGTCCTTTCGTCGGCAATGATTTGGAAGGCAACCCAATGTATCGTTGTGACGCTTATTCTTGGGTTGACGATACGGTCTGCTCGGTTGCATGCGATGCCACGATCAATCCCACGAGCGGCTGCATAGCTTCGAAACAACCTATCCCCGAATGCGCGCAAGACGGCATCACTTGCTGGAACGGCGACCTAACCTACTGCGTCAACGGCTACCCGTTGCCGCCTACCCCGTGCGCTGAAGGTACACAATGCACGCTTGTGCCGGGGTGCCAAGCCCTTTGCTGAAGGGCAGTCCCCGATGTGCGGTGGAATTCCGTGACCACCCATAGTCGCCGCGCGGCATCATCGTGACCACAGCGCCCAAGTCGCCGCGCCATTCGAAATCCACCGCAGCCCCCACTGACCGGCGCCAGCGAGTCCATGCCGTTCTGCGCCGCGAAAACTACTACCATTGCTGACGCCAGCGCGTTCATTGGTTCCGTGAAAGAACTGAAGAGGTACCTCTAATGGAAGACAAGCTGGCATTCGTTCAAACACTGGCCAATGCGCTTGCAAACCAACTCGCGAGCAACGGTTTGACCGCTCAAGTATCGTGCGAACCCGTACCGGGCACTAGGATGTACCGCTTCTGTGTCGTGTCGGATGGTTTCGCCGAGATGATGAACTCCGAACGTCAGTCCCTGGTATGGCGAATAGCAGAATCAGGCTCTTTTGCCGACAGATGCGCTCAAAATCAGCATGCTTCTGAAGCTCACTCATGATGAGATGGGTGAGTCCCAGCCATCGGCTGAGGCTGTCTGAGGGCGCCGGGATTCTTTGGCATCGCTGGGCCACGGAACCGTGTAAGAGGTTCAAATCGCTGGGGAGCAATGCTCGCTGTATACCGCGATATCGTTGGGGTTTGAGGGATGGTTGGTGGCGTAGGCAGTTTGAGTGGCTCACTCGCGAACCAATAGTCGCTGAATCGTTCGACCAGCCAAGAACAGTGGTCGGGCTGGCTCGAGACCGCCCAATTTGGCAGCGAAGTTGCGGCTGAGTGAGCGACGGTGAACTTGGTGACGTGGGTCGCAGCAAAATCTGGCAATGTGGCGGGGTCGAGTTACCTGGACTCAATCATTCGCGCGCTAACCCAAGACGATACGAGGTGTTCGGACATGCCCTGCGATCTCTGCAATCAAATTCGACCGCGAATGACTCGACTGTCAGCCAGGGAATTTGCCTGGGCCGTTTTGCATGGTGTGTGTCCACCCCGGGCCTGATTGGCTTCCTGAGACTGGAACTTGCCGGTGGCACGTCACGTGATGTGTCCACCGAGGAACTGCTCCAACTTTGGACGGAACGTGCTCTCATGAGCACCACTCGTTGGTGCCGCTGCAGCGATTGCATGCAAGAAGCCACCAGACTGGCATTTAGGGCACGTTTCTGGGTCCCTGTTGCGGACCGTGCGGGGGAGAGTCCGTCAGTACAAGCGACTTCCGGGTGTGCAACTTTGTTGGACTGCAAGCGGTGGAACGTAAGAAGACGGGGGGCGGAGTCACTAGAGGGGAGGTGACTGTTGTCGGAAGGGCATGTGAAACGGTCACGCGTCGGATGTGCCGCGAGTGTGTGTCCAGGGTCGGTAGGCGTGCGGGAATGGCATACGCGGTCGCCATAATCTTTTTCGGCATGCTATGGGCCACGGCCACTGCAAGCTTCTACTCGGCGAGCCGCGATTGGCGACTGCTTGCTCTTGGCGTGTCCGTAATCGGTGTAATTGTGGTTTCTGGCGTTTTCGCGCGAAAGTCCGTGATTCGTAGAGCAGTGGAGAAGCATATGCGCGAGGACTGCAAACAAAGGGTATCTGCAGCTCCACTAGAGTATTTCAATTACGCCGAGTGGAGAGACCTCACTCTTCTTTGGCAGTGCGTACCCGATGTATCGCACCTACAGCGAGTTGCCAGGGGGCAAGGAGACTCATTGGGGGCGCAATCGGGTGAAATCGGGACAGCTGGGGGCGCCCCTCTCGCTGGCGCAGGCGGTGCACGCGCGAGTTGCTCTAAGATTCTCACGGGTCGTGACTTATTGACGACATACTTGTGCAGCAAGTGCGGAGCGACGTATTGCGGCGCGTGCGCCGGCGACCGCGGGGGAATGGTCGCCCATCTCTCTTGTCCAAGGTGCAGATAGGCTATCTGGCGGAACCAAAGTTCTTCGTGTAGACTAGCGTTGCAAGCACCTCGGAATAGGCTACATAACCGTGTGCTTATCGGGATGAAGACAAAGGCCGAGGACGTCTCCGAAGCAGTTGCTACGAATGCTGCAATGCACGATCAAGATGAAGCGTGCGTTCAGTCCCAAACCGTTGGAATCGGCGGAGTCATGAGGGCCGCGCACTGTTCAGTCCTGGGGTTGTCGCATCGACCCCGGGGGCACCAGAGACATTTTCACGCGAGTTCATCACGGAATGCTTGTGCAGGCACCTGCGTGGCGACTGGGGCACGGTGGATGAATCCGACAAGCGGGCAGATGACTTCGACGTCAACGACGAAGAGCGAAGCCTGTCGGCGTACGAGCAGGACGGCAACAGGTTGTGGATAATCAGGGAAGCGGACAGATCGAGCACATGCGTCCTGCTACCGCAAAAATACTAAGTCTATTTCTTAGCTGTGTGGTGGCAAAACTGTGGTTCGACGTACCCGGAAAGGCCGTCTCCGATCAGTCGTAGCCAATCAGAGCCTACCTCAACGATGGTCGCCTTCTTCCCGGCAATGAATGTACTTCCACCCTTTGACATGATGGCTAGATAGGCCATCGGTCCATCTGGGTCTGTTCGTTTGCCGACTTGCTGAGCGGTGTGAAATATCTCGAGATTGGACCAAACGGCTACCCCCGCCTTTTCATTCGGATCGTCAGGGTCAATGCTCCACAGATAGCAAACAGCGATTTCGTCTTTGAGAATCCATGTCTTTTTGGGGCAGGTTATGCGAAGGAAGCCCAGCTTCACAATGCTGGAAAGCGTGTCCATATCGCTGACCCACATTGATCCCCAAAGCTGGCAGGTCGCACCGTTTTTGTTCGGCACCAAATCGCTGAACTTGTCGCCGGCAGTGGTGGTTCCGACAGTTGACCATGACGAATAATGCTGGCGCGCAAGCGTCATTGCATGATCTGCAACTATCGGTTGCGCGGCCTCTGGAACGCCTACCATTAAAGCTTCCATACCACTTAGAATCGCCTTGAACTGATCCTTGTTTCGTTGGGGCGCAGGCAGCGCATCGAATGTGGCCCAACGGGTATCAACGTTCGAAATAAACGGACTTGCGATTTCCGAGGGCGAAGGAGGCGGTGGTGCTGGCAGAGTTGCTGATATGGGAGGGGGCGGAGTGTCGGTCGAGTTTGAACGAGAGCAAGAATAGCTGGCCAACGACAACGCCACGAGGCCAAAACAAGCGCATGTTCTCATTATGTTGCCTTTGGGTAGTAGAACTGATCAATTGTGTCGAGAGTGTCCGTTCAGAGTATTTAGTTTCTACTAGATGCACAAGCGTACGTATTCTGCGCAATTTGCTCGGGTTTGCGTGACGGGAAGCTGGAGCAGGAGCGAAGGCTGCTTCAAAGGGCGCCCGAGGCCACGGACTGGCGTCTTGTGGCGTGCGCGAGGCGCTTGAACACTCCGGCAACGACTTTGCTTCGCGCGATTCGTCGCCACCCTGAACTCAATTCGCAAATGCAAACGCAAGTTCGCGATCGTGAATCGTGATTCTCGTTCTAGATAATTCGCTCTATAGGACTTATGGCCAAGTCGCCGGAGGCTTCAAGACGTTGCTCGTTGGCAATGGAGACGGCCCCGCGAAACAGCAGCGCGTCAATCACGCCTGACATCAACATAGCCGCTAGAAGCTCTACCTCCTGACCAACCCATAGACCCGCCCCCCCAGCGAATTCATTGACGCAAGCGTATCAGATGCGGCAGCGCTCGAAACGTACCCCCAAGCTACTGCAACCCGCATTGCCGCCTGCGCTTCCTTGAGTGACCCGAGCGCCGTTTCAAACCGAAGCCGTGCGTTGCCCGACGAATTGCCAAATCCCTCTGCCAGATTCAACGAAATGCTACTGAGAGCCCGGCGCAACTGCGAACCCAAGTCACGGTCCTTACGCTGGATGGCTTCGACAAGCGGCCGCGAAAGTTCGATGACGCCGAGTGAATGTTCTTCTACCGAGGAGCTTTTTGAATGGTGCATGCCACCCCCTCGCGCGGCTTTCATGCCAATTGCAAACCGCGATATCGACGTGATGAGATTCAATTGGCGTGAAAGGTGCGCGGCCCGGCAGGCACCATTCAAAAAGCGGAGGTTGGATTGCACACGCGCACGAATCGGGCTTAGCCGATTTCGGCTGGCGACTGTCGGCCGTCGGCCGCTGCTGGACTGTATCTGCTGGACCGTGCCTGCTGACTGCAACGGCCCGCTGCTGGGCTGTATCGGCTGCCGGTATCTGCGAGCATCGAGTCGCGGCCGAAATTTGCCCTGAACTCTTCAAAATACGTCGGTCGGCGACCCCATCCGCGCTCCGATATCGGTCCCAACCGTGCTAGAACGAGCACGTGACCCGCGACGACATCCTTGCTTACCAGCGCCGATGGCGATTGGTCGAAGAGCGAGAAATCGCGGAATTGCGCGCGGCCTCACCCGAACACAAGCTGCGACAGGTCGCGGCCCTGATGGCCTCCGTTGACGCGATGGGTTGGCGCGAGGGGCTGAAGGATGATCCGCCCGTTTGGAAGACTTGGCAACGCTTGCGAGAACGTCTGGGGCATCAATGATCCAGGCGCACCCGCTGGCGCCACTGCTCGAGGCGTTGAAGGCCACCAGCGACTGGTTGAGGGCTGCGAAGATTGATTGCGCTGTCGTTGGTGGGGTTGCGGCGAGCATTTACGGCCGTCCCCGCGCCACGCGCGATATCGACCTGGTTGCGATTGCCGATGAAACCCTCTGGAGTGAACTCTTGCAGAGCGGGGCTCAATTTGGCATTGGTCCGCGCCAGGCCGATGCCCTGGAGTTTGCGAAGATTTCGCGTGTTATTTTGTTGGAACATCGGCCCACGGCCGTCGAGATCGACCTATCCGTCGCTGGAATCGCGTTCGAAACTTCGATGGTTGCATCCGCCACGCCAGTGACACTGTCGGGTGTCGAGATTCGCCTGGCTCGGCCAGACGACATTCTCGTCATGAAGTCCCTGGCGCTACGACCCCGTGACATCGCGGACATCGAGGGCATCCTTCAGGTACAAGAAGGGCTAGACTTGAACCGAGTTCGCGAAGTGCTTTCAGAGTTCTCGGAGATCCTCGAACAAGAGGACTACGTTGCGGAGTGGGATCGAATCGTGAAGCGCGTGCGAGGCACGCGCCCGGGGCGATAGCTGAATCTGAGTCAGCAACGGAATCCGCATCAGAATCGGCATCTGCTTCGGCAGCAGAATCAGCCTCGGCGGCAGCATCGGTCTCCGCAGCAGAATCCGAGTCAGCAACAGAATCCGAATCCGTATCAGAGTCCGAATCGGCAGCAGAATCCGCAGCAGCGAAAGCATCAAACAGCGGCCGAAAGCATCAAGCAGCGGCCGAAAGCATCAAGCAGCGGCCGCAGGCAGACACGGCAAGCCTCAGGCGGCGGCTGATGGCAGACACGGTGAGCCGTCAGCAGAGCCGCCGACTGAAATATCCACGCAAAGCGCACCGCAACCTACAAGTGGAGTTGTCGCCTGTGTTCGCAACCACTTCTGCACATACGTGGATAGGTATACGCTTCAGAAATGGCAATTCGTCTAGGGTCGAATCGGGCGCAAGCAAGTCCCAGGTGGTGCTTGTGAATGGCGAGCACCAAGTACCCGGTAACGATCTTGTGCACCTCGCATGCAAAGCATGCAGCCAAACGGGCGTGGTTCGACTGGCACGCATTCAGAAATGCTCGGTCGTTGTGGTGGCAATTGGTTGGTTTCTTTGCTCGGCCGTGCTGGTACTCGTGTTGCTAGCGCTCTGGTCTATCGGATTGAGCGCAGCCTGGTGGGCAGCGACTATCCTTTCGCCCCTAGCGTGGGTTGGCCAAAAACTAGTGCAACGGAAGGACGTGCGTCGCTGTACATCGTGTGGGGCAATTGGCGAGGGGGACTGATGAACTACTGAGAGCCCGGCGTGAAAGGTGCGGCAGGCGCCATTCAAAAAGCGGCGGTTGAATCAGACACGCGCGCCAATCGGGCTGGGACGATTTCGGCTGGCGGCTTTCGGCCGCTGCTGGACTGCATCGGCTGGACCGTGCCTGCCGACTGCAACGGCCCGCGGCTGGCAGTGTCGGCCGAGCTGTACCTGCTGATTGTATCCTGCTCAGTTTCCCGCGGCGAGCATCAAGCCGCGGCCGAAAGCATCAAGCCGCGGATGCGCTCAAAATCAGCATAATTCTGACGCTCACGCATGATGAGCTCGGTAAGTCCCAGCCATCAGCCGAGGCCGTCTGAGGGCGTCGGAGTTCTTGGAATCGTTGGGCCACTGAATCGTGTCCGAGGTTGAAATCGCGGGGGCGAACCACTGGCTCCATACCGGTGAGAGACCGGGGGTTGCTCTGGTGATCCCAATCCACAAGCCGGTGGACCGTCGGCGACTTCCAGGTACTTGGGTTCGAAAGGTTGGGTGAGTCGATGGGTGGCATCCTACCGATACCTGCGCTCTTGCGCGCATTTGGCTTGTTGACCCTGGAATCGCCATCGTGAGCTTGCACTTTACTGCTCGAAGCAGTAAAGTGCAAGCGTATGACCGCGGTCACTTGGGGTCGAGCAGTTGACAAGCAGCTATCTCGTATCCCCGAGTTGATCGTTCGAAAGTTTAGGATCTGGGTTGCGCTCGTCGAAGAGAGCGGCATTCGAGAGGTTCGTAAGCACAAAGGCTTTCACGACGAGCCCTTGAAGGGTCAACGTCAAGGGCAGAGGTCCGTGCGGCTGAACGTCGACTACCGGGCGATCTACGTCGAACGCGAGACCGGTAAGTTGGAGTTGATCGAGGTCTTGGAGGTGAACAAACATGACTACTGAGAAACGCAAGCCATTGGGACTAAAGGACCTTGAGAAACGCCTTGGCAAGCTAACTGTGGGTGAGTTGATTCACACCTTCCGTATGACCGAAGAACTCAGCCTGAAGGAGTTCGGCAAGCTCATCGGAGTATCGGTAGCGAACCTCTGCGACATCGAGAAAGGTCGCAAGGGCGTAAGCCCCAAGAAGGCTGAACAGATCGCCGCAGCCCTCGGAGTACCACCAGCATTGCTCGTTCGGCTGTCTCTCGAAGAGAGTTTGAAAGCGGCTGGACTCAAGTACAAAGTCGAAGTCAAACCGGCCGCTTGATGCAGGTATCATCGTCATCGGGACATTGGCTCCCGCCACATGGGTGCGCTGCCAGCGCGGTCTCAATTTGGCGTCGGCTGCCGAAGAAGTGATGTTGGTCCGTCTATTCCTTAGGGGAAAGTCTGACGAACGCAGGTCCCGAACGCCCAGACGCAGCTGCGCTAGATTTTCTTGCGGCAACAATCCGATCCACCGTTGCTTCGTCATTAGCGCAAATGAGTTCGCCCACCTTCACTGTCTTGTTGTCGAATTCGAGTGAATCGATCCATTCGGAACAAACTGGCCAGCCCTTGTCGTCGGCGGTAAGTGCGGTGGAACCGGTTCTGACATTATGGCAGCCAACAAGAACTAACATTGAGACACTCAGGATCATCGTTGTTTTCATGCTTTGCCCCTTGTGCACTCCACGGGAGTGGACGATGTCCCGAGACCGTCCCATGAATTTTTTCGGATGTATAGGCTCCCATCTCATGTCGTGGATTCGTGGGAGTATCCAATGGGGGCTCATCACCAGGGCTAATAGGTTACAACAATCGGGATGATACGATTTCGGCCGGCGGCTTTGGGCCGCTGCCGGACTGTATCTGCTGACTGCAACGGCCCGCGGCTGGCAGTGTCTGCCGAGCGCTGATTGTATCTCCTGACTGCAACGGCCTGCTGCTGGGCTAGTATCGGCTGCCGGTATCTGCCAAGCCGCGGCCGAAACTGCTCTAAAACAGCGACATCTGACCCTTGAGGTCCAGCGCCATCCCGCACTCATCGCTAAATTCGCCTTGGATTTCAGCAATCTCGTCGGGCGTCAACCCTTCGATATTGGCAGTAATGATAAGCCCTGCCTGATCCGCACCCAGTGCGGCGATTCTGCAGTGGTCGGGCAGCATCGACTTGAGCAGCGCCCGCGGACTCGAGAACTTTCGCTTGCCCTTGGGGCTCGCGTAGATGATTGAACGGCCCGTGACGCGTCCTAGGTGCCACTTAAGGTAAGCATACCGTTCGTTATCCGTTTCCGGTGTGCGGAACGTGATGTTGATCGTGTCATCGAGCAGGTCGAGTTTGGCGCTGCGCGCGCCGGCTTGACGCAGCAGACGCCGGGCTTCACTCTCGGCTTGTTGCCAGCCGGCGTTCCCCTCCACCGGCGTGTAGTGCAAAACAGGCTCGCCATCAAGCCCCGCGACAACGACGCCAGGCGGCAGACTCATCAGAATCGACTGCACTTCTTCCAACGACGATGCATTGCGAATCTGCAGGAATGCCTCGGGACTCGTGACCTTGACGGCGCGAATTGACTGCGCTTGGCGAAATGGGTCGCCCCCGCGACAACGCCACTTCGGGGGCAGCTCTGCCATTTGCACGGCGCCGTATTGCAGCTCATGCGTGCTGCGATCCACGATATCGATCACGACGCAAGCCGTCTTGCCCGGAAAAGTGCGCAGCCCTCGACCCACGCACTGTGTGTACACCAGCGGCGAGGTCGTGGGCCGCGCCATCAAGATGCAGGACACGCCAGGATCGTCGAATCCCTCGGTAAGTACGCCGTAGTTGGTGAGTATCTGAAACTCACCGTCGGCAAATCGCTTGAGCAACAGATGACGCTCGCTGGTCTTGCCGTCGATTACCGCCGCCCCAATTCCAATGGATTGAAAATCTGCCGCCAATTGGTGGGCGTGCTCGACACTGGCACAAAACGCGATGGTGCGTTTGCCCTTGCCCTGTTCGAGCCAGGCCTTGACAGCCATGGCACGCAACTGCGGCGTGTTCATGACTGCTGACAACGCACCCACCTGAAAGTCGCCACCGGACTGCTTGACCTTGTCCAGCTTGAGGTCCGTGCGCACGGTGAAGTATTGCATCGGGACCAAGAAGCCCAAATCCTCCAAGTCCGTGCGTGAAATCTCGAATGCAGTCTGCCCGAACATCTCGATGGCAGACTTTCCATCGGTGCGACGTGGCGTCGCCGTCATGCCAAGCAACAGGGTTTTGTCGGAAGCTTGGCTGTAGAAATAGCCAATCACTTCCTCCCAACTTGGCGCCAACGCACGGTGACACTCGTCGCAAATGATCAAATCGAATAACTCTGGGTCATAGTTCTCTTTGCGGCGCAATAGCGACTGTACCGATGCCACAGTGACGTCGGCCGCGGCGTTCGAACTGCGCTCGCCCTGTTCGATTGCCACCTTGAGATTGGGCAGATGTTGCTGAAGAGCCCGCGCGGTTTGGTCCAAGATTTCCCGACGATGCGCAATGAACAGCACGCGACTTTGGCCAAAACCACCGAGCGAGCGCAGCGCCTTGATGATGTGGGTGGCAATCACGGTCTTGCCTGCACCCGTCGGCAAGTAGAGCAACATGCGGTGCTGACGTTCGACGCGGAAACGCGTGATCACTGCTTGGACTGCCGCCTTTTGATATGGCCTCAGTTTGAACGGTTTGGTCGCGGGCCGCTCCAACTGAGCCGAGGCGGGAAATGCGCTTGTGCTCGGCCTCTTCGCACGGACGGACTCTTGGTCGCACCGACTCATGGGCGACTGGAGCTAGCCGAGATCGCGCGGGATGTCCACGTTACAGTTGCCAACGGCCAAGCCGATTGGAAAGCCGCAGCCGAAAGCCAATTGCCCGTGGCTGACTGCCGGTGGCCAGTTGCCAATGGCTGATTGCTGCTAGCTAGGAGCAATCGGCCAATCGGCAACCAGCAACTAGCAACCGGCAATCACCCCAACAGCACGTCCCTCGCGCGATTGACCTTCGATGCCAGGTATGATGATCCCCCGCGATCCGGGTGAACCTTCTGAATGAGCTCACGATACGCGGCTTGGATTTCTTCGCGCGAAGCGCCTTCTCGCAGGTTCAGTATTTCGAGCGCTTCGGCGCGGGTCATTACACGCGGGTCCGGCTGAGGTGTGGGGCCTGGGGCGGGTCTGCTCGCCGCTTGTGCGCCCAAACGCTGCACGAACAACAACGGCAGCAGCCGCACCAACGTCGGCATGGCCAACCTGAGGCCCGCCACGATTGCCGCGCCGGCAAGCGCCAACAAGGGCATTCCGATCCGCAGCAACATCAAGAGTACGGCGGCAATTGCAATCCACAGCGTCCAGCGCGCAACGTTACGTCGCCGCGCCGGGCTCAGCGGCGGCATCGCCCAATTGACGAGCGCAATCAGCAAGAGGGCCAGAATGAACAGACGAATGGGCACGCGGCGAACCGTAGCAGCTACACATCCAAGGGTTAGCGAGGCAGCAATTTCTCGCCGTCAGACAGGCATGCAGCGCAAAGTTGCTAGGGCTAGGGGCCGGCCAGAGGCAATGCAAGCGACGAGTCAACGAAGATTTGTTGCAATGTGACCCCGGCGCTGTTTAGTAAATTGGTTCTTTCATGACGGTCCACCTGCGCATTGCACTGCTCCTGCTCGGTTCCGGACTTTCCGCGTTGCTGTATCAAACCGCCTGGCAGCGCAGTTTTCGCTTGATATTCGGCGCCACGACGGGTGCTTCGGCGGCCGTTCTCGGCGTGTTCATGGCGGGCCTTGGTTTGGGCGGCTGGTGGCTTGGCAAGCGAGCAGAGCGTCAAACGCGACCGCTTTCATATTACGCGAATCTCGAATTGGGTGTGTGCCTCATTGCGGCCTTGTCACCTTTCACTCTGAGATTCTTCGGACGCGGCTACATTTTGCTTGGGGGCGAGCCGCGCCTTGGCCTTTGGGGTGCCACGGCGGCTCGCATGTTGGTAGCAGTGCTCGTGATGGGTCCTGCGGCGTGGTTGATGGGCGGCACGTTGCCGGCTGCGGCGCGTGCCGCCGAGACTGAGCAAGACTCAAGTCGCCGTCATTTGGCGCTGCTATACGCATTGAACACCTTGGGCGCGGTTCTTGGCAGCCTGGTGGGCACCTTCGCGCTGTTTGAAGTGTTGGGCACGCGTCTTTCGCTCTGGTTCGGATGCCTGATCAATCTGCTCGTGGCGGTCGTCGCGCGTGCCTGGGCGCGCGAACTGCCGAGCGTTGCTGTTACACCACGCGCTCAGACGTCCGGCTCCGCCTCCGAAACGTCCATCGAGCGCTGGGAGCGTCGCGCGGTCTACGCTGCCGCAGCGCTTGTCGGCGTTGCGTTCATGGGAAGCGAACTTGTCTGGTATCGCGTAGCGGGTCCGCTTCTGGGTGGGACGACCTATTCATTTGGCCTGATTCTGGCGGTGGCGCTAGCAGGCATTGGCCTGGGCGGCTGGCAATACTCGCGACGGCAGGACGTTCGCGTCACCTGGGTTCTGTTGTCAGTGACGGTTTTGGGTGAAGCGTTCTTCTTGGGGTTGCCGCTCTGGCTCGGCGATTCGCTTGCCATTTTTGCGGCCTATCTGCGCGAACTCGACGCGATGGGGTTCGGCGCGCTGATTCTCGCATGGACGCTCGTCTGCATTGTCCTGGTGTTTCCTGTCGCGTGGTTTGCTGGCTACCAATTTCCTGTGCTCATAGCGTTGCTCGGCCGCGGCCAGCGTCAAGTCGCAACCCACGTTGGGCAGGCCTATTTATACAACACGGCAGGCGCGGTCTTGGGATCGCTGCTTGTGGGCTTTGTCCTTTTGCCACGCCTCGGCGCTTTGCCGACCTGGCGCGGCCTGTGCGTGGCGCTGCTGGTCGTCGGGACACTCGCATTATTGCTCGCGCAGCGGCGGCGCGAGTTGCAAGTAAGGTGTACGATAGGGCTGGCGGGACTGCTTCTGCTCATCAGCGTCGCGACGATTCGCGCCACGGGCCCCACGGCGGTATGGCGGCACTCGCCAATTGGCGCAGGCCGCGTGTCGTTTGAGCAATTTGATGCCAATGCCCTAAAGGCCTGGATAAACGATCGACGAAACAGCGTTGTCTGGGAGCGTGATGGCGTCGATGTCACCGTGGCGCTCATGGCGGACTCGGGTGCAAGCTTCGTCGTTAACGGCAAATCTGATGGCAATGTGCTAGTCGATCGTGGCACCCAAGCCATGGCGGCGCTGATGGCCGCGCTCCTGCATCCCGATCCGAAACAGGGTTTCATTCTGGGCCTGGGAACGGGAATGAGCGCCGGGTGGCTTGCCAAAGCAATCGAACACGTCGATGTGGCCGAACTGGAACCCGCCATCGTCAAGGTAGCCCGCTCGGTTCGCGCAGCCAATGCCGACGTACTTGAGGCGAAGAATGTCAGTCTGTTCCTCGGCGACGGGCGCGAGTTCCTGCTCACGACGGATAAGCGTTACGACGTCATCATGAGCGAGCCCAGCAACCCCTACCGTGCCGGCGTTGCATCACTATACACCGTTGAGTTCTACAAGACAGTTCGTCAACGGCTCGCCAACAATGGGATCTTCGTTCAATGGGTGCAAGGCTATGAGATTGACACGGGCGTTGTACTCCTCGTTCTGCGCACGTTGCGGGAGGTATTCCCGTTTGTCGAGATTTGGCAGACCCAAGATAATGACATCGTATTTCTGTCCAGCGTCGAGCCGCGGAAGTACGACGTGACTATGATCCGGGAGCGTGCCCTGAAGGCGCCGTACCTTGACGTCATGCGCCGCACCTGGTTACAGGAGGGCGCCGAAGCATTGTTTGCTCACGCCTATGGCAACGCTACGTTCGTCGATCGACTGATCCAGAAGAACAATCCCCCGGTCAATACGGATGATGAAAACCTGCTGGAGTTCTCGGTTGCGCGCACCGTGGGGCACTCTCGGTCAAGCGCGGCGTATAGTCTATTTACGCTGGCCCTCGCGAGTGACGCCCAGGGTTTGGATCTAGTGAATGGAACCGTGGATCGTGACGAGATTCGCCAGCTTAGGGCGCGGGACTTCATGATCGATAGCGCGCTTTTACCGCCGGATCTTGCATACTTGCGTGACGGACGCCTTGCACTTTTCGAAACCGGATGTGGTGGTGACGGTCGCTTGCCGCCCAAATCAAACGGTCAACTCCCAGCTCCCCGTGATTTGGTCGAAGCGTACGCGTACGGGAGGATCATGGGCCTGCACGGCTCGGACAGGGTGTTGCCGATCGCCGAGCGTCTGGCTGGCGAAAACTTCGCGGCCGAAGCCGCCTATCTCCGCGGCCTCTTCGAGGCTTCCAACCGCCGACTCACCCCAGCACTCGAACAGTATGAGCGCGGTCTCATTGCTCTGCGTGACGAGGCGCTGCCACTCTGTGAGGTCGCTGACCGCCTCATTGAAGAATCGATGAAGCTCGCGAAACAGAGCCCAGAGTCGGCTTCGCGCGCGGCGCGCGTTCTGATGGCTCGACCTTTCGCGGCCTATCTGTCGAACAGCAACCGCATTGCCGCGGCGCAGCAACTCGCATTCACGGCATCGGACCCCCAGTTGTGCGTCGAAGCCCTTGGCAAAGAACTCCTCTCGCCCCGCTGGAACTTGGGGTTTCTGTCGGCCCGACTCGATTGTCTCAAGCGAGCAGGTCATCCGCTGGCAAAAGCCGCACAAGAGGAACTGATTGCGTACCTAGCGAATGAACCGGGTGACTACGGCTTTGCTGTCAACCGGTCGAAGCTGACCAAGCCCGCACAGACCGCTACGCACAGCGATTGATTCGCTACAGCCGGGAGCCACCTTGGGACGCTGCCGCCTACGAATTCGAGAATTCAATCGCAAGCTTGACGCTTCCAGAACCCGAATTCGGCACCAGCCCCATGCCGCGCAGTGTTGCACTTAGCTCGGCGTTTGCCTGAATCTCCACCCTGAACCCCGTGCTCTGCTTCATGTACTTCAGCGTGGAATCCTTGTACACTTTGAAGCTCTCCGTCCACTTGTCAAACTTGCCCTGGTTGGCTCCCGTTACCTTGTCGGCGTGAGCGGTTCCGCTCACAAGCCCGGTGGCGGCGAGCGCCGCCGCGGCCACGAGTTTTGCCATCATGTCGCGGCGATCGAAACCATCGGTTTCAGTGGTGGCCTCGGGTTGTGTGGATTCGGTTGAGTCGATTTCCGTCATCATGTCCTCCGCCTGGCAATTAGTGCCGACCAAGGGCCTGAGGATAGCGTATCCTCAGCCCCGAACCCAACCGCAAAAATGGCCCGCAGGAAATCCTGCCAAAAGCGGGCGCTTACTCCTGAGGCGATCAGCAACCCGCCGGAAGGAAGCACGGCCGCGATGGCACTGCCCAGGCGCGTCAGCACGTCGTACGTAATATTGGCAATCACTGCGTCAACTTGCCCGTCGAGCCAAGGCGGCCCATCCGATTGAGCCACCTGAACCCGGTCCGCGACGTTGTTGCGCCGCACATTGGCCACCGCGGCGCTTACCGCCGTGGGATCGATGTCCACCGCCCGAACACTGACGGCCCCGCACCGAGCCGCTGCAATTGAAAGCACGCCGGACCCTGTGCCAATCTCCAGGACTTGCAGCCCAGGCGGCAGATGTCGCTCGATTGCCTGCAGACACAGTTGGGTAGTTTCGTGCAGTGCCGACCCGAATGCTCCGGCGGGATCGATCTCGATCAGCCTTTCGTGAGGCGCCACTTCATCGGAGCGCCAAGGAGGCTTTATCACGAAGCTTTGGCCGACGCGCACGCAACGCAGACGTTCCCTGGCCGCGCCCTGCCAGGCAGGGATCTTTCGGCAATCAATGGTCAGGATGCCCGCTTCCCGATCCAACTCCATAGCCTCGGCAGGGATCTTGTCCGAGTCATTGGCGATGCGGCACAGCCGATCATCGAGCGCCTCGTCCACGGGTTCGTAGTCCAAAAACCGCAGCGTCCATTGGCCTAGGTCGGGCATGACACACGACTACTCCAATGCATTCGCGATTGTCAAATGGCGGGCCACCGCCGGCAAGACCATGTTCGAGTCACGTCTCTGGGAACCCAAAGGACCTTGCTCGGGCAATGCGACGCAACTCACAGGCACGGGCAGGCGCTCCTCTCGATTGAGCTCAAGCATGTCACGCAAAGAAATCGCGCCGAGATATCCCCCCAAAACTGGGAGGATTTGGGGGGTTCAAAGTCCCTCCCCAGCGGGGAGGGATTTAGGGAGCGGAGAACAAAGTCCCGCGCAGGGATTAGGGCGAGCAAAGCCCAGACATCGGCGCATGGCGCAAGTGTCGCAGGCCTTAGAGCGAGTCCGAACGCGCTTTAGCGGGCAAAGTCCCAACCATTGGACTCAGATCGGAGCCCGCCCAAGGCCAGGCGCTGCTCGATGGCCACCATGCCGGTTTCGCAGACAGGTACAGCGACGCGGGGAGTTGCTGCGTGCTGATCGATGGGTTCCACACGACGCCCGGCGTCACCGTGTCGTAGTTGCCGTGCCACCAAAGGCTTGTGTACGACACGTCCGACTTGCCGTTGCTGCCGAATGAAAAGATCGACGGCGTGTTGGAATCAGTGCCGATGTACGCCGAGCTGACGGGCGCCGTGCCCAAATCCGTCGCCTTCGAGCTGCCGAGCACGTTGCCGATGACCGTCATGTTGATGTCGCCGGTATCGAATTGTACGGCGACGATATTGCCTGTTTGTTTGTCGGTGGCACCATAAACGGCGGGCGACGCAAATTGGCTAGATGAGTAATTGCGGAAGAACGTCATGTAACCCGCGTTGCCATGGGTGATTGTGGCGCCCACGTGCGGGGCATAATTGCCTTCGATGAGTTCCATGTGTGGAAATGAGCAGTGGGTGTCGATGTTGACCTCTTGCCAGGCGGACGGCGTAGCCCAGGAATTGTCCGCGTAATTATAGCCGATGACATTGCCGCCGCCCGAGACATTGAACAAGATGGGCTTATTCATGTAGCGAACGATATTGTTCTCGATGAGGTTGTCGGCCGCGCCGCAACGCAACACAAGGCCATAGCAATCCGTACCAAAGCCGTAGTTAGCGGAGTTGTGGAAATTGCCGTCGCGAATGACGCATCGGTAAGTACCCGTCATCGATACATGCATTCCGCCGATTGTGCCGTCCGTCTGTACATCCTTGATCCAGCAATAGGCGGCGTTCGACACGTCGATGCCACCCGCCATTTGACCGTCGTAGCCGGGATTGGTGCCGCCCGCAAGCGCGACTTTATCAATGCCAGCCCATTTGACGATCGTTCCCGATGCCTTCGCGATTTGGGCCAGATACGGGCTTGCGGTCTTGAAAGTCCAGTGTAGCGGCGTGCTCAACGTCAACGTTCCCGAGGCTGTATCGACAGACGCCACTTCGACGCGTTCGCTGGCAGAACGCTTGTCCACGCGCTTGAAGTATTGGCAATCGCCCTCTTGAACGGTCGAATCGTCAACTTGATCGATGAGCGCCAGATCGCCTGCGGCAAAATGACTTGCATTCGAGCCGACCACGACCGAAGTCGTCTCCTTGACGGCGTCTGCCGTGAGCGCATAGGCCGTACCGTACGCGCTATTGTAGCAGGCCTGATCTTGGCTCGAGCCGATTGCCAGAACCGACCCGCCGCCGGTGCGCTTGATTGTGGTACCGCCCGAAGCCGCTCCCTGCGAGCCGGCGCCCCGCAACACGACGCCCTTCGTCAGCGTCACGACCGACGAAACCGTGTACGTGCCCGCAGCAAGCTGAACCACTTGCCCTTCGGCGCACGCGTTGATCGCGGCGTTGAGATCGTCGCCTGGCTTTGGGCTGGCACAAACGGTCGTTCGCACCGGCAGCCCGTCCGTTCCGAGTGCCTGGTGCAGTTGGTTGTCGCTGAGTATCCCCGGGTTCCAAGTTGTCGTGCGACTGGGATCGAGAAGACCTGCAGGGATCGAAGATGCGCCGCCCGGAGTAGCGCCTCCGACGCTTGATGCGCCTCCGGTGTTCGCACCGATGGCGCTGCTTGATGAGCCGCCAGTCGTGAACATGCCGCCGGTTGCGAGGGTGCCTGCTCCTCCCGCATTCGAATCGGTTCCTCCGGTTGCCGCGCTGCCACCTGCCGTTCCAGCGGCTCCGCCTGCGTCAATTTGAGTGCTGCCACCGGTGCCGACGGCGGGGGACTGGCCGCTACAGCCGGCCAGCGCGTAGAAGAGAAATACAATCAAGCTACGGCAGACTTTTGGCATGTTTGACTCCGGCATGGGATCGATGTCGAGATATGGGGAGTGTTGCTCGGTCAACTCGCAACGCCTGCAAGGTGGGTGCCGTTACCTGACCGCAACTGACTGGCCCTTCGGCGTTCGTGCAGATTTCGCTGAAGCTGAGGTCTGGCGGCATTGATGGCAAGCTGAGGAACGACCTGGAGCCAGCTTCGCATGTACCGTTCTGGTACAACTTGATGGACCGAAAGGGTCCATCGCGCGCTATGGCCTGTCCCTAGTAATTGATACGGGCTTGTCCGATGAATTCGGATGACTGCACAGGAAGTGCGGAAGGTCGGAAGTTCGGATTAGCATCGCAGCCCAAACCCCAGCGGCTACGCGCTTTCCCGTTGTGGCACGACTGGCGTGCTATAACCAAACGGTGGGTCGGCCCACTGCCACGACTTTCTTGTTGGTTTTGTGTCTCGCGCAAAGTGCGGGTTGCGTTAGCTGCACGCTTCTGAACAACACGGACTATCTCGACAGAGATTATGGCAGGCCCACGCTCGCCGCCGGGTGCGACAATGTTAGCGGCGCGTTGTTCTGCGAAGACTTCGAAGGGGCAGCGGCGCCCGATCCGCAACGTTGGACCCCCAACCTGACCGTGTCGGGCGCGACGGTCGAAATCGACAAGAGCATTGTCCACGGCGGCAGGCAATCGCTGCACGCGCGCCTCATCATCGACAGCGCGGGCGCCACCAATCCTTACGCCATGCTCTATCACTTTCACCCGCAGCCATTCCCCTCGCACTTCTTCGCTCGAGCATACTTTTACGTGACCAGTGCGGACGTGCAAACGCCTGAGGCAATTGTCGCCTTTCAGATGCACGATGGGACCGGCGGTGTCCAAGTGGCGCTACAACATAATTGGCAACCGAACCAGCTCCCGGCGGTTGCCTTTGAAGTCTGGGGCGACCAGAGCAACGCGGGTCAAGTCACGAACCCGATCACGTACGGACGTTGGGAATGCGTAGCGTGGGAAATCGACGAAGACGCCAAACAGGCGAACATATCACTTGACGGCGGCGCTGTCTTGAACATGGAGCTTACCAGTGTCAAGGCGTACGATGTGTTGGCCGTTGGAGTAGCGTTTGCGGGCGCCATGTCGGCCGGCACCTACGAGACGTGGCTTGACGATGTCGTGGTAGGTACGACTTCAATTGGCTGCGGCGAATGAGCCTGGTAGACTGAGACCGTGGAGCCTGTTGTTGGCCATCAGCTGGGACGCTACGTCCTGTACGACGAAATTGCTTCAGGCGGCATGGCCTCGGTGCACTTCGGTCGCATGCTGGGCCCGGCGGGGTTTTCGCGCACGGTCGCCATCAAGAGGCTGCACGCGCATCTGGCGCGCGATCCGCAGTTCGTGTCGATGTTCCTCGACGAGGCGCGTGTCGCGGCGCGCGTCCAGCATCCAAACGTCGTTTCCACAATCGACGTCGTGGCGCGCGAGGGCGAGTTGTTCTTGGTGATGGAATATGTCAACAGCGAATCGCTGTCAACCCTGCTGCGCGAAGCGCGCGCTCGTGGCGTTCGCGTGCCGCCGCACGTCGTCTCGAGCATCATCTCGGGCGTGTTGCATGGCCTGCACGCGGCGCACGAGGCGAAGAGCGAACAAGGCGAACCATTGCAGATTGTGCACAGGGACGTCTCGCCTCAGAACATTATTGTCGGCATCGATGGGGTCGCCCGAGTACTTGATTTTGGCGTGGCCAAGGCGACCATGCGAGTGCAGTTGACACGCAGCGGCGAGGTAAAGGGCAAGTTTGCGTATATGGCGCCCGAGCAGCTTGAGAGCCGCAAGATCGATCGGCGCACGGACCTCTATGCAGCCTCCGTGGTTCTGTGGGAGGCCCTCGCCTCGAAACGTCTGTTTTCAGGCGACGACCCGGGCGCCATCGTGACGCGGGTGTTGCTGACCAAGGTGCCGTCGCTGGCGGCGATTGTGCCGGATCTGCCGCCACGGCTGCATGCGCTCGTACAGCGGGGATTGGCGCGTGACGCGGCCCATCGCTTCCCGACCGCGCTCGAGATGGCCTTGGAACTCGAAGCGTGCTTGCCCGCGGCACCCCAGCACGCAGTAGGTGACTGGGTGAAAAGCTGCGCTCCCGAACGGTTAGAGGAACGCTCGCGGCGGCTTGCCCGCATCGAACGTACGCCGGCTGAGGAGCCCTCGGTACTCGATACTGAGCAGGCGGACGATTCGAACCCCCTGTTGTCGCCGGCGGTCATCCGCGCCATGTCCGAGGCTCATACAGAACGCGCGCAAAAGCCCCCGACGGATGCAACGCTTCTTGCTAGGGTCGGTGGTTCACGCGAAGCGAGCTCGGCGGTTACGGAGCTATCGCTCGTAACCGAGCCGAGGGCGCGCCGACGCACCCGGCAACGTCAGTGGCTGCTGGTGGCCACGACGGCGTTCATTGTTGGCGCAGGGATGCTGGCGTATAAGGGGCTGAATCGTGCGCCCGCGACGCCGGCGGCTGCATCGATTGCCGCGGCGGCCACGGCGACCGCAATGCCCGACATACCAGTACCGTCGGTTGTGCCAACCGCAGCTGAGGTGCCCCATGAAACAACATTGCCGCTCAACGAGACCGGCGGGGCTGCAGCCAAGATTGCGCCGAAAACTCGGGCCGCGCCAGGCAAGAGCGCCAGGAATTGCGACCCACCCTACACGATAGACGCCTCGGGTGTTAAGCGTTTCAAGCAATGGTGCTTCAAGTGAACCCGAGGCGGACGATCTGCGGTTCGGCATTGGTCGCCGTCGTCGGTTTGTCGGCCGCGGAGGTTCGCGCGGCGGACAATGCACCAATAGCGAAGTCAGACTGTTTCCAGTCACATGAACAGGGTCAGCTGTCGCGCAACGGCGGCAAGTTGCGCGATGCTCGGGAACTGTTTCTCCAGTGTTCGAACGAGTCCTGCCCGGCGCTTGTCCGCAAGGACTGTCTCGAATGGCTCGAGCAAGTCGGCGCGGCGCAACCGTCGGTGATCATCGCAGCGACTGACTCCCAGGGCCGCGACACGGGCGACGTGCGCTTCTTCGTCGATGGCGTACAAATCGCCGAACGACTGACGGGCGCCTCGATTGTTCTTGACCCGGGCGAGCACAGGTTCCGCTTCGAAATGCAGGGCGCACAGGCTGTTGAACAATCGATGCTTCTGCGAGAGGGCGAAAAGGACCGCAAGGTGACGGTTCAGTTCGCGACGACGCCTGCGGCCGTCCGGGCATCGCCACCGAGTGCGCCTGACGCGCCGGCTGAACGCCACGCTTCCGTTTCACCCTTGAGCTATGCACTTGCCGGTACGTCGTTGGCTGCGTTTGGAGTCTTTTCGTACTTTGCCATTGCCGGCAAATCCTTGGAACACGATCGCGCCTCCAGCTGTTCGCCGCGCTGCGCTCCGGATTCGATATCACCCATCAAACGCGATTACGCCATCGCGGATGTGGGCTTGGCCGTGGGCGTGGTCACCGCCGGCCTCGCTGTATGGTCGTTTCTGTCACACGGCAATCCGGCGCCCCAGCAAAGCAGCCACTGGCTAGATATGCGAGCTGGCAACGGTGGGGTCGGGCTTATGCTTGGTCACGAATTCTGAACCGCAGAATTGCGGTGCAACTAGGGGGTGCGGTTTTTTCCTGAGCCGTCCTCATATTTGGATTGCACAGGAAGGACGGAAGAGCGGAAGGACTTGGGGTAATTAGGCGTGAACTCCCATAACCTCGACCGTTTCGTCTGCAAATCCTTCCACGTTCAGCCCCCAGAGTATCAGAGCGCCTTCTTGTAGACGCGGTACGTCTTGCAGACTTTGGCGCCCATCGAGCGAATGCCCAGGTTGATCGGCGCGTCGTCTTCCCGTGTCCAGGAAAGCTCGCCCCATTGATAGCCTTTGGCGGCGCCGCGTTTGGCCACTTCAACGTACATGGCAGCGGAGAGACCGCCGTAGCGTTTCACGTGGCGAATATTCTTTCGAATGCCGAGCATCATCAGGCGACACGAACGCGGGTGGCGAACTTTCAAGCGCCAAAGTAGCCGTGCGGCACCAATTGGCAAACCGAAGTTGAACAGTTTGCCATTGAGACCCTTCAGCGCTTCATTCAGGTTTGGAAGCATGATACACATGCCTACGGCCTGGCCATCGATGTCGGCCATGAAGGCTACGTCCGGATCGAGAATCAGCTTCATGTCTTTGACAACTTTGCGCGTTTCATCCGGCAGTGCTGGCACCATACCCCATTTGCCTTCCCACGCGTCATTGTAGATCTCCATCACGTTGTTCATCTCGTGTTCGAGATTCTTCGTGTCGATGTTGCGCAGTTTCACTTCAGGCAGGGCCTTGATGCTTTCCCAGGCTTTGACGACGCGGCTGGGGAAAGGAAGCGTGACGTCGTAACGCCAACACAGCAAATCCTTCTCTTTTTCGCAACTGTAGGCTTCAATGAGCTGACTCTGGTAGCGGCGGGAATGCGCCATCATCAGGTTCGGTGGGTGCTCGAACCCATCAATGAGGCAACCGACCTCATCGTTGAAGTAAAGCGACACAGGTCCGAACATGCGCTTCATACCGTGTTCACGTAACCAACGGCTTGCATGGTCGAGCAGCGCCCCCGACACTTCGGGGTCGTGGATTGTGTCCAGAAAACCGAAGAAGCCAGTATCGTCCTGATGCACACGCAGGTACTCGCGGTCCACGGTGGCAGAGCAGCGCCCAACGATGCGACCGCGCTGATGCGCCGTGAACAGCGTCACCTCAGCCCGATTGAACAGGGGGTTCTTGCCGGGCGTAAGCCGTTCCTTCATCTCGAAGTGCAGCGGGGCGACCCATGTTGGGTCATGCTTGAACACGTCCAAGCCGGCTTGAATGAACTGTTCGACGTCTTGCCCAGGAGTGTGTTGCCGAATCTCGATGCTCATCGCGTGGGTTCTATCGCATTGTAGCCGGGCTGACTAGAAAACTCGTCGATCTTGAATCAGGGTCGTCAGGACGCCGCATTTGGGGACGGGGTCCAAACGGCGACGCTACTGAGAAAATACCGATTGGGCGCAGGTCGACGGTGCCAAGCCGCCCGGGTCCCACTTCAAAGGATTTTGATTTGGTTGTGACGGCACGCGCCACGCGAGTAGCGAATGCTTGCGGCTCACTAGTACTTGCAGCCAACAGTCGTGGGGTCACTCGGGTCGCACGCTAGCCCGGATGCATCAGTGGGCCATGGACCACATCGTCTCTCAAACGCACGCGGCTGGCGCCGCAACGATACGTTGCTCTGCGGATGTTCGTCTTCGAAAATCATCCACTGGAGTTTGTCCGATTGGGCGTCTTCGACCTTCCGTGCCGGCATGCCCATGTAGATGAATTTCGAGCCCGTCTGTCGTTCGAGCTCAACGCAATAATCTCCCGCTTCCGGTGTGCGCACCTCAAAATACCCGTTGTTGTCCGTAACGCCATTTACGACGCACTGGTGGCCTACTAGAACGCTATAGCGAATGTTGCGCGCCGGCTCGTGATCGGTCCTGACCCGCGGATCGCCCGAAAGTAGTGTAAACGCCACCACGAACCGGCCGTCACCGCACGCCGGCGTCTTCGGCTGATGTCGCGAGCCGACGTCTTCGACTCCGCTACATGCGAACACGAGAAGCGCGACTAGGCACTGAAACGCGGGACTACGCAAACTAAGCATTATCAAACCACGAAAAGCGTTGCGATGCCAAGAACTCCTCGGTCCGTGCCCGCACTGCCCCAGCGAAAGGGTGTCCACGGTGCTCTCAACCTCGACCTCGTCCAGCCGCCGTCGATCGTGCTGCCGCACTATTCCTTTCAGCGCGAGCAAGCGTTTAATCGCGTATATCGTTACTGCGCGTCAACCTATCCACGTTGACGCTTTTCTTTGGCGCGGACGAGGTGGCATCATGAGCTGCGTCATTTTCTGGTGACGGTGCGCAGGAAATATCGCGCGGTAACTCCTCTCATGCACGGATGCAGCAAGGAGCCAAGACATGACATTTCCGTTGTGGCCGCGCCTCAAACAAGACCGAATTCGAAACCCGAGTCCGACGCTGACTTTAGGCACGAAACTCGTTGCACTTGAGTCAAGTTTTCCCGATGCCGCGTTTCGGGCCGGGCCCCGAAACGCCACACGATGGAGAAAAACCCAAGACGAACGCACAACGAGAAGCTAACGCACGGGCCGTCGGCGTTTCAGGATGGCATGGCCAACATGGTTTCAGAGGCTGGGAGGCACTCCCATTAGACGTTGACGTAGTCGTAGTCGTTTGCGTTCGTCCACGTCCACGTCCAGGTCTGCGTCCACGACCGCGTCCACGTCTACGACCACGACTACGCGTGTTCACTGAGTTTGGTACGGACGCCCCATCGTCCGGTTACATCACCCGATCAATCAAAGCTTCCCCCCGCACGAAGCGCTCTAGATTCAGAAGGAAATGGCGTACCAGCGTCACGGATTCGGCACGGTGCCCGCCTGCCACATGCGGCGTAATGAAGCAATTGGGTTGCTGGTACAGGGGGTGGGTGTCCGGCAGGGGCTCTGGATCGGTGACGTCGAGCCACGCCGCTTTGAGATGACCCGAGCGCAACGCGCCGAGCAATGCGCCCTGATCCACCGTCGTGCCGCGACCGATATTGTAGAAGACGGCACCCGGTTTGATTGCCGCGAACCGCTCAGCATTGAAGAAGTGTCGAGTCTCCTGCGAGTCCGGCAAGATATTGATGACGTGATCGCTCGGCCGTGACAGCGCCTCGTCGAGGCGGTCAAGCGTGACTACGGGCACGGTTTCGTCGCCGCGCGCCTTGCGGCGAACCGCAATGACGCTCATGCCGAAGGGCTGAAGCAATTCGACGAGTCGCGCGCCGATGGCGCCGTAGCCAATGATCAGCGCGGCTTGTCCCTTGAGCGGAACCGAATCATCTCTTAGTTGGTGCCAATCGCCGGTGCCTCCGGCTAGGCGCGTGGCAAGCGAGCGAGGCAAGCACCGCGACTGCGCCAGCATGAACGCAAGCGTATGCTCTGCGCAGGCTTCACAGTAGACACGCGCGCTGTTAGAGACTTTGATTTTGTTCTTGGCGGCCCAGGCACGAAAGTGGGCGTTGTCGTAGCGCGTGATCGACGATGAACTAACCTGTATCCACTTGAGCCTAGAATCGAAAGATTGCACGAGTGCATCCGCATCCGGTTGCCCAAAGGCGACGTCCGCCGAATATAACTGTGGATCCGGCGGCGCCTTCTGCAGCACAGACGCGGCAGGTTTTTTTGCGAGTAAGAGGTCATGGCCCGCTGTGCCATCGCGTAATAGCTGCATTGCGGAATCGGGTGCTGCGAGGTCGGTGAAGATTCGAAGCGGTGGCGTAGAAATACACTGCCACGCGCGGGCGTGGACGGCAGGCCGACAGTATGAAACGCCCTTTTCCGTGCCGATGTGACAAAAGGACCCTCCATTGCTGGAAACTTGCCGTTAGAATCTTTGGTGATTGGAGCCCATGGATTTCAAGGCTGAGTTGATTCGAGTCGCTTCCACGGGTGAAGCGCATCCGATCGGCAAGGTTGCCAGCCAGAGAATGCGGGCACGCGCCGGCTTTTATCGCATGCTTCCCTCGCCGGGTCACGTCGTTTTCATGCGCTTCACCGGCGAAGACGGCCGGCGCGATGACTGCGACGGCGCCGTCGTTCGGCTTTCGGGTGAGGTGACGCACCCGGGGGCACTTTGCGACATACTGGCGCTTTTGGCGCAAACCGGATGGCGCGGCGAGTTGATCGTGTTTGAGGAACAGAATGCAAGGTCGCTGTTCATCGATCAGGGCAATGTCCTTGGCGTGCTGACCTCCGTCGATGACGAGCGACTCGGCGCCGTCTTGTATCGTTTCGGGATTTTGAGCCAAGCGCAATACGCGTCGATCAAGACCCAACTGGACGCCGGACGCCGCTTTGGCGATGTGGCCGTCGAGCTGGGAATCTTGAACCAAGAGCAGGTGTTTCATCAGATTCGAAAACAAATCGAAGAAGTCGTTTTCGCAACGTTGGCGATTGCCGACGGGACGTTCTTCTTCCTGGATGGCTTCGACGACGCGCGCTTGCCGACACGGCAAGCCGTCAGCCTCAACGTCTTGTTGATGGATGGCGTCACGCGAATCGACGAGATGCGCCATTTCCGCCAGAAAATTCCGTCTTGCGAGCATGTCCCGGTCCGTTCCGAAAATCGCGATGTGCCCTGGATGAAGACAATGTGATGTTCCAGGCCGTAGACGGCGTTCGCAGTGTTCTGGAGATCGGTCGACTCAGGGGGTCAGCGAACTCGACACGCCAAGCAAATGTACGCGTTGGTTCAGAGCAAGCATGTGGTGATTCATCCGCCCAGGCTCTCCGGTGGTCCGGATGCCCCTGTCGAGTTGGCCAACGATGCGTCCGCAGGGTGTTCGAGGCCGTTGACGCTTCGGGCAGCGGAGGGCAGGTTCGTGATGGACTAGCGTCATTTGCCGTCGGAGCGGGCGTGTACGACATCCTGTTTCGAGGCGCGGGGCCCAATGAGAAAGGCGAATTGGACGCGGACCGAGTCGCCGCGAACTCGCTGATCATTGCGGGCGGCGCCGATCCGATGAACCTGCTAAAGCAGATACTTCACGAATACGTCGGGTTTGCTCTATTTTGCGCGGGCAACGCGTTGGAAACTACCCGCGAGGAGCGGCTCAAGAAAGATGTAACGAACGTGCTAGCGCAGTTGCGCCCCGTGGGCTAAGGCGCGTGTCAAGTTTCGGGAACGGGTCGTTTGGGTCGGCGACGAGACCCTGCCCGAATTTAGACCCACAGTCACGGCGGCGCGTGTGGTTGAGCGTTCGGCTGGGGCGTTCGTGGCAATCGCGTTACGAACCCGTGGGATTTCCCACTAGCAGCGTGAACATTATGGACAACGGATCAAATGAATCTGTGTGCTCGCTCCTCCACGCACACACCGTTCGCTACTTGTCTAGAAACCAGCGTGTGCGCACAAACAAGCGGAAATCGAGGCAACTTGTCGAATTGAAAAACGTTTGCAGTTCGAGCCGCGTCAAATTTTGCGCTTAGTGTTTTCGATGGAGAGTTATAATCGCGTAATCTTAGACCTAAAGCCTCCGCTGGTGGAAAGCGCCGTGCCAATCGAGATTCTTCCCCGGTACCGCTATATCCTCGAGACTTCGTGGCCGCTTATCAGTGCAATCCGGGCTCCAGGCAACCCGTGGGGTAACTTGACCGAACGAAAGACAATCGGAGCATTTACGTTGCTGGCTCCGCTCGCAACCGGTGGATGGGGAAGTGTGGCTTGCGCGACGGCAAGCTGATTTGCCCCAAGCCACGCAGTTGGTCTGAAACAGATATGCCCGCACTATGCGTGCTTGCCCGAATTCGTATCAAGTGATCTTACACAATTGGCTCAGTTCGCCACGCGCCTCGAGCATCCAAACATGTCGTACGCGTCTACGAAGCGGGCCATGCCGATGGCTGTCACTACATGGCAATGGAATACGTGGGCGGCCGAACACTGCGTCAGATTCTGTGCGCTCTGACACTTCAGGAGGTTGTTTCCGGTTTGGTTTGCGCTTGACGCAGCCGTGCGTCGGTTTGCGATGCCGGGAGTAGTTCCTGCACGAACTAGCTGATTCGGAGGGGCGTCCCTTGAGACTGCTTCACCGCGACGTAACCCCTGAGAACTCTGATGGATCCCATTTACGGGCGAGGTAAAAGCGGCTCGATTTCGGCATTGCCCGTGCGCTCAGCCTGCCGTCGTTGACTCAAGTGGGAATGCTCAAAGGCAAGTACGGCTACATGGCTCCGGAGCTCCACGAATGCGGATCGACAACCCAATGAAGTTGACTGCCGGAGCGACCTGTATTGGCTAGGGGTCATTCTCTACGAGGCGCTGACGGGGCTACGGCCTTTTAATGCAGGCAACGACCTGCAATTGGTGCAGATGCTACTCGACAAGCAGCGAACGGCAGAACCTCCAGCCAATTCGCATCGTGGGTTCCCGAGAAACTGGATCGACTGGTGCTGAAATGCATTGCGAAGCACCCAGCCGATCGATTTCAAACCGCGCGCTCGATGCGTGAAGCGCTGCGGGATTTCATGAAAAACGCGGGGTTGTGTCCAAGCGCCCGGCATATTGCAGAGCAGGTATGCGGCTACGGCGATGGCGCCGAAGATTCCAGCCCGCCCCCCAGCATGCGATTGCAATCGCCCCACGAAGTGGCCCACAAGCTCGACAGCGGTTGCCACACCGTCTGCCTTCCATCCCTTGTG
>CAWEUH010000007.1:0-18673 GCA_963811985.1 uncultured delta proteobacterium
AGCGGCCCTCGAGAAAAGCCACGCCTATTCCAGTTGCAATGATTTGTTGCCAGCGATGACGCATAGCTTGTTTGCCCTAGCACAGCTCGGACCTGGGTCCCAATTTACTGACGATCCGGAAGCCAGAGACTTAGGGCAAAGATGCCACATAGCCCCAGCAAAAAGCAGAAAACATGCCCAATTCTTGCGCCAATCGGTGAGCGGCGGTTCAACTCAGGCAGTAGGTCTACCGAACCCAAGTAGAAGAAGTTTCCGGCAGCGATTGCAAGCAGGGGGGCAAGACTGACGTGTATGGCGGAGGCGATCCACGTGGCGGCAATGCCGCCTACGAGAAACGGGAGTGCCGACAGGAAATTCCAAAGTAACGCGCGGGCAGGGGACAAACCGCAGTGAACCAACGCCCCAAAATCCCCCAATTCGTGGGGGATCTCATGGGCGATTTCTGCAATGAAAGTGGTGAGTCCGACCGACGGACTAATTGAGAACGCAGCGCCTACGGCCACTCCGCCGACGAGTTTGTGTAGACCATCGCCCAATAAGACGAGCAGCGTCATTGGGTGGTGATGATCGGCCGAACCCTGTTTTGAGTGGTGCCAGTGGACTAGTTGCTCAAAAGCAAAGAACAGCACAAAGCCGGCTGCCATCCAGACATGTGCAGCTGACGTATGTTCCATTCGCGCTTCCACCGCGGGAAGCATGTTGAACAAGGCGCTCCCAATCAACGAGCCCGCAGAAAAAGCTACGAGCGGAAGCAACACCGCGCGCAACCTGTCTTCGCGAAGCAGCAAAGTGACGGCTCCGGAAAGCGAAACGAGCGCCACACCGACGCCGCAAATGGCAGTCCAAACCAGAGCCGTTGACACGCAGATTAGCAGCTTAGTACTAGACATGAGCGCGCGCAGATAGTTTGGGGCCAAGATCATCGGCCACCGGACCCAATGCTCGTTCAGTGGTGAAAGGCTCGAGCCCGCGGTAACGTAGGTTGCAGCGTGCAGCCGGCGGGACCCATTGCGCCGTCTTCGAACAAACGGCGTCATTTCTCAATGATTCGTGATTTTGCCCTCGCGGACATCATCACATTGGGCAATGGCGTCTCAGGCTTTGGGTCGATCCTGTGTTGCCTCGAGTACTTGGTCGATGGCCATAGGAGTTCCATCGTAGCCGCGATGGCCTTGCTTCCAATCGCGGCGGTATTCGACTTCTTTGACGGCCGGATCGCGCGCTGGCGGCAAAAGCATTCCGCGTTGGGCGCTCAGCTTGACTCACTGGCAGATCTGATAAGCTTCGGCGTCGCGCCTGCCGTTCTCGGCTATTGTTTGGGATTGCGCGGGGGTTGGGACGCCGTTGCGTTGGCGTACTTCGTGAGCTGCGGCCTGAGTCGTCTTGCGCGCTACAACGTGTCGGCCGCAGCACTGGCGGATGCCAAGGGAAAGGTTCGCTACTTCGAAGGTACGCCAATTCCCACAAGCGTTGGATTGGTCATCGTTTGGATGGTTCTGTTCCACCTCAACCGAACGGGAACCGATATCCCGTGGGGGCAGATTCACCTCGGGCCGTTTTTTGCGCATCCTCTTGCCCTCCTTTACGCTATTAGCGGCAGCGCAATGATTAGCAAAACGCTGCGAATTCCCAAACCCTGACTGCCTGGAGTCGCTATGGATTTTAAGCTGTTCTATTCTACGTTCCTAGCCATATTCCTCGCTGAAATGGGTGACAAGACACAGATTGCGACGCTGTCACTTGCGGCGGGCGCTCGCTCGCGTTGGGCTGTTTTCGTCGGAGCTGCATCGGGGTTGATACTGACATCCGCCTTGGCTGTTGTTGGCGGCGACGTCATTTCTCCGATTTGTATCAGCGACCTGGCTTCGACGCGCTGCGGGCCTGACGTTTCTAGTATTAGGTGCACTTTACCTGTTTGGTGTCGGTGAGGACTAGGACGGCGCCTCAAGACAAATCGACGGAACTTGGGTCAGGACAGCATAACGCAAGTCGAATCTCAGACAATACTTCGGAATCCGTTTCATGGTTGAGTGCTTCGCGTAGTATGGCCACGGCCTGCGTATTTCGAAAACGCCCAATCGCCCATGCCGCGTGACCACGGACGATTGGATGAGTCGAGTCCAATAGCAGCGCCGCCAATGGCTTGAGCAATGAGTCTTCACCGCTGTTGCCCGCCGCGATGGCCGCGTTGCGCAAGAGCTGCCAGCGGCTGGCGCGCCTCAGCGCCGTGCCCGAGACGAATCTTCTGTAGTCCGAGGAGCTCATGGTGAGCCAGGGGAGTAAGTGAGCTGCGTCCGGTTGGTTCAACGTGTCAGCTGTGCCATGCGGGAGCACGGCGCCTTTTCCGTGGTTGTAAGGACAAACATCTTGGCAAACGTCGCAACCGAATAGTCGCGTGCCGATCATGGGCCGCAAATCGTGAGCAATCCACCCTTTGTATTCGATCGTTAGATAGGCGATGCAACGGCGTGCGTCGAGCAACCACGGTTTTACGAATGCTTGTGTGGGGCATGCGGTCAAGCAAGCCGTGCAGCGCCCACAACGATGTTCAGGTGGCCCATCCGGCGCGATCGCAATGTTGACGAGCAGAGCACCCAAGAGTACTTGTGAACCGATGCCGGGCATGATCAGCATGTTGGACTTGCCGATGAAACCAAGTCCACTACGACGCGCGGCTTCGCGCTCGAGCAAGGGGGCTGTGTCAACGCAGGCGCGTGCTTCAATAGGTCGCCCCGCGTGGTCGGCAACCAGCTGACCCAAGGCCGCAAGCTTTTTATGCAACACTGCGTGATAGTCAGTGCCTCTTGCGTACGCGGCAACGTGATCGAATATGGGCAGTCTGTGCGTAGGGCGGTCTTGCTCTGCCGTCGCGATGGCCACCACCGCCATGGTGGTTGTCGCGGGTGCCAGGCGGCGAGGATCGCTGCGGGTACCCGATGATGCCATATAGTCCATCGAACCTTGGTAGCCAGCGCCAAGCCAGGCGCTCAGGGCCCTCTCGGCGCTCGCGAATGGTTCGACGCTTGCGAATCCAAGACCTGCAAGTCCAAGTTCCGCCGCGTGCGCGCGCAATCGGCGTGCCAGCTCACCTGGCGAACAAGCCGGCTGTTCAATGTGAGCGCTCGGCTCGAATCGCTGCGTCAGGCCACGGGGCGAGTGGGTTGATTGCATTATCGAATCGTCGGGAAGAGAACGGAACTTCAGTTGTTAAAATCGGCCGGTTGGCGATGAGCATTTTCGTGGTAATTGCGGGTCCCCGACCATTTGGACGGGGAAAGCGAGAGAGGATAACGTGATCGAGATCCGCGATCTGTACAAGTATTACGGAGAACGCCGGGCGCTCGGAGAATTGTCGTTCACCATAGAAACGGGGCAGATTGTCGGCCTATTGGGGCTAAATGGCGCAGGGAAGACGACTACGCTACGCATTTTGGCTTGTGATCTTTTGCCGACGAGTGGCACGGTTCGAGTGGGAGACATCGATGTGGTCTCCGACCCCGACGCGGTACGCACAAAAATCGGCTACCTGCCGGATTCTCCGCCGCTGTATCCGGAAATGACTGTCCGCGAGTACCTGCGATTCGCCGGAAGGATTCGCGGATTGAAAGCAGCGCAACTTTCACCCCGCGTGGACGAAGTCATTCAGTTGACGGAGCTCACGGCGGTCCAAAATGACCGAATTTCAACCCTCTCGCACGGTTTTCGTCAACGGGTTGGGATTGCACAGGCGATTGTGCATCGACCCGAGCTTGTGCTGCTAGACGAACCCATCTCCGGGCTCGACCCTGTCCAAATCGTCGAGATGCGTGGGCTAGTCCGCAGTCTAGCGGGTGAACACACGGTCATTCTTTCCAGTCACATTCTGTCGGAAATCAGTCAAACGTGCGATCGCATATTGGTCATCGGGGACGGCCGGATCATCGCCGATGGCAGTGAATCGGAACTGGGTGCTCGATGGCTGTCGGGCATGCGTGTCGAGGTCATCGCGCGTCACCCGGCGGGCACGGATTTGGCTCAGTTTTGGGAATCAGTCCGTCGTTTGACGGGTGTACTCGAAGTCACCCCTCGTGAACCTCGCGAGCAGGGGCCCAATCTCCTAACATTCGAGCTGCAGACGGAAACGGACGTGCGCGAGGCCGTCATTGCATATCTGGTACAGCGAGGGTTTGGCGTGCTGCAGATTACAAGAAGCCATCGAGATCTAGAAAACGTGTTCCTCCAGCTATTGGAGCCTGGCAAGAAGCAAGCCGTGGGGGCTGCCAAGGCGGACCTGCAAACCGAAGGTGCATCATGACCCGCGCCATTGTGTTGGCGCGCCGTGAACTAGGTGCCTATTTCCGTTCGCCATTGGGTACATGCATCATAGCAGCCGTCCTGCTGATTGATGGAATCCTTTTCTATTGGCAAGCGCTCACGGAAAAATTGCTTTCGGCCGAGGTGCTCGAACAGTTCTTCTACAACGCTAGCGGCACAACGATGATTGCAGGCATTGTTCTCAGCATGCGGCTCTTGGCTGAAGAGCGGCAGATGGGGACGTTCACGCTGCTCAACACAGCGCCGCTCAGCGACGCCGATATTGTGCTCGGCAAGTACCTATCCGCCGTGGCGATGCTCGGGTTGATGACGCTGCTCACCTTGTACATGCCGCTTCTGATTTTCGTTAACGGCAAAGTTAGCGTGGGCCACATTGTTGTTGGGTACTTGGGGCTGCTTCTGCTGGGTTCGGCGACCGTCGCGATCGGCCTATTCGCCTCGTCATTGACAGCTTCGACGGTGATTGCCGGTATCGTCGGTGCAGCCATCACGGGCGCGATGATTCTTCAATGGGCGCTAGCGCGTGCTGTCGATGCTCCGCTCAACGCCGTGTTGGCCGCTATGGCCCTGCATCATCAGAACTTCAAGCCATTCATGTCCGGGACATTGGACCCCGGAAGTGTGTCCTATTACATCGTGGTGGTTCTGTTCTTCCTAGTTGCAGCAACGAAAATGGTGGAGGCTCGACGATGGCGCTGAACTCTGGATCCAGCCCGACCCGTGTGCGACCGCTGCCGATCTACGCGACCGGTCTGGTACTGGTACTTGCCGCAGAGCGCATATTCTCAAGCCGCCCACCGGTCGAATGGACGCTTATGGTAGTGGGTGAGCTAGCGATCCTAGCTGGTGCCGCGGCGAGGTTCATTCCGCGTCACGCCCTGAATTCGCAACGGTTGCAGATTGAGCGCTTGATGGCTTGGCTGACGCTTGGCGTGGCAGCTGCAGTGGGCCTTGCGCTATTGGTTCAACACCAGCCGAATTGGTTCGCGATTCGCGCCGATTTGACGACGGACCTGCGCGATCGACGCGTTGGGTTGTGGAACATCGCGTGGCTCGGTTGCTTATTGCTCACGCTAGTACCCCTGCTGTTTGCCGAGGCCGCGCTCTATCCAATGCGCAAAGCCCAACTGCCCGAGGCGCGACGCATCCGTGCCGCCGCGGTAGCTGGGCTTACTTTGGCTTTGGTGGCTCTCTACGGTTCGTTGTTCGTCTACGCGGGTGGCAAGTTTGGGGTTGCCATTGATTACTCCTATTTCAAGACAGCCAGAGCGAGCGAGTCCACTAAACGCATAGCCAAGAGTCTGAAGGAGCCAATTCGAGTTGTTGCGTTGTTCCCGGCGGTCAGCGAGGTACGTGGCGAAGTGGAACGGTACTTGCGCGACCTTTCCCGCGGTGCTCCCAAGATAAAGGTCGAGTTTCATGATCGATTGCTCGAGCCGAAGATTGCTCGCGAACTGCGCGCAAGCCAAGATGGCAGCATTATTTTGGCTCGAGGCGAGGTGCGCCACGTCGTCAACGTAGGCGTCGAACTTAAGAACGCGCGAACGGTGCTTCGCAACCTCGATCAAGAATTTCAAAAGAACCTGATGAAGTTGGCTCGTGATGCCAGAGTGGCCTACCTGACCATAGGCCACGGGGAACTCAACGACAGGAAAGATGCCTCGTCGAGCGGTCAGGGCGTCCAGATCTTTCGCAAGCTTCTAGAAACACAGAACTTTCGCATCCAAGACTTAGGCGTCCCGCAGGGTTTGGGACAAGCGATACCCGAGGATGCTGACGTTGTGTTCGTACTTGGGCCGAGGGAACTGATGTCAGTCGAGGAACTTGCTACACTTGATCGCTATTCGAAGCGGGGCGGGCACCTATTCCTAGCGCTCGACGTCGATGGGCGCTCACCGAGTGAACGAACTGCAACCCCAGCGTCTTCGGCGACTGCCGGGCCAGGCAAGGTGAACCGAGAAGCCAAATCAACGGCTGAGAAGGTCGCTGCCGCGGTGGAGGGTGTTTCCGTGGGTGCAACCGGTGCCAATCTGGACGAATTGGGAAGACTGGTTGGCATCCAAGTCGAACCGGGCACTCTGGCGAATGATCGTGTATTCGTGCAGCGTAGGCTCGATAAGTCGGACTTCGTTCAGCTGGTCACCAATCGCTTTTCGTCACACGCGTCGGTTTCCACGCTTAGTCGAAACAACGCAGGGATCGTGTTGTTCGGCGCGGGCGCATTGAACAAGATCGACCCAAAGGACAATTCAATTACGTTCGTCACGCACGCAATGCCGGGATCCTACATTGACAAGAACGGCAACTATGAGTTCGACGAGTCGGAGGCCCGAAGCAATTTTGAGCTTGCTGCTGCCGTGACGAGGCCAATTTCCGATGCCACGGTTTCGGCCGACCCGAAGAATGCCGCAAGGAAAGACAAGCCAAAGGAGTTCAGGGCCTTCGTGCTCGGGGACGCAGACGTCGCCAGCGACCTCGTGCTCATGAATGCGCCGACTAACCGAGTCTTCCTCATGGATGCCGTTAGATGGCTGGTGGGAGAGGAAAGCTTCGCCGGTGAGGTCAGTTCCGAAGAGGACGTGAGAATTGAGCACACAAAGGAGAAAGACGTATTCTGGTTCTACGCAACCATTCTGGGAGCGCCCGCAGTCGTGTTAGGACTAGGGCTTTCGGTAGCGCGCAGAAATCGCTCGGCAGGAGGTAGCACATGAAACGCTCATGGGGACTCTGGGTGCACATCGGGCTGTTGGGCGCTGCCGCGAGCCTTGCATGGTTCATGTCGGGTCGCACTGCAGAACCCACCGGTATGAGCACTCCGACAACGGATCTTTGGAAAGTCGATGTTGAAAAGGTGCGTTCCGTGGCGTTTGATTCGTCGGATCGTCATATCCTTGTCGAACCGCACATAGACAAGGTCGGTAGTTATGCGATCGTGACGGTTGAAACGCTGGAAGGGAATCAGGCTGCGGACGCGGGGGTCTCTTCACCTCCGAAGCCTCACAAGAAACGTTTCATTTCGGTTGACGCGGCCGAAAGGGCGCTCGACGGAATCGCTCGTTTTCGCACGCAGCGTTCCATCGGCAAGCTCGACAAGGAGCGAATCGCCGAATTCGGTTTGGACAAGCCCACCGGAATCATCAAAATCGATTTAGCCGGGACGGCTCGCACACTCACGATTGGCGCCAATACGCCCGGCGGAGGCAACTACTACATTCGAGACGAACAGACTGGCATCGTTCAGATCGCCGTGGGCGATCCCATTTCTGCTCTGCAGTATGCCGAGGCGCGAATGATCGAGCGAGATCTGCACGGCTTTAAAACGGATGAAGTGATGCGACTCGCGGTGCAAGCAGGTGGCAAACGCCGGCAACTTGTGCGTGTTCCCGGCAAGCCCAACGCGTGGGCGGATGCCGCAAAGCCGACGGTTGAGGATGAGACGGCGAGTAACTGGGCGACCAAACTCGCTCAACTTCGCGTCAACGCCTACGAAGAGAAGTTCCAGAGCACGCCGACACCTATTTTGCGCGTGGAGTATGGCGACGCGAAGTCGGACCTTGGTTACATCGAGCTATTTCACGTGACCGAAGGCAACGACCCAATGAAGTACATCGTTCGCACGGAGCGCAGCCGTTGGTTTGCAGAAATCGTCAAGAGTCAGGCTGAGCAGATCGAGAAAGACGTCACATTGGTGGCGAAGTAGCCGCGGTTCAATCATGTTTGGGCTTGATCGGTCCCACCAATCCATCCGCGGTTTTTCCACTGGCCAGTTTCATGCCACCAAATGGTTTGACACTGGGGATCTTGCTGAAGGCTTCCTTGTAAAGTGCCTTCATCTCCTTCAGGCGATCCGGTTCGGATTGGGCGAGGTTGTGTTCCTCGCCGGGATCGTCCTTCAAGTTGAACAGAAGAAAGGATTCGTCGTAGCCACGAACGAGTAGTTTGAAGTCGCCGGCTATGATTGCGCGGCGTTCGGGGTTATTGGTGTCCTCGGTTAGTTCAAGTTCAATGTGAGGTCTCGGTACGGGTGCCTCGCGCCCCAGTATTTCGGGCACCAAACTCTGCCCCGCGAAGTTGGGCAACGGGTGCTTGCCCATGAACTCCATGATTGTCGGGGCAAAATCGATTTGACTGCGAAGCGCATCGATTCGTTTTGGTGAGATTCCGGGGCCCATGACGATCAAAGGGACTCGTACGAGCGGTTCCCACAACTCAAAAGCGTGCCGGTAGAGCCCGTGTTCTCCGAACGACTCTCCGTGGTCCGCGCTGATCATGACAACGGTGCGGGGCCACCAGGCCTGCATCTTGGCCCACTCGATGAGCTTACCAATGTAGAAATCTGTAAACCAGACTTCGCTGTCGTAGCGGTCGCGGTTCTTGTTACCGAAATCCGGTGATTCCTTGTGTTTGATGTACTGATCGTGGGGATCTCCGAAGTGGGCCCAAGCGAAGAACTGCCCCTTGGTGGATTCCGGGTTGGATAGCAGTTTCACTCCCAACGCGAACATCTTGTCGCTGGTGACGTAGTTGTCCGTTTGAGGATCGAAGGTTATCCCAGGCACCAGTTCCCATGCCGCAAACCCCCGGTCGATTCCCTTGCCTCGGCTAAAGTAGAGATGAGAGAACCAGCCGATCGAGTGTATTCCGTCGGCCTCCAACGATTCAGCGAAGAAAGAATTGGCTTTGGTATACGACGTGAAGAAAACCCCCGTTCGGTACAGCGTTGAAGCGTACTGTCCGCTCATCCACGCCGCGACACTTTGCGCCGTGTAACTGGCGACGGAATAGAGTCGAGTGTAGGCGACGCCCTCTCCCGCATATTGGGTAAGGTTGGGCGCGATTGGCCTAGCGTAGCCGGTCCACGGCATGTCTGCTCGCAGGCAATCCACCGTCAACAACAACAAGTTTAGGGGCTGCGTCGGGGTTGGGACGACACTGGGTGTCGGTGCGACCACCGTGGGCGCCGCCGAAGGCTCCGAGCGTTCTTGCGCTGGTGCCGTCCGCTCCTTGGAGCAGGCACTGGTGATTGAGAGAAGCAGAAGAACTGAAGCAATTGACGACAGTTGCGAGCGCGGCACGTTGCCGCTCGTAACTCAATCTGAGCTTCGGTGCCACCACCGTTGGTCAACTCGTCAGAGAGTCTGCGAACGATCGCAGGTCTTGCGCGACTCGAAGGAGGTCACTTGACCGCTGGGCCTGCCAATCGCGACGTTGGTCGGAAGTTGCCAACTTGGTCGCACTGGCTTAATTGCTACCGTCAATCGCTGTCGTCTGTTCCTGTTGACCAAAGACAAATGAGCATAGGGCAGTGGCGGAGCGAGCAACGGGCACCGAATAGAATGTGCCGCTGCAAAGAAATAGTGCGTCAGCGCCGTATCGATTTGGCACAAGCCAACTTCCCTCGATGGACCCAGTTGGGAGTACTGTGGTCTCGGTCCCCAGCAGGCCACGCCTGCGCGCAAGTACCAAGTTGGTTTCGTCGCCGGAGATATCTATCTTCCCGAGACCTACCTGCAGAGCAATTGAAGCTGGTATCAGAATCAGCAATGACCCCAACACCAAACCCAACGTTCCAATCTTGCCCGCTCGTTCAAGTTGGCCGACCACTAGGAAAGCTAGCACGATGGCGGCAATACAGGAGACCCCCAAGAGCGTGACAACGATTCGAGATTGTCGATCGCGCAGAGGCAGTGAGAGCCGGCCACGATTTGGGGTCCAACGCGCAGTGCCTCGCGCCTGGTGCTGGAAAACCTTTCCGAGAACCTGGCTGGCATTGAGCCCCAAGTCAACGGCAACTGGCCAGCAGACTTGAACACGCAACAAGTCGTTCAAGACACTCGACAGTGTTGAGCGAAGCAGAATCTGACTGAGCCCGGAACCGTCAACGACTCGGACCTCGTAGGGGTGCAAAGGGGCGTCGGGTCTTGCGGGGTCAGTTTGATCCAATTCCAAGTGCGCGTCGCGCTGCAGTCCATTCAATCGACCGTTCACATGGATTAATCGGCTAGCGGGTCGCAATTCCACCCTAATTCGCTTTAGCCCTCCTATGGCGCACGCCACCATGAGGCTAGCGAGAAATAGGAATCCTATCAGCTTTGTAGGCGTGAAACTGTCGGTCCCAATTGACATCCAAGCAATCCCGCCAAGGGGGAGCAGGAGAAGTATCGGGGCCTGAAAGACGCGGCCTGAGTCAAACACTACGATATCTCGCGCGTTTTTCACGATCCGCACGGTGCGACGCTAGCAGCAAATGCCCGAACCGCCCAGATTCACGACAATGCAATCTAAGTTACAGACACGTTCCAAACACGTTGCATTTGGGTTGGACTGGATTTTCATTCATGAAAGCGCGCCGCGATTATGCTGCCCGCAAGTCTCCGATTCTTGAGCTTGTCGCAGATGGCACGATCGCTGCATTGTGATTCGACAGCGGCAATTGACGGCGCTGAGCGCCTCAATTGCTGCAGAGTCTACTCGACGGATCTGGGCGCCCCCCCCTCAAACTCAGATCCGTCGTTTTTTTATGGGTGGAGCCGGTGTGCAGCTCGAATGGTCCGCTTTCACCGCTCGGCGGCACCGTTCTGCCTCCGTTTTGGCGACCTCCCGCATTCATCCCGGGACGGCTGTCAGCCCGGCACTATTGCAGAATATTTTCGAAGCGTGGTCTCGAATGATACTCAACGGCCCTGAGCACGATGGGAAGTTCGGTCCGGGGACTGCGTTCTGAGCGGCTGCCGCCCAATTCGGGGGCGAGGCTGCGCAGCCAAGCTGTCAGTTTCGTGGCCAATCCGCTGGCAGCCAGTATGTGGTTGATCTTCATGCCGAGCTGTAACAAGGAGCCCCCCGCAGACGAGCACCGCCGGAGCGAGTTGACGAGTCAGTCAGCACCAGCCGTTGTAACGTCGGCGTCAACGTCCGAAGCGCCTACCGTTAGCGTCAACCTAAATGGTGAGACACGAGTTCACGCAGGTGCTTCGGGCGACACGGGTCCACGGATTTATGCAAAATCGCCGCAAACGTGGATATTTGCCGAGCCCCGACAGGGTGCGGGCAAGTTAGGCTACTTGCGCACAGGTGGTTCGGCTCCTGTCAATCCACAACCGATCTTGAATCCGTCGTGTCCTCGCGGGTGGTATTCGTTGGTGCCACGCGGTTTTGTGTGCCTTGATAGCGCGAGTACCACCGACGCCAACGATCCAATCGTTGTCGCAATGCATGATTGGGGACCCGTCTTCGATCGAAAACTGCCGTATATTTATGGCACGGTTCGCCGGCCGGGCCCCGTGTATCGCAGGCTGCCAAGCGAAGAGGAACTCAACGCGGCAGAGCCAGAGCTCTCAGCGCAAATTGAGCGCTGGCTGGCGGCGAGCGGTGAAGCGGGCGCTGGCTTCGCTCAGCGGGTGTGGTCGCCGACAACGGAAACAATTCCCGATCCCAAAGCCGCGTGGCTCGACAAGCAATCAGACCCGATTCCGGAGTTTCTGCGGACCGGCAAATTCGCCCCCCGCGTTCCCGCGGAGACAGCGCCGACCGACAACTCGCCGGTGCTGGGAATCATGGCGCGTAGAGTCGGCTATTCCTTATTGAAGACGCTGCTCTTCAATGGGCGACGATACGGAGTGAGCGCGAAGTTCGAAGTCGTGCCGACCGAACACCTTCGCCCGATTCAGGGTTCCGACTTTCACGGCTTTCGGATCCCTGAGGACATCGATTTTCCGTTTGCCATTGTGCGCCAACCGGGCGCCATGCTCTTCAGCTACGATTCGGCTTCCAAGAAGACAAGTCCCCAAGGGCGTGCGCCCTATCGCGGCGCACTCAAACTGAGCGGAAAACAGGCGTTTTTCCGCGGAAAGCTTTTCTATGAGACGGTCGATGGCCTGTGGATTGGTGATCGGGACGCCTCACGGCTTGATCCGGTTCGCAAGATGCCCGCGTGGGGAAGCAACGGCGAGAAATGGATCGATATCAACGTCACGAAACAGACACTCGCATTGTACGAGGGTACCAAGGCGGTCTACGCGACCCTCGTGTTGACCGGGGAAGCAGGGTTGTCGGATCCCGAGAAATCGACGGCCACCAAACGCGGTATCTATCGAATACACACCAAGCACGTCTCAGTCATGATGGATTCGGACGAAGTGGGTGAAGAATTCGAGCTTCGCGACGTCCCTTACGTACAATACTTCGAGTCCAACTACGCGCTGCATGGTGCCTATTGGCATGACCGATTCGGCATACCGAAAAGCCATGGTTGCATCAATCTTGCGCCGGAAGATGCGCGTCGCATATTCTTTTGGACTGAGCCCACGGTACCTGTGGGTTGGCACGGGGCGCTGTTACCGCTCAAGGGCACCGTGCTCTTCGTTCATCCGTAGCCCACGTGCCGCAGCGACATGAAAAGCTCAGCCGGCATCAGCTTCATTGCTAGCGGCGCAGTCGGTCGGTTCCGATAGGTCGACGGTAGCCTTGTCGCCGACGACGTCACCGTTCGGCCAATGCAGTACATTGTCCGATGCATCGTGTAATTCGAGTTCAATGTCGTAGGTGCCTGGGCGATCAATGCCGTTTACGGTGATGGGCGCCGAATCCGTTGCAACGTCGATTTCAGCCCCATCGCTTGGAACCACGCGCAGTTCGAGCCAACCGCAAGACACGAGCGATCCGCAGTTACCCGGCGCTTGTAGAGTGAAGACGCTGTCAAGGGCCGAGTCGATGATCTTAGGATCGATATCGACGATGAGCGGTACGCCGGGGACGCACGAGAGTGTCAGGTTGATTGGATTGTCCCGCGTCCAGGTGTTGGCCTCGGGTGTGCCGGCCACCGTGATCGAAGCGATCTTCAACGAATTCGGCAATTGTACCGTGGCCGGCGGAGTTGAAGTGGAGCAAGCGAACCCGACCAGCAAACTCAACAGGTATGGCGTAGGTTTCATGTCGCAGCGCAGGACGAACCTTAGTCGATACGGGATGCGGCGCTAGCAGAACCACTGGACTTATGGGCCGAGAGTGCCTGACGGCATCGAGGTACGACAAACGCGAGCCCTGAACGAACCGAAGAGCCGCGTTGGAGGCTGCCCATCACCTCCGGATTGCTCCAAGCGCATGACACCAACGACCTCACCTTGTCGCTCCAGGTTGAGTCGCTGAATGTCAACGTTGCCGCCGGGTAAGAGCGCAATGCTTCTCTTCCCGATTCTGACAACCGGCATGACGACAGGCGTTTTGAGTTCGAAATCGGCATCGGTCGACTTGTCCCCCTTCGGCAAGCCGGGCCAGAAATAGGTTCCTGCGATCGGGTGCTGGCCGACTGGCAGAAGGAACGTCAGTACCACCAACACGCCTCCGTCTGGATTGGGTGAGTAGCCGTCGCAGTTGAGGTCGTAGTTGGCGAGGGACACTCGCAACTCGTCACCGCGATTCGGCAGTTCCACGTATTCGGCGAGCGATGCCACAGGTGCAAAGGTTAGTTGCTGCTCGCCGGCACCGCCCGCAACAATTTGAATGACGGAAGGATCGTTTTCGCGACACCCGACGACAAGCATGAACGAGGCAACGACGAAAGCTGCAGCTCGCCCGGCAACGACCAATTGTTTGCGTTGGATGTATGGTCGAGCCATGAATCATGCGGTCAAGGGTTGCTGGGATGGCTGCGTGATCGGCAGCGGCCATGGGTTGTCGAGCATGCGCGGAGCGAGCGCATCGACGGCGCCGCGCGCTGCCGCCGCAGTGGGCCGCGCTGAGGGATCGTGTCGGAGGCAAGCGGCGAGCACAATGGCCAGATCGGTATTGTTTGGGTTACTGGCGAAGCGCGCAAGTTTCTCTGGCCAGCCATCGTGCGACACGTGGGCGGTTACTAGCGACATTTCGTCCATACCGTCAAAGAGTGGTTGAGCTGTGAGCACTTCGAATGCCATCGAGCCAAAGGCGTAGATGTCCGCGGCCATGGGGGTGGCGGTTGATGCGTCCTTGAGCACACCCAGGACCTCAGGCGCACAGTAGTCGAGCGTGCCACAACCTGGGCGTATTTTGCGTCCACTTAGGCCAAAGTCCACCAACACGGGCGTTTCACCGTCCCGCAGAATCACGTTGGAAGGCTTGAGATCCAGGTGCCCAATGCCGAACGCGTGCATGGCTTCGAGACCCGCCAAGATACCGCTCAAGTAGCTGAATGCTCGCGCGATGCCCAACGATCGGCTACGAATCAGCCGGTCAAGTGCAAAGCCGCTGATGAGTTCCATCACCAGTATGGGTTTGGGGCGCGCAGCAAGATCGAAGGTTACGAATCGAGCTAGGTTAGGGTGATGTGGAATGGCGAGCAACGCGCTGGCTTCTTCTCGAAATAACTGGAAGAACTCCTGCTCACTTAGGCTGCGGGCCGTCGTCGGATCGTATTCGGGGACCTTTAGCGCAAACAGCGTGGCGCGCGGGCTATTGCGCTCTTCGCTGCGGCGGGCGACAAACACGGAACTGACGCCACCGCTTCCCAAAGCGCGAACCACATAGAATGATCCGATCGTCCGTCGCGGCAATAGCCAATCGGGCAGGGGAGAGCGTCGCTTGTCGAGTGGAATTGCGTACACATCGCTCGAAGCAGAAACTGGCAGCGTGTCGATTCGTGAAACAACCTGGCTGATTGCCTGTCCGATGGGATCGGGAAGTTGACAGGTCAGTTCGGCAACGGCTTTAGCGATCAGATGTGCATTCGAAGGCACACCGTCCGCAAGTGTCCGTTCGACGAGCACGCTCAACGGAACGACGTTGCCAGCATCGGCGCGGGCTGGCTCTTGCTGCAGCAAGCGACGCAACGCTGCTAGATTGAGTTCGCGGAGCGCCGAAGAGGCGCGTTCGACTTCGCGAACCGCGTCGAAACCCGAACGTTGGCGATCCACGAGTTCGCTTAGACCACGCGCGGCCGATACGGCCTCGAGCCCACGTCCTAGTCGAAGCAGCACCTGGCGCAAGGCTTCTGCGCGGTAGGCACCCCCCGCGCCAAGCCCTTGGCTGAGACGAACGACCCTGCGCGCAACCAAAATCTCGTCACCCAAGATCGAATCACCCAACGGCGAGGAAGGCGAGTCGAAAATGGATTCATTGGCGTCAGTGCTTCCAAGGTCGAGGAATGCCGCGTACGCGGCGAGTGGGCCAGCGACGTCCTGATTCGTAGACGCTTCGGCGATGGCTTGAATGCTCTCCCTATCGGAAACGTTTGCGGCAACAAGCAACAGTAGGTCACTCGGATCACAGACATTCTCACGAATCGCAGCATCGAAACTTCGAGCCAAAGTGGCGCAAAGAACGCGATGAATACTTGCATCCGGACCGTCAACTAGCTGCCGCAGCAGCACTTTCAACGTTCGTCGTACGCGCGCGCGTACCCTCTGACCGACATCTTCTGCGTCTGTCTGGATGGTTTCTGCATCAATCAGGTGCAACAGCGCCCGCAGGCGTCGTTGTTGTACAACGGAAGAGCCCGAATAGGCCGCCTCCTCACAGACGCGTTCTTCGGCATCCAACAACCAGTTCCCCAATCGGTAGTATAGTCGCTCGATTTGAGGCACGCTGGCATCAGTATCGCCCGGTCGGCGATTGAGCAGCAGTAAATCAACTAGCGTTGACCGTTCGAGACAACTGACATCCAAGTCGGTCAGCAGTGCAAGGCTTTCAGACGTTGTCGAATCATTAGGTGCCCCAATTTTTTCCAACTGCTCGGCGCAAGAGTGGGCAGCCTCGATGGCGGCTATGGCCGCTTGATGCGCGGCGCGTGCCCCCTGGGTTTCGTACGCGACAAGAGCCTGTCGTAGGCCTTCGGACAAGCTGCTGTCGCTTCGATTTCGATCCAACGCTCCCAAGATTCGCTGCTTCAGCCCTGGCGTCGTGTTTGCCTCGTGGGTCTTTGAGTTCTCGAGCGCGTGGTGCAGGGCCTGTGCCGTCCGCTCGCCAAACGTTCGGCTTGCCAACCCCGCGAATAGTGTGCCCAGCGCTTCGGCGACGTCCAGCCGACGCGCGTCAGCGAGCACTTCGAGCAATGACTCGGCACCATCCGGTTCCGCTTCGATTACTCGAGGCAATCCCGCAACCATTGCAGCGGCAATTCCAGGATCCGCTTGGCCAATTTCGCCTAGAACCAGGCGTCTGCATTGCTTCAACACAGTCTGCGGATCACTGGGCAGTAATGCAACGAGCGACACGGCAGCTCGTCGCCATTCTGTCGGTGAGAGACCTGGATCCAGCGCGCTTTCGATCTCTTCGCGCAAACTCGCGTCTACGGCGGCAAGAATTCCTCGGGCTACCGCTGCGTGCCGCCACACGAGGGGTTCGCGATCGGCAAGCAGTGAACGAAAGATCACTTGAACATCGCTGTTCATCAAGAACCGCCGAGGATAGGAATCACCCTGTTGTGCGCGCAAGGCAGCTTCGCGTGCCGCATGCTCGACGGTTCTTGCGGCAAGGCGCCGCGCCGACAGCGCTCCAACACCGGGCCGCGCCACCCACCGATCGAAGTTCTCACGGCGGACGACCAGCGCAAGCGCGAGCGCGTCAGGATTGACCGTAGTACCGGTCGGCAGATCGAGCAATAGCCCGACGCGAGCGCGCAATGCGGGCGTGTCCAGCGAACGCGCCGCACTCAAGGCGATTCGCACGGCCACGGCATTGAATGTGGAAGCGGTGCCTTCGTACACGCGTGTGAATACGCGTCAACCGAGGTCGCGCCGTTCGCGGCCGGCAGGCAATGCTGAAGTCAGCTCATATAGCGCCACAGCGCTTTGTCGCGGTTCGATCCAGTCCAAGTCCTCGACTAGCCCTGCTTCGAGCGCGACTCGAACCGCGTCAACGACAGTTTCGGTATCAACGCTGTCGAGGGGTGACGGCCCCTCAATGCGAATACTTTGTCCAAGGGTGGCGATGGCTTGTCGCCAATTGGCGCGGCGCTCCGAGGCACTGTCCGAGCGCGGCAACATGACTAATGATTCAAAGGCACCGGTCCTGGATCGCATGGGTAGGGGAACGCCTGAGTGTTTTGGTAAATCGGGTGACGCTATCTCTGGACAACGCGAAGTTGCACTCGACAGATCAAGCTAGGTTGATCCCATTTGAGTGCGGCGACAATGCTCAAGCCAGTCCAGCACGCTAGCCACTATATTATCCAATAATCCCAAGAGCTTCTGCGACATTTGTTCAAGGAATCCACATCAGGCCAGGGGGCCATTTCAGTCTGCGCCGCTTCGCCATTGGACACTTCAGAAGCTCGTCGGTTCCGGCGGCGAACAAGTTGCCGCTAGCCCGACGGTCGATGCTCTCAAAGTCAAAGCCCTACGGCAAAGATCCGTCGGCCCACGAATTGCCGAGTCTCGCCTTGCCCCATTAGACCTTGTCAGGATGTATGATGGCCTCCGCCGACTCATGATGTGGCCCGCGAGTTCGCCCGGCAACGATGGTGTCTTGTTGGTAGGACATGGCACCGTTGACAATCTCGAGGAACTCCCTTCCTTTCTGACCGAGATCCGTCGCGGACGACCTCCGTCCGAGGATCTGGTCCGCGAGATGCGGCGTCGATACGAGGCAATCGGCGGTTCGCCATTGATGCGGATCACCCGCTCACAAGCGAGTGCTTTGTCAAGCGTGACGCAACTGCCTGTGCTTGTTGGAATGAGATTCGGTCTAGCGCCCCTGCCGGCCGCTCTACTGGGGGCTGCTGCGCTGCGGCTTGACCGACTCATTGTTCTTCCCGTTGCACCGTTCAGCGTTGAACTGTATTCGAAAGAGACAACCGTCACCTATGAGCGGCTAAAGTCCGAAGGACATTCGCTAAACTTCGAACTTCTTACCGTAATGGCGTGGGGTTGTCATCCACGGTTGATTGAGGCACAGCGCGAAATGACCCTGAACTATCTTGGCGCGAAGAACGCGGACGACTTGCGCATTATCGTTACTGCACACAGTTTGCCGCTTCGGATCATCGAACATGGAGATGACTATGCCCGAAAGGTCGAAGCAGCTGCGCACGCCCTTGAGTTGGCATTGGGTCGGAAAACAATACTGGCCTATCAGAGCCAGGGTCAGGATGCTGCGCGTTGGCTTGGCCCGACTCTCGGCGACAGACTCGCAGAATTGGCAGACAGCGGCGTCAAGGACGTGGCGGTCGTTCCGATGGGCTTCATGTGCGACCGCGTTGAAACTCTCTACGATTTGGATCTTGAGGCGCGGACGCGAGCCAACCAGCTTGGTCTAAACATGACGCGCGTCCCTGCACTGAACGCTCACCCAAGCCTGATTGACGCCATGGCCAAACTGGTGCAAGAGTGTATGATTCGAGCTGCAAGCACCGCATGCATTCCGGCAAATATTGATTCTCTCGATGTGA
>CAWEUH010000008.1:0-21151 GCA_963811985.1 uncultured delta proteobacterium
GCATCTCGCTAGGGCGCCCGACAATATCGTCCGCTGGCTGCGTTTCCGTGCGCTCCGGTGCTCGAAATACCCTCTGTATGTCCCGCTCCGGTGCTCCGGAAAGCCTCGCCATCAAACGAGTTGGCGGCGAAATCTTGAAAGGAGACCAATGCTCAGCTGGCTCAATGGGCGGCGGGCGTGGCTGGCGCGTTTTCGGAGGAATCGTCGTCGTAGCTTCGATTTTCTTTAAATTTTCTGCTGCGGCGTGAATCTTGTCTCCGCCGAGGCCGTGGCTTTTCCAGTGTGAAGAACCGTGAACCCCAAGGTACCTCCACAGACATCCAAGCACACCGACACAATCAAAATCGCAGGGCTGCTGAGCAACAGCGCAATCGACGCAACAACCACTCCACTTCTGCGGCCAACTGGCCCCTATCTACCACTCGGCTGCCTGTTGGTGGACCTCGATGGCCCCATCGTAGGCCTCAGCGTCCTCTTTGGCTTCTTTCACGTCACGCGCATACTCGCGCGACATCTTCTTGAATCGCGCAACATCCTTCGGATCGGGCGTGACAAGCTGGGCCATGTCTTCGGCAGAAGAGGCGATCAGCTCCTTGATTTCGGCGGTGTCCTCATCATCGGACTTGCCGGATACTCGACGCTTCTCGCGTAGCGTCGCTTCCATCTTGGTGACTTCCTCTTTGGTGGGCGAAAGACTCTTGAGCATTTCGAGATCCGCCTCAATCACGCGAAACTTCGTCGTCTCCGACTGGTACAACCCCCACTTCTGGACTGCAGCACCATGGTCTTTACCAGTTCGGTCCGCTCGGCGCCCACCATTGCCGCGGCGAAGGCCAGCATCACGCCGAGCATGGCCATGGTGATGCCGATCGACTTGGCGCTGCTTTTGTGCGTTGTGTGCCCAGCATGAGCCACTTCCTCAATTTTCTCCGAAAGTTCATGAATGCTCATTTAATCGACCTGGCCACACCATAGACGCTGCCGTTGCAGAACACCAGCGCTTCCACGAACCGAAGTACGGGTTGGGTTCATTGTGTTGTACCAAACGCGTACAACCAAGAGGGCGTCGAGCACACAAATCAGGAGAATTCGCAATTATACCATGCTGCCAATTTGGGCACTGCGCTTGCTTGGTACGGCTCATGGCGAAAAACGTTGGCAATCTTCAAGGAACCCATCGACTCTTGTGCCTGTTCGGCGTTGCGCTGGGTTGCAGCGGACAGCCGCCAAGTCTGAATGATGCGGGCGGCAACACGGGCGGAGCCGGTTCGGTCGGCGGTGGGTCCAGCTGTGAGTTAGGTTCGTACGCGTTTCCAGGCGGGCCCTCCTACACGACGCAGAGTGGCCAGAACACACTGTCACGCATCACGACATGGGAGCCTGGCGTTCCCGGCGGGGTACCGAATCTCACGACCATTTGCAAGACGCTCTCGCCCACCGGCAAGGCCGACGACGGACCTATCAACCAGGCCATCGGCAGCTGCCCGGCGAACCAGGTCGTTCAGCTCAACCCTGGCACGTACAACATCACCAACGCGATCATGCTCAGCAAGGACAACGTCGTGTTGCGAGGCAGTGGCGGCCCCGGCGCGGACGCGAGCGTGCAAACGCGATTGATGGCTGATCCTTCACTCTACGGTCCCGTCGTCAATATTGGCCCCGACCTATTCCCACATAATAGCGACACTTCGGTCAATTGCAGCGCCGACGCGATGCAAGGCGACACGTCGGTCACCGTGAGCAGCGCGTCGGGCTTTCACGAGGGCGATCTCGTTCTCATTGATATTACGGTCGATGCCGCGGACGATACCGGAACCTGGGTTCTCAACGCACCGGCAGGGGGCACCAGTTTGGTCTATCCGTACGCGGAATACAACCCAGGCAATTCTCCCAAGGGTGACGCGTCGCGCGGCTGGTTCAATCGCATGAACCGGCCGATTTCGCAAGTGGTAGAAATCAAGGCGATATCCGGCAATAACCTGACGCTCTCAACGCCGTTGCACATGACGTTTGACGTGGCGCACTCCGCACAGGTGACGCCGTTTACGTGCAACGGAAGCAACACCAAACCCGTTTCCTACGCGGGGCTTGAGGACGTTTACGTAGCGGGTGCGCCCGACCCTGGCGGCGCCAGCCAGTACAATAATATCGTGTTGACGCTGGCCAAATACAGCTGGGTCAAGAATGTCGAGTCGGACCAATCCAACGGCTACAGCGTGGGCATCGACAGCGCATTGCGCTGTGTCGTTCGCGATTCGTATCTTCATAGCACGATCAACCCGACTCCCGGTGGTGCGGGTTACGGCCTTGAATTCTCCGCGGGTTCCGCAGACAACCTAGTCGAGAACATCATTTCGTGGAACTTCAACAAGGTCATGGTCATGCGAGCCTCGGGCGGCGGCAATGTCATTGCCTATAGCTACATGGATGACGGATGGATCGCGTATCAGCCTAATTGGCCCGAATCGGGGCTCGATGACGGCCACATGACGACGCCGCATTTCGAACTGTTCGAGGGCAACCTCACGTTTAGCATGGGAGGAGACGATACCTGGGGCGGCGCCATCTTCCAGACGTGGCTTCGCAATCTCTCGACCGGGCACCGTTCGGCTTGGCCGCCACTGAACACGTACACATTTGATTCCAACTCGCAAACGACGGGCTGCCAATCCGGCGGTGCCAACGATTTTACATGCATTCCCTACTCGGACGTGGGCCCGCGCGTGCCAGCAGGGGCGCAGCACGGCCACGTATTTTACAATTTCGTCGGCAATGTGCTCGGGTATTCCGGCATGCCGAATGCGCCCCAGTCGAAGGGCTTCGCGTATGACAATTCCGGCCCCGACTGGAACTGGGACCCGGTCTCGATGTGGTGGATTGGTTTCGGCGATGGCGACGTAACAGACCAGGGTGTCGTCAATACCCTGTATCGCGATGGCAATTACGACTACGCGACCGGGTCAGTGCACTGGCAAACTTCAGCGCAAACACTGCCGGCATCGCTGTACCTCTGCAGCAAGCCCGACTTCTTCGGCAGCTACACTTGGCCTTGGGTCGATGGTAGCAACTCGAACAAGCCGTACGCAACGCACTCATACCAATACTATCCATTGTCCACGAACCTAGGCACGTACGGCACGACCGGTGCGATGGTCGCATATTCAGGCTTCCAGTTGCCAGCCTATGTGCGCTTCCTGCAATTGCACGGCATCGAGCAGCCGGGGGCCTCTTGTACCACGGCGACCCGCGCCAATCTGCCGGCAGATTGCGAGTTGTTGATCACCGGCCAGGCCGAATAGCGAAGAACAGGGATGCAGGGGGCGTTTGGTGCCCCAGCCCCAAACGCGGCGTTCTGCAAACTTGACTCAAGATCAACGAGTTCATCGCCTTAAGGTTGCTAATTCGGCTGGCCACCGCCCCGAAAGTATCTTCGCCACCGCGTTCAGCTTCTGATGAGCCTGCGGCGCTGCTTTCAGCAGGCGCATTTCGAACGCCGCAGCGTCGGTGAGTACCTGTATGGGTTCGCCGAAGGTCGCGGCTAACGCGCCTCCGGCCGGTGCGAGTCCGTTGCGTTGTGTCAGCATCGCGAGTACGGCGAATTTCCTTCGGTTCGTGAGAATGGCTCGAACGAGCGCGCTGCGAGCCAAAAGATCATAGCTTCGCAGCCGAGTCGCATCACCGAAGAACGATAGCGATTGGAATTGGGCCAGCATTGTGCCAAGCCGCATCGCATAGTCGTAGCCAATGTGCGCAGAAAAGCCGCCGTCAAACCGCGTGTAGATCACACGAGGAGCCACCCACCCAAACGTCACCGCTCCAGAGTTGTCGTGAATGATGTCCAGGTCATTTCGGTCAGCAAAAGCGCGTATTGCCGGCAGGCTCGGGTGGGATCTCGGACGCTTGCTCGGCATTCGCGATTTCACCAGTGTCATGGGCCGCTAAGTGATCAACTACGTCTTTACGGCAGCGCTACTTAAGCGTTTGTCCCACACTCTTTGATTGCGCAAAGACCGTTCGGCCGTACGCGGGCACCACCAGCGCCCACATCCACCGCACGTGGCAGCCACGCCCGGCGGGATTTCCCTACCCATTTCCCGCCCTGGGACTATAGCCACGCACCCCGAGTGTCATAAAACGTGACTTGGCTCACTTTATCGATTCTATCCGCGCTGTTCCTGGGCCTGTATGACGTTGCCAAGAAGGCCTCGGTTGACAAGAACGCCGTGGTCGTCGTGCTCTTTGCGTGCAGCGCCACAGGGCTGCTGCTGGTGTCGCCCGCGTACTTGCTCACCCAGCTGTCGCCGCAGCTGGCCTTGCGCTTGGGGCTTTACATCGCGCCTCTCACTTGGGCCGCGCATGGCCTTGTCATCGTCAAGGCGGGCATCGTCACCGCCTCTTGGTTGCTCACATTCTTCGCGCTCAAGGCCCTGCCGATCTCCTTGGCGGCTCCGATTCGCGCCAGCGCGCCGTTGTTCACGCTAGTGGGGGCCATCGCGCTTTTCGGCGAGCGACCGTCGCCCCAGCAATGGCTCGGCATCGCCGTCACGTTGGCGGCCTACTTTGGCTTTTCCGTGATCGGTCGTGCCGAGGGCATCCATTTCGGTCGCAACCACTGGGTTTGGATGCTGTTCGCCGGCACCCTCGTCGGCGCGCTCAGTGGACTATACGACAAGCATCTGCTGCAGGCGGCGAAGCTGCCCGCCTTCACGATGCAGTTCTGGTTCACGCTCTACAACGCAATCCTACAGGGGCTCATCGTCATTACGCTGTGGTGGCCTGTGCGCAAACGCAGCGCACCCTTTCAATGGCGCTCTGCCATCGTTGCGGTGGCCGCGCTGCTCTTGCTAGCGGACGCCCTGTACTTTCGTGCGCTCGCCGTGCCGGGCGCGCTCGTGAGCGTCGTTGCCACGATTCGCCGCAGCAATGTCGTTATCAGCTTTGCCATAGGCGGCCTCGCCTTTCGAGAGCGCTACCGGAGCCGCAAAGCCGTTGCGTTGCTGGGCGTCCTGGCCGGCTTGTTCTTGTTGTTGAAGTGAGCGGTCCTTTCACTGACGTGCCCGGGCTCGCTCGTGTCAGGTTCAGGGACGGTCGATGAGAAGGGTAGCCAGATATCCCGCTCATCGCCAATACGAACACCGACTGAATCACCCTTCCCGCTCAAGTGCGCGCCCACGTGGCACCGCAAGCCGTGCCGTCAAAACATCAAAGAAAGGCCGAGTGAGAAGTACGGATAGCCCGCGCGCAGCGTAAGGCCGAGGTTGCGCGAGAACATGAATTTTGCGCCCAGTTGCAGTACCCCGTCAGCGTGCCAATTGGTCTGGTTGCCGCCTGACGCAGCGCGGATGGCAATGCCCGGCTCGCCGAACACGGTCACGACCTCTGTCAAGAAGAAGTTCCACTGCATGACGACTGGAACCCACACGACATTCGAGTGGGTCCCGTAGTGGGCCCAATCAATACCCAGGCCGAGTGCCACGTTGTTGTTGATCGCCTTGACGAAGCCGTTGTCGAACCAGCGGAATCGACAAACGCATGCCGGGACCAAAACCGGCGTTGTTGTTGAAATCAAACCCGTGCGGGAACGGGTCATTCGTGTTGACATTGGCCCACCCGAGCAGCAGGTGCGGTTCGAATTCAACCGCGTACTTGTCGTGGTTGCCGGGCTGCTTGATGATGCTCTCTGCTCGAAGCCCGGGTGACACGAGCGCGACTGCGGCTGCCAAGGCGCCCGCAAAAGCCCATTTTACAGAAAAGTTTGCGTGACGGGCTGCCCACGATTTGCGCTGCATGGTAGCCGCACAATAGCACGCCCCTTCCCGGTACGACAAACCAGGTTGCCGTACGACCCAGGCGGTGAGCACCGACGACCGACGAATCGGGTCGCGCAGCAGCTTGTGAAACACCCGCTCAGCGCACGATGATCCGCTGACTAAGCCAGGATAGGCCCCCCCGGTCGTCGCGTACGACGATCCAAAGCCTCGCTTGCTCCGTGGCCATACGCGGCGCTTGCCAGGGCGCGCAGGAGGACCGCATTGTGGCTGTGGTTGGTTCTGGCGCCGGCAATGCGAAGCGCGCGTCATCAGGCAGGCCGCCGGCGTTGGCGTAGGTTTCGGCCCAAAGCGACTTGAGCGGATTCGAGATCGGAGCGCCGTCCAGTGTGAAAAGCGTGAAACTGGACGATGGCACCTGAAAATCAAGGCAGTGACCGGCGCAGCTCGCCGCATCCGCGCAGTGCGATATGACGGGGGCGCAATGCGTGCCGGTCGAGTCGCTCGAGTCGTTGGTGCACTGGAAGCCATCGCCGCAGTCGCTGCTGGCGCTGCACGGCTGAAACGAGTCTTGCCCGTCGAACCGCGGGGACTGCAATTCGGGGTTGCGGTTCGCGATCGTGTCGTAGCTGTATATCGTTGTGTAACCTGCGACGAAGCGGCGCTGATCCAACAGGGCGCCCGTGTCACGATCATGGCATTCGACGGGCAGTCGATCGGAGACCCCCGTTACCGGATAGAGCCGGCCGGCGCATGCAGCAAAGTACACGTAAGAGACGCCGTAATGAATCGATTGCCCCGAGAGGGAGATTTCCCCCTTTAGCACGTCATTGGGTGCTACAAAGTCGAACTGGGGTGCGACCGCGAACTCTGCGGTTGCGGGGGTATTGGCGAGCGGCGACGAGAACTGAGCGGCCAAGGCATCGTAATTGTCCAGGCACTTGAGCGGATCGTTGTTCGGCGGATTGTCGCAGTCCGCGAACCAGGCAACCTCGAGGTCGTTGCAGGTCGGGTCGGACGTGCCGCCCCCAATGCCATCGGCGCACAGCAGCGACAACTGCGTGCTTTGCCCCGGCGTCACGGACGCGGGCTGAGCCTGAACCCCGAGGATGCGCAAGGAATTGACGATACGATCGCTTGGCCAGGATACGTCATTGCAGCCCAGGCTTGCGGCAAGCGCCAAAAGGACTGTTCCGTGCCGTAACGACAGGATGAGCTTCATCAGAACTCCCCCCTTATGCCGAGGCTCGGCAATAGCGGCAGACTGAGCGACAGGTTCTTGTAGCCGGAATAGTCGTAGTTGGGAACCGCGTAGTCCGGGCTGCTGTGAAAGTAGGCGTTGATGACGTCCATGTATGCGGACCACCTGAACGTGGGATAGGTCCAGGTCTTTTCGATGCGCAAGTCCAGCTGATGAAAGGGCCCGAGCCGGTTCTGAACGAGGGGGCCATAACAGCGGTACGCGCCGATCGAGTTGTTGAACAGCCCGCCGTAGCAGCCTTGATACAGAAAGCCGCTCATGTACCGAAAGCGCCCGCCCAGTTCCCAACCGCGCCCCAATTGATAGCTGGCAAGCACGTTGAGGATGTGCGGCTCGTCGTAGGTGAAAAGCCGAGACGGTTCGTCGGGTGCGCGCGTTCGTGTCGAGCGGGACAGTGTGTAAGCGACCCAGCCGAAGAAGTGCGAATCCGGACGATAGCGCAACAGGACATCGACGCCAGTGACGCGGCCCGTGCCACTGTTCGCCGTCACGCTGTTTCCTGAGCCGTCCACCCTTGTGTAGACGAGATTGCGCAATTCCTTTTCAAACCCCTCGACGGATAGTGACACCTGTTTAGTGAGCGGCTGCTCGAACCCCAGCATCGAATGCACGGCTCGTTGGGAGTGAAGACCCGGCGTGCCCAGTTCCGGCAGTGTCTGGCCCGGCTGCGGCGGTTGGTAAAATAGTCCTATGCCCCCTTTGAGAATAGGGCTGAACGGTTTGTCCACGAGCGTTTGGCGGGCGGCAATGCGCGGCGCCCAATCGACTTCACGCGTGTCCTTGGCATAGTCCAGGCGAACGCCCGAGGTAATGTTGGTTCGCACGCTGGGGGCGAATTCGTATTCTGCGAAGGTAGCCGGCCTGAAATACGACGCCGTGCAGATCCAAAGACCGAAGGCTAGGCGAGTCCGTTTGCGTGCTGGCAAGGCCCCCGCCGGACTGCTGCACGTCAGTCACTGCCCCAACGGTGAACGGCGCGTACATGACGTCCGTGCCGACGCGCGCAATGCCAATGCTGCCCGTCTTCGCGGAGATCTCGGCGCGACCCGTGGCCAGGTTGGCGGTCGTCACGGTCATGCGGCCGTCTTCGTCGGCTGCGGTGCTGTGCATTCTGCCCATGGACCAACTGGCGCGAAAATTGACGTCGGGCGACAGCGGCAGCCGCAACAATGACTGCACGTACCCGAATGAATCCGTCGGGGGGGTCCAATCTTTCGGGTTCTCTTCAATGGGCACGTACTTGTCTTGTGCACCGAAAAAGCCCACGCGAAAAACGCCATCTTTGGGCAGTTTTCGCTCAAGGTACATCTGATAGTCGGAATAGCGCGGCATGCCCTTGATAGCGCTGCCGCTGCTGCGCAACACGGGAACCAACCAGCGGTCCACGTAACTCATTCTGGCGCCGGCCATGAAGTTCCAACCGTGCGAATACGGAATGGGCCCTTCCGCGTTAGCGCGAACGTTGATGAAATCCATTTGCGCCGAGCCGTGGTATTTTCCGTCGGGGTTTGTCTCCCTGAGGCCCACTTCGACGATGCCGCCCATGCCCCGCCCGTAGCGGACGCTGAAGTTGCCCGGATAAAAGTCCAGCTTCTCGATCATCTCGCTTGGTACGACGCTCGACAGGCTGCCGTAGTGAAACACCTGCGGCACCAGCGTGCCTTCCACGAACACCTGCGTGTCCTGCGGCGCGGACCCGCGAACGATGAGCGCGCCGCTGAAGGCCGGCGGCCGAGCGACGCTCGGCATGGCCTCGACCGCGTGCATGGCATCGCCGAACGTGCCGGGCACGCGCAGTAGCTCTTGCCGGTTTAGCTCATAATGCGTGACCTCGCGGTGCACGGCCGCTCCGCGTACAGTGACTTCCCAGGCGTCCTGCTCAGTCGAAACAAGGGTGTACTTGACGACCGTGGCCTGACCGCCCGTCACCCGCTCTTTGACGTGCAGCGGTTCGAACCCGGTCAACGTCGCATCAATGGCGACTTCGCCGTCGGACAACTCAGGCCATTGAAAGCCACCTTCGGCGTCGGTGACGACCGAGACTTCCGGTGCGTTTGACGGCCGCAAGTGGACCTCGACGCCCGCCAAAGGCATCGGCGGATCGCCTCCGAGCAGCGTCCCCTTCAGCAAGCCGAATTTCGGCATTGCTTCCTTTGGCTCTGGCGGTAAAGGTGAAAGCTTGAATGCGTATTTGTATAGAATGCGGGAGGCGACCGGTGTATCGCCGCGTTGCGCGGGTGTAAAAGCAAACCGCTGTGCCGCCGCGGATGCCGCTTCGTCGAAGCCGTGGCCGGCGGCCTGTACCACCTGTACCTGCGTCACTTGACCTTCGGCATCGATGTCCAGCTTTAGAAGGACGTTTGCCTCGAGCCCGGAAAACTTTGCGGCTTCGGGGTACTCGGCTGGCTCGAAATGAAGCAATTTCGGCGGTGAAATGGGGTTAGAGCTTGGGTTTGTGTCCGACGCCGACTGTGCCTTTGCCGTGACGGCACTGAGAGTGAGTGCAAGACCCAAAAGAAAAGCCGAGGACCGGCGACACGGACGCTTTGGCTCAAGCGATGACATTCATCCCTGCTGACGCAAGCTTGGTTCGGGGACCTAGTAGCAGTGAATGTGAGCGCTGACTACCAAGAATTTGCGAGCGATGCATTGACTGGATGCCTGACGGTCCGGCACGCGCTGCCGCAGCGAACCCGTTGAACGAAATGAATATTGCGGGAACTATTGGCAAGCAAGGGTGTATAATCGTGCATCGGCCTGCCCAGGCCGTATTCAATGACGTATTGGATTGTGATCGCATGCACGGCTGTTGTCGAACTATACGTTCTGCGACGCTTGCGATTTGATGGTTTCATCGTCGTCACGGTATTGATGGGTACGCTCGTCAATGTAGACTACTTGGCCTACACTTCGATTTACGAGCGCAGTTACGACGGGCCCTCGCACGTGCTTTACATCAATGAGATCGCCGAGCACCATAGGCTGCCGCCCGTGAGCGTGTTCTGCACGGCTTGCGGACACCCGCCTCTTTACTATGCGCTCGCGGCGCTGTGGTCCAAGGTCGTGCTAGCTGGCGGTTGGATCCCGCGTGCGATGGGGCTGCAGTGGTTCTCGTTGTTGCTGTTCTTTGGCTTCGTCGTCTTTTCCCTGTTGCTCCTGCGCAGCACGATCGAGCGGCCGGCGACCCTGCGGCTGGCAGCAGCATTGGTCGTATTTTGGCCGTCGAGCATCCTCAATTCGGTGCGTGTGCACAACGACGCACTCGCCTCGGTATTGATGATCGCTTCGATGTACTTCCTCGCGCAATGGGACCGGCAGGGGCGTCATCGCGACTTCAATCTTGCCGTTGTCGCTTGCACGCTGGCGTTGCTCACGAAATCGACAGGATACACAATGGCGGTGACTCTGTTGGCGGTTGCGGCGCTGCGACTTTGCTCGACACGGTTCAACCTGGAAAGTGTGAAGCAGTGTGCCGCTGCAACGCTCGTCCTTTGTAGCACGGCGCTGCTCGCCATGTCGTTTCGCGAGTCGTCGGCCCCGCGCACGCTCTGCCAGAAGGTGCTCGGCAACGCCTGCGACTTGCCAGGCGAATTCTACGGCAGCAACAAGCCGATCAACTACGTTTACTTTGACCTGCGAGATTTCGTGAGCGAAACAAGGTCGCCGGCTAACCCGCAGAGGCCGGATTACTTCTTGAACGGTTTGGCAAAATCCAGCTTGTTTGGCGGCATACGGCTCGGGAAAGACTTCGAAAGCGAGTCCTACAAAAGGTTGGCAGTCTTCATTAGGCTGCTGTGGTTGGCAATGGTGGGCGTATGCGTCGTTGCATTGCCATTCATAAGGTCGATAAGATGGCGCAAGTACCGCGCGCTTGTTGGCGCATGCGCCAGCATGCTGGTTCTGCTGGCGGCCTTTCGATTCATTGTGCCAAACCCCTTTCACGAAGACTTCCGGCACATATTTCCGGCGCTCGTCCCGTGTTGCCTTGTGTACGCAAAGGTTGTGGAGCGCCTGGGCCGCAGGTCCGATATGTTGTACAAGGCCGGCGTCGCCCTCGGGCTCTTGATGATTGCCTCATCCATTGCGTTTTTTGTGCGGGTGCTCTTTCCCTGACCGGCTGATGGCACTGCAGTCTTCTCGCGCGGGCATAGCTTAGCGGCTTGCAGCCACGGCCGTTTAACTTGGGGCGTATGCAAACAGTTCTCGCGAGGCGCTCAAGAATTCCGCCATGAGCAACAGGCAACCGCGCAAGAGGGTCGCCGTTCTCCTTGACCACGTCGATCTGCTTAGTGCTGGATACGAAACCCAGCTTCGCCACAGCTTCGAGGCGGCATGTCGGCGTCTCAACCTCGATTTGCTACTCGTGTGCGGTCGATCCTTCGACGACAAACAAGGAGCAGATTCAGCTCGTTGCGTGATCAACCAACTGATCACGAAATCCGCCGTCGATGGCGCCATCGTGACGGCCGCAGTTGCCGCAGGCCCCGGATTGCCAAAGTTCCGCGAATGGATCGATAGGCGCCCGTCACTGCCCCTATGCTGCGTAGGCCTAACGATACCCGGCATCCCGGGCATCACAATCGACAATTCCACCGGAATGCGCGAAATCGTCGAGCACCTGGTACGCGATCATCACTGCCGCCGGTTTGCATTCCTGAAAGGCACCGCGAACAACGTTGATGGAGAGGTTCGCTATGCCGTATTTTGCGAAACTCTCCTCAAGCACGCAATTGCACTCGATGAACGTCTAGTTGCCTGTGGCAATTTCGTGCGTCTTGGAGGCGAGCTCGCCATGCGGGAGATCATTGAGCAGAACGTGCCATTCGATGCCGTAGTAGCCGCCAATGACGGTATGGCCCTCGGGGCTATCGACGCTTTGCGCGAACGAGGTTTCCGCGTGCCGCAAAATGTTGCGGTGACGGGCTTTGACGATATGAAAAGGGCAAAGTTCGCGAATCCACCGCTGACCACCGTACATCAACCCATCGAAAGGGTAGGGGAGGCGGCGATCGAGACCCTCTGCGACATTCTGAACGGTCGCCAGGTCGCCGACGTCATTCAGCTTCCGACACGCTGCGTGATACGAGAGTCGTGTGGGTGCCGGACCGTCCGGTCATCGGCCACTCTGGTCGAAGGTCACGCCACGTCCGAAGCAGCCGTGGATTTCATTCAGCGGGTGCGCGACCAACTCCGAACCACGGTGATTGGCCTGATGACGGCCGACTCAGGCACTCACGAGCATGCCGGCGAATTGGTTGACGCGCTCGAGCGTGAGCTCGCAGGGCAAGAGGGCAAATTCTTGTCCACGCTGGACAGCGTTCTCGAAAACATATGTCAAGATAACGAACTGCATAACTCGCTACAATTGGTCGTCGGACACTTGAGGAGCGAAATGTCGCGGTTCCAGATTCCAGAGTTGACTGAGCTCTGGGACAGGGCGCGGACACGTATTGCGCTTGCAAATACGTATAGTCAAGCGCAACAGCGTTACTTGATCGAGGAATCTTACGAGCAGTGGGTTGGCATTGGCGAAGCGCTCGCGGCTGCGTTCGACCTGGGCTCACTCAAACGTCGATTATGCGTCTGCCTACGGGGAGTTGGCATTTCAAGTTTCATCGTTTCGCTCTATGCACCAAACACCCAAACGATACTCGTGCCCTATGTTGTTGTTGTCGATGACTCGGAAGTCGAGGTATCCAACTCACCGTACGCTGCAGACCTGTTCTTCCCGCCTGATCTCGGTATGCTCGAGCACCGCGCGACATGGAACTGTTTCCCCTTGGCCTTCGAGGACCAGCCGCTCGGCATCATAGGTCTCGAGAACCGCGGCGCCATCGGCTACCAGCTGCTATGTGACCAGATTAGCGCTGCCGTCAGGAATGTGCGGTTGCATCAGGAGATTGTCGAAAAAACGCTGCTCCACGAGAGAAGTGTGCAAGAACGCACGGCCACTGCGAAACGGCTGCAGTCGCTGAGCGTATTGGCGGGCGGTGTCGCGCATGACCTCAACAATGCATTGGGTCCACTGGTGGCGCTTCCCGACGTCATGCACGCGGACGTTGCCCAACTCCAGGGGAACGAGTCGGACACGGTGCCGCGGTTGTTGGCAGACGTTGACACGATTCGAACCGGATCACTCAGGGCCGCACAGACCATCAAGGATCTGCTCACTTTGGGCCGTCAGGGCCGGACCGCAAAGGAGCCGACGGACGTCAATCGAATCTTGCATGACTGCCTGGTGACCGAACCGCTGCGTTCGATCAATGCGCCGACCAACGAAATCAACGTGGTCGTTGAGCTCAGTCACGAACCCATGTTCGTGTTGGGCTCAGAATCCCACCTCATGCGTGCTTTTTCGAACCTGCTGCGCAACGCTGCCGAAGCGATCGGGACGCGTGGGACGATCTTCGTCAAGTCCGCGCTGACCGTCGTTAGGGAACCCATTGCGAAATACGAGATCATCGACGCAGGCACTTACGTACTCGTCAGCATTTCCGATACTGGGTCCGGCATTGCAGCTTCGGACTTGGCATGTGTGTTTGAGCCATTCTTCACTAAGAAACGGCTGGGCAACAATAGTGGGTCCGGGCTAGGTTTGGCGATCGTTCATGGGGTAGTCAAAGAGCATGACGGTTTCGTCGATGTCGATAGCACCGTGGGTGGCGGCACCACATTTTCACTCTATTTTCCCCATTGCACGAGCGTGGCTTCGGCGCGAATCATCAGCTCCGCGCCACCCAATGGCAGCGCACGGATACTTGTCGTCAACGATGAACCCATTCAGCTGCGCACCGCGCGTCGCGTTCTGGTCCACCTGGGTTATGAGGTCGAAACTGCGTCTGGCGGACGTCAGGCACTTGAACTATTCAGGCCAGTTTCGGGTACGAGTTCGCCGGTTCCCCCGCAAGTTGAAAGTCGATACGACTTGGTGATCTTAGACATGATTCTAAACGATGGCTACGATGGCCTACAGATTTCCGAACAGATCCGTGCCTTGTTCCCCGATCAGCGAGTCATCATTGCTAGTGGTCATGCACCCACCGACCGCACTGACCTAGCCGTTCACCAAGGTGTACCTTGGCTCGTCAAGCCCTACACGGCAGAGTCGCTCGCGAAATCAGTGCGCGCGGCGCTCAGGAGCACAAGTCGCTAGCTCGGGAGTCAAGGCGGGTCCACGTTGGCAGCGGCGTGCCCCAAATGGAAGGCACACCGCCGGCAGGCTGCTAGGAAATTCGCAATGCTTGGCTCAGGTGCACGTGCCGAGCGACTGGTAAGTACTCAGCGCGATCCCGCATACGGCGTCAACGCCCTGACTGATGATTTGCTGGCAGTTCGTTTGGTTGGTGCCAGTGAGTTGCGCGCAACAAGCCACGAGGTCGGTGCAACCAGTGCTTGTGCCGCCGAGTGCGCAACTGACGAGCGCATTGCCCTCTGCGGTACAGAAACCGGTCTTAAGCTCGACAGTTCCGTCGTTATTGGTTGAACATTGCAATGAGCTGGCCGGCTGTTGAGCGACGCATGCGTCCAGCGAATCCAAGGGGGTTTGGCATGACGCAGGTAGGCTGCCGTTGGATTGCATGCATTGCGTCACAATCGCTTGTTGCGACGTAAAGCCGGGACAGTTGAATTGCGCAGCTACTTGACCTTCAAGGTTGCAATTTGCCGTGAGATCGGCTCCAACGCCCGTGCTGCCGCCCGCGTGCGACCCGCCGGCATTCGAGTTTGACCCACCGGTGCTCGCGAGTGACCCGCCCGTGCTCGCGAGTGACCCGCCCGCGCTCGCGAGTGACCCGCCCGCGCTCGCGAGTGACCCGCCCGTATTCGCGAGTGACCCGCCCGTGCTCGCGAGTGACCCGCCCGTGCTCGCGAGTGACCCACCCGTATTCGCGTCGCCGCCTGTAGATTGCGCGCCGCCATAGCTAGCAGTTCCACCCACCGTGCCGTTGCCATTCGATGTGTTGCTTGAACTACATGCTGAAAGCGCGCTGGACAATACGACCAAGCCCAAAACTGACAGGATAAAGGTGTTCATGTTCTATGCCTCGATTTGTTCATTATGCTGTTACGGCACACGCCCGTGGGTTGTCCCAAGCAGCAGGACCGCTTAGTCCCCTGATTGCGACGAGTGGCAGCTCAAGTGCATTCAGATTCCGGATTCGGCGAGCCAGGTCGATGTGCCCGCTCTTTCGTCCTGCCGTCGCGCAGGGACCCGACCTTGCGCGCGGCAATTTGCAAAGGCTTTCCAAGTATTGCGGACCATTCCCAGGTTGGCACCAATCCGTATCCAGTGTCAACGGAGTTGGCGACCCTGGCTGCAATTTGCGAGAAATCCGGTCTTTGGCCCACGGTATGAGAATTGCGTCACTGAAACGCGAACGCGCCTGATTGCGCCCCGGGCCGTGGTTGCAGTCAGGCGAGAGATGGACCAGCGAGGACCTTAGCCATGTCACTTAGAGATCTTACGAACCAACCGCGACCAACCCGCAAAACCAAACCATGGAATTTCTGCATCCGCATAGCGCTGCTTGCGTGCGCGCTAGCGGCGACCAATTGCCTGGATCGCCCGGTGAATGATTCCAAACCCGTCACCACGAATATTGTCGTGCAAAAACAGGCCAACGACGCGATCACGGGAATCGATCTGTTGATCATGATCGACAACTCGGCTTCAATGGCCGACAAGCAACAGACACTGTCCGAGGCAGTTCCCCAATTGCTCGGCCAACTCGTGCAACCTCAATGCGTGGACGCCGACGGCAAAGCATTTGAACCACCGATATCGGCGCAGCTTGGCCAAAGCCCGCCCTGCGCCCAGGGTTCGCCTGAGTTCAACCCCGTCAACAACATTCACATCGGCATCGTCACATCGAGCCTAGGTGATCACGGCGCGGGCACCCTGTGCACGAAGGGCGCGCCGAGCGGCGTTTCCAACCCCGACGGCACGGCGATACCTCAGCCTGCGGACGTCAACGACATGTCGTATCTGTTGGGCACGCTCGACCGCGGAAAGTCCGCGCTTGCCGCGGACCAGAGCGCGCGGGCAACGCAGTTGGCTCGGGTGAGCGATCTAGGGTTCCTCGCCTGGGGCAATGACAAACAGCCAAGCCCGAGCAACGCGGATCTCAATGCCGCAACGGCAATGTTCAAAGACATGGTAAAGGCAACCGACGAGATGGGATGCGGGTTGGAAGCGCAGCTCGAGAGCTGGTTTCGCTTCCTCGTCGATCCGGTGCCGCCCATTTTGCCCCTGCAACCACCGGACAAAGACACACACCACACATCCCGGCAGGGGGTCGATGATGCGCTGCTCATGCAACGCGCTCAGTTCCTTCGCCCTGATTCATTGGTCGCCATCCTCATGCTGACGGACGAAAATGACTGTTCATTGCGCGACACGGACGTGGGCTGGGTCGCGGCAACCACCGACCCCATCACCACCGGTTCGGCGCCCTGTGCAACGAATCCCAATGATCCCTGCTGTTACTCGTGTACCGCCAACGGTCCGCCGAAGGGCTGCAGGTGGACTTGCCCAAGCGCGCAGGGCTCGGCTCAACCGGCGGGTCTCGATGACACCTGGATGCAAACGAACATTCGTTGCTGGCAGCAAAAGCGCCGCTTTGGCTACGAGTTCACGTACCCGACCTCGCGCTACTCGGTGGCATTGACGAAGAAAGAGCTCTGCCCGGATCAATCATTCGGTGATATGGACTGTGATTGCACGGTCGCCCAATCCATAGGCGTCGGATGCGACCCTGGGACCCGTCGCTTTGCTAACCCGCTTTACAACACGGTGGTGGGCAGGAAAAACGATGGCGTAACCGATGTAGTCGGGTACCCGAGCGCCATTGCGCGCACCGACAATTCCGTGGTCTTTTTGGCGGGTATCGTAGGCGTACCTTGGCAGGATATCTCCGAGCCGGACAGTCAAGCGCCGGGCGCAACCCTGCGGTACATTCCGGTGACGGACCCGCGCTGGACTGCCAGCGGCGGGATTTCGGACCAAATCTACGCAAACTACAATGATCTCGAAAAGACGCCGGCTGATTTGCGCATGATCGAATCGATTCGACCGCGCGTCGGGCTGCCGGCGCCAAGCTCCGGCGTTGGTGCTGACCCGATCAACGGCCACGAGTGGAACACGGCAGCGGATGACCTTGAATATGCCTGCATCTACGAGCTGCCGTCACCCAAGAGGTGCGATTGCACGCCCGGCGATCCGAACTACGCCGTGTGCAAGTACCAGGCCCCGAACGATTGCTGTGATCTTAGCTATGCCAAAGACGCCGACAGCGGGCTTTCGGGTGACTTTACCAAGCCGCTGTGTCAAGACCCACAAACCGGTGCGTATGACGCAAGAACGCAGTACTACGCCAAGGGCTACCCGGGATTACGCGAGCTCAGCGTGCTGCGCGACTATGCCTTGAGCAAGAACGAAGGGGTCATCCCGGGTAACTCGATTGTCGCCTCGATTTGCCCAAAGATCTCGAGGCGGACTCGTCGAGCCCCGGATACGGTTACAATCCAGCGGTGGCCGCTCTCATCAATCGGCTCAAGGTAGTTCTTAAGGGTTCCTGTTTGCCGCGTCCCTTGACGCCCGACCAGAACGGTAACGTTCCGTGTTTCGTCGTCGAAGCCCTTTCAGGCGACAAGACCAGCGGGCAGAGTTGCGAAGACTACTGCAAATCCATGGGCCGCGATCGGGAAGTCACCGACACCAATCCGTCGGGCGGCCCCTCGCAGAAACTTCAAGATGCCGTGATCGATTCCATGCGTCAGTCGGGCCTTTGCGACGCCGGCAAGGGCACTCCAACGTGCAATTCAATGTGCCTGTGTTTGCTCAGTCAGGAAAGCAACGTGACGAACACGACGGGCAACGCCGCTGGCAGTGACTTGGCCGTTTGCCAAAACGTGCAGGACGGCACTGAAAACAGCCTGCCGCCCGGCTATTGCTACGTTGACCCGGGCTTGCGCGATAGCACCGGCAACCCAGTTGCCGGCAACAACCCAGCGCTTGTGGCCAAGTGTCCTGACACGGAACGCCGAATTCTGCGATTCGTGGGCAACAACCCAAGTGGGGGAGATGCCGGAACCCACGTTCCAGTCCCCCTGCCAAACTCGTTCGTGTACACGGCGTGCCAGGGTTCAGCGCTAACAGCAAACGCTTTGTAGAACCCTAAGCTTCTCGCACACCCGCCCACCTGGCCCACAAACCCAGCAAACATCACGGAAAAGTTTCGAATTTGCTTGTGTACGAATCGGCGAGTATCGTTACATCGTAACTCATGGTTCGCAGTCGGTCACTTGCAGCTCTAGCCATGGCCTGGTGCATGCTCGGGCCCACGGTGGGAAGCGGGCAGGTGGCTGACGCTCCTAGTAGCGAGGCCCCAGCCGTTAGCAATGCGGATCGAGAGCGCGCCAAGCAGCTCTACGAAGACGGGCTGGCGTCCTACCGGGCCGGCAAGTATTCCGAAGCGATCGACAAGCTGCTCGAGGCGGACCGCGTCATGCCGAGCGCCGCATTCTCCTACAACATCGCGCTTGTCTACCAGGCGATGGGTGACAAGCGCAGTGCGCTGCGGTGGTTGCGCGGCTACTTGAGGCAAAGCGGCAACAAGGACGACAAGCCCGCCATCGAAAAGGTGCGCAGCCTCGAAGCGGAACTTCAGTCCAAGGGTCTTCAACAGGTTACGGTTCTGTCGAAACCGCCGGGCGCAACGCTGAAGATCGACGGCAACGCCCTCGGTATTACGCCGTTTACCATGGAGATCGTGCCCGGTTCCCATCAAGCTAGCCTTGTGCTCGACGGCTACCAGGCAGCGCAAAAGACATTCGAGCTACGGCCCGATCGCTCCATGGACCTCGAAGTCGCGTTGACCCCGGTTGCGCAGACCGTGGCCCCGTCTAACACTGAAACGGTGCCATCGACGTCGGCGGCGCCTAGTGCACAACCAACGGCTCCAGTTGCCCCTCCGCCGATGCCGGAATCTCCACGCGCGCACGTGCGGCCGTGGACTTGGGTTAGCCTTGGCCTAGGGACTGCGCTGATTGGCGGCGCGGTCATCTACGAGTTCAAACGCGAGAAAGACGAGACAGACGCTCGAAACGCATCGCAGGTAGATTACCAGGCAGCGTTCGATCGCATGCATTCAGCGCAGACTACGGCGCGCATTCTCGCTGTGGCCGGTTCGGTTGGCTTGGTAACGGGGGCTGCGTTGCTTACCGTTGATCTGACCCGCAAAGAAGGTCCGGTTCAATCAGCCTACGTAGGAACCTGCGGTACACTAGGCGCCTGCGCAGCGCTACGGGGGGAATTCTAGATGTCACGCGGGTCGATGTGGATTCTGACCATTCATCGCATCTGGCTAGGGTTTTTGAAATCAGACCTATGCTCAGGATATGGATTGGGTCGTTTGCGCTGGTCTTACTGGCAAGCTGTTCGTCTGATTTGCAGCGCGATGACCTTGCGGGCAGGCCCTGTCCGTGTTTGCCAGGCTGGTATCCGCACGATGATGGAACAACCTGCATATGTTTGTCTTATCCTAGCAGCGGCGGCGCAACGTCGAGTGACACAAGCCAAGGCGGCGCGTACGCGGGTGCCAACGGTTCGGGCGGCACAACGGGCGAAACCAGCGGAGGCCAGGGAACAACCAGCTCGTCGCTGCCAACCGGCGGACAGGCGGCCACAGGCGGTATTGTCGGGTCCGGAGGTGTCTCCAGCACGTTGCTCGCGACCGGCGGCGGTATCGCGGGTGGCACAACCACTTCAGGCGGCAGTGCCGCGACGGGTGGCAGCCTTGCTACGGGTGGCATCACCGGAGGCGTCTCGAGCACGGCGCTCGCAACGGGTGGTGTCGCGGGTGGCGCAACCACCTCAGGCGGCACCGGCGCAGCGGGCGGCAGCCTTGCTACGGGCGGCAGCATCACCGGAGGCATTTCCAGTACGCAGACCGGCGGCACTGTTGCAGCGGGTGGCAGCGTCGCAACGGGCGGCATTGTCGGAACCGGAGGAAATTCCAGTACGCTGACGTTGACCGGAGGCACTGCTGCAACCGGTGGCACCATCGGCAATGGCGGCACCTCGGCGACACAGATTGCGACAGGCGGTGCCGTGCCAACCGGTGGCGCGTCGAACACAGGCGTTTCAACCGCGGGAGGGTCCACTGCTTGCCACACACCGCCAGTGCCGCAGCAACCCGGAACCTGCCTTGCTCCATGCACCAGCTGCGTTCAAGGGGTTTGCCACATTGATTGCACGACGAACAATGGTTGTTCCAATACGACTTATACATGCCCTCCCAACATGAACTGCCAGCTCACGTGCAGCGCGAATAATAGCTGCATATCGTTGACTTTGAATTGCCCAGCTAACCAGAGTTGTTCCGTTAGCTGCGGTGCCGACAACGCGTGCGTTGGACTCGACGTTGAATGCGGCAACGACGGCCCATGCAATCTGACTTGTCAAAACAGTGCCAACGCGTGCACCAACGCCAAGATGACGTGCAGCACCAACGTCTGCAAAGCAACTTGTAATGGGCGCACCACTCCGACAGTATCGGGCTGCGAGAACTCCTGCCAGAGCGGCTGCGGCTGCTAACGAACCCTGGGGCAAAGTACTCATTGGATTTGCCTTAGAGCCTATCTCAGTAGGCTGAATGGAGGTGCGTCGTCGCGGTTGTGCGAGGTCCAGCTTACCGGATGAGTTTGTCAAGAACCGCCAAGGCGCCAGGCTCGCCAAGGGGCGCCAGGGATTTTTGATTTCTATGCCGCCATCCGTCCCCATTCTAAAATCCGCTTGGCGAAACTTGGCGGTCTTTGGCTGCTTGGCGGTTCCCTCAAACGCTGTGGTGCGCTTGATCCTCTCAGTTCTGCGCCAAAGCGGTGGGCGCGATTCCGCCTGCTCGACTGGGATAGGCTCTTAGCCTAATGTCACATCGGCACGGAATCAGCGCGTGGAGTACTGTCAGCACGTGGGGCACTGGCAGACTAGCGCCGTTGAACTTGTGTTGGCGCATTGGAAGCTGGGATTGCAGGCGCCGAGGCACTGGCATGTGGGGTTTTGCCGAAGCTGCTGGGAACGGAAATGCAATGGTAGTCGTCACCCACTAGATCGACTTGGTCGGTG
>CAWEUH010000009.1:0-421119 GCA_963811985.1 uncultured delta proteobacterium
GAAGATCCACGGTTGGATATCGGTCCCCCTTCGCCAGGCGGTTCCCTACGCGTGCCTTCCGCTGGCATTCCCGAGCTACCGCTTGCGACCCGCCATTCGCATTCTCATGTATCACCGGGTGGCTCGTTTGCGACGCTACGACCAACTGACCGTCACGCCCGAGCGTTTCGAGGAGCAGCTGGCAGTGCTCGCGTCTCAGCATCGGGTCATAAGCCTTGCCCAGGGAAACAATCACGGAAGTTCCAGCTACAACTAATCGCATTTAGCCCTCCTCTGACGAGCTATGGCCCAATGATTAAAGGGACGACCGCGGGCGCAGGTCAACCCCCGCCATGATACGGCCGTCAGTTGATCCCAATTTAGTTATTTTTGTTTTTTCATGTTCCCGCGACGCGCCTACACGTACCTACAGTGAAAGCCATCGCTCTTAACTAGTATAGTGTGCGCCGCTACCCCCAAATCCCGTGAACCCTTGCTAGCACTCTCAGTGAAACCCGACCCTTCGTGTGTATGCTGTGACTGCAATCACGAATTGGCCCACAACATGAACTAAGCAATTCGAGTTTGTGTCCGTCACAATCCACGACAGAACGGCTATTGACGCCGGGACTTGTTTCGCCTTCGCTCGCGGTAGCCAAGGCATGCGTGACGCCAACGCGCGGCATCGAAGTGACGGCGCGTACTAGCCGCCGGGACCCGAGCCCGGCGGCGGCGCGGAAGCTGTTCTAACGCGGGGGATCAACCGGGACCGGTCGGTTCAATCTTGCAGAACTGCGAACAACCATCCCCGTTCTTTGTGTTGCCGTCGTCGCACATTTCGCCCGGGTCCAGCTTGCCGTTGCCGCACAGGCTGCCAATCATGCAATTGGGCTCGCAGCCATCACCCGGGGTCTGATTGCCGTCATCACATTGCTCGCCGAACAGGCTGTCAACTATGCCGTCGCCGCAGTAATCGGGCCATTGGCAATTGGGGCCACACGCCTTAGGTGTGCCGTTGTACCAGTAGGTTGCTAGGTTGACCCCATCGTCGCATTGCTCACCATCTGCGGCCTGAACGACACTGTCTCCGCAGTACGGACCCATCGTGCAATCCGGGTTGCACCCGCCATACGCGCCCGTATTGTTCGCTGCGCCGAGATCACAAGCCTCGTCTGGCGTAACGATGCCGTCACCGCAGACACTCTTGCAGACACTAATCGAATGGACAAAGCCCCCCAACGTCAGTTTGTAGTTCGACTGGGTTACGTGCCGCTCCGCCTGAAACAGTGCTATCTCGTACATTCCGCCGACCGTGAGGCCGTAGGTCGCTGCGGTGGCTGTGTTCAGCGTGACGTTGCCGTTGGCTGCCTGGTGGATCCCTCCAAGATCGGCCGCGAGAGTGCCATTGATGAAGGCCCAAACGTCGTCGTCGCCCGTGAACGAGAATTGCTCACCGCCCTGATAGGTGAACGGATATCGCAACTCACTGGTAAAGGAGAAGTTGTTGCCGCTAGTGCCCGACGCCACCGGTCCGTAGCTCGAGCATTGATTGGCCCATTGGCTGCACCACGGGGGCGTTTGGTTTGTATTGGGATTAGGAACGTTGGATTGACAGTCAGTGGTCGAGGGAGTCGCTCCAGAACAGTACGTGACAGTCTGCCACCCGAGGCCGTTGAGCGGAAAGAAGCTGGTACTGCTGAAAACGTAGGTATTGGTACCTGCTTGCTGGGTGAGGGTTAAGGTCGCTGGAACTACCATATTGAGCGGGTCGTCGTGGTACCAAGAAGCAAATGTATCAGCGCTGGTGATAAAGGCGTGGGCACCGCTTCCCTGGGTTGAGGCAAAAACCGGCTTACCATCATTGCCGAGCTGCGAGGCGACCAAGCCAGTCACCGCTCCCCCCGTGCTGGGCGTAAACGCGGGGTTCTCGAAATCCGTGTGCCCTGCGGGGTGGCCGCTCTCCGCAGGCGTGCCGTCGTACATGAGATCACGATAGAGAACCGGGATAGCGAGCGTCGTTGAGGGGGTCTGGTTGGTGGCCGTGCATGTATAACCCGTTTCCACCTGACAATCCGCGCTGCAGCCGTCACCCGAGCGCGTGTTTCCATCGTCACAAGCTTCTTGCGGGAACTTAAAGCCGTCACCACAAACCGCCGTGCAAGTCCCGTTCGAGCATTGGGGTTCGATGGTGCAGGTCGGTGAGCAACCATCGTACGGAATGAGATTTCCGTCGTCGCATTCCTCGGACCCTTCTATCACGCCGTTGCCGCACACCGTCTTGGTACACGCCTGGCCTGCCGTGGGACAAACCCAGCCTATCTCCACCTGGCAAGTACTCGAGCAGCCGTCGCCGCTCACAGCGTTACCGTCGTCACAGACCTCGGTACCCGCAATGATCCCATCGCCACATTTGGCGGCACGGCACGCCGCACCCACGATTGGACAGGCCCAACCGGGCTCTACCTGGCAGGTGTCCGAGCACCCGTCGCCCGGTGTTGTATTGCCGTCATCGCAAGTTTCAGTTCCTGTGATCTTCTTGTCATCGCATACCATGGTCAAGACGCATGCCTGCCCTGGGATGGGGCATGCGTAGTTCGGCTCGACCGCACTGCAGTCCCCCAAGCAGCCATCGCCGGAAACGATGTTTCCGTCATCGCAGATTTCCCCGGATTCGAGCTTCCCGTTGCCGCATACGGGCGGCTGCTGTGTCGTGGCCGCTTGTGTGGCCCCCCCGGTGGCCTGTTGTCCTCCACTAGTACCTGGATTGAAGGCAGGCGTGCCCCCGGTGCCAGTGCCAGCGGGCAGATGCGTCCCGGCGCCCCCATTTCCTGCCCCACCCGCGCTTGTGCCGCTCTGATCCGTCCCCTCTATGCCATTTTTCTGACTACATGCGGCCAGCGCTAAGCAACCGACGATTAACCCGGAGCCAGCGAAGCGGACCCAAGCGGAAACACGAGAACTCGAGCTAACCCGCGAGCGCTTTGATAGCATAGGAAAATTCCTTCAATTGTGAAGTAGCGACCCAACGAACTCCACGGGTATTTACGACTATCGCAGTGCCAGCGCCAGTGAAGATTGTCACATCAATGACCAATCTGGCGCGGCATCGGCAACGCGCACCTTGGATTGGGGGTTGGTCCTGCAAGGGTAGGACATTTTTGTCATGCATGTCGGGTGACATTGCGCACCCCGGCGATCCACCCCAGTGCCAACCCACGGAAATGAGATGTCGCGACGAACATGAGATAGCGATAAGCTCGCTCGAGCGTCGCCCCGGGCGAGCGCGCAGCCAAGTGCCGTCGTGCCAAACAAGAAACGTAGGGGACCGATGCGGCAGCTAGCCGACTGATCTCAGCCAGTTAGCGACATGGCAGACATGGCTTCAGAGGCTGGGAGGAACTTCCATTAGTTTTTGTTGGGGCCACAGCGGCACGGAATCATCCGTTTTTTTCGGTTTGCCCGTAGGGCCTGCTACCCCTATTCCGCCGGCACGCAGTTGTACTGAAGATTCCAATTGTAAAGCGTTGGTGTGGACAGATGGTCCGACGTCGGATTGAACGTCATGGTGATGCGCAAATACGAATTGGTGGGCACATAGGCAGTCTTGAAACTCTGACCGACATCGACACTATGCGCATCGTTGGGCGGAGGATTGATGTTGGTGGAATCTGCCTGCCCAAGCGACACCGATGTGTCGGAAGACGTGAACGTGCCTGTCGCGTTGCTTTGAGCGCCAAATACGATGCTGCTGTCGCCCGCGGCTTGCGCATTCCAGGAGAAGTTACCCCATACGACCTGGTAACCTAGCCCTCCGGGCGGTTGCGTGCAGTCCACATGGTAGTCCCGAGTGAATTTGGCTTGATAGTACTTCGGCGGGTCGGCGCACGCACCTTGGAAGCACGTGGATCCCGAGACGCAACAGTCGGAATTCTGCGTGCACGCCTGCCCGGCGGATGCGCACGACTGCAGGTTCGCACAATGCCGCGTTACCGGCATCGTGATGGGCGTGTCGATTGTGCAGGCAGCCGTGGGCGAGGTCCCTGTTGCGCCGCAGCATTCCGCGCTCACGCTGCAGGCGGTGCCGACGCTCTTACAGGGTGAGGGCACGATGTAGCCGCGTTCATTGACGTAATGGTGGGCGGCGGTGACCTTCGCGATATTCTGCCCGGGCAGTAGGAACGCCGGGTGGCTGCGGTCGAGTGTGCTGGCGGTTAGGTCATCGAGCGCGGCCATCCACAATAGGCCTGCTGAGCAAGAAAAATCAGTACCGACGGCATTGAATTGGTTGCCGTACGAGCGCTGGCTCGTGAAGATGACCCACCGATAGGTGCCTGCGGAAAACGGCAATACCGTAGGTTGATACACCTTGTTTGCGTCGGCCGCATTCATGTTTGCGGAGTTCGACGCACGGTTGTTGCTGTTGAGCCACGCAAGCTCCGTATTCGTGTTGGCCGGGGTACTCGCGCCCGAGTCCACGGAATACAGTTTCCCGTACCAATAGCCGCGGGTCGTGGGGCTCATATTGCCGTAGGACCCTTCGAAGCAGGCACGCTCGAGGTTCGTGTCAACCGAGCTGTCATTCGATGTGCAATTGGAGTTGTCGCATTGTCCGTAGTTGGCTTGCCGCGGGCAGAACTCATTGGGGTCGCTTTGCACGTACACAACGCTGCGGCTGTCGCTCTCGAAGAAGGGCCACTTGATGGTGGGGCCTGCCGTACTCGCGCTGTAGTTGTTGATGAGTCTGATCTTGTTGGAGAACGCCAACGTGGATTCGTTGAAGCTCATCATGCTCAGGCCGCGGCGCCAGCCCGTGCTGCTACCACTAATAGTGTCGGCGTCACCGTTGACATAGATGAGCTTGGTCCCGTCAGGGGAGAACTCCGGCACCATCATTGTGGTCGAATTGAGCAATGAATCGTTCGAGGTCGCCAATGAAAATGCAAGGCCTGTCGTATTCAACGTGATGCTGCCGCTGGTCGTCAGTTGATAAGTGTTTCCACCGCTTGACCCATCCGTCACTTGTACCAGCATGTTGGGTGTGACTTCATTGGACGCGCTCATGTCCGCATCGCGCGTGAGTTGCCAGGTGGACGATGAGCTGCCCAAGGCGGTAATCGTGTAGATGCCATTTTGCGCCGCGACGGTCTGCTTCCAGACCAGAATTCGCATCCCAGTCACCAGCGTATCGTCACTACCGAAGGCAGTTGACATGGAGGTCGAGCCCGTTGCCGTGATGGAGTTGGCGGCGGACGCTGGGCTTTTTGGTAGAGCAGCGGTTGTCGCTGCGCGCACGGTGGTCCAAAGCGCAAAATTGATGGCAGACGTGTTTACGGTAATTGGATTGGCGGTTGTTACGTAATAATACTGTGGAAATTGCCCCGAGGTACTGCCTGGGTTCGAACCAAGGCTCTTGCCGCTATCGACCCGGAAGCGCTGATTATACGAGAACTGATTGATCGTCCGTGTCAGTATCCACTTGTTTGTTTGAGTCACCGTGTAGACGCCATTGTACTTTGCATTGGCGCCCGTCTCGTTCTTTACCAGAAGCGTCTTACCTGTGGTCAGGCTAATCGTGCCGTTGTTGACGCAATCCACGGAAAGCCCGTTCGTGGTCGATGTCAAGGTGGTCGCGTTTCCCGTATAGGAATTCGGCAACGCAGCTTCGGTGGCGTAGTCGATCGAGGGATCGAAGGATGTCGTTGGGCTTGACGAACTCCAGGCATTTGCCGGCACGTAATTCGAAGTGTCCATCAGGAAGAAGTGCTTGTGGCCCCCGCCAGGTGGACTCGTGGGTTCAAAGGTCGCAAGGGACGTGCTCGCGTAGCTTCCGTCCTGAGTATTGTTCGCGCTAATGTCGTCACGCGTGTTGCCCCAGTTGTTAGGCCCTTGAAGCACATAGCGACCATCGGGTGTGATGGCAGAATAGGGCCAGGCTCGGCTATCTTCGCTGGGTTCGTCGTCGCCGCCACCGGGGAAATTCGTGACCGACGTGCTGGCAGCCTCAGCCCAAGTGGTGCTGTCCCAGGGGAACGAATACTGCGGCGCATCGGCAATGGGTGCTAGTGTTCCATCGGACCGAACTTGATTGAGGCCCACATCAACGCCACCGCCAGCACCCCATTGTAGCCAGAGGTTGCCGGTTGTGACCAATGTTGCACCATTGGCAGACAGGGAGTGACAAACAGGGCAACCCGTGCCACTCGTGTTGTAGGAGGAAAACGCGTCAACAAGTGGCGAACCCGCCGTGCCAAGATTGATAGATGCAACGGTAGAACCGCCGGCGGTTGCAATGTGCGTGGGATTACCAACCGGGCAGGTGACTCCCGTGGTCGATAGTTGTCCGTTGCTGGCATTCGTGCTCGGGTAACTGCCCGAAGCGTACGTGTAGCTTTGGCCGCTCACGCTGGCCGGAAAGGTGGACTGGTACTGCGTGAAGTAGACGGTTCCGCGCAACGCATCCGAGGCGAAAATCACGGTAGCAACCTTCTGCGTCATCGCCTTCGAACTCGAGTTGAGGCGTTGCAGAACGATATCCGCACTGGTGCCCTTGGCCGTCGTGGAAAACGAGTTCCATGCGGCTTGATCGATTGTGACGGCTGGCTGCGTATTGTCAACGCTGCCTTGGGTCGGCTCTCCGCTGGCGTACTTGTCCCAGCGGAACGTGTACGCGGTCGAACCTGGGGTGCACGTGCCGGTTGGATAGCAGAGGGTGGTCCTAACGCAGCTCGCAGTGGTGCCACCTGTTCCGTACTGCAAGAGGGGTGCTGTCATTGCCAACGGAAACACGACAGGTCTGGCCGCGATTGCGTACGGGTACAGAATCATGTCAGGATCCGTAATGGTCGGCGCGCTGTTGAACGCGCTGCTCGACGCGCAGGTCCCCGTGCTCACCTGGATCTTTATGTGTGCCGTGCCCGTTGCGGTTCCAGCACCGGTTCGCGCATAGACCGTGATGTCCTTGGCAATTGGCGTATAAACGGTGAACAACCCCGTCGTCGAGTTGATGCCGGCGTAATCGAAATCCTGCGCACCAATCGCCCATTGGGGTTGCAGGGGTAACCCGCCCGCGCAGGTCGCCGTAAACTGAATCGTCTGTGGCGTGTTCAGCGGATTGTTCAGTTCGGTTAGCGTAATGGTGCCCGGGCTGCTAGCGGGCGTAGTCGCTGTGACGGTGATGGTCGAGCAGCTACCGCTGGTGGCTGCGATGCTCACGCCAGCGTCGGTTACATTGAGTGCGGTGCCGGCATCCAAGCCAGCCGGAGTGTCAACGTACTTTTGGCATTGCGGTGCACAGAGGTTACCGCAATCCACCGAGGAGCCTGCCAAGGCTTGCAGCTGATACCCAGCGTGGTGGTTGGGTACGTAGACCGTGGTCGTGCGACTGCCTTCGCAAGCGCCCCAGACGCCGTTCGTGCACGTGCGCACGCCCATGACGCACACGACCTGATCGCCAATCTGCTCTTTGACCGTGCCGCAGTCCGTGGTGCTGCCCGGTTCGGTGCAAGCGCACCCTGTGTCGGGAAAGACGCAACCTCCACCGGCGTCAGGCGTGTTCAGGACAGTCGGTGAGCTATTCGCGAGGCCAGGGGCAGGGCTACTGCTCGAGCAACCCGCCTGCGCAATACCCATTACAGTGATGGCGCAAAGCAGCCAACGATGGACCACAGGCGTCTTTCTCCCACCCCGACGGGTGCGTCCAATCCCAGCGACCCCATCGAGACGTCTTGCGGAAGGCTCGCCAGCACAACCAGCGATGGAACTAGATACGGCTTTCATTGGGGCCTCCTTCGTGCGAAGTCCGACACGAGCCCTGCCCTACGGCCTGTCACGTCCAGGCAGCGGGGGTCTCGTGGCTTTGGCAAGGTGGGAATGTGGAACATGCTTAGTCTTGAGTCGGTGGCGGCGAATCCCAGTTAAAGTTAATCACCCTAGCTTGACACGTGCGGGTGCTGGTTTTCAACCTGTTCATCACTCGAGGCAATTAAGTTGCTTCAATTGCCGCGTTTCAAGTGCGAACGCGGCAACGTCAGCAGCCTCACTCGTATGCAAGAACGCCGTTGCGCGCTTACTGCAACGCAAAGGCAGGAACCGCAGTTGGCAACGCAGGTTGCGTGTGCGCATCAGTGCGCGGCTTGCACACGACGCACGATAGTGAGCAAGGGAACCGTTAGTGACCTTGAGGCGCAAGACTCATCGATCTTGAGTCAAGTTTCGGACACACCGTCGTTTGGGCCGGGATTACACGTCTATGGTTCGCGCCACACCCAGACGCCCTGACGCACAACGCTGAAAGCGGCCACTCGCTTGCCATTCGGGGCATAGGCGAGTTGCACGTACCGGCCCGCATACGTTATGGCCCCAATCGTGTTGATGGCGGGCCCGCACGTCGTCCAGGTGCTGCCGTCATCCGTTAACGTGGAAATCTTGGGCGCGCCGCATTGGTGTATCCCGCTGCCGCTTGCATAATTCGAGGCGACTGACAGCGTTTTGTCCCCGAACGCCGCCAGGGCGAGGTCTGGACCCATGGCGTCGCCGCCGTCCATCGGCAGTTGTATCGGTGTTGACCAAACGGTACCGTCATCCGAGCTACTAGACCAGATCATCGACTGATTGGTGTTGGCGCGGTCCCGGTCGAGATACGCGGCCAACCGGGGGCTATTGTTTTGAAAAACAAGACTCACGTTTGCTTGGCTATTGGGTTGGTCCTTGGAATCGAACACAACAGATGACTTGTTGTCTGTCGATTGATAGTAGATGAGCTGCAGATTGGTTGCCGTATCACCTGAAAGCGCGAAGGTTGCGAACCCGACGTCGCCGCTGTCAGCAACGGCTAGTGCCGGCGCATAGGGCTCACTGCCCGGCAAGCTTGCACCACTGACGGCAGGCACGTTCTTCGACACAAAGGTTCCGGAAACGCCGTTGCGGATCATGAGCACAAATCCACTATTGTTCGAGGCTGGGTTGCCGGTCGCGGAGTATAGCAAGAATTGGTAGTATGCGACGTAGGTCGTGCCGTTTTTCATGACGACGGCGGGCAGCGACACCCCTTTGCTTGTGTTGCGCGGTGGATTCTCAGCGACCGTTTCCTTGGACCATGTGGCGCCGTTGTCATCGGACTGTGCCAGCATCACCGTTCTATTGTATTGGGCATCAATGACTTGGTAAGCGATACCGAGCCGACCGGTGGAAGCATCACGCGTCATGCTCACTTGCCGGCTATTCGTAGCATCAAGGTTGCCCACCTGATCGATTGCCACGCGAGGGAGCCAACGGCACGTGTCCCCGTCATAGGCTGCGAAGTACAGCGTCGTGGCGGACCTGTCATACGCCACCCAGGCGACCATCGGGCTGCCGTCTTGGTCAAGCACCATTGCCACGTGTCCGTCATCAGTGAATGAATCGGTATCTAGCGCGGACACCCGCTCATAGCCGGTTTTGACCCTGCAAGTGGAAGCGTCGGGTGCAGTCTGATGCGAGCCGCCCGAGCCGCTGCTTGCTGGAGCATAGTAGCTTGCTGGTGGTTCGGACGATTTTGAAGAACAACCTGAGGTGAGCAGGACTAGCGCAACCGTGGGCAAGACAAGGCACGAGCGTTGGTTCACGTTTCGAGACCTCCGAGGGCAATACTCCTCATTGACACTATAGTACAGCAAGATTCAAGTCCGCGGTAGGGCCGTACGCAACGTGCACGACCGCCCAGGGAGATGGGCCCCATCACCAGAGGACAATCGGAGTCGCGCAGCAGCCGAGCCGAGTAGACAGCGCCCAGGCTTCAGCGTCGCGAGCTTCAGTGGGTGTAAGACAATATAGTCATTGAGGCGCAAGTTCGCCACAGGTTTCAAACCTGAGTCAACGAACAATTCGGCACGGACTCAATATAGCTCGATGGGGTGGTGCTGGACGAGAAGTACTGGGTTCCAGAATCTTGGAAGTCTCTTCTTCCAAGTTCAGGTGCATGGGTTCGACATCACACGACGTGTAGAAGCGACGTGGAGGGGGAGCGACCGAGCGATGTGAGTCAACCCAATCCTTGGGTGTGACCCAAAGCGGTAGTTCCCCGCGGCTCTTGCCGCCGATTTGAAATTGTCCGTGGCGATTGGTCCGCACGCAACCTTCAGGGGAGCACACCTGGATGCCTTCGAGCAATTGTCCAACGAAGAGGCTACGCTTGTCGTGCTTGAGCGTTCCCTTGACCTCCCAGGTACGGGGCGGTAACGTCAGCATGGGGTCGAAGAGCACGGTCTTGAAGTCTGAAACGTGTTGCCCCCACAAGAGCGCCGGGTTGCCGTCATGCAAACCTATGTCATGGTTCGAAGCTAGCCAATAGGCGAGTGTCGGCTGCCCGGTGGTTGCATCGAACCCCGACAATAGGCTGCCTGAGTCGTTGAGGGTGCCAAGGCCAAATACGCGGCCCGCTACGGCAACGAGCGCGCTCGGATTGCGCGGCGTCGTGTAGGGGGCCAGCGGCAGCGTCCGACGCCACAATTCGTGGCCATCGCTGGCGGCTAACGTGATGAGCGTCGGCGTCTTGCGATCGCCTAAGAGTATGTGAACCTTGTCCCCATTGACTATTGCGTCTTCGGCATAGGTCGGCAGCGTCAGCTTCCACCGCACGGCGCCCGTCAACGGCTCAAGGAGTGAAATGACGTTCGAGAAAGCGACAACGACCCCTGCGGCGCCGACGCTTGGGTGCAATGAACTTGGCCCCGATTGCCACGCAGTCGAACCATCTTTGAGTCGAATAGCCCTAAGCAGGGTGCTGTGATTGCGCCAAGAGCTCACCTTCACGTAGAGATTGGTGTTGTCGAAGGTCAATGTGTCCCCGACGTCGTATTCTTCTGGAATTGATGTGGTCCAGTTGAGACGCCCTGTGGCTCGATCAAATGCTCGGACGGCCGGTGGCGACTTCCGTGTCCTAGTCCTGAAGAATTCCACGGCTACTACCAGGGTGCCGGTATTCGCCCAGAGGTTTTGAATGTCGTCAGGGGGTGATAGCTCAATGAGCTGCACGTGTGACAGCGGTTCGAGCACGCGGTCGCGCTTCGCTTCGCGAACCAGCAGGACATCTCCAACCAAGCCATCAGGGCAGTTGACTCCGGGCCCAGTTTGACGTGTCGTTACGAATGGATCCGAGAGGCGCGTGCTTGTTGCCAAATCGATTTCGAACGCCTGACATCGCAGGTCATCGAAGACGACTGCCTTGCCACGAATGAACGCCAAGTCCCGAAAGTGAGTTCCAATCCAGCGGGGGCCGTCTGCAGGCGAGCCCGTTGCGCTCGAGAGCGTCCCGGCCGATTTTGCGATCGGGAGTGCCGCATGGCACGGCTGCCCCTGGAGGCAAACCAGCCAGGCGAGGGCTGCCGCGCGCGCATGCGGGCAGATCGGCGAACGTTTCCGTCTCTGAATGCCTGGGTGTTGCTCTGGCACTCGCTTCATCTTACCGCTTCCCGCAAATGTCGCCCGTTGCGGGCCCCGGCCGCCGGTTGTGCTGGCCTTTGACGACGAGATTCGTGGAGGATCGGCTGCCAGGCATGGCCATGCTATGGTGAACGCCAATGGAGTCCCGGCACGCAACGCACCCATGGTGGCGGGCCCGATACTGCTGGGCGCCGTTGTTCCTGGTCGCTAGCGTCGGCTGCGACAAGGAACTGCTGGTTGGGGTGTGCGAGACCGGAGTAAGCTCAATGCCGGACGGTGGCCGCGGTATCGGGATGCCGTGGTGGAGTGGTTTCGAAACCGGCTTCTGCGATTTCGGGCTCGTGGGCGGGTTCTGCTATCAACGGGGCTCGGCGACGTACACGCTCGTTACATCGCCCGTCCACTCCGGTACGTTCGCGGCCGCATTCATGGTCAGCAGCGACGCCAATTCACCCGGCACCCAAGCGCGCTGTGTTCGCCAGGCCACGCTGCCGCCGAGCGCGTACTACGCCGCTTGGTTCTACGTGCCCCAGACGCAAATTCACAGCGGCATCTGGACGCTTTTTTACTTTCAGGGCAGGGACTCGGCGGGAGCAGACGTGCCCCTTTGGGACGTTCGGCTAACTCAGAACAGCAATGGAGAATTGCGGGTCCAAGTTTATGACCTTATTCAGAACCAACCCCATGATATTCCATCCGCGCCGCCGATTCCGATCGACCAGTGGTTCCACCTGGAGTTTTACTTCGGGCGAGCGTCGGACGCGACCGGAGAGATAACGGTCTTTCAGGACGACCAGAAATTACTCGACTTGACCGGGCTCGTAACCGACAGCACCTCCTGGGGTCAGTGGTATGTTGGCAGCTACGCGACCGATCTGCTTCCAACCCAAACCACGATCTACGTGGATGACGTTACGATCGATGTCACTCGGTGACGGGCAATATCGCGGTGGTCTGCTCACCGAGCGAGGGCGCGCTCGGTCGGAACGAGGCTTGCCGATCTGGGTCGCTACCTCTTGCGCGCTTGCAGTTTTTACCGCGAGCAACGTCAGCTTGAGCCAAAGCCCGCCGATTCTCGAACTGCGCTGGGACGCGCCGTCACAATGTCCGCAGGGCGATTCCGTGCAGGACCGGATTCGGGCGTTGATCGGCAGTACCGAAGTGCACACCGACCAACTGCGCGCCGAGGGGCAGATCACACGAAGCGGCGACAAGTATCACCTCTCGCTTGTTGTTAGGAGCGGCTCGGCATCGGGAACTCGGACGCTTGAGTCCGATTCTTGCGATCATCTAGCGGGCGCTGCTGCAGTCGCACTCGGCTTGCTCGTGCGCCTTGCCAGAACTGCCCAGACGCCGCTGACGAGTGAAGCCTTGGGCGCAGCGTCGCCCGGTGAACCAGGCATCGACCGCCCAACCGCCGGCGGTCACGACGCTTCCTCGTCGAGCTCGGGGAACGCCATTATGCCGCCGACAACTGCAACTGGCAGAAGCGAGGCTGCCCCCGTTCTCAACAAGCCGCCCGCGTCAGCGGCCGTTTCGGAAGATGCGGGCCCAGACCGGAACCACAGGGTGTTGTTGCGTGCGCCCTCGGCTGAAATTGGCCTTGGAATCCTGCCCGGCTTGTCCGCGGGCTACACAGCGGGGCTGGGCGCCAGCTATGGGGGTTGGCAAGCCGTGTTGACGGGTGGGCTCTGGCCTAGAAGAACGTATTCGAGTGAGTTGCCCGGGTTCGACCTCGTCATGACCCGCTCCTCGCTCGAATTCGACGGCTGCCGAGCCTGGCGGATGGGCAGGTTCGAGTGGGCCCCCTGCCTACGTGCAGGTCTCGCGCATATCGTTGCCAGCAGCACTGGAAGAGGAATCATCCCCCGCAACGTGGGCACCTCCATGTTTTCGGCGGGCGCGGTGCTCGGCACAAGACTCTACCTTACGCGTTGGTTCGCGCTGTTCCTCACCGCCAGCGGAGAGCTACCGACATCGCGGCCGAGGCTTGTGACCCAGGAAGTCGGCGAGCTCTACCGGTTTCCCGTTGCCACGATGAAATTCGGCCTCGGGTCAGAGTGGGTTTTCTAAATGGACTTGGCCGCCGTAGGTCACTGCCAATTGAGCTCAAAAATGTCAGCAGGAACCTCGGCCGCGGGTGTGCCCACGACGGAAATGGAGCCATTTCCCGATCACCCCGGTCGCGCATGCGAAGTGCCTTCATTCTCCGATATTTATCAGAAGTACTTTGATTTCGTTTGGACCAGTGTACGAAGTTTGGGCGTCGGCCCGGATGCGATTGATGACGTCGTGCAAGAAGTATTCATTGTGATCCACGCGCGCCTGCACACACTGAAGGACCCTGCCGCGCTGCGCAGTTGGATCTACGGCATCATTCGGCGCACGGCCTGTGCTCAATTTCGCGCGCAACGCGCCAGAAGCACGTCCGCTTTGGATTGCTACGAGGACACGGTGGACTCGTCTGAATTACCTACCCCTTACGAACTTGCCGACCAATCGGATCAGGCCAGGTTGTTGTGGCGCTTGCTTGCAGAAATCGAGGAGCCCAAGCGTGAGGTCTTTGTGATGGCCGAAATCGGGGAGATGACGACGCCTGAGATCGCTCAAGCGCTCGACATCCCGCTCGGTACCGCGTACTCGCGTTTGCGCGCAGGGCGGCAGGCCTTTGAGGCAGCGTTGGCTCGACACAGTACGCGACAAACACGAGGAGGCGGTTCGTGACTGAACTAAGTCGTGAGGCACGCGAGCTCATCGCCGCTGGACGGAGCGCGCTGCTGCCAACCCAGGAGGATCGCTCGCGAGTGACCCAAATCCTGAGCAAACGTATGGCGGCCGCGGGTTTGGGCGTATTGGCGTCCGTCAAGTTGGCTCAGGGCATGATGTCAGGCAAATCGCTCACAATCCTGACGTCAATGGTGGGGGTCTTGGGTCTGGTCGGCGTGCTTGGCACCGTTGCGTATTTTGCGAGGCACAGCGGCCGAACCGCAGCGCCGGCCCCAATCATGGTCGCCGTGGTTCCATCCGCACAACAACAGCCGTCGCTCCCAGCGTCAGCTGGGAGGCAATCCTCAGATCCAGAAGCTGCGGCAACACCGATCAGCAGCCCGTCCTCCAAGACCGAGTCAGCCGCGCGCATTAGCAAGTCACCGGGTGATTCGTTGGGGGAAGAGGTGGCGATCCTTTCGCGGGCTGAAAGGGAGCTTCACAACGGCAGGCCGGCTTTGGCACTCAAAGCACTGGACGAGCATCAACGCCGGTTTGCGTCCGGAGCTCTTGCGCCGGAGCGCTCGGCTGCTCGTATCCAGGCGCTGTGTGCACTTGGGCGAACGGAGGAAGCTAACGCTGAATCGGTCAAGCTGAAGCGCAACTCACCGAATTCGCCCCAAGCCGCACAGACAAGATTGCCCTGCGAATCGAACCGTTAGTCAACCTTAAGGCACGAAACTCGTTGTTCCTGAGTCAAGTTTTGGGAACGCCGTGTTCCGGGTCGGGACCCGGAACACCACACGATGAGAAAAGCCGGAATAAATGCCTGGGGCTCCAATGAAGAACCATCGTAGGGGCCGTCAACCTCTCACGTTGAAATGGCATAGCCAAGATCAACACGCCCTCACCGGCTGGGAGGGAGTCCCACTAGTCCTGCAGGCACGGCATCCAATGCGGAAGGCGTGGCCTGCCCTTGCTTGTCTCGTAAGTGCGTTGATGATTGCCGGTTGCAGGAGAGGCCCCACGCGCGGAAATGATCGGCAACGGCGGCGAGAAGCGGGTTCAGAAGCTACGACGCTTTGCTCGCCGAACGCCCACAATCCGGCGAATCGTTACGTGCCGATCAATGTTGCGGGCAAAGAACGGCGGTTCTACTTGGTTCCTCCGAAGGGGACTTCGCGAGCCGTTGACCTGATTGTCGGGTTTCATGGTCGAGGTCGCAGCGGCGAGTACGTTGCGCAGAATTGGAATCTCGGTGATGAGGGAGTGCGACCCTACGTCGCCGTGTTTCCCGACGGTTCCCCTCAGAAGTGGTTTCACGACTTGTTCGGTTGGGACACGCACTCGGAAGCCAGCTCCGATCTCGCCCTTTACGACGCGTTGGTAAACTGGGCAGCGTCGCAGTACTGCATTGATCGTGCACGTATCCACGTGCTCGGGCATAGCTGGGGTGCCGGCATGGCAAACCTCGTTGCTTGCGCGAGAAAGGGCATTAGAACACTCGTGTCCGTTGGTGGCGGAGGCCCCACGTTCCCGTGCCAGGCACCGGTGGCGGCCATGATCGTGCACGGGGATGCGGACATGGACGAGCCCATCGCATCCGGGCAGCTCGCGGTAACCACCTGGAGCTTCTACAACCGATGTAGCCAATCCTCGAAGCCTGCGCCCGTCGCAGGCTGCGTGCAATTCACAGATTGCCTCAAGGATCGCCCGCTGCTCTGGTGCGAGCACCCGGGCGGGCACGGCTGGCCCGACTTCTTGCGCGGCGGCAAATTGCTCAATTGGTTGCAGCGGCCGTAGCAATGCCAGGCGCGCACACGCGTCTTTGCCATGACGCAATGACCCAAAAAAGTGCAACCAGCGCCTGTCAACGAAGCGAACCCCGCCCCACAGGGGCCAGTTTTTCGCGGAGTTTGGGGCCTTGCCAGCCGTTCGTCGCCACGAAGTGGCATTTTGCTCAAAAGTCATCGACAATGTCGGCATGAGCCCGGGGAAACTGACCCAAATCCTGTTTTTCGCCGCCGTGGCGCTAGGCGTTGCGAGCGGTTGTGACAAGCCACCTCCCAGCCAGGGGACGTCGCCCGATATGAGCACACCACCTCGGAAGGTGGGAGCCCACGAGGGCGCAAGCTGTCGCGCGAGCGACGACTGCGACAAAGGCCTTGCCTGTGCCGACGACAAGACGTGCCAGACCCTCAAGACCATCGATTGTCGTAGCCGCCAAGATGTCTGTCTGGAAGACGGAAGATGCGTCGGCCGCAACGACAAGTGCGTGCCCGCGTCGGACGCGGACTGCAAGAAGAGCCGGCGCTGCGAGAGCGACGGCCGCTGCACCGCAAAAGACGACAAGTGCACGGCGGTCTCGGGAGCGGACTGCAAGACCCTGTGTGACAAGGTTGGACGCTGCACGATTTCGGATGGCACCTGCATTGCCGCTTCCGCGGCGGACTGCGCGAAATCCGAAGCGTGCGTTAAGTCCAAGCGATGTCGGGCTGTCAAAGGACGCTGCATCGGTCAGTAAGCGCCACGTTGGCTTGGTACCTTATCGGCTTGTTGGCGACGGCTTCTTCTGGCTCATTTGAACCTTTAACATGCACGGCCTAGAAATGGCAACCTTGTGCCTGAGTTCGTGATGCAGCACGCACGTGGGAACCGTGCCCAATCCGCCATCTGGAGCCGTCAATTCGATGCGTCCGCCGGGCAACAACGTAGCCGTGAACTGTGCTGTGCCGCCTGGCACTTCGCTGCACGCCTCGACCAACCGCCGCATGGTTGACTGGGCCACACGTGCTTTCGAAATTGGAGACCGTCTCACAATCCGTGAACATCAACGTGGCATCCACGTATTGCAGCTCGGGCGGCGGCTCAGACGCCTCTGACTCCGGCGTCGATGCTGCGGCCGGTCCGGGCTCTTGAGCGCGGGCGCACGACACCACCATGAACGATAGCAACGCGAATAACACGGTGGGCTGGATGATGCGTGTTCGGAATTCCGTCATAAATGGCCGCGCTGAGCTTCATACAGCAACACTACAGGACGAGCAACGAAGAAGTGCTCCGATGACCCACGAAGCTTAGTGACCGTCGACGCCACTGCCACTACGGCAACCGCTCCGGCGTCGGCAATGCAATGCCCTTGCGAACAGCTGCCACGATGGCGCTATTGAGGTTGCGCGACGCCTTCTCGCACGCGAAGCCCGCGCCCGCTGCTTTGCCGCCACAGGCTTTGCCTTCTGCATCCACAGCCTTTTGGATGGCGGCGTCTTTGAGCAGTGCCTCTTGGATGTTCGTGTCTAAATACTTCCACACGATGGGTGCATTTTTGGGCATGCTCGGCGCGCTGGCAGTCATTTCCAGGTCGGACATAGAAGCGCAAGTTCCGTCCCAGCGCAGCACATCGTAGTCCACAGCCCCGCTCACGATAACAGCGCCGCCGGCCCCATGCTGCTTGAACACAAGGACCTCCTCACCCCAGGTGAGCTTCGTGTCACTCGAGGGGCCGCCGGTCGTGTTGCGTGGTTCGACCACGGGCAGCTTCACGTAGCGGCGGACCCATGGCGTCCCTTTGCCAAACCAAACCATTGCGAGCCCAGGGTATTTGTTACCGCACCAGGCCTCCACGAAATCGCCTGGCGGAACACAGAACTTACCTTGCTGCTTGCACCCGGTCGGCAGCCGCTGCGTTGAGCTGGAAGCCGCTGAGCCGCTGCCACTTTGAGCGATGTCGGTGGAATCAGCCGAGCGAGCGTTCCCGGGTAGTTTGCAGCTCGCGCAAAATACGAGACCCACGACTGCGCCCATTGCGCGCAAGAGCGTCATGGCGCCCCTGTGAGACCCACTGACGCTTGTTCGTGAAGATTCATGGCGCCAAGGACTACCCATTAGGCCGATGAGTCGCGGGCACGTGCGCATGACCCTGCTGTGTTCGCCAACGCGCAAGACGGCTCTTCAGATACTTCTGCACATCTCCCAACAACCCCGTGACTGGCGCTTCGATTGGATGTGCAAAAGCGCACACAAGCCATCCATTCTTGACGGGCGGTCCGTGGGGGTGAGCAATGGGCACGTGACGTTGACCAGTATACGCTATATTGTGCGTTTGCTGCCCTAACTCTACCATGCGCGCGAACCGAATCATCTGGATTGGCTACATCACGGGCTACCGCGGTGGTGGTGCGAGAATTCGGCGGGCAGCGCTAACCCTCGAGCAGGAAAAGCGCACGGCCCGTCCGGACTGCGTGGTCCGCTGTCAACCCGTTGAGACCAAGCGCGCGTTCGTGGAAGCCCTTGCCCGCATTCGCGCTAGCAACGAGCTCATTAGTGAATTCCACCTACTCGGACACAGTGCACTCTACGGCTTCATGTTCAATACCTGCGAGCTGCCGGAGCAGTTCAGTCCGCATGAGTGGCGGCAGCTCGAAATCCCGTTCGCGCCGGACGGCGAGGCTTATCTTCACGGCTGTCGAACCGCTCGTTGGTTTGCGCCGTTTTTTGCGCGGACATTCGGGGTTCCCGCGAGCGGCTATCACTGGTTCACGACGTTCTCGACGAGCCGCTCCCGTTTCCGGTGGGAGGGTCCCTTGCGCTCGCGCCAGGTACCACTGTACGTAGTTGGCTGCCCCGGACGCAAATCGCATGGATTTATCGCATCGATCGCCAAGTACAGTGGCTTTTTGCCAGTGGAACGCTTCAAGCGTATGGAGCCGCGACCCATCGATGGCGATCCCACGTACGACTCGATTGCGCCGCTTTACGATGCGGCGTATTTCGATATCCGCGTTCGCAGCGACGAGTGGGCGTGGATCAGCAGGCATCTACCACGAGCCGGCCCGCGGGTGCTCGATGTCGGATGTGGCAACGGCGCGTTGCTTATCGAGCTCAAGGATCAACTGGCTCGTGGCGTGGGTGTGGACATCTCGCGTCCGCTGGTAACGATTGCCCAAGACAAGGCGAAAGGACTGTCGCACTTGGAGTTCCAGGTCATCGAGGGCCCGCGCCTGCCTCTCCCAGACCAGAGCTTCGACGTGATCATAAGCCTGCTATCGTTCCGCTATTTGGACTGGGATCCGATGATGAACGAACTCAGGCGGGTCCTCGCTCCTGGTGGCCGGATGCTGATCGTGGATGTCGCAGCAGCCCCGGTCGCCATGCATGAGATCCCGACAGCCATTCGATCGAAAATCCGCCACGTCGTGCAGCAGCGCGGATTTCCCGGGATTTGCGCATGCTCAACGAACGCTCACGCGCGACCCGCGATGGGCGAACATGCTCAAGTACAATCCAATCCGCCTAGAGCGGGAACTGCGCCTCTACCTACAAAGCCGCTTTCCAGACGGTCGACTCGAGGTCTTGAGCATCGAAGGGCAGCACCGTACCTTGGCATTCGATACCGGGCCCCTTCAGCCTGGTTGGGTGGCACCACAGAGCTACCCGTGAGGAGACGATGATCGACGTCGATGCAAAGCGCCTGACCTCGCGAACTCCGCTCGGGAACCTGTGTGCACCGCCATCGCTGCAGATCCGGACCCCAAGAACGCGACCGGAGACGCAGGGCTCACCGATCAAGAGAATTTCCTTGGAGTTGGCGCGAACCTGCAACCGATTTTGCATGTACTGCTACAGCGGCGCAAGTCCCGTTCGTTGCACTGGCCTGACGGATGACGAGGTCCGTTTCGTCATCGAAGAGGCCGTGTCAGCAGGGGCACGTCTGATTTCCATCGTGGGGGGCGGCGAGCCGCTGCTTAGGCCTTCATTGCTCAGGGAGGGTGAGTCCTGCATCGATTACGCTAACCAGCTCGGGAGTTACTGCTGCCTGTATACCAACGGTACTCTGATTGATGACGATGCGGCAGGTTGGCTACATTCCCGCGACGTGACGGTCGTTGGCAAGCTCAATAGCCTGCGCGAGGATGTACAAGACATGCTTACCGGCGTGGCGGGGAGCGCGCGCCGCATACGCCGTGGCATCGATGCGCTAGTTCGCGCCGGTTTCTCCGACGGGGATCCGCCTCGCTTCGCGCTGCAGTCGGTGATCTGCCGGCAGAACTACGACGACATGCCTGACATGTGGCGCTGGTTGCGTCAGCGCAACATCGTCCCAGAGTTCGAGATCCCAACCTTGCACGGTCGGGCAAGGGACCATCGCAGCACCCTGTACTTCAGTGACGCCGAGGCCCCAGAAAAGTACCGGGAGATCTTCGAAGAGCTGCTCAGGATCGATCGCACCGAGTTTGGCTACGATTGGATTGCGCACCCGCCGTTTCCTGCAAGTTCCTGCAGGCTCTATTATTCGAACTGCTACGTGAACGACGCCGGGGGTGTACAGCCCTGCGCTGGTGTAGATCGAGAATTGGGCTTTTTGCGCGTGGGTGCATGCAAGCAAACGGGACAGCCGCTACTTGACGTGGTGCAGAGTGCCGCGTTTGTCCAGCTCCGCGCTATCCACCAGCACGTCAAGGGAAAATGCGGGAATTGCCAACTGTTGGACCAGTGTTATGGGTGCCGGGCGGCAGCATGGCACCACACAGGCGATCTCTTTGCCGAGGATCCCGCGTGTTGGCGCGAAAACGATGCCTCTTACTGCAGAGTGTGACCGATGCACGTCCCCGGTTCTCGAACTGCACGCCACTTGCTGAAGCGATTCGTGACGTGGCCGCTGATAGATGCGCTTCACAATTGGGCAGAGCTGCGCCAGCGCAGCTCGCACCAGCCCCAAAGTGCGAGCCCGCTCGGCACCCCGCGCCTCGCCCTCACGTTGTCAGAGTGGGCTCGCATCATCAGCGATCTCTCCGAACGGGGCAGTGGATTCTTCAGCGACAACCTCGTGTCGAACGAGAGTTCCTACCTTCAGGTGGTACAAGATCTAGAGCGGGTGCCCAAGGGGCTCGCGTACATTGGGGTCGGACCCGAGCAGAGTTTCTCGTACGTGGCGATACTCGAACCGTCGCTTTCATTCGTCGTCGATTGTCGCCGGGACAACCTTACGCTACACCTCTTGTACAAGGCGCTATTCGAGGAAACTTCGACCCGTGCACAGTGGCTGTCCCTGCTGCTCGGCAGTGAGTTAGAGCCTCTGCCCGATGCCGAAGACACGGCTCCGCTCGAGGCCGCGTTGGCGAGCGTCGAGCGCAGCCGACCAGACAACTCGGCATTCGCTCGAGCCCACGCACGGATCAGGGGCAGACTTGAACCGCTGAGCGGGCTTCTCTCGCGGCCATTAGACTGGCGCACACTGGAGCGGATCCATCGGCGCTTCTTCCGAGAACGCTTGGGGATCACGTTTCAGCTACACAAACCCGGGCGGTACACCTATCCGACGCTGCGCAGTCTGTTACTCGCACGCGCTCCGGATGGACGCTCACTCAGTTTCATGGCCACTGCGGAGCGCTTTGCGCGAGTGCGCGATCTGCAACGCGAACATCGCATTGTGCCGGTGGTGGGAGATTTCACAGGATATCGCGCGTTCAAAGGAGTTGCCGAGTTGCTGGGGCAGTGCGGCTTGTCCGTCGGGGTCGTGTACGCCTCCAACGTCGAGCAGATGGTTTGGGAAGAGCGGCGTTGGCGGCACTGGGTTCGCAACATGCGTGTGCTTCCGCTTGCTCCCGAAGCGCTCGTGGCGCGCTGCTACATCGATCAGGGGCGTGCGCATCCGCGCCAATTGCCCGGACACCGGACGACCACCTTGGTCCAGTCGGCCCATGGCTTTTTGGAACAGGAGCAGCGCCGCCCTTGTCGTGATCACTGGGAGGTGGTCGCTGGTGACGGGGATACGCGCAGCTCCGCGCGCATTGGCCAGCTCCGCGTGCTTTGATCTGTCCGGTTGAGATCGATGGGGCGACCGTTCAGGCAAACCCGTGGGATCTGGGCCGTCATGCCAAGACAGCCTAGCGCAGCATGACCGGGTGGCGTGCGCCGGGGCCGCTAACAACAGCAGAGCACGATACCCTAAGCCTATGCTGCCTGCAATCAGTCCTTGCTGGTAGCTCTTGTCCGAAGTGATGAATGGTGGGTGCGATTTTGTTCGAAACCTTGGGAGAGCTTGGCTGTCATACGGATTTGATGTCGAGCACGAATGGCTCCTTGTTAACCACAGGCACGAACAATAACCAGCGGCCGGGCTCGAGCAGCCCCGATCTGGACGAAGCAAGGTTCCCGGACATTTTGCATGCAAAGCCGATCTGCCGGGTTGACTTCGACACACTAAAGACCGCGATTGTCCTTGCATTTTCCGGTGGGACAGCGGGAGGGCTCTGTTCGGATGCGCTCGACAAGGCGTGGGTTGCTCCGTCCACCTGGAAGCCACAGCTGTTTGCGCGCGACGTCTTTCTCCCCGAATTCGTCGCGCAGTGCTTCAAGATTCGCATCGGACGCAACGAACTCATGGTTTCCACGACGCACCTCGCGCGGTTGCTCGCAAGCCCTCCATCGGACCTCGGCACAGTCCAGTATCGACGCGCCATCGTTGGGCAGCTCATGCAATTTCCGGAGCGTCAACGGGAGTTCGAGCAACTGTACGTAGAGCTACGACGTTTTCGCACGCTGCTCGAGGGTGCAACCGGGGTGGGTAGGTGGAACGCCCACCGACGCCAGCTGGACATTCTGCAAATTCTCAAGACCATTTTCGACAAGTTAGCGACATCGAGCCTGGAGCGGCTGCGCGAGTTTGGGTGTAACGTTCAGTCAGGGGAACCGTATCGGTCGTTGTGTGATCTGCTCGGATATGATCAGCACTCGGCAACGCTCGACCTCACCGTGCGCGTCGGTGCCGACGGGATGATTCGCCGGTTCGAGGTGCGGGGCGTACGGCAAAACGACAGTAATCCGTTCGTCCCATCCTTGTTGCGCCGCTGGTTATCGAAAATCGAGCTTTTCTTCCGAGGTTATCAATTCAGTGACGGAGAAGTCCTGGCTCGCCTCATCGACGCGGTATTCGACGGGCTGCTCGCTGACGTCGTGCGGCTCGTGCAGCTCATAGGTGATCTCGAGTTCTACCTTGGGGCGCTTGGCTTCATGGATCAAGCCATGGGTGCCGGTCTCAACGTAAGCTTACCGAAACTCGTCGCGGATCATGAACCGCGTCGCCTGGAGGGCTTTTTCAACCCCCTCTTGTTTGCGCAAGGCGTTCGAATCGTCCCCTGCGATCTCATGATTGATCGGCACGATACGACGGTGCTCGTGACGGGGCCAAACTCGGGCGGCAAGACGCGACTGCTTCAGGCGCTTGGCGTGGCCCAGTTGCTCGCCCAATCCGGCCTGTTCATACCGGCGCGTTCGGGATCATTGTCGCTGGTATCGTCACTCGTGGTCTCGCTAATTCAGGAAACCAAGTTCGATCAGTCCGAGGGACGCCTGGGGACGGAACTCATGCGTATTCGGGAGCTCTTCGAGTGCCTTCCACCGGGTGCCATGGTCATCTTGGATGAGCTCTGCTCGGGCACGAACCCCTCCGAAGGCGAGGAGATCTTCGAACTGGTGCTGCGCATGTTGACGAAGTTGCGGCCGCAAACCTTCATTACCACGCATTTTTTGGCCTTTGCTGCGCGGCTCGAAACAGAGCATCCTATCGACGGACTGCGGTTCTTGCAGGTTCAGTTTGGCCCCGACCAGCGACCCACCTACGCTTTCGTGCCAGGCGTTGCGCATACGTCGCTGGCAGGCCACGCTGCGGCCCGCCTGGGTGTTACCGGCGAGCAACTCATGTCGCTCATCGAGCGCAATATCGCTCAAGCACACGCCTAAGTCATGACGACGCTTCTCGTCAATCCCAAAATGAACCCAGCACTGGCGCGCCGCGTCGAGGTTGCCGTTACCGGACGGGCTTCGCAATCTTCCGTGCGCCTCTCGCGGTGGATGCGGATCGCTTTCGCGGCCGGGCTTGCCGGGGTCATTGCCATTATTTATTTGTCGTTACGGCACGAGTACGCCGCGCAGCGCCAGGTACGCGATGAACTCGCTTCGCAATGGGGTCAGCAGGCAAGGGAACTTACCGAGCGTGATCGCGGTTTTCTCAAACGCGTCGAGACGAAGCTCGTGGAGTTGGCAAACCAGTATCCCGGAGACTTCGTTGCCGACGAACTAAAAGCGGACGGCGTCTTTTCCGAGTTGCTCGCGCGCCCTGCCGTCTACGTGCGTGGACCCCTCGGGGCCTTCTCAGGATCGAAAGGCGTGGAGCGGGTGGCCACCGAATCAGGCAAAGATGCGCTACTGCTCTGCCTCTTGGACCCTCCAGCGGCGCGTGACGAAAAGTCCCTGCTCGAAAAGGCGCGGGCAACGGTGATCGGTGACTCAACGTTGCGAACGACCTGGGATCATGTATTCCGGTTGTACGACGCCGAAGCCGCACTTCCCTTGCTAGAGGACTCCTTTGCTGAGCGCATCAACGACGCCGACAGTCGCGAACAGATTGCGCTGCTAGCGCGACAATTCAAGGCCGCACCCGTCTCGCGCGCGAAACGTGCCGCCCAATCCGAGGTATTGATTGCGGCCTTCGATGAACCCAACGACAAAGCCACCGCCACTGAACTCGACGGGGAAGCGCCCCACACGGTCCGGTTGGCGGTGCTCAATCTCGACAAGATGACCCCCTGGCTTCGGGTCCGCCGGCACGTTGACCCAAGCTGGATTTCGGCAAATCGCAGGCCGCAATATGCGCGTGAGCTCGATGGTTGCCGACTCGCGCTCGATGTTCGATCCACACTGAAACCCAAAGCCCCTTGGTGAGCTGTCGGTTCGTCGGTCTTCGTGCGAATCGTTACGGCGCGGTACCAGCACGCGTTCGCTGGGCGATCATGGATAACTCTGAATCTTGTGCGCGCTCCGATTCACCTTCGGCTCTGAACGGCGAGTGAGCCGCGTAGTGTGCGGCGCGCTGGTGTACTTCGGCGGCCTCCGCAGCAACGAACCTGGCGATGGCTTCGGCCAGCCTCGGGTGCCTTATCCAATGCGCGCTGTGCGTGAGCGTTGGAAGCAGTCCGCGCTTGAGCTTGTGTTCGCCCTGTGCGCCCGCCTCGAAGTGGGTGTAGCGACGTTCAATCGCCCGCTCGATTAGCCGGTAGTAGCAAAGCTCGAAGTGGAGCATTTCGTGCTCCTCGAGGCAGCCCCAGTAGCGCCCGTAGAGGTGCTTTCCTTTCTCGAAGTTAATCGTGCCGGCGACGGCCTTCCTGCCCCGGTAGGCCAACGTCGCGACCAGCCGATGTCCCAAAGTCTTGCGGATGATATCGAAGAAAGCGGGCTGCAGGTATTCGATCCCACCATGCCGCGCGACGTTCGTGGAATAAAATCGCTGCAGCGCCGCCCAATCATCGGCATCGAGTTCGGCACCGGTCGCGGTTCTGAAGGTCAGACCGTGGCCCGCGGCCGCCACGCGCTCCTTACGGACCTGCTTGCGATTGCGCGCTCGGAACGTCGAGAGGTATTCGTCAAAGCTCGCGTAGGGCTCTTCTCGGCGATTCTCCCAGTGGAATTGCATACTGATCCGAGGCGCATACTCTGCGCTTCGATCGCTAGCCAGTACTTGACTCTCTCGTTCGGTGCAAAACAGGAAGTGAACCGACGAGACGCACTCCGAGTCGGCGATTGCTCGCACGCCACGCAGCAGCCCCGCGGTCAGCGCTGAAATATCCGCATCTGGCGCCACCATCAAGCGGCGACCGGTCGCCGGCGTGTACGGCACCGCGGCCACCAATTTGGGGTAGTACCGGATACCGGCGCGCTCGGCCGCATCGGCCCAAGCCCAATCGAAGATGAACTCGCCGTAGCTGTGGGTCTTGAGATAGAGCGGCACCGCACCGACGAGTCGACCGCCGTCGCGCACCGTCACGAGTCGGGGTACGCAGCCTGCCTCGGCGCCCACGCTTTTGGAGACTTCGAGCGCCGAAAGGAACGCGTGCTCGAGAAATGGATCGTCGTCCCCGACGAGAGTGTCCCACTCCTGTGCCGGCACTAGCGTAATGCTGCTCAAAATCTCGATGTCGATGGTGACCGCCTAGCGCGGGCCGTGCATTCGCAGCGCCGCAGGTCAGAGTGTAGCCGATTGGCAAAGGCGGCGTAGGCGTGGAAGAGTTAACCTCGATGCCTCGACACCCCACCAGAACGGGTCGCTGCCCCATAAACAGTATACAGACTCGCCGCCGGGCCGCTTGAGTCTTGCGGTCGTTAACGCGGCTATCCGGGCATTCTTCGATACACCATGGCCAGCCACGGCTGCTGCTGACGCGGTAGCCCTTCGGGTCGATAAAAATGATGTACCAATTCGAAGCCGGCCATTCTGAATAACGAATGCCAACGATCTAATTCGAAGTGACACGCATAGCGCTCACCTTGCCACCCCTCTGCGTTGCCGCGGGGGTTGGAACAGAAAAGAACTCCTCGGATCTTGAGGGCATGGCGCAATTCACCGAGCACGCGCGGCAACGCGAGACTCGGGATGTGAAATAGGGAGGCATTGGCAAAAATGGCATCGAAATAGTCGCTCGGCAGCGCCAAAGACAGGAAGTCTTGATGCCAAACATCGACGCCACTAAAGGCCCTGGCCATTTCGACGAAACTCGCGCAGCCATCGAGCCCGGTTGGTTCGTGCCCCAAGTCCCGAAACGTGTTCAAATCGCGCCCTGGGCCACAACCCAAATCGAGGATCTTGAATGGAGCGGTTCCCTCAATCGATCCGAGCAATGCCCGAATGTTCTGCGAGACGTCATGGTCGATGGTCTGTTCACGAAACGCCACCGCATTGGACTCATAATGTCCCAGTGTGCGCAGGCTCGTTTCTGGCTCCATTGGGCATGCTTAAGCGGTCTCGTGCCGTCACGCCATTAAAATAAGCTCAAGGAGGGCTGGAGGTACCGGCGGTAAGTCCATTCGGGACGGGTACCGGCTACGCCTTGCCGGTTAGCAAGCGCTCCGCCTTCCATTTCTGCCATTCATTCAGTACCCTTGCCGATCGCTTCTCCAACTCTGGCACAAGGGCTAGAACGGGCGGACTCTTGGCTGGCAGTTCGACAAGCGCCTCGAGCAAACCCGCGGCTGCCGCCAGGCCATCGATTAGATCGGAAGGTGCCAAAGCCACGACGGCAAGCTCCAGCGCCGTCCGTATCTCGCGTCGTAGATGTCCCAGTTCCATCTGAAGTGGTTCCCTTCTTCAGTGTGCCGAACCGGCACGAAAAACGTGAAGGCGAAGGTAGAAATTGTGGATGCCTAGACCCCGAAGTGGGACTTCAAAGATCGTTCCCAGTGGCGTCATGGGCGGAATCCGGACATGGACGATGGTCTCGGTCTCGACCAACCCTTGCGGAACACCCACCGGTACGACGCAGCCATGAGCAACCTCCTCGGCAGTGAGCAGCACCTCGAAGTTCAAGCCCTCTAGTTGTTCGGACTTCGGAATTCCGACATTAGTGAAGTTGCGCAGGAACCGGTCGAACATGGCCTCGAACGACGGCATCTCCGAGTTGCCCAGGATGGTCACGGGCTCGCGCACGATCGGACCTGGCTCCGCCTGATGAATCTCGACACTCTCGCCATGTTCGACTCGCGTCAGTTGGCGGTCATACTCGTGGCGGCGCACTGGATCGGAGAGGATGTCGTACGCCTCCGTGACTTCCCGGAATGCGCTCGCGGACTGCTCTCCCGCTAGATCCGGATGAACACGCTTGGCCAGGCCACGATAGGCCGCGCGGATCCCCGACGGACTCTCGGTGTGAGACACACCGAGAATCTTGTAGTAAGTCCTTCTCTGCATGGCGCCAACGCCTTCGTGCCAGCGGCAGTTGAGAAAGAGGGTTATCGTGGGGCCTACTCGGTCCGGACGGTGATCTGCCGGGGCCGCGCCTTCTCGACCTTTGGTAGCTCAAGCCTTAGCACGCCGTCGCTCAGCTTGGCGTCGATTTTCGACTGGTCGATCGTCTCTGACAGTGTGAATTGTCGGAAGAACGTCCCCGTCTGATACTCCCTTAGAACATCCGCCTCTTTCGCGCCACCGGGCGCCGATACGGGGCCGGTCAGAGTGAGTACGCTCTCGCGCAGATCTATCTTCAGGTCTTGAGCTTTTACCCCCGGCATGTCGGCGAGAACCGTAATCGAGTTGTCATTTTCAAAGATATCCACAGAGGGTGAGTATACTGGCCCCTCCCGTGTTTGTTCCGGAACCGTCGGAACGCCCGTCTTGTCGGTTTTCTGCAATTCGGTAGTGGCTTCTATTGACATCGTCGAATCCTCCTTTATTCGGTGCGCATTCACGTCTTGACGGCAATTTGTCGCGGCTTGGCGGCCTCCGCCTTGGGCAATGTGAGTGTCAGTATGCCGTCCGCATACTTGGCCTCGACGCGCTCGGCGTCAGCTTCAGTTGGCAACGTCACCGTGCGGCTGAACGAACCCTCCGGACGTTCCCTGCGGTGGTAACTCACCCGCTCGTGCTCCGGCTTTATTTCTCGCTTGCCCGCAATGGACACGCGGTTCCTCACGGCCGAGATCGACAATTCGTTGGCCTTGATCCCGGGTACTTCGGCACGCAGGTAAAAATTGTCATCGTCTTGCGTGATGTTCATTGGTGGAAAGACCCCGACCCCGATGTCGTTGAACGCGGCCCCTGTGCCTGAGTCAAAGAGGCGCAGCATCTCGCGCCGCAACTGGTCCAAGTCTGTGAATGGGCTGTCGAACGTTGGCCTGGACGGCCACACTCGCCTTACGAGCATAGATGTCCTCCGTTGTCCAAGTGTCTGAAAAGACACTAGTTTTTGGCTTCAGTGGCGGAAGTTAATCACCTGAAATTTCATGTCAAGGGCGTGCCGCACTCAAGATACATGGCTGGCTACAATGGGAATGATTCGATGCCGTCAACGGTTGCTACGGCTAGGGCAGGACAGATCCCGTTCGCCCCCAAAGATCTCCAGGTGAATCGACGCGCCGGAGCCCTGCTATGCAATTCATGCGACTTGCCGGTACTGCGGTTGTTCTAGGCCTAATGTTGAGCTCGACGGGGTGCCATCGTTCGAGAAACGCGGCTCAACACAATTCGGACGCCAACCGCTCCAAGGTGCCCGGCGGCCAGATCCTGCCGCTACCGTCGCTGCCGTTTACCAGAGCCAATGACGCCGGCACAACGACGAGCATTGCGGACGTTGTCGAGAGTGTCGTTCCCAGCGTCGTCAGTATTTCATCGACCCGCGTAAGGCACATGCGTCAGATGCCCTTCGACGAACCCTCCTTTCGTTTCTTCTTCGGGCCAGGCAATGGTCCGCGGGAGCAGCGCGAGCAGGGACTTGGATCGGGTGTTATCGTGGGTGATGGCATTGTCGTCACCAATAATCACGTGGTGGACCAAGCCGACAACATCAGAGTCGCAACGTTGGATGACCGCCAATTCGAGGCAACGCTCGTGGGGTCTGATCCGAAAAGCGACTTGGCCCTGCTTCGCATTTCGGGTAACACGAGCGGACTGAAACCCCTCGCCCTAGGCGATTCAAGTCGCCTTCGTCTTGGAGATGTGGTGCTTGCTATAGGTAATCCATTCGGTGTGGGTCAGACCGTCACTATGGGTATCGTATCGGCAAAGAACCGCTCTGACCTGGGTATCGAGGACTACGAAGACTTCATTCAAACCGACGCAGCTATAAACCCTGGCAACTCTGGTGGCGCGCTCGTCGACATGGCTGGAAATCTGGTCGGCATCAATACGGCAATATTGTCACGGTCCGGTGGCAATGTGGGCATTGGGTTTGCGATACCGTCGAATATGGCCCGCCCGATTGTCGAGAGTCTATTAACCAGTGGCAAGGTTTTTCGCGGTTGGCTAGGCGTGGCCATTCAGCGTTTAGATCCCGATATGGCCAAAGCTCTCAATTTGCCTGAAAATAGCGGCGTCCTGGTATCCGACGTAACCAATGATACCCCAGCTGCCAAGGCCGGCGTAGAGCGGGGTGATGTCATCGTCGCCGTTGACGATCACAAAGTGAAGACGACCGGTGAGCTACGCAACGCCATCGCGGGTGCAGGCGCCAATCACACGGTGCGCTTGCGACTCTTGCGCGATGGCAAAGAGAAAGTGCTAAACGTCGTTTTGGCGGAAATGCCTGCAAAGCTCGCGGAACAAGGGACCGACAGGCCAGGACTCGACGAGCACAGTGCTGGCGAATTGGGCATGCGTGTGCGGCCATTGACTCCCGAGCTGAGGCGACAGCTCGACGTACCGGCCGAAATCACGCACGGTGTCGTCGTCGAAGATCTCGATCAGTCAAGCGACGCCGCACACGCCGGGATCCGAGCGGGCGATGTCATTCTCGAAATCAATCGTCAGCGTGTCGCCACACCACAAGAGCTGCAACGGCTATGGCTTGGCACGCGGGGCAATGTACTGGCGCTCGTTCTACGAAAAGGCGCGACACTCTACGAAGTCGTCAAGCACTCACAGGGGCGAATGCCCAACTAGAGGTTCCGAAGCGCCAGCCGCCTTCCAACCCTAGGTCGGCGGTGCGTGACAGCTAAGGTTGACGAGTTCACAGTGCTTGGGGCACAGGTATTACAATTTATCAAGGTGTCTATGCCATTAGTTAGTTGGCTGGCGCTGAACACGGCCTGAATACCAGGCGGAAGCGGCTGACGTAGCGGGCGGCGCGCGCATGCGCCTCCTTCACGGTCCTGTCATGTCGCGTTCCGGACGCCAACCCCGGATGATGCTTGGCCGCACGGCGATCGAGGCCTGAGCTAACCATGCACGGCTTTACCAAACTCGCGCATCCACTGGTCTTCGTCTGCGGACAATGGCCCCTTTTCGAGCGCCGCTAAGTTCTCCTCCATCTGCGCCCGATTCGCAGGGCCCATCAGAGCCATATCCACGTGCGGATTCGAGAGTTGAAACCGGTAGCAATCGCCTGCCGTCATTACCGTACCCTGCCAGCCCTTCGGACGTTTGAGAAGCCGCCGCCACGAGGTGGCCGTGTACGCAAGAATGCTCGGCTTGCCGTTGCTGAGCGCCGGGAAGATATCGTGCTCGGCACCGGGGTGTGCCGCATTGTAGCGAATCATCAAGAGATCGAGCGGAGAATTGCGCGCCAGCTCAGCCGCGCGCGGCCGATTGTGAATACTAACGCTGAGCGCGCGAACCTTGCCGGACTCGCGCAGATGCAACAACTCGCGTTCGACGCTCGGTGTCCAGGCAGAGGTGACTCCGAGCCACCCGAGTTGATAGACGTCGAGATAATCCGTGCCGAGCGCACGCAGGAGTATCTCGGCACTACGGCGCACGCCCCAGCCCCAAAAACCGATGGCCGCGTACCCAACGACGGCAACGGAATCGCGCCGTGTCTTTAGTGCCGCTCGCAACGGACTGCCTAGCCCACCGTTGCGTATCGTCCAGAGGAACAGATTCACGCCGCGGTCCATGGCCGCGGACACACCGTCTTCGTCGATGCCGAAGTTCGCCGCAAGACCCAGCCGAAAAACCTTCTTGCCGTCCAGTGCCCTCGGAGTGCGGTAGAGCCAGTCGTTCATGCCTGAATCGTATCACGAATCGCGCGCAACGGGCGGATCGTTATTGAGAGACTGACGGGTGCGTAGAGTGCTGGCAGAGCCGCGACGTAGTAGCCCTTGGCCCCGCCGCCAACTCAATGCAAAAAGTGCCGCAACGACAACAGTAAACAGAAACTCAAGGTAACCCAAATCATACCGCGGAGTACTGCCAAACCTCAATTGAAAGAGCCCGCAGTCAAGCGTTGGCCCTCGACCATACGCGACCGTGAACCAGTGACTGATGGTAGTCCACTTACCCGGATGATCATGCGCGATGGTGCAGCCGAGGCGTCCAAACGCCCACGACACGGGAAAGATCGAAAGGATGAGATCCGTGTAAGGCAACAATCGCTTCGGCCTGTGGCGCTTCACGGGAACTCGAATTTCGCGAAAGTACTTAGGCCGCGCCACAACATGAAGATGCGCATCGGCTCTTTCACGAGCTCTTGCGGGTGGTAGAACACGTTTTCGACGATGTGAGCCCCGATGAAACCACTGATGACTGCCCACCAGAGCAATGACTCGAGGTCGTTCTCGGGCATCCCGAGACTTTGGCCCCGTCGCTTGACGAGTCGCCAACGGATGACGATTCCCGCCATGGCGAGCAAGCCAAAGGGCTGCCAGACGAAAGGCCCAAAAGACAGCGGCTGCACGATAATGTATGGCAATGCACTGCTCCCTTTCCGCACGCAACCCGAACAAGGCGCCTGTCGATAATTGTCCACAAATTTGGCGGTCACCTTGCGTTTCGCAATTGGCGAAAATATACCAACTGAGTTATTTCGGCTCCTCACATGAATCGTCGGTCCTTACTTTTGACAGGCGCATGGACTCTTGGATCCTGAATTGGGCAGAGTGCTCGGCGTAGGGCCCATTCCTGCTGCGGAAGTCGGCTTGAAATCCACGGTTGACGTTCACTGCCGCCCGTTTTTCGGCTGATGGGCCACGCGCGGGCTTTGCTCAGGACCAGTCGGCAACGGGGTAGTCGGCAGCATTAAGTTGCGCACGCCTTACGTAGCGCGCCCGCGTGCGCGCGAGAGCCTGTCCGACAGAAGACAGGCTGTCGTTGGCCTTAGACAGAACTGCTGACGCCACGATTGCGTATCCAAATGAAATCAATGCTGTGCTTTGCACGACAGTGATATTGCCCACGAGCGAAATGCCGCCGTTCCGCGAAGTCGTCTCCACCATCATCGTCGGGGTCCTTCGCGTTGGCAGCATGTCGTCGAATCAATCCGGCGAAGGCGACATCCGCCAGGCCATGGTCGAGGCCGATCTCGTGGACTGCATGGTGCCATTGCCCGGGCAGCTCTTCTACTCAACGCAGATCCCTACGTGCCTTTGGTTCTTGGCCAAGAACGGCGGCGGCCAATACCGTAATCGCAAAGGTGAAACCCTGTTCATCGACGCGCGCAAGCTCGGCACTTTGATCGACCGAACCCAGCGCGAGTTGACGATGAAGACGTCGCCAAGATCGCCGACACCTACCACCGCTGGCGCGGCGATTCCAAGACTGGGGCAAGTACGAAGACATCGCCGGCTTTTGCTCAGCAAACCTGGCCGACATCGAGAAGCACGGTTTCGTGCTCACGCCCGGTAGATACGTCGGAGCCGAGGAAGAAGAATCCGACGACGAACCCTTTTGCCGCCAAGATGAATCGCCTGGTGGCTAAGCTCAACGAACAGTTTGCTGGTGCAAAGCTCGAGAAGACCATTCGAAAGAATTTCGAGAGGTTGGGGTATGGGGGGTAGCTATTCCCTTCCGGTGGAAGCTCGCAGTCCGAAGAGCTACATTCCGCCCATCACGCCTGCCGGGCCTCTGCTGAAAAGCATGCCAAATCCGGTGAGCTTTTCGTTTTGTTCGCGCATCTCCCCGAAATTGCTGACCGGTGCTAGGCTGTTCGTGCTGAAATACGAGGCCACCCATGAACCAAGACATTCGTTGGCAGCAGCGCTTTCAGAATTTCGACCGAGCCATTGTATTGCTTCGCGAGCCAATCGAGCGCGGCGTTGAGTCGCTTGCAGCTCTCGAAAAGGAAGGCACGATTCAGCGGTTCGAATTTGCAGTCGAGCTCGCGTGGAAGACGCTCAAGGACTACCTGGAATCCCATGGGCAGGTAATAGAGACAGTCACACCCCGGAACGTCATTAAGGCTGCATTTGCTGCGCGGATCCTGCGCGACGGTCAAGTGTGGATAGACATGCTCGACCACAGGAATCTGCTTTCTCACACTTATGACGAGTCAACGTTCGATCAAGCCGTGATCGCCATTCGCGACCGCTACATGGCAGCGCTTGAGGAGTTACATGGTTGGTTCTTGGAGCGTCGGGTTTCTGAATGAACACATTCGGTCTCTCCCAAGCCGAATTGGACCTCATCCGAGGCGTGCTCCAGCGACATCCCAGCGTGACGGCCGCGCACTTGTTCGGTTCGCGCGCAAAGGGGACAGCCCTTGCATCGTCGGACATTGACCTGGCGCTAGAAGGCGTCACCGTCCCCCTACAAGCCGAAGCCATCGCCAGCGACCTAGACGAACTGTCGCTCCCATATCACTTCGACGTGGTTGCGCTCTCCGCCGTCAAGTCCGCAAAGCTGCGCGACCACATCGCGCGCGTGGGCGTGAGGATTTATGGGTAGGGCGAGCGGCATTTCGAGAGGCAGTCGCGTAGTGTCCGCAAACCCATCGCTAGGCTTCACGCTGCCTTGCGATGGTAGTAATTGAGCAGACCACCGAGACGTGACCTGCGCTCAATTGGATCACGCATCGCGATGTCGTTGCTCGGAGAACCTCGGCTGGGGAGGTCTGGGTGGGCAGCTGATCGTGCCGCGACAGGTGTCTGAGAACGACAACTCAGTGACTGGCGCAATTCGATGTCGGTCACGTCTCGGCGGACTACTCAACTATTACCACCGGGAGGAGGCGTGATGCTTTGCGACGAGTTTCGGTACACTACGGCAACTTCTACCACGCCAAAGAGGCATCAATCACTCTCGATCTAGTTTACGCGCACTACGGGAGGCGCTTTACTGCACGAATTTGGACAGCAGACGCACCCATTGCGCCTGGTAGCCCACGTCGGGCTCTGTCACGGACCACGCGTCGAGGGGCCAGTCGTCGTTGAAGTCGAGGTACGCTTTCGGTCCCGGCTGGTTCGCGGGAGGCGAGAGCACCGCTGCCCCGCAGCTCAAGCCTGAGCAGCCTCCCGGGCAGCACCCATCCCAGCTGTAGGAGGGGTTGGGGCCTCCCGTGATGTAACCGGGTGGAGGCCCATACTTGGAGACGCCCGCTTGGTCCCAATCGCTGCCGTGCTTGAACCAAGAATGCCACATGCGAGTTGCGAACTTTTCCGCGCCGTGACCTCCCATAGCCGTGAGGTACACGATCCCGAGGGGGTTCAGGCCGTGCATGTAATGTACATAACGTTCAGCATACTTGAGTGCGTCGGCGGTCGTGACCGTCGTGTCAATTGTTGGGTTCGTTGCGAGTTCTCCAAGGAAGCATCCCTGTCCGGACTTGGTCTGGTTGCTTCCCCACCAATACCCAGGCACCCAAGAGCCGTAGGGGTCCTCGTTCTGCTGCACTGGTGTGACGAACGTAGACTGTGCACCTGTCTTGTACGCCGTGAGAATCGCCGTTTTAACGCTCGATGTGGCCGAGGGCAAAAGCGCATACTCAAGCGCTGCGTCCATCGATTCGAGGTGCGAAGAGTCGAACGAGGTGAGCAGGGCATTGTAATTTGCATCGAAATACGTCTGGTAAGTCGATTTCCCTGTCGCCTCGAAGAGGTATGCAGCTGCTTCGGCGTGTTTCAGCACGAGGCCGCTCGCGTCCACCTCCTGCTCGCCACCGCCTAGGCCGTGGTCCGTGTTGCGGAAGGTCACGTTCGGGTTTGCGATCGCCCATGCCCAGGCACTTGCAGCCTGCGTAGCGAGCTTGTCGGCGTAGCCCGGGTACGCGCAACCGAAATTGGTCGCCCTTTTGAGGACCGTTGATGCGTAGGAAAACGCTTCGGCAGCGCTGAAGGACGCGGACGTGGTCGGTGGCCCGTACAGACACGGTTTCGTGTCGGCCGAGGGCGGGCTCGCTCCGGTGTGACCCTTAATGGGGATCACCGACCCGTCTGACTGCTGCGCGCGCAGCATCCAGTCAAGCTCCCACTTCACTTCGTCCAGGATGTCCGCCACACCGTTGCCGGATTCTGGGATGTTGGTGTCATCCCCGAAGGCGGAAGGGGCCTCGACGTAAGCGTGAAGCAGCTGGACGACGTCGGCGGCGTGCCAGTTCGTGTACGTATTCTGGTCGCCGGCGTCAAACCAACCGCCGCGAAGATCGATAGGCTTGGAACCGTCCGAGTAGAGACCGCACGTCGCATCCTGCGCGTGCTCCATTGTATCCGCCCAGGAGGCGCCCGCGAAGGTTGCCAGTTTTGCGATGCCGTCGCGCTGGTAGTAGTACATGCGTGTCGACTGCACGAGAACGTCGCGGTACACGTGGTCCCAGATCATGAAGACGTTTGAGCGCACGGCGTTTGTCTCGTCGAGGATGAAGTACTCGCCCTGCGTGCTGACGGTCGAGAAGTCGAAAGTCCACACCTGATCGCCGGAGGATGAATCGGTTGCGCCGCCATTCCATGCCGTCGGCGCAGCCTCGAGGAGCTTTGTGCCCGTGTGGGCGTCTACGACCGCGTACTTCGAGCCCGGCGTGAAGCTGTTGTTCGCGTCGAATCCGACTTTCGGATTGCGCGCGATAGCAATCTTCTCGTCGCCCGTGCGATAGCCAAACTGGTTGACCACGATGTAGGGGCTGACTGGCTGCGATGCGGTAATCGTGCCGGTGGGTGGAGCCCCAGCGTCCGTGGTCGGTAGTGTGGTGCACGCGTCCGTTCCGCCGGCGCCACCGCTGCTGGACGTCGTGCCGCCGCTGCTGGACGTCGTACCCCCGATGCCGGACGATGTGCCACCGCTGCTGGACGTCGTGCCGCCGCTGCTGGACGTCGTACCCCCGATGCCGGACGATGTGCCACCGCTGCCGGACGTCGTGCCGCCGCTGCTGGACGTCGTACCCCCGATGCCGGACGATGTGCCACCGCTGCCGGACGTCGTGCCGCCGCTGCTGGACGTCGTGCCTCCGATGCCGGACGATGTACCTCCGCTGCTGGACGTCGTGCCACCGCTGCTGGACGATGTACCGCCGGCACTGGACGTCGTGCCGTCGCCCGAGGATGGGCTGCCACTGCACGCTGCGGTTGCGCCGAATACAAGAATCATCGGCAAGGTCAATGGTCCCGTTTTCATGATCGGCAGTATAGCCCACGCGTGGCCCCCTCTTGCAACTCGGTCGCAGAATCGTGCCGGCGACAAGTGTGGTGGCTCCCTACACGCTATCGAGCGTCCTTTCAATGGAATCGCGACCCTCTGGTTATTGTTGGCGCGTCCTCCCGGCCAAAGACCATTGCACCGACATGTCTACACAGCGGGAAACCCATGACGCGCTCCCGCGTCCACGAGCTCATCAGCAACCCTGCCTGCGAAAACGCGCCCGAGAATCTCGTTATGTTGTGCGCCAGTTTCGAAACACTCATAACATCGTTGGCTATGCCGACAAGAGCCCCGGGGACGCCAAGATTCTTTGCCTCGACAAAGAAATAAACCCCCAAGTGTGCTTGCTCGCCGTCTAGTTCACGATATTTAGCACGCCCGTCATCGCGGCATGTATCGAACAATCGTAGTAGAGAGTGTTCGGTGCGGACATGGGCACAGCGAACGTCACGTTCCCCATCGCCGTACCGTTACCTGTCACGCCGGTATCGTAGGCGTTGGCAGTCCCGGTGCTCTGCATGGTCTTGATGTAGAAGGGGTGTCCGGGTGTGTTGATGGCGAACGTGTACGTACTACCGCGGCACAGCGTCAACGTAGGATTAGCAGCGCCGTCGATGACATAGGCCGACATTGCTTGATTCGTCACCATTAAGGTGCCTGCAGCGTGACAGCTCGCGGTTCCCGCACCCCCTGTCGCGGCTCGCATGCCGCCCATTGCCATCATCATCGAACCGCCGGTGCCCATCATCATTGCACCCCCCATGCCCATCATCTTGGCGCCGCCGGTGCTCATCATCATCATCGCACCCCCCGTGCCCATCATTTTGGCGCCGCCGGTGCTCATCATCATCGAACCGCCGGTGCCCGTCATCTTGGTGCCGCCGGTGCTCATCATCATGCCGCCCATTGCCATCATCATCGAACCGCCGGTGCTCATCATCATCGCACCCCCCGTGCCCATCATCTTGGCCCCCCCTGTCTCCATCATCATGGCGCCACCCGTGCCCATCATCTCGGCACCCCCCGTCTCCATCATCATGGCGCCACCCGTGCCCATCATTGCTTCACCACCGACTCCGGCCATCATTCCGCCGCTAGTCATTGCGTAACCGCCGGTTGCCAACGACGGGCTTGCGCCAGTGCCAGCGCCTCCTTCTGCGACGGCACTGCTGCCCCCTTCGGATCCAGTCATTGGCGTGCTGCCACTCGAACAGCCACCAGCACTCATCGAACCCGACAACATGACGACGGCCGCAAAACGTTGCTTTGAATTCATCACGGTTCTCCCTCAGCGAGAGCGGATCTGTGAGACTTCCTGGTCTCCAACGGCAGTCACAACCGGCGCTTTGTCATCCGATTTCTGCTCGAGTGTGGCCCGGTGCCCCTCTATTCGTTGAGTCCCATGTTCACCCTCCGCGATTTTTCTGTCACGGCGGCACGGAAACGCGCGTTACGGCAATTCCCACGCGACGCCGCCGGCCAGCGCCTTTTCGCCCAAAGGAACGCCCTCGGCGAACAGGTTGAAGCGCAGCGGCAGGTGCAGTGCGAGCCCCAACCCAACTTGGTAATGGTAAGCGTCAGTGCCCGTAACGCTTTCACCCGCGTAGTGCCAGAAAATCGGTCCGCCAAAGACACGCAAGGGCACATACGGGCTTAGCGCATTGAAGATCGTAACACCGAAAACTGCGCCAAGGCGAAGATCGAATGCCGTATACGGCTGCGACGGCTCTGCCAGAAATCGCGTTCGATTCTCGGAAAAAGAGAGTGCCGAGCTTAAAATGACGAACGCTTCACGATTGACGACTCGCCACGCGGCACCGGCGAGTGCTGCCGGGCCCGGCGAAAAGTCATGTTGACCGTTAGGCATATCCAAGGTCCCGCCGAGCATCGCGCCAACACCGAGTTGAAGCGTGAGATTTTCGGATGGGCTGTGGACGATCGTCAACAGGGCTTCCTCGCGTCGCTCGTCACCTCGAATGCCATGCGAGAAATGAATGTTGGTCGAGGTGTAAAGCCCACTGAGTCCGAGCGCCCAGCCCGACCGGCTCGCCTCGGGACGTTCCGATAGGCTGCAATACGCGATCCCATCAGGTCCGGAAGCGCCGCAGGCCGCGGCAGAATGAGCCAAAACCAAGTCGAAAACCAACGTCGCCAAAGCGAGTAAGATGGGGCGAGCAGGCCTTACCAGCGTGGTTCTCATGGTTGCAATGAAGTACGACGAGTCGTCTCGACTAGTTTCCGTCAACTGAGGTCAAGAATTCTCGGACCGAGCTGCTGATGGAGAACGCCTTGCTTCGTCAGCAGCTCATTGTCGCATCCAGGAAGGTCAAACGTCCACTTTTCAAGGCCCATGAGCGTGGCTTCGTAGTTTTGCTCGCGAGATTGCTGCCACGTTGGCGGGACGCCCTGTTGCTCGTGAAGCCCGAAACGGTGCTTCGTTGGCACCGCGAGGGACTTCGCCTGTTCTGGCGTTGCAAGACGAGAAGTATCAAGCGCCCAATTTCACGAGTCGATCCGGAAGTTATCGCACTCATTCACCGAATGGTGTCAGACGCGAATGCTTGGACCACGTCATCATTCTCGGACGAAGTCACTTGAAGCACGTTCTCGAACAATTCGGACTGCGCTGTTTCAATACCAGCCGACCGCACCAAGGAGTTGGTCAGCAAATCCCGATTCCGAGTCCGCATGAGCTCTACCGCAAAGGTAGCAAGGTCATCTCGGTGCCGATACTCGGTGGGCTTCACCACGATTATGGAGTGGCCGCATGATGCAGTGGATCGACGAGGGAGCCAGGAAAGGTATCAGCCTTTTTGCATGGCAGCCATGCGTCGGCCAATTTCCTCGGTCAACACATCCTCAATGTGCGTGGCAATCGTCCACAGGTGACCGAATGGGTCTTCGATTGTTCCGCTCCGGTCGCCATAGAACTGGTCTCTTACCGGTCGTTTCGCGCTCGCTCCAGCCTCGACTGCGCGCTGAAATTGTGCGTCCACGTCATCAACGTAGATATGGAGCCCAAATGTAGTTCCACCGAGCGATTGTGGGCTCTTCGCGATTGCGTCGGACATATCGGGCACTTCGTCGGCCAGCATGATTCGACTATTGCCGATCTGGATTTCTGCGTGCCCTATTCTTCCTTCCGGCATGTCCAAACGGTAAATCTCGGCTGCGTCAAATGCTCGTTTGTAGAACTCGAGGGCGGCAGTAGCCCCTTTGATACTGAGATAGGGAGTGATTGAGTGATATCCCTCAGGAATTCGATTGAGCTGGTTTGCCATTGTGTTGCTCCCGGATGACGTGTTCATGACGCTCAGGTCACATACTTTGCAATCTTCTCCCAATAGTTGGCGTGCCATCCCTCTGAAAGATGCTCTTTGGCAGCCTCGGGAAAACCAACGTGCTCGAATATGAGTTTAGTTCCATTGCCTTCTGCAAGTAACTCGAATTTTACGATTGAATACGTGCCTTCAGGCCACGTTTTCGCTCTCCAGGCCTGGACGACTCGCTGGTTGGGGACGAGCTCGACGTGGCGCCCCGTGATGTGGCCTCCAAACCCAGAAAATGCTGAGCCCTCAGTACCATCGCCGCTGGCAGGTGCCCCCGTAAATTCGGCGAATTGCGCGCTGTCAGTGAGGGCCTCGTAGATGTGTGACGGCCCGGCTCGGAATGTAACTTCGTGGTGAATACTCGACATCTGAGGTTCCCTTCTCGGCTGGCAATAGCCGTTCGAATCGTTGAGGTCATTTAGGCTACGTGTCAAGGCTATCGACCTAGTTACGATGGACCGATGCCAGCGCAGTGTCGCTACGGCAAATGCCCCTAACGAATTCCCATACAAGACGAGCACTGACCTGACATCGACGGCGTCTACATCCGAGGCGAGGTCCATCGTTGGCGGGACATACTTCGCGCCGCAGTGCTTTGGGGTTTGAGGCCCCGGGGCTTTACAGGTGATGCTCAAGCATGCTATAACCCATAGTTCTGCCAACCCACGGCAATCACCGCCGCAGTTCACCGTCGCGCACTCAGCCGCTGCATTGTTGGATTGGAGCAGCGTTGTCGGGTATGCGCGCAATGCACAACCTCCCCGGTGGCCATGAGCCACTTTGGGACGGGGTATACAATCCCAGTGCACATGTCCGAATTGTCGCGGCGGCCCCCCTTATCGAAGCAAGCGGCTTGAGGTTGCACCTATCGTGCAGCCGGTGTATCTGCGCGGCTTGGAGGTGATTCATGTCTCAAGTGAAGTCCGTTCCCGACGGAGTGCATACGATTACGCCGCAGCTCACCATCGACGGCTGCGACAAGGCCATCGACTGGTATAAGAACGCGTTCGGCGCCGAGCTTCTCGTGCGCGCCCCGGATCCGAGCGGCAAAAAAGTCTGGCATGCATCGATGCGAATTGGAGACTCACAGTTCTTCCTCAATGATGCATTCCCTGATATGGGCGGCGGCGCGCAGCCCGCGTCGTTGTGGATCTATGCCGACAACATTGACCAATGGTGGACGCGGGTGGTAAATGCTGGCGCCAAGATCAAGATGCCGATCGGTGACATGTTCTGGGGCGATCGCATGGGTGCGGTCGTCGATCCGTTCGGCAACCAATGGAACTTGTCGCAGCACATCAAGGACTTGACGCCCAAAGAGATGAAGACGGCGCAGGACGCTTTTGTCGCTTCGCGCGCAAAACAGTAGCTGCGAACGGCCGGGGTATTCACTCGCGCCCGCATTTGCGCGATTATGGGCCGACCCGCTACGAAAGGTATTGTTCATAACAGGTTTTCTTATCGCGCTTGCGTCAGTGGCATTTGTTGCATGAAGTTCGGGAGAATCTCAAAGTACGACGTCAACTGGCGGGAACGTAGGCGCCAGCAACCTGGGAGGAGCTGCTGGTGCAATAGCATCTGGCGGTAAATCAAACGGAGGTGCAGGTGCTGTGCTTCAAGTTGGCGATCCTTGCACGGCTGACTCTCAATGTCCGTCTGTTGGTAATGGTTCAGCTAGCTGCATGAAGGATTGGCCAGGTGGTGGTTTCTGCACAATGGTTGGTTGCGGTGCGGAGTGCCCCGGCAACGCATGGTGCACACCAGACAAGAGCTACGAGCATTACTATTGCGCACCGCTCTGCGATCCATTTGCCACTGGCGGCTGCCGCACCGGATACATTTGCGCCACGACCGGCGGGTGCCTACCTCCAGCAATTGCGGGAGAGGACGCGGGTAGCTGAGCGGGGATTGTCCCAGGGCTGCTCCAACTTAGCCGCCAGGTAGTCATGATGGAACGACCGACTCGCGCCTTAGGCGTGGGTTACGCTCGGTCTCGGCAAGGAAACAGAGACGCAGAGCCACAAAGGAGGAGTCGGTCATGAGCAAGAATACACGATATCTCGGTTTGGATGTACACGCAGAAACGATCACGGCGGCAATCGCTGAGGGACGGCAGAAGATTCGAAGTCTTGGGCAATTCCCCAATCGGCCCGAAGCGGTCAGGAAGTTCATTGAAAAGCTTGGAGGTCCCAAGGAGCTGAAGGTCTGTTACGAGGCTGGGCCCACAGGCTACGCCCTGTATTGGCAACTGACGAAGATGAATGTCGAATGCGAGGTGGTAGCGCCGTCGCTGATTCCGAAGAAGTCCGGCGAACGGATCAAGACGGATCGTCGTGACGCGGAGAAGCTCGCCCAATGCTACCAAGCAGGCACGTTGACCGCAGTGTGGGTTCCCGATGGTGCACACGAAGCACTGCGCGACCTGGTCCGTGCGCGCGGCGCAGCAAAGGACGATGAGAGTCGTGCCAAGCATCGTTTGATCAAGTATCTATTGCACTACTCACTGCGGCATCCGGACAACTGTCGCGCTTGGACGCTTACTTGGTGGCGATGGCTGCAGGCACTGAAGTTGGAGCACGAAGCGCAACGCGAAACCTTGCAGGCGCACATCTCCGAAGTGCTGCATCAGGGGGAGCGTGTCAGCCGACTCGACTGCGCAATTGAGCGCGCTATCGAGTCGGCTCCTGCGGAGAAGAAAGCCGTCATCGAAGCCCTGCAAGCGCTACGTGGTGTGGCGAAGTTGACGGCAGTGACCATCGTCACCGAAGTCGGTACCTTTCAGCGATTCCGTCGCCCGACAGAGCTGATGGGCTACACGGGACTTGTGCCGTCGGAGTACTCCAGCGGCGGCAAGGAATCCAAGGGGTGCATCACACGCACGGGCAACGCCCATCTTCGACATGTGCTTGGTGAAACTGCGTGTCACTGTCGGCACAAGCCATGGCTGAGCAATCGTCTCAAACAAGTATTGTCGAATCTTACACCCGGTGTTGCTGAGATTGCGTGGAAGGCTCAGGAGCGCCTGCATCGCAAGTTTACCAAGATGACCTACAAGAGTAAACAGCCCGGAAAGGTGTTGACCGCCGTCGCTCGTGAGCTGGTCGGATTCATCTGGGCGATAGGCGCCAAAGTGGAGCTGGAGGCACTCGCAAAAGCGGCGTAGACAAGGCAATCTCAACCAGCAACACCCACGATGAAACAGAGAGTGAGCGACCGAGAGTGGCACGGAAAGGAGAATCCTCGAAGCCGCTATGCGGTAACCAACCCGCGTTGGATAGTCCGAGGCAGCTCCCGACGCATGAAAGACCGTGAGGTACGTCCTTCGGACCAACCCTCGAATATCAGCTTGATGACCGTCGAATAAGCACGCCTTCGGTCGTTCACTCTCTGTTCCATCCACAACCACGAAGAACGAAAACAATCGAACACAGAAAAAAGTGACATAGACGTCGCGTCAAGACTTGACGGGTCGTTCCATATCAGCGGCTGAGTGGACGACGGTGAACTTGTGCGGGTGATCAATGTGTGACTTGGCAGGGGGTTGGGGTTCGGTTCTGCGCGCCCACGGATTCTCGGCAGGCGAATATAAGGTCACCGTACGAAACGCGAATGCTCAACCCTTAGGTGACCCTGTTACGCTGCGATTCGAGGGGAACAACCCAGTTATCGATCGGCGCTCGATGGCTGGATTCAAGAAGTAAGGCATCCATCGATCAGCGCCAAGCCTGCGCAATATCGTTGCCCGGGCAGCGGCTGAATGAGCGATGGTGAACTTGGGCGGTGATTGCGGCCTGATTTGGCACGAGGGTCTTTGATATTCCTATGCTCCTCATGATTGCGCGCGCGCTCCAAAAGTATGGCGCGTTCGTTGGCGACCATTCCGGTGCCGTTATGCTGTACGCCGATGCCTCAACGAGCGCGCAGCAGTCATACATGAACCTGGGTCTAGTCTAGGCAACGATAGCGCCCAAAGCAGTCCCCTGAATCGATTCCGAGTGCTCGAAATTGGCAAAACCTTCGACAACGGCAATCGATGCCGCGGTGCAAGCAAGACTTTCCCTACGTTGACTCTGTCCTCGATGCGGCGATGTGCTGCCGCGGCCTCTCCGAAAGAATGGACGGAGTCAATGCGCGGGGAGAACCGGTGCTTATGATGGAGCTCGAGCACGGCCGTCAGGCCCTCAGTCAATAGCTGCGGATTGTCCCAGAAACGTCCAACGCCGACACCAGCTACGGACCTATTTGAGAAAAGCAGGCTAATCGGCGAGAAGCGGGGCGTCCTCAAATACTCGCGAAACCTCGTCACGGTATTTCGTCGTTCACGAGTCATCATGTTGGCGAATCCATATGCCACAAGGCGACCTCCGGGACGGAGAAGCTCATAGCCTTTGCGGCAGTCCTTCCCTCCCAGCGGGTCAACCACAACATCGACTCCTTGACCGTGCGTTAGCCTTTTGACTTCTTTGGCATAGTCCAACGAGCGATAGTCAATCGCATGTTCACACCCCTCGGCGCGCAAGACGTCGAGCTTTGACCCAGACGCCGTCCCGAACAGGACGACATTCGGTATCGTTCGTAGAACGTGCACAGCGGCCGTGCCAACGCCGCCCGCGGCCATATGGACCAACACTCGGTCGCCGGTGCGCACAGAGGCAGCGCGGAAAATCAGATGGTAAGCCAGAGTATAGTTCCACGGAAGGCACGCAGCCTGCTCAAAGCTCATCTCGTCTGGAATTGTTCGAGCATGCTCAGCTCGGACATTCACGAACTCCGCTTGGGCGCCGAAATGGCAAACTGCCATGACTCGGGTGCCAATCGCGGGCTCGGTGACCCCGTAGCCATGTGCCTCAACGACTCCGGACGCCTCGTAGCCCATGATGCACGGAAGCTTCGGAGCGAGCGGATACACACCCTGGCGCGCCATTACATCGGCAAAGCCAACGCCAGCCGCGCGCACCCTTATGAGTATCTCGCCGGGGCCAGGCGACGGCGGCCGTTCACTCTCGATGGCCAGTATTTCTCGAAGCTTTCATACTGACGGGTGCTGTACTGTTCGGCGCTGGGTTGACCTTGCGATTCGTGGCCGTTCATACGCTCGGTGAGCTCCACTCGGACCGCGTTTGCATCACGAGCGAACATCGAATCGTCCGAACAGGCCCCTATGTCTGGCTCCGTCATCCTGCATACGCCGGGATGCTTCTGGCACATTTCAGGCTCGTGCTAGTGTTCTTCAATTGGGTGAGCATGGCGTTTATTTGCGTCGCGCCAACACCGATGCTCGTTTTACGAATTCTCGTAGAAGAGAGGACCCTCGAGAGCCTGCCCGGATATGCCGAGTTCTGCCGAGGACGGGCGCGCCTGATACCGTTGGTTTGGTAGCTGGCCCTGGGAGTCTGTTGGCACCCCAAAGCGAATTGGAATGAGGCTGGCCGAGCAAACGTCAGCAGCATCAACCGAATGCAAAGAAACCGTAAGTTTGGCTAAGTAGTGCCGAGTTCGGGCCACATCTCAACGAACTGGTGTATTCTGTTCAACGCAGAGAACATGACAGGACACCCCGCAAGAGACTTGTTTGGCATAGGATGCGCAATGAAATCAGAAGCACGCGACGTTAGTGGTCGCCAAACTCGGCATATTCAACTCGATACGCATCGATGCGAAGCTTGCTGGAAATGCGTAGAAGCATGCCCACAGCAAGTCATTGGCAAAGTGAATTTCTTCTTTCATAAGCATGCAGTGTTTCGGCGACCGGAAGAATGCCGCGGCTGCCGCAAGTGTGTCAAAGTCTGTGAGAATCATGCATTGGCCCTCGCGCCCGCAATACTGCAGTAGGCCACATCGCCGATGAACCGGATATGCCCCAGCGGCAGCCGCTCAAGCCTTCTATCGGCTAGGGCCGACACGGCCAATGCGACCACGACGAAGTGTCCATTAGTGAGAGCTCGCCTGCGTCGCGTCAGAATCATGTATGTCTCCCTGCCGCGCAGGCAGAGCGATGGACCGCCCTGTCACATGAATTCTAGTGCACGAAGAACAGTTTCGCGGCCCGTCCGGGAAGTTCGCCTCACGGGATGGAGTGGGCCCAGCCAGCGCTAGAATTCGGGGGTTTGCGGCAGGCCGTGGCGCCAAACCGTCGGTCAGAACCCAGTCGGATTCCACCGGTTATTCCAGTCCGCGCGGTGGCCGTAACATGGAGAAACCCCCAAATGAATCTTGAGCCGGCCAGGGACGACACCAAAGCTTCCGTGCTCATCGTCAACGATGAAGCCGTAATTCGGTCTGCGCTATCTCGCATGCTGAGCGGTGCGGGGTTCAACGTCACAACCGCTGCGAGCGCGCGTGAGGCGCTCCGAATGCTCGACCAGGCGCAATTCGACGCCATCGTCACTGACATCATGATGCCAGAAATGGATGGCATCGAGCTCCTGAGCCGCATACGGCAAAGGGACCGCGAGCTGCCAACGCGCGCGTCAATTTCCGTCGGCCGGATTGATGCTGTTACAAGCAAATCAGGCGAATATTGCAGCGGACGCATGGGGGAGCCAGCACAAGTTATATAGCCACCACACCCACTGGTAGTGTCACGCTCCGTAAAATGATAAATTCGCCGGTTTGAGATGAAGCTCAGTAGTGAAGGACAAGTGTCTCGGCACTGTGATCGCTACGACGAATGGAAACAGGCTTGAAGACTTTCTTCGGGACCACGAATGCATTTCGAACTGGCTCACGCCGGACGAGGGACAGGCTGTCAAATAGTTCGCGATCGCGCCATGGGGGCCCAGGCAAACGAAATTGCAAATTGCGTTGCCTTGCGTTACGGCTGTAGGCAGCCACATATAATGAGTCAACGTGCCAGATGGAGCCAACCAATACACCTCGGCAGTACGCTGCATCCGTGCGCTGGACGCAAGCTTCGGCCGCTTTCATAACGCGCAATTGCGAGGCTCGGCGAGAATCTGATTCAGGTCTTCAAGCACGCGTCTCGTCCGTTTTGATTTTGCTGGTATTGCTTGGATGCGCGCGGCCAACAGTCTCAAGCCCGCGTGGACCCTACCCTGGACGAGTCACGAGCAACATCTTGGTATCCGACTACGCAGGCTCGGAGTCTTGCTCTTCGTGTCACCCCTCTCAGACCGCATCTTTTCAGCGCTCACCAATGCACCGAATGACACGGGAAGTCGCTCACGCACAAATCGGCGCTCCCTTTCGCGGCGAGTCCTTCGCTCTTCAGGGTGATACTGTCTACATGCGTCAAGTCGATGGCGAGCGCGAGCTCGTGCTTGACAAAAGCGACGGCTCCGAAAGCATTTATCGGGTAACCAAGGTGATAGGAGGCCGCCTACGCGAAGACTTTGTAGGTATTGAACTTGACCCGTCAATGGATGGACGGGTGCCCAACGAAGAACGAATATTGCCAATCTCATATCTTTTGTTCAATCAAAGCTACCGTTACAAGGGCTATTCGGTGTTGGTCACCGAAAGGAGTAGACTCGAGTCCGGCCAGATCTGGCGGCAAACCTGTATATTCTGCCACAATACGCCGCCTCAATTTGACGGGCTCTTGGACGAACTCTACGGATCTGGTTCCCCGAGCTATCAGGGTTCAGCGAGTGACGACGCCCCTCCCAGCCGACGTTTTCGCTATGTCATCCGCGATGAAGTCGCCCTGCGTGACGCACTCGGACTCGAGATACGAAGGCTCGGCTCTAAACCAGTATCCACCGAGACGCTGCCGCTATTGCGCGAAGCAATGCTGCGCACTCGGAAGAACTATGGTGAACGCCATTTGGTTGAACTCGGTATTGGGTGTGAAGCCTGCCATGGCGGTAGCCGAGAGCACGTGATAGCGCCGAGCAAAGCAAAACCGTCCTTCGCTCTCCAAAGCCCATTTCTGAAGGTCCTTGGCCCTGATAACAAAGAACCTCCTCGGGCGCTGGAAATCAATCGCACTTGCGCCAAGTGCCACACGGTGCTTTTCTCGCACTACCCGTACACTTGGGAGGGCGGCCACCGCCATAGCAATCCGGGAGGCAGTCCAATCAACTCTGGCGAAGCCCGTGATTTTCTGCTTGGCGCCTGTCGAACCCAATTGGACTGCACCAAGTGTCACGACCCCCATGGCGAGGATACTCGCGAATATTTGGACGCACTCGCAGGTCCTGCGGGGGACGCAATCTGTACCGGCTGCCATCAGAATCTCGGTACTCCCGTGGCCGCCAGCGCGCACAGCCACCATGCCTCTGACAACGCCGGTAGCTATTGCTTGAACTGCCACATGCCGAGGAAGAACATGGGGCTGGCCTACCAACTTACGCGCTATCACCGCATTGGATCACCCACCGACCGTGACCGAGTGGAACACGACCGGCCACTGGAATGCGCGTTGTGCCACGCCACGATGAGCGTCGAACAAATGCTCTCGACCATGGAACACTGGTGGAACAAGCGTTATTCACGCAAGAACATAGAACACCTATACGGAAAGGACCTGAGCGTCGATGCGATTCGAATCACGTTAGTGTACGGGTTGCCCCACGAGCAAGCCGTAGCAACCCGCGTTGCCGCCGAAAGCGGCCGTCTGGACCTTCTCCCATACGTGGCCCGAGTGATGACTAACGACTATCCGTTGGTGCGCTACTTCGCCAAAAAGTCGGCCGAACAGCTTAGCGGCATTTCGGTACCAATTGACCCCGCTGCGCCGAAATCCCAAATCGACGAAGATGTAAGTCATTGGTTAGCGGAACATTCGCCCCACTAAATCGCAGCGGGTGCAAGTCTGCCCGCAAACGGACTTGATCGCCAGCCCACTACAGGTTGCGCGAGAGTTGTGGCGATTGCGGCGGGAGCCCCAACATTGGTTTTCGACCTTCGGCTCCTATTGTGGACGCATGAGCCCTATTCTCGGCGGTGCACCACTTGCAAGATTCCTGGGGCGCATACAGGTGGGCAGCGAGCTACATACCGTAGGCGGTTTCAGGCTGTGAACACATTTGCTATGCTGAACACGTGCACTTCGGTCCCTGGCATCCTTTGGCAGACGCCATCAACGTAGCGCCGGACGCGCCCGGAGTCGTGCAGATGCGCGCTGAAGCCATCTTCGCGTATCAAAGGGGTCAAAGCGCGATGGTGCATTACGCATGCTCGGCGCCCGACCAAACGCTTCGAGAGTTCATGAGTTGACGCGGACAAGATTTGTTATGCAAAGCTGAAGAGCATGGAGCCCGTTGGATCCGGTTCGCAGAAGCAATCAACCCTGAGTATGAACTAATGCGCCTGTTCAAGCGCTTCGAAGAAAGATTTGGTTCGCGCCCAGTTGGTAATGAAGCGGGAATTGACGGCAAGGGCGCGCAATGAACCGCTATCCCACCGTCTGAATCCTGAGCCGGGGGTCTAAGTAAGTCCGTTTCACGGGAATCCAAATGCGCTATAGTTGGCTCGAACGGCTGGTCTCTTTGATCCCCGCCAAATCGACACTTTCACCAGCTGGGGCCGCTGACCCGGATTTGAATGGAGTAGAATTAGAATGGCAATTTACGAGTATGAAGTTCTGGATGCCGAGGGAGCCGTAGTGGGCATTTATGAAGCCGAACAGAAGATGAGCGACGCTACACTGACGCAGCATCCGGAGACCGGTCAACGATTGCGTCGAATTCTTTCAGCGACTTTCGCCCACGGCTCTCGTGGCGAAAGCGTGAGCAGTTGCGCCAGCGGAAGCTGCCCTACGGGTAAGGGTTTCGACACTAGCGGTTGTTGCGGCGGCGGCTGTGGATTGAATTGAATTCCCCTGCCATTTCATCGCTATCCGCCCTAGATATTCCGCGCCATGACCAATCTTCTCGAGACTATACCGGTTCGCACGATCGATGGCCTGCCGTCGTCGCTGGGTGCGTATGCCGGCACAGTGCGCCTCGTCGTGAATGTCGCGTCTAAGTGCGGGCTGACACCACAATATGAAGCGCTCGAAGATGAGGGCTGGTGACGAGGTAACTCACCAAGGCCTGACGCGACCGGGACGATACCGAGTCATCAAGGACAACCTGCGCGTCAAAGAAGTCATCGTCGGCGATGGCGAACGCGAGCGGCGCTACGTCGTATGCCACAACCCGCTTGAACAAGAGTGTCAACGCAAGCATCGAGAACGTCTGGTGGCTCACGGCTCGACTGAACATCCCGGTGCCACCCAAGCTCCACGATGTGCAGTCACAGCCGATTCACGCCGATTCAAGACAATTGCCCCCTGTCCGCCGGACTCGGCACAAGCCTGCGGCGCCTAGCAACACGACTGCGGCGGCCATTTCACGTCTAACTATGGGAAGGACAGCGTAATGTATGCCAATTCGGCGGGCCAGTTTTTCAAAGTCGGGTCCGACGTGGATCGGGCTGGTACAATTTGGTGGCGCTATGCGTCGGTGCAATTCTTGGTTCCTTTGGGCAGTCCTGTCGGTGGTCGCTTGCGGCGGCCGCTCCAATCTCGACAGCGGAAGTCGTACTGCGAGTCTTGGAGGCACGTCTTCCGTTGGAGGTGCTGCTTCCGTCGGAGGTATTAGTTCAGCTCTTGGCGGTCACGAATCCAGTGGTGGCTTACCAGCAACGGGGGGAGGTTGGTTGCCTTACTACACGGGAGGCTTCGTGGCTACTGGCGGTCATAGTCCTGGGCCTACTGGTGGCCGCTCGCACGAGGGGAAACGGCAACACGTCGTTTCTTAGGTATCAAGCTACCTTTGAATACATCCGAGAGCGAGGACTTTTCACTGGGCCTTACGCAGCGCGTGTAACACGGCATCAGCGCGAGAACTCGAAACGAAGATCATTTCAACCGCAGTGAAGCGAAGCAAGGTTATTGAACACCACCTCAGCCGTGTCGCAAGCAGTCACCTGCGAACATGTTCCTCAGAATCGACTCGCCCCAAGCTGGGCAGCGCAAAATGGATGCGGGGCACGCCGGAAAAGACCGGGAGAATGCGGCAAGCAGGTAGGGACCAGGGATTGCAACACACCAATCTACCGCCAATCGCCAACTTATGCTAAGCGAGAACAGTAGGAATAGGGGTATGCGAATAGCTCAACTTGGCTTGTTACTCGCGGTGAGTGCTGCGGCCGCATGTGGTGGCAACACGATCATCGAAAACGCGGCGCGCGGGTCGGGGGGCGCCCCATCAAACGGTGTCAGCACGGGTGGCGGTAGCGCAACCGTCGGCATCGCCACGGGTGGAACCGCCGCGGGCGTCAATTCTTGTGACAACGCCACTTCCTGTGACTCTGATTCCGAAGCGTCGCTTCCCGGTTGCGAGGCGGGTCCCGCGGACGCGGGAGCATTCGTACGGCCTGCCGCATGCGCACTGAGCGAAACGGCGCTTCCTGAACCGGCATCGGGTGCGTGTCTCATTGCTTCCATGCTGGGCGTTTGGCTACGCTGTTCGACCCCTTCGGTGCTCCTCACGACCGACGACGTGGGCATCGCGTTCAACGCCGACGGTACGTTCAACCAAATCTACGCCGACGACGGTTGCACGATGCGACGCGCGAAATCCATCGGGGTGTCTGGCACATGGAACCTACAGGACGATAGTACTCCAGGAGCTCCAAATCTCTGGATCGAGATCGTTCGAAATGGTGGATTCATGCCGACGAAGATGTTGTTTGGCTGTGATCCGCGAAAGCTGCGCATGATCACCGAGGCCGATCCGGGCATCTTCGACTACGTCTGGTACGGGCCCTCATTGCCGTAGGTAGGGCCGTGGTGCTAGCACGCCAATGAAACCGGGAGGTGTTTCCAAGCCGGCATTTAGCTATCGAACTTCGCGGCTAGGCGGGTCGCGAAAGACTGAATCGATGGTTGCTCCCTGTCCTATGCAGCTACGAGGTGCTTTGCATTACTTTGCGTCGAGATGCCACAAGGTACGTCATATGCGGATCTATTACTCTTCAGGTGTCGCAATCTTGGTGTCAACCCTGATGTTCGGATGCGCAACGGTCAACCAGAAGAATCGGGCAGCGCGGGTGGAGCCTTCCGCGAACCTGGAGCCTAATCGTGTCGAAATTCACCTGTTCGATGCTCAGGAGCGGGTCATGCCCGGTGCCCCTTGGCAGCTGGATTGCGGTGACGGAATGTCGAGCCACGGGGTTGCAATGGACGGCTGGGTGCGCATTACTGTGAACCGGTCCCCGCCTGAATGCACGCTGCAGTGGGGCAAAGACAAGGACGACAGTGATTACTTGTACAGTTTGAAGCTATTCATCGGCTGTTCGGAGGTAACCGATACACAGGAACGTTGGAAGCGGATGCTCAACAACATGGGCTACGATGTTTCTACGTCACTCGACGCAGCTGTGCGTGCCTTCCAGCAAGACTCGCTTCGAACGGTTACTGGGCTGGTGAACAACGCGATCCCAGCAGCCACGGGACGCGCTATCGAGCAGAAGTACCGTACCATCACCGCGGACTAACCAGAATCTTGGGAACCTTTGCCAAACCTCCCAGCGTGGCGGTCAGGCTCACCGCTTGTCGAGCGGCGATCTGAAAGCAACGGAGCCTGTGAGATAGATTCATTTCAAGAGCTACATCTTGGTAGCCATGTGCATAACTCGTGATTCTTGCCGCGCTCGTTCGTCTACCGGGAACCACTCGGCCAACTTTGGCCAGTGACTATCGTCTCTGTCCCAACCAGCCAATGCGCCTTCGGGGGCATCTGCAGCAGCCACAGCACCTGCAGCAGCAACGGCACCTGACGCCGCCACCGCTACGGCGCCAGGCACCGGAACTACGGCGTTCGCGCCGGAGCTGGAAGCTCAATCCCTTTGCGCACGGCTGCTGCGATCGCGGTGCTGAGGTTGTGGGTGGCATGCCTGCAAGCGCCGCCCGTTGCACCTTTGCAGGCGCTAGTTACGGCGAGTTGCGCCTTCGCGATCGCCGGGTCCTTGAACAACGCCGTTTGAATTCGCACGTCGAGGTAACGCCAGCCGATCAGCGCATTTTTGGGTTGGCCCGGGGCCGTGTCCGTCATCTGCGAGTCCGATAACGAGGCACAAGTACCATCCCAGCGCAGGACGTCGTAGTCGACCGAACCCCTCGCTTTGGCGCCCCCGCCGCCTTGTTGCCTGAGTATCAGGACCTCTTCGCCCTTGACGAGCTTGTCCTCGCTCGCAGGGCCGCCGGTCGCGTTGCGTGGCTCGACCGCCACAGCCTTGACGTAACGCCGAGTCCACGGCGTGCCCTTGGCAAACCACACAATGGCGAGGTCCGGAAACTTGTCGCCGCACAGGCGCTCGACGAAGTCGCCGGGCAGCGCGCAGAAATTGCCCTGAGCGGCGCAAGTCCTCGGGAGGCTAGACGATGTATCGGTTTCTGATTTGGTCGTATCACTCACGGAAGCGCTGTTTGCGTCGCCCGGTCGGCTTGCATTGGGCGCGGAACTTTGCCCAGGATACTTGCAGGCGACGCCGACCAAGCCGATGCTCAGGTACCGGAAGAAAGGTCGTGGTTCCATGGCACTTGGATTAGTGTCGGCTCCCCGGGACTACAGCTCTCGAACGGTGAACGGACGCTCACCGAGCGGCTCTGGACCCGTCGGGAGGCTATGAGCGAACAGCTATCGGCCATTTGCCGATGCGCGAAGAACTGATTCTGATTCGGAGCCGGAGCCTGTGCCGGAGTTCTGGGACTGGGTGCCGGGACCGGAATCTGATGACAGAATCCGCATCAGATTCGGAGGCAGACTCCGAAGAGTATGCGGTCAAGGCTGTTCAAATCTGCGTGAACCTGAGAACTGGCGCGGTGGTGATGGGCAACGGTGAGTAGCTGTTTGCTTCGGGTACCGGTCGCGCAGCAGGCGCCTCCTTTGGGAGCCAACGCTCATTGCCCAGGTTCTCGACGACGCTGGAAATTGCCTTGCTCTTGCAAGGCCCCCAGGGATTATCCTATCCTAGACACAAGTATTGTCCGCAGCACTACCGCTTACAACATGAAAGCACGCAGCAATGCCACGAAGTCTGGTCGAACTCGAGACATTCGCAGCCGGTCATGCATTTCGAATATCTTGAGAGCCCACAGGAAGCACGATCCGCCGCATGTGCTTCGGGTTCTGCGGAGGCACTCGTAGGCGGGTCCGGCCACTGCGGCGACATGGCAGGCTGCGATGTCGTATTTCCACAAGCCGCCAGCGCTAGAAGGCTCGCCGGTACCAAGACGGTCCTCATGCATCCAGCCTATCATTTGGTCCCGCTCTTGGCTGATGGGTAACGGGGAGCAGCTGTCGAGCCTCTCGCCGAAGTGCTGTGATTTGCGAAGTATTCGAGAAATTGACTTGTCGGCCAGCGTTGTTGCGTTCAGGGGCCATAATCCTGCCAACGCACGTCGCAATCACCGCCGAAGCCATGGGCGGCCCCCGCACAGGGCGTGTCCTTCCGACGCGGATCACTCCGAAAAGTCGGGTACCAAGACAATCTTGCCGGCAACGCCTGCCGTGTCCATAAGCTCATGCGCCTTCGTAATCTGTGTCAGCGGTAGCTTGGCGGCGACGATTGGCTTTAGTTTGCCTTGATTCAGAAGTTCGAGAAGCCTTCCGAGATCTTCCTGAATGGTCGTCTGATCGTGAATGCCATAGAAGCAATACGCCTTGCCATCCGGTATCAGCTTGTACATTGGACCGCGGCACCGGAGTTCGGTTTCCCTCAGTGATTTGCGCGACGGGGCGATTGGGTGCTACGCCGACAAAGATATTTGCGGCATTCTGGGACTTATCGGTGCAGAATTTGTCGCTTGGGCAATCGAGCACATGGCTGGGTTCAATGCTTTGAGGCAAAATGAGCGAGAATGAGCGCTGTGCGGTGGCCAAGACTTCTCCACAATTGGTGTACGATCTTTGCGCTGACGAATGCGGTGAGTTGCAGTCGTACGGGCCTCAATTCGGGATTTAGCAGTAGCAGTCAGCCTTCCGCAACCGACACGGCAGGGGCAGCCGTTTCGCTGCACGCAGACCGGATGGCTCGAAATCGCTCGTTGTATCGATTCCTCGGCATGTCCCGACGGTCCGCCTGTGGATGCACAAGCTTGTCCTAACGAATTGATCGGACTGGACTGCTTTTACAGCGCCAGAACATGCGAACCGATGTCGATCGCGCAGTGTACGCCCTCTGGATACCGCGCGGTCAATGCTTGCACTGAGCCGCGTCGAGCAGCCGGGACCTGTCAATTCGTGCCGACATCTGGCGCGTCGAACCCTCCCACTGTACTTGACCCGAATCAGGTGGTGGGATCGCCAGGTGGCGCAGTTGTGGGAACTCAGATGCTGCTCGCTTTCACGGTCAGTTCCGCGAATAACCCAACGCTGCGCGGCGCCTTCCTGCAGACTGCCCATCCATTGGATCGGCCGGTACTTCTCGCGACAGATGGGGTCGAACTCGGTCAATACGTGGACTCGTTTCCCGTTATCGGTGTGCAGCACGCGCGATTGACCGTGTCATGGCGCGAGGATGACGGTTTGATTGGCGTCTTCAGTCCGACGCCAGGAGTCTTCATTCGGTCCGCAGAGCTTTATGCGGAGCCCCAGGCCGCGATCCGAATCTCACCGCTGCGCGCTTGGCCCTATTCAGTGCCGCAGAGGCTGGGCGACGGGCTATTCGTCTACGCGGGCTTGACGCAGAGCTATGCAGCGGCCCTCGACAGCAACGCTGTACCCACTCAGACGGGATACCTAGCTCAGGCTTCAGGTGCGCTAGCTAGTGTCCGTCCGGAAAGTAGAATCCGGCATTAGAAATCGAGAAAATCATTGATCGCTGATGGAAATAAATAGGCCGCAGTGAGCGTTCTTTGGGGCGTTTTCCAAGACAACCCTTCAAGAACGACCACTGCGATGCGCCAAGCCTACCATAAACAACTACCCCTGGCCGCCAACCCCATTGCCCACGTGCACGCTCAAGAACTGGCAGCCATGAGCTCGGTTCTCGACCAGCTGCCGGAGGCCGTCGGGTTGGTGCACAAGGACTTGGTCCCTCGCGGAATCAGCCGCAAGAAAGGACGCGACGGCATGACGGCGGAGCAAGTGTTACGTGCCATGTTGGTCAAGCAGATGAACGCGTTCAGTTACTTGGAGTTGGCGTTTCATCTGGCAGACTCGCAGAGCTATTCGACCTTCTGCCGTCTGCTACCCGGCGTATCGCCGAAGAAGTCGGCGCTGCAAAGCAACATCAAGCGTGTGCGGCCCCAAACATGGCAAGCCGTCAATCGGCTGATCGTGCAACGAGCCATCGAGCTCAAGGTCGAGACAGGTACCAAAATCCGCACCGATTGTACCGTCGTGGAGTCGAACATTCATGAGCCCAGCGACTCGTCATTGCTATGGGACTGTGTTCGCGTACTAACACGATTGATGCGGACAGCCCGGGACGACTTCGGCATGACTTTCAATGACCATAGTCGGCGTGCCCATCGCCGCAGTTTGGGGGTCCTGAATGCAAAGACCCAGGGCGAGCGGGTGGTGCTCTATCGCGATCTGCTCAAGGTAACGGAAAAGACCGTCACTGCAGCCGAACGCGTTGCCCAGCAGTTATCCGAAGCCTCGTACGGTGACATCATGACTGCCGTCAAAGCCGACGGGATTGCGACCCAGATTCGACACTTTCTCGGTCTTACCGCTCAAGTCCTCAACCAGACCCAACGCCGCGTTCTGTGCAACGAAAGTGTGCCTGCCGGTGAGAAAATCGTGAGCATCTTCGAGCCGCACAGCGACATCATCGTCAAGGACCGTCGCGACACCCAATACGGCCACAAGGTATGTCTGAGTGCGGGAGCTTCGGGCTTGGTGCTCGACTTGGTGGTGGAACACGGAAATCCTGCAGACTCGACTCTTGCGACCAAGATGGCAGAGCGAGTTCGAACACTGCTGGGTCGCGCTCCTGACCAGATGTGCTTCGACGGAGGCTTCTCGTCCCGCGCCAACGTCCAGGACATCAAGCAGCTGGGTGTACAGGACGTTGCCTTCAGCAAGCACGTCGGACTTGATGTGACCGAAATGGTCAAGAGCACCTGGGTCTTCAAACGACTACGGCGCTTTCGCGCTGGCGTTGAAGGGATCATCTCCTTTCTCAAGAGGACATTCGGTCTCGACCGCTGTCTATGGAGTGGATTCAAGTCATTCGAGGCGTACGCGTGGAGCTCAGTGATCGCAGCGAACCTCTTGGTCTTCGCTCGTCACTTGCTGAAGCGCTAAGCCCTCAGCGGCACCCACAACCTGAAAATCCTTCGGTCGGGATAGCTCCATCTTGCAGATGAAAATGAGCCGTTGCGAGCTACCCCATTCCATTGTCCGGGCATCGCTGGAGCTCTGCCTTGGCCTCGCCGTCGTCATTTCATCCAGCCCGCACGGCTCCAATTGCCTTTTCTGGACGGACACTAGCTAGCGCCGCGATCGCTGGCGGACGGTATGTTCTGGCCGTGGCGGGTTCCGCTAGGTTACGCCGATCACGTGAATGTCTGGTTTCTGGACGATCCTAACCAAATTGCCGCTCTCGGCGCACCAACGGCTCGCATCGATATCGATCCCTTTTCTGTTGCATTCCGACTTGCAGGATTGTCGGACGGTTCCGCAATGCTTTCCGGTTGGGCAACGTTAACCGACGCCAACGGGCAGCATGGGGCATTTTATCGAGTTTTCCCGGATGGCACGGTCACGCGGCGCACTTGGCCAGTACGCGATATTGCCGGCTTGTCAGTGAGTGTGCTGCCCTTTGACGACGGATTGCTGGGATGGTGGATTGAACCAGTCGATGCGGATCCAAGATCGCTTCGCTTTGCGCTGCTGGATGCCAACGGAACACCACGTGATCCGCCTACTACAATCAGCTTGCCGTGTTACCATTTGGACGTATCGGTGGCCGCCACGGATCGAACGGTTCACTTGGTGTATGACTATGCCCGTCCCGACGGTTCGCAGCGCGCGGTGTATCGGGAGCGTCTGATCTGTGATCGGTAGCTTCGACTGTCACGGCCACTGGGACAGAACTGGCGGCGTTTGGCGCACCTTCTTGAGAAACCATACAGTTTGGGCATGCGATGTCTTGCAAACTTACGATGTCTGGTTTCGGCCCATCTTTGCGTTCTTCGTCATCAATATTAACTTCCCCGCGGAGCGGGTCGTCATAGGGCAAAGCGACTCGACTCTACGCTTTTGATCGCGACCATTGCCGTTCAAGGGCTGAAGCGGCTGAGAGTGCCGTCAAGACCCCCCAAAAAAACGTTCGATGGGTGGCGTCGCGGGAAGATTGCTCAATGGGATGAAACCGACGGTGAAGTATCCAGTGGGAGCGTTGGTATCCAAATTTGCTGCGAAAAAAACCTGCGCTCACTTCCGCAATGCGCGGCGAGGCTGGCTTGACGCTATCGCATTCATGCCCCAGGCGATCCTTTCAAATTGCCGTGGAAGGGACGCGTCGATGTGCCGAATTGTAAGAGGTTTGTTTCTGGTTGGGATCTTCTTGGACTTGGCGAGTTGTAGTGGGAGCAGCAGTACGAACGGCGCAGGCGGATCAACTTCAAGCGCTGGAGCCCCCGCGGACTCGGGGGGTTCGTCGCATGTCGCGGGTGGGACTCCGCCGACTGGCGGCGCTTCCACGAATGCGGGTTCCGGAGGCATGACCTCGGCCGTCGGCGGTTCGCGTGCCGACGGTGGTGTGAGTGCGAGCACGCCCGCGACGGGGGGTGCAGCAGCCGGAGCAAGCTCGTCAACGCAAACGAGTGCTCCGCCAGGCACCGGTGGCGCGTCGAGCACCACTCTCGGTACTGGCGGAGCGTCGAGCACCACTCGCGCTGCGGGCGGAACTGTCGCAACGGGGGGTTCAACGACTTCCGGTGGTGTGGGTACGGGCGGGTCGGCAACGTCGCGAGTTTCCGTGTTGCAACATCACAATCACTCAACGCGCGATGGCGTTTACGTGGACGCCGCGCTTACGAAGGCCGCAGCAGCCTCGCTGCACGTCGACACGACGTTCGCAAGCGCCATGCTGTCGGGGCCGACCTACGCCCAGCCCCTGTACTTGGCCTCGAGTGGTTCGGGGCCAGACCTTGCTATTGCCGTGACGGAACAGAACCGTGTGTATGCGTTCAATGCGGCGACCGGAGCCCAAGTCTACAACGTGTTGCTCGGGACGCCGTTGCCACGCGCGCAACTCGCCTCGCTCAAATCGGGCTGCGGAAATATCGATCCGTTGGGCATCACTGGCACGCCGGTCATCGACGCAGCGACGCGTACAATCTATCTGGACGCGATGACGAGCGTGGATGCCACGGCAGCCAATGCGCGACATTTGGTTTTCGCGCTGAATGCGGATACCGGCGCGACACTCAGCGGCTGGCCCGTCAACCTCAGCGCCGCAGCCACTTCCGCAGGCACGCCGTTCGACTCTCTGGTCCAAAATCAGCGGGGTGCGTTGATGCTGCTCGAAGGCCAGGTGTTCGTGCCCTTCGGGGGCCACATCGGTGATTGTTCCGATTATCATGGCTGGATCGTTGGCATCTCGACGACGAACCCAACCCAAGTAACCGCTTGGGCAACCCGTGCCATCGCCGGTGGAGTTTGGGCACCCGGCGGGATCTCGTCGGACGGCACCTCGATCTTCTTTGCCACGGGCAACACCGAAGCTGACGCGAATAATTTCAGCGCGCCAGGAACGTGGCAAGACGGCGAAGCCATCTTCAGGCTGAGCCCGAGCCTCGCGCGCGCCACGGCAACGACGGACTACTTCGTGCCGAGCAATTGGGCCGCGCTGGACGCAGCGGACTCGGACATCGGTGGCACCAATCCAATCGTGTTTGATGTTACGGCAGCTACGCCGTCGGGCCTCGTCATTGGGCTCGGCAAGGACGGCAAGGCATACGTGCTCGATCGCGCGAACCTCGGAGGGATTTCGAATCCGTTGGCAGGAGCTACGGTTTCGACGGGCGCGATCATCAACGCGGCTGCCGAATACTCCACGCCAAGCGGGGCGTTCGTCGTTTTCAAGGGCAGTGGCAGTGGGTGTCCGAGTGGGCAATCCGGCGGCCTAACGGCGATCAAGATCGGCGCGAGTTCACCACCCACGGTGTCTGTTGCGTGGTGCGGTGGCCCTTCGACGCAGGCGTCTCCTGCGGTGAGCCTGTCCAACGCTCAAGGGCAAGATGCGATCGTGTGGATCGTGGGTTCGGATAACAAGCTACACGGGCTCGATGGCGTTACCGGAGCCAGTGTCTTCGGCGGCGGAGCCACCACGGACACGATGTCCGCCGTTCAGAAGTTCGAAACACCAATCGTGGCGAATGGACGAATCTTCGTGGCCGCGAACAGTCAGGTGTATGCCTTCAGTCCGTAAGGCGATTGTGCCCTTCGCCAACTTGAGGCGCGAGTTGCAGCCAGCCGAAGGTCATGATCGAGCAACCGGTGAAGACCATTAGTTATCGCTTGACTGTTGCGTTTTTTGTTTTGACGGCACGGAAGCGCTGCCTGAGGGCCACGTGCCGCCGCGACAACAAAAGGAGCGCACGGCCTGTCCGCCTGCCAGCGCGCTTGCGGGGTCGCTAGCCCAAACCGCAGGCGAACGGCGGGGCGGCTCTGATGTGCAAAAGGTCCGGACCTTGATGCTTGGTAGCAGTCCTGCAACGATGTGGTAGCGTTCGTTCAAGGAGAGGGCCGATCGATGAAGTTGGTTGGCAGTGAGCCGCGGCCGCGCAAGGGGGCGGTGGTGCACTGTCAGGGCCGTCTGTCACGTTGGGCGTGTTGGATGTCGATGGCCGGGTTGCTCGCGATGGCCTTTCCGGCGCAGGCGCAGGCACCCGCGACCGTGAACGTTTCGGTCAACGCGACTGCCGCCGGAACGCCGATCGAGCAGGTGTGGCCGTTTCACGGTTACGACGAGATCAACTACACGACCGTGCCGGAAGGAAAGGCGCTGCTCGGCACCATCGCCGCCGCGCACACCGCACCCGTGCACGTGCGCAGTCACTTCCTCCTCAACACCGGTGACGGCACCCCGGCGATGAAGTGGGGATCGACAAACGTTTACACCGAGGACGCCGACGGGAACCCGATCTACAGCTGGACGCTAACCGACGGGATTATGGATACAATCACGTCGGTCGGAGCATTGCCGTTCGTCGAGATCGGATTCATGCCCGAGGCACTCTCCACGCACCCGACCCCTTACGGCAACTCTAGCACCACAACGCTCGACGGCGGGTGCTTCTATCCCCCGACGGACTACACGAAGTGGGCGGATCTCATCAGCGCGTGGGCCATGCACGCGAACGGTCGCTACCCGAACGTCGCGGCAAGCTGGCTGTGGGAGCTGTGGAACGAACCCGACATCGGTTACTGGAACGGCACATTCGCGGACTACGCGAAACTTTACGACTACACGGAATCGGCGCTACACGAGGTGATCCCCAACGCGGCGCTCGGCGGCCCGGCGGTGGCGATCGTCGGCGACAGCTTCCTGACGCAATTCCTACAGCACTGCGCGACCGGCACCAACGCGGTCACCGGCAAGAGCGGAACGCGCCTGGATCTCGTGACATTCCACGCGAAAGGCGGCGTCGCCATCACCGGGGGGCACGTCGAGATGGACCTCGGCTCCCAGCTTGAGCGTCACAGTTCCGGCTTCAACGCGGTCGCGGCTTTCTCCCAATTCAAGCAGACGCCCATCTACATCACCGAGGCGGATCCCGACGGCTGCGCCGCCTGCCCGGCGAGCAGCACGCCCGCGGATGCGTATCGCTACTCCACCGCATACGGCGCGTACGAGATCGCGATGATGAAGCACACGATTGAGCTTGAGGCCCAGGTGGGTGTCAAACTGGGTGGAGTTCTCACCTGGGCGTTCACGTTTCCCGGCACGCCTTATTTCGCCGGGTATCGCGTGCTTGCCACGAACGGCATCAACCTGCCCGTCCTGAGCGCGTTCAAGCTGCTGGGTCGCCTAAACGGGACACGCTTGCCGCTGAACAGCAGCGGGGCACTCATGCTGAGCGACATTCTCACGAACGGTGTGCGCGGGAAGCCGGAGGTCGACGGCATGGCCACGCTGGACGGCAACGCTGTCCAAGTCCTCGTGTGGAATTATCACGATGACATCGTGACCGTCGCTGCCACGCCCGTGCACCTGACGATCACAGTTCTGCCGAGCTTCGGGTCCAGCGTGCGCGTCTCGCACCTGCGCGTGGACGAAATGCACGGGGATGCGTATTCAGTTTGGGTGTCGCAAGGCACGCCACCGAACCCGTCGGCGGCACAGGTTGCAGCCCTGCAGCAGGCGATGGATCCCTCGCCGCTGGTCCCGGACGGGACCCTGGCGGTGGCGGGGGACGGCACGGTGGGCGTTAACTTCGATCTGCCCCGGTTCGGCGTCTCGCTGGTCACGATCCAGCCCGGAGCTGGCGTGAGCGACGGCGGAACCGGCATCGACGCGGGCGGCGGATCGCGCGATGCCGGAACCAGCATCGGCGGCAGTTGCTCGTGTCGCGTCACTAGTCGCGGCGACGCGGCCAATGCGGCGGCACTGCTCGGTTTGGGCGCGTTGGCTCTCATCAGGGTCACGCGCCGGCTCAGAGTGTGAACTCAACGATCCCGTTGTCTGTGGCCACGAAATATCGTGTTGGGTGATCGGTGACCGTGGCGTTCATCTGCGAGATTTCCGGCCATTGGAACGCAAACCCAATGACAATCCATCCGGCCGGATTGTTCCTTGTTACTTATATAACATAAACTATATTTGACATATTAGCGTATATTAGTAAGTTATTATTATCGTTATGTCAGCAAAAACATCCCTCCAGTACCCCTCAACAGATCACCATCTTCGGGACTTGGGTGAGCGGCTAAGACTTGCCCGACTGCGGCGGGCTTTCTCTGCCGAGACAGTGTGTGCTCGGGCCAATATATCGCGCCCCACACTCAGCAAGGTAGAACATGGCGACGCTTCCGTGACTTTGGGCAGTTACGCCCAGGTATTGAGGGTACTCGGCTTGGAGCACGATCTATCAAGCGTAGCTTTTGACGACGCGGTGGGGCGAAGGCTGCAAGATGCGGGGCTACCTTTGCGGCGCAGGGCGCCCCGCCGCGCGGCGCAGGAATCACATGCGAACGACGTGAATCAAGATTCACGACGCTAACCATGGCAACTCGGGCGAAGCGAAAGCAGCAAGGTGGCAGCCAGGACGCATTAGCCGTTTGGCTGGATGATCCGGCGTTTGGATCGCTTTCTCGCATTGGAACCATGTCTCGGGCGGGCATCGATTCTGTGCGATTCTCCTACGAGTCGTCATGGCTCAAGCATCCGTCGTGCTTCAAGTTGGACCCCACGCTTTCGCTCACTGCTGGGGATTTTTTCCCCACAGGTTCCAACCTTGGTGTCTTCCTAGATAGCTGCCCTGATCGATGGGGGCGGTTGCTTATGAAACGCCGAGAAACTGTCGAGGCCAAGAACCAGGGGCGTCGCAGCTGCGAGCTTCATGAGTGGGACTTCTTGCTTGGGGTCCAGGACATCACGCGTATGGGGGCCCTGCGTTTCAGTCGGTTGGATGATGTCGAGCCCTCGTTTCTATCCAATGAAGCACTTTCGGCACCCCCAATAACGCAACTAAGAGAACTGCAAGACGTTGCCCTTCAGCTGAGCCGCAAGAAACTTGATGATCTTACGCTGCTTGAGCAATGGCTGAAAGTGCTCGTTGCGCCAGGATCTTCACTCGGCGGAGCTAGGCCAAAAGCCAATATTAGTGGTGAAGACGCGAGCCTTTGGATTGCGAAGTTTCCGGCGGCAGATGACGACATGGATGTTGGTCTTTGTGAGAAACTGGCACATGATTGGGCACGACAATGCGGAATTGAAGTACCAGAATCCCAAGTCGAAAAAATCGGTCCCGGTTATCACACTTTCCTTGTGCAGCGCTTCGATCGGGTCTCAGGAGCACGCAAGTTCTTTGCGTCAGCGATGACATTGCTCAACAAGACCGAAAAGAGCGAAGCAAGCTACATCGAATTGGCTGAGTTCATAGCAACAAATGGCAGTCCTGCGCACATCGAACAGGACTTGCGTCAGCTATTCCGACGAGTTGTCTTCAACGTTGTGATAGCCAACCGCGATGATCACCTTCGCAACCATGGTTTCTTCCGCACCCCAGAGGGGTGGCGTCTGGCACCAGCATACGACATGAACCCAGCTTCCCCAAAAGACTCCCATGTTCTTGCGCTAAACGAGGACGACCCTTCACCGGATCTCAAGAACGTCATCGAAAGCGCAGGATACTATCGACTGCAAGCCTCGGACGCGTATACGATCGCGACAACGACGATCAACAAGCTTCAGCACTGGAAAGGGGACGCCAGAAACTTGGGGCTTTCGGCGGAAGAGTGCGTTCGGCTTGAGAACACACTCACGTTGAAACTACCCTAGGGGCGAGTAGCGACCCCGCTTGCTTGGCGCATCGTTTTCTGTGAGCATCACTCAACTAGGAAGCGCCTGGCGTCAAGATGGCCCCGGAACCGAACGCAACGGACACCCATACGACCGCGATTCTGAACGAATCGCGGAGTCAAGTTGAGAAGGTCTTGCCGATGGTGACCGAGATACCGGCGGATCTGTTGTACCACTACACGAACTCTGAAGGCCTTTTGCTTTGGTGCATGACTCGGATTCCGGCTATTCGGATCGCCTTTCCAGTTTCAGCTTCAGTCAACCGGTGGCTTTCTGGCATTCCCAGTGCGGCCATCCTGTTCAGAATCCTACATGCAGCTCTGGCTTCCACCCTCTGTCCTTGTAGCGACCGTGCCCGCATTGTCGGACCTCATGGCATCTGCCCCCTGACGCCATTCGCCCTTCTTTTGGCCCCTGTTGACGCGTCGAAACCGCACAACGTACACTGGGTCAACAATGCTCACGCACTGGTATGCTTCAGTCATACTTTCTCTCGCCATGGCGTCGTGCAACGCGAGTCGCCCGGTACCGCCCGCTCCACCCGGCGCTCAGGCGACGGCTCTTTGGTCGCTGCCCACGCCGCAGCCCACACCCCACTCGAGTGTTGGCAGTACCGCGACACGACCCGACGCCAGCGTGCCGCTGCGACCACACCAGCGCGCATTGCCCGACCGCGCGACGGTTTTGACAAATCGCTTTTGTGCCGCCGCACAGATTGCGAACGAGCGCGCCGTCCACGATCTAGCCCGGGCCATCGAGGAGGATGTCGGGAACTTGGCGTTTACCTGTAACGTAGGGTGGAGCTGGGCCAGCAGCCAAGGCGATGCAATAGCGGGACTTAGTCTGATGTGCCTGCCAATGCGCGACGGTTCCGCGTGGGCGGTCGAGCTGTTGGGCAACAAGTCCTTTCACTGGACGCTCGCGCACTACGGTACCGATGGGCAGCGCCAGGCGCTAGGACCCATGCAAATTGACGGTTCGAATAGTGGACCACTCGGGCCATGGAAGGTGCTCGCCTTCGACTTCGACGCTGACGGTTTCGAGGAGTTTTGGGTTGAAAACATGATTGGGTGCGGCCACGAGCCGGCTCAGAAACTTTACACGTTTCGGGCTGGGCATCTGACGCCGTATCCGGTGCCGCGCGACATGCGTGTCGATGAGATTTATGATGAGGACGACGACGGGCGTCCCGATTTGTATACTTCGAGCCTGCTCGAGGTAGAGTCCGTGCCGTGCATGTTCGGCTATGAGATGTGCGCGAGCTACGGTTTTAAGCGCCTTCTTCACTCGCTGCCGGATGGAAGGTTCTCGGAGGATGATTCAATCGCGCGCGCCTTCGCGGAGCATGGCTGTAAGGAAACGCCATCCGGTCAACCGCTTGTTCAGCCCGGCTACACGCCCACTGAAGTCGATAGCGACAAGACCGCTGACGCCATCGCCTGCGCTCGCCTGCGGGGCGTCCCATCCGAGTACATTATCAAGGAACTACGTGCTCAGTGTCCCTCGATCCTGCAATCGCGCGAGGCCCGCAAACATCCCAATCCAAAATGGGGCTCGATTCTCGCGAACCTATCGCCAGCAGAAGAAGCTCGGCATGAACGCGCATGCCCAAGCACGGCCATGCACGCAGCTTGTATTGATTGGATGTTTGATCTGGCCAACGCGCAAGCGACACCGATTCTTCAGTGACGCAACGCGGGCGGGAAAATCTTGCCAAGGCGGTTCGAAATCCGGGTCAACCCGATGCTACAACGACGCGGGCGAGCGTCAGATAGCGCCTAGTGGCATGCGATGAAGCATTTCATGGGCCATTGCACGTCGTACTCCGCGAAAACCCATATTGCCTGGAATTATTGGTCATTTCACGCTGTGCTAGTTTTGGTCCGTGACTCAGCTTCTTTTCCAAGGCGGCAAAATCCGGGTCAACCCGAGTTACAACGACGCGGGCGAGCATCAGATTGCGCCTAGCAACATGCGATTGGGCATTTCAACAGCTTTTGGAGATCCTGGCTGCAAACGATTTAGGGTGAGATTCGTCGCGTTGATCCCAAGGCCGTATGGTGCGAAAACTCGAATGAGCACAAAACCTGCGAGTTGACGGGACAGCAGCCGTTACAACCGAAGCGACCCTTCATGCTGGCGCTGACCGTGCTGGCGCCAACCGCCATCCGTGCGTGACCGGCGGCCAGGGAGCTGGACGGGTACTTAAGCCTGGGCCATCCACTCGGCGTGGCGGGTCAAAACACCTTATCGGCCGGTAGGCGACAGTTCGAACGCGAGCCAGCGTCACGGAGTGGTTAGGTTGTTTGCTGCGGCGGGACCGAAATGAAGACGTCGCCCACTATTCGACGATCGAGGCAACATCGCAGGATTTCTGCTCGTCTGAATATTGGCACAGCGCGCCGTGAACAACTTGGGAAGAAGCGCTTACGCCTGACCAAGGATCAACGTCGAAGACTTGCCGTCAAAGCCAAAGCCCTCGGTCGGTCAGCCTTGCACGGAATCGCCTGCATCGTAACACCAGACACGTTGCTGCGTTGGTATCGTCATCTTGTCGCCAAGAAGTACGATGGCTCGATAGCTCGCGGTCCAGGAAGACCGCCAACGAAGACTGACATCGCCAATCTCGTAGTTCAAATGGCCACTGCAAATCCTGGCTGGGGCTATACGAGATTACGCGGTGCACTCTGGAATCCTGGTCACGACCTCGGCCGAAATACCATCAAGCTACCCGCCAGAAGCCCAAATGTGAATTCCTACGCGGAACGATTCGCACTATCCGCCAGAAGGGAATGCCTCAAAAAACTTGTGCCTCTCGGCGAACGACATCTTCGTAAGATCGTCTTTGAGTTTGTCGATCATTATCATCGGGAGCGAAACCATCAAAGTCTCGACAACCGATTGATCGAAGCAACGCTAGCGAGTGCGCCCAATACAGGCGCCATCAAGTGCAGGGAACGGCTTGGTGGAGTGCTGAACTTCTACTTCCGCGAGGCAGCTTGATTTGGCTCGTTCCTGTTTTTGGCACCTCACGCCGTCGCGCTGCGCGCGACAACCCCACAATTCCCTGGCCAAGACCTTGATTGTCGTCAACCCTTGGCCGGCCTTCCTAGGCACACGAAGTGCCGACCGGAATGTCCGGAGTCGCAGCTTGAGATACGGCGCTCGGAATGGGCCCAGTGATTGGGCGCTATCCTACAGCGCAGCAGGGGATTGAGCAATTGACGCTGACGCGGATTACCTCCCACCACAAGGCATATGCGGCTGAATTGGTTCCCCCAAGGTTGCTCGTAGAGCAAGCACTCTCGTCGTCGGCCGTCAGGTTTCCATTGTTGGCGGCGGCAGCATTCTTCGTGCAATCCATCATCGCTTGAATCTCACTTTGGCATGTCGAGTCACAGGCCTTGTATTGCGATCCGCATTCGTACGTCTGCAAGCACGCGTCGCAAGTGGAACCGCAGACAGGCCCCCCTGCAGGTTCTTGGTAGACCTCGTTGCACGTGACCTGCGTACTAGTCCCATTGTACACGCAGCAATAGAGGGTTGCAGGGGTTCCTGAAGCATCTACGCCCGAGGTCCCCGATGTGCTGCAAACAATACCCGAATAGTCAGTATCAGGCCGGTCAGAGCCGGTACAGGCGAAGCCATAGCTACCCGCCGTACAACCTGTCACTGACATATCCTGCTCGCAGGTGGCGCCGCTCACGGGTGTGTTCGATGCGCAACAATACTCATCGACGCCGTTAGCCGATACGGGAACACTGCACAAGAGCGACGAGTTGTTAGCGTCCGGCGCTGGTTGACCCACAGGGCAGCTATAGCCGGTTGAATTGCTGGTACAGCCCGTGATGGACGAGTCGATGTTGCAGCTCGTGCTATTCGTGCCGTTATTTACAGTCGTTGAGCAAGCCGCAAAAATGAGGACGGGGAAGGCAACGTAAAGGACGTGATGGCGCATGTAGAGTCTCCTAAACAGTAGACGATATGACGGCTGATCGTATGCAATAGCAATGCGGCTCAACCTAACCCATGGCTAGTGCCAATTGAAGTGCCAATTGAAGTTTCGCGTGTAACATGCCCGTTGGAAAGCCGGATAGTCACCCGGCCGTTTACGGCGCTTCTCAAAGCCCTGACGGTGGGCATGGTTTTCCACCTTGGTGCAGTGACTGAACCTGGCACGCTGCACGCCGATGCCCCGGCCATGGATCAGCCGAATCTCGGCATAGCCCTTCTCTTACGCGGACTGCAAGTACGACTCAACAACATCGGGCACCTCCTTCGGTTGAAATCCGTGCAGATCGATCGAGTCCGTGATCTCCAAAACCGTGATGGTTGCATTCATCTGAGCCAAGCGACGGCAAAGTGATGCCCCGCGTTTCGGGCAAAGTCCAGACCCAGGACGCGGTCAACAAGGCCAAGGCGAGCGGCACCGACAAACCGCCGGCTAGGCCATGGCTTTGCACGGCCACGCTGACAAGCAGCGGTGCGCCAAGTTGAGCGGCGCGTGCTAGGTTGTACGTCGTACCCATCGCGCCCGCGCGGATTTCGCTTGGAAACAACTCGGCGAGCAGCGCGCCGAAACCTGCCGTGCAGCCTGAGCCCAGGCCAAGCGCGAACATCACAGTCCAAAATGCAGTGACGTGCGCCGACAGCGTGTGCCAAGCAAAGGCAAGCGGTGCCAAGGCGGCCGCCGTCAGCAGTGAATACAGGCAAAATGCGGGACGTCGGCCGACCCTGTCGGCGTAGGAGCCAAACGTCAGCATTCCGATGAATTGTCCCAGTTGCGCCGTCAGTACCCAAGTAACGCTGCGCGCGACCGATTGGTGCATTTCTCGAAGCAAAAATCCCGGTAGCCAGATGTAGCAGCTCCAATAAGTGCCAAGCTTGAACACGCCGAGCAACCACGCTTTGACCAACCGGGTCCCAACGCCAGCGCCCGATAAGTCGCGCAGCGAGGGCGCGCGTCCTGCTGGGCGGTTTGGAATATGAAATCGAGCGTCGAGCCGCAAGCGCGAGCAAGGCCGTTGCACTGGAGCCGAGCAGTACGAGTCTCCAGCCAACGGCCGGTACCAGCAAGTATCCGACGAGTGCCGCCAGAGCGACTCCCGTAGGTTCGCCTGCTTGAAGCCACGCTGAGGCACGTCCGCGCAACCGGGGCGCCACCGCTTCGGCTACCATCGCATGCCCGATGGCCCACTCGCCTCCGACGCCAAGCCCGACGATGGCGCGCCCCAGCAAGAATACGCCGGGCGACGGAGCCAAACCCGTAATCAGTGAACCTACCGAATACGCAAGCACAGTTGCCGAAAGCAACGTGCGTTTGCCCACGCGATCGGCCAGCATGCCCGATACGATGCCGCCGAGACCCGAAGTGCATAGGGCAGTCGTCAACATCAGCGCCTCGATTGTTGGCGTCAAGTGTAAGTCCGCCGCCACCCAGTGCTTGATGAACCCGATCAGCACGAGGTCGTAGAAGTCAAAGGTCCAGCCCAAGAACGCAAACGCGAACAACTGGACAGGAAACCGTTCGCGCATCACCCTCGGCCGTTCATATCACTTTATCGCGTAGGCTGGGGTTGCTAATCTTATCATGTCGTTACGGCACGGAAAAAGCGCCTGGCAGCGACAAAGACAACTCAGGCAAGAAACGGCAACGCCAACTTGTGAGCGGTCGCCGCGTTGCCCCTTGGCTCTATCCACCATCGAACGCGCAAGCCATCATCGGGATTGTTGTGGTATCATTGGGCGAAAAAACTGGCTGGCATGGCATTGCACTTTGGCGTCTGCAAAACCGCCACGGTCCGCTCAACAGTCGCAATCAAGATGCTGCGCATTTCTTCGTCTTTGACCTTGCCCGATAGCCCATCCGAGCTGCTTTGGTGCATGGCTCCTGTGCTCGAAGTACAGTCTGAATGTGTTCTTGGATTCTGGAGTTGCTGATGACCGCCTTCAAGCGCAGCCAAGCCAAATACGTCAAGGGCTCGTACAAGACCACGAACTGGCCCGAGTACGAAACGGGGCTACGACAACGCGGTTGCCTGACGGTTTGGATCTCGGAGGACACGCTTGCCGGATGGGGTCCACCAAGACACGGACGGCGAAAGCCCGGCGGTCAGGCTCAGTACTCCAACCACGCCATCGAGATAGCCGTGACAGTGGCCATGGTCTTCCATCTTCTCTTGCGCCAGGCAGAGGGCTTTCGCCGATCTCTGTTCTCGCTCCTCGTTCTGGATGGCCGAGTCCCAGACCACACCACGATCTCAAGACGAGCCAGGAAACTCGGGAAGCTCCCTATCTGTGCGCCTGCTGGCACCAGACAATTCACATTCTGGTCAACAGCACCGGCCTTGCGATCCATGTCGGCGACCACCGAAAACCGCCGAAAGATAGGGATTGGCGTGCGCCGCGCGCCGCGAGCGCAGGAGCACGGGCAATGCTAGTCTTCCAGCGTGTCGCTACGCGCGACCCTGACGAAATCGACGCTTGCTGTCACGCTCGCGCTATCTTGCGGCACTACGCCGTCTGCCGTTGTGCCACCCGCGCCGGTGGCTCCGCGCGCTCCGTCCTTGTCAGCGCCGCTCTCCGCTTCGCAAGATCCGTGCGTCCCCTCGACCCCAGGAAGCCAAGGCGCGTGCCAGCCGCAGCCCACGCGCCTTCCGCGCTGGCGAACGAGCTGCGCGCTCTGGCCACCTGAAGCTGATGAGCTCGAGATCGAACTGACGCGCACCGGGAGCATGGTGTGCCTCGAGGGGCGTCTGCTCGCGCGAGGGGCGCGCGCTGCGCTTTGGGTGAGCGGAATGGACGAAGTATGCCTGCGCAGCGACGGTCACGATCGCTGGCCGCATTTCGAAGCGGGGACCATCGTCTACTTTGTGCCGAGCCACGCGGACGGAGACAAACTGGCAGGTGGCATCGCGTGCATAGTCAACAAGCCCACGCCAGTGCCGGCCAAGGAGTGAGCATTGCCGACACATCGGGTCGGTCCCTGCGGCAGTCAAGAAGGCTATCGTTCGATCGTAAGAGTCGAATGCTGGCTCGGATTGTCAATCAATGGAATGGAGGAGCCCAGGAATTCCGAAGTCCATCCCCTTGCCGCCCCACGCCGCCATCCTCCGCTTGTTGCTCACTCAGCCGCTGCCTGGCTGCCAAATAAGAGCAGCCTTGGAGAGACGGTTGGTCTATCCCTGTCAGAACGCACCCCGCAGGACCAAACCTTGCTGATTGCTTGTGACGTACGGCGCGATGCTCAAGTTACTGGATAGCGCAGGACGATGGTCGCCTTTCGCTGGGGTCTCATAGGCCAACGCCGCATCATCGATCGCGACCGCTGCCACAGCCCCGACAATGATGCCGCCAGCCATGTATGGCAAGCAGGCCAAACTGCCGTTATCGCCTTCATTGCCCGCGAAACACGTCGGCCCTACCGCAGATGCGATAAGGAAGCCCGCCAAGGGGAGACGGAACTTGTTGAGTTTTGGAAACATTCTCACCATTTGGAATGGGTTGACTAGCTGGCCTTCTTGTCGAGGCTCGCTCGTTGTATCTGGGTGAGGCCGTAATGACGAATTCGGACTCCGTCTCCCTACCGAGGATGTGAGAATTTCTATACGGCACCGACCGGCAGACGACATTGAAGGTGACTAACAGACCACGGTCGGCCCCGACGGAAATGATCCATTGGTCATATTACGGTTCGTTCCAAAGAGAGAGGGGGCAACTCTCTACGGGGCCAGGAAATCCTCTATTCAGCAGGGGGTTGGCGGCGCTCGTGGGACTAGAAGGATAATCGGCAACTTTGGTTCTCGGCATCGGGCAATTGACTGCCGTGTTAGCCAGTTCACTTGAGTTTCCCCACCAAGATGACGCAGCCCGGATGCCGTTGTCCGGGCAAGTCTCCGTTTATTGTTTCAACAGTAATCCTAAGCTCGATGACCAGAGGTACGGTACCTCAGGTACCCGCGGCGGTTAGAACAGATCACTTCTTGGTCGGGACAGCACCGGCATCAGCGGAGCACAGACAGGGCAACAGTTTCTTGATCAGAATGGCTACGTTCATCAAGTCAGTTGTACAGGTCTTGGGACGAACCTTTTTCAGTGAAGCACCTGGCCTGTTCAGAGCCACATTAAAGACGCTGGGGTTGCTGACATCGTTGGGGTATACTTGCCCTTCAACCTGGGTTTTGTTGGAAGTGCAAACGACCTTGAACGTCTGATACTTGTTGGGATGAGATAGTTCTTCCGTCGGTGACGGCCGGTCCCAACGAAGCTCGTATTCCGATGGAAGCAGCTTTTGCAAGTGAGCTATAACATTGCCAACGGTCTTGCATTTGTGTTGAGCAGCAAATTGGGACATTGACCTCAAACATTACCCCATCCATTGGGCCAATCTTTGAAGGGACCGCAATTGGGCTCCAACAGCGTGGATTTGAACGGGCATTCTAAGAGGGTGGCAGCGGGATTCCTAGCCCTCTCGTGTGAAGCCCGCAATTCTCACCAGTCGAACGGTGCAGTTCTTCTTGATCAAATGTCCAACAGGCAAGATGCGGGTGTTGTCATCCACATGCAGTCCTTTCAGATAGGCCTAGTCCCTCGAAGAATACGGTGTCACCTATGCTTCGTCGTGGTCCGTAGGGGACGATGAAGTGGACTTGTTGGCTTTGCCAAGTTTCGTGACGGCCACTAACAACGTAAATGGCGTGAACTCGCTGAAATTGCCCTCTGCTGAGTTCAGAATTGCCTTACCACCAACCAATTCGCAGGTGCAGCCATCCGCTGCTAGTTGGTTACTGAATGCTACGAGTCTCTTACGAAGTACTTCGTTTTGCTTTTCGGATTGGGTCATACCAACACCATCTACGGCAACCACCCAGTCGCGTCCAGACGCAGTCGATGGGTCACGCTGTTGGGGGCCAGACCCTCGATAAGGGTTTGTACTTCCCGCACAGCCCGTTATGTACTGCCGCAAGCTCCGGTACAGAGTCAGCACAGGGCTACACGATCCCCGCGAGCTATCAGGCTGGACTCTAACTTATCGACTTGGCCCCAAGCACACAATGCATGGCTTTGTCTGTCCGGTCGCCCGCTAGTGGTCCGTCATGTCGGTGATGTCGTCGGACCTGACGAACATGACACGCCCGTGCCCAGTTCGTGCGGTGGCGGCATAGGGTGAGCCTACGAGGCTCAGCGCGATACTGGTTACACTGAGCCCCTGATGATGCCTATCGTCTCAAGCTCTTGAAAGCTGGCCACCCGAAAATCAAGCAATGAGATGCGCTCACCCTGAGGACCCCGTGGGGCCTTATTGTACGCCAAACACGCCCGTGTTATAGTGGGTTATGTTCCAAGGGCGTCGCGCGTTACGGAGACCGCAGACGGCGTTACTGACGTGGGCAATTTTCGGGTTACAATTGATAGGCTGCTCCAACAAGGACAACGCTGCGAAGAGTTACCCTGCTCCAAGTTCGGTGATTGGCGAGGCGTGTAACTCAGACGGGGATTGCTCGAACCTTGAAGGTGGCTATTGCACGGGGAGCAGCGTCTGTACACGATTGTGCACGACAGCTTCGGATTGCGGTTGTAGCGCGGACGCGGGCAGTTCCAGTTCCGATTCCGGTACTTGTTCGGACATTTGTCTGGGGATTGATCAAAGCCCCAGAATTTGCATGCGGGCTTGCAGCACGGACTATGACTGTTCCGGTAAGACAAGGTGCAGTGTCGGTTGTTGGTAACCTGACCAAAGCGCCCAGCCCCGAACCTTTCGACGCGGTCACACCAGACTTCAGGCAGAAGTGTTCGTTTTCACGGCACAAACTGCAGCGGCGCTTCAAGGTGCCGCCCAAACGTTCGAACGGCCCCAGCATATATGTTAACATCAAGCAAGGCCAACCTGACCAATTCGGGCGGTCGCTGCAACCAACGTTGGCTATTTTCGGGAACTGCATTCACTATGACCACGAAATTCAGTACTTTGGGCTTGGCAAGTCTATGTCTATTGCTTCTGACTGCTTCATGTGGTGGAGGCATTGTGGGCAATGATGCCGGCCTTTCTTTAGGGGGAGCAACAACTTCCGGAGGCTCAGCAGGCGTTTCAGGCAGCCTGAGTAGCGGGGGAGCACCAGCGGTACTCACAAGCACAAGCACCACCTGTCAAATGCCAGCCTCCGATCTACTCCAGTCCTGCACGTCGGACTCGGATTGCGTTGCGGTGACCGGGGGTGATCCGTGCAATGGCAACCTTTGCAGGTGTCCCATCGCCGTGTATGCTAGTGTTAGTTCGCAGTACATGGCTGACTTCGCTGCTCTAAGCGTAGCCCACCCATCAGTTGGCGTGTGCAATTGTCCTTGCATTGTTCTGCCCTGCTGTCATCTGGGAATGTGCCACAATGACTGCGGCACGTGCGGCTGATAGAGTGGGGCAGACAGTGACTGATCTGTCTCCAACGCCGGCGTCTGGTGCCAATGTTAAACCTGGCCAAATCGCTGTTCTGGCTACCGATGACGTCCGGCAGAACATCGGCGTGATTTCGCGGCAATTGCCACCAGCCGGCCACTAAAATTGACGCAGTCAAATGACGCAGTAGCCACCGCGTCATTGACTGCGTCATTTTCCGGTCACGGAATCGCGAGAAATGGCGGGTAGTGCCCTGTATTTTGGATAGATGGACCAGAAAGCCATCGCGACGCACTTTCGCATCGGCGACGTTCAACTTGGCCAGGAGCTCTTCCCGGTACGCCGCCGTGCTGCTTTGGGGTGGACTTCACGTTCGGGATCGCCGAGTCAAGACAATGATTAAACGAGGATCGCCTCGCCTGGCCGTCACGTTGCTCCCCTTGCCAGCCGAGCTGAAGGTGCCCATAAACGGGCAATGCGAAATGGAACGATTGACCTGCGTTTGGTGGCTCTGATAGCGGCTACGGCATTTGGCTGCCAGGGGCATTCTCAACCCGCAGGGCTACTTTCCCCTGGGTCAAGGCCCCCAGATTTATCCGGCGTGGATCAGACGGGTCAGGTTCATCATTTGGCTGAATCCAACGGTCACTTTACGGTCATCTATTTTTACCCTAAGGACGACACGCCCGGTTGCACCAAGGAAGCCTGTGCATTCAGGGACGTCTGGAATAAATATCGAGACGCGCAGATCCAGCTTTACGGGGTTTCGGTAGACGATCAAAGCTCACACGCGAGTTTCGCTCAAAAATATTCGCTGCCATTTCCAATCATCGTGGACAAGGATACCAGTTGGGTGACGGCGTTCGGCGTCCCACTAAAAATGGGCAAAGCTTCCCGCGTAAGCTTCCTTCTGTCACCCGATGGCCGAGTCAACAAGGTTTACCCCAACGTCGACCCGGGCACGCACGCCGCATTGGTGCTGGACGACGTGCGCAACCAAGTCCATTGAGTGACTTCATCGTGTCATTACCGATAACCGATCCGCGCTGAAATCATGCTGCCTCCCGGTAGGGAGGAGGACTGACGCCGGTGGTGATGGGTAACGGGGAGTAGCTGTTTCTTTTGAAGCATTCGCGAACTCGCTCGACGGGCTCGATTACACCCTCTCGATGCCTTGGCGCATGACTCCTGTGCCCGAAGTGCAGTCTGAGCGTATTCTTGGACGTTGGAGTTGTCGATGACCGCCTTCAAGCGCAGCCAGGCCAAATACGTCAAGGGCTCGTACAAGGTCACCAACTGGCCCGAAGTACGAAGCAGGTCTGCAACAACGTGGCAGCCTGACGGTATGGATCTCTGAGGTCGAGTTGAAGGGATGGTGGCCACCAAGACACGGACGGCGAAAGCCCGGCGGTCAGGCTCAGTATTCCAATCACGCCATCGAGATAGCCCTGACGGTGGGCATGGTCTTGCATCTTCGCTTGCGTCAGACAGAGGGCTTTCTCCGATCCCTGCTTTCGTTGCTTGTTCTAGACGGCCAAGTCCCCGACCACACCACGATCTCCAGGCGAGCCAAGAAGCTTGGGAAGCTCCCCATCTGTGCGGCTGCTGGCAACAAACCAGTCCACATTCTGGTCGACAGCACCGGCCTTGCGATCCATGTCGGCACCCTACGCAAACCGCCAAGAAACAGGGATTGGCGCAAGCTGCATATCGCGATCGATGCCCTCACCGGCGAAATCATCGCGTCTGACCTGACCAGCCAGCGCGCGCCTGACGCCTCTCGCGTGCCCGCACTGATCAAGGAGATCAAGAAGCCGCTAGGGTCAGTCTGCGCCGACGGCGCATACGATAATGAATCCGTCTACAAGGCCGTTGAGAACCACACGGACAATCGCTCACCGAGGGTACTCATCCCGCCGAAGAAGAACGCCCGGGTGAGACCAGGAACGCCGACAACAAGGGAGCGTAATCGAAACATTCGATCACGAGTCAAATTGGGCAAGAGACAGTGGCATACTCAGTCCGGATATAGCCGGCGCAGCAAAGTCGAGAATACAATGTACCGCTACAAGTCCATCATCGGTCCGACAATGCGGGCACGGTCGCCACAAGGACAGAGGGTGGAAGCCAGAGCTGCATGTAGGATACTGAACAGGATGGCCGCACTGGGAATGCCAGAAAGCCACCGGTTGACTGAAGCTGAAACTGGAAAGGCGATCCGAATAGCCGGAATCCGAGTCATGCACCAAAGCAGGTCGAATGCCGAAAGTGCCATATCTGCACCAGACCCTTTTTTGGTCAACGTCGAGTCGGCAGTCCAACAACGAACCAACTTGACGCAGCTACGCTCTTGTGAGCATCGGTTTCCATTGCCCATCCGTTGCCCAAATATTGCCCAGGCCCGTGTTCCGATTCGTCCGAATGCGTCTGGTCTTGTCGCGATAGAGGATGCCAGCGTCTTTCCAGGTCAGCGCTGAACACGGCCGTTCTTACGTGTTATTCTCGAGAATAACGAGGGCGCCCCCGACAGGAGTCGAACCTGTGACCTTCGGTTTAGGAAACCGCTGCTCTGTCCTCTGAGCTACGAGGGCTTGGACTGTATTCATGCCGAATCGTGATTTGGGTGCAATGGGTTTCGTCTCATTCTTGGGACAATTCCTTGCTGAGAAGGTTCGGCAAGGCTTCGGCCGGGATGGTTAGCGTCTTACTCGTCGAATGCAAATACCTCTCATGGGCTGCCAGGTCCGAGTGGCCTGCCAACTTCTGGGCCTGCTGGGCATTTAGGCCAATATCGGCCAAGGCTTGGACGAATTTCCGGCGCCAGCTGTGGAAGTCCACGGGGCGGGTGAACTCGGTTTTCGTGAACAGTTCGAGCCAGCGCGCGGAGTCCAGCGCAGGGGCGTACAGGTCGAGAATCTCAGCCGGTGCATCGGGGTTGGCTTTGCGGTGTGCAATAAATGCGGCCTGCAAATCACGACGCATGGCCGCGGCATGGCTGACTTGGTGCTTGGCGCCTTTTGTTTCGACCTTGCTGCGCTTGCCGTCGCGTAGGACGGGGAACACCAAGCCCGACATCGGTTTGCCTGACCGCGCCCACCAGTCCCTTAGAATCGGACGTAGCGCCTCCGGGACGGTAATGCGTTGCGGCCGCGCCGTCTTGCGTCGAAGTGCCATGCCCCACGTGAATGCGCCCGCCAGCTCGGGAGTCGAGCTAGTGTCGAAGTGTGTCCAGTTCAAAGCGTGGATGTCGCCGGTTCGAAGTCCCCCGAACATGCGGGCCAGTGCGGACATTGCCTGGCGTTCAATGACGGCAACTTGCCGGTGCTTCACTGGGTGCGTCCAAGTCAGATAGACCTGAAACTCGCAGTCAGTCAAAACGGCCCGTTCGCGCCGGTCAACTTTGGCCTTGGGAATGCGGGCATGCTCGACCGGGCTGGTTTGAATGACCCCTTGCTCGACGGCAACGTTGAAACGACTTTGGAGCACCGTGCGAAGGTTTCGTAGCAGGGAGAGCGATCGCCCCTTGGCGCGTGCTTTCTCGTAAATGCTGCCAATGTGCTCGGGGCGAATGCTCGCCACGGGCAGGGGTCCCATTTCCGGAATGACCCAAACGCGCTCCCGCGATTCTTCCGTTGAGCAGTCCTTCAAGCCCTCTTGGCGCCTGGACTTGGCAACGCGGTCAGCAAGCTCTGCGTAGGTTTCGGGCGCGGTTGCAGCCTGCTTGGCATTGGCGAGGGTAGGGTCTTCAATCAACTTGGCCAGCTTGCGACGCGCTACGGCCTTGTTGTCGGTCTCCAAGCGCACCCACGGGCGGACCGTCTCGCCGTCCATTTCGACCGTCACCCGTCCGCACCAAGTGCCACCGCGCCAAGCCAAGGTGCCCGTGCGTTTTCGTCCGCCGTTTTTCATGACTTCACCTCGCCAACCTCGTTGACTGGCGTCCAAACAGCGGGGTCCGGGTCGCCCCAGCTGCACTCGTTGGCCAAGACGGCGCGGTGTGTGGCTCGCCAGTAGCGCGGTCGGCGTACGGCCTTGCTGAGGTCGATTTCGCGCCGGTAAACGTATAGGGCATCCAATCCGTAAGCCCTTTCAATGTTGTCCTGCTGTTCGTCTTGCTTGGCAACAACCCAGGCAAGTTGGCGCAATTTGCGCGTAGTACTATTGTCCATTGTCAAACCTTTCATCAGAAGGTTTCGGCCAGGCCTCGGGGCGTTAGCGCGCCGCCGGGGCCGTTCTGTTGTTGGGGTTAGGCCGCGGTTGATTTGGGTTTGCTCGGCTTTGTCTTGCGGTCGATCCCTAGCTCGGGTTCGATTGTCTCGAGCCCCTTGGCAATGATGATGTTCATGGCGGCCGATAGCGTGACGGGCACACCATGGCCAAGCCGTGAAAGCTCCCTGGCGACGCCTTGGGCGCGTTGCTCAAGTTCAGTAGGTAACCGGGTGCCGACTATCTTGGTCGGAACGTCTGCGACTTTGCGGGACATTGCGGGTCCTTTCTAACGGCTGCCACGGCGTTGCCCATGTTCGGACAGTTGCCGCTTTCTTTCCTCGCGCTGTTACGTCTCGCGAGGCAACTTACGTATACCACAAAAACGTCAATTTTCCCGAGAGAATCGACGTAAACACTAAACAAAGTGTGCACATGTAGTTAATTCGGTCGACCGGTTTAACGTTGTTATTGGAATTGTGTTAGTCTCGCCTCGTGGATACACCTCGCCTCGTCAAGGAGCTAGAAAAGATAATCGATGACGGCCAGCGCATCTTGAAAGCCAAGAACGTAACTAGTTATGGGACATCAGTAGAAGCTGCAGACGTTACTGAATGGGCATCGACAGCCGCGAGCCTCATCGAGTCAGTCTTCGGAAGGGACAGCAACCAATACAGGAAAGTGGTTGAGACAATCGGATCGTGGAACTTCGATTCGGCTTCGAATGCGTTGGCTGCTGTAAGATCCGCGAAGGCTGTCTTGGAGCGCGGATACATGTTCGATATGAGAGCGCTCGCCCGTGCCGACGTCGAATCCGACATAATTGTCCAGGCTCAAGAACTCCTCGACGCTGGCTACCTACGTGCTGCAGCGGTTCTTGCTGGCGCGGTACTCGAGGAGCATCTCCGTTCGATCGCTCCAAGTTGGGGCGCAGCTACGCGCAACAACAAAGGAGCCGCGCTTACGTTGGCTCCGCTGAACGACGAGCTAAAACGCGCCGGGACTTATGATTCGGTAGTCTGGAGCAAGGTCGGCTTTCTGACGCGAATACGAAACGAGGCAGCACACGGAGGCGATTTCAAACAGACCAAGGATGAAGTCGAAGCAATGCTCTCAAGCGTTATAGATATTTGTGATCGGGTGCGCGCGAAGTAGTCTGGCTTGGTGATGCAATGAACATTGTACTATTCCTCGGAGCGGGATTCTCGAAGCCTTTTGGAATGCCGGTGATGACTGAGTTCTCTCAGGCGGTAATGGAGTCGAAATCCATAGATGACGAGCATCGAGAGCGTTTCACGTCGGTCATGCTAGAAGCTCGCGCGGCCAACAGTTACCTGGAGAGTAGCCCGCGCAACTTAGAAGACATATTGTCCTTTGCGGAAATGGCCCTGCGCTTGAATCTAGCCCAGGCCGAATACCCAGATTCGATAAGGCGGATCTTGGGTACAATTTATTCGAAGTACCCGGGCACGGACACTATCTTCAAATTGGCACAGAAACTCAGAATCGTATTGCAACTCGGCAGTTCGGCTCACAAGTATTCGTTCATCACGACCAACTACGATCTCAACTTGGACACGGCACTAAGCATTTCTCGGAGTGGAAAAGCAAGTCCCAGTGATTCGCAACTATGAGGACCTTACCGTCACTGATTCGAACGCGCTGCCAATATTCAAGCTACACGGGTCAGTGAATTGGTTTGAACATCCCAAAGGCATCACCGTTGACGAGTCCGAAAATACGGTGGAACACAATGGGCAATACTTCCAAGTCCCTTCGGTGCGGGAACTGACCACGAAGAGCGACAGGATTCCTTTGCTAATTCCGCCTTCGTTCCTAAAACCCGAACTAGACGGATATCTCTCTAAGGTCTGGGCTGACGCTGCCACTGAGCTTTATGCAGCAGACGTCGTTGTCTTCATTGGATACAGTTTTCCCGAGACAGACACCGAGATGGCGTACTTTTTTGCAACTTCGTTGTATCGGAATGTACGCCTTCGCAAGATAGTGGTAATTGACCCCTGCGCGGAAAACATAGTCAAGCGATTGACTTCGGGCCGATATGGTTCCTATTTTCGGGACTTCTTGGAAACGATAGGACTTGCCTGGGAAAAGCTCCCATCGCCTCTTGTTTACAAATGAGACCCGCATGCAATGCCTTAGACTGCCGTTGACCTTGGGTGGGGACTGCTGAGGGCGTGTTGGCGGGTGGGGTAAATGCCCGCAATTGGGCAATCTACACCAAAGGGACAAATCCGGTCGACCGAATTGTGTTAGTCGTAGATACATGGCAAAAGAAACTACGGCGCGACCAATTGCCGCTAGCTGGGAGATCGCGTCAGTCGTAACCACTTCCATCGCTCTAATCGGTCTGGCTTTCATCGCGTCGCAACTGTGGCATGTGGACAAGATCCTGCTCCAACGTATGGATGCGTCCATCAGTCGCAGTGACTCGATTCTTGTTGAGCTGTACAAGTTGAATGCCCCGCCCGTGGTGCACCAACTGTCGGAGGTCGAGAATCATTGCAGCGGGTGGGAAAACACATTCCAGTGTACATTCACCAATCCGACACCCACCGCGGTTGCAACATGCGCCGGTGCGCAGCTCTCACGACGGGACGATCCGCAGGCGAAGGTCCAATCGGCTACTCTTTGCTCGGGAAGAATTGGTCCATTTGAAAGCAAGACGGTGAGTGCCCCGTGGCTTGGAAAGAATGCCAGTGATGTGTGCTTCACCAAGTCGCCATGGGGAGGCACCAGATTGGATTGGAGAGTCTGCGATTTTCAGGTCATCGGGTTGAAGCAGTAATCGCCCCTGCCAGGGGGGTGGCTCGGGGCGTGGCAGCGGGCGTCTTAGGCGCCGGTGCTGAGCCCCATTTGCAGCCAATGTGGGGCCTGTTCGGCGGGCGCGGTCGACGCCAGTCTCATCCACGGACGGACCACTCGAGTGCAAGAAGCTCACACGCCAGAAAGCGCACGACGGCCTTGTGTACCGATTGTGTTGACAATGATCTGACGATGCGCAGGAGGGAATCGGCGTACTCGGTCGGTATGGAACGCAGAAAGCACGAAGTTCGCTACTTCAGTGCACTTCGCAAACGATTCTACCTGCTTTGCGAATACGCTCTCATCGAACGCAATCGAGGCTAGCGCACTACGCATCTCCATCCGGTCCACTCTCGCCGCGTGCACGCGCGTTGAAAGCCCCGCGTACAAGTCCTTGACGTGCACGGGTGCATCGAACTTCTTTCTCAAGTCTTCGAGGCGCGGAAGGTGGAAAAGGTATTCAATGAGGTCGCGTATGGGCACATGCCACTCGGTATTCCGGTGAGCCCGGGCGTACTCGACGGGATGATCGCTGAAGTAAACATGCCTCATTAGGCTCTCAATCAGACTTCGCATCAAGAGAGATACGCTCTTCTGGTACCCAGCGAGTGCCTGGGGAATGACCTGTAAAGCATCCGAGGCAAGCTCTACGACGTACACGTGCTCATGGTCCTTAGCGCGCCGCAAATTGTATGGCCAGAGACTGAGGCTGTATGCATTCGCGTGTGCCGCGCGCAGCAGCGTAGAAAACCTTTTTGTGGGCTTCGGCGGGGCTAGCCCGTTTTAAGCCGCCGCGCGGGAGGACCGTTCATCGACCAATTCTCACTGGTACGATGTACTTATCGGTAGCGAGTATCGCGGCCTGCGTGAAAAAACGAAATGGTAGGCGGGCAGTCGATGAGCACGTAGTCGTACCCCTGGGCCTTATTCTGCAAGAACGTGTGGAGGCGAGTCTCAGTCTGGCGCGCCGATGTTTCGAGCGTCATGAGTTCGAGCGTCGAGGGGCAGGAGATCGAGCTTGCCTGCCCTACCTTTGTGGATCGCTATCGTACACGAAGCTAGTGTGACCGAGCCTGTCGCCGACGTGGCGGTACCGGACACGCTGCTCAGCAGCGTCTTCCTGTTTTCCAGGAATATGTCGTGGATAGTGTGCTTCCCCTTCAAATGCTTAAGATACGCTGCACCACCCACCAAGTACGTGGACGCATTAAATTGGGGATCGATGTCAACCAGCAGGACCTGCTTCGCGTGATGGTCCGCGAGTGCATAGGCGATGTTGACCGCAAGCGTAGTCTTTCCAACTCCGCCCTTCATGTTGATGAACGAGATTACCTGGCCCACGTTCTCTCCTCGCCGCTATTCCGGTTGCGCCGAATTCCAAAAATGCGGATGGCAGGCTATCATGCACCACCAGTTGTTGCGAATGCTTGACGTGATCGGTCGCGAGGCCGGGACCTAACGTCCATCGGTGCACTTGTTCCGGCGGCGGGTCCTGTTCGACCGGGTGCAGCGCGCGCCATTCGTTGCCCGCCTGGACAATCGCCGCGTTCCTGTCGAGGCCGTGAAAGCGAATCAGCCCCGCCGATGCGCGACAAGCCGTGATACCACGCATGCGGGCATGGACTCCCGCGCCGACAATCTGACTAAGTCTGTTCACGCCGCATGGCCTCGAAGTGTTGCACACGTGCGGCGAACGCGAACGCTGACTAGTTGCGCGTTGGGGCATTGTTCATCGCCGCAACAGACCAGGCCATGCGACTCGCAGAAACAGCGGCCGTCGTCTTGGTGGCGGCAACCGCCGCGTTCAGAGTGGCGAGCGACGCGCTCCGGCGGTTCGTTGCCAAGGTCGCGATCGGCTTGCTCAACGGCTTTTTGAAAATCCTCGGGTGATACGCCTAGAAAATCGCGCATCCGCTCGAGTGCTTCGTCGTCAAGTGGATTAGACATTACGGTGCCTCGATGCTCTGCCGCGGCGAGGGGCCACCGTCGTGCAAATGGAGTGCAGCAATCCGCGAAATCTTTGACGGATTCAAACTGGCGACGAGCAGTAACTCCCCATTTTGGTGCGTCTGCGGGTGGTCGCCCGATGGTGTGAACAAGATTACTTTTTCAGCCTGCGTCAAGCGATAGACGGGGATGTACTGCTGAAATGAAGCCAACGAATACAGATCGGACCATTGTGTTGCCATGATGAAGAACCTCCTATTGGTTCACTAAAGTGTGCCACGCAGCGCGAAACTGTGCTGGCGGTTATCAGGTTGAATCGGTGTTGCCTCGCGAAGGGTGTTGTCCGGCAGTGACCCCGGAGTGCGCGCCGCGCGATAACGAGTTTCGTTGGCGTACAACAGGAGTAGACTGTCGAGTCGTTGCGTTGTGGGTGTCTGGTAATACTCAACGGCACTGCCACCCATCTGTTGCACGAGCGGATCACATGCCCAGCGTTGCTCAACTTTCGTTAGTTGTTCGCCGGCCTTGCGGCGCTGGCTGAGCCGATACGCGCGCAATATTGCCTTTTCATCTCGCGAGTTTTCCGAACTTTCGATTTCGGAATCAACAGCTTGGTCAAGTTGCGCGATTGTTGCCTCGGTTGTCACAAACCATGCCGAAACGGCACCCTCGACTTTTGCACTGGAGCGGCCTGCGAAAACCTTCACCGGGTCGGTGCCAAATAAAGCCATTTCGATCGCCTCGCTGACGGTTCCGTGTTCGAGATAGAGCGGCTTTTCATTGAACAACCCGAAAGCTAAGCGGACCGGTTCAATTGCGCGCGTCAGCAGCCGCAACCGTTCAAGTGGCAGCCCCTCGGTGGCGAGGCGTGCCTGCAGTTCCGCCAGCAGCATTTGAGCCGTAGCCGCCGGATAGCCAATCGCCCCGGCTGATATCTGGGCGGCTGCAATGATTTCGTCCAACGTGGCAATGACCGTTTGGACTGCAGACCGCAGAGTGTCGCGACTCTCGGCAACCAGACGAGCCAGTGTCGAGCGTCGCTGCTCAAGGTCATAGGCTTGTGTGGCACCGGCTAGCGCCGACTCGAGCCGCGCAACGTTCGCAACCTTCGCCGGCAACCCCTCGCGGCCCTCAACTTCGTGCAGGGTCGCCGCAGCCCGGTTGCGTGCCACCCGGGCCTTGCCCAGTGCCGATGTCAATTCAGCCTCGCACTTTTCGTCGAGCGATGAATCGAGCGCCGCGGACGCGCGCCGGTAAGCCTCGCTGGCCTCGGTGTGCTTCCGCTCCGCCTCGGTGACTCTCGGCTCTGCTTCGGCCACGGCCGCACGGGCAGCGTCTAGTTGTTGCTGCAATTCGACCAAGTGTTCTTGAGTGACCATGTGACCACCTTTCTAAATCGACCGACCTCTACCAAAACCGAAACGGCTAGTGCGGAATGCGCCGGGCCCGTACTTCTCCAAGTCGCGTTTGCGGACTGCATCGCCACTGCCAAGCCCGATGCAATACTTGCCATCACCCGACGTCGGCGGTGTGTACGTGCCCGAGTTGATTGCGTTCGCCCAGGCCCACAAGTCATCGGGAACCGAACCCGCTTCGCTGACATAGATCTGCTTTTCGACAATCGCATGGCACAACGTCACCAAAGCCGATAGTCGGTCGAGCCCGGTCGTTGCGTACTTGGTGCGGCCGCTCGGCATTAGGTACGCCTTGCACATGAGCATTTCGGTTCGCATCAGTGCCGACTGCGAATCGTCCGCAATCGAGATCCGCCGGTCGCGCATGAGCTGGCGCAGCAAACTGAAGGCCGCTTCTTTCGAAGGCTCGGACCACGCAAAAGGAATGAACGTCAGTTTTTCAATTGCAAACAATGATTCGAGGCCCGCAGATTCGCGTTGGTCGGCGTAAACGACATTGACGCCCCAGGCCCGCGCACGTTGGGCGACACGCTGGACGACACCTTGCATTTTGAGCTGGCGCACTTCGCGCCCCAGTTCGTTGACTTCTGCAATGTGAATGCCTTGCTTGGAATACCTCCCAGCGCACCACGCAAAACCGTCCCTTCGAAGTGAACTCGCATCGATAGCAAGGAAACCGGACGTGCCCCTGATAGGAGGGTTCGCAAACATTGCCGTGACGTCCGCGGCGTCCAGCGCCGAGCCAACAGTGCCAGAAGGAATCGCACCATACTCTCGCGACCACTTGTCAGGGTCGGGTTCGAGGCCTCGCGTAACTCCCTCGCTCAATTCGGGAATGACGTCGGCCGTCGGTAGAAACGCCGTCGTCTGGTATCGGTTGTCACCCTGGCCGTAACGTTCGGCGTGGTAATCGACTTCGCTCCAAGGGCTGGACACCAGTGCAATCAGTGACGTCGGAATCGATGCAAGCGAAGGTGTTAGCGATGAAACAACCTCGCTGGCTGCATTCGCGGAATCGTCGTCACTTTCCCAGCGGCTGACCTCGTCGCACCATAGAAGGCCAATCGTTTCGCCAATGACCAAACGCCAGTCGCGAGTCAGCACCTTGATTGCGATCGGCAGGTCACGCAGCACAATTGCACCGCCGGCAATGTCGCATTCAATGTCGAGCGCATCGAAGCACGCCGTGATTTGCCCCTGTCTGTTTTCGGCCTCGGACCTCTTGATACTGACCAGTCCGATCGTGCACTGCTCGCCAGGCGGCAAGTCGAGCAACGGCCCCGCAACGAGTATCCACGCCGCAATCAACCGCGGGCAGACGACGGTCGATGCTCCAATGCGGCGGCCTTTGCGCACAACCCACGTGCGTGCGTCACTCTCGACAAGCCAGTGGCGCAACGCTTCGCGCAATGCTGGTGCAAGCGAGCGGTGCCGCTTCGGAACCATGATTGCGTCGAATGAGCAAAGCTTTTCGAAGATAGCCTTGCGAACGCCGGCGACTTGCGGGCTACTCTTGAGTTTCATCGTGGCCCCCTTCTGCTGGCGTTGGTTCCGAAGTGCTTCCGAATCTGTCGCGCGCATCCTTGACCCAAGCGGGCACGTTTGAATCAGGGTTGGCTTTCTTGCGTGCCTGAGCATCAAGTGCACACATTTCGCGAGCGCTTAGAAGGTTCTGTCTGCTTGCAGTGGCGAGCCTCGAGCCCTTCGATACGTCGCCGGCTGCATACGCCGCACGACTGCCGGCAAGCTCCAAGGCACCGCTCTGAATCATCGACACAACCATCGGACTAGACACACCGCCCCCAACCTCGGACGCGAGCCGAGCGATTCTCGCGCTCTGCGAATGACTCAGCGTCGGCCAGGTAGGGCGCGAGGTTTGCCGGCGGGACGCCTTTGAGGCCAAGCCCTTCGAGCACCCGCAGGCCTCTGTCCTGTGCTGCTTTGGCGAGCCCACCCGCACGGCCTAGCTCGGACGCGGCCTCAGATAGGACGTCCGGAGGTAGCTCAGCGCCATGCATGCGGTTTGCAAGTGTCCTGGCATGCGCAGTGGCGCGTGGTTTTGGTGCGGCTTGCTGCGCCAATCCCTGCGGTAATTCGTCCGCCCGTGGCACCTGTGGCCGGCGCTTCCCTTGTGAGCGTTGGACGGGCATCAGGTGGCCTCCCGTTGCAAAAGCGCCGACGTGTCGCGCCGGATCGACTGGCAAGCCGTGGCCTGTTTTTGCGGGGTTTTTGAGTATCGTCTCATGGCTGGGGACCATTCCCTCGGGCAGGTTGAGTCATTGCGTGCACTTGAACCGTCTGAGCGTCGGGTAGGGGAACCAACGCTCCGTTGTGGGTTGCTGGCGGGTGGCTGCGAGGTTCCGGGCGGGTTGGGGCGAACGCCTTGGCCTGCCTTCCCACAGCCAGCGTGGCACCCAGCCCCTGGACTGTGGCTAGTGGCTAAGGTGTGGCTAGGCGTGGCTAAAGCCACGACCATTGAAGCGTGGCGCGTGGCTAACCTCTTAAGAGGTAGCCACAGCCACACTGGCAGCCACTGTCTCATAAACATGAGTAACCTCCCAGTCTGCTATCGGCTTTTGCGAGCTTTCCTGCCGTGACAAGCCATTCGAGCTGTTCATCAATGGTCTGCCGATAGCCACCTACCTCGGCGCGGATTCCGCGTTTGCTGGCGCCTGGGTTGGTCGCCACGTACGCCACGATCCGGTCCCGTATGGCGATGGCCTTGGCAGTTGCGAGCGCCTCTGCTTGGGCGAATTCCTTCACGACGACTCGGACACCGCCCTTGGGATTTGTGCCATTGGGCACGTCTTCGATCGCCAATAGGAAGTCATCTAGCGCCGCGCCTTCCGCGTCGGCCGGGGTCTTCTGTTGGGAAAGGCACTTCGGGGCACCCTTGGCTCCCGCAATGACGTACACCGAGCCGCAGGCATCGAAGATGGCCGAGCTACCGCGCGCAATCGTGCGCTGGTCTGCGTGTGCTTCCTTCGGCTTGCCAGCGTGGTGCAAGACCAGGAACGTCGCGCCGGTCGTCTCGCTGATACGCGTTAGATCGTCTAGGCACTTGCGAATTCGTGAATCGTTCTCGTCCAGGCCAGCCGTCGCTGCCCTAAGTGAATCGATAATCACGAGCTTCGCGCCGTCGGCAACCCGAGCATATTCCGCCAGGGCTTTTTTGCTTGTGAGGTACAGGCTCGGCAGACAAGCAAGCAAGAGCATCCCGTCCAGTTCTGGCGGCTCCAAATCGAGACCGATTGTCAGGCGCTGATATCGTCGCGCCGTGGCCCTGAACCCCTGCTCGAGGTCCGCGTGCACCACTAGGCCGCGGTCAATCGCGAAACGACCCCACGCCGGCACACCGGCGGCAACTGAAAGTCCCAACGACTGAGAGATCAACGTCTTGCCTGATGCGCCATAACCAGCGAGCAGCATCGGGCGACCGGGGCCGATCTGCAGTTCTTTCGATATCCACCTTGCTGGGGATAGCCGGGTGAAGATTTCCTTTGCCGATATCCACTCGACCAGAGGCTTTTCCGGCGGCTTGTTCGTTGCTCGCTCCGCCTGCTGCTGCGCGTATTCGTCCCTGACGTTGTCAACTGGTTGCGTCTTGCCATTTTTCGGCGCTGGTGCGCCCTCGGCCTGTATTGACGCACGTTCAACGTCTGCGGGCTCGCCGACAACTAGTCCGCGTTTCCGGGCCTCGGCCATCAGCGCTGGGTCGATGCTGGCCCGTCGCTCAAGCTCGACTTGGACAGGATCGGGCAGATCGCGCCAGTTGTCTGTCATGCTGCCGCCCTCCGCGTGAAGCACCAAACAGGACACCCGGCGGCCTCGCACTGAGACAGAGCGGCCGCAGTCCAGCCGTAGCACTTCGAGGGGTCGCTCCAAATAATTCGGGGCGTTCCCGACAAATCGACTCCATTCGTGTCGAACAGCAATGCACGGACATAGGTGCTACCGAGCAATTCGACCTCGCCGGCCGTGCACGTGATTTCGAGATCGAGAATGCGAAAGCGCCACAGCTCGATCCCTGCCAGTTGCGGCAGCGTCTCGCCGTAACGCCGAAGGCTCCACAATCGGGCGCGGTACTCACGTAACGGCGCAGTCATTGGGCGCCCCGCGAAAGCAATGCAGCATCGACCTCGGGTCGGTAGTAGCGCGGCATCTCCCCCACTCGATGAACGGGGAGGCGCATCCTCCAGAGTGTGGTGCGACTCACGCCGAGATATCGGCATGTCTCCGCGATCGACATCCAAGGCGACACTTGCAGCGCAGCCAGTGGCGTGCCAGATTGCAGTCCACCTGATTCCTCGTCGGGTTTGCGGCTCGGTTGGCCCCGGGCCGCGCGCAATTTAGCGGGCATCACTCGCGGCCTTTCCGATCTTTCTGGTGCGAGCGGGGCGACGTGTGTAGTCGATGGCACCCTCGATGCGGGCCACGCGCTCACCGAGCGCACGCACATCCACACGGATTCCCGAGAGTTCACGCCACAGGAAACCAGCAGCGCCGAGCAAGATAACGGGGTTGACCAACCACTGTAAGGTGCTGCTCATTGCCTATTTCTCGCTTTCTGTGATGGGGGTGGGCGCTGGCGGATCTACGCCAAGCTCGATAAGCGCCCGGCGAATACGCAGGGCCACTCGCCCCTTGACGGGACGACCATCGATTACCTTGGCGATCGTGCGGGTGTCCGCCTCGGTCCTGGCGGCCGCGAGGTGAATTATTTGTTGTCGATCGAGTTGCATCGCCTGCATGGGTTTGCAGCATGCAGCACGATGCGAGCGAGGTCACTGCGCCATGTCACATGGCGGGGTCACTTTTTTTGGCGTTGGCGTTCTGTCTTGGTTCGCCTGACGCGATAGATAGTGCCACCAACACCAAGATGCTTCAACAACGCTTTGCTCTTCTTGCCCGATTCAACAGCATTGCCCTTGCGCAGGGCGACGACTAACGCGCTTGCCAGCTCCAAGGTCTGTTCATCTCGTAGTTTAGTCACTAATGGCGAGTCGTGGCGCAGTCGTAAACTCAATTGCGAAAGTACCATTCGCGCCGTGACTTGGTCGTCGTATTGCCCTGCCGCATTGGCCTCGAATTCGTCAACGATCAATTCGCGAGTCTTGGAATTTGCTCGTGGTCCTTCGGCGCCCAGCATGGCCGCATAGAGGTTTCGTATCTCCCTTTTTTGGGCCTCAGTAGGTGAACCAAGCAGCACCCTCGCGTACCGAAGGCATATGAGCGAAAGTCGTATTGCGATGATAGCGTCCGGATCGCCGGCACGTTCGACCAGCCACGTGCAATTCAAGAGTTCCAAGTCCAGGTCACGGCAGGCGAGTTGGGCGCGTTTGATATCCGCGGGCTTGCTCCCGTTCGTCTTTTGCCTTAGTTTCTTCGCAGCCATGGGCGGTGCTTTCGCCGTGGTCGGGGCCCATGCGTTGCAAGCGCGGTGGGTCTGCTTTGTCTATCTTACTCCCGTTCGGTTGACTCGTCTTGCTAGACCGTCGGGCATCAAAACCGACGCTCAGAAGGCTTTAGAATCGTCTCAAATGAATCGTCTCAAAAAACGGTTTCGCGGTGTTTCTTAGTGTTCCAGCCTGTCACGTCGGCCACTGAGCAAAGCCATTTTGAACCTTGGCGAAACAGCCGGGAACAATGCAAGCAGTTTTAGGAAACCGCTGCTCTGTCCTCTGAGCTACGAGGGCGAATGGGCTCGGGGGTGTGTCACGGGACGAGGGACGGCTCAAGCGATTTTGTGTCAACGGTGGCCAGAATAGCGCAGAATTGCTGGATAAATCGCGATTGAGTCCATGAGGGACGGCGGATGCTGAGGCGACGGGGTTGGCCGGCGCCTTGGTGGACGATGGGGCGGTTCGAGCTGTCGCTGATTGGGTGCTCGTCGCGCAGCGGCCGTCGTTATTGAGTTAGCCGTATTCCGCGTTTCCGCGCCGTCAATTCAATCAAATCCCAAATAGCCTTGTTCTCGAAAGTCAATAAGGATGCCCAGGGTTTCCGCGGTCGAGAGCGGCGAGACGTCGAGTAGCTCTTCGACCGTGGTCGTGCCATCGATTCGTGATAGCAAAAACACGTGTTCGGGGCTCATTGAAGGCCTTCCTCGCGACGACGAAGGTTGCGTGAGGCTTACTTTGCGACCGAGGCCGCCAAGACTCCTTAGGAGAATTGGCCGCAGTAGTTCGGCTGCGTTCGAGACCATTTCTTTGGCTTCGCGCGAGCGTTCGAATTGCACGAGTTGCAGTACGGCGCGTGCCTTGGCTAGTGCGCGTTGTTCTTCACCGAAGGTGACGGCTTGACGGACTTCATCCATCGCGGCGCGCAGCCGAACCATTGCTTGTGCGTCCGTTTGCTGAATTGTGCCTGGCGTGCGCGCGGAGGGCAACGTCCTTTCTTCACTGAATTGAGGCGCCGGTTGCGACCCGTCAAGCAACGCTGGGTCGGAGGGTGGCGGACTGCGCAAGCGGCCTTGAAGCGGCGGGTGCAAGGCACGATTCGGTTCTTGCTGCGATGGAGGCGGATCGCTGTGGCGCAGCCGCGGATTGTGCGCGCTGAGCGACTGCACCTCGCTGTGCGGTACTGGATCCGACCTGGGCACGGTGGGAACCGGCAACCGACTCTCCGAATCACGCGTCAATGAAGGACGATGCGGCTGCGTGTGAGCTGCTGGCGGCGGCTCGGTTGGCGCGGTAGAGGCTGTATTCACCGTGGGCCTCTCGTTTGCCGTCACGGATTCATGCGCGGCCACCGCCTTCATCGGCCTTGGCCCCAGAGAAAGCCCTGCCGCCGCAGCCAGCTGATCGGCGAACTCCATAATCGACGAAAAGCGCCGACTTGGCTCTTTGGCTAAGCCGCGCGCCACGACCGCTGCCACTTCTTTGGATATGCCCGGCGCGAGTTCGGTGAGTGGCGTCGGTGCATCGCCAACGACTTTCGCAAGGGTCTTGGCGACGGTCTCTCCGAAAAACGGGATGCGACCGCCGATCATTTCATAGGCCATGGCGGCGAGCGACCATTGATCCGCGCGATGATCCGCGTTGGCCGTGTTGATGACTTGCTCGGGCGCCATGTAGTCCGGCGTACCGAGAACGTCGTATTCGCCGGTGACACGACGCGTTGCGGCTATACGCTTGCTGATCCCAAAGTCGAGCAGTTTCACGAACACACTGTTGTCTTGCATGTCTAGCAAGAACACATTGTCGGGCTTCAAAATCACGATGCACAATGCCTGAGGCGTGGGCGACGACGAGCCCACCCGCTGCTTGCGCTACAATTTGTAGCACATCGCGCAATGGGAGAATTCGCTCGTGATCGAGCCTGCGCGAGAGCGTTTCCCCGGAGAGCAGTTCCATGACGATGTAAGGATCGCCCTCGTCGGTTGTGTCATAGTCCAATATGTGAACGATGTGTGGATGGTGCAGTTGGCTGACGATGTCCGCCTCGCGTTGGAACCGCGTCAGGGAGGCCGGGTCCGCGGCGAGATGTTGCGCCAGCACTTTAATAGCGACCGGGCGCTTGAGCCGTTGGTGTTCCCCCCGATACACCGTCCCCATGCCGCCCTTTTCAAGCACGTCCAGGATGCGATAGGTGCTGCGAAGCACTCGACCAACCAACGATGAGCCAAAGGCGCCGGACGAATCTACGCTTGGCCGTATCGTCGTGGGACGCGAGTCGACGCGATTGTCGGGATTTCGGTTGTCCGCATCCCTGGGTTGTTCGGGGTGCTGATGACTCATCCAGCCAAATCTCTAGGGGTAGGTATGACACGCAACTACCTCTAGCTTCAAGATAGGGAAATCCCATGGGACAGTCCGCCGGATTTGTCAATCTGCAGTTGCAGAACTGCAAGTCCAGAAATCTTCTGCAATTGCCGGGGGATACTGCCGTCCTGCCTCGATATCGACGCAAACGCCCTGCCGGAAACTTTCTTGTGGCGTCACCCGAAAATCGCCCGCAAAGGTTTGTGCTTCGCTGCGCCCCAGCGTCGCCGAAAACTCCGGCCGTAGTAAGTGTCGCTCAACCAACCGGCTCGACAAATCCAAAGTCGCCGAGTCTGTTTCGTTTTGTCAAGAACGTTTCATACAGACGTCGCGCATGCAACTGAGGGTTCGCATAGAACTCGTCAGGCGACATGTTCAAAGCAGCGTGCCTGACCGGCGGGTTTCGCACGAGGGGGTTGGATTCAGAAAACTTTCGAACGACCTGTCCGTGAGGCTTGGTGGTGCCGTCAACGCGAATTAGCCCGCGGCTGCGCTCGCGCACGCACCTGTCGTAAGGTGGGTAACCGTAGAGCGACGCATCAATGTCCGAGTAATTGCCGAGCAACGCTCCCAATGCTCCGGTTTGAATGAGGCTTGGCAGGAGATGTTCGGCAAAGTCCGCTGCCGCCCATTCCGTTACCGTCGATGAGCATCCGTCTTGCGACCCGATTTCGGTGTGAGCCACCGGCGCCGTTGAAACGCCCCAGTCCGAAGCGAAACAGGGCTTGTCCGAAAGTGTCAACGTCAGTGCACAACTAAACGGCGTTAGATCGGCGTCCAGGGCACCGCGCGCCAGCTCCAGACCTTCCAGGCTGACCTGAATTGATGCAAACGTGGCGGAAACGAACGCGTCATCGACGCGCCAGGCTGTGTTCGAATAGAGGCTAGTCGCGCTCAGCCCGCACGTGATCGCATGCGTGTCGTCGAGGCTGCGCAGGGCCTCGGCGAGCTCAGTGTACCAATCGCGCTGGCTTGTACGATCCGCGGGGCTCAGAAATCGATGGGGTTCGTTCCCCAAGTCATAGGCCCAGATCGCCCGATGATCGCCGAGCGTCCTGGCGATCGCGCGAAGTAGTCGCAGCGCGGCCTTGCGAGCCATCGGATCCGTGCACGGATCACGATAGCCGCCGCCAACGCGTTGGCCCCCACTGATAACGGGTTGGCCGCCGAACGGCATTGCCTGTGGGTCGAGCAACCATGCCGGAACCCAATTGTGCCCCCCGTAGTGCCCCACGTTCAACGTGACGATGACCTTGAGCCCCTCGGCGGCTACCGCGTCGCATAGTGCGGTAATGCGCGCAAGCGCGCAGCAATTGACCCCCTCCGGATCGGGTTGAAAATCCTCCCACGTTAGGTGCACGCGCACGAGATCGAGGCCAAGCTCGGCGATCGCATTCATGTCGCTATGGACTTCGTCGATGTCGAATTGCTTCCAGAGCGTCACACCTTTTGCCGCAGGCCAGTAGTTGACGCCCAGTCGAAACGGGGCCGGCTCACTGCGACTGCCCGTCGCTGGATGCAGCTGTAGGACCGTCATGGGCTAGGCTGACACGTGGGCATGGTGACGAACTCTTCAGATTGTCGAGCTTTGCGGCCGATCCGCAAGTGTTCAATTTGCGTTAATCGACGGTTGCTCCGCTTTTATCGCACACTACCGGCGCCGCTCGCCGGCCTGGCTCGACAGGGTGCGGGTACCTAATGGGTCGTTCCGCAGTATTGGACGGAAACTTCTGGAGGGCTTGGACCTCAAAGATAATGGGAGTCCCTCCCAGCCGACAGAAACATAAGCGGATGAGACGTATGCGCAAGTGGTCAGGGTATGGCACCCTTCTGGGCATGTCCAACGCGGACGCGGTTTTTCGCTGGACTGTCGGCTTGTCGCTGCTGGTCCACGGTGTCGCGTTCGGCTCGGTGTGGGGAACCGTGGGGCGCTATCCTCGCGCCAGGAACTTGAATTTACCTCAGGACAGTTGGGTCGGCACCACCGTCAGCGTGTACGAAGAGCACCCCGGCGATTCCGTGCCGGCGAGCCAAGAAAGCAAAGAACTCAAGGGTGCTTTGTCCAAAGAGAGCGAGCCCGTCGATAAGACGCCGGCCCGGCATGTTGCCCCGCCGAAGGCTACAAGGACGTTGGCGCGATCTATCGAGGATGCATCGGCCTTGGTGGAAAAGCGCGCGCTTGCGCCCCAGGCGTCACTCAATGCCGGGGGTCCAAACGAAGATTCACCTAAGCTGGCGTCTGCTGGCGCTGGCACGCTCGATCTCAGGCAAGCGATGCTGGACGCATCGAGGCAAAAAGTGAGCGGGTTGGGGACCTTTGGCGCCGTCGGGGTCGACTTGCGCGAGCGGCGTCTGCCTGCGGCGTTCACCCGCGCGCTCCCGGTTGCGATTGGCGCCGAGCCAGGTTGGTGGCGGCACCCGACGGGCTTGCTTGGGAAGGTTCGTTTCGAAGTGGTGCTCAATGAAGCGGGAAAGATTGAAGAGGTCAGCATCGATGATGAAGAGAAGCACACGTTGCCTGCTGCAATCGTGCGGCGCGTCGGGCGCTTGCTGGCCGTTGGTCGCTACGCATTGCCGGCATCGTCGACGCCCAACGCGCGCCAAAGGTTCGAGGTGACGTTGGAACTGCAGGACGGCGAGCCCTCGTCGAACGAAACCGCTCAGGCCGGCGATGCCGTGGACATGGGCTGGCAGGCTCCAACCTCGAATGCTCCGGGGTTGGCCCATATTCAAGAAGCGCGGGGTCGCCGAATGCTTGCCAAGCTCAGAGTGCTGCCTTCGGTTCGTGAAGGCAATTGACCGCACGCCTCACTCGGTCGGCGCGGTCGTGTTGCGCGCATCGTCGATCTCGATAAGCGCCGTGAGGGCATCAATCTCGCGCTTGGCTTGGATCTCCCGCTGCCGCAAGGTTTTGACTTCCATATCGAGGCGACGTGAGTCGGCCTCGATTTGCCTGAGCGCATCCTTTACGCGATCGCGCTCTTGCTTGAGACTTTCTACGTCAATGGGCAAAATACACCTCCGCAAATGCCAGTACCAGACTCGGAGCGTCGCGTCAGCCACGGCCGCGTGGTCAACGCAATTTGGGCTGCTTTTGTGACTAGGGGGTGTCCCGGATTTCTCCTGAGCCGTCCTCTCGTTTGGATTGCACAGCAAGGACAGAAGCCCTTCCGCACTTCCTGTGCATGAGCTGCCGCTAGGCGGCAACCACGCGGTTACGCCCCGCTCGCTTGGCTTCGTAGAGGCGCCGGTCCGCGGCATCGAAAAGATCCTTCGGTGTGCCGTCATCGGTTTCGGAAAGCGCGGCACAGCCGGCGCTGATGGTGACCGCGATGGGAATGCCTTCGGCCACAATCGGCAGCTTTTCTATGTTGACGCGCAAGCGCTCGGCGAGGCGTCGGGCCCCATCAGTGCCGATGCCGCGAAGCAGTATGGCAAATTCCTCACCGCCGATTCGTGCGATGACGTCCTCGGTCCTCAGTTGCTTGGCGAGGCACTTGGCTATGTACTTTAGCACGGTATCGCCTGCGGTGTGCCCGTACGTGTCGTTGACGCGTTTGAAGAAATCAACGTCGACCATGACGAACCCGATGTCCAGCTTGTGCCGCTTCGCATAGGCGAATTCGGCCCGGATGCGGTCATCGAAGTGCCGCCGGTTGTAAAGCCCGGTCAGCGCATCGCGCGTGCTCGACTCATAGAGCTCGCGCAGTAGTTTCTCTTGGCGCGCGCTGACGAGCGTGAATCGAAAACTTGCGTGGAGGCCGACTTGAATAAGCACGCCGTCATGCAGGCGCTTGCGATCCAGACGCCGGCCGTCGATAAATGTGCCGTTGCGCGAGCCGAGATCCTCGAGCCAGAACTCCTCTTGCTGAAGGACGATTCTGGCGTGACGCCGACTGACGCCCGCATCGTCGATGATGACCTGGCAACCGGGGTGGCGGCCGATGAAACAGGGTAAAATGGCGAGCGAAACCACCTCACCCGCTTGTACGCCGTCCATCCGCAACAACACGGGCCGATCGACGGGTTCCGTATGCAGCGCCGGCGAGCTCGCATCCGCGTGCGAGCCCGGGGGCGACGTAATGGCCGTCAATGATTCTTCGTCGGCGAACTCATTGGCTAACAAGTATACCGCGCGTAACCGATCCGACGAGCTACTTAGGCTTGCCGCTTCGATCGGCGCGCCGACACTAGGCGGCTCGGATTTCGTTGTGAGTTCTTGTCGCGCAACGACGCTGGTCGGCTCGTCCCCGGAATGATTGGTATGAGTCGTCCGCAATGAGGTCTCGGGTTCCACTGGGATTACGGGTCCGGCCATTTCGCCTCCGGAAAAGGCTTCCCAGGTTTAGCAAACAGAAACCCTTGGAGCAGGTCGCAGTCAAGACTGACCAGGGTGTGGCACTCAGACGGTGTCTCGACCCCTTCGGCCACTACCAGCATGCCCATTTCTCGGCACAGAGTAGTCATCAATCTGACCACCTTCTGCTTGGTGGAGTTGCTGTCTACTCCCCGGACCAGTGACATGTCCAGCTTGACGAAGTCCGGCTCCAGCAGCGCGAAACTCGTCAGACCGGCGTAGCCGGCCCCCAAGTCATCGACCGCAATCCGATACCCGATTGCTCGCAATGACGCGATTCGAGACCTTACGTCTGGAACTCGGTCGAGCGATGAACGCTCAGTTATCTCCAGCACGACCTGATCAGCAATCTGAGCCAGCGGGGCCGAGGGTGACAGGAGTTCCGGGTCGAGCAGATCCGTCACGTGGAGGTTTACGAAAAGGTTGGCACGTTGTCCGGCTTCGACAAACGGCGCAGCGGCGCGCTGCCTAACGATTCTGCCGAGGCTATCCAATTGGCCCAATCTCTCGGCCGCATCGAGTACGGCTCCGGGATGCGGCAGGCTTGGTTCAAGGCTGCGCAACAACGCTTCATAGCCGAATACCGCTCTCGACCGGCTGTCGAACAATCGGATGCATGGCCATCCAGAGCGTCTGCATGCACCGCTTGAGACTCGATTCTAGGCCCGCGCGATCGGCCGCGTGCGCGGCAGTCTGCCCGAGTAGCTCGGCTGCACGCTGACGCAACCGCGCCATCCGATGCAAGTGCACTGCCTTGTCGAGGGCGCGTTCGAGCGCATCCATCGGCACCGGCTTGGTCAGGTAGTGCAACGCTCCGAACTCGAGAGCCTGCACGGCGGTGTCAACTGCGGGCTCTCCGGTCACGAGAATCACTGGAACGTGAAGATCGTGCGTCCTGATCTCGCGCAGTAGCGTGATACCGTCCATGCCGGGCATCGCGATGTCTGTCAATATGGCATCAAAATCGACTTGCGTGACCAACCTGACCGCTTCTTGGCCGTTGGAAGCCGTAGACGTCGAATAGCCTCTGGCGCGAAGGACTCGACTCAACGAGCGCAACACTGACGGATCATCGTCAACGAGCAGCACATGGCGCGCGCGTGTGATCTCCATGCTTGATGAGGACGGTTGCTGCTCTTTGGCCGGTTGATGCACTTCGGTCACCATACTTGAAGACACGATCGCATCCGCTGGGACGGCTGCCGCCGGTACCGGCGTTTCGCCGACCGATTTGGGTGGACAGGATCGCATAGGGGGATAGACGGCCGACTTGCCACCGCTCTGAAGACCTCGGGTCTGATCCTTCAGACTTCCGCAGCGGTTAGACCCATTTTGCCAGATTTCGCGGGCCGATGTCGATGTTTTGGCCAATTGGTCGCGATGCAGGACTCCCGGCCTGCCTCGTACCGGTCCTCACGCGTCGCCAGCGACGGAGAATCTGGCTGTAACGACTCAGCGGGGGACGAGAACGACTTTGCCGCTGCCCGCCACTTGATGGAGCGTTCTTTTGACGACCACATTCGACGCCTGATCGAGCGTCAGCACGCGAAATGTGTCCTTTGTAGCACGGGGTCTCGGCGTTTCGCGCTTCAGTTCTAGCTGGGTGCCGGCGGGTAGCCTCAATTCGACAATTCGCTCCCAGACTGAACCCGGCGCGATCGGCAACTGTTTTACCGAAGCCCCCGGCACCTTAGGCGCCGAGAACCACCGCCCGGCGATGGATATGGACCAGGATTGTCGTGCGACGCCGTAGGGCACGACTTTCTCGGATTCCAAGAGTTCAACTGCAAAAAGTCGGGGTTGAGTCGTTCGCATCAAATGGCGACCATCCGGAGCGGCGCTGACCTACTGAGCGTAGCCTGGTTTTGCCGGCACGGGAGCTTCGTGGTCATCCGATTGTTTCGCTGGACCCTTGGTGCCGTCATTGTTCACGGAAGTACTTGCGGCAGGCTTACCGGTGGATGACGCGGCCGGAGAATTGGCGCTGTCGGTCTTGGGCTTCGATTTCGCGACGAGCGGCGGAACTTTCTGCGAGTCACAGCCAGCTGTAAACCCGGTTGCATCGAAATGAACGCTAAGTGAGTCGGTCTCGTCCTTGCCGTCGGGGACGGGCACGCTGACCGTGACTTTCAAATTGCGTGTGCCCGCACGCGCCGGCGAGCAGTAGGAGAGAAGGTAGTACTGGTCAAGCAACCCATCCACGAGCGCGCCCGCGTCTTCGAATGCTATTGGCAGCGTATCGCCGGACTGGGCCAATATCTCGCCCGATTGTGCCAAGCGCTTTTCGGAGCTGTCCGGTGTGTCGCCGGTAACGCCTATGTACACGAAGTGGTCCGTGCGCGACGCCAGGCCGTCTTTGAATGTGGCTTCAGGTGTGCGGCCTGCCAGGTCAGGCCCGCGTGCAAACACCGCCAGCGTGCCCAATTGAACCGCATTTTGGCTTGCTGCCAGGTGCCGGTCCAAGACCTCCAACCCCTGCAAGACGGCGCCGCGCAGGTTTCGCGAAGGATCGCCCGGCGCGAGCGTTGCCAATGCGTCAACCTGCTCTGGGGTCGTTGCGTGCGCTTCGGCCGAGTAGTCCCCGACGACTCGAACCTTGTCGCTGCCGTCGTAAGCCACGACAGTGACTGATTGACCCGGCCGCACGCGGCGCACGAATGCCGCGGCCGCCTTGGCCAGTGCCTTTCGCGCACTGCCCTCTTTGGCTTGGCTTGTGTCGACCAGCAGAACCGTGTGAAACGTCGCGTAGCGCGCGGGCTCAATCAACTGCAACTTTGCCGTATCCGTATCAATCACCTGATCGTTTTCGTTAATCTTGAACGCGGAGGCAGGCAAGCCCGCAACCGGCTTGTCCTTCTCCGTAACCGCCACGAATGTTGCCACGTTGCCCGGTTTCGCCGAACCCGTGGCAAGCTCTGTTATGCGCGCGCTGCCTAACAGTTGGCAGCCAGAGACGGCAAGGCAAACTAAGATCGTGGCAACTCGATGTTGTCGCTGCGCCACTTGCTGCTCAGTTCGATATTGTTTCGATGCCACGGCGCACAATCCTTACACGATTGGGGACGTATTCTCAATGCCGCATGCGGTCGCAGCACGTTGCATCCCCCAAATTCCCCGCTGTGCCGGGGCCCGGCCCGGCACACGGCATCGGAATAAAGGGTGATTGATGAATCATTCCCAGAACCGTGCACCCTTTCGCGCAAGGTCAAGCATGTCGCTCATACCGTGCCCGAGCGACCCCGGCAGTTGTGCATCGCTAAACAAGCGCACCTCGACAATTTCCACGGGGTTTTCTGGCGCCCGCGCAAGAGTGCCAATGGTCGCGCCGACGACGATGGTGACGGCGTGAAATCGGGGATCACGCGCTGGATCGGAATACACCCCGAGCACGTTGCCCAACGTCACTTCGTCCACGCCGGCTTCTTCGGCGAGTTCGCGCGTGATGGCTTGGCGCAGTGTTTCTCCCCATTCGAGCGTTCCCCCGGGCAGGGCCCATTGACCCGTGTCGCCGCGTCGAATTAATAGCCAACGCCCGTCTTTCGTTTGAGCGGCAGCGGCAATTCCCACCACGGGCCGTCGCAGCAGGTGCCGTGCGACTTCTTTGATGACCTTGAAATAGCCCGAAATGAACTGCACCGAGCTAAGCTAGGCCATTTGAGCTCGATGTGCTAGTACCTCGATTCTGTTGAATCGAGGTACTAGAAATTCGCGAAGCGAATTTGGGTTTGGGCGAATGCCCAAGGAAACTAGGATAGGGCCGCGATTGGCCGCGCAGCGGCCGGGTCCGAAGGACCCATCACTTCAGTGGAATCGCGGCACTAGTTCCGTCGTCGTGATTTTGGCCGAATTGTTCGGAGCCGTGCCGCGCACTCGCGGACGCAGACTCAAGTCAGGCTTGGGCCAGAACGCAACCATCTTGATCTTTTCGTTTTCAATCGGCGCTAGCGCCTGCAGTCAACGTCAAGAGCCGCCTGCTCGCCAGCAAGCGGCCAAGCGAACGCAAGTTGGGCAGCCGCCGAGCGAAAGCGATGGCACGGCATCCGCTCCGTCTGCCAACTCCGCTAGTCCTCGCGACGTGGGACAGACGGATGATTCATTGCCGTTTACACCCACAGGTTTGAAGATCGCCAGCACGGCGTGGCGAACTTGGGTCTATACCGACACGGGCCCTTCGCGCACGCGGTTCGGCTACTTGCGAGTGGGCGCCATCGTGGACGCGCGCGGGCCCGCCATCAAGAACGAAGGCTGTGATCAAGGCTGGTACCGCGTCAATCCACGAGGCTTCGTTTGCATCGGCAAGGGCGCAACGTTGACGTTGGATGAAGCGATTGTTCAAGAAGCCGACGTGCGCCCCACGCGCGGCAATGGGCTTCCGTACATCTATGCAATGGCGAGCGGCTCTCCGCCGCATTTCTATTTTGCCTTGCCGTCACGGGAACAAGTAGTTCATCTGGAAGGGTCGAATCGTCATTCGAACTTCGCGAATTGGAAATTGCTCAACTACGACACGCGTCCGGCGGTCGCCAATCTGCTCGGGCCCGTTGGTGAACCGCCCAGCTTCCTGCAACACGGCGGGCGCGTCCTGAAGCCATACGGCGTTTTGCATCGCCTCGAAGAGAAAGTCAGTTCGGGCCGGGCTGCGCCCGACAGCGGGTTTGCGCTAATGCGCGTGTTCGCGCATGATGAGCGTTGGTACGGCATGACGACCGAACATGATTTGGTCGCGCTTGACCGCGTCAGAATTGTGGCCCCCAGCCTATTTCACGGCCTTGAATTGCCGCAAGAAACCGGCGGGCTACCGGCGGGCTTCGCCGACAAAGACCAGTTGCCTGTGTTTCGTCTGCAACCCGACGGCAACATGGTTGCAAACGGCGCTTTGATGCGCCGGCAGGGCGTCGCGCTGACCGGCGAGCGTCGCATCGGGGGGTTCATGCAAACGAGTGACGGCAACTACGTTCCGTTAGCGGGCCTGCGCCTTGTTCCGAAGCGCACTGAGTTTCCAAGCTTCGCAACAGGGGATAGAAAATGGATCGATATCTCGATTCTCAAGCAGACGCTCGTCGCTTACGTCGGGAAAGTGGCGGTCTACGCGACGCTCATCAGTTCTGGAAGAGGGCTGCTCGGCGATCCGGAGACTGAGTCGGCGACTCCCAGAGGGACCTTCATGGTCTACGCGAAGCACGTATCGGCGACGATGGACGGCGCGGACGACGCCTCAGATTCGTATAGCCTACTCGATGTGCCGTTCGTTCAGTATTTCCACAGGGGGTTTGCCCTGCATGGTACGTACTGGCACGACGAATTTGGGCGGGTGCGAAGCCACGGTTGCGTCAACCTAGCGCCCAAAGACGCGGCCTGGCTCTTCGAATGGACGGACCCGCCCGTACCGGACCACTGGCACGGGGTCATCAACAAGGAGCGCGGCACGGTCGTGTACATCCACGCGTGAGGGAACTAGGCGCTCGCTATGAATTCGTTAACGCTTTCTGCGATCGACGAGAACACCTTCTCGAATTTTGCGTCGTCACGTTCGAGCAGCGTGACGCGGAAACCGGGCAAGTCACAAACGAACCCCGAAAGCGGCACGACGCAGATTTGCTTGGAACCTAGCAGTTGGTACACGAACTTTCGGTCCAAAGAAATCCCGGGTGGGCAGCGGTGCCGCAAGAACTCTTCCATTTGCGATCCTCGATGCGAAGATTCATGTGGTCGCTGAGCTCCTCCGAAAACACGACGCTCAAGTAGAAGGCACCGCGCGGCTGGTTAACGACAACCCCGGAACAGGCCCCCAAGATTTCAGTCGCGCGCTGCGCTCGATCCGCGAAAAACGCCCGCCGCTGTTTGCCCCAATCTTCGTAACGGGGGTCATTGTATACGCGCGGAATGATCATCTGAGGTAGCGTCGTCGAACAGACTTCTAACATCTTGGCGTCCACAATCGAACGCACGTAGCGGCGGAACATCGGTCGCGCATCTTGGTTGTACACTTCCATCCAACCGCACCGCGCGCCGGGCCAGGGAATCTCTTTGGAGATGCCTTTGAGGGATATCGTCGGAACGTCTTCTACGAGGTCAGACAACGGTAGATATTCATTCCCGTCGTACACGAGGTTCTGGTAGATTTCGTCGGCAACGATGAACAGATTGTACTCGCGTGCAATCGCGACCATTTCTTTGACAACGGGAGGCGGGAACACGGCGCCGGTCGGGTTGTCCGGGTTGATGATCATGACGCCTGCGATGTTCTCGTTGTAACGGACTTTGTTGCGGAGCTCGTCGAGATCCGGCATCCAGTTATCAAAGACGTTGAGGTGGTAGACGATTGGATTCGCACCGGCATGCGCAGCTTCCGCGGATGAGTGCGTCGAATACGAGGGGGAGGGCCCGATGACGCGCGCTTGTGGGGCGAGCATCGTGTAGACCTTGTGGATGCCGTCGCCGAGTCCATTGAAGAACAAGATGTCATCGGCGGAGATTTGCACGTGACCGCGGCTGTTCACGCGTGCTGCCAAGAACTCTCGAGTCGACACAACGCCACGCGTGGGGCAATAACCAAAGGATCGATTGTCCCGAATCGTGTCGGCGACAATGTCCTTGATCCAATCGGGGACGATTTCCCCCTTTTCGACGGGGTCGCCGATGTTTTCCCAGAAAATGGGTCGCCCGCTGAGTCGGTGGATTTCGTGAGCTAACTCGGTGATCCCGCGAATCTCATACGTGAGTTCCGAGGCGCCCGGGTGTACGATATTTCGACGCATGGTTTCGGCCCAATAGCACAGTTTGTCAAGGCAGCCTACTTTGACATGTCGAATGTGCTGAGCAGCGTTGTCGCGTCACCCACGAAGGCAGGGGCTCTTACGTTCCTGTACTGTGATATGACGCAGTAGCCGATCGGTGTACCAATGAAATTCTGGGAGATGCTCACAGCGGATACGGAACCGTCCGGTGCAAACGTTACCGCCGCGCGCCCGGTGGGGCTCGGCGGTTCCCCCTGTGACCGGCACGATCGCGCTGCCGCAGCGGCGGAAGCAAGCGCTGCGTTAGCCGCCGCGCGATCAATCCCAATCTGCGCGGCGTGTCCCTCCGTTGATGGTTCTTCGCCAAGCTTGATATCCGCGGGCTGCGGCCCGTTGTCGCTCGGGTTATTCTCAGCGGATTGATCCCCCTTCTTGGGCTTTCTCCATCGGCCGCCAATCGCCGGTGCAACGCCGCGGCTTGCCTGATTGTCCACGGGAAGGTTCTCGATGCTGAGTGTCTTGTCAGTTCGCTTGGCGCTGCTACCCGGTTGCGCTGAATTCGACGCGTTTGCTGCGGTAGTGGAAGCGTCGAACTCGGACGCAGCCGCCTGCTGAATTGCCGCGGTCTCAGCCTGACTCGGACGAACCACGTAGAAGTAATAGACGACTGCGATGATAGCCCCCACGAGAAGCCCCAATGTTCCAATCCAGCGCCAAGTCGCGTTCGATATCACCAGTGCGCTCGGACGATTGGAAATGGGAACGGCCGCGGTCGTGAGGTCTTCGAGCCGCGCCGCAATCCCCAAACCGGATTCTGAATGCCCCGTCAACGTGTGGCTCGTCGTGTCGGCTTGCACGGGAATGTCGAATATTGACGAGCGCCCCGCAAGACTTCCGACGGGTCGATTCGAGTCGATGGCGTTGACGACCGAAATGATGACTTCGCGGCGCTTCTCAATCCGCGCGCCTAGCAGCCGCATCAACAGCCGGGCAACGACTGGATGCGACACGACTGTGTGCTCTTCCGTCAGGTACGACGACAGTACAAACTCAAATTCTTCCGCCGTCTGGAACCTGTTTCGAGGGTCACGTTCGAGCGCCTTCAAAAGGATCCGCTCGAGTTTCAAGGGGTAGCGCGGATTCAAGCGCGACGGCCGCGGTACTGTGCCGCTCTTGACGAGTTCGAGGGTGTGCGCCATGTCGCGGCCCTTGAACAGTTGTTCGCCTGTCGTCATTTCGAACAACACGATTCCGAGCGCAAACACGTCCGTTCGACGATCGACCTTCTCGCCCCGCGCTTGCTCGGGCGACAAGTAGCTCAGCTTGCCTTTGATGGTATCGGCATCTGCGCTCCGTTCCAGCCTGCCCAACGCATTGGCAATGCCAAAATCCACGAGTTTGGCCTTGCCATCTAGCCCAACCAGGATGTTGTGCGGGGAGACATCGCAGTGTACGATGCCGCGCAGCTCACCATCCCAGTCGCGAAGGTCGTGCGCTGCGTGGAGTCCCGACGCCGCATCGGCGGCAACGCATACGGCAATCTCGGCGGGAAGCGCGCCCTGGCCCTTCGATGCACGAATGATGTTGCGCAGCGAATCGCCTTCCACCCACTCCATCGCCATATAAAGGATGTCTTTGTCTTCGGAGACCTCGAAGACGCGCACGACGTTGTCGTGCTGGATACTCTGAATGATCTGAACCTCGTCCAGAAACATCGAACGAAATTCGGAGTGCCGCGCCAATTCCGGCAACATGGCTTTTACGGCAACCAAACGCTGTTTGCCGCTAACGGCCGAACGTTCTCGCGCAACCCACACACTCGCCATCCCGCCGCGTCCGATACGGACGAGCAGTTCGTAGCGCCCCAGGAATATGCCCGGCTGCAGCTCACTCATCGAAGGAAACTCAAAGCTTTCTCGCCCTCGCAGTCGCCGGTCAAGTTTTAAGCGTTGCAGTTGCGGTCACCGACCGCAAGCAGCGCAGCCGTTGCGCTGGAGACCGCAGACGCGTTGGGATACTGGGTACCCCGATCACACACATTGTGTGTTCGCCAGCAAGGCCTGTGGAGCGCGATTGGTCAATTGGCCAATCGACAATGCCACAAACATCTGCTCTAACGTACAGCATGACCTCGGCCGCGGCCCGCTCCCAGGACCCGAACGCGATTCCAACGTGCGTTGCGCGGCTTTGCCTGATCCTCGAGCGCTTTTTCACGGAAGCCGACGGACAGGACGCTGAACTCGAGCTTCCGGCACTGCGTCTGACTTTTGATTATGGCGGCACGGAGCTACGTTCAACGGATCCTCGACGCCGTTTCTTCGTGGCAACCGATAATGGCATTCGCGAGATCGAGCGCAACCTGGACGAAGAGAAGCGCATTCAATGCATGATTGAAAGCTTTGGTGCCGTCGAAGTCGACCAACTCACTGACTACGCGGCGCCCCTAGATTCGGAAGCTGACTATATTGTGCAACCGGCGGGCAACGTGCATTCGTGGTGTTCGTTCTCCGTCCATGCCATAGAGCATCTCCGCAAAGCGGGCTGCAAGGTCACGGTCTCCGACGATTACCCCTATCAAGTAGTCAAAGACGATCCCCCCTGGGTAGCCAACGTTGAATCCGAGCCGAACAAGCTCGACTGGTTTGGGTTGAGTCTTGGTATTGTCGTCGAATCCGAGCGCATCGACGTATTACCGAGCTTGCTGGAATTGCTCGAAAAATACCCGGATGCTCGCTCACTCGATGCATTCCTCAATATCCCGAGCATGAGAGTTGCGCTCCCGATTGCGAGCCGGCGCTACGTGACTCTGCCGCCCGAACGGCTGCGCGCGTTGTTGCGCGTCCTGTTGGAACTCTATCGCGGTGATCGTTTAGAAGATGGGAAACTGCGCTTTGCCGGCGTGCAAGCCAATGGCCTCATCCACCTGCAGCAGGTGCTCAGCCATGGTACCGCCGATCTTGTGTTCGAAGGGGTGCGCGACGTCGTGCAAAAGGGCCGACAACTGGCAGAAGCGGAACGACCAGCGACCGCGCCGACATTGCCAACCGGCCTATTGACAACGGCGCTCAGGCACTACCAGCGCGAGGGCCTGCAGTGGCTGCAGAACCTGCGAGCGCTTGCTGCGGGTGGCATATTGGCTGACGATATGGGCCTGGGCAAAACCATTCAAGTGATTGGGCACTTGTGTGTCGAAAAGGCTCAAGGGCGAATGAATGGCCCTGCGCTCGTCGTTGTTCCCACCAGCCTTTGCACCAATTGGGCGCGTGAAATAGCGCGGTTTGCACCCGCGTTGCGCTTTGTCGTCTATCAGGGCAAACGGCGCGCGGCCGTGAAGCGCCAATTGCCGCGATCGGACGTTGTGATTACCTCGTATCCGACCCTCTTGCGCGACATCGATGCGCTTGCCAGGCAGCGCTTCTACATTGCGATATTGGACGAGGCACAGGCCATCAAGAACCAGCGCAGCCAAATTGGCTGCGCGGTCCGACGCCTCCAGGCACGCTACCGCCTGTGCCTCTCCGGCACTCCGGTCGAGAACAACTTGGACGAGCTGTGGTCGCTGTTCAGCTTCGCCATGCCGGATTTGTTGGGCGACTATCAACGGTACAGGGCTTGGTTCCGCAACCCAATCGAGCGTGCGGGCGACGCCTTGCGTTTGCAGGCGCTCAAGGACCGCGTGGCGCCCTTCGTGCTGCGGCGCGCAAAAGAGCAAGTGGCCCGCGAGCTGCCCCCCAAGACGGAGCTTGTCCGCCCCGTCGAGTTGGACGGCGACCAACGCGATCTGTACGAGTGCATACGCCTAGCCGTACACGCCGAAGTGCGTCATGCGATCAAGAGTCGGGGGCTTGCCAACAGTGCATTGACGGTTCTGGACGCCTTGTTGAAGCTCAGGCAAGTTTGCTGCGATCCACAGCTATTGCAGATGCCGGCTGCGCGTGACGTCAAGACATCCAGAAAGCTAGAAGCCTGCGTGGACATGATTTTGCTCCAACTGCAGCAAGGCCGCCAGCTCCTCGTGTTTTCGCAATTTGCGCGCATGTTGGCGCGCATCAGTGAGCGACTTCTGGCCCATGGCATTGCGCACACGATGTTGACGGGCAAGACAATCGACCGGCAGCGTCGCGTTGACGCCTTTCAGAACGGCGAATTCGACGTCTTTCTGATCAGTCTCAAAGCGGGCGGCACGGGCTTGAACCTCACGCGCGCCGACACGGTAATTCACTACGACCCTTGGTGGAACGGGGCGGCTCAGGCGCAAGCGACCGATCGAGCGCACCGCATCGGTCAGCAGAGGCCCGTGTTCGTCCACAATCTGATTGCCGCGGGCAGCGTCGAGCAAAAGATGCTCGAATTGCAGCAGCGTAAGCGGCAATTGTCGCAGAGTCTATTTGGCACGGCCGAAGCTGCCCAGTTGTTGAATTTGGCAACCGTCGAAAACTTGCTTGCGCCATTGGACGACCCCTGAAAAGCCTGGTAGAGATGCAGAGAACTAGTGGGACGTCATGAAACTGATCCGCGTTGCTGCTGCCACTTTGAATCAAACGCCGCTCGACTGGGTTGGCAATCAAAGGCGCATCATCGAGGCGCTTTCTGCGGCGCGCGCGCGCAACGTGACGTTGCTGTGCTTGCCAGAACTGTGCATTACGGGCTACGGCTGTGAGGACGCATTTCTCGCCCCCGATGTTCCGAAAACTGCATTGGCGGTGCTGGCAGACATACTGCCGCACACAGCGGGCCTTATCACCTGCTTGGGGCTGCCCCTAGGTCTCAGGAAATCAGTGTTCAATACTTGTTGTCTTGTCGTCGATGGCAAGGTTCAAGGCTTCGTCGGAAAGCAAGCCCTCGCAGGTGACGGAATTCACTACGAACCGCGTTGGTTCAAACCATGGCCAAGGGGCAAACGCGTCGGCATTCAAGTCTTGGGCAGTGACGTCAAAGTTGGCGACCTGATTTTCGATGTCGGTGGCGTGCGAATTGGCTTCGAAATATGCGAGGACGCTTGGATGGCAGGGCGTCCCGCGACCGAACTTGCTCAGCAGGCGGTGGACATCATCCTGAACCCCAGCGCCAGCCATTTCGCGTTCGACAAACACGCCGTGCGGCGCCGGCTTGTCGTCGAAGCCTCGCGGGCATTCGGCGTCAGTTACGTGTACGCCAACTTGCTTGGAAACGAGGCAGGTCGCATTATCTACGACGGCGACACATTGATAGCGACCCTGGGCGACATAGCGGCGCAGAACAAGCGTTTCTCGTTCGAGGAAACGCAGCTGATTGACGCTGATATCGACGTGGAACTGACCCGCAGCCGCTATGCCTGGGTGTCCAGCAATCAGCCTTCCATGAGTGCCGAGGACGATGCGGGCTGTGTCTACTCAGACTTCGAATTTCCGAGAGTCGAGCCGGAACCGCGGGAGCCAAGCTGTGTCGAGTGGGAGCAATCCAAGAATCCGCGGTTCGAAGAGTTCACACGCGCCGTGTGCTTGGGGTTATTCGACTACATGAGAAAGAGTCGTTCGCGCGGCTTCGTGGTTTCGCTGAGCGGCGGTGCCGATTCCTCGGCCGTGTCGTGCTTGGTGGCGCTGATGGTGCAGTTTGCATTCAACGAGATTGGCGCAGCCAAGTTCGCCAGTCGGTTGGTTCCCGAACATCGTCTCGCGGCCAACGCATCGGCGCGCGATTGGATCCTCGCGCTCTTGACCACCGTTTATCAATCGACGCGCAACAGTTCGGTCACAACGCGTGAAGCGGCGCGCGCCTTGGGGACGGCACTCGGTTCGCGTCACCTTGAATTGGACGTCGATTCATTCGTGGTGGACTACCAGAAGATGGTTGAGGCGGCTTTGGGCAGGGCATTGAGCTGGGACAAGGACGATTTGGCGCTGCAGAATATCCAGGCGCGCGCACGCGCGCCCGGCGTGTGGATGATCGCCAATGTTACGGGAGCACTGCTCTTGGCTACGAGCAATCGAAGCGAGGCCGCCGTCGGTTACGCGACGATGGACGGTGACACGGCGGGCGGCCTTAGCCCAATCGCCGGTATCGACAAGGCCTTCATCCGCAGGTGGCTTGTATGGTTGCAAGTCGAGGGCCCTGATGGCATCGGTAACATTCCCGAACTCGCCAAGGTCACTGTGCAGGTGCCGGCGGCTGAACTCCGTCCCGCCGCAGCGGAACAGACCGACGAAAGTGACTTGATGCCATACGACGTGCTGGACGTCATCGAGCGCGCAGCGATCCGTGACAAGCGGTCTCCGCTGGACGTCTTCTTGTTGTTGCGTGCCCACTCTAAGTCGTATGAACCCTCGCAATTAGCTCATTGGGTTGAGCGGTTCTTCAGATTGTGGGCGCGCAATCAATGGAAGCGGGAGCGCTACGCACCCTCGTTTCACGTCGATGACGCCAACCTGGACCCCAAAACCTGGTGTCGTTTTCCCATACTGTCCGGAAGCTTCGAACGAGAGTTGGCTGAGTTGCGGGCCTATCTGCGCCGCGGGACCTGAGGGGTCCGTTAACTGACGCGTGAGCCGGCATTGAAAGACCCTTGGAGGTGCAGTGGCCCCAAGCAAGCGCCTGGCCGATTGCACTCACGTCAACTTGGTCGGCCACCCTGATCTTATCGGGGTACTTCGTGACATTTCATACACGCCGCTGTCCGACTAACTTACGAAAACGCAATGAATTCCGGAAATTTTATCAATGACTGGGCGAATCGTGCCAGCGCACAGTTGTCAAATACCAAAGGGTTTCCCTAGACGTATCCGGAGGTAATCCACAGGGTTGTGGCCGAGGACCCATCGTACTTGTTCAATCCGAAAGGAGTTTGCTGTAGAGTACCTACGCTGAGAAGTTCAGCGGTTTTTGCCTGAAGGCGCCCGCCTTCCAGTTTTCAATCGGCATATTGGTTCGATCGACGAAAGAGGCCCCTTGCTACCGTCGCACCTAGAGGATGCCCTACGTGACCTTGAGGTTGAATTACCCCAGCGTCGCCAGTCTATCTTATTGGTGGACGACGAACCGGAGAACCTAGAAGTCTACGTCGCTCTGCTCGACAGCCTCGCGGACGTTTATACCGCTACGAGCGGGATTGAGGCTCTTCGCATTATCGAAGGCGGTTGCAATGTCGATCTGGTCATAGCCGACCAACGAATGCACGGCATGACAGGGGTCCAGCTCCTGACAAGGCTTGCGGAACAACGCCCGGACATCGTGCGAATAGTGTTGACCGCCTACAGTGACGTGGAGCCCATGCTGGTGGCGATCAACCGCGCAAAAGCCTGGCGATTTCTAGTCAAACCGTACGATCCTGAAGAACTAAGAGCGGCGGTCACGGAAGCGCTTCGTGTCAAAGCCAACGTGGAATTGCTCCGACAACTTACACACCTGCTGACCGACCACCGCGATGCTCTGAACGAGGCACTTTACGAGCTTCGGCAGGCGCAAGACGAATTGTTGTCGTTGGAGCGGCTCGCGACCGTTGGCCCTGCAGTGGCCGGGATTGTCCACAACCTGCGCAATTTGAGCACGCTGATGGCCTTTGTAATGGCGGAAATTGCGCGGCACGATGTGCCCAGCACCGTGCTCGAGACCGTCAAGTCCGCGCAGCGGAATATGGACTCTCTGATTGATTTGCTCGAGAACGTGCATCAGCTGGCGCGGCCGGAGGACCTCGACTTGAAACTAGAGTCCACGGATCTTGCCCGGTTCTTGGGCGCCACGGCTGCGCTTGGCATGATGCAGGCGGGGGGCCACCCCATCTGCGCCGAGGCGCCTTCGGAAACGCTTTCGGCGCGCATTGACGTGGAGCGCATGCGCCAAGGGCTGTTGGCGTTGGTCGATAATGCGGTGCGCGCCAGCCGCAGTCGTGAACCCATCAAACTTACCGCACGCACGGTGCCACCGCCTTCTAGCAGCGGCGCCACGTCGTCAATGTGGCTGTGCTTCGAAGTTTCCGACCAAGGCTGCGGCATGGACGACGACACTTTACAGCGGGCGGCAGAGCCATTCTACAGCGGCTTTTCACCGCCGCGGCTGGGCCTGGGGCTCGAGTTGGCTCGCTTGGCGGCGCGCGCGCACGGCGGGCACGTCGAGCTAGAAAGTGAAAAGGGGCAGGGTACCGTGGCGAGGCTGCTACTGCCTTTCGACCATCATCACGAGGAGCAGACCAACCGTGTCTGAGGCCGACGACAGCGAGTCAATTCCATTCAACGTCTGGATTGCACCGGCTGCGCGCGAGCATTGCGAGTATATGCTGCGCGAACAGCTGGCGACCGCGACGATAACGACCCTTTTTGCGCACGGACCGGAACTCAGCGGTCCGGCGACTCTTGTCCTGCATGCGGACGACCTGACCGGACCGCACCGCGCTCAACTCAAAGAACTGACTAGCTTGGCACTGCCGGGCAGGCCAATCGTGCTCGGTAACGGCAACGGCAAAGACACGCTTTTGGATGCAATCAACTCATGGCAAGTCGCCCAATTCATCACGCCTGATACCCTTTCGCTGACGCTCGCCAACGGCGTTCGCGAAGCGCACCACAGCCTCTGCATTGAACTGAACGTCTGGCGCAAAATAGAGGAGTTGTCCGCGGAATGTCACCGGCTCAACAGCGTTACGGAGGAGCTTCGGGTGACGCAGCAACGGCTGATTCATACCGAGCGCCTGGCGACAGTCGGTCGCATTGTCAACACCGTGCTTTCGCGCATGCGCGAGCAGTTCGACTACCTCGAGAACCTCAAGCGCGCCCAACGCGACGTGCCGCACGTGGGTCAGTTGGCAGATATCTTCGAAGCGGCCGTGGCTGGCATCGACAGCTTCGGTGCGCTGCTCGAAGACATGCTGGCACTCACCGAAAACCGCGAAGCCAAGACCGACCAGCAGTCCGTGAATCTCGACAGTCTGGCCGAGCGCTCGTGGCGGCTCTTCGGACATGACTCTCTGGCCCGCCGACGTAACCTCGAAATCCAATGCCATTCGGAGGCCATCGTCCATGCGGACCCATGTCGAATGATCCACGTCATTCTCAACCTGCTACGCAACGCAGCCCAGGCAACGGCCGCCAACGAACGAATATCGCTCCGCACTAGGAGCGAAGGCGAGTTCGGAATCATCGAAATTGAAGACACCGGCCACGGCATGAACAGTGACACATTGGCCCGGATCTTCACGCCCTTCTTCACGACCAAGGGCAAAGAAGGAATGGGCCTTGGGTTGAGATTGGCTAAAGCTACCGTCGAGCGGTACGGGGGAGACATCAGTTGCACGAGTAGTCCGGGGGTGGGAACGAATTTTAGGATTCGGCTGCGGCGAGAAGCATCATGAGTCTATGGCGATTCGTGCCGCGATTGGCCTAATTCGCTGCATCGATTGCCTTCAGGGCGCCTGCGGCAAGTTCGCTCTTGATTTCAGTCTGCACGTCGGCGACGGGCAGCCGAATACGGAATGTGGTCCCCACGTTTTCGACACTCTCCACGGTAATCGAGCCCCCGCTCTGATTGATGACTTGGTAAGCAATCGACAGGCCCAGACCTAGGCCCCTGCCTGGACCTTTTGTCGTGTAGAACGGCACGAATATGTGTCCCAATTGATCTCTTGGAATGCCAGGGCCATCATCGCTTATGTCGATAACCACGTGTCTGTCATCGACGTGCGAGCGAATTGAAACGTGGCCACCTTCACCAACCGCGTCCAAGGCATTTTGCCAGATATTGCCGATCGAACGCTGCATGTCCTCGGCAATGCAGTTGACTCGAACTCCTTGTGCATTCAGATCGAAATTCCACTCTGACCTCATAGTCGTTTGCCGGAGAAAAGAGTGGCGCCATGTCTTCGATCACTGCATCGATGCCGAGCGCAATCGGTTCACGTACATAACCCTCGCGCGCGTAGTTCCGGACCAGCTCGACGATTCGCGCGATCCTTTCGATGCCCTTCTTTGCAATGCTATGCATGCGCAAAACTTTGTTTTGCGAATCTTCAATCAAAGCGGGGAGGGTACCTGCGCGCGCGGGATCTTTGGCCGCCGCGTGAAGCTGCAAGGAAACGTCCTCGACGACAAACAGAGCGCTACGAATATAGTTGAGCGGATTATGGATTTCATGCGCTAGCCCAGCGCTTATTAGCTCGAGACTCTTTACCTGCTCGTGCAACGCGTGCGACAATTGACGGCCGCGCCGTTCCAAAAGCTGGCCCACGGCTGACCGGAGTTCGCGTGGGCTAAACGGTTTGCTCAGGTAGATTTCCGCGCCCGCCTCGCGCGCATCGACTCGGTCTTGTACTTGCGTCTTGGCGGTGAGCATGATTACTGGAATGTTCCCGGTGCGCGGATCCCCACGCAGGGCCCGAATGAGACTCAACCCATCCATTTCGGGCATCATGTAGTCAGTAACAATCACATCAGGAAGTTCGCGCAGAGCCAACTCTAGGCCTTTGGCGCCATTTGGGGCTAAATATACATCGTGATCTTGCGAGAGCTGCATGTTGATGAAACGTAGCACGTCGGTGTTGTCTTCGACGACGAGGATCTTTGTTGACTTAGGTCCGGCATCACCACGCGCTGCGATTCGGCGCTCCGTGGCCTCCGCAATTTCGAGAAACCGATAGTCCTTGCGCTCAAGCAACGACCTTGTCCACTCGCGCGGTTCGCGATCTTCGCCTCGCCTGTGTATGGCCTCTGGTCGACTTGATTGGCGGCGATCAAGAACGTCCGGCCGCAGGTGCGCGTCGCCTCGCTTCAAGTGGGCTACGAATTCGCTTCCATAGTCTGGCTGACTTTCGACGCTGATAGTACCGCCATGAAGTTCAATTATTTCCTTGGCCAACGCAAGCCCTATGCCGGTGCCCCCGTAGCGACGGGTCGCTGACCCGTCGGCTTGGCTGAATCGCTCGAATACTCTTTCGATCTGGTCACTGGCTATCCCAATACCCGAATCCCGGACGCCAATTTGAACTTCGGTGTCGCTGACGTCCATCCAAATCTTTACGTGGCCGCCGGGATCCGTAAACTTTAGCGCATTGGAAAGTAAATTGACGAGAGCGCGCTCCATGCGCTCCACGTCAACTTGCAAGTCTGCCACGGAACCGCGAATCTCGAGCTCGAGTGCGATATCCTTCCTAGCCGCCAAGGGTTGAGCCTGTTCCACAATTTCGCTCACTAGCTCGACGAGATCTGTTTGCTCTGTGCGCAGCCGCAGGTACTGCTCATCGATTTTCGCCAGGTCGAGCAGATCGTTGATCAGCTTGAGCAATTTGAGGGCATTGTGCTGTATGGGGCGAAGATATTCCTTTTGTGGTGAACGAAGATTTCCAATCTCTCCCTCGAGTAGACCCTCAACCGGGGCGAGAATCATGGTCAGTGGCGTCCGAAGCTCGTGGGTAATATTGCTGAAGAACTGACTCTTGAGTCTATCAAGCTCCTGCAGGCGCATGAAAGCTTGCTCAAGCGACGATTTGGTAGCTTGAAGATCCAGGTTGGCAAAAAACTCGCGCTTTGCGACACTTACGCTGTGGCCTTGAGCAGCGGCCACTACTATTACGGTCGATACTAAGAAGAAGGCGTTGCTGGCCAAAACCGACGGATGGTCAATGCGCTGCAATAACGCTGAGGAGAAGTACCCCGTACATATGACTCCGTAGGTTACGTATCGCTCCAGGGAATTCCACCGGTAGAGCGTCCCGGCGCCAACAGCAACCAACATTAGTCCCGCGTAGTATGGAGAGCGGTAGCCAGTATGCAGGTGAATCATTATGACGATCGCCAACGCTGCGGAACAAAACAGCGTTGTCGAGAAGAAGGGCACATGGCGACGCCCAAACTGAGAATAAGTGAGGACAAAGCAGACACACGCGTACGTGCCGACGATCAGTCGCATCAATAGAATGAATCCAAAGTGCTCACGCACGACGAACCAGTCCAGTATCGAAAAACCAGGCACAAGTACGGCGCCCAGAATTGCGCCAACGCGCTGCGCAGCGTTGTCTAAGTCAAGTCGGTGGTCTTCGAATAGTGCATCACCTGCAACTGACTCTTGTGGGTCTAGTTTGCTTGGTGGAGCATTGATCACTCTAGCCTCGCGTAATAATCAGAATGTATGTATATCCCGACTTGTCGCGTGTCAGCTCCACACTCCGAGGCTCGTCAATGTGCGAGGCGATGGCGTGCATATCATCGCAATCCCGATAGAGTAGGTGCCAGTCCATCCAATATTCCATGCACCAAGTGGCGTCGTTTGGCCACATGAAATTGCCAATCAACAATTTGCCGCCTTTGCGCAGTTTTTGATATAAACAACGCGCTAGTTGACGTGCCGTTGGCAATTTGATATAATCAAACAAACCTGCCGCGTAGATTAGGTCCTGCGCCGGCAATGAATCGAACGCGTCAGACGCAGCAATCATTTGCCTGAACCCCATGTACAAGTACTTAGTGATTATGTTCGTAGATCCCGGAATCAGTATTCGCGACAGATTTGAGTTTGCGTGCGTGAGGGAGCGCTGATCCTGATCGATGAGGGTGAAGACCAATGGGACACAGGTGTCCCAACTTTCGGCGACAAATTCCAAGATTTCTTGTGCCGGGCCGCATGCGAGCGACAGCACTCGGCAGGGGTCGCAAGAGTCGCGCGGGGACTTCGCGATTGCACGAATCTGATCTAGAAGGAAGTCTTTCCGCCTCACGACCCCATTTCCCATGGGTTCACGACGACACACAACCTCGTGGATTAGCTTGTCATAAAGTGTGTTTCCATACGGTTGCGCGTCATACAGATACGACATCAGGAGATAATCACCCGGGTAGCCAAGTGGCTTGCAGTAGCTATGATGAGCGAGCGGAGCTGCGAGCACATAGGGATGCAATACTGCCTCAGTGTATTGACGATACGCTAGCTTGGCGCTGCCCAGCAAGCCAACCGTCAGATCGTTGCAGCGCCGCCGATAGCGTTCGTATTGAGTGCCGAATTCTGCGATTGCGATACCCAAGACCTCTCTTTCAGCCCGTTCGCGTGCAGATGGTGCTCCCAACGTCTTTATGGACCGTTCCTGGCTATCCAATAGTTCGCGGTACGAGCTCAGCAGAAGCACGAGGTCAGCCATTGCCTCCTTGTACTGTTGTGAGACACCTGCATCCAGTGTTTCCGACAGCGACAGCGCGGTCGAAGCGGCGAGCGCGCGGTTCTTTGCCATCACCACGGCATCGGTGTCCAAAATGCTGTCTAGCAGAACGGCTCCAACGGTGGTCTTGGAATTGGCCTCTCGGCGACAGTAGCGAATCAGCGCTCGTCCTTCGTAAAGCGTGTCGTTGCCTATGACAACCCGAAAACCTTCGACGATCGTGTCCCTCGGTGGAGCCTCATCATTGAGCGAGAACGCAAGTCCGTTAATTCCAAAGTCGATGATCGGACCCGTTATTGAGTCAAACTCAACGTAGTGATTGATTTCTTTGTGCTTGCCGAGCAAGTCGGCTATCGCATAACGAGCCTGACGGTAATAGACTTCACGGCCCGTGCCGCCCGTCAATGGCTCATACTCATGGGTTGGCGGTGTGGAATCCGACAACACCAGTCCGCTCGAAAATGCGACTGGACGTACCGAATCCCCTTGTTCGAGGGAACGGCGATTCGTGACGTCGTCGTTATGCAAGATCGAGCGTTGAGGAGGGCTACTTCGCCGATTCTCAGGGCGCGACACCTTGGCACTGACGGGTCCCGGTTCCACAGTCTTCCTGGATGCTCCGGCCGTTCCCTTGGTTGTGACATCTTCCTGAGAATCGAAGATCGGAGTCTGCGTGGTTTGAGTCAAGAATGGCCTCCCGGATTGCTTGGATTGGGGCCCCCCCAGGACTTTGTTCCGTTGCGATGCGGTCTACGCCTTCACTACCTCGCTGTTCAGTACTTCGAGCTAGGTATGCGTACGGAACACTATCACGCTATTTTCCAGAGCAAATCGAAATCTGTCGCCTCTGGCTAACATCCTATGCGAACATCGTTGTCTTCCCGGGGGCCTTCCTCGGATCTCACGACATTCCGTACCTTATTTTTGCGGATGGTGCTTATCCCTGCCGGCCTCTTACGCGCACAAGCCCCGTCAGTTGGGCGTATTGACTCGATGTTCACGGCATGCCAGCGTTGCTTCGTTTGCACTGATTGGGCCAGCATTGTGGCAGCAATGTGCAATTCAGGTGACGCAGGGCGCGTAACTGGTTCATCAAATTCCCTTTGAGTGGATTCTTACGCTATGCCAGCCAATCGCCCGGCGATTTGTGCGCGGCCAGACTCCAAGCACGCCCGCTCTGTTCGACAGCGACACTCGGCCTGTTCGGCAGCCAGACTGAGATTTCAGGTTTAGGTGCACCCGCCGGAGAAATGCTGGACTCTGGGCCGCTCGGCTCACGTCCTCTTCCCCTCAAAATGATACTCCACCGTCCCGTTTGCCTGGAATTGCTCGGACTGGACGTCGGCGTCGAGGGTGACGTCGAGCAGGAGCGTTGCGTCGCGTAGCGTTGCTAGGCCCGATTTGACCCGAACCGTCAGGTTGCCGGAGTCGTCGTCAGTGCCGAAGCAGGGTTGCCCCGGGTCGATTTTGGCCAGGTTGCCTTCGGGCTGTGCCAACAAGGTGCAGATGTCCTGCTCGTTGGAACTGTCGATGAGAATGAGTTTGATTTGCTGGCTGTGCGAAGATTCGACGCGAATCTTTGCGTTGGGGTCGTCCATGGGTTGCGAAGGGAAGCTTGGGATTTGGTAGCGCGTCGTGTCCTTGCCGCGCCAGAGCCCAAGCCAGTCCGATAGCTTGACGGGAGCGGACGGGACAGGAGCGCTGCTGGCGGACGCTACGGGTGCGCTTGGCTCGTGCGGCTTGGCGGACTTCTCGACGGCGTTGGCCGAGGTGCTGGGTGTGTGAGTTGGGACGTCAATCGCGGCCGTGCGCTGCGTGGGTTTCTTGGTGTTGACTTCCGGTCGAAGGCTGGCCTGCCGCTCGTGCTCGGCTTGTTCGGCCTTTGCGAGGGGACCAAAGCCCAAGGGCTGAATCACCTTTTCCGTGCTTGTACAACAAGATATCGCCAAACATGCAATGGCGACCAGAACGCGCTGCGCGGTGCTCTTTGTTGACGACGAAGGTCTGAACGATAGCATCTGGTGATGACTCGAAGTCGGCAGTATAGCCGATTTTACGTCAGCGGTGGATGATGACGATTGTCGATGGTTCCCGCGATGCAATCCAGCGAACGCCGTACCAGCCTTCGGGTATTGCCGGCTCAGTCCAATGAAACAGGAAATAGCCGTCGATGGGCGAGACGTTGATGCAGCCGCCGCTCATTGGGTTGCCCCAGTTGTCGTGCCAATAGGCTGTGTGGATCGCGTAGAGTTCCGCAAAGTTTTGCGCGTAGGGGACTTCCGAATGAATCAACCCGGTGGGGCCGATCATCGTCGATGAAACGAACTTGCCGTTGATCTGAAAGCGACCGAGCGGCGTCGAGAATGTATCGATCGCCGCTTGGCCTTTGCGGGGCATGCCGCCGCTGCCCGGCGAGATGAGCGTCACGAAAACGGGGCGCGTGCCTTCGTAGGCAATCAACCAGCCGCTGACGATGCTGACTTCGATCCAAGTGGCGCGACCCTTCGGTGTTTCGGGTGTTATCTTTTCGTCGCCTATTGCAACACCCCAAGGCGTCAGCGCTGTCGGTGTGGGCACGGTTGCGTCACTGGCTTTCACCCATCCGCCGTCGCTGGTCTCGAACCAATCCTCGGACTCGGCACGTTGCCTTTGCCCCGTGAGGCTGACATAAGACAATCGCGCGTAGGGTTTGCCCGCGGCCTCGAAGTGCCCTGGCGCCGTCATTGCGTAGCGCGGGCGGTCGCTGCCCTTGAAAAAGGCCAACGGCAGCGAGACCTTGTCCCGCAAATGCACGCCGTGAAATTGCGAATTGGGGTAGGGGGTGATCTTGTCCTTTGCAATCAACGCATAGTCCGACGTTAGCAGCCAATCTTGGCCATTGCGGCGGGTTTCCACCGTATAAGCGACGGTCGAGCGATCGATGAGCGATGTGTGAGCTTCGTGAACGCCGGGTGATACCGCGCTAAAATCGATTGGGTTTGGTGGGTCGCTCGCGGCGCCGGCGTCAAGGTTGCGTGGCCCAGGCGTGTCGGGAAACGAAAAGTATCGAGTCAATTCCTTGGCGCGACCGTAGCGATGCGGCCAAGGCGAATCCGTGCGCGCCGAGTAGCGCAGCAATTGACCGTAAAGCTTGTCATTGGGGTCGATCGTGCCCCGGTTGCCGTCCGTGCAGATGAATCCCCAGGGCTGCACCTTGTAATAAAACGTGCACCCGGGGCCGTAGATGGGCCGCGTGCTTTTGAGCCGAACACTGCCGCCCGTCCACAGAAAGCCGACCCATTGAAGCGCAATGTTGGGTTCGGGGTAGATCCAAACGTGACGGTTCTTGACGTAGTAGCGCGGGCCGTCGGTTGGCGGGGTGCGCTGGTCGAGTTCGGCTTCCGACCAATTGGGAACGGCATAAGATTCGGCCATTTCTTCGGCAGTTTGTGCGGCATCGAGCCGGCCTGCGTCAAGTTGCGAACCTGAGTTCGGCAAGGGACGTGTTGCCTGTGTGCCTGACGACGCGGCTGCCACAGCGCTCGTCGCGCGCGCAGATCGTGGTTTGGAATCACCCGGAGGAGGTTCGCGACGGCAAGCCATAACCCCACAAAGCGCCATTACAACGAGGACAAGCTTGCGCGACAATGCAACTCCATCGCGCACGCTAACGCCGCTCGAATTCAGCGGCAAGTGGCATATGCCTAGTGGGCCGGCGCCGCCGCAACCCGAACGCAAACCTTCGCTGGCGTTGATCCACTCTAGCCGATACGCGAGGCGCCACTAAGCTACGCGCATGCCCAACCGGCCAGCGCCGCCCGGATCCGAGGCCGAGCTTTGGTCTCGCGCCAAAGCTTTGGCTGGTTTGTCGTTGGCCCACTTGGCTACACAAGACGGCGCGCGCGTTCCCGACAAGTTGCTTCACGCCAAAGGTTGGGTGGGCCAATTGATCGAGCGGCGCTTGGGCGCCAGCGCCGGTAGCAAAGACGAACCCGACTTTCAGGGGCTCGGCATCGAGCTAAAGACATTGCCCGTTGATCGCGCAGGTCGTCCCTGTGAGTCAACCTTCGTCTGTACGATCCCGCTACTCGACGTTGCGACGACCGAATGGGCCGAGTCGCGCGTCTGGCGCAAGTTGAGGCGCGTGCTCTGGATTGTCGTCGAGGGCTCACGCGATATTCCCGTGGCCGAGCGGCGCATTGGTGAGCCGCTGCTGTGGAGCCCCGACGCCGAAGAATCCGCGCTGCTCAAGCGTGATTGGGACGAACTAACCGGTCTGATCGGTCGCGGCGATATCGAGTCGATTACGGGGCACCTCGGTCAGGCCATGCAAGTGCGGCCCAAAGCGCGCGACTCGCATGCGCGGCGTCGCGGCCTGGACGAAGACGGCGTCATGGTCGAACGCATGCCGCGCGGTTTTTACCTGCGAGCCTCGTTTACCGCGCGGATCTTGCAGCGGGCCTTTGTGTTGCCGCTGCGACGTTAGCGCTGCGCACCTACTGCCAGCGGAACGTCCGCAGCGCGATGACGTAGCTGACGGTGCCCCAAGTGCCAAGCACGAGCAGCTGCGGCCAAGCAGCGATGATGGAGGCGCCGTCGTTGAACACGGCGCGCAGCGCATCATTGAGAGCGGTCAAAGGCAAGGCTCGAATCGGCCAAAGTAGCCAACTCGGGAAGCGTTCGTACGAGAAAAAGGCGCCGGATAGAACCCACATCGGCAATTGCACGAAGTTCATCCAGCCGTTCGCCGATTCCGTGCTTTGGACGGTGGCTCCAATCAGAAGACTGATCCCGGCGAACGACGCCGCCCCGACGAAACTGAGCGCGAACAGTGAAAGTACGCTACCGTGAATCACGGTCCCGAACACGAATCTGCCGAACAATAGCAAGAGGCTAATCTCGAGAATCAGAAACAGGCTTCGCGCATAGAAATAGGCCATTAGAAACTGCGGCCGGCGCATGGGTGTGACGGCGAAGCGACGCAACAAACGGCGCTTGCGCGCCATGACCAAGTTGTAACCAACGCCCCACATGCTGGTGCCCATCAGGTTCATGCCGATGAGGCCAGGTAACAGGAAAATCAATGTATCGTGAACCCGGTTCGGACGACGTAATCTCTTTGATAGCGACCCGATCAGTGCGCCCGGCGGCTCGTTCGACGATGTCATCGACGAGCAGCCGCGCCGCCGGACCTTTGTCCTGCGTCGCGTCGAAAACGTAAGTGGGACCGGCCGCATCGAACTTCACGACGACGTCCGTCTTGGCGCGCGCCAAGTCGCGCAGGGCGCTTGCCTCATCTTTGACTTCAGCCACCACTCGTTTGCTGGACAAGAGCGCTAGGCTAAGCGGATTGGGCTGCTGTGCAACAACGGCAACTCGGGGTCGTTCCGCGGGTTTGGAGCGAAAGGCAATGCCAAGGCCGAACGCCATGAGCAGTGGAAAGACGAAAACCCAGAACAAGGCGCCGGGTTCGCGAAGGAACTCGCGCAGGCGCGTCTTGATCAACTCAATTTGCGGATTCAACCGCTTGGGGGTCCGGGTCATGGCGGCGTTGACTCCGTTGTCAATGCGCGCCCGGTCAATTGAATGAACACGTCATCGAGCGTGGCTTGATGCGTGCTAAGACCAATCGGGGAGGCTTGTTGTCTGTCGAGTTCCCCAAGCACGGCCGAGAGAGCGGCAAGGCTCCGGTCTAGCCGCAGCCGGTAGTGTTGACCCCTCCGTTCAACGCTCTCAACGGCAGCCAGTGCCAAAAGTGCCGATTCGTCGAGCGCGTTCATGCTCTCGAACTCGAGGAATTGTACGTTGCCAAGGCCATCCACCAATGAGCGCGGCGTGCCGGATGCAATGATTTTGCCGTGATCCATAATGGCGATCTCGTCGCAGAGCGTCGCAGCCTCTTCCATGTAATGCGTGGTCAACAGCACGGTTCCGCCGTCAGCGCGAAACTGCTCTACCACCTTCCAGAGCGATTGCCGGGCACGCGGATCGAGGCCGGTCGTCGGTTCATCCAAGAATAGCAACTCGGGCGTGCCCACCAAGGCGCAAGCCACGGCCACGCGTTGTTTTTGACCTCCTGAAAGGCGGCAGTACTGTTGATGGCGCTCGGCTTCCAGATCCAACAGTTGCAGTAGCTCTTCGGTGCTACGTCCCTTGGGGTAAAACGATCGAAACAACGTCAGGACTTCGTCAACGTGCAGTTTGTCAGCCAATTGCGTGTCCTGCAGTTGGACGCCCAGTCGTTCCCGCAACGCGTGATCTTGGCCTTTGCCCCAGCTTTTTCCAAAAAGCTGCACCGTGCCGGATGTCGGTGGGTGCAGCCCCTCGAGCATCTCGACCGTCGTTGTCTTGCCGGCGCCGTTCGGACCGAGCAGCCCAAAACACGTGCCCGCCTTGACCTGCAAATCTATGCCCGCTACAGCTTGTTTATCGCCGTAGTACTTCACCAACGCGGTGCAGGTGATGGCCGCCTCGGGCATGGCGCGCGCACCGTAGCACCGCCAGGCGATTTGCCACGCAACGATTCGCAAACGGCACCCCCGTAGCTGCTCTAGCTGCCGAGGGCCAGCATACACGCCGAGCCGTCCGGGCGAATCTGCTGTGCGGACAAGACAAGCTGCCGCCCTACTAGCCCGCAAGAATGCGCGGAATTGCGGATGCCAAGATGGCCGCGTGGCATGCTGCAACGACGCGCTGAGCCCAACTTGCGGGCCATTCGCGCCCACCTGACCGACGCCATGTCGTCCATCGGAAGTTTCCGGGTAGCATGCCGGTGCTTTGGGTAAGACCAAGGACCAAGGCGATTACGCGTAAGGGGTTGCTTGCAAGATTGTCGTTTGACGTCTTGCGCAAAATCAGAGAAGCTCTCGCCATGCGCCGGACAATCAGAGAGCTGCTCGTTGCGATGGCGATTGTGACGCTTGCGTCGCACGCCCAGGCTTGGGACGACTTCGGTCACATGCAAGTCGCAGCCGTCGCGTTTCAGAATGTGAACAAGAAGGCCAGGAGTCGCGTTGCCCAGCTCTTGAAGCTGAATCCGCGCTACGCCAATTGGATCGTGGGCGCGTCGAGCGGGGAGCAAGATCGCGTAGCCTTCATGCGCGCGGCCACGTGGGCGGATTCGATCAAGAGCGACAAAGGGTACAAGCAGGACGATCCGACCGCATCGACGGCCGCACAGAACATCGGTTACGCGGACAAGCTCCGGCATGCGTACTGGCATTTCGTTCGACAAGCCATTCTCGCCTGATGGAACACCCCTGATTGAGCCGAGCGCGCCCAACGCCGCAACCGAGATTCCGCTCCTGCGAGCGGCATTGAGCGCGGCTCGCACGAGCGACGACGTGAAGTCGTACGATCTCGTCTGGCTGCTTCATCTCGTGGGAGACGTGCACCAACCTCTGCACTGCGTCTCGCGCTTCGATGCGCAGGATCCGGATGGCGATCGGGGCGGAAACAAGGTAAAGATCGCCGGAAATAGTCAGCCGCCGGTGTGTGACGATCCCAGATATTGTCCGTTCGGGCCTCCGAACGAGCTGCACGCGTTCTTCGATGACATCATAGGCTCGGGATACGCAACCGAGCCTGCGCAGAAGGCGGCAGCCGCATTGCCCAAGCCGGATCCGACGCTGGCCGCCATCCGCGACGAGAAGGTCTGGATCCAGGAAGGGTTCGATCTCGCGCAGCGCGCGATTTACGTGTCCCCGATCGGCATCGGCGACGGCCCATTCACGATCACCGCGGCCTACCAAGCAGCGGCACTGCGACTGGGCGAACAACGCATTGCGCTCGCGGGCCATCGGCTCGCGAATTTGCTCAACGACGCATTGGGCAAATGAACCAACGACAAACACAGCTCACGCCATGAACACCGCCCCGGTTGCGGCTATCGAGAGCATCCAGCTGTGGTCCACTTGGGCAAATCACGGGCCGATACCAGTGGCCCCTTGCAGAGTTCAAGAAACGGCAACAGCCTCGGAAGCCACTCTATTTCCAACTTCCATTCCCTTGGTCGATTCTACTAACTTGAGTGACGTTGCCGAGAATCGGCCACTTTTCAATTCTGACTCAGCGAACCACAGACAGACGATTTCCGATTTCCCTTCGGCATCGACAGTCATTGTTGGACCGCCCGACTTCAGCTGCACGATATCGCCCAGCTTGAATTTCTGCTTGCTTTCAGACATACAAACCTCCCTACCTTACCGGTAGCCACTGCAATCCGTTGCCTGCTTGGAATCGGCTACCGACTAGCTGCTTCACGGCCATTGCGACCGGTCAGGCGCCACAGATTGGCCCCATCGCGTCGAATGATCCCGTCGTCGCTCAACCGATCCAATGCGCTCAAGACACGGCTTGCTGGCATGCCTGTTGTCGCAGTCAACTCCTGCAAGCTCAATGCAGTACCTTGGGCTCGAAGGAACCAGTTGAGCCGTCGCTCGTCATCACTATCTCGCTCTTCCTGCAATTTGCGTCTACGAGCCAAACTTCGAACCTCCGGTCAGTAAATGTCCAGAAGCGTTTCACGGTCTCTGCGCGATAACATTTACTCTACGTAGGCAGTTCCGATCAATTCGTTTTATGACCATTTTATGACAGACATCTGTACCACTAGTTGGCCAATATTCGAGGATTTTCTAGAGGTTAGAGAAGCCACCACTGAACGTAGTACTGCGAATACATTCAGGGCCTGGGGCGAGCCGCGGCTCATCGGCAAAACCTCGTCAGAATGCAGACGACAGTTGTATTCAAGCCCATGGAATATCTCATGAATTTCTAAGTCATCCGTCTTCTGGTCGGGAGGTTCAACACACGCCGATCAGGTCGAACCCGCGCTTCTGTCTTGGTTTTTGGGGTTGTTTGCGGCACGTGCAAGTTGAGGGCTAGCTAGCGGCGTCATCGGTTGGGGACACAGGGCCACATTCCGGGCCGCGCGGGTCGTTGCGCATGCACTGCTCCCTTTCGATCTGACTGTGAGATGTTCCTGTAACGATTTCGACTCGAAGTGCGAATGATTCAGTCACGATATCGAAACCTCACGATGCCGCGGTGACGCGATTAGCCTGAAGACGAGTGATTCGCCACTCAATCGTCATTCAAAATTCTCACGAACGCAACCCAGTGACGCGACGGTTGCCAAACAATGGCGGCTCACCACATCCGATCCCCAGCCTGTGGAAGACTCGTGGATTATCGCGTCACGGAGACCACTTGAGCACGACACCTGCAGAATACGAATTGGAACTCCCCGTTGAACGCTACTACCGATTTCAATCGACGATTTATGACGCTACGCGTTGGCTATTCCTCTTCGGGCGAACGGAGATTCTTAACCGACTTGCCGCCATGTGCTCACCCGAGCGCATCCTGGAGGTGGGCTGTGGAACGGGGCGCAACTTGGTGGAACTTGGTCGGATTTTTCCTCGAGCGCATGTGACCGGTGTCAACGTGTCCTCTTCGATGCTCGATCTTGCCAGGAAGAAGACCGCACAACTCGGCGAGCGCGTCGAGCTGCTGCGTCGGCGTTATGACCGTCCCGTGAACGACGCTCCGAGTTACGATGTCGTGCTCTTCTCGTATTCGTTGTCCATGTTCAACCCAGGGTTCGAGACTGCCGTCGAGGCCTCATGCTGCGACCTTAGGTCCGGAGGCTACGCGGCCCTCGTCGATTTCCATGATTCCGCGTGGCCCTGGTTCCTGCATTGGATGAGGCTCAACCACGTGCGCACGGATGGGCAACTGCAGCCGTTGTTTCAGCGGAGGTTCGCGACGATCTACGACGAACTTTGCCCGGCGTACGGCGCGACTTGGCGCTACTTGCTGTTTCTAGGGCAAAAGACGTAACCCCCGCTCCCTCGCCAGCGCAGCGCCAGTTCCGCCGCATGATCGTTAAGATTCTTGGCTACCTGCGGCCGATGCGAAGACGCTCCGCGCGCAGAACCGACGGGATTGGCGCGTACGCCATTGCGCGCTCTATTGCGTTTCGCAGCTCACGGACGTTGCCCGGCCACGTATAGCCCTCGAGGGCCGCGATTGCGTCAAGGCTGAGCTCCGGTCGCTCCTGGCCTTCGGGTGCGAGCCGTTCGATGAACATCCGCGCAAGCGGCACGACGTCCTCCACGCGTTCACGCAAGGGCGGCACTGAGAGCGGCACCACGTTCAAGCGGTAGTACAAGTCCTCACGAAAGAGCCCCTCGCGCACGAAACGACCGAGATCGCGGTGCGTTGCCGCAAGCACGCGCACGTCCGCGTGCCGCGGCTTTTGCTCACCAAGCACAAAGATCTCGCCGTTCTCGAGGAAGCGAAGGAGCTTCGGCTGCGTGTCGAGCGGCAGCTCAGCGATTTCGTCTAGAAACAGCGTCCCACCCTCCGCCGCGCGAATCACGCCAAGGTTATCGCCCGTCGCGCCCGTGAATGCCCCATTTTTGTAGCCAAAGAGCTGTCCCTCGAAGAGATCGCGCGGGACGCTGGCACAGTTGAACACGACGTACGGCTTGCCAGCGCGTGACGAAAGGTCGTGCAAGCCGCGCGCGACGACTTCCTTTCCCGATCCCGATTCGCCCGTGATGAGGATCGTGGCGTTCGACTGCGAGAGCTGCTCGATCTCACGCTTCAAACGGCGTGCCGCCGGTGAGGCAGCGATGAAGTTGGGCAGGATCGGATCGGTTACGGGCTCAGCCTCGCGCGGTGCGCGCGCAGCGGCTCTCACCTGGACGAGGGCGCCAAAGAGGCGCAACGCGGCATGCTGCTCAGCGGAGAGCTTCCCGTCCACGCTCACGCGGAGAAGCCCGCCTACACCGTCGGGCACGTCCACACCGTCACGCGAGGTCGCGTCTTGCGCCACCGGGGCAACACACACCGCGTGACCCGGAAAGAGATCGCCCACGATTGATCCAATCTCGCGGCGTAGTTGATCCGCGCGCAGTCCACGCAGGGAAAGCCGATCCAGCGCGATCACGAGCCGCTCACACAGTGTCTGCTCCGACCACACTGCCGGCTGCATGCGCGCCCTCGCGACGCGCTGAAATACGATTGCATCCGCTACGCCGAGCGCGGCGAGGTTCCGTGCGGCCTCCGCGACGCGATCCTTCGCGTCGGGCGCTCCCAACTCGCGCGCTACGACGGCGAGATTGGGCTCCGCGACGGCGAGCTCCGTAACTTCGCCGAGCAGGCGGAACGCCGGAAGCACAGACTCGAGCTTCTGTCGCGCCTCCGCAAGCCGCCCCTCGCAGAACAGCACGAATCCGTCGAGGCGACGAAGTACAACCGAGAACCACACGGACGGCCGCTCTTCGAGCAGCATCTCGAAGCGCTGGATCGCCCCACGCGCCTTCGGTGTGTCGTTCTGCGCGAGGCGCATCACCACTAGGCCATAGTGTGCCTGGTGGCAAAGGTCGTCGATGCCCGCGGCAGTCTTTGGCGCGGAGCAGATGCGCTCGGCGAGAGCGATGGCGCCCTCGGTGTCTCCCGAGGCAAATAGCGCGGCCGCGCGCGCGTGCAACGCGTGGTGGTTGGGGCCCGCGCGCGGCGCGCCCTCGGTCTCGACCTCGTCAGCGAGCACCTCGAGATCGGTGCGGCGGTTGAGCAGCGTGAAGAAGTGGGAGGCAGCCGCCACGAGCGGGTAGGTCGGCAAGCTGTGGCGCCGCGCGGCTGCCATCGCAGTGCGGTAGACGCCCTCGGCGTCGGCGAAGTGGCCCAGGCGAGTGTGCGCCTCCATCTCGCATGCGTATAAGCGAAGCAGCTCTTCAGTTGTGGTGATCCCCGCTGCTTGCACGCGTGCCAGTGCGTCCCTGACGAGCCCGATGATTTCCTCCGGGGTCGCTGATACCTTCGTGATGCGCAGCGTAAGGTACGCGAAAATCGCGATGTAGACGTACGGCATCCGAAGTCGCTCCACGAGCGCGATGTATGGGTGGGCGTGGAGGGCAGCCGCTGAGTGATCCTCGCAACCCAGCTTCACGATATGGCGTATCGCTTCAACGAGAATTGTCGCGAGCGGGCTGGATGCCCGCGCGAGCGCGAGCTCGTGAGCCTGAAAAGTGCGCATCAAGACACTTGGTCCGAGAAAGCGTGCGGCCGCGATGGCCCCAGTCGCGAGGTACACGCGCAGGTCGTCGACGGCCGGAACGGTTGCGTCGAGGACCGCCTGAGCCCGCGCGACGTGCACGTTCACGCGTCCGGGATCGAAGAAGCGCGCGTCCATTGAGCTGAAGAGAAGCGTCGCCAGGACGTGAGCACGCGCTTCGACGGAGTGCGGAAGCCGCCCGTGCTCTGCCTCTGCCAGAATCGGCAGCAGCGTGGTGACCGCACCGCAAAGATCGAGACGACCGAAGATCTGGGCCTGCACGATGCCCAGCGCGGCAAGCTGGCGCCCCTCATGGGTTCGCAGCGAGCCGGACGCGAGAAGACCAAGGAGCTGGTTCTCGGCGGACGGCCACGACTCAGTGCCAAGCCGATCGAGGATTGGATGAAGGGTTGCTTTATCCTCGTCGCTCGCGAGCGAAGCGGGCGACGTCTTTGCCTCGGCTGCCGGCGCGACGTTGACCGGCTCCGATGCGTCCGCGTCAATGTCGTCATCGTCTTGCTGGCCGTCCGCGCCCAGCGCGGATCCGATCCGCTCGTCCGCAAGCCTACGGATCGCGTCGATCAGCTTCGCGCGCGGGCGGCGCGCCTCCTTGTTCCCGTCGGGGAGCTCCCAGCGGAGCACTGTAAGCGGCGTCACGCCCAGCAGACGCGCGAACGCGGCGCGGCTCAGCGAGCCGCGAATTGCTCGGATTTCCCCAGGGCCCATCGCGTAATTGCTATACCACGGACCGGCCCGAGAGGTAGACGCAGACGAGCGAGAGTCGCTCGGCCAAGTCGGGGCGGAAGCGACCCTGACTCGCTAGCCCTAAGAGATCGCCGTCGGACGAGGCTACCACCCGAATGGCAACCGCCTCGTCGAGAAAGTGCAGGAATCGCGGCTGCAGGGGCATCGGGAGTATGTCGATCGCGGCGATGTAGAGGGTCCCGCGCTCGGCATCCCGGACTGCGGCGCGAGGCGGGCCCGCTGCCGGGGAGCGCGACGTCACGCCATAGAAAAGTTCACCGAAGAGGACCTCCTCGAGCGAGTTCGCCGCGGTGGCCGCGCAGTCGACGACGACGAACGGACCCTGCACGCGCGGCGATCGATCGTGCAGGGCATGCGCGACAAACGACTTCTCGATGGACGATCCACCCACGAGCAAAACCGTCGCGCGCGACGGGGCGAGCCTCCGGATCGCTTCCTCGCGATAGCTCGCGTCGAACGGTGTGCTTCCTTTGCTTGGATATATCCGTTTGTGATTCGGATACCTTCCGTTTGGCCTTGTCATATCCATTGTTCTCCTGCACCGATCGACTTTCGCCGGCTAACAGCGAGATGCATCATCTGCGCCGCTGGCATCGCTTTCGCAAGAGTCCCTTTGGCAGTGAAGCTCAAGAGGAATTGACGATGCCGTGTGAAGATGATTTTGAATGGATGTGCAATCGCATTGCAAAGCATTTCTGCCGTGCAGAGGCGAGAAATCATGTTCGCTCGTATCTTGCGGCCCTTATTAGGACCAGCGGGCGCCGCAATGGGTGGCAATTGGCAAAGGCCGTGGGGCACCCCACTCCTTACGCAATTCAGCACATTCTGGGTCGTTCCAGTTGGAACGCCGATGATGTTCGTAATGATCTCATAAGCTTCGTCTGCGACCATCTCGCCGGGCAAGATTACGTTGTGCGCTTCGGGGAGATCGGGTTTTCCAAGAAAGGCACGCAGTCAGTTGGTGTCAAACGCCAATTCAATTGGACGACTCATCGCATCGAGAACTGTCAGGTCGGGTTTTTCCTGGGCTGTTCAACGAGTCACTGTCAATTCTTCTTTGATCGGGAACTCTATCTGCCTGAGGACTGGACGTCAGATCATGAACGACGACGCAAGGCAACTATCCCACAAACCCTGGAGTATGCGTGCAAGCCAGAGCTGGCCCGGAACATGCTGACAAGGACGCTCGACGCGGGCTTGAGGCCGGCTTGGGTCATTTGCGAGTTGCCCCAAGACAGCGACGCAAAACTTTGCCTCCTACTCGAACAGCGCCGTCAACCCTATATACTGGCACTAGATGCTCTCGGGCGCTCCCAATTCGAGCGCGGCTGTGGGCCGCTCGATCAGTACGCGGCCAATCTGCCGCCGAGCGCGTGGACGACCTTCAATTCCGAGTCCCCACTGAACGGGGAATTCGACTGGTCTAAGATAGTTGCGGGACGAGATCGCGATGTCTTTCAACGAGCTGTCGTGATGCGACGTGATCACTACAGTCCGGAACGAATCAAGTACTATAGGGCGTTCGAGCCAGAGGGCACCGGATTGCGTGAAGCCGCAATGCTAATGGGCGACCGCACTCTGCTTGAAAGGGAACTGGCCTGCGTTAGGTCCGATGTGGGGCTCGACCAGTATGAAGTACGTTCCTGGCATGGATGGTATCGGCATGTAACGCTGGTGCTTTGGGCACATGCATTTCTCGTCGCGCACCGCTCGAAACCAGACGTCGAATCGTCGGGGCTTGCCCATTCGCTGTGATTCGAGCGTGGCAAGCAACACCCAGAGCTACTGGCCCTCCTCGCACAGCAACGCCCGAATTGCAACTCTCGCTTCAGTGGGCTCAGTGCGTTGCGCAGAATCATCAACCACCAGTGCCTTGATTGTCATGCCCAAGCTCCCAGCAGTATTGCGGCACGTATCCGCAAACCGCCATCGGTTCGAAGTCCCACCCGGCATACCTGAGGCTCAGTCTCGAATCGCGTCAGAAGTTGTGTCGTTTCGTGGAGCTTCGGAATACCTATTTCGTAGTTCGAGTTTCCATCCATCCATGACTCGAGCAGTCGTCCGGTCACGATGTTGGCGAGCTCTCCGAAGGCGCCCAGGTCAGCATCCGTTGCCGCATCTGTCGTGTCCGTGCCCAGAAAAGCGCACGCAATCTCTGCTGCACTCACGCGTTCCACGACCAGGGATACAGATCCGGTGTACATGCCAGAAAACGGTACAAGGCATTCAACGACGCTCGACTTTCCGTCCAGAAGGTTGTCATCCTTGTCCACCAAGGCATAGATGGCTTCGCCGAGGACTTCTGCCAGCGTGACGGCGAGCAACTCCTGAAGAGTTATTGCATTCATTGACGGCCTGCCTCACCGATGATCGGCTTGTACGGCGGCTCGTAGCTGCTCTGGGCGAAACGGCTTGGTCAAGATGCCGTGTACGCCAAGTGCGCGTAGCCTTGCCTGGTTTGTCGGGTTTGCGTCCGAGGAAATGATGAGCACTGGTGTCGGGTCGAATTGGAGCGCGGCCCCCAGCGTGTGCGTTAGGCCGCGCCTGGCTAGAAGTCTCTGAACTCAGGATCGGATTCCAATGGGATCAGTTCTTCTGGCGTGAGCCTGTGAGGAGTTCCGTTGCCGCCAGATGCACTCTTCGGTCTATCGGGCTGTGTGCCGAGTCGCCGCGACGCGGTGGGTAACGGTGGGGGGGCTGTGATTCGGCGCTGGAGCAAGTGGTTGGTCGGCGCATGGGCCCCCTGCCGGCCCAATGTTCTCCCATTCTTACCAAGGTCAAAACGTTGAATGAGGCGGGCGAGTTCATCGGTCTGGCTCGCTAGTTCCTCTGCAGCGCTCGAGGACTCCTCCGAGCTTGACGCCGCTGACTGAACGACCTTGTCCATCTCGGCTACGGCTTTGTTGATCTGGTCGATCCCTCGCGATTGTTCCTGGCTGGCCACGGCAATTTCGCTGACGATATCGTTCACCTTGCTGGCGGCGCCGACGATGTCATTCAAGCTCGCGGCAACTTCTGTTGAGATGACGCGGCCGCTCTCGGCGTGGTCAACCGACATGTGGATGAGATTCTCCGTCTTCTTGGCAGCTTCCTTGGAGCGCAGTGCAAGGCTGCGTACTTCCTCGGCGACTACGGCGAAGCCGCGGCCCGCGTCACCGGCGCGGGCGGCTTCCACGGCCGCGTTCAGCGCCAAGAGATTGGTTTGGAAAGCAATTTCGTTGATGTCCTTTATGATCTGCGACGTTCCTTCGGCGGCCGCTCGGATCTTGCCCATGGCATCACTCATGCGAGTCATTGCCTGACCGCCCTTCTCCGCGGACTCTTGGGTTGCGTGGGCTAGCGCTTTAGCTTGAACAGTATTGTCCGCGTTTTGCTTGGTCATGCCACTCATCTGCTCCAGAGAGCTCGACGTTTGTTCGAGTGCACTCGCCTGCTCCGACGTACCCTGAGCGACCGATTGACTGGAGTCGGCAATCTGGCGCGTGGCGTCGGTGATCTGTTCGACCGCGTCCGCGACTTGACTGAATGGTCCCACGATCGAATCCAACGTTGCGTTGACGCCCCCCACAATCTTGCGGAAATCGCCTTGGTGTCGCGTTGCATCGGCTCTCATAGCAAGTTTTCCGTCCACCGCTGCAGCGCTCAGCATGTTGGCATCCTCGATTAGCAGGTTGATGGCGTCGATACATTGATGCAGGCTGTTCTTCATTTCGTTGAACTCACCCCTGTACTCTTCGGTGCCCTTCGGTGGGATTTGACCCTGGGAGATCTTTTGCATGACGTTCGCCGCCATTCTAAGAGGCCCGACCAGTGCATCCAAAGTGTTGTTGATGCCGTCGATAATGCCCCGAAACTCCCGTGACACGGCTTCCGGATTCCCCCGCGTGCTCAGACACCCGGAAGTGGCCGATTCGGCGAGATTGTGAGCTTCCGATTGCAGTGTATTTATGGTCCGACGAATGCTTGTGATGACTACGACCGCCAAGACGCCAACGAGCGCCATTCCTGCGATCAAAACGGCAATTATGATGGTAGTGTTTCGGGACGCGCTTTCGGCCGAAGCCTTCATGACATTATTCGCGATGTTCGAATTCACCTGAGTCAGCTCATTCAATAACGGCATAACCTCTTGTCGGGCGCTGACGGTCTCTATTGTCAACTTCAACGCATGATCGTCTACCGCCGCAATCCGAGCATCGTTCTGTGGCACTCCGGCGGCAGTCAGCGCATCCCGTTCCTTGCACATTTCAACGGTTGTCTGGGCCAGATGTCGCCACTTGTCCCACAGGGGCATGTGGCGCTGCCAGAGCTGCTCTTCCTGAGCACTCTTCGCAAGAGACTCGTACACGTGTCGAGCCTCGTCGATTTGTTTCCAGCCAGCCTCAACTTCGGCGTAGCTGTTCTGCCGTACCCGCCATTCCATCATTCGGTTGTTGATCAACCCACGAATCCCTGAAGCTATGTGCAGTTGCCCGACTTCCAACTCCTCCAAGGCATGGACGCTCGGCATGCGCAGTTTTGCAATGTCGTTAAGTTGTTCCTGCCCCGTATTGAGAGCTTTGTAAGCTACCAGGCCGATGATCAGCGCAATGGACACTGCAAACCCGAACCCAAGATTGAGTAGCGTCGCTAGTTTTACGTTCTTGAACATGGTTGTATCTCGCTTTCAATGAAACATCGCCTTGGGGCGCTACGGCTCCTGAACGTTGTTGCTCACGGCTGCCACCTGATTCACTTCGTCGTGCGACAGGACACGCTCGATGTCCAACAGACAAATGACTCGCTTGTCGGCTTTGCCAATGCCCAAAATGAAGTCCGTTCCGTGACCGTCCGAACTCAATCTCAACGGGGGTTCAATTTGCTCGGCCGCGATGTGTAGCACCTCGAGCACTTCGTCCGCTAGAATGCCGGTCGTCGTCGAGCCGTTTCCAAGCGACGAATGTACGACAATGATGACCGTTTGCTCGGTGGCCTGCGTGGGCGGCATGCCGAATGTGACGCGCAGATCGACTACGGGAATGACCTTGCCGCGCAGATTGATCACGCCTCTGATGCATTCGCTCGTGCGAGGCATTCGCGTGACGTCCATCAAGCCTATGATTTCCCGAACGTGGAGGATAGCCAGGCCGTATTCCTCGTAAGCCAGCTTGAATGTCATGAATTTGCCGGCCAGTTGTTGGCCGACGGAGGATTCGCCCTCAATGGACGACGAGTCTTTGCTTGTTTCTATCGTCGTTTCTGACACGGTAGCTCCTCGCATATCGATGCGGCCTTAGTTGGTCAAGGCCGCACTCTGCTGACAGTGGTTGCGTGATGCGTCTCGAGGGCGCATCGACTTGTCGCAAGTTGTATCGACCACCGATTCCACGTTGATGATTAGGCCCACTTTGCCGTTGGAAAGAATGGCCGCGCCGGAAAATAGTCGACTTGAGTCCGAAATCCTGACGCAGAGTCTTGATCACGACTTGTTGCTTCATGACGACTTCGTCAACAAGAAGCGCAACTAACGTGTGCAATGACTCAACAACAATGACCAACGCCTTGGTCGGCTCGTCTTCTGCATCCTTGACATTAAGCAATTGACTGAGTCTAACCAATGGAAGAGTTTGACCACGAACAAGTATGCGTTCGTGACTTCCGGTGACGCTGAACAGGATGTCAGTCGTGGGTCGAAGAGACTCCACGATACTGAGCGTGGGGAGAATGAAGCGCTCGTTGCCGCAGCGGATCACCATTCCGTCAATAATCGCGAGTGTCAGTGGCAAAACAAGACGAAATGTCGTGCCGCGGCCAATCGCCGATGTCGTCGTGATGCGGCCGCGAATCGCCTCGACATTGCGCTTGACAACATCCAACCCGACGCCGCGCCCTGATATCTCCGTCACCCGTTGCGCGGTCGAAAAGCCAGGCATGAAGATCAGATCGAAGACCTGAGCATCCGTGAGTGGGGTTCTTTCGTTGACGATACCTTGCGCGATTGCCCTCGCGAGCACCTTATGACGATCGATCCCACGACCGTCGTCTGAGATTTCGATTACGATCTTGCCTCCTTCGTGCACGGCTGAAAGATTGATTGTGCCCGTCGGCGGTTTTCCCGCTGCTGCTCGCTCTTCAGCGGATTCGAGGCCGTGATCAATCGCGTTGCGGATCAGGTGAACCAAGGGGTCGGCGATCTGCTCAACCATCATCCGATCCATCTCAGTGCCCTCGCCACGAAGCACGACGCGCGCCTGCTTGTTGCTCCGACGTGCAAGATCGCGTGTCATTCGCGTCATCTTCTGGAACTGGGACCGAACCGGCACCATGCGCATGCGCATGCCAAGTTCCTGCAATTCACTGGTGATCTTGGCGAACTGCCCGAGATAGTTTCGCAAATACGGAGGAAGTTGCAGGATCTCCGGCGCATTCGCGACCATGGACTCAACGATCACCAGCTCGCCAATCGTCTCCACAAGCCTGTCCACGCGTTCGAGATCAACCTTGACGACCTCCTTCACGAGCGTCGCTGATTCGGCGGCCTTTTGTTGGGCCCGCAAGGCGTACGCGACGGCCTTTGGCGGAACCAGCGATTGCGAGATGAGCTGCTCTCCCAGTTTTTCGCCCGGCTGCCCTTGGGATTGCAGCACCGTTTCAATGATGCGGCTGTCTATGATCCCCTGCCGCACCAGAATCTCTCCCAGCTTTTCGCCTGGCAGCGCCGGCTCCACAAGGCTTGTTTCTCGGTGAAGGCAGCCTTTGATCGCCTGACGGAGCAGCAACAAAAACTCGGAGACTCCGCTGTGCAATTCCAGGTCACCGTGCGACTCCAAAGATGCTTGCACGGCCTTGGCCAGCTCACGCAGTATTGACGTGGCGTCGAATATGAGGTCAGTCGCCGCGCGTGTCGGCGCCAGTTGGCCGTTGCGGATCCTGTCGAGCATGGTCTCCGTCGCATGCGTCAACTCTTTGAATTGATCTAGCCGCAAGAATGACGCGACACCCTTCAGCGTGTGAAATGCCCGAAATAGCGTGTGTATTTGGTCGGGCTGCAGCCCAGCTTGTTCGGAATCCACTAGAATTCGATCGACGGCCGACAGGTGTTCCTCAACCTCATGCAGGAACTCCACAACGAATTCCTCGTCATCTGGGCTCCATGGACACGGCGCGAAGGTGGCCGGCCGAGAAGAGTCGTTCGACGGGTTCACCAATGGGACCCCGCTGGGCGTGCCTTGAGCGCTTGTGGCGTGGTGAACCGTCAACTTTTCATTTGCTGCGGCGCCGTTTTCGGCGTGGGCCTGCGCTGGCGTTCGCTGCTCTTGAACGCCTAGTTTGGTAGCCCCGGTATTGGGTGTGACGGGACGTATGGCAAGCGCAGCTTCGATTGTCTCGGCACGGACGGCTGGTAACTCATACCGTGCGTACGCCGCGAGCGAAGCAGCTACCCAGTCGTGTAGTTGGAGTAATTTGTCCGCGAGCTCTGGATTGGACCCGGATTCAGCGATCAACGACTCGACCCAATGAAGAACTCGTTCCAGGTCGGCTAGACCCAGGATCCCGGCCTCGCCTTTTAGCGTGTGTATCCTTCCTTTGACTCTTGCTAGCGCCCCGTCCCAATCGATTCTCAGTTGCTGGATTTCTTGCTCGAAATCGTCAAGTGAGAGGCGCGCGTTTGCCAGGAATTCCGAGAACAGCTCCGCGTCAACCTCGGGCAGCAGCTGAAACGTTGCTATACTCGGGTGCGTGGCGTCCTGCGCACCAGCGTCGATATCGGAATTGCACAAGACAAAGAGACTATGCGAGAGCTCCTCGAGCTGTCGCCCAATCTGAGCGACTGTGCGTCCAAAGGGCTTTCTGTCGTTGCTCGTCGCTGGTGCCAGTTTGGCCCTTATCCCTATGATGGCGGATACTTCCGAGTCCCGTCCCCGCAGACATTCGTGACTCTCGATTGCGCTCAGCACACTGTCGAGGCGGGCAGGACCATTACTGTCCCCGAACGCGTTACATCGACATTGCGTGATGAGCTCGTTTACAAGCTCTCTAAGCTTTCCTGTGCCAAAGGCAACCCCGCTAGATGAGGAGTGCTACGGTCGGCTCCTGCCGTCCTGATCGTATCCGCATGGGACTCAATACGTCTGTGTCAGTCGGCACTTAACGGGTCATTAGTTAGGCAAGGAGGACGGGAACACTAGCAGCAGCGAGCACTTTCGTGCGTTGAACGACTAACTACAACAGTAGAACAAATTCGAAGCGCAACGTGGCTGTGAAACGGTGCGCGACAAGTGCAATTGTAGTGACAAAGACAAAGCAGACATTTGCCGATCGAAGATCGGAAAATCCGTCGAAGAGTTGGGACGATACGCGATCGCAATTGATTGGATGCGCGCTGGACCAGTCACGTCGTGCCGATTAAGATCCGCTTGTGTTGCGCGTAGACAGAAAGAGTGACGGCTTCATGCCTCGCTTCAGACTGAGTGCAACGACACGAGTTGAAGCAGATGCGTCAGAACGATGGCTGAGGATGGATTCCTGGAAAATGTTCGATTTCTTGCTGAATCGAGCCGATGAAAGGCGGGACATGGGGAGGACGGAATGTCATCACTGCGTCGCGCAAGCTGATCCTGCGGGGCCGTATAAGCCGCAGCTGCGTGAGCAGCCCAACCCCATGTCGAGCGAGAGTTTCGAGGACGTCGTGTGGCTGATAGACGCTCAGCGGCGAGTCACGTACATTAGTGAGGCGATCGCGCACTTCGGGTACGTCGTCGAAGAACTCGTCGGAGCCAGCATCGACGCGCTAATTCATCCCGAGGATTGGCCGCGAGCGTGCGAGGTACTTATGGTAACCTCTGGGCGTCACAGTGCCTCGATGGAGCTCCGAATTATAGACAAAGAAGGGGTTGACGCACCCGATGCATTGCTTTGGACGCAAGTTGCTGCGAGCGGGGACGCCAATTGGCGCAATCGGTATTCTCTCCGATGTCGCGGAGCAAGGGCGGCTCGAACGTCAACAAGGGCGGTTGGGCCGAATGGAAGCCTTGGGCCGCCTCGTTGGGGAAATTGCGCATGATTTTAACAACCTGGTCTTGGTCATCAACAATTATTCAGACCTGCTATTGGAACAGGTCGGCCACGGCGATCCGTTGCGATCCGACATCGAGCAACTATCGAAAGCAACGGTTCGCGCCGCCAAGCTGGCTCAGCAGCTCCTTGCTTTCTCGCGTGGCCAAACGCCCAAACCGCAGCTTGTCAACCTAAACCATGTCATAAGAGACATGAGCCCCATGCTTCGGCGGCTGCTTGGACGGGCCGTATGCGCTGGTGACCTCGCCCGATCCAGATCTGGGAGAGGTGAAAGTGGATCCGGTGCAAGTCGAGCAGGTTCTGATGAACCTCGTCGTCAACGCGCGCGATGCCATGCCCGCAGGCGGGACACTCAGAATCACGACCTTCAACCTGAACGTTAGACGATTCACGCGTCGCTGATTATGCGATTGAAGCGACCAGGAAACTATGTTGCGCTTTCCGTTATCGACGAAGGCATTGGCATGGACGAGTCAGCCCTGTCGCACCTCTTCGAGCCATTCTTCACGACCAAAGAGGAAGGCAAGGGCACCGGCCTCGGTCTAGCCACGGTTCATAGCATTGTGCAGCAAAACGAGGGTGGACTACGTGTTAAGTCCGCTCCGGGTGATGGGACCAACATCACCGTTTTCTTACCGCTGCATCTGGGTGAGATGGTCGTGCACATGGCGTCCAACGCGCCCGCTCTGCAATCTAGCGGCACGTAGGGCGAGACGCGAGGCTGTCGAGCTGGGTCGGATCCGGAGCCATTAGAATACCTGAGCTCCAGTCCGACCCCTGTCTAAGGCCAGAGGTTGTGACACTAGTGGAACTACAACAGTAGCAAATTGTGTTGGTTCCGGTCGCACTCAGGCCTTTAGCCGCAGAGCGCCTGGATCCGTATGGGCATCGACAGGAGAAGAACATGAGACCACTTTGGTTTGTCGCGCCGCTGGCGTTTGCGCACGCATCGTGCGGGATTGCCCCGAAAGACCGGTGTTCGGAGGGCCGAAGCTCTCGTCTACGCTAAGTACGTTAGTCGAAACGAAGCTGACGTTTACGCCCGTCGGTTATCCGACAAGCATTCCGGTAGACGCCTACATGGGTGGCAAACTCGTGCAGAGCAGTGGTACTTACACCCGCGGGGGTGAGACGGTTCGCGCGCCGCTGACGCTCATGGAGTACCGTCAGAATGGCCTGGTAATCGAGCGCGCTCAGGTCGATTGGCAGCCCGCGGATTGGTTTGCCGTGCGTCTAGGCCGGTTCCTCACGCCGTATGGAATCTGGAACGAGGATCACGGCAGTCCGGTGTTGTTGGGAGTGGACAATCCCAACATCATCAACTGGCAAATGGTTCCCACGTGGCAGACCGGTCTTGAGCTGTACGGTTCTCGAATGCTCACTGATTCCCTTACGCTTGACTACGCCGTAACGTTGACCAATGGCCGTGGGCCGATCGATGAGTACAAGGACTTGGACAGCAACAAAGCTTTGGGCCTTCGACTCAAGCTGGTTTATTCAACGGATGACGTGACCTTACGCATCGGGGGCTATGGCTTCACGGGGCGCTATACCGATCAAGAGGAACGCGACTACGTCCAGCTGCGGCCAGATTTGACCCTCGATTCGCCCGCCTTTGGAGCCAATCTTATCACGACGGAGTCGTACAACGAACAAACGGTGACGCTGGACGCTTTGGTGAGATACAAAGGATTAAAGTTATTCGGTGAATATGCACGACGCCGTGTGATCTATTCCCACGCTCCTCTCGAGGGGGATGACGACAAAATGCTGAGCGGCGTGCCCTATAACGTGCCCCTCTACTACGCCTCTTACATCGGGACTGCCTACTACGCAGTGGCTGCCTATGAAGTCAACGTGAGTTCGATTCTTGACGGAGCTAAGGTGACACCCTACATAGGATTCGACAGGATTGAGCCGAACAACGTTGCGCCCGTGCAGAACAACAAGCAATACCGTTTCGGTTTGAACGTTAAGCCCTCGCCCTGGGTGACCACCAAGCTCGAGGCGGTGCGCGAAGTACCCGAGGCAGTCGCAGTGGGGAGTAAGGGCTGGGCTCTGGTGGCCCAGTTGGCAGTGGCCTTCTAGGAGCGAACCATGAGATACTCAATATTCATATTGGCTCTCTTCGGCTCGTTGGCACTCAGTGCGGTGTACGTTGAGCGGTCTTCGGCAACGGACGCCGAGATCGACGTTGTGGTCAATAAGAGATCGCCGGTGACCGTGCTGAACAAGGCTCAATTGGGTGCCCTTTACAGAGCCCGCACCACTGAGTTCCCGGGTGGGGCACCAGCAACTGCGGTCAATCTCCCCACGGAGAATCCGATTCGGCAGACCTTTGACCAAGTAGTGCTTGGTATGTCGCCGTCCGGATCGAAGCGGTTTTGGATCGACACCAAGATTCGTTGGGGCACGGCGCCACCGCGCAAGTTGGCTTCATCGGTGGCGGTGGCCCGCTTCGTTGGGTCGGATCTCCAAGGGCTTGGATACATCGCTCCCGCGGACGCCAAAGGCCTGAAGGTGGTGGCTCGAATCCGTGATGGTGCCGTGGTTAGCCCGTAGCTCGGTCCGCCAGCAGCGAAGGCTCAGGGCTCTGGGGTCCGCCCTTGCGTTGCACTAGCAGCAGAGTCCAATCGTCGTCGCGTCTTCCTGAGTAGGCTTCGACAGCGGCAATTAGGTCGGTAGTCGCTTGCGCGATCGTCCCATGTCGTTGCATGGAATCCACTAGGGTTGATTGCATGCGCTCGACATCGAAGAGTTCGCCGGAGCTGTCTTGAGATTCGGGCAAGCCATCGGAGTACAGGCACAGCACGTCACCTGGTTCAAGGACGATCTCCGACGCCGGCACGTCGGTCAGGTCAGGAGAAAGCGCGAGCCACGGACCCGTAGAGTCATAGATCTCGCAGCGGCCGCAGCTTTGGCGATAGACGATGGGCCATTGATGGGCTCCAACGCAATCGAATCGACCATCACCGCGATACACCAGGAGTTGAGCCGTTACGTAGCGGCTGTCACCCAGCCGATTTCCGATGGTATCGCAAAGTAGTCGATTGACCCGACGCCACACTTCGGCTGGATCCATCTTCGAATCGGCGAGAAAGCCGGCGGCAAAAGCCGGCTCGACACGGGAACTCTCCGACGGCGAGCACATGTGCCAGAAGGGCGTGCTCGGCTGTTGCTCGTGCCTCGAGCTCTAGGATTACGACCAGCGCATTGAGAACGCGCAACAGTTCTCCGTCGTTGCTCAACTCACTCAGGCCTGCCACCGTTCCGGTCAGCGCCCGTATGCTGCGCTCGTAGTACGTGGTTAGCTCATCCCAATTGACAGGCTCTTGGTCCAACTGTGCGCGAATCTTCGCTATTCCGCGTAGCTGCAGTTTGGCCGTCCGGAGAGAGTCCGAAAGCCTTTTTGGCAGGGCCGATTCATTGCGCACCATCAGGAATCGGTTGAGCGACTCCAGGGCTGTGTCCGTGCGCACCATGATCACCCTGGCTTGTTGCGCCGTTGTTTCCAAGTTCATTTGGGACTCGCCGTGCCCCGCGGCGACGCGATACCCAGTGGCCAAACACAGCGAGGTGCGCTCGTTCTCCAGCCCATGAATCAACGTAGTGGTGCGCTCGGATAACTCGACCAGGCTCTCGACGGAACCAAGCGCCTCGGCGAGTCTCACCTGGGCCCGAGCCTGTGTCACGATCTGCGCGGATAAGATGCCGGCACCAATCACCGGAACGCCCGCCAACAGAGCGAGCTTAGACCGAATTGAGAAGGTCACTGCAAGACTACCCGCTAGCCTTCCAAACGACCCATCGATCACCCCGCATAAGGGATTCGGTGTCGGACCACCTTCTCGGATTCCGGTGTTGCGGAACGTGCCTGCGTAGTGATCCAGGAAACCCTCGAAAATGCCGTCAAGCACTCGAGTTCTGCTCCTGACTCGGAACTCGACTTGGTCATCCGTGCAACGCAAAGCCGAATCGAGTTTTCTGTGACCAGCGTCCCCGATCGACCGCATCTTGACAGTCTCAGGGTCGAACTGCACCGGCTCCATCAACTTGAGCCCGAGGAGGCATTCGTGAGCGCGCTCGAACGGGCTCAACGCGAGCCTGACGCTTCCTCACGGCTTGGACTAGCGCGGATGCGCTATGAAGGCAGGGTCGAGCTAGGACTCCACGAAGAACCGAACGGCCGCATTCGATTTACCGCGGTAGGCAAACTATGAGCAAACTCAAGTCAATCTCGATTCCAAACGTGGAGTCGCTGAACATTGCGATACAACCGCCAAAACGTCTCGCGCTTCAAGGCAAGATCGAGTTGCTCCAGGGCAATGAATGGCTCGCGCTCCGAGTATCGAACGCCGCGATCGTGGCGCGCATTTCGATCCTGCTAGAGCATCTGGAAAAACTGCGCGTCAACGCTCAGGCCACGTTCTTGGAAGAGATGCGCAAATCCATGAGCGGAACAGGACAGCACGCCATGTTGGGCTTAGCCCGACTAGCGCATGAAGCGAGACTCGACCTTTTTGTGCACGTGGAAGACAAGCGCGTCATCGTCGAAGCGTACTGTCCAGACTAGCTCCGCGCGTCTGTTATGCACCCGCAATGCGGCTGTGAAACGGTGCGCGACAAGTCCAATCCTAGTGACAACGTCAAAGCGGACATTTGCCGATCGCAGATCGAGCATCCGTCGGAAAGTTGCGACGTTGCGCGGTCGCATTTGATTGGATGCGCGCTGGACCAGTCACGTCGTGCCGATTAAGATCTGCTTGTGCTGCGCGCAGACAGAAAGAGTGACGGCTTCACGCGCCCGCGCGGCCAGGCTGCCCTTGTTGTTTCGGTCGATTCGTCTACCGATTGATCGCACGGGCGCCGATGGCACGTACGGTCGAGTGGTGCGGCGGTGGTTGGCATAGCTGGATTCGTTCGACGAAATCGTTGACAGACATGCCCATCGCTAGCGCTCGCTGCTTTAGTACGTGTCGGCCCAATTGCCGATCTTCAAGCATCGTATGTGACACGAGCCAATTGCACAGAAACAACGCAAGCTCGCGGGCGTGGTACTCGCGCGTGCATTCAAATCCGTGCATCAGGAACACAATCTTGTCATGTTCGGCGATGTGGCCAGACGCGTTGGGGTAGTTGTAGGCTGTAATGAGGCGTTCCTCGCAGCCAAAATGGCACAGGGCTAGTCGGCATAGTTCATCCGCAATCGGGCGAAGCGCGACGCGCTCAATGGTATCACCGAGTTGGTTTACTTGCTTCGTTAGCGCGAAAATGTATCGATGTTGCGCATCAATGTCGGCCAGACCCGTTTCGAAATCTTGAATCCAGTCCATGGTCCACCTGTTCGATCACACCAGTCGTCCTCCAATGCGGCAGCATTGCGTAACGTGATAAGCTCGCTGGCGAGTTCGCTGAACCTTGCTGGTCCTTTTCCGCATAACGACTTAATACGTCTACCCATTTCGACACTTAACGGGTCATTAGTTGGGTGAACAGGGCGGAAACACTGGCAGGCAAGTGCTTTTTGTGCATTGAATGACTAACTACAACAGTAGAAATAATTCACAGCGCGCATTGAGTTGGGGGGCACTTGAGCTTGGACTCGCGTGAGGACGATAACCGAGGAGCCGCAATCAAGAAGCGCGCAACGCTACGAATTCCGGCCTCGCGCGGTGCGTGACGAGAAACGAGTGCGCCCACATAACCAGCGTTGAACCAAGCCGCTGCGCGGCAGGAGCTGCGTGGTGGCAGCAGGCAAGGGTTTGGTGGCTGCCCGAAGCTGGCTGCGGTGATCGGTGTCGGATAGAGGCGTTTGGCGCTTGGACATGGCGATTGGCAGCGTAACGCCGTGAATTGAGGCGTCATTTATGGACGTGGTCGTGGAGTCTATGCCGTTGGGCGATCCTCAGCGCTCACGCGTTCGAAGGGCGAACGCGAGGACGCAGAGGAGTTAGCAATATGAGTCGGTTACGTGAAAAGATGCAAGGCGATCTGCAGCTGGCTGGGCTGTGCCACAGCACGCAGCAGACGTACCTGCGCTGTGTGGCGAAATTTAGCAGCTACTTCGGCAAGTCGCCGACGCAGCTGGGGCCAGCCCAGGTCAGGGCGTTTCTGCTCAATCTGATTGAGAAGCGCCGGCTGAGTGTGTTGAACGTACAACGTGTATGCGGGCGCGTTGTGTTTTCTGTATCGGACAACGCTGGGGCGGCCCGAGGTGGTCTATGGGCTCAAGCGACGGCGAGCCCGACGAACGCTGCCCGTGCTATTGACCAGTGACGAATTCGAGCGCATCTGCGCGCATCTGACTTTGCGCATGCGTACTATCGCGGTACTCGCCTACGGCTCAGGGTTACGTATCAGCGAGATCTGCCAATTGCGAATCGAGGATATCGACAGCCAGAGAATGCAGATTCATATCGACCGCAGCAAGGGAGAAAAGCCAAGGCGTGCCTTGCTGAGTCGAACCGGCTTGGTGCTTTTGCGCAGCTATTGGAAAGCATACAAGGTCAAGGGGCCACTGCTGTTTGCAGGCAAGGTAAAAGGACGGACTCTCTCTCGGAATGCCTTCAACAAGGCCCTGCGTGCCGCGGCCACGCAGGCTCAGATTAGCAAGCGAGTGACCCCCCATGGGCTTCGTCATTGCTTCGCAACATGCCTGCTCGAAGCGGGGACCGACCTCAGAACGGTACAGGTCTTGTTGGGACATGCTTCGATTCGCACGACCGTCTGGTATCTGCACGTAACCCCCGCCATGCTCGCCAAAGTGACAAGCCCGGCAGATTGCTTGTCGGGCGCTGAGAACCTAGTGACTCTAAGGCGGTGTCCTATCGCCAAAGCGTCACAGCGCAGCGGAGCTGCGCGTCGCGCATCGTGAACCATGTGCCAGCACCCATCCGGTGCTGGCTCGAAAGAGGCAGTACCGACCAGGAGCGCTAAGCCAACGCTAGCGGACGTGGTGCGCGCGTACCGGCAAGCCTGGGAGCAGACACACGTCCTTTTGCCCGCCGAGCGAGTCGCTCTCAACGCTATCGAGCGCTGCCGAACGGCCCTGCTCGGCGGGCATGTGGACGTGTGTCTGGACTGCGGTGGCCGTCGGCCCTCGTACAACTCCTGCCACAATCGGAATTGTCCAACTTGCCCGGCTGTGCCACAAGCCCGGTGGATCGCAGGGCGCCTGCAGCGGGTACTGCCGGTGCATTACTTTCATGTTGTCTTCACTCTTCCGGCACAACTTCGTGCTGTGGCCAACGCCAACCGCGAGTTCGTCTACGACCTACTGTTCCGTTGCGGCTCGGAAACGCTGCTCGAGTTTGGCACAGATCCCCAGCGACTCGGCGGCGAACTTGGGGTCACGGCGGTGTTGCACACGTGGGCAAGGGATTTGAGTTATCATCCACATTTACATTGTATCGTGACGGGTGGCGCCTTGAGTCCGGATGGTAACCGATGGATTGCGACGCGACCCAACTACCTGTTCCCCCAAGAAGCGCTGGCAATTGTATTTCGCGGCAAGCTGCTCGATGCGCTCAAGCAGGCACAGCAAAGCGGAAAGCTCCGCGTTTGCGACTCGAGACTCTTCGCATCAACCGTGGCAGCCCTGTATCGCAAAGACTGGAACGTCTACTGCAAGCGTTCCTTCGGTGGCCCCGAACAGGTCATCAAGTACCTGGGGCAATACACTCACCGCGTAGCTATCTCCAACCAGCGATTGGTCGCCGTCGATGAGCGCGGGGTGACGTTTCGCACCAAGAGCGGCAAGAAAGTCACCGTTGACGGCGTGACCTTTGTGTCCCGTTGGCTGAAGCACGTACTGCCTCATGGCTACGTCAAGATTCGGCACTTTGGCTTGGTGTCGTCGTCGCACGCAACCACGCGACTCCAAGTCGCCCGAGCGCTATTGGAAGCGCAAATCCAAGCGCCGAGCGAAAGCGTTGTCACCCCCAAAGCCCCCGTCCTTGTAGAAAAGACCTTGAACCGTGACGCAAAGTGGCGCGACATCATCCTCACTCTCACTGGCATAGACCTAGGAACTTGCACCTACTGCGGCAGCCGCAACCTCATGCGTGAACCGCTATCCAGAGGCGTTGCCGCAGCTCGTGCACCACCACAAGCAGCAGCGGCATGACAACGCCATCGCACTCGACAGCAACGGCCACCCCAACTGCTTTTGCAGGCGGCGTTGTGCAGCTCCATACTGCGCTCAGTCAGCGGACCGAAAGTCGCGTACTTCCGTCATGCGGCACCGCAATTCGTGCCCCCAACGGGCCTAACGGCAACGCCCATGACACACCGGGGCAAAGGCATTCGCCAACGCACCAGCACGCCAAAGACCAGAAACGGCACCGCGTCGAGTCAACCAGCGCATAGGCACGGCCAACCTCTTGCCGTCTGCCGCGCACCGGCTCGGCTCAACCAGACGATTACGGAACCGCGCCAGTCGAATACTGACGTGGTCCACTCCGGCTGGGGCGCGCTCCCGCAATCGCCCTTCTGGTTACGTGCCGGTACCAGCCGTTCCAGGAACGCACCTCATATTGGTCGAGCCCCACCTCCGACCTCGCATTGGAGTTTTCCTTGTCAATGTGGGCGTGGCCACGGGCTATCATTGCAATTTGACGCAGCGGCGTATCAATCGGCGCGAATGCGACGTAGTAGTCGATGCGGTCCGGTCTTGCGCAATCCCGTCGCATGACGATAGCTCGATGAAAATCATTCTGGAATTGGGCCGTCATGACCGTGGACCATTCGTGGCGCTCGAATAATGGGGATTCGGATTTGATTGTTACCCAGGCGCTCGGTGGCAGACTGGCGGCGATTTTATCCAACGGTCCGCGACTAATCTCGAATTTGGAGCGCCCGATCGCGTCCAGGGCCAGGATGTAGGGCTGCTGCCGGTCTTCGAGCAAACTTAGGGTGGTTGCGTCACTGTCTTGGGGAACCTCGGAGACGACCCAAGCGGGTCTTAGGCCCGCGTCCAGCGCTCTAAGAAGCATCCTGCGGCCGAGCTCCGGCTTGGATGCATGGTTCAGTCCGTCGGGGATTCCAGCCCTGCGCCGCCGTTGCTGATCCCGTGTCCAAGTTTCGGGAAGATAGAGTTCCCGATCAATCGACATACAACAACCACGTTTAGTGCAGGCTAAGAACACTCCAACTTGACAGTTCTCAATCCTTTGGGTTGTCCAGTTGAATTGGCGTTTGACGCCGGCCGATTGCGCCCCTTTCTTCGAGAACCCGAGCTCCCCGAACCACATCACAAAAGCCAAGTCGAAGAGCTGCTCGCTGACGAAGCGTCTCAGATCGTCACGCACTTCATCGGCGTCCCAGACGGAACGACCCAAGATGTGCTGAAGCGCATAGGGAGTCGCTGACCCGATGGCTTTTGCCAACTGCCAGCCATTGCGGCGCTCGTTCGTTGCCAGGAGGGCAGCCAGGTATGATCGCACGTGATTTCTCGCTTCCGTGCGGGAAAAATGCTTGCCGATACGATTGCAAACGCAGTCGAAATCCTCTTCCCAGACCATCGTCAATCTCCGTTCAGCGCTGCCTTAGATAGTGAGGCCGACTAGGTTTTGAGATTCCTATCTGGATGCACCTGTCATAGCATTGCAATCCATACCTATACTTCAATCCCACAGTAGGCACAGGACGCCATCTACAACTGTAGGAACTTAATCACTCTCGATTGCACGAGATCACCACCGGTCACACGGGCAGGGCCGTCGTGTGCGCGACGTTGCAGCGAGAGATGGTTGCGCCGATCGGCGAGCTTGTGAAGGGCCCGTTTGGAATGTGTGATGTAGTAAGCAGTGGGGCTTGACATTGGTCACGCCCGACCGGGCTTGCTAAGGAATTGGTCAAGAAGGCTTGACGGGCCCGGGTGGTCACTTACCCGATTCGACGCTCTCGAACGTCACGTAGACCAGTGTCTGATTGAGCTGGATGTAGGCCACCTCGCCGAACGTGATGGGTCCCGTCGCACTACCGGTTTGCTTGCCTTCGAGCTCGGCAAACAGGAAGTTCAGGATGCAATTGCAGCTGAACGCGGACTTGACGTCGCGGGCGTCGAATTCCCGCCCGAACAGGCCGGCAAGGTCAGTAACGGCGGCCGCGAGCCGATACTCGACACCTTCGAACACGGGCGCGTACGTGCGAACGCGCTTCTCTGAAGGATCGACATGCATGAAGCTGACGTTGATCTGGGCGCCGGCATAATCGGCCACGAGCGGCCAACGGATGTCAATGGCGTTATCCGCGAGGTAATCAGCCAAGTTGTACTTCGTTCCGTTGACGAAGCAGTCGGTAATCGAGAATCCCGAAAGCGGAAACGTGAGTCGGTCACCGTCCCCCTGGCGAAATGCGTTGATGATTTCGATTTTGGCAACGACGTGTGCACTCGTCGTTGCGTGCAGCACGACCGCTGCATCGCTGAACGATTCCCCCGTTGTGCCGTCGAAAACTCGCGGCAAGCACGTCGAGAACTCGCTCAGCAGTACGCCCGAGTTCCAGCCTACCAATGGGCTGTTGAACAACCCGGGCCAACTGGCACACTCGCGAGCGAAGCGTAAGTGCGTGGCGCTTCCGGCAGGCAAGATGATGAACGAGCAACCATGCTCAGGATAGTCCGCAGGGATCTCGTGAACTTCCGCTTCCCGATAGGTGCGGATGCTGCCGGCCAGGACCGGATCCCGTAGCAGCGTTACGAAAACGCGCTCATGATCGACGACGCCGCCCGACTTGCTCATAAAGTACGGTGTCGTACCGCCTATCCATTGGCCGCGCGGAAGCTGAGCGAGCCGCTCCGCGTCCCCGGCAATGAGCAGCGTGTTGCCCGCTGAAATCAAGTTTCTTGCCTCAACGATGGAGACCAAGTCAGCCATGTGCCTCCGATCCGAACACCGCCTGGATATCCTGCGCGGCAAGTTTTGCGTTTCGATTGAAGTAATCCCAAGCTAGGAGAATGGCCCGCGCTGGATCGCGCTTGGCCAAGATTTTGACCTGCCCGTACATGATTCGCGACGCTAGACAACTGAATTGATAGGCGCGACGACCCGTCACGAATTCATTCCAACGTGGATCACTGGCGGGCGGTACCTTCACCATTTCCTACTGGCCTCCATGATAATCGGACCCGGCCGACATGAACTACGACTGATTCAGGGGCTAAATTAAACTGGCGGTTTCTTCTGGGCGGGCGAGCCGGTGGAGCTACGTCCCGTGGTACGGCCAGGCGAGGCACTTCGGAGTAATTTTTCCTCGTTAGGTGCAATGGTCAATCACGTCCTTGGTCGAATTGAGGTAGGGTAAGCGCTGTTGTCGTCCGAGTCCCCAAAACCCGAGGTTCGCGTTGCTCCGGACACCGTGGAGGCACTGCAGGCACTCTACGACGGTGAACTGCGTCATCGGCGCATTTTCGTTACAGGGCCGTTCAGTTTAAGCAATCGGGAGCCATGCTCCTTGGTGATTGAGCATCCAACCGGCGCGTCTTTGACTGTCGCGGCTGAGGCAGTGTATGTCAAGCTCGACGAGCCCGGTGCCGGCGTTGGCCTCGAACTCATTGGGCTTGACCCGGCGACGGTCGCGCAACTCGAAGCCTTCGTGCGCCGCCCGGTGTCCTCGAAGCCCGAAAAGGGCCCTCACAATATTCACGAACGGATACGGCAATTGAGCTCGCGCGAGCGGGAGATTGTCGGAAGAACGGGGGCGATCTCGGAGCGCGTCGCGCTCGAGCGTGCGTTCGGCGGCAGTGTATGGGAGTCACTCTTGCAAAATCCGCAGCTGACGGCTCCCGAAGTCGCGCATCTAGCTAAAAATGGGACGCTGCCCGTCCCACTCGTCGCAGTCATCGTGGCCAACGGCAGTTGGCTAGCAAGCAGCGAAGTGCGGCGCGCCTTGCTGAGCAACCCGCGCGTAGCAGGCGCCCATCTGGACCGAGCGCTCAAAGCAACGCCAAAGTCCGAGCTGAGGCAAATCTCACAGATGACTGCGTACCGCAGCATAGTGCGATCGGCGGCCAAGAAGCTGCTTGACGAGTAGCGGCACTTTCCCGTGCCGTCAAAAACAAAAATGCAGAACTCGCAGGACGTGATCGCAACCAATTCGCGCACCCGGCTCACCTGACCTGCCTTCGCAAATTGCCGCGCGCAGGGTCGGGTCCCTGCTCGCCCTAGTTACGGCACATCCAGCGGATTTGGCAGGTTACCGGTCAGGAATAGTAGCGTGTAGACGCCGATCGATTCCTGATAAACGCGAGTATTCTCGATGGTGGTTGAGACCGATTCTTCCAGGGCTTCGCGGCGGATGTCTCCCGTTGTCTTGCCGCCGTCGTCAAAGACGCTTGCATAGGCGCACAGGGCACAGTTGACGAACACGGAATTGTGTCCCATGCCTGGGTCACAATTGGTGGCGTTGCCATCAGGCTGAAGGCCATCACACAGACTTGAGAAGCGGTTAGCGTTTGGCTCGACCGGATTATTCTGGCTGAAATTGGCGTAAAAGTCCTGGATGAGGTCGATCTTCGCCTGCATCTCGGACTTGCCCGAGTAATGGCGCGAGGAGCCCGTGGCGTTCTCGACGAAGTCCTGCCGATTGCCGAACCAGGCCGCGTCAATGCCGACCCGCCATTGGTACCGCGGCCACTCGTAGTTTCCGCCGCTACCGACGCTGCTCGGTGACACGATGTTGCCTGAAGGCATCATCAACGCGGGGTTGGTGCCTGTGCTGTCGTAGGCGCGCTCGTACAATTCGTAGACCGTAGACGCCGTGTGGTACCAGAACTGGTGGTGGTTGGCGCGCTGGGTTGCCGTCGTCGTAGCCGGGTCCATAGTCCGTTCCAGAAAATCTCCGAATACTCTGAAATACCCAGGCGGATAATAGTCCATGTGGATATCAATGGGGTCACCGGCTGCGTAGCTACAAGGAGAGTTCGGATAGCCGCCGCAATTCTTGTTCCAAGTGTCGCCATTCGACGGGTAATTCCACTTGCCGTCGTAGACCGTGTCGATTTCACACTCCATCTTCAGCAACCATGAAATCGCGGCGCTCTTGTACTCCGGCCACTGCATGGCCGCGTACACGAGCCCAATCGCAATATCGACGTCGCCGTCAAAGGCGCTATCGTGAATGCCGCCACAGGTTGTTTCCGTGTCGGGGTCGCACGGGACATCCAGCGGTCTGCACGCGGTGCTGCCGTCTGCATTCCATTGGTACCCCATCAGGCCGCCGCAGTACTTCTTTGCGCTTGTAGACAAGTAATGCCGCACGAAATTCCACAGCCGATCGAACGTATCCTTGTCGCCAATGGCCGCGGAGATCGCCATGCCGTAGCCTTGGCCCTCACTGTACGTAAGCTTGTTGTTGTCCCAATAAACGACCCGCGCCGTGTCTGCTCCACAGAGGGCCTTTTGAGCTCCCAGCCCGAGCGGATCAGAATCCGTCTCGACGTAATGCTCCCGCCACAACAAGTAGCGCTCCTGCACGATGTAGTTGAGCAAACCCTGAATGATACTGGGTGCCGGGTAAGTGATGGCCAAAGACGATCCGTACGGATACGTGTACTTGGTTTCATCGTAAGGGAACCAGCCGTCAAACCCAAGAGTCACGTTGGTTGGCGGGGGCTTTGGCGCGCAGGCTTCGTCGCCCCAGTTTCCAGTGGCAGAGAGATCACCGCCAACCCCGTCCGGATAGTAGTTATAGACGGTGAACTTTTCGTTCTTCTCCCAAGGCGCTATGGCAGCACTTTCATCATAGTCGGGCTTGCCATACGTCCAGCGGATCCAGTATTCACCCGGTGTGCTCGGGAACGGACGCGGGGAAACTGTGTTCCATTCGGTAGGCGCCCGCGTCGTGTCGGCTGCAATCCACGTTGCCCCCTGAGTGAATAGTGTGTTCGGCACCGGGCAATTGAACCAAGGCCTGTCCGCCTCGCGGAAACAGATGATTTCGTTGCCGCTAACGCGCAGTACTATCCAGGTTGGCATGAACGCCGGCTTCGGGAAGTATGTAAACGTCTTTTGCCCAGCCCACAGGTACCGAAAGTGAATCGGTGAAAAACCGTCTGGAACTGGCGGGTTGCACGGGTCAAGTGTGACGCTACTGCCACCGCAACCTTGGTAACCGGGCCCGGGGTTCTGCGTGTAGAAATACGTTAGCGTCGCGGGGTTATAACGGCCGCTGCAGGCCTGGGCTTCTGCGGTGGTCACGTTTTGCGGTGGCCCCGCGTAGGCCAACCAGTACTCCTTGGCCGTGGCGGGAACGGGAAGCGGCACGCCCGATAGAGCCGAGGCGTCGGCGCCAGGATACGAGACCTTGATCGTGGCACCCGTGGTCCACTGTTCCTGGGGCACGTCGATTACATACCAAGGGCAGTCACTATTCTGCAATTCCAGCATGGCCGTGGCATTGCCGCAACCAGTGCCTGCATCGGCTCCGCCCGTGATCGTCACCTGCAAAGACGTGGGGTAGGGAGGCGTCGTAATTCCCAAGTTCTGGCTTTCACACGCCGTGCCGGCAAAACCTGTCTTTGCGGGATCGCCCCACATGTATCGGAAATGAAGTCGTATCGTTCCGGACGGGGCGGTCTGATTCGGCGGAGTGCCGGCTGCGCAGAGTTCACTTTGCACATCGGCTTGATTCGTCGTCATCCGAAAATGACCAGCCCCAATGACCAACGTTGAGGGGTAGTTGCTGTAGTCCGCAGCGATCGTGCTGGATGTGCCCGTGTAGTCGATCCACACATCCGAGTTCGATGCATACTGGTTCAGCGTAAAGGTTCCAGAAGTATTGCTAGGGGACTGACATGCAGCAGCCTGCGCGCTCAGGACGAGCGAGCCGGTGGCCCCAAGATTCATGCACATCGAGTACCAGTCGCAATTGGTGCTGTCCTGACGAGCAGAATAGGCAATCCACGCGTGGCTCGTGTCCGTAATGATGACATCTTCGGGACGGTTATTCATCGTGCCAAGCGTCGGGTTGGCCAGCTTCGACCAAATGTCTCGAATGTGCACGCGCGTCGTCCCCTGCGGGCACTGGTAGGTTTCCGTCGTTGACGGCGGCGGTTTGGTTTCAACGACGGCCGCGTCTTGACCGCCCCAATTGACGACCTTCTTGCAGTTTGATTGAGTCACCGCCAAAAGGTCGCGTTCGCCGGTTTTCGCGGTGATGCTCACGGCAGCGCCGCCGTCGCAGTTGTCCGTCACGTTCGCGTCACTACAATCGCCGTTGGGGCACGGGTTGTAACCCGGGTTGCCACCGCCACTGCCGCCGCCCACCCCGATTGGGTTGCCATCCAGGTTCGGACGACTCCCGGTGCCACCGGACGACGCCGAACAACCTACGCCAATTGCAACACACGCTCCGACGACGATTCCAAGCAGTACGCCCAAGCGCAAATGATTCGAAAACAACGGCAAGATGAAGTTTGACATGGTCGGTACCGGGCAATCTTTCCACGCAACCGCGGTGTGCAACAGCTACGCACCTCCAAAGCTGGGCCAATGGCGGGGCGCTGCACGAGCAAGGCGCATGTTGTGCCATTCCGCTGCACCGAAGTCCGGCAGCGCACGAAGGGCGGCCAGCGGGATGGACTTGACCCAATAGGCTTGCGTGCTAGCTAGGCGCTCCCGTTGGCTCCCATCGGGACCGGCAGGGCCATTAGCTCAATTGGTAGAGCAGCGGACTCTTAATCCGGAGGCTGACAGTTCGAGTCTGTCATGGCCCACTGAGAAAACTCACGTCACGTTGAAATTGGCCAAATCGCTACCGTCAAAGCCTGCCAAATAGTCGGTGGCATCCGCCGAGGGGCTGCTCTTACTTCCGGATTGCGTGGTGCACCGCGCCTGAATAGTGTGAGGGCCTTGCTCGAGAACCATGTCGTGGTGCCACAGCGTCCAGATGTCGGGGCCCGGGGCGTAGTCGATCGTCGCGGGTAACCACTCGCCTCCGTCCACAGAGACGTTCGACGGAAAGGATCGGATCGCTCCCGGCGAATGCGGTTCCACTGGCGACAATCGTCCCTGCGGGGACGTCGGCGCGGGGAACGTGAACCAAGGTGTTCGTCTGATAGGGAGCGGCCTTGGACCAACCCTGTTGGTCCCAGTATCCGGTGAACGGCTGGTCGACGAAGTCGATACTCGTAATCCACTTCGGGTTCTTCATCCCGTAACGGCCGGGCACGAGTAGTCGCACCGGATAACCATGTTCAGCCGGAAGATCGACACCGTTCATGAGCCAAACGAGCCATACCGGTTTCTCCAAATCCGTCACCGGAAGAGAAGCGCTATAGCCCTCCACGCTCCTGAACACGAGTTCGACAGTGCCCGTGGTGACCTGGACGCCAACCGCGTCGAACACCTCAGCCAGTGGAAGCCCCGTCCAGATGGCATTGGAGATGGCCAAATACCCGGATCCTGCACTGATGCATTCTAGAGTATGCTCCTTGTTGCGGGCAGGGAGATTTCGCAGGGTCAGATAATCGACGCTGGTAATCTCGACACCACGGTTTAAGATCGAGAGATCCCAAGTCGTGGCATCGACCACCGGATTACCGCAACAGCTCGTGATGTAGAATTGTTCATTAGGTGTAATGGGGGTGTACGCACCCACCACTTGCTGCGGCCCGCTTGGTACGCTCCCGTCTGGCTGCGGTACGTTCCCGCTTGGCTGCGGCCCGCCCCCGTTTTGTGGAGAAGACAGGTCAGTTCCGCTACAGGCTGCCAGGCCCGTCCAAGCAGCAGCCATCATGCTCCGCTCGAGAAATTCGCGGCGAGTTTGGATCTGCATGGTCCAGCGCGTGCGGTGTGGCGCCATGATAGCCTCCGCGAAAGACCTAGTTCCGAGGAACCCGCCAGCCAAGGGCCAAACGGCATAATTCGAAACCGTGAGGTGCAGGCGACCCAGGCGCAGTGCCCTCACAAGGGCGATGCAGTCCTGGGGCGCGGCATACTCGGCGACAGTTGTGGCACTGCGAAGGTTGCCTGCCCATTTCATAAACGCACATTTCCCTTGGAAACTGGGCAATGTACCCGCGGGGAAGGAGTGGACATCATTACATTTCCGGTAAGAGTGGAAGCTGGCGTCGTGCAAGTTAACGCGCACTCGAGGCGCTTCTCAGCTGCGACTTGCCACCCTGCGAAGAGCACCCTAATGAAGTGTGGACTGCCGCGGAGTAGCCATGGTGATTAAGGTGCAAACCGAATGATGAAGAACAGAGCAACCGAGTGGCTTGATCGATTCGGACGCGGGCTTTTGGAGTTACGCGTGAGCGTGACGGATCGTTGCAATTTTCGCTGCCGTTACTGTATGCCAAAGGAACATTTCGGGCGAAGCTTTGAATTTGTGCCCCGCGATCAGATCTTGAAGTTCGAGGAAATTGTGCGCGTAGTTCGTGTCCTCCAAAACGCCGGCCTGCTCAAGGTTCGCATTACGGGTGGGGAGCCCCTGCTCCGACACGATCTGAATCACCTGGTTAGAATGCTAAAACGCCAACCGCACCTGGAGGTTGCAATGACTACAAACGGCGTGCTCTTACCTAAGCATGCCGCAAGTCTAAGGGAAGCAGGTTTGGACCGCCTTACAGTGAGCCTAGACGCCCTGGACACGACGACATTTCAGCGAATCACTGATAGTTCGTTTGCGCCAAACGATGTGCTTGACGGCATATCGGCGGCCGCCGAGGCGGGGTTTGAGTCCATCAAGATCAATTGCGTCGTGGTGCGCGGGCGCAACGAGCATCAGGTGCTGCCCTTGGTCGAACACTTCCGAAACTCCGGTCATTCTCTTCGGTTCATCGAGTACATGGATACGGGACAGACCAACGGCTGGTCTTTGGCCGACGTGGTCACGTCCGCCGAAATTCTTCGAAGCATTGAAACTAGGTTTCCGCTTGTGCCCCTGCCATGCACCAGTAACAGTCAAACGGCGCGAGAATATAGACTCGAGGATGGGTCCATCGTTATTGGAACGATTGCCAGCGTTAGTCAACCGTTTTGCCGCAGTTGTACTCGAGCGAGACTGACCTCTAAGGGTGAATTTTACACTTGCCTATTCGGTCAGAATCGTCTCGATATTCGAGATTCCATACGGGCTGGAAGTTCAGACGCACAACTGAGTTATCAACTAAATCGTGTCTGGTCCTCGCGTAACGATCACTATTCTGAAACAAGAACGGCCGGGAACAGATCGATCGCTGCGCGACGCGAGCCTTCCCTCATTTCGGCATCGAGCTTGTCGCGTAGCTCCGGCAGAAAACCGCAGGAAATGTCATATTTGGGTGGCTAACGCGAAATGCCACCCGCCTTTTGCGCATGCGATTGCTACCGCACCGTGTCCCAAAAGTCACGAGTTCTTGACGTAGATACGCTCTGGGCGTGGCTCGAGAGGCCCGCTCAGACAGAACCAATTTTGCTCGTCGATGTCCGAGACGAGCACGAACTAGCAGAAGGTCAGATACCTGGGGCCAGACACATACCGCTGAATATTCTGCGCCATGAGGCGCTGGAGCTAATACCCAACAGGGAAGCATTGATTGTCGTCTATTGCGCCAAGGGTAACCGCAGCATTCGCGCTGCGGCAGATCTCGTGGAACTTGGTTATCCCCATGTGGCGCACGTTGAGGGCGGATTTTCGAGCTGGAAAGCGCGTTCCTACCCTGTTAGGCCAGCCGCTCAAGGTGACCCATCGACACAACTTACGAGCGAACAGCGGGAGCGCTATTCCCGACATCTGCGGCTACCGGATTTCGACGAAGGCCTGCAGCGCAAGCTACTGGACAGTAGAGTTTTGCTGGTAGGGATCGGTGGCCTAGGGACGCCGGCGGCCCTGTACTTGACTGCAGCAGGGGTTGGCACGTTGGGATTGGTCGACGCCGATGTCGTCGAATTGTCAAACCTGCAGCGGCAAGTCCTTCATGCAGCTTCACGCGTTGGCTTACCCAAAGTCGACAGCGCGATGCAAGTTCTCAATGATCTGAACCGTGACGTCACAACAATCCCATTTAGAACGAGACTTAACCGAGCTACAATAAACGGCATTTTCTCCCAAGGTTGGGACGTCGTGATCGACGGCTCGGACAATTATCCGACTCGCTACCTGGTTAACGATGCTAGCTATTTTCATGAAATCCCAGCTGTGTTTGGTTCGGTGTTCCGCTTCGAAGGTCGCATCATGTCGATGCTGCCGAAATGCGGTCCCTGTTATCGATGCCTGCATTCGGAACCACCCCCGGCTCAGTTGAGTCAGTCCTGCGAAGCGGGTGGAATACTCGGAGTGCTCCCTGGCGTGATCGGCGTTTTGCAGGCGACTGAAGCTATCAAGATCATTCTTGGATTGGGCGAGCCCCTCGCGGGGCGTCATTTGACGTATGACGCGCTCGCAATGGAGTTTCGCACTCACAACGTACCTAGAGATCCTCGGTGCAGGCTGTGCGGCGATCATCCGTCGCTAGTTGCTTACGCTGATTACGAGGGACTGTGTGCGCCTCTAGATCCCTGACCACGGCAGAAACGGAACGACCGTCCCCTTCTCGCACATCGAATCGCCCGCAGCGATAAGGGCTAAACCGTCGGACACGGCTAGTGCGATTGTTGCACCGGAAGACTGATTGGGATGCGGCAGAAAAGCGTTTGAGCCGTCCTGAGTGACAACGGTACCAATCGACGCGAGCAACCGCTCGTCGTTGCGGCGGAGCGCAACGGCGCAAGCAAGCTCCGCAGTGATGGGATGTGGCCTGAGGTCACTTTGCATCTTGCGCAGCAGCGGCGCGCCAAACAAGGCAAAGGTCACCAGAGCGCTGGCGGGGTTGCCGGGCAAGGCCAACACTCGACGCTGATCGAGGCGTCCAAATGCGAGTGGCTTACCGGGTTTGATGGCAACCCTCCAAAAACCGAGTGAAACCCCCGCCGACTCGAGTGCTGTGCGGACAAGATCGTAGTCGCCCACGCTGACTCCGCCGACTGTCAACAACAAGTCGCTCTGGTTCAACGATTGTTCTGCCGCTTCGATCAGAATATCAGGACGATCCGGCGCGACCGGAGCAACGGTAACGTGCGCGCCTGCTAGCTCAGCCAAACAGCGCAGCCCCGGCGAGTTCGATTCGGGTATCGTCCCGAGGCGCCCCGGGATTCCGGCAGTCCTCAATTCGTCACCCACGCAAAGAATTGTAACCCGTGGTCGCTGCGAAACAACGAGTTCACTTTGGTCCAGTGAGGCAGCCAGCATCAGTGTCCCAGGCCCGACGCGTGATCCGACGGGCATCACTTGCGCGCCCTGCTCGAAATCTTCACCTTGGCGGCGGACGTTGTCTCCTGCGATTGGAACTGATGCAAGGACAACTGTACTACCTTTGCGTTTGACGCGTTCCTGCATGACGACCGTGTCTGCACCAAGCGGCAGCGGCGCCCCTGTAAATATGCGCATCGTCGCACCGCGAGAAAGTTCGCTCGGTTCCATGCCGGCGCGCGCCTCGCTCACTACGGCAATGGCTGCGCCTGGGACACAATCGACAGCCCTGAGCGCGTAACCGTCCATCGCACTCGTATTGAATCGTGGGACGGGGGTCGTGGCGAGCAGTGGTTCGCGGAGCACTCGACCGTGCGCCTGTGTTGCAGCGATGCGCTCGGTGCCGACCGTGGCGACATCCGTCAATACCAGGTCGAGGGCGGACTTGTAATCGAGCATGACTTCGAATTCCTGAGCCGAACTTTCCCTCGGCTGGGCGAGGGGTTGCCCCCATCCCGTCGGACCCCTTAGCATAGTTTGAATCGTCCAGGTACGCTGCCATACTGTACCCGTCGGTTGATACTAGCTCGGCCAATGGCCACTCGAAGGAAAATGACTGGCTCGTATCGCGTGTTCGATTTTGAAGGTGTCGATGACACTCTAACGCTCATACCGCTCTGTGCGAGGCGGGCGCTCGATGCCGTTGGAATCAAGCTATCACTCAGCGATTGGCAATCTCTGCCTTTGGCCGAGCGGCAAGCATTGGCTTCGGCTGGTTCAGCGCAATCGGTGGATTTGGCAGCAGCCGACCGAACTCTGTCACTTGTCGATCCTCCACCCCCGTCTGTCACCCAGGAGGGGGATCCACCGGGGGACACTGTGCCTGATGATGTCGTGACGGCACTTGGACAAGAGCGGGCCATCTCCGAAGCGACATGGTCCGCGCTCGAACCGCTGCAACGCTGGGCGCTCGCCAAAGTCGTGCGGCGCGGCAATCCTCAGAGAATCGAACAAGCCTGCAACGAAATAGTGGGGCACAGCGCCGACTCGGTTCACCTCAAGCCCGACGGTACCTTACGCATGGTTGGTGTGGCTCAGAAGGCCATCAGCGAGCGGACAGCCACCGCCGAATCGCGTGTCGAGATGAGCTTGGATGCATTTGTTCGGCTACAAAAAGGCGACAGCCCGAAGGGTGACATCCTGACCACCGCGCGGCTTGCCGGCATAATGGCTGCCAAGCGCACTTCTGATTTGATTCCCCTTTGCCACCCACTGAGTATCACTTCAATCGAAGTCGATTGTAGCCTAGCGCCGGAATCGAATTCGGTGACAATCCGGGCCAAGGTAGTGGCCGTGGATCGCACCGGTGTCGAAATGGAAGCTCTGGTGGCGGCGTCGATTGCCGCATTGACCATCTACGACATGCTCAAGGCCGTTGACCGTTCGATGAGCATTGGCAAAACGCGCCTACTGTCCAAATCCGGTGGCAGAAGCGGAGACTTTGTCGCGTGAAAAGGCTTACGGCGATTCGAACCCAACCGCTTTCATTGGACGAAGTCGTGGCAGCCGTAACCCGGCCAGAGGCAGGTGCAATCGCAACGTTTTTGGGCCTGGTGCGCAACCACGCTGACGGACGGCCGGTGACACTACTCGAATACGAGGCCTACCCATCGATGGCAGAAAAGGAAATGATGCGCATCGCTGCGGCGATCGAAGCGGATTCACCCCATGTGAAGTTGGCAGTATTGCATCGAATCGGAGCCCTGAAGGTTGGAGATTTGGCGGTAGTATGCGCCGCGAGCTCGCCGCACCGTCCGGAGGCATTTCAAGCGTGTCGGGCGCTCATCGATCGCATCAAAGAGACTGTTCCCATCTGGAAACGCGAACACGGGCCCGAGGGCCCCCTTTGGGTCGGTTGGCGCGATGCCCGCTGCGCAACCGACGCGAAACATGACTCCGCAGGGCGTGCTCATCGTCACGACAGCACCCTCGCTGACACGAGTTGTAGAATGGAACGTGCTGCACCGTTATCTGGGCTAGGTCTTGCGATCCTCACCGTTAGCGACTCGAGAAGTCCGACGAGCGACGAATCGGGTCAACTCGCGCGCCACCTTCTGTCCGAGGCGGGTGCTGAAGTTACCGCGAGCGCAATCGTTCCTGACGAACCCGCAATCATTTCGGCGTGGATCCATGAGCAGTCGCAGCGAGGAACGGCGCGCGGACTTATCGTCACGGGCGGTACCGGAATCGCCAATCGTGATCAAACCATCGAGGCGCTATTGCCGCTCTTCTCCCGGACTCTCGATGGATTCGGCGAGGCCTTCCGGCGCCTTTCCTTCGATCAGATTGGACCGCGTGCCGTTTTGTCGCGAGCCGTCGCGGGCGTCGTTGGCTCCTGTCTAGTGTTCGCCTTGCCCGGCAGCCCCCGCGCCGTCGAGTTGGCGTTGCGTGAGCTCATCGTGCCAATCCTGCCTCACGCCGTTGCCATTTTGCAGGGGCATAGCCTGCACCATCACGCGGATAGTTCTCATGAACGTTGAAATTCTCTACTTTGCCGGCGCAAGGGACATTACGGGTCGAGCGCGCGAGACTCTCGAACTGCCTTCGACGGTTACGAATATTTCGTCATTTCTGACTTGGATTTCGGAACGCTATCCCGAATTGACGCCCCATATTCCCAGCCTCCGCATCGCACGAAACGAGAGCTTCGCGTCAAGTGACGAATTGATTGCGCACAATGACGTGCTGGCTGTCATTCCCCCAGTGGCGGGCGGCTAGGATGCTTGCCGGGTGGCGCTCGATCCTTGGTCAGGCTCGTTTCGACCGTCACGAGATTGCAGGATCCCTCGGTGACATGGGAACATTCCTGCCGCTCTTGGTTGGGATGGTCGCGCAAAACGGGCTCGATTTTAGCGCCGCACTCTTCTTTGCCGGACTCTTCAACATTGTGACCGGCACGATTTTCGCCATTCCGATGGCTGTGCAACCTATGAAGGCAATTGCGGCTATCGCCCTGACTGAAGGGTTGAAGACGCCGCAAATCCTGGCTGCAGGGTTGATTGTCAGCGCTGTAATCTTGTTGTTGGGCGTTACCGGGCTCATCAATTGGCTCAGCGCCGTCATTCCTAAATCCGTGGTTCGGGGATTACAGCTTGCGTTGGGGCTGTCATTGCTGATGAAGGCGCTGCAGATGGTGCAGAGCACACACAGGTTTGCGGGACTCGACAGCTATCTAACCGGCATACTCGCCGCGTTAGTCATCTTGGCACTCTTTTTCTCCAAACGGATTCCGGCGGCGCTGGTCGTCTTCTGTATCGGAGTCGTGCTTGCTATCTTCAAGAATACGGGGGTCTTGACATCTCTAAGTCTCGGTGTCTTCCTTCCGCACTGGTCAGCACCCGGTTGGAACGACTTTGTCATCGCCTTTCCCAGAGCTGCGCTACCGCAAATTCCGCTGACCGCCTTGAATTCGGTCGTGGCCGTTTGTGCCCTTTCAGTTGACCTGTTCCCAGACCGACCCGCCACTCCGCGTAAAGTCGCCATTTCCGTAGGATTGATGAATCTCATTGCTGCTTGGTTCGGCGGTATGCCGATGTGCCATGGGGCTGGGGGGCTCGGAGGACAATATCGCTTTGGCGCACGTACCAATGGATCCATCCTTTTCCTCGGTGGAGCCAAAATGGTTGTTGCGGTCTTCTTGGGAGCCTCGCTGATGACATTGTGCCGTGCGTTTCCGATCAGTATTCTTGGCGCGATGCTCGCTTTTAGTGGTTTGGAGCTAGCATTGGTCACACGCGACCAAACGAGACGCAGCGATGCCTTCGTCATGCTGCTGACCGCAGGGACTTGCCTAGGTCTAACAACATTGCTTTCGGGTTCGTCGTTGGCCTTGGGCTGACGCTCTGCCTGCGCATTGGGCCGTTCCGAGTCGAGAAGAACCGTCTGGCGCGATAGGCGGGACTGGGTTACAGCAGCAACGTCAAATGTCGAGGTCGGGCGAAACTTCGGTTAATTGAAATCGCTAGAAACGCTTCGGAGGAATGATCGAATCGTGGACAATACGAACGAACCAAACGCTCTGGACGACTCGTCGCTCGCCGGCTGGTGCGTAGCCTGTTTCGAAGCTCGAATGGGCGAGGAGACGCGTCGATTGTTCGAACGACACGGCGCCACCGTTCTCAGTGCTCCTGCGCTGCAAGAAGTGCCGTTTGCGGATCAGCGGTCAGCCATCGAATTTGGCGAGTGTCTCCTGCGTGGCGAGGTCGATGTGCTCGTCTTGTTAACGGGCGTTGGCACACGCATTCTGATTGACTCGCTCGGCACGCGCTGGGAGCGGTCACTCGTGCTGTCCGCGCTGCAAGGCGTAAAGACAATTTGTCGTGGACCGAAACCGATACGCGCCCTTAGGGGATTTGGGCTGAAACCAAGCGTCGTCGTTCCCGAACCGAATACCTGGCGGGACGTCGTCTTGACGTTCGAGAGCGAACTGTTGGGTCAAGGTCAAAGAATCTGGGTCCAGGAATACGGTCGATCGAACCCGGACTTGCTCGGAGCCCTCGCCACAGGTGCGAAGGACGTAAACACCGTAACCGTCTACGGCTGGAGCCTGCCCGACGATCTTGAGCCGCTCAAAGCCGCCATCGCCGCCATGATTGCGGGCGCTGTGCGCCTTGCATGCTTTACGACCGGCGTTCAAGTTGACCACTTGTTTGACGTAGCCGCCCGGTTGTCGCTGAGCAATGCCTTGTGCCGAGCCATGAGCGAGAGCGTCGTGATTGCCTCGATCGGCCCGCTGACGACCGAGCGCCTTGCCAGTTACGAAATTCTCGTCGATGTCGAGCCCGAGCATCCGAAACTGGGGCACCTCGTGCAAACCGTTGCCCGGCGAGCTCGCGAAGGGTCGCTTCACAAACGCTGACGCACTGTGCTGGCAATTCGATTCCTCCGCCGCATGATTTCACGGATTTGTCATAAACTCCGACTCTGTTGCTGACCGGGCGGTGCAAGATCACGTGATGACCAAGAATTGTCGCGTCGGTGTGCCAGACGCCCTAAGCCGGGCTACCTCTGTGCGTCGTTGCCGGCCCAATCGAGCACGACGTTGTTGTCGGCCGGTGCCAAGTCCGTGTGCAGCGAGATCAGCGAGTAGCCCCAGGCCTGACCCACGGCGGATCCCGAGGCGTTCAGAAACCCAGCGATCTGCTGCGTGGCCGCGTCGGGCGGAGGCTGGCTGGTTTCCATCGCGTGCGCTCAGTGTGACCCCCTGACGAAAACGGGCGCGCAAAGTGACTGGGCATCCGCTTCGGGCAACCTCAGACGACGTTCCGAACCGAACCCTTGCCGCGAGTTGCATAATAGTGCTCAGCTGCGCCCGCCACCGTACGTTCGAAGCAATCAGGATCGAACGGTTTGCTGAGGAACGCAAATGCCCCCTGTTCCTCGGCGCACTGCCGGCGACTCGGTTCATCTTGCCCCGTCATCAAAACGACGGGGACGTCCGGCTCTTGCTCACGCACTTTGGACAGTAGCTCTAAGCCGGACATCTTCGGCATCGCGATGTCGGACACGACGACGCTAACCGTGCCATGTTTGAGGTGGTCCATGGCATCCAGGGCATTCGAGCACGGCACGACGACGTAACCGGCGCGCACAAGCACGCGCATCAACAGCGTCCGCAGCGTAGGGTCGTCATCGACAAGCAGAATGACAGTGGAATGAGCAAGGGCCACGATGTGCATCTCCGACCAGGTGAAACTGTTTGGGTTCGCATCTCTAACGCATTGCTCACTTACCGTCACGCGTCACAATCGTCACAATTCAGAATATCGCGAATGCCTCAGGCGTCTCGGCACATTGTGTAAGTTGGAGTAGCGATTAGCGAGTCATCCGTTGACGTGTGGATAACTTGAGGACAGAAAATCAATACTGGGGCCGCTGCTGATTGCCATCGCGGCGTTCATTGTGTGGCTGGGGTCGGCAATTGCTGCACGGCGCATGGGGATCGATGTCTGGGAGCCATGGGCCAATCGCGCTAGGGTGGCGCCCAAGACAAGCCGTGACCTTCTACGCAGATCTGCACGTCCACTCGAAGTACTCGCGAGCCACCAGCCGCGACTGCGATCTCGAACACCTATCATGGTGGGCGCAGCGCAAAGGTGTCAGCGTTGTCGCCACGGGTGACTTCACGCATCCGGGTTGGCTCGAGGAACTGCAGAGCCGACTCGTCGCGGCCGAACCGGGCCTCTTTCGTCTGAAGCCGGAGATTGAACGCGATATTGCTGAACGACTGCCGAAAAGCTGCCGACGTGAACCCACGCGATTCATGCTCTCGGTTGAAATCTCGACGATCTACAAGAAAGCCGGACGAACGAGAAAGATCCACCACTTGGTGTATGCGCCGGATTTCGAGACGGTCGCGCGCTGTCGACGTGCCCTTGGAAAAATCGGGAATCTGAACTCCGACGGTCGGCCCATTCTTGGCCTGGACTCGCGCCATCTGCTCGAGATCATCTACAAAGCGGCCAAAGCGCGTACCTTGTGCCAGCCCACGTTTGGACGCCTTGGTTTGCGGCGCTCGGGTCCCAATCGGGCTTCGATTCCATCGACGATTGCTATGCGGATCTCGCACCGCACGTTTTTGCCATCGAGACGGGCCTTTCATCGGACCCCCCCATGAATTGGCGGGTTTCAACCCTTGACCGCTTTGCCCTCGTGAGCAATTCCGATGCGCATTCGCCCCCCATGCTCGCGCGAGAAGCCTGCCTCTTTGACACCGAACTCGACTACTTTGCAATGCGCCGCGCGCTCGAAACCGGGCAAGGCTACGGCGGCACAGTCGAATTCTTTCCCGAAGAGGGAAAGTACCACCTGGACGGCCATCGCAAATGCAACCTACGCTGGGAACCGGCGCAAACACGACAAAGCGGCGGGTGTTGCCCGGTGTGCGGGGCGCCGGTGACGGTAGGGGTCTTGCATCGAGTCGAAGCACTGGCAGATCGCAATGCTGGCGAACGCCCGCCGCAGGTGAGCCCTTTTCGAAGTATTCTCGCATTGCCCCAGATCGTCGGTGAGTTGTTGAGGGTCGGCTCGAAGAGCTCATCGGTCGAAAAAGTCGTGTGCTCGATTGTCGATCGCTTCGGGCCTGAGTTGGACGTGCTCGGAAGCGTACCACTCGAGGAGCTAAGGCGCGCAGGGCCGAGCCTCCTGGGTGAAGCGATCGAGCGTGTCCGCGCGGGCGCAGTAATTCGCGAGGCGGGCTACGACGGCGAATACGGCGTCATTCGAGTGTTCGAGCCCGGGCAGCTCGATCAACGTGCGAGCGCGGCCGTGCCGCTCGAAGCGCCGCCGCCAGAACCCTAGCCGGCAAACCTGTTTCAGAAGTGCCGTCACGACAGGCTTGTCGATCGACCCGAGGTGCGAGCTCGTCCCGTCTGGATGAACTTTTTCAGTCAAATTTAAGCCGCATGACTTTATTTGACTTCATGACAATAATTTTATGACGGTCTTTCCCGAATTGTGTCACTGCATCAACATGAAGAGAAATTTTAGCACCACATTATTGGGTATTTTTGTTCTCGGATGCAGCGGCACTTCAACGAACTCTGAGGGAGCGGGAGGTTCAATCGCGGCGGGGGGTACGCAGCCTGGTGGTGGAGCCGTTGCCACAGGCGGCGTAGTGGCCACGGGTGGCGCTGTGCCCACGGGCGGAAGCCTGGCTAGCACAGGGGGCACTCCTCCGGTCGCTACCGGGGGCAACGCCGCTGGAGGCAATCCCCCTGCAACCGGAGGCAAGGCCGCGGGTGGCAGCCCCGCCACCGGAGGCAAATCGGCCGCTGGAACTGGCGGCCAGGGCATTGGCGGTTCAGCCACGGGCGGACAAGAGGCAACCGGCGGCAAATCGGCCGCGGGTGGTGCGAACGGGGGCGCCGAGCCAACGGGAGGCAAGTCGGCTGCGGGTGGTGCGAACGGAGGCGCTGAGCCAACGGGAGGCAAGTCGGCTGCGGGCGGCGCGAACGGGGGTGCTCAGCCAACTGGAGGCAAATCATCCGCGGGCGGCGGCGCAAACGCGACAGGCGGACTAGCGAATGGCGGCAGCACAAGCGTGGGTGGTGGCGCAGCACAGAGCAGCGGCTGCGGCAAGACGTCCACTATAACGAGCAGCCAGTACAACAACGGCACGACCATTGCGATCACGGCCGGTGGCATGCAGCGTCGATACATCCTCAACATACCGACCAACTACGTCAACACCACACCGTACAAGCTCGTCGTTGCCTATCACGCGCTCAATAGCAACGACAAATCCGTGTACAGCGAGAAATACTATGACCTGCTACCGCTTTCCAACAACACCACGATCTTCGTGGCGCCCAACGGGGAGCAAAATGGAGCGGGCTGCACGGGAACAGGGACTGGCGAATCCGGGTGTGGATGGCCGAACACGAGCGATCACGACATGCAGCTTGCCGATGCCGTTGTGGCACAGGTTGAGGAGAACTTCTGCGTCGACACGAACCATATTTATGCGACGGGATGGAGCTACGGGGCGAGCATGTCCGAGCAGACCGCGTGTGAGCGGCCGCTCGGCGGCACGGCCGCGTGGGGGGTTCGCGCCGTTGCAGTTTATGCCGTGGCCTATCTCAGCAACACCACTAATTGCAAGGCCAGCAAGCCGGTCGCGTACTACGCCTCGCATGGAACCCACGATTCCGTGCTGAACTACTCGGGAGGGGTGAGCATCGCTCAGACCTGGGCCGGCGTCGACGGCTGCACATGGGTGACTCCTACAGAGGTCACTAGTGGCACTCATGTCTGCACCAAGCTGAGCGGCTGTACTGCTGGATATCCGTTGGAATTTTGCTCCTTCAACGGTGACCACACCGCGTATCCGGATAACGGCACTGAGTCGAGCAGCTGGGGGCCGCAAGAAGTCTGGACGTTCCTCAGCCAATTTTGACGAGTTCGTCTAAGCGCCAAAGCGGGCCGTCGCGACGCAAGTGCGCCGCGACACCCGCGAGGGAAGTCGATCCTCGCAGTGACGTTGAACTGTGCGCCGACGTGGCGTTGGTCCCAAGTCGATGCATTGAGTTGAACCGGCGTTTCCGTGACGCTGTGGCATCAAGAAACGGAAGATGGTGGGCGCGTCCAAAGCGTGCTCCGCTGCAACGGCTGGGAAGACTGCTGCCTTCAAACCAGCACGAGCACTAGCAACACACCGACGACGAAGGTTGCGGTGGCACCCGCTGCGCCCCAAACGTAGAATGCGCGAGCCGGGCGCAGGTAGATTGTGTTGTCCGCGGGCTTGCCGCCGGTGGCGCGAAGCTTGTATTCCTCTTGTTCAGCCGTAAGAAGGGCGTTTACATCGCGAGCCATTGTGTTGTCGAGGAAGTTGTTGGCGCCGCAAAACCCGCAGGTCGTGTGCGTCGATCGCACAGGGGGTAGGTCTCCGCCACAACTGCGGCAACGCGCCGCGAGGCCCGGCGTTGCGGGGGCGCGCGCTTGTTGCAGCGGCCTTACCAACTTGCGAAACGCCCGAGCCATCCCCACGTACCCGACGATGGCACCCACGACACCGGCGGCGCCGAGCATGCCGAAAACCGTGCTATCGATCGGCACTTTGCCCAGCGTATTAAATGCCTGCCACAACTGCCAACCCCCTTGCACGCCGAAGATGACGAGCGCAAAGGCCCAGCTCTGGCGCATCATTTCGTAAGCCTTGAGCGGGGCTTCCATTCCTTCGCGCGTCCGGCGCACTTGCATCAGCCGCAACCGCAGGTAGCGATCTTGCGCCGCCGCGTCAGCGGGCATCGTCTCGCTGCGACCGCAGAAACGGCAGGTCAGCGTTGCATCCGCGTGTAAACCTGCGTCCGCTGCCGCAGCCATTGGTGCGCCGCAACCCAGGCACGGCCTGGGAACAGCTTCCCGCGCAGCGGCCGGTGCTTGCGCGTAGCCGACGTCTGTCATTGCGCTGGAGCCGCAGGCGGGGCCATCAGACGCGCGGGCAAGGGTTTGCCCTCAAAACTGCAAGCTGCCGTTTCCATGGCAAGCACGTATTCTTCGGCAGCAGCCGAAAAGTACGGCAGCCCGATCTTGGTCATGTTCATCCAAAGCTGGTCGCCTTCGCCCGCGATATGCACGTATAGTTGCTGCGAAAGAATCTGCAGCGCGGGCACGAGCGCGGCAGCGACTTTGGAGTTGACTGCGCGAATGATGAATTGCGCGTCGATCGCTGAATTACCGCTTGGCATCTCCCGCAGCTCTGCGCGGTCGCTCATGTCCTGCGGCGGGGTGATGTATTGATGGGGGTTACGTAGCACTACCTCGAACGGCGCAACCGGTTGTTGCATCTTTATCTCGAGAAAACAGCCGTACGTCTTGGTAGTGCGAATGATTCTTTGAAATATGAATTCCTTCCTATCCACGCTGTCCGTCAACCAGAACGTCGTGACGTGCGCATACGGCTGGCCCGTAGCGCGTAGCGTGCGCTTGTAATTGCCAGCCTGTTCAAAGAAGTACAAAAGATTCGTGTTGGGGTCGCCTTCCTCGGTGCGCAAACCAAGGCGGGTTGCGACCGCGCCGAAGGTTTTGTCCTGACTCTGCGCCATGCCCGTCTTCAGCTTCATGCGCGACCAGATGAACATCGCTACAACAGCAATCACAACGACAATGAGTAAAGGGATCGGCATGGCGCACATTATTGCCACGGCCTGCCAACCAGGGTCAATCGAATTGTTGTTTGCCGTGACGGCACGTGGACATGAGTGTGGATTGAATATCGTCCGCTAAGAGCCGTCTAATTGAAGTCCTACTGCGCCCCGGATGCATCGCACATCTTGTTGCAGTCAGCGCACGAATTTGTAAAATGCGTTTATGCGTTTGAGCCCTGGCGAACTTGGCCGGCCCCTGGAAGGCAAGAATTTGAAAGACCCAATGTCACCTAGCCGCAAGCGCGGGCTTTGGTTACTTGGCTTGGTGGGGGTCCTGGTTCTAGGCGCTGCCATGTGGCGTTTTGCCGCCTTGGCAGGGTACGAAGAATTGCTCAACAATGCGCTTATCCTTGGGTTGGCGCTGTCCGGCTTGGGAGGCATTGTTTATTTGTCATTGCGGAGCGTGCGACGCAATCGCGAGGCACACAATCTGGCAGCCCTTCAGCACGATGAAGCCCTGCAACAGGTTGCGACGCGCTTGGGCTGGCAATTCCGGCCGGGCTACGCCTACGAGCTGCCTACCGCTGGCAGGTACGAGGGTTGGGGCACAGCCGACGGCACGTTGAACGGGTTTGTCGTGCGCGTCGGCGTAGCCACCGACTCGCCTGCTGAAGGGGCAAGTACCTTCACTTCGGTTGTCACTGTGAAGGCTCCGGAGGGTGACGCGTATTTCTGCCTTGGTCGCAAAGGGCGCCTTAGGTTCGCACGAAAAAAGGGAAAGCTGCATTCGCGCGACGTGCCCCAACTGGCGCTGACTGAACTCGATGCCTTGGCGACCGAAGTCATAGTTACCCCAACCAGCCTGACGGTCACGCTGGCCCCAGCGGCCCGGCACTTCAAGAGCCTAACGTACATCCTGGCGACGCAATCTGACGTCTCGACGATTCTATCGGCCATCGGCGCCAGCACGGCTGTCGCCAAACGATTGCTGCAGCTCGGGTGATAAGCGCCTTCTACGTGCCGTAACGGCATCAGGAAAGGAAAGTTGGGCGAGGGGCCGCCCGATGGCAAGGGCCAAATGCCCAATGTTGCGGCGGCAAGGTTCAGATCGGCTTTTCACTGCGCCACAGGGATGGTAACCGTGTTTCGCAATGAAGCTCCTTTACACACCCAATAGCCCCTACGCGCGAAAGGTTCGCATCGTGTTACGCGAAAAGGGCATACCCTGCGAGGAAGCGCAGGTAGCTTTGTATGATGCAAGCATCGCGGCCGCCAACCCGTTGGGCAAAGTCCCAACTTTGATCGTCGACGAGCACACTTCCATGTTCGATTCGGTCGTGATTGCCGAATACCTCGAGCTCGTCAAGACCGATCCGCGCATGGTCCCGGTCAACCTTTGGGAGCGCGTCATCGTGCGCAAATGGGAATCACTCAGCGACGGAGTGTGCGACGTTCTAGTCTCTTGTGTTCTGGAGCTAAGACGTCCCATCGAAAATCAAGATGCTTCCGTCATTGTTCGGTCGGACAAGAAGCTTGCCGCAGCTCTCAAGTTCATCGAAAGTGAGATCGACGGTCGTACCTTCGCATTTGGCAATGAGTTCACCTTGGCGGATGCGGCCCTGCTGTCGGCGCTTGGCTATGTGGCGCTTCGTCGTCAGCAGTTGCTGGAAGGTTATTCGAACATTGCGGCGTACCGGAGTGTGCACACCCAGCGTCCGAGCGTGCTTTCCACGGTTCCACCCGGGTGAAGTTATGATCATGTCACAAAAGTTGAGACACAGTGCACGGGACGCTGGCGGACAATGTGGCGAACTTGGCTATCGTTACGGACGATTTTGGGGCTAGGCACCAGGGACCAATAGGATGCTAGACTGCTTTTAGCTGTGACTGTAATCGGCAACAAATAGAGGAAGATTCTGATGACCAAGCTCCAAAGCGCGCCATCGTGGCAGGCAATTCGGACATGGAGTTCGCATCGAGGAGCAATGCGGTGAGTCTGGAAATCGGCCAAATCCTAGGCGGCCAATACCTTATCGAGCGCCTCATTGGACAAGGGAGCATGGGCTCGGTGTACCAAGGCCGCGACACAACTTCCGCTCAGCCTGTAGCTGTGCGCCTGATACGGCCAGAATTCGACAGCGAAAGCGTGTCCGCATTCATCGAGAATGATGCGAAAGTCGTCGGGCAACTGGGTGACGAGCATATCGCGCGTCTCATCAACATGGGGTTTCTTCCGAGCGGTGAGCGATGCATCGTTTCGGAATACGTAGAGGGCGAGTTGTTGCAGCACCGCATGCGGCGCTTGGGCCGTATGTCGGAACGTGCAGTGGCGCAACTGCTAGTCCAATTGCTGGAAAGTCTCTCAAGGGCTCATGAAGCCGGCGTGGTCCATCGCGATTTGACCCCGCTTAGTATCTTCATTGTAAAGGGTCCAGATGGCTGCGGCGACACGGTTAAACTCATCGATTTCGGCATCTCCCGGCTGCAACTGTTGATGGCTAACCCCGAGTCACCCGCTGAAGCAATTATCGCCGAAATTGAGTCGCTTCAGTACCTTTCACCCGAACAACTCAACGGCCCGCGCGAGCCCGATCCGCGCAGCAACATCTACACATTGGGGGTCATTGCTTATGAGGCCATCACGGGCAGGTTGCCGTTCGAAGGCAAGGATTTTAGCGACCTGACGCTTAGTGTTCTACGCAATGATCCCACACCGGTCGAAGACCTTGCGCCGCAATCGAGCTCGACTTTTGCGCAACTGGTTGCCAAGGCGATGGCACGGTCACCCAATTCCCGGTTTCAGTACGCAGAGGAAATGTACGCTGCGATATCGAATTGGGCGACTCGGTCAGGGATCGCCAAATCAGACCTTGAAGCGGGTATTACCGATGAGTCCGAACGCAAGTTGGAACAGCCTGCGTTGAGCGACACATCATCAGTGGTCGCCTTGTTGGCAGAACGCGACGGGGATAGTCGCCGTCCGCCGCCCGCGACAGACAACGAAACACTGCCATGGAGTCCCGCAGTGACGGTTGGTTCATCGCAGGCGGCGACGGCAGTGTCAACGCTTGGCTCCGAGGCTTCTCAATCGCAGGGCGTTGCCCGAGCGGAGCCAGACGTTGCTGCGCTCGATGCGAACAGCGCGCAGCCGGCCACGCTCGATCCATTTCAACTACCGCCGGTGCAAGTCCGCCTGGCAGAGGAAGACGCGTTGTTTGGGCCGCCACCGACGCCACCGCGCGATGAGCTGCCGTTTGTAGCGCTAGAAGAATTGTCTACGAGTGCGCCAAGCTCGTCTCGCCAGCAACCCGAGCGCGAAGTCGCGCCGATGGTTCCTGCGGTCACAACTGAATCGCCCTCGCAGGGGGTTACTTCGACGGTTCCTGCGGTCACCGCTGAATCGCCCTCGCAGGGGGTCACTTCGACGGTTCCTGCGGTCACCGCTGAACCGCCCTCGCAGGAGGGGGTTACTTCGCGTGATGCCGGTGTCGCAACGACAGTTGACGATGAGGTCGCCCGGGTTGTTCCGTCCATGCCAGTTCTGGCCACGCCTGGGCCAGCAGAGGCCGAACAAGCGGCGGGCCCTGCCTCAGAAGTTTCCGTTCGCATGTCGAAGACGATTCTGGGTATTGGGGGGATAGTCGCCGGTGCCCCTCAATTTGCGGAACCTGGCTTCCAGCCCGGGGCAGTCAATAGAGACGTCGAACCAACCTCACATAGACCTCGGCAAGCGACGGAACCAGGCATCAGCCCAATTCCCCCCGTGGAGGCTGCAGTTGCCTCTTCACCGGGAGCAGCTCAGCCAATGTCGGGGCAATTGGCGCCTGCCCCATCCTCAATGGCTGCACTCTCTGAGCTCGCAAATAGGCCGGCGGTCGCCGCATCGCTCGCGGAAGCTGCCGAGCCGGTACCGGTAGTGCAACCTGCGGTCGTAGCGCAACCCGCTGTTGCACCGCAACCCGCTGCCACGGCGCAGCCGATTGTAGCGAAACCCGCTCTTTTGGCGCAGCCCGCTGCGGCAGCGCAACCCGTTGCACTAAGGACGGCGATCGACGAGGCGGCTATGGCCACTGATGCCTCGCGATTGCGCTCGAGAAAGCCGTTGGTAATTGCCATCCTGTTGATCGGGCTAGCTGCCGCGGGAGTGGCGGTGGCACTGCTGCAGGACAAATCTGCAGAGCGAAATCGGGTCGTTCCGGAACCCGTGCCCAGTGTTGCAGCTCCAATTCCGTCGCAGCCCGTGTCATCCCCAATTCCGTCGCAGCCCGCGCCATCGGCCGCACCGGTTGCGAGCAGTGCTCCCGAACCTCAAACGAAACCCGTCGCGTCGGCCCCTGCAGACAGCGCGACTAAGTCATCGACGGCCAACCGAAAGCCAGCGCCCACGCTCTCGCAATCTATGGCATCAAGCGTGGATGGAGCGCGAGCGGCGTCGCAGCCTCAACCGAAGACTCAGAATCCTGCGCGACCAGTTCAAGGTTCTCAAGCATCGGGAACCTCGGCGACCCCAAAGCCAAACTATTCAAAACCCGCCGCCGGCAAGGGATCCGTACAACTACCGGTAAACCATGACTAGCAAACCAATACTAACCCTACTCGTGCTAAGCCAGGTGCTCCTGCTGGCAGGGACGGCGCGGGCTGAAGATTCGGCAGCCGCCGAAGCGTTGTTTCAAGAAGGCAGAAAACTGCTGGGTGAGGGTCAGGTTGCGGGGGCTTGTGAGAAGCTGAAAGAGAGTTTTGCCCAAGAATCGATGTCGGGTACGCTGCTAAACCTTGCGGCTTGCTACGAAAAGCTGGGCAAAACGGCGACCGCATGGGCCAGGTTCCGCGAAGCGGTGAGTCTTGCTAAGGCGCAGGGCAAAGCGGATCAGGCAGCGGAAGCTACGCGTCGATTCAAAGCGCTCGAGCTGGAACTCTCGCGTCTTGCAATTGCCGTCCCGGAACCCGTGCCGGGTCTGACGGTCGAGCGCGATGACCTGGAAGTCGTTCCCGCAAGTTATGGGGTTCAGGTGCCCGTTGATCCAGGGCCGGTGCAGGTCGTTGCTTCTGCGCCCGGCTACAATTCTTTCAAGGTAACAGTCGAGATTGCCCCCAAGCGGGACAAGAAGACTGTCACCGTGCCGAAACTCGAAAAGATGGATGCGGCTGCCGCAGCCGAAGAGCCTGAGCCCGAGCAAAAGCCCAGCGTGACACAACCTCCGGAAACCAAGGAGAGCGAGCCCAAGAAGAAGGAACAGAAAGCCCCCAAGAGCGAAGCCAAGCCCATCCCTGAACCTCCGCCGTTTGAACAAGGACAAGTCATCTCTGAGGGTCCCGGTAAGACGCCCTGGCTCATTGGTGGCTTGGGCGTAGCAGCGGCCGCAGCCGGTGGTGTGGTTGGCTACTATGCAATTCAGTCGAACAAAGATGCAAAGTCGCTGTGCCCAACCCGCCAGGACTGCTCCCAAGCAGCGCTTGATGCTGTCAACCGACGCAATCGCCAAGCCATGTTCGCTAATATAGGTGTCGGTGTGGGCGCTGCGGGCGTCGTGACGGCGGCAGTTTGGCTGCTGGTTGGCGGACCAAGTTCTCGTGACGACGACAGTGCTCGCGTGTCAGTCAGTCCTTCGGTCGCAAATGACGCAGCGCTATTGTGGGCGACCGGGAGGTTCTAGCCTTGGCGCCCAAGTGCCGCGTCGGCACAAGTAATGGTATAATTCGAGAACCAGGCCATGAGTAGACACCCACGCTTGCCCCATCCATCAAATAGCTGGCGAGTACTCGATGCGGCGGCGCTAGCACAAATTGTGGCGGTCCTTGTCGGTTGCGCCACCGTTGCAGGCTTCGAAGATTTTACGTCAAAGGGCAATGCAGGTGCCGCGCCAACTCTTGGCGGTTCAACGTCGAGCGCAGGGTCTAGCTCTTACAACCCGGGCGGCGGCACTCCGCCGACTACGGGTGGCACTAGCCCTTGTGGCTACGCGGGGTATCCGTGTTGCGCATCGGTCAACAGCTGCGTCAATGGTGCGTGTTGCTTCAACGGCAGCTGCATCCAGGGGGGTATGACTTGCGGCAGCGCGAACGTGATATGCCAGCAAGGTCATTGCCAGGGCTGTGGACAACTCAACCAGAGCTGCTGCGGCGGCACGTCTTGCGAATACGGGCTAGAATGCGCGAACAACCAATGCCGAGCCTGCGGTGCTGGCGAAGAGTCCTGTTGTGACAACGGCGATTTTCCAAAGTGCAGCGCCGGTGTCTGTATCGGTTCAAACAACAGCACGTTGGGGAACGTGTGCTCGACGACCTGCGGCGCTTCTGGACAGCCCTGCTGCACGGGCGCCACGGTTGTAGGGTCAGGCTGCGAAGTGGGCACCAATCTGCAATGCAGCACGACCCCGCCAACTGGCTGTCATTGACGGCCGGATCGGGCTGACAAAGGCGCGTTCAATAGGCCGCATGAGGTTGCGCCGTCGCAGTCGTACGAGGTCCAGGTGACCTGATGCGCTTGTCGAAAACCGCCAAGCCGCCAAGGTCGCCAAGGAGCGCCAAGGGCTTTTTGATTTCTGTGCCTCCCATCCGTCCCCATTCAAATATCCCATTGGCGAAACTTGGCGCTCTTGGCGGCTTGGCGGTTCCTTCAAACGCTGTGGTGCACTTGATCCTCTCGGTTCTGCGCCAAAGCGGTGGCCGCGATTCCGCCTGCTCGCCTGCTGGGATAGCCTTTAAAGTCGAACTCCGTAGATGAGCTCGTATTTCTGCTTGATGTATGCGAGAAAGTCCTCGGTATTCAGGCCCTTGCCGGTCGCGCGTTGGACAATGGCTTCGGCGTCGTCAATGCGGCCCCAGCGGTGCACGTTGGCCTGCAACCATTCGCGCAGTGGCGCAAATTCGCCGCTTTCGATCAATGACGGTAAATCCACGATGGCGCGCTCTGCGGCCTCGAACAGGGTCGCGCTGTAAAGATTGCCAATCGTGTACGTCGGAAAGTAGCCGAACTCACCCCAAGCCCAGTGAATATCCTGTAGGACTCCGCTTGCAGCGTCTTGCACATCGACGTCCAATAGAGCCCTATATCGCTCGTTCCACGCGTCGGCGAGTTCGTCGACGCGCAGGCGGTCGCGAAGCAGCTGCAACTCCAGTTCGAACCGAATGATGATGTGAATATTGTACGTGACCTCGTCGGCCTCGACGCGAATCGCGCTCCGTTCGACTCGGTTGACCGCGGCGACGAACGCCTCGGTCGTGACGCCCCGAAGCCGCTCGGGAAACCGATCGCGATAGCGGGGCAAGAAGCCTTTCCAAAACGGCTTCGAGCGGCCCACGATGTTTTCCCACAACCTTGACTGCGACTCATGCAGCCCCATCGATGCCGCCGCGCACAGCGGCGTTCGCCGAAGCTCTTTTGGCAGGCCTTGCTCGTAGAGGCCGTGCCCTGCCTCGTGAATAGTGGAAAATACGCTAGACAGCGGAAGGTTTTCGAAAATACGCGTTGTAATGCGCACGTCGTCCGGGTCGAAACTCGTCGTGAACGGATGGACCGAGCGGTCCTGGCGCCCCTTGAAGCCCATTGCCTCGATCAAGTCGAGCGTGAATTGCCACTGACCGGCGGCGTCGAAATCTCCATTGAGAAAATCCGATTTGGGCTGCGGCAAATCGCAGATTGTTTGAATTGCCGGCACGAGCCAGTCGCGTAGCTTCTGAAATAGCGGTACCAGGTGCGCGACGCGTAGCCCCTTCTCATAGCCTTCGAGTAGCGCATCGTAGCGCTCGCCGCCGGCGGGAATGCCGTAGGCATCGGCCATCTGCCGACGCAACTCGAGATTTCGCGAAAGGGCCGGCGCGAAACAGCGAAAATCTCGCTGCGCGCGGGCTTCGCCCCACGCTGTCAATGCGGCGGCTTGTGCGCGCGCAACCTCCTTGACCAAGTCAACCGGGACGCTCAGCGCCCGGTCCCTGTCGAACTTGAACACGCGCAAGGCGGCCCTGTTCAATTCGGTCAACTCGTTCTTCGATTCAAGAGCGGCAATTAGTTCTCCCAATTTTGGCGCGATGGTTCTTTCGTGCAAATGGCCTTGTAGGGTCGCAAGCTGCTCGCCGCGCGCCGCCATGCCATTCTTCGGCATGTACGTTTCCTGATCCCAAGTCAACAAGGCGCACACGGCCCCCAGATCACAAATCTCAGATACCTTTGTCGCGAAGTCATCCCAGGCGTTCGAGTTCATGCGCTACTTTGGCGGCGGAGGCGGTCCCGAACAAGGCCCGAAAGATGAAACGAGACTTGTCCTCCGGGCATCGCAGGACGCCAAAGCCGTGGGCTCCGCGCCACCACTTGGCGTGATGGATTAGAGTTGTCCTGGCAAATCCAGTCGTTCGAACAGCGGCGCCGATGTGGGTGCACTCGGCAAAGCAGGTGCAGGGCCAAGCCAGACCAGCTGCCATGGACCTCGCTCAGTTTGCACGGAGTGGATGCCTGCGGCGAGCGCGAGTACCTGGCCGGCATCCACGCGTTGCGCATCCAATGTACCGACTTGCCCGTTTGCCACATCTGCTTGAACCAAGTATCGCCCAGCGCGGTGTATCTCCACGCGGCGGGTGTCGGCGTGTATGCTTGAGCCCAGCGCCCAAATCTCGTAAGTGAGCCGCAGATAGTACTGCGCGACCGTGCGACGGTCTATCTCGTCCAAAAAGCCCCAGCGATAATGGCCCCCCACAATCACCGGCGGCCAGACGCGCTTGATGATGTGAGCGACGGACTCACGCTTTGACGCGTGGTAATCCGGCATCAATAGGCCGTGCACGAGCCAGTCGCGAGCGGGTGGGGGTCGCGAGACGACTAGGCCCGTGAGATCCAAGACCGGATCATTGGCATGCGTCAGGATCTCCGCGGCCCGAATTACGCGCATCTGATCATTCCACGTCTTGCGAAAGTAGGGGTCCAAGTGCGCGCGCGTCGCGCAGACTAGGCCGAACAAGAGCAGTGCCGTGTTCACACACTTTCTGATCGGCGGGCTCGAAATGCGCCGCTGTATCTCGGAAAATCCGACCAGACTCATCCAGATAAGCGAAGGAGCAATCCACGTCAGATTGTATGGAAACAACGCCGGGTTGAGGGACGCAGCGATGAGAGTTAGCAAGAAGAAACAAGCGGGCACAAGTATCTCGGCCAACGGCTCACGCGCGACGATGCGGGCGACGACTCCGTATAGTCCAAGCAGAACTAGTGCTGCATGAACTGGGCTGTATACCGCCATGTAGTGGACCAACGGAAACGGCGAGAGGCGGTACGATGAGTGAAGCGAGAAGTTCGTGTAGTAACGAATTTGCGAGACAAAGGCCCCGAACGCGCGCGAGCCAGCAACAATCACGGCGGCGATTAGCACGCCTCCAAGAAACCCCGGAATGAAGCGCAACAGCGTTGCAACAAACCTGCGTACGGGTTGGTCATGGCCACGCGCCGACAGCAATGCACACAGTCCAAGCGCTGGTGCGCACACAGCCAGTGCCTTGAACGAGTTAGCCTGAACCAGCGCGGCAAGGGCAGCTGCAACCGTCGCCACGCGAAATGTCAAAGAGCCATGGTTGGCTCGCTCGCACGCCCAATAGAGCAGCACCGCAGCAAGAGCTTGGAATAGGTCATGCCGGACTTCGAAACCGTGGCGAAATAGCGGCCCGAATAAAACGGCGCACAGGAATGCTGAGGCTTTCCCTTCGGGCGTGGGCAATACGCGCTGCACGAGCGCGATGCCCGCGCACAAAGCAAACAGGCCCGCAAGAAACAGCCAGCGAAATGCCACGACGAACGCCACGCTCGATGGGAGGTGGCGCGCAAGCGGCGCCAGAACGATCTCATACAGATCGGCTGGAACCATGTAATCAGGGTGCCCATAAGCACCGCACAGCTTGATCGAATAAAGAATATTGAACTCGTCAACGTGCAAGTGACGTCGAAACGAGGACCACGCGATGCCAAGGAAGATGAGTGCCGCAAGTCCCGCCAACCACCAAGCAAACTGATGCTTGTTGTTGTCAGGCTGGCGCATGGTTTCATCTTGCCAAATTCAACCAAGCGCGATCCACCCCGTCGTGAACTTTGGCGTCTGGAAGTGCCAATCATGTGCACCCGGTTCATGGTTTGGCAGTTGGCACGCGGCGGGCCCGCGGCCCGAATCGGGTTTTTTGCGGTGGAGATAGCAAGCTGCGCCACGTGTGATCGTGCTGATTTCTTCTTGGCGAACAATGCCTTCCCTCGGAGATATCGGCGACTTGGCATTCGTGTGGCCGGTGCCTTCTTTGTGACCGTTGCGACGCTCGCCAGCTAAGGCATGGCATCGTCAGGTTCCTGCCCAGATTGCTTTGTCGAGTGGGCGCGCGCTGACCCGACCCTGCGCGGTGATTCAGGCGCAGTTTGCGAACTCTGGCATGCCGGCTTGCGGACCTGGAAGGGCGAGGTGTTTACTTGGGGCGTCGCCCGCGGTGACTTACCGCCAACTAGTGGTTTACGATGAGTCTCTCCATGGCCTCGACGCGTAGCCTCAGTTGGCCTGTGGGGCTGCTCATTGTTCAATTGGCAAGTGTCGTGGCCCTGGGTTGGGCAACGCCGCTAGGTTCTGGTTTTCCACTCGATGATTCTTGGATCCACCAGACAGCGGCTCGAAATCTTGTTGAGCACGGCACGCTGGGGCTGGTGCCCGGTCGCGTTGGTTCGGGCACGACGAGCATCCTTTGGGTTGCGATGCTGGCAATCAACTACGCAGTCTTGCATCTGCCGCCGTCAACCTATACCGCGTTGCTTGGTGTGTCATTGCTTGTTGTGGCGGGGCAGGTCGTCTTCCATTGTGCCAGGCTTGACGGTTGGAACAATTCGCGAGCGTGGATATTTGCTGCGTTGTTCTCGGTTAGCCCGAACTATGTTTGGTTCTCACTGTCTGGAATGGAGGTATGCCTGGGAACCGCATTGCTTGTCCTCTCGATATGGCTTTGGTTCTCCCGTCCTGAATCCAAAACGAGGGCGGCTGCCAGCGGTAGTATTCTCGCACTGGCTGCGCTAACTCGACCTGAGTCGGTTGTTCTTTGTTTCGGTATTCTGGCGTTGGTTCGTCGCGCACGCCGACCCCATTCGCACTTGGTTTGGGGCGCAACCCCGCTGGTCGCGGTATCAATCGTATATGCGGCTGCCAACTTAATGGCGAACGGACAAGTTCTGCCTACAACGCTAGCGGGTCGCCGCTGGCTTTGGCTGCAAGAAGCAACGATGTGGCCCTGGTATGAGCTGCGCATTCAGCTCGTCGCGCATTGGCTTGACAGACTCTGGCAGTTCTCGCTCTGTGAACCGTGGCTGCCCCTGTATTGGGTACTGATTGGTTTGGCCCTAGTGGGTGCTGCGCGCGTTGGATTTCAAACAAGTCGTATCAGTGCGTTAGCCACAATGACTGTGCTTCAATTTGGCACGTATGCACTGTTCTTGCCGGTAGAGGGTCACGGCGGGCGATACCAACCATTGGTGGCTGCGCTGTTCCTCCCCCTGTGCTGCGAGGGTGCGACAATGTGGCTTTTGTTCGTGACTGCTTGTCGTCCTGCGTTGAAGCGAGTTGGGCAATTAGTGCCCTGGCTATTTCCAGCGGCGCTTTCGCCGACTCTTGTGGCGTGCTACGCGAAATGGTCGGAAGCACACTCGACGTCGATTCAACACATCAATGCAACCGAGGTTGCAGCGGGACGATGGGCGGCGACGTTGCCGCGGACGGCGCGCATCGCTAGCTTTGATATTGGTGCTATTTCCTACTACCGCGGCGGCCGATTGTTGGACCTTGGAGCGCTCTCGGACCCAAGCTTGCTTGTCACGATACAGCAGGGGAAGCTTGGTGCAGTGCTGGCAGCCAAGCGCATTGAGTATCTTATTGTTCCGATGGGCTATTCGGATGATTTTCCAGAACCATTGAGCCTTCTGTGGCGACTTGGCTTGCTGGGCAAACAAGGGCCTAGGATGCGACAGGTGCGAGAGTTCGTGTCCTCCCCGGCTGTTTGGATCCCTGGATTCCAAGCGACAATGCACTCGGCACCCAGGCAGGTTGTTCTTCAGATCTCACCCGAGTGGGAAGGTAACTCGTGAACTGGCTTATTTGCTCGATTGGAGTTTCTTTGTGTCTGTGCACGTGGAGCTGCACAAGCCCCGATGGCAACGCGCGCCGGGACGCCGCGGCGGCCCTAAGTGATATCCGCGCAGCTGGAATTGACGTCTGCATGGAGACAAGGGCCGAACACTTTTGCGGGTGTCCGACGCAATCCGGGACATGTGCGATATCAATCGTCATCTCAGCGAACCGGGTCGTTGTCGCGCTTAACGCTACATTGGCAGCGCGTTTGGGATTGCCGGAGCAATCGCGAGCCGTGCGCTGGAGCACGCCATTTCTTCGACTCGGGGACAATGCGGGGGCCGAACGCGCGGCTGCGTACGGCCTAATGGTGGATCTGATGATGGCTGGCATCATAGCGGCCAAACCCGTGCCACCGATGTTGCCTGCGCATCTTGGCGAGATCCGCAATCCGTCCTCGCATGGCGTGTCCGGGGCATTGATCGTTTTGTTGACTGCCTTGACAGGGGGCTACATAGCGTACCGCCATCGGAAGGCGAGCAATGCGATGGAGTCAAGGGGAGATGGCGCGTGAACCTATCAGTGAGGGAGGTGGTACGACGTGCCTACCAGGCCGAGCTAAAGCCATCAACCGCTGTTATCATCGCTATGCCAGCCTTGGCGGTGGTGGTCGGGCTGCCAATCAACTTGACAGTTGTCCACGGCAGTTTTGAATGGTTTGGTTTGCTTCGGATTCTGCACGACGTCTCCCATCGAGGTGGGTTCTGGGTTTTTTGCCTTGCAGCTTGGGTACTTGGCTCGGGCCTTGCCCCGAGTGGGCACACGGCATTCTCCGCGGCGCGGCGGTGGCTGAAAGTCTGGATGGCCGCATCAGCGGCAACGCTAGCGTCGCTACGGTTGGCTCCCAATTTCCTTCAAGCAGGTTCTCGCATCGACGAGATTGCCTTCGCAATAGTCCTGCCTGGATTGGCGCTGCACATGATGAGCACCCCCGGCGGTCTGACCGAGCGTCGGGTTAGAGCGCTGAAGACACTGCAAGTTGCAGGACTCACCTTCGTGGGCTGCACGTTAGTTGCCTACGGTCACACGATGGTCAAAGGAATGCTCTTCCGCATGTGCTCACCAGCGGATTCGTTGCTGATGAAGCTCGACACTGCCTTGCTTGGCGAACATGTCTACGAGAGAATGGCAGTATGGCGTAGAATAGAACACCCACAGCTGACGCATGCTTTGGATGTCGTCTATATGGAGCTTTTCGAGCAACAGTGGTGGTCTTTTCTGTTCTTCTTCGGTTCAAGAGACGACCTTAACGGCCGACGTTACATATTAGCGACTTTCGCTACCTATGTTCTTGGATCGGTGTGTTACTACATCGCGCCGTCACTGGGTCCCCTGTTCTATCGGCCTGAGCTATTTGCGGACTGCGCTCGGCTGGCTCCAAATTCAGCTCAGCTAGCCCGGTTTCTTTCGATTCAAACCAGCCTGACTCAGGTCGGGCTGTCGCATATGATCGCTCCGTTCGCCTTTATCGCGGCCTTCCCAAGCCTCCATGTGGGTCTCGCGCTAGTCGTCATGCTGGCAATGCGTCGCTCGCGCTTGCTGACGCTGTTCAATGGCCTAGGCGCTCTTCTAACGTTCGTAGCCACCGTGGTGCTCGGGTGGCACTACTTCGTTAACGGGATCTTTGGCGTTGCATTGGGGGCAATGTGCTGGTGGCTCGCCGTCCGCGCGGTGCCATCCGCCAGCGGTGCCGGGGCGGGGGGTCCGCTTCAGTCGATTCGGCTATTTGCTGATCGCCCGGGCGCCGACGGCTAGTACGCCCGAGTAGCGCACCGGCGCGTGGTATAGCTTGATTGCTTCGATGAAGTCCGCGACGGACATACCCATGGCTTGAGCTCGCTGCTTCAAGACGTGTTCGGCTAATTGCCGATCTTCGAGCATTGTGTGTGACACGAGCCAATTGCACAGAAACAAGGCAAGTTTGCGGGCGTGGTACTCGCGTTTGGCTTCGAATTCGTGCACGACCGACACCAGTTTGTCGTGCTCGGCGATGTGCCGAGACGCGTCGGGGTAACTGTAGGCCGTCATGAGGCGTTCCTCGCAACCAAAGTGGCACAAGGCTAGTCGGCATAGTTCGTCCGCGATGCTGCGGAGCGCGACGCGTTTGATGGCGTCGTCGATTTGGTTTACGCGCTGTGCGAGCGCGAAAATGTATCGGTGCTGCACGTCGATATCGGCTAGTCCCGTTTCGAAATCTTGGCTCCACTCCATGGTCCACCTGTTAATCACCCAAATGGTGTCGAGTGACAATGGCGCATACGGTGTGACTCGCGGCCTATTAAGGGGTGCGCCGGGCTCCGACCCAGAACCCGGCGTCACGTGCCAAACGGTGGGGTCGAGCGGCTACGTTTGCGGCTTCGTGCCGTAGACGCGCAGCCGGCTAACGAAATCCTTGTGGCGCAAGTATTCGAATTCGAAACGCCCGAGAACGATTTTGGAGCCTGAACGCAATCTTGCTGACTCGCTTTCGTGCAACAAGTGGCCGTCCACGATCGTACCGTTTGTCGAGCCGAGATCGACAAGCTTCAATCCAAACGGTGTGGCTTCAAATGCGCAATGGTCTGTCGAGATCGACAGTTCTGGAATCGAAACGTCCGCCTCCGCAGTACGCCCTACGACGATGCGAAGCTCGCTGCGATTGTGCGGTTTTTTCACGAGAAACCAAACTCGGTCGACTAGTGCTGCAGAACGAAAGTACTCAGCCTGATCATCGACGCTGAACTTGTACGTGCCGTCGGAAGCCCGGGTGTTGTCGGTGAGAACCCCGAGGATGCCCATTCCGATCATGACGCTCGACGCCGGGTAGGTGTCAAAGAATCGCGTCCGCCCGCGCAGTCGAAATTCAGAAGCTAGTTCCTTCAGGTAGTTTGGCACGTGTCAGCGCTATTGGCGTGTTTGGATTGGACTCAGAAATTTCGGATCGTTCGGTGTGCGATTGCCCCGCCGGTAACTCGAGCGAAGTCAACGATTCTCACGGCATTTGACGGATCAAGCTAACGAAAGCCTAATCGGAATCGACGCATTCGGGCAATCTAGTGGGATTTTGTCGGTGTCTCACGTGCTCATCGCTTGGCGCCGAGCCACGCTTTGCTCACGGCGCGTCCCCCAGATCGCAAACGCAGAGCGCATCGAACGTTCGGCCGATAGCGCGCGTGGTGTGGTCTTGAGCCGCAAGAGCGCCTGGCGAGTGTCGCAAAAAACAAAATTTATGAAAGTGTCAATAGGTGCCGCGGCGACAAGTCCGCGACAATCCCCGTCAAAACGCAACAAAGGCGGGTCGAAACCGGACTTTTTCGCGCAACGTCTGCGTCATGCATCTCCGCGGTTGAGCCGCGTCCGCGGTGCGTGCTAGCACGCGGCCGGGAGTGCTTGCGGTAAATCGGCGGCGCTCTCGAATCCCGGTACCTCGTTCAGAGGCCGCCCGCAATAAGGAGCTCAACCTTGAATCGTTCACGAGCATCCATTCCGTCCATTCTCGCCCTCGTCGGGGGATTAGCCGCATGGCTCGTCCCGTCACTTTCGCGCGCCGCTGAAGAAGCCCACAAGGGCGGCGGCGAGGCGAACCTGCATTTTGCCGGATTTGAAGAGCGTCAAGTTCCTCACTGACGCGGCTGGCAACGGCGGTCAAACCGGTCACGACCTGCTGATGATTGGGTTGGTCGTGTCCATGCTCGGCATGCTGTTTGGCCTGGTCGTGATGAACCAGGTCAAGAACCTGCCCGTTCATAAGTCGATGCGCGAAGTCTCGGAATTGATTTTCGAGACCTGTAAGACGTATCTGATTCAACAGGGCAAATTCCTGGTGATTCTCGAGGTGCTGATCGGCGCCATCATGATTTGGTACTTCAGCGCCGTGCAGCATTTCAACGGTGCACGCGTCGCGCTCATCATCGTGGCGAGCATCATCGGCATCCTCGGTAGCTACGGCGTGGCCTGGTTCGGCATCCGTATCAATACGTATGCCAACTCGCGCACGGCGTTCGCCAGCCTCAAAGGCGACCCCCACCCGGTCTACGCCATTCCGCTCAAGAGCGGCATGAGCGTCGGCATGCTGCTGATCAGCGTCGAGTTGGTGCTCATGCTCGCCATTCTGCTGTTCGTCCCGAGCGATCTCGCGGGGCCGTGTTTCATCGGGTTTGCCATTGGTGAGTCACTGGGCGCTTCCGCGTTGCGTATCGCTGGCGGCATTTTTACGAAGATCGCCGACATCGGCTCGGACCTGATGAAGATCGTCTTCAAGATCAAGGAAGACGACGCGCGCAACCCGGGCGTCATCGCGGATTGCACGGGCGACAACGCAGGCGACTCCGTCGGCCCGACCGCCGACGGCTTCGAGACCTACGGCGTGACGGGCGTCGCCTTGATCTCGTTCATCCTACTGGCGGTCGCGCATACCAAGGATGACACCAAGGTTCAGGTGCAACTACTGGTCTGGATCTTCGCGATGCGCATCATGATGATCGTGGCCAGTGCCGGCTCCTATTTCGTCAACGAGATGGTGCAAAAGGGCGCATTTGGCGGCAAAGGCAAGCCCAATTTCGAAAAGCCCCTGACCAACCTTGTGTGGCTCACGTCGATCGTCTCGATCGTGCTGACGTTCATCGTGTCAAAGTACATGATCCCCGATCTCGGCGGCGACAAGGACATGTGGTGGCGCCTATCGATGATCATCAGTTGCGGCACGCTCGCTGGCGCGCTGATCCCGGAGTTCATCAAGGTCTTTACCTCGACGCAGTCGATGCACGTCAAAGAGGTCGTCAACGCCTCGCGCGAAGGCGGCGCATCGCTGAACGTGCTTTCGGGCTTGGTTGCCGGTAACTTCTCGGCATTCTGGATGGGCCTCGTGTTCATGGGCCTGATGGGTGCCGGTTACGCTGTGAGCACCTGGTTCCCAGACGGCATGATGATGGCTCCGGCCGTCTTCGCCTTTGGTCTAATTGCCTTCGGCTTTCTCGGCATGGGCCCGGTCACGATCGCCGTCGATTCCTACGGACCGGTCACCGACAACGCGCAGTCCGTCTTCGAGCTTTCGACAATCACGGAGATCCCGAACATCGAGAAGGAACTTCAGAAGGAATTCAAGATCAAGGTCGACTTCGAGAGGGCCAAGGACCTGCTCGAAGAGAACGACGGCGCTGGCAACACGTTCAAGGCAACTGCGAAGCCCGTACTCATCGGCACGGCCGTCGTCGGGGCCACCACGATGATCTTCTCGATCATCGTGATGCTCACCAACGGGCTTGACACCGAAAAGCTTCAATTCCTCAGCATCCTGAACCCGCTGTTCCTGCTCGGCCTCATCGCCGGCGGCTCTATCATCTACTGGTTCTCGGGCGCCTCGATTCAGGCCGTGTCCGCGGGCGCCTACCAGGCCGTGGAATTCATCAAGAAGAACATCAAGCTCGAAGGCGCCACCAAGGCTTCCATCGAAGACAGCAAGAAGGTCGTCCAGATCTGCACGCAATACGCCCAGAAGGGCATGTTCAACATCTTCATTGTCGTGTTTACGGGCGCGTTGACCTTTGCCTGCCTCGACTCGTTCTTCTTCATTGGCTACCTGATTGCGCTCGCCCTGTTCGGCCTGTTCCAGGCCCTATTCATGGCCAATGCGGGCGGCGCGTGGGACAACGCCAAGAAGATCGTCGAGACCGATCTGAAAGAGAAGGGCTCGGAACTGCACGCGGCCTCGGTCATCGGCGACACCGTCGGCGATCCCTTCAAGGACACGTCATCCGTCGCCATGAACCCGATCATCAAGTTTACCACCCTCTTTGGCCTACTTGCCGTCGAACTCGCCGAAGGCCTGTCCGACAACACCAGGCACACGCTCGCCGTCATCTTCGGCATCGTCATGCTGATCTTCGTGTGGAGAAGCTTCTACATGATGCGCATCTCGTTGACGACGGGAGTTAAGCAGACCGGAAGCAAACGGCCTGCTGCGGCACCTGCTGAGTGAACTCTAGCGTAGTTCCGAAACCCGAAGGGCCTGGCGACTTGCCGGGCCTTTTGGTTTTGGCGGCGCGGAAACGCGAATTTCATTGGGGTCAGGGTGCAGAGTGCAGGGGCAGGGGCAATGGGTCGCGGGGTGTGCGCTGGGCGGAGCGGGTTTTGTGTGGGGTGTGGGGTTGGGGGGCGAGGGGTAACTCGGTGTAACGACGACCGCAGTCGCGGCACGGCGGGCGCATCGCTTCGCTCGCGCCCCACGACGCTGTTGGTGTCACTCCCCACGTTACGCATGCCACGCATCCCCCAGCGCGTTCAACCCACCCACGACCCCCTGGCCCTGCACACTGCACCCTGACCACAAGATTCGGCTTGCCCTTCCTCGGCTCTTTCCAGTCTAGCGGCCGGATGAACCGCGGACGGGGTCGCAATTCAAGGCGCGTTCCCTGGTCAATCTATGGACGGCCCTTCGATTCAAGGCGCGTCCTGGTGGTCACTCGAAGGGCGTCCCTTCGGCCAAAGTTACATCTCGCCAGTTGCTCTATGGACGGTCCTTCGGCTCAAGGCGCGTTTCTGCCCGGTTTGGACTTGATGCTCCGCGCCGACGCGAAAGACGCTGCACGACTGGCAGCCCAACGGATTTGCGAAGAATACGTGACCGGCTACACACCGAGGTGACGCCGAGGCAACAGGGCGGGTTCTGAGTGCGTTGGCGACGGGCGGACTTGCTGGTCGCGACCAATGCGAAATTCGGCCCAATCATCGAATTCTCTACCAGACTCGGCGGCGGTGTCACTGGGTGAGCGCCGACTGAAAGCAACGCTGGCCACACCGTCAAGCGGGCTTTGGACACCATACGCGCCCTTACCAAGCACGTGTGTGTACACCATGGTGGTGCGAATATCGGCGTGCCCTAGCAGTTTCTGGATGGTTCGAATGTCATAGCCCACCTCCAACAAGTGCGTCGCAAACGAGTGACGCAGCGAGTGGCAACTCACTGGTTTTGCGATCGCAACGCACTTCGATGCGTCATGAACGGCACGCTGGAGTACAGTTTCGTGTAAGTGATGCCTTCGCAGTTTGCCATTTTCCGAGTCGAACATAAAGCCTGGTGGCCGGAAACACCCACTGCCACTTCCATTCCGACGCCGCATTGGGGTACTTGTTGCGCAGCGCTTCTGGCAAGACCACCTCGCCAGCGCCCCGTTTCAAGTCAGCGTAATGCAAGGCTCGCACCTCCCGTAGGTGTGCTGAAATGGGAGGAATTAGGCTCTCCGGCAATACCGTTACCCTATCGTGTTGTCCCTTTCCGCGACGAACGATGATTTGCCGCTGGCCAGGATCAATATCCTTCACTCGCAACGTCACGCATTCTTGAACCCTAAGACCGGAGCCGTAAAGTAACGACGCCATCAACTGACACGCCCCGTCGAGCGCGCCGATCAAACGTGATACCTCGTCTCGGGTCAAAACCACGGGAAGCCGTTTCGGACACTTTGCCCTAATGAAACTATCGACACTCGACAAAGGTCGTTCTAGTACCTCGGAGTACAAGAATAGAATTGCAGCCAGTGCCTGGTTCTGTGTCAACGCGCTCACCATGTTTGCCGTCGCAAGGTGCGAGAGAAAGGCATTGACTTCCGGCACGCCGAGGTCCCCCGGGTGCCTCCGATTGTGAAACACTATGAATCGCCGAATCCACCCAACGTAGGCGTCAACGGTTCGTTCACTGTAGTGCTTCAAGGCGCCCAATTCGCGTACCCTATCGAGAAGCTGTCGCTTGGCCGGAAGGCTCGATGCGGTTGGCTCTGCCATCTCGATCCGCCGAGCACGCTCCATGCCACAGCGTCGGCGTCGCCACCGAAGGCCAACTCAGGCCCGAATTGCCGCAGTCCACGCAAGCTAAGACAATATCTCGCCGAGCAATAGGTGGCGACGAGTGGCGAATCAGGTGCGTTTCGCCGCTCGCCCGCAGCGCTTCACGGCGAAATGCGCGAACGCGCTCAGTCGTCCAATGTTCCGCGAAGAGCGAGCACCGCGCGAAACATAACCATCCCATATTACATGTTGGCTGCATTACGACCTCATTGCCCTGGTGCTATTCCGTGAAACCCGGTCTTATGAACTTCCGCTATCAAGCCCTAACCCTCCCGCCCAAAGCAGGCGGAAGTGTCCCAGGGGATAGACAGAGTGGGTTGCGAGAGAATATAAGTTAGACCGAGCCGTATTTCTTGGAGAGGGCGAATTGGTTTGTCGTCAGGTTCTTGCGACTGGATGCCGGCAACCGGTGGCGTTGTTCCGTGGGTTGTTCGCAGCGGGGCCTGACATTGGGTGGTTCCGATCCGGATCGTGACCTGATGGGTTGGCAGCGCCGGTCGCTTTTTCTTGCTGGCGGGGCTGTTGGGTCTCGCTCCCTGCCATCTTGTGGGCTGGCGCTGCTCGGGGCTTTTGGGGCGTGGCCTTTTGATGCGTGGGGCGCCGTTGCGGGTCTGATGCGTAGTGCCGGTCTGGTTCCATCCGGAAGCGCTGCAGCGCTCCATGGCCAACACGTCGTTCCTTCTTGTTGGGTCTCGCTTCGTGGCGTCTGGAGGGGTTGGCCCATCCGGGGCTGTCGGGTTTTGGTGTCTTGATGCCGGGCGCTGCCTCGGATTTGTTGGGACGTGGCTTTCTGATGCCGGGCTTTCTTTTGATGTCTTCGCCCCCGCTGCCGTCGGTCACGTCGTGGCGGCCGGGTCTAACACGTGCTTGCAGAAGGCGGCCTTTGTGTCGGGACAGGTTTTGCCTCGTCGGCATCCGTGGCTTCGCGTCCATTGTACGGCTGCCGCCGGTCGTGGCATCATGATGCGTGTTTCCGGGGTTGGCTGGGCCGCTTCTGAAGCACAAGCCGTTAGGCGGATTTCCACTCATGACCTACTTTCTCGATGGCGCCCCGTACACCTACGGACCAAACGCAGGTCTCGTGTGCGCTGGCTGGTTGGGGCGCGGCCACGCGTTCCTGCAAGGAGCAACGCCGGACAGGTTCCTCGATCGGCTGGCGTGGCTCTGCTCGACGCAACGGGACCGTCCTTGTCGGGGGATTCACGTCTGCGAACTCTGTCCCGAACGCGAAATGGGCTATGTTTCTATACTTCGCGTTGGCAAGAAGCGTCTTCTCGGTGCGGCAGAGATTACTGTAAACGCACGTGTCCGAACCTACGCTGCTCCGAACCTCATTCTTCACTACGTAGCAGTCCACGGCTATCTGCCGCCGGACGATCTTGTAGGGGCGCTGATGGCCGACACCAAAATCGAGGAACTCACCAAATGGTCCCTCTTCGTCGGCAACTACTGGGACTGACGCATTGCCGCCACTTGTGTATAAAGCGAGCGTAGCCGGAGTGGCAGACGTCCGCGTTGGACGACGCCTCGGCACGCTGGCATTTTCTTGGAGTGCTTGCTATTCTGCAGCGCGTGGTAGTGGCTAGCCGTAACCGGCTAAGGGTGCTGCAATTGGCTGGCCTACAAGTGGAATGATTCGATGCGCATTGTAGAAGAATTCATTGACCGATATCGTCGCGAACAGGACTTCTACGAGCAAGCCGCCCGACTTGTAGCGCAAACGCTGGAGAGCCGGGTTCAGGCCGAAGGTATCCGGGCGATTGTCACGTATCGAGCAAAGAGCGTAACGAAACTTGAACCCAAAGTAGTAGATCGGGCACGCCGTAAGAATTATGTTACCGTTGAGGACATTCAAAGCGATATCGTTAGACTTGGCAGGGGCGCGAGTCGCCTTGTACTTCCCGGGACAACGAGATCAAGTGGGGCGCCTTATCGAAGACCTTTTCGTGGTTCTTGAGAGAAGATCATTCCCCGATGGCTCGCGTCCCCGTTACGAAAAGCGCTTTACGGGTTATGCAGCAACCCATTTTAGGGTCAGATTGAAAGAGTCAACTTTATCGGAGCAACAGAAGAGATACGCGGAAGCGCGCGTCGAGATCCAGCTTGCTTCCGTACTTATGCATGCATGGTCAGAAGTTGAACACGACTTGGTTTATAAACCCCTGCAAGGTGAATTATCAATAGACGAGTATTCGGTCCTTGACGAGTTGAATGGCCTTGTGATGGCTGGCGAACTCGCATTGGAACGCCTTCAACGTTCTGGGGAATCACGCGTCGCCTTGACCGGCCGTACTTTCTCCAACCACTATGAACTTGCCACTCATTTGTTGCGCGAAGGGGCGACGGGACTTCCTGCGGATATGGCGAACGCCGCCCTGGGTAGGGTTGACCTCCTGTTTGACCTCCTGTCCCGTCTTGATATGGCGCGCCCCGACATTTTGAGGCCGTACTTGGAGAACTTGCACCAGGATTTTGAACGTCGGCCCCTCGCAGAACAGGTAATAGACCAGCTGTTATTGCAGGATGAGAGTCGATACAAGCTCTACGATTTGGTCCGAATAAGCAAACCGTCGCTGGAAATGGCGGTTCATGGTCCGCCGCCAGAGGCGACATCCCACGACGTCACCGATGCATTAGGAGTGTTCCTGGCAGCGTGGATCGAGTTGGAACGCTTTATTCGTGAGCACGCTCCTCCTTCGATGCAATATGATCCCAAATTCCCCACCTGGAGAATTCTAGATCGTCTCGTAGATCTTGAGCCGACTCGGCGCCAGGAATTTGAGAGAATCCGTAGGATGCGAAACAACGTTGTACATGGGATGGAGATGCCACCTGTCCCGGATCTGATTGAGTCCGCCGCCTTTCTGAAGGACCTTCGAGCGTCACTGGAGCCAACCGCCTAACTCTTGCTTGCACCCGACGGCCTTGTTTTCTGCTGGATCCGTGCTCAGCGCCAGCCGTGGCTTCGCTTCAATTATACGGCTGGCGCTGGTTGTGGCAACATGAATCCTTCCTGCGGGTCTTACAGGGCCGCGGGTGAAGCAACAGCCGTTAGACGCACTCAACCAATGCCGCACTATACCCCAAGACTCGCCCGCAACGATTTCGGATGGCAGAAACCTAGTCCCGCAGCTGGCGTCTAGTAGTGCCAGCAAAACCCCGCGCAGGGACTCGTGGACTGACCACTTGACACGGCCGGTCCAGAGGCGTGAGATGCTGGACTACGTTAGAGGCCGCGATGTTAAGACTTTATCAGACTACCGAATTCCTTGCATCAGTGCGAACGCTCGCCGTCATGGCCGCGTTGCTAAATTTAGTGGAGTGCAAGTCCAGCAACTCTGATAGCTCCCCACCGCCTCCACTTCCGCGGGCAGCACCGGCCCCGGCGAAGCCCAAAGACCCAATGGTGTTGGCAAACCTAGCTGTTAACGACAACGGGAGCGGACCCAGCGACATCGCTGTAGACTCTTCAAATGTATACGTGACCGAGCAAGACTGGAAAAGTGAAGAGAACCTCCCCACAAAAGTCATTAGTATTCCACTTCAAGGGGGCTCACCGAAAGTACTTGCCTCGAAACAACACGCCGGCCAAAGCGTAGTGGCAACCAAGAATGGTCTATTCTGGATTGTCGCAGGCAGCGGGGACAAGACATTTCAAGGTTCGGTTGTCAAGCTTGCACTCGCAGGAGGAAGGTGGATACCTGTAGCCAAGGCCTTTGTGGCGTCCGTTGCAGCTCTTGTTGCGGATGATGAGTATCTCTACTTTGGGGATATGGTATCTGACGATGGGGTCTTGTTCAAGATGCCAATATCTGGGGGAAAGCGTGAGCAGATAGCGAAGACTGGTGTTCAGGACCTTTCAGCGATCGCCGTTAACAAGACCAACGCATATTGGGTTTCGATTAATGCCATCATGAAAGCGCCGCTATCCGGTGGACCCCCCGTCGAATTAGTGAAGACGTATGGGTCCAAGGGTAACATTTGGGGTATGGCGAGCGATGGTACATATTTGTACTGGACTGATCGCAACAACCCCGCGGGCAGTGAAGCGCCGACAGGTGCGGCGGTTCGAAGGGTAGCCATCACCGGTGGCCCTGTTGAATCGGTAGCAACCGGGTTGCCCGGCAGACCATGGGGTATTGCCGTTGACAGTACTCATGTGTATTGGGTAATCAACGCGGAGCGGGCGAGCTCACTAATGCAGATATCAAAGGCTGGGGGGCCGGCTTCGGTACTTGTCGCAGGGCAAAACTCGCCAGCACATCTGACCCTTGATTCAAATTATGTCTACTGGTGCAACAGCGGTGATGGCAAAGTTGCCCGGGTTCCAAAGGAACTTTGATCGTCTGGTTGGGCAAAGGAGGCGAATTGAACGGTAGGCAGTATTCAAGATCTGGCTTGCTCAGCAATGTCGAATTGAATAGGATCCGCAACATTGTGACTACCGACGACGCGTACGTTACAGCTGGTCAGCCAATGGATCCGCTGAATTTGTAAGGTCAAGATGTCCACGAGCACGCCGGCTGGCGCGAACGCGACGGAAGCCAACGAAAGGAATATAGCGACTACTCTGGAAACGGCTTCTCTAAGAAATATGGCAGAAGCCGAACTTGTCCTCGCGTTGCAACCCAAAGTGGCCATGAATCACAGGCCCATAGAAGAAATGCGAGAACTTCGTCATAGTCTTTGGTTGCCGGCACATACGTCGGATCTGGGGGATTGAACACATCCCAAAAGCCGCGGCCAATAACGCACATGTTGTGCACTATTGCGCCAGAGAGTGTACCAACCTCTTTCATTATTGTCTCATTCATTCTATCGAGTTCGGACTTGCCATCTTCAGCCAAGTCACTGTCGAATGCAAGAACGGAAAACACTGTTGGTATCCGTATCGGAAGCTTTGTCGTCCCAGCTATCTGTTCGTAGGCGTCTGATGGTCCGGGAAGCTGATGAGCAAGAGCAACTAAACTTATGGCCGTCTTCACGGCTTTCTGTACCTCGGTTGCCGTAAGCTTGCTCTTCACCTCAATTGCATGAACGCAAGCTTCCGCGGGAACACATGACAATCCTGATTCAACCATCAACGGAGGAAGAATATTCGAGGAATAGACAATAACATCAATTTGTCGCGATTGCTGTCCACGGGAGTCAACGACAATTCCAGAGGTCAATTCCATATCCGGCCTCAGCAGCGGTCGCAGAAGGTTCTGAACAGCAATCTCACGGAATGTGCCCTTGCTTGGCTCGTGCTCTAGACCAGCCACGACTTCAGCTTGATGAACTGCAGTCTTGATGTTTGCTACCAGACGATCTCGAACAATTTGATTGGCCATTCTCGAACGAGCTACCGAACAGTTTCCCGTTAGTCAACCATTACCAGGTGACTAGGCCAGATTCTAAACCATTTAGTGAAGTCATGAACAATTTACGCGACTAGGCCGAATGCGCGTGTTCGTGGCTTCGTCGTCCTGCCTTCAACGTGGCGGGACGAAGATACAGAGGCTTGTCATGCGCGTAGAAAGCTCAACTGGATCGCTGACGTGCGCGTCACCGAAGGAGGCGCCTAACTCTTGCTTGCACCCGACGGCCTTGTTTTTTACTGGATCTGTGCTCAGCGCCAGCCGTGGCTTCGCATTCATTGTACGGCTGGCGCTGGTTGTGGCAACATGATGCGTGCGCGCGGGTCTGTCTGGGCCGCGGGTGAAGCAACAGCCGTTAGACCGAGCCGTATTTTTGGGAGAGGGCGTTTTGATTTGCTTTCGGGTTATTGCGTCTGGTTGCCGGCAACCGGTGGCGTTGTTCCGTGGGTTGTTCGCAGCGGGGCCTGACATTGGGTGGTTCCGATCCGGATCGTGACCTGATGCGTTGGCAGCGCCGGTCGCTATTCCTTGCTGATTTGTCTGTTGGGTCTCGCTCCCTTCCATCTTGGGGGCTGGCGCTGCTCGGGGCTTTTGGGGCGTGGCCTTTTGATGCGTGGGGCGCCGTTGCGGGTCTGATGCGTAGTGCCGGTCTGGTTCCATCCGGAAGCGCTGCAGCGCTCCATGGCCAACACGTCGTTCCTTCTTGTTGGGTCTCGCTTCGTAGCGTCTCGAGGGGTTTGTCGATCCGGGGCTGTCGGGTTTTGGTGTCTTGATGCCGGGCGCTGCCTCGGATTTGTTGGGACGTGGCTTTCTGATGCCGGGCTTTCTTTTGATGTCTTCGCCCCCGCTGCCGTCGGTCACGTCGTGGCGGCCGGGTCTAACACGTGCTTGCAGAAGGCGGCCTTTGTGTCGGGACAGGTTTTGCCTCGTCGGCATCCGTGGCTTCGCGTCCATTGTACGGCTGCCGCCGCTCGTGGCATCATGATGCGTGTTTCCGGGGTTGGCTGGGCCGCTTCTGAAGCACAAGCCGTTATGCGGACCCTTCGGGCGGAACGAGTCAGATTGAGCCATGAGAATCAAGAAAGTTCATCTAAAAGAGTTCAAGCGGTTCGACGACCTGACAATCGATTCTCGGGGAAACTCCCGGAAAGATAATCGTACTTGTCGGTCCCAATGGTTGCGGAAAGAGTTCCGTATTCGACGCATTCGAAGAGAAGCAGAAGGACTTTCGGAACATCGGGTCTGAAGAGCCGAACTTCTATGCGAAGTCTTTCTTCTACACTGACCTAACCAAGAGAAAGGAAAGCTACAACAAGCACGAATCGATTACGATCGAGATGGATAGCGCCTCTCGTGCTCTTTCGCGAAAGACGTTCTACATCCGGACGGCTTATCGGTTCACCTCAAAGTTTAACGTGCAGCAGCTGACCGCACTTCCTTCGGTCTTCGAGACGCGCGATGACCCAATAAGTTCAATTGCTCTTGATGCTCGACTCGAGACCAACTACAAGCGGCTTCTTGGTACCTCCTACGCCGAATTCTTCAGTGGCAACAAGACCGGCGACCAAGTTCGGGACGAACTAATCGGTTCAATTAACGCAATCCTTGGAAAGATTCCTCGACATAAGGATATCGAGTCTCGGTAACGTCCTCGAGAAGAAGGGGCAGCTTTACTTCGAGAAGGGGAACGCCAAAGATTTTCCGTACGCAAACCTTTCATCCGGCGAAAAGGAGGTCGTCGATATCGTTATCGATCTGCTCATGAAGAAATCGGAGTATGACGACACAATATTCTGCATTGATGAACCTGAACTTCACCTGAATACGGCGATTCAACGAAAGCTTCTTGTCGAGATCGAGAGACTTGTCCCTGAAACGTGCCAACTTTGGGTGGCCACTCACAGTATCGGATTCCTACGCGCAGTTCAGGAGGAGCTAAGAGAGAAGGCGCAAATCGTTGACTTTGCTGCCAAGGATTACTTCACTGGAACCAACACAATTGTTCCGATGCGAACAACCAGATCGAATTGGCAGAGAATCTTCAAAACTGCGCTCGAAGACTTGACAGGCCTGCTAAGTCCGGAAGCGATAGTCTACTGTGAGGGAAAGGACCGACCCGGGCAGCATGGCATCGAGAAGGGCTTTGATGCTAAGGTACTAAACGCAATTTTCTCAGAAACGCACGCGGAGACACTATTCGTTTCAAGCGGCGGAAACACGGAACTCGACCAGCGGAGCGATATCGCGATATCGATTCTTTCAAAGGTGTTTGCCGACGTCAGAATTCTCGTGCTCAAGGACCGTGACATGGCGTCGGGAAAGATCACCACAGCCAATGACCGGTTGGTCTATCTAAGGAACAATCCCGATAATCACCGTGTGCTAGGTCGCTGGGAGCTTGAGAACTACCTATTCGACAAGACCGTTCTGGCTGCCTACTGTGCGGCGAACAGGCTCCCATTCAGTGAGGTCGATTACGATTTGTTTGTTACTGACATCGCCAATCAGAACGTCAAAGACGAGGTTGGGCGAGTCAAAAACTTCTGCAATATCGTTGGAAGTATCAATGCGGAGCAATTCAAGCTTCAACTAGCCCAACTTCCGCAGTTAGGCGGGCCAAGTAACTTTTTTCGGGTGGTTTGGACGTCGCGACAAAGTCTAAGTGTCGAGAATCAGATCGACGTGGATGGCGATTGGAGCGCGAGAGGCCGTGTAGTGCCAACCAAGTGGGTTGTCGTAGAACGCGCGGTGTGAGATTTCCATGCCGGAGCTCACGGCATGTATCTGCGGCACACGACGGTCAAGAAAGGGGGAAAGGTTCACACCTATTGGCGTCTCGTGCGCTCGGTGCGTCAGGGTCGGAAGGTCAAACAGCAGGTCGTGGCTCATCTGGGAGAGCTCGATGCCGAAGGTCGCGCCCAAGCCGCAGCATTGGCGCGCGAGATGATGGGAGAAGCGGAGCAGGTCGATCTATTCGAAACGCCGAAGGGAGAGGCCGACGCGATACCTGTGCGCGTCGAGCAGGTGCGCACGGAACGAGGGCGACGCTTCGGAGACGTATGGTTAGGCCTGAAGTTGTGGCAGGCGCTGGGGCTGGAGCAGTTCTGCCAGGAGCACATGCCCCGGGGGCGCGAGGTTGTGCCATGGGCGACCATGGCGGCGATCCTGGTGATTGCTCGGTTGTGCGAGCCATCCAGCGAACTGCACATCGCGGAGGACTGGTACCGCAAATGCGCACTGGAAGACCTGCTGGGCGTTGGAAGCGACCAGGTCAACGATGACCGCCTTTATCGCTCATTGGACCAGCTTTTGCCGCATCGCGATGCGCTTCAGGTGCATCTCAAGAATCGGCTCGGCGAGCTCTTCGAGCTCGACTACGACTTGATGCTCTATGACGTAACGAGCACCTACTTCGAGGGGCAAGCCAACGGCAACACAATGGCCAAGCGAGGGTACAGTCGAGATCATCGTCCCGACTGCAAGCAAGTCTGTATCGCATTGGTGGTCACACGTGAAGGCATGCCAGTCGGCTACGAGGTATTTGACGGCAATCGAGTGGACGTGACGACCGTCGAACAGATCGTGGACACGATGGAGGGGCGCTACGGCAAGGCCGGAAGGGTCTGGGTGATGGACCGTGGAATGAGCAGTGCATCTAATATCCGGTGGTTGCAGAGAACCGAGCGTCGCTACCTGATCGGAGCCAGCAAGCAAGAACTGAAGAAATTCGAGCGCGAGTTGATTGACACCCGGGATTGGATGAAGGTGCGAGACGACGTGGAGGCCAAACTCTGCACCGGACCGGATGGCACCGAGACGTTTGTCATCGTGCGCTCGGCAGAGCGGCGCGAGAAGGAACGCGCGATGCACGAGCGATTCGCCACACGCATCATCGAGGGCCTCTGGAGCCTGCAGCGGCGGCTTGAGAAGGCGAAAAGGCCTATTGATCGCGGTCCGCTGGAGCGACAGATTGGCAGGCTGCTTGGCAAGAACTCGCGAGCTGCCGGCAAGTTCTCTGTGCAGGTTGTCGAACGACAAGCACGCTGCCGCAAAACTTCGTCTAGCGTGGTCCGAACGCACCGAGTGGGACGAGTGGGCGCAGCAAAGCGAGGGCTGCTACCTGCTTCGCACCAACGTACACGACTGGACGCCCGATGAACTCTGGCGGACCTACATCCAACTGACCGATGCTGAAGCGGCCTTTCGAATCCACAAGACTGATCTGTCGATCCGACCCGTCTGGCATCAGATGACCAACCGAGTCCTTGCGCACATCTTCGTCTGCTTTCTGGCGTACGTCATGTGGAAGACATTGGAGCAATGGCAGAAGCGCGCAGGACTCGGCAATAGCCCGCGAACGATTCTAAAAGAACTCCGTGCCATTCAAAGCACAGACGTCGTCTTGCCAATCGCTACAGATCCAGTTCGCGAGCTGCGAATACGTTGTGTCGTCAAGCCTGACGATGCCGCGTGTCACTTGCTGGATCGCATGGGGTTACGCCTGCCAGAGCGGGTGCGCCCTGCGATTTCGGCCACGCGGATGTAGTGACAACTTTGGAGGCTAACCCATTGAATTTACTTGATCAGACCCCTCCAACTGCGGAAGTTGGGCTAGCCGAGTTCATCTCACCAGGCAGGACCGTCTTCATTGAGCTCGAAAAATGCATCTTTACTCGCGAATAGCACACGCACAATGGCGACGCGGCAGGACTGATGCGGCTTTGTTTGTCGAGGCTTCGAACACTGTGGCGGACATTGCACACATCAATTGGCACCCGCATAACTCGTGCTTGCAGTTGGCGGCCACGTTTTCCGAAAGGTTGTGGTCAGCGGCAGGAGTGGCGCGCCTTCGCGCGCATCGATTTTACTCCTGCCGCTTGTCATGACATAATGCAACGTGCTGCCCGGACTGTCAGGGCCGCAACTGAAGCACAATCCGTTAGCCAGGCAACGTAGAGTCGATACGTGGACAGCCCGACTCAAAACCTACTGGTTCCGGCACAACGTGATGTAGGCGTCGCCCAATGACCGTGTTTTCACGCCCAACCGGTTGAAAATGGTGCTAACTTTATCATGCTATGCAAGCGAGCCTGGAGTCGCGAGCGACGATTGCCGTGTTTACTCTGCTTCTGCCGGTGGGTTGTGGAGGTCGAACCGGTTACAGCGACCAAGGTCAAGCAAGTGGAGCCTCATCAACCGGCGGTGCAACAAGCACCGGGTTGACCGCTAGCACGGGAGGCGACCTGAACACTGGAGGGGCTTCCTCAGTCAATACAAGTGTCGCGGGTTGTCCAGGACAACCAGTAGCCAGACCTTCCGCTGGTTACCCAAGTCATAACGGTGACTGCGCCAATTCACAAGCACAAGGAGTGCAAGTTGGAGGCATATATGCGGCCGCGCTGGAAACTTTTGATGTTTCATTTGCATCTACGTGCGTTTACCCAGCGCCAGCGTGTACTCCGCTCATCGCCTTTACATCAAGCCTTGGTTACGGAGATCCGAACAATCTTAGTGTATGGTTTTCCTTTCCCGATGGAACTGCCGAAATGTACCCTTTTGTCATGTCGGCGGATGACTGCACCATTTCCTCGGGTGGCTTCTATTTGGACAGCATCAACACGATGCCAACTACAATTACTTTTTGCCCCTGCACGTGTGCCAGGCTAGGTTCAATTCAAGGTACGATATATGTGATTGACTTTCCTATAATAGTCGTTGGTTGAACCAGTGGAAGCGATCGTCGCAAACCGCAGCCGGGCTGAGTGGCGTTCGCGTCGCCTCATTGCAGTGCGAGAGCTGAAGCAAACACCCTAAAGAAGCTGGCTAACAAGCGCTTGCTTCCGACGGCTTTGTCTTGCTTCTAGGTCTGGGCTGCTTCGCTCGTGGCTTGCTACGCGAGTCATCCATTGTACTCGCTCCGCTGTTCTGGCATCCTGATGCGTGTTTCTGCTGCTGGATGGGCCGCGGCAGAAGCGCAAGCCGTTATGCCGCGCCGTATTTTTGGGAGAGGGCGTTTTGATTTGCTTTCGGGTTATTGCGTCTGGTTGCCGGCAACCGGTGGCGTTGTTCCGTGGGTTGTTCGCAGCGGGGCCTGACATTGGGTGGTTCCGATCCGGATCGTGACCTGATGCGTTGGCAGCGCCGGTCGCTATTCCTTGCTGATTTGTCTGTTGGGTCTCGCTCCCTTCCATCTTGGGGGCTGGCGCTGCTCGGGGCTTTTGGGGCGTGGCCTTTTGATGCGTGGGGCGCCGTTGCGGGTCTGATGCGTAGTGCCGGTCTGGTTCCATCCGGAAGCGCTGCAGCGCTCCATGGCCAACACGTCGTTCCTTCTTGTTGGGTCTCGCTTCGTAGCGTCTCGAGGGGTTTGTCAATCCGGGGCTGTCGGGTTTTGGTGTCTTGATGCCGGGCGCTGCCTCGGATTTGTTGGGACGTGGCTTTCTGATGCCGGGCTTTCTTTTGATGTCTTCGCCCCCGCTGCCGTCGGTCACGTCGTGGCGGCCGGGTCTAACACGTGCTTGCAGAAGGCGGCCTTTGTGTCGGGACAGGTTTTGCCTCGTCGGCATCCGTGGCTTCGCGTCCATTGTACGGCTGCCGCCGCTCGTGGCATCATGATGCGTGTTTCCGGGGTTGGCTGGGCCGCTTCTGAAGCACAAGCCGTTAGCCAGACCACCGCCATCATCCCCTCACTCGAATGCGACACGACGCTGCTCACTCCGAAACGAAAGAGTGGGTCTGCGTGCTTGTTGGACATACTTCACCGCGAGTGAGTGCACCGTGGCCAGTCGCTCCAGACCGCGTGTCGAGATTCGCCGGCAGTTCGACTTCAGACTATGGACTTAGCCGGCGCGAACTGAACGGCTGAGCATCTTGAAACATCAGGATGCGTATACGAACATGAAACTATGCTATTCCAGGGATAACGTGGACCAGCCAAGCACAGGACACCAAGAAGCACCAAAGAGCACGAGGCCCCCAGTTCTGGTTGGTTTCCTTGCAATAGCGATTGTTGGGGCCGTTGTTTGGTGGATGATATCCGACGCGCTTGGGCCATCCAAGAAGGACCCGCCGACTGAGCAGGTGCAGCAAGTCGTCCCCGCCGCATCGCCTGAAACATTTGTCACAGTTAAGGGTGGAGCGTTGGTCAACATCAGCATCGAGGCTCTGGTGAAAGCGGAAGAACTAGTCAAGGACAACGAGGAGCTTAGAAACCTAGCTGCCGCGGCTGCCCCTATACCCGGAGGCGCCAGTGGAAAGCTGATTGGAGCCCAAGGAGATTTTCGCCAAATCCGCGTTGTGGATATCGACGGAACGGATCTCGATGTTTGGCTTCGCTCATCTTCAATAGAAATTGCGACTGGTCAAGCGTCGGCACCGAAGCCCTCACCCACGAATGGGCAGCCACGCGAAAAGGTGACGCTCGCGGTAATTTCAAAGCTCGTTGGCCTCAACACCAGCAAGCAGCTGGGAAAACCAACACTGGGGTGGAACAGTCTTGAAGAGTTGCGCTCTTATGGCCTTGCACGTCATAATAAGAATCGTTCTGAAATGAAGCGGCAGAAAGCCAACGCAATCGCGTTCGACTTTGGGACACCCGCAATTGTGCTCAAAAGAGTCGAGAACACCATACTGGTTCGAGTGACTGGACGCGAAATGTTTGTTGACGTTTGGATTGACGATTCCGATGCAGTACCTCTCCTGACTGACGCAGGCTGAGTCGTACTCACCTAATGAGCCGCATTCTGCTTGCGCGTGACATGCAGTGGCAACTCGTCTGCCCCGGCAACAGATGCGTGTTCGCATAAGGTGGCAGGAACGTCTTCGAGTCAGGTGAATGATGCTTATGCCAAACGAATTATTCCATTGAGTCGTTCCGCAGTCGCGCGTCCGATGATGACAGTATTCGGACCTGAGACAAACGACACGCCTCCTTTCTCCATAGCAAGGCCATTGGTACGCAATAGGTAAAATAGTCGCGGCGGATTGTTGAGCCCCGTTAGTTGTGCATCGTCGGGCCGCGTGCCTTTTGGTAGGCTTGGGTCCTCATCACGCGGCATCTCTGCGATCCATGGGATAGGCTCCCATTCCTTTTCCGAGATCTTGCGCATGTTTCGAGACATATAGCCTCTTTCCATGGAACGTACCGCATGTTAGAGGAGGGCAATGGCCTATTCCCTCGATCTACGGCAAAAAGTCTTGGCAGCACTTGAGACGGAATCTTCGTCGGAAGTTGTTGCTGAACGGTTCGGAATTAGCGGAAGTTTCGTGCGAAAACTGCGAGTCAGAGTGAAACAGACCGGAGATCCGGTTGCCAAATCACCACCTGGCAAGCCGAGAATTGTTGACTCCGAGGGAGAGGACATTCTGCGAACCCTTGTGAAGGAAAGGCCTGATGCGACCTTGGACAAGTTGGTTCGACTGTTTCCACGCCGCGGTGGTCGCAAGGTGAGCGACACGACGATTTGGCGCACCCTGTACCGGATGGGCATGTCGCTAAAAAAAAGACCCTCTACGCGTCAGAACGCGACCGACCCGATATTATCGAAGCACGAATAGCCTTCCGCAAAGCACAAAAAGCATGGGATCCAGCCAGGTTGGTCTTTGTAGACGAGAGTGGTGTGAATCTGTCCATGACCCGAAGCATGGCGTGGGCTCCCGTTGGCGAACGAGCCGTTCGACAACGTTCCCGGCGATCGCTGGTCAAACTACAGCGTTATTGCTGCCCTTGGAATTGACGGAATCGTGGCCCCTATGGTTGTTCCCGGCGCCATAGATGGCCAAGCTATGCTCATGTGGGTTGAGCAAAGTCTCGCCCCGGCACTGAACCCCGGTGACATAGTGATTTGGGACAATCTGAGCGTTCATACCGACATCCGGCTCAGGAACGCAATCGAACAGCGGGGCGCTTCCCTTGTGTTTCTGCCGGCGTACTCGCCCGATCTGAATCCGATCGAACAAGCCTGGTCCAAGGCCAAAAGTATTCTCCGAGAGCTGGGGCCACGATGCTGGGCCAAACTACTGACCGCCCTTGGTAAAGCATTGTTGGCCATCACAACCAAGGATGCCCTCAGTTGGTTCAGGCACGCCGGCTATGCAGTTCGCTGATCCGTTTCAATGAAAAGCGCTCTAATCATGACGGCAGGCTGGATTCTCGTCTCTTCAAGTATCCACGCGAGCAGGCGCCTCAAGTCCGCAAACTCATCGCGACCCAGTTCCGTGAACAGACGCATCGTGTTTCGTGAGAAGGCGTCCGGAGCGATCTTGTCGCGAATGCATTGTCGGGCCAAAGTTGCCAAGGGCACGATTATGCAGGGGTCTACTGACTCCAGAAGGGTCCTCACCGATCGCAGGACGTTCTCGCGGACGAATGGCTCATCTGCGTGTGCCTCGATCAACCCCGCGATTTCCTCACTCGTTATTCCGTCTGCGTTTTCATCGTGAAGCAACCTGTCCCAGAAGGCTGCGGCGTCGGCCTCTTTCCAACGAAGCGCCTTGTCCACCAAGACCCCAAGCGCCTTGGGCAGTACAGCCAAACCAGCCGCGGCGAGAGCCGCCGGCGGGGCTGCCGCCGCTGTAGCGGCGACCGTAATCGTTGTGAGGCTCTCTACAACCGCAGGCGTGCTACTTTTCTTTCCGTCATGCACCGGTCGAATGTACGTGCGCCACTCTGCGCCGTCCAGTCCCGAACCGAATGGGTTGTGAACGAAATCCGGGCGTGGCTAACTCCGGCTTGAACTTGCCGGCTTTCCTTGCTTTGGTGTTCTCGCTGCCGCCCACAGTGGCTCATCGAATTCGCGCCAATTTTACTGTGGGCGGCTGTCTGGCTTGCTGATGCGTTTTCGTGGTACTTTCTGGGCCGCAAGTTAAGCCGCAGCCGTTAGCCAGGCAACGTAGAGTCGATACGTGGACAGCCCGACTCAAAACCTACTGGTTCCGGCACAACGTGATGTAGGCGTCGCCCAATGACCGTGTTTTCACGCCCAACCGGTTGAAAATGGTGCTAACTTTATCATGCTATGCAAGCGAGCCTGGAGTCGCGAGCGACGATTGCCGTGTTTACTCTGCTTCTGCCGGTGGGTTGTGGAGGTCGAACCGGTTACAGCGACCAAGGTCAAGCAAGTGGAGCCTCATCAACCGGCGGTGCAACAAGCACCGGGTTGACCGCTAGCACGGGAGGCGACCTGAACACTGGAGGGGCTTCCTCAGTCAATACAAGTGTCGCGGGTTGTCCAGGACAACCAGTAGCCAGACCTTCCGCTGGTTACCCAAGTCATAACGGTGACTGCGCCAATTCACAAGCACAAGGAGTGCAAGTTGGAGGCATATATGCGGCCGCGCTGGAAACTTTTGATGTTTCATTTGCATCTACGTGCGTTTACCCAGCGCCAGCGTGTACTCCGCTCATCGCCTTTACATCAAGCCTTGGTTACGGAGATCCGAACAATCTTAGTGTATGGTTTTCCTTTCCCGATGGAACTGCCGAAATGTACCCTTTTGTCATGTCGGCGGATGACTGCACCATTTCCTCGGGTGGCTTCTATTTGGACAGCATCAACACGATGCCAACTACAATTACTTTTTGCCCCTGCACGTGTGCCAGGCTAGGTTCAATTCAAGGTACGATATATGTGATTGACTTTCCTATAATAGTCGTTGGTTGAACCAGTGGAAGCGATCGTCGCAAACCGCAGCCGGGCTGAGTGGCGTTCGCGTCGCCTCATTGCAGTGCGAGAGCTGAAGCAAACACCCTAAAGAAGCTGGCTAACAAGCGCTTGCTTCCGACGGCTTTGTCTTGCTTCTAGGTCTGGGCTGCTTCGCTCGTGGCTTGCTACGCGAGTCATCCATTGTACTCGCTCCGCTGTTCTGGCATCCTGATGCGTGTTTCTGCTGCTGGATGGGCCGCGGCAGAAGCGCAAGCCGTTATGCCGCGCCGTATTTTTTGGAGCGGGCGCTTTGATTTGCTTTCGGGTTATTGCGACTGGATGCCGGCAACCGGCGGCGTTGTTCCGTGGCTGGTTCGCAGCGGGGGCCTTAACGGCGAGTGACGATCGAAAACCGGCGTCTGGTTGGGCAGCGCCGCTTCGTCAAAGCGTCTTGGCAACTGGTGAGGTCTCGCTGCTGGCAACTTGATGCCGGGCGCTGCTCGAGGCTTTTGGGGCGTGGCTTGCTGATACGTTGGGCGCCGTGGCGTGGTTGATGGGTTGTTCCGGTCTGGTTCCAACCGGCGGTGCCGCAGCGCTCCATGGTCAATGCGTGGTTCCAGCTGTTGGCTGTTGCTTCGTGGCATCTTGATGGGTGGCGCTGCTTTGTGAATTTGCTGGGTTGTTCCGTTATGTTGCGCACCGGCGAGTGGAGTCTGGCCCTCCGGGCTTGCTTGGGCGTTGTTCCGATCCGGATTGTGACCTGATACGTGGGCAGCGCCCGGGGTCAATGCGTCGTTGCTTGTTGCTGGGTCTCGCTTCGTGGCTTTTTGAATCGTTGTCGCGAGTCAATAGCGCTCTTCCGTGCCGTCATGACCAGCTTCGTGGCGTCCGGGTGCGTGGCGCTGCCGCGAGACTGTCGGGGCGTGGCTTTCTGTGGCGGGCTTCGCATTGAACTTCTTGCCCCCGCTGCCGATGGCCGCGTCATTGCGGCCGGCCATAACAAGCGTTTGCAGAAGACGGCCTTTGTGTCTGGATGGGTCTCGCCTGCCCGCAGTCGTGGCTGCGCTTCCATTTTACGCCTGCGGGCTGCTGTGGCATCATGATGCGCGTTTCCGAATTGGCTGGGCCGCTTCTGAAACGCGAGCCGTTAGACCGAGCCGTATTTCTTGGAGAGGGCGAATTGGTTTGTCGTCAGGTTCTTGCGACTGGATGCCGGCAACCGGTGGCGTTGTTCCGTGGGTTGTTCGCAGCGGGGCCTGACATTGGGTGGTTCCGATCCGGATCGTGACCTGATGGGTTGGCAGCGCCGGTCGCTTTTTCTTGCTGGCGGGGCTGTTGGGTCTCGCTCCCTTCCATCTTGTGGGCTGGCGCTGCTCGGGGCTTTTGGGGCGTGGCCTTTTGATGCGTGGGGCGCCGTTGCGGGTCTGATGCGTAGTGCCGGTCTGGTTCCATCCGGAAGCGCTGCAGCGCTCCATGGCCAACACGTCGTTCCTTCTTGTTGGGTCTCGCTTCGTAGCGTCTCGAGGGGTTTGTCGATCCGGGGCTGTCGGGTTTTGGTGTCTTGATGCCGGGCGCTGCCTCGGATTTGTTGGGACGTGGCTTTCTGATGCCGGGCTTTCTTTTGATGTCTTCGCCCCCGCTGCCGTCGGTCACGTCGTGGCGGCCGGGTCTAACACGTGCTTGCAGAAGACGGCCTTTGTGTCGGGACAGGTTTTGGCTCGTCGTCAGCCGTGGCTTCGCTTCCATTTTACGGCTGCCGCCGGTCGTGGCATCATGATGCGTGTTTCCGGGGTTGGCTGGGCCGCTTCTGAAGCACAAGCCGTTAGACGGACCAGAACTCGCCGCGCCATGCCCGTCGCGCACGGCACACCACAAGTCATCAGCAATTGACTTGCGACTTGCGTTCAACGCCGGTAGGGTGTATATGTATGCGTATGCCGCGGATGCAGGTATATTTGCCCGATGATCTCTATCAGAAACTCAAGACGCGCGGGCTGCCAGCCTCTGAGTTGTTGCAGAAAGCGGTACGGGCGGAACTTCGGCGTCAGGACCTTCTTGCCGCAACGGATCAATATCTCACCTCGCTCGTGACCCACCTAGGGCAGCCCACCAAAGTGGAACGTGACCGAGCAAGTGCCTTGGCTGGTCGTATTGCACGACGCTCTGCTCGCAAGACAGGTTGAGTCAGAATGCTCGTTTTGGATTCCGGCGGAGTGAGCCGCCTTGCCGAACCTTCGCGTCAGTCCGTGGCGCTAATCTTCGCCTTACGCGACGAAGGGTTGTGGCCACCCTTGGTACCTTCTCCGGTTCTTGTCGAATGTCTGGAGGGTCATGCTGGGCGTGATGCGCTCGCTAACCGATTTCTCAAGACCTGCGATATCGTGGAAGAGATCAGTGAATCCGTTGCCCGACGGGCCGCGGCACTCCGGCGGCGCGCAGGTCGTGGTTCCGCCATTGATGCGCTTGTCGTTGCTTTTGCCGAGCCAGGTGGAACTGTCCTCACTTCAGACTTGCAGGACCTTGAAGCTCTCGCCGAATACGCACAACGCGTAAAGATCGAGCGTGTGTAGGTGCGGTCAAGTCTCGATGCGACGCCGTCTAACTCGGCAATGAACTTGCCGGCTTTCCTTGTTGTGACGCTATCGCTGCCGCCTACAGTGGCTCGTCGGACTCGCGCCAATTTTACTGTGGGCGGCTGTCTGGCGTTCTGATGCGTTTCCGTGGTATTTTCGGGCCGCAAGTTATTGCCAAGCCGTTTAGCCAGCCCTTGAGAGACTACGGCTCTTCTGGTATGCCTATATTAGGCTTCGTGGCTTAGCGGGAGATAGCTCGGTGATTCACACAAGGACTCGATTTGATAATGCGATCATTGCGCTCTCATTGCTGGGTGGCTGCGGTGGTCGCACCGACGACTTCGTTGCCGCTGACAACGCAAACTTGACTGGCGGTGACTCCACGATGAGTAGCGGCAGTACCGTCGCCACTGGCGGCAGCGCGGGTTGTACTTCGCGAGCAGAGACGTACAGCATCACGACCAGCTTCCCCTTTCAATCGTCTGCCGACGCTCATCTCTACCCCGACTGCACGCCGAGCTGTGGCCCTGGTTATGATGTACAGCCGTCTGGTGTCCCCACAGTGGTAGCCCTACCAGCAGGGTCATGCGATTCAGAAGCCACCTGTATGATGGCCGCAACGTCCTGCGCGTGCGGAGGTAATGTCAACGGATACCTGTGCGCATGCGTGAATTCTAGGTGGTCATGCGTCAATGCGTCACAGGGTGGGGGGATCTGTCATATAGGTCCCGACGGGGGATGCTGAGACACGCGTCAGGCAGTGATCGAGGCGCTTCACAAATCGACTATGGCAATGCTGAACGCGTATATGTAGAATTCCGCCCCGATGCCGACGATTCTTCGCAGCGGCCCATACCGATTCTTCTTTTACGCAGGTGATGGCGCGGAACCGCCGCACGTTCACGTCGAACGCGACGACAACATCGCGAAGTTTTGGCTGCGCCCAGTCCGACTGCAAGAAAGCGGCGGTTTCACTCGGGTGGAAATCGGCCGATTGCAGGGTATAGTTGAAGAGAATTTGGACACCATAGTGAATTCCTGGGAGGCGTTCTTTGGCAACTGAGTCCCGACGCGCACAAGCCTTGCAAGTAGCGGTGACAGACGACACGCTGACGGTCAACCTCGTTGACGGTCGGACTGTGTCCGTTCCTCTTGCCTGGTACCCTCGCCTTGCAAACGGAACTTCCGCTGACAGGTCCAATTGGCGCCTGATTGGTCGAGGGGAAGGAATCCATTGGGAAGATCTCGATGAAGACGTTAGCGTAGAAGGTCTTCTCGCTGGACGGGCTTCAAGCGAATCGCAGTCTTCACTGGACAAGTGGCTGCGTAGTCGCAAGCGAGCTGGCTAACAAGCGCTCGCTTCCGACGGCTTTGTTTTACTCTTAGGTCTGGGCTGCTTCGCTCGTGGTTCGCTACGCTCACATCCATTGTACTCGCTCCGCTGTTCTGGCATCCTGATGCGTACTTCCGTCGCTGGATGGGCCGCGGCAGAAGCGCAAAGTCGTTGGGCGGACCGTGAGACTTATGCGTGGCCTAGAACTGGTCGAAAGGGCACAAATGCCGACGTAGACGCGTCAGGTGGGATGCACACTCATAATCTTGGTGAAGGTTCCAGAGGCAACGATGCTTGGTCTGAATTCTGAGCGTCTCATTTTACAAGATCTTCAGTGCCCGGTCGTCATGAGTATGAACGTGCCCAGGTAGATGGCTTGCCCAACATTGCTCACGCCACGGATCTCGATGGCCCCATAGCCTCCTTCCATGACGAAATGGATGTTGGGCTGTATACGGATGCTGGCGCCGGCACTGGCGATAAACACGGCGTCGTCGGGCGGCGCCTTATCTCCATTTCCGACGAGACTGCCGGGGTAGCCATGGGCAGCACTCACTCGTATGGATCCATAGTAGTCCCACCAACGCTCGGGGCGGAGCGATCCCACGGTCAGCCCCAGATCCACGTTGGCGCTCTTGCCGTTCGAAGCGTCGGCCACGCCCACGCCGCCCTCAATGCGCCAGTGCGGCCGCAAGCGATAACGCAGCGCAAGTTTTCCCGTCAGTGCTGCGTTGTCGCTCTGCGTCACGCCGAGCAAATCCACGCCCAGATCCGCCCGTTCGCTCAAACCATAGCGGTAACGACCGAACCAACCGTGCCCCGTGGCATGCTCTCCTGGGAAAAGCGAACCGCCGCTCCCAGCGCCAAGCCCCACTTCTGCCCCACCGGCTGGCGCCGTGGCTGGCCCGCCCACTGTCATGAGCGGTGGCGGCGCAGCCATGACCATGCAAGCCGGTAGCAAAGCTCCGAAGCAAACTGCACCGGCAAAGCGGAGTGCATATCCCAATCTGGTCCATGCCACGGCTCAAGCAATACACTTGATTGGGGACGTATTCAATCATCGCAGGCAGCCGACTGAGGCCACAAAACTCGATGGCAGGGCTTTCCCAATCTCTATATGATTGGCCGCATGACGCTATCCGCTAACTTCCGCCGATGGCTCCTGCTAACCGGCGGACTCATCACTGCATATTTCGCTCTGTGCGTTCATCCGCAACCACTCTTCGCCTACTCCATGCGTCAAGACGGAATCGTGGTGCACTCGACCCATCCGATGTCCGGGGAGATGCGGGCGATAGTTGAACGAGCGCAACAACGTTTGCAGCGAACTGTCATCTACGACGAAACCAAGGAGACGCACGTGTTCTATTGCGAATCCCCATTGCTGTTCACACTATTTACGAGAACGAAATACCGCGCTGGCGGTCTTGCCAGCGTCCTGCTAGGTCAGAACGTGTTCCTTCGCCGGGGCGATTTGATCAACGACCGCATGATCGGCTTCAGCGGAAGTCAAGTCCCCGCTAGCCGTCCATTCTCCTACTTCCTTGCTCACGAACTCATGCACATCGCACAAGCGCGAGCCCTTGGAATATTTGGTTATTCGAGACTGCCCACATGGGTAGACGACGGCTACGCTGACTACGTAGCGAGGGACATTGACTATGCTCGGACTCTGGAGGAATTCAAGCATGGTGCAACTGAGCTTGATCCCGTGAAGTCAGGCCTCTACCTTCGCTACCACCTCATGGTCGCGTATCTTCTCGAGAAGAAGGCGACATCTCCAATTGATTTGCTGCATCGGAAAGACGATGGACGCGAAATTGAGCGCCACCTAAGGCACCTCGACGGCTGGTAGGCGGAGCCGCCCAACTCTGGTTTGCACCTGACAAGCGCCTGAAATGTTTGGTCTTGACCTGATGCGTCTTGCCGTGGTGCGCTTGCAGGTGAAACCAATGCCGTTGAGGCCGTAGAAAAAGTCCATTTTGCTCTTGGCATTTAGGATCGGGATGGATACAAAGGGCGCCAAGACAGGTTACTGGAGCGCTCGATGGCAAGATACAAACACTACGACTTGAATCAATCGAAGATGATTCCGTTGTCATATGCCGACCAGATTGTCGAGGGTTCGTTCGAGCATGCGCTCAACGAGATCGTGGAGGAGCATCTCGACTTGTCCGTCTTCGAACACCGCTATCGTAACGACGAGACAGGGCGATCGGCCTACGACCCCAAGGTGCTGCTGAAGGTGGTGCTCTATGGCTACTACCGCGGGATCGTCTCGAGCCGACGGATCGCCGAGGCATGCCGCCGCAACGTTGTGTTCATGGCGCTGTCGGCAGATTCCAGGCCGCACTTTACGACCATTGCGGCCTTCGTCAGCAGCCTGGAGCATGAGATTGCGAGCCTGTTTGGCGACGTGTTGCTCTATGCCTCGGAGCTAGGCCTCATCGGCAAGGAGCACTTTGCCATTGACGGATGCAAACTGCCCTCGAATGCCTCCAAGAAATGGAGCGGCACCCACAAGGAGCTCGAGGAGAAGCGCAAGAAGTTAGAGCGGGTTGCCGAGCGTATAGTGCAGCGCCATCGTGAGCGTGATGGGCAGGAACGCGAGAGCGCCGGCTCTTGCGGCGAGCCCGAGAAGGCCCAGTACTATCGACGAAAGGTCGCCGAGATCAAGGCCTTCCTGGAGCAGAACGAGAAGAAGCTCGGGCCGACCGGCAACGAGCAGAAGAGCAACCTGACCGACCCAGAGAGCGCGAAGATGACTTCATCTCGCGGCGTGATTCAGGGCTACAACGGGCTGGCGGTCGTCGATGACCGAGCCCAAATCGTCGTGCATGCCGAGGCCCATGGCTCGGGATACGAAGCGCACCTGTTGGCACCCCTCATCGAGACAACACGGCAAAGGTTTACTGAGTTGGACTTAGCCAAGGACGTCTTCGCGCAGGCCAAAGTAAGCGCCGACAGCGGCTTTCACAGCAACGTGGTGGTGGCTGCTGTGGAAGCCACTGGCGCTGATGCCTACATTGCAGACCGTGACTACCGACGGCGCGAGCCAGCGTTTGCAGGGGCAGAGCGATACAAGCAACGCGACAAGAAAGAGAGGGCTCTCCGCCGCAGGCGTGAACGCGAGACTCGCGTTACCACCAAGCCCAAACTATTCACCGTGCAGGACTTTCTCTACGACGAAGCAAACGCCCGTTGCATCTGTCCTGCGGGGCACAAGCTTTATCGCTCCGGCAAGAACATGCTCTTCAACGGCTATCGCGTTGCCAGTTTCAAAGCACCGAAAACGGCTTGCAGTGGATGCCACTTACGGGAGCAGTGTCTCCGCCATCCCGACCGCACACCTCAGCGTCAACTCACGATCATCAAGCATCAAGAGGGGCCTGCACCGAGACGTCGCAGCAAGCGCAATGGTGCAACCGAACGCATGCGATGGAAGTTCGATACGCCGTTCGGGCGTGAGCTCTACAGTCAACGCATGGGCACCGTCGAACCGGTGTTCGGCAACATTCAGAACAAGGGCATGCGACGATTCACCCTCCGTGGTCAGAAGAAGGTGAGCGCCCAGTGGAAGCTCTTCACGATGGTGCACAACATCGAGAAGGTAGCGGGTGCCGCCATGCGGCACTAGCCGGGAGAGGGCCAGCAGGGCCAGCGAGCGCCTCTCGGACAACGTAGCGTTTCTGAGCTAGAATCTGCAACCAACGGGATTTCTATTAGAAAGTTATACACTGGCGGAACGCGGGGCTTGCGCTCGTTCTTCGAATGGGTTTTTCTACAAGCTCGTTAGCCAGACTGCCCTGAGAACTCGCATGGTTGTCATGGTCATTTCCGCAGTGAATTGTTTCCGATAACCCGTCAGACGCGCCGCGGCAGGAGCACCAAGTCGGCCGCTTCCTCAGCATCTTTGAGGAGCGTCTTGCGCGGCGTGCCTATCCGCGCGCGCATGGTCAGGCCACGAGCAAAATCCGTGACTTGGATCGCGCGCACGGCTACCGGAAAGTCAGGCGGGATGTCTCCCGCACAGATCCCGTCCCGGAAACGGCGCTCCACCAGCGCCGCGGCGCCCGCGACCGTGCTCTGCAGGAACCGCCGAACCTCAGCGTCGTTCACAAGCGGCGCGACGCACACCAGAAGGCAGCCCCGGGCGGACCCTTTCTCGGTCGCACTTTCGACGGCGTACCTCAGAAGGCCCGCGATCGAGTCGCGAAGACTCTGTGGCGAGAGGAGTGCCTTCGTGGCTGATGCGCCCTTCCGTTCTGCGTACGCCCTAAGGACGCGCAAGAATATCGCCCGCTTGTCCCCAAAGACGGCATACAGGCTCGGCCGTCCCACACCCATCCCGGCGACGAGATCGTCAATCGTCACTCCGTCGTAGCCTTTCGACCAGAACACCTGAGTCGCCTTTTCCAGCGCCCCCGTCTCGTCGAAGCTGCGCGGTTGACCCCGATGCCTAGCGGTATTTTGAATCATTTGGTTCAAAACTCATTGACAATGGCCATCGCACCAATATATAACCAAACAGTTCGAAATTAGCAAGCCGGCCCTGGCCTCGCTGGGCCTCACGACTCGACCTTCCCCCTTCACCAAGGAGCCGCCCATGGAACATTCGATTGCGCTCGTCACCGGCACCACCTCCGGGCTCGGTTATGCGGCAGCCCGCGCTCTTGCCGGAGAGGGCTGGCACGAGATCATCGTCACCGGGCGCAGCCTGGCCCGGGTCCAGGAAACGGCCGCTCAACTCGCGGCTGAGACCAAGACACAGGTTTTCACGCCGCTGGAGCTGGATCTGGACGCGCCGTCCAGCGTTCAGTCCGCCCTCGCCGAGCTCGTCAAGCGAGGTCGGTCGATCGATTTCCTACTGCTCAATGCAGGAATGGTCCCAGGTAAGAAGCGCGTCCTCACCGCGGCGGGCATCGAGGCTTCTCAGGCCCCGCTAATCGGCCATCATCAACTGACTGTCGGCTTGCTCCGCGCCAACCTGCTGAGCCCCGACGCGCGGATTGTTGTCGCCGGCGCGGAACCTGCCCGAGGGGACGTGCCCCTGTTCAGCTTCACCGATGTGGCGGCCTTCGCGGCCAAACACCACAGGGGTGACCGAACTGCCGCCGTTGAAGCCCTGCTGCGCAACGGGCCGAAAGTGAGGTACGTGCCCAACAATGCGTATGCCGACGCGAAGCTCATCATCGCTTGGTGGGTCGCGGCACTGGCGCGCCGGCTACCTTCCGGCATGGCTGTGTACGCCGTGTCGCCCGGTGCCGCGACCGACACCCAGGCGGTGCGTAACGCTGGCCCGGCGTTGAAGTATCTGTTTATCCCAATCCTGAACCTCATTCCCGGCATGAATCAGACGCCGGAGACCGCGGCCCGTCGGTACCTCCAGGCGTCGGAGTTCGGAACCGACGTCTCGGGGCAATTCTTCGCCTCGGCGCCGAAGAAGCTCACAGGCCCAATTGAGGCGATGCGCCACCCGCACCTTCACGATCGCGCCAACCAGGAAGCCGCGTGGCAGGCCGTCGTCACTTGTTCCGGCGTTGACTTGTCTTACCAGCATCCTTGAGCGCGGTGTCCTGAAGGAGCGCGGGTTGCGGCGAAATGGTTGGGGTGACAGAATCGGCATGCGATTGCGGAGCTACGTGCTCGTCCACGGGGTCCTACGGTATTTTGAAATCGATCCAGACCAGTACCTGAACGAACACGCGAAGCAACATCAGTCTTGGTACGACCGCAAGGCGGTCACCGCGAAGGCTAGGTTCCTACGGATGCTCGCATCCTTGAGCGTTCCGCCATGGCTTGGTATTTCACGACGAAACGAACGAAGCGTCAATCCGCCTGCACAGGTCGAGAGGGTTCAGGTACGTCGCTTCGAATTTCTGGTTTCCGGGGACGAACTATCACCGCGGCAGCGGAACGCTTTTCGTCCGCGACAACCTATCAATCGACGGTCGCAATACGTAGATGCTGGCTAACTCACGCATGAACTTGACAGCCAAGTTTTCTGAAACGCCTTGCCTGCCGCGCGCCGTGACTCGCTTGTGCTCGCATCAATTGTACAGCGCGCGGCTGTCTTCCAACCTGACACGCTTCCGTGGTACTGTTCGGGCTGCAAGTTATGCGCAAAACCGTTAGCCAGACCCGAGTGTCCGAAGGTCGGAAAGTTTTTGCTACGACGGGAACCTCATCGGTTAACGGAAAGCCCCAATGTGGAGGCCCGGGTCTCTCGGCGCGACCCGTGGACATGAGGGTGTTGCGCAAACATCAGGGTCCCCACGGGCGTCGGGGCGCCCTTGCCGAATTGCCCTGCAAAGTTCGGACAGTGTGGGACATCCGGCACCGGATTGAACACGGCGCGCCCGCCGAAACCTGATATGTTTGGTGGACGGTTGTCACCAACTTGGCAATGGATCGCGAGGCAACTGCACGCGGATGACGTCAACCAACCAACGGATCTTCGAACCCTCGCTGTGCCGACTTGTCGTGCTTTGGGGACTCAGCGGCACGATCGGTAGCGCAGTTGGCCTGTGCATCGTGCCGCCAGCCGCTCGCATGCTCTGGTGGATTCCGCTTGGTGCGTTACTCGGTGCTATCGCCGGAGCCACCGTCAAGAAGCGTTTCCGTGTCGTAATCAGCGACTCGATCATCGGCGGCCCCGGAAGGTTCAACCAGCCAACTGAAATCTCGAGCGCGGCAATCGACGTGCTAAGGACGCGGGCTCAACGTGGTCTGGAACCGCTGCTGTGGTCGTTCATGATCTGGTCAAAGGATGGCAAGTTCATTCGCGTAGTGCGCAGGTACTTCACTCGCAAGACCCTTAGCGAACTCCTCCGGGCGATCCGCGAGCAAATGGCTGGCTAACAAGCGTTTGCAGCAGCCGGCTTGGCTTTGCTGCTAGGCTGTGACCAGCGGCAGTCGTGGCTTCGCTTCCATTGTACGACTGCCGCTTATCTGGCATGCTGTTGGCTGGTTCCGCGGTGGCTTGGGCCGCTGCTGAAACGCAAAGTCGTTATGCGGACAAGGAAGACATGCGACTTTTTCGGCGTAAATTGCTGTTGATCCCGACGTTGATTCTGGGGGTCGTCGGTGTGACTCTGACGTGGCTGAACGTTCCGCGCCTGCGATATTACGAAGAGATCCGCGCGTGCGAAGGACTCGTCGATAGGATCGAGGCCTTCCGCCGAACCCAGGGTCACCTTCCGGATGAATCACTCTTTCCTGAGACCGAGAGAAGGCTGTTCTACCGACCGGCGGGGAATCAATACGTTGTCGGTTTCTCACTTGGCTTCGACGACTACGAATTGTTCGATTCGCGAACGCGACGCTGGTCATTTGATGCCTCTCACTGACAGCATCGCTCAGCAGCAGTCTTCGCTGATGGAGTGTGCTTTCCCCTATCGACAGCAATGCACGGTCCGGCGCTTGATCTGCTGCGAGCAGCTTAGCGTGAATTTTCCGCATTCATCCCAGGCTTGCTTCTGTTACCACATGTGGTATCGTTTGTCGTGACTAAGATTCGTCGAGGTAACTACGTCTTACTGACTTGGAAGGGAGACCACGGCCCTCGACATGTTCACGTCTACCGGGATGGCAAGCTGTTGTTGAAATGGAACCTTGACGACTCTGTCCCCATGAAGGGCAAGCCTGATGCGCGGCTTGTCCACCTAATTGCGCTCCTGAAGAAGGAAGGTGTCTTGTGAAGATTCGGCAAGTTGTCGCCAATAATCGGAAAGGGCAGCTCGAACTCACCGTTCGTTCGGGTCAGATGTACCCAATGCCATATGCCAGACTCAGTCCCCGTCCCGGCACGAAGAACCGTATCTGTGACGTTTTTGTTGACAAGGATCTTGGGAACGAAGCCGTTACCTATGTTCTGAAGTCGGGCACTGAGGGCTCAGTCCATATCGACCACGTACTCGAGTATAATCAAGATCCCGATCATCTGGCAGAATTGCTGAGTCATAAGCTTACTGTGGAGGCCTTGAAGCGAATTGAGAAATCGGGGCTCAGTCGCCGCGAACTTGCACGGAGTTTGCGCACTTCGTTGCCACAGCTCTATCGGCTTCTAGATCCTACCAACACTCGCAAGAGTCTGACACAGCAGATTGCGCTTCTTCATGTCCTGGATTGTGAGGTTGACCTGGTTGTCACGCCTAAACGTGCCGCATAACAAGCGCTTGCTTCCGACGGCTTGGTCTTACTTGCAGGTCTGGGCTGCTTCGCTCGTGGTTCGCTGCGCTCCCAACAATTGTACTCGCTGCGCTGTTCTGGCATGCTGATGCCTGCTTCCGCTGCTGGATGGGCCGCGGCAGAAGCGCGAGCCGTTGAGGCCGTAGAAAAAGTCCATTTTGCTCTTGGCATTTAGGATCGGGATGGATACAAAGAGCGCCGAGACAGGTTACTGGAGCGCTCGATGGCCAGATACAAACACTACGACTTGAATCAGTCGAAGATGATTCCGTTGTCATATGCCGACCAGATTGTCGAGGGTTCGTTCGAGCATGCGCTCAACGAGATCGTGGAGGAGCATCTCGACTTGTCCGTCTTCGAACACCGCTATCGTAACGACGAGACAGGGCGATCGGCCTACGACCCCAAGGTGCTGCTGAAGGTGGTGCTCTATGGCTACTACCGCGGGATCGTCTCGAGCCGACGGATCGCCGAGGCATGCCGCCGCAACGTTGTGTTCATGGCGCTGTCGGCAGATTCCAGGCCGCACTTTACGACCATTGCGGCCTTCGTCAGCAGCCTGGAGCATGAGATTGCGAGCCTGTTTGGTGACGTGTTGCTTTATGCCTCGGAGCTAGGCCTCATCGGAAAGGAGCACTTCGCCATCGACGGATGCAAACTGCCCTCGAATGCCTCCAAGAAATGGAGCGGCACCCACAAGGAGCTCGAGGAGAAGCGCGAGAAGTTAGAGCGGGTTGCCGAGCGTATAGTGCAGCGCCATCGTGAGCGTGATGGGCAGGAACGCGAGAGCGCCGGCTCTTGCGGCGAGCCCGAGAAGGCCCAGTACTATCGACGAAAGGTCGCCGAGATCAAGGCCTTCCTGGAGCAGAACGAGAAGAAGCTCGGGCCGACCGGCAACGAGCAGAAGAGCAACCTGACCGACCCAGAGAGCGCGAAGATGACTTCATCTCGCGGCGTGATTCAGGGCTACAACGGGCTGGCGGTCGTCGATGACCGAGCCCAAATCGTCGTGCATGCCGAGGCCCATGGCTCGGGATACGAAGCGCACCTGTTGGCACCCCTCATCGAGACAACACGGCAAAGGTTTACTGAGTTGGACTTAGCCAAGGACGTCTTCGCGCAGGCCAAAGTAAGCGCCGACAGCGGCTTTCACAGCAACGTGGTGGTGGCAGCCGTGGAAGCCACTGGCGCTGATGCCTACATTGCAGACCGTGACTACCGACGGCGCGAGCCAGCGTTTGCAGGGGCAGAGCGATACAAGCAACGCGACAAGAAAGAGAGGGCTCTCCGCCGCAGGCGTGAACGCGAGACTCGCGTTACCACCAAGCCCAAACTATTCACCGTGCAGGACTTTCTCTACGACGAAGCAAACGCCCGTTGCATCTGTCCTGCGGGGCACAAGCTTTATCGCTCCGGCAAGAACATGCTCTTCAACGGCTATCGCGTTGCCAGTTTCAAAGCACCGAAAACGGCTTGCAGTGGATGCCACTTACGGGAGCAGTGTCTCCGCCATCCCGACCGCACACCTCAGCGTCAACTCACGATCATCAAGCATCAAGAGGGGCCTGCACCGAGACGTCGCAGCAAGCGCAATGGTGCAACCGAACGCATGCGATGGAAGTTCGATACGCCGTTCGGGCGTGAGCTCTACAGTCAACGCATGGGCACCGTCGAACCGGTGTTCGGCAACATTCAGAACAAGGGCATGCGACGATTCACCCTCCGTGGTCAGAAGAAGGTGAGCGCCCAGTGGAAGCTCTTCACGATGGTGCACAACATCGAGAAGGTAGCGGGTGCCGCCATGCGGCACTAGCCGGGAGAGGGCCAGCAGGGCCAGCGAGCGCCTCTCGGACAACGTAGCGTTTCTGAGCTAGAATCTGCAACCAACGGGATTTCTATTAGAAAGTTATACACTGGCGGAACGCGGGGCTTGCGCTCGTTCTTCGAATGGGTTTTTCTACAAGCTCGTTGGGCAGACTCGAGACAGCCAATGAATCCCTTCCTCTCCCATGGCACTTTGGATCCGTTCCTTTCCGAGCGACTGAGAATGGCGAAGGTCATTCGTGCGCACGCGTCCGAAGAGGCCATACTTGCAGCCCACGAAGCAGCCATGACGGTCAGACGCGAAACGGCTTTCTTTTCTGACGTGATGGAGGACATCGACGGCATGTTGGAAGACGCCGTGGCCGCTGTTCTGGGAGAGCCGCCCGCGTTCGGCCCCAAGTACTCTCCTGGACGCCAGCGAGAAGCCGCCATAGGCAGACTTCGCCAGTTACTCGAAACTCGAGCAAAAGAGCGCGAGCTCCAAGAGGCCTTGCTGAATTCGGGGTTACTGTCCCTGAATTGCAGAGTTGTGCAAGAGGTCGCAATGGCCCCGACGGATACCTATCCCGGAATGCGCATGGATCTCGTGCTCGACTGGAACGGCCTCGAGCCGTCGCAAGTCATTGAACTGAAGCGGGGTTCACATTTGCTTTTGGCCCGCCGCGGAAAGCCAACGGAGCGACTCTCGCGAGAGCTCGAGAAAGCAGTCAATCAGTTGGCCTCGTACGGACATCGCCTCGAGTCGGACTCTGACGCCACCGCGTGTATCAAGATTCGCCATTCGCTCCAGATCCAACATCCGGACTTGCGTCTAGTTGCAGGCCGTCGGTTGCCCGACGGACATTGCCATGACCTGCTTAGAGCGCTTTTCATTGAAACGGATCAGCGAACTGCATAGCCGGCGTGCCTGAACCAACTGAGGGCATCCTTGGTTGTGATGGCCAACAATGCTTTACCAAGGGCGGTCAGTAGTTTGGCCCAGCATCGTGGCCCCAGCTCTCGGAGAATACTTTTGGCCTTGGACCAGGCTTGTTCGATCGGATTCAGATCGGGCGAGTACGCCGGCAGAAACACAAGGGAAGCGCCCCGCTGTTCGATTGCGTTCCTGAGCCGGATGTCGGTATGAACGCTCAGATTGTCCCAAATCACTATGTCACCGGGGTTCAGTGCCGGGGCGAGACTTTGCTCAACCCACATGAGCATAGCTTGGCCATCTATGGCGCCGGGAACAACCATAGGGGCCACGATTCCGTCAATTCCAAGGGCAGCAATAACGCTGTAGTTTGACCAGCGATCGCCGGGAACGTTGTTGACGGCTCGTTCGCCAACGGGAGCCCACGCCATGCTTCGGGTCATGGACAGATTCACACCACTCTCGTCTACAAAGACCAACCTGGCTGGATCCCATGCTTTTTGTGCTTTGCGGAAGGCTATTCGTGCTTCGATAATATCGGGTCGGTCGCGTTCTGACGCGTAGAGGGTCTTTTTTTTAGCGACATGCCCATCCGGTACAGGGTGCGCCAAATCGTCGTGTCGCTCACCTTGCGACCACCGCGGCGTGGAAACAGTCGAACCAACTTGTCCAAGGTCGCATCAGGCCTTTCCTTCACAAGGGTTCGCAGAATGTCCTCTCCCTCGGAGTTGACAATTCTCGGCTTGCCAGGTGGTGATTTGGCAACCGGATCTCCGGTCTGTTTCACTCTGACTCGCAGTTTTCGCACGAAACTTCCGCTAATTCCGAACCGTTCAGCAACAACTTCCGACGAAGATTCCGTCTCAAGTGCTGCCAAGACTTTTTGCCGTAGATCGAGGGAATAGGCCATTGCCCTCCTCTAACATGCGGTACGTTCCATGGAAAGAGGCTATAGTCTCGCCGAAACCCACATTGCCAGCTCCGGGCTGAACTTGCAGATTTATACATGGGACGGATTTCTGGCGGAGCTCGAAAGCATTCTTGATTGAGGTTCGCGCGTCAATGGGTCGGACGAACTCGACCGAGTTTTGCGTGAGCGCGTGCAATTGGCTTCCCCAGTCGGACAGGCTCTGCTAGGTTTCCAAGGAGGGCTACGATGGCATGGCTCAGAGCGTCTACATAGAGACGAGCATTGTCTCCTTTCTCACCTCTCGCGCCTCACGTGATGTCGTGCAATCCGCTCGCCAACGCGTCACGCAAGACTGGTGGAGCCGACGCGGCAAGTTTTCCCTATTCGTATCCAGTCTGGTGCTGAGCGAAGCGGCGGCCGGAGATCCCAAAGCGTCAGAGCGGAGATTGCTCGCGCTAGGGGGAATTCCCGAGCTCAACGTTTCCGAAGACGCGATCGAAGTCGCCGAGGCGTTAATTCGGGGCGGTGGACTGCCCACACGGGCCGCAGTTGACGCTTTCCACATAGCCATCGCAGCCGCGCACGGAATCGAGTACCTGCTCACGTGGAATTGCAAGCACATAGCCAACGCCGCGATGCGTGGTACAATTGAAGCTATCTGTCGCCGCCTGGGATTTGATCCACCAGTAATATGTACGCCTGAACAATTGCCTCCGAGGTCAAGCAAATGAAACGCTCCGATCCGATCATTGACGAACTTCACAAGGTCCGAGAGAACTTGGGTCGGCGTTTTGGGTTTGACGTACGCCGAATAGGCGAAGCACTTCAGGCGAATCAGGGTAAGCAGGGGCATCGAGTAGTGTCTCGTCCTGCTCGACGGATATCCAAGAAGAAGGCGTCGTAGCGCGTGCTGCCCAACAAGCGCTTGCAGTTGGCGGCCTTGCCTTTTGTGAGGTCCTGCTCAGCGGCGGCAGTGGCTTCGCATCAATTTTACTGCCGCCGCTGGTTATTGCGTTATGATGGGTTGTTGCGAATTTGATGGGCTGCAACTGAAGCGCAAGCCGTTGAGGCCGTAGAAAAAGTCCATTTTGCTCTTGGCATTTAGGATCGGGATGGATACAAAGAGCGCCGAGACAGGTTACTGGAGCGCTCGATGGCAAGATACAAACACTACGACTTGAATCAATCGAAGATGATTCCGTTGTCATATGCCGACCAGATTGTCGAGGGTTCGTTCGAGCATGCGCTCAACGAGATCGTGGAGGAGCATCTCGACTTGTCCGTCTTCGAACACCGCTATCGTAACGACGAGACAGGGCGATCGGCCTACGACCCCAAGGTGCTGCTGAAGGTGGTGCTCTATGGCTACTACCGCGGGATCGTCTCGAGCCGACGGATCGCCGAGGCATGCCGCCGCAACGTTGTGTTCATGGCGCTGTCGGCAGATTCCAGACCGCACTTTACGACCATTGCGGCCTTCGTCAGCAGCCTGGAGCATGAGATTGCGAGCCTGTTTGGCGACGTGTTGCTCTATGCCTCGGAGCTAGGCCTCATCGGCAAGGAGCACTTTGCCATTGACGGATGCAAACTGCCCTCGAATGCCTCCAAGAAATGGAGCGGCACCCACAAGGAGCTCGAGGAGAAGCGCGAGAAGCTCGAGCGCGTTGCCGAGCGTATCGTGCAGCGCCATCGTGAGCGTGATGGGCAGGAACGCGAGAGCGCCGGCTCTTGCGGCGAGCCCGAGAAGGCCCAGTACTATCGACGAAAGGTCGCCGAGATCAAGGCCTTCCTGGAGCAGAACGAGAAGAAGCTCGGGCCGACCGGCAACGAGCAGAAGAGCAACCTGACCGACCCAGAGAGCGCGAAGATGACTTCATCTCGCGGCGTGATTCAGGGCTACAACGGGCTGGCGGTCGTCGATGACCGAGCCCAAATCGTCGTGCATGCCGAGGCCCATGGCTCGGGATACGAAGCGCACCTGCTGGCACCCCTCATCGAGGCAACCCGGCAAAGCTTTACTGAGTTGGACTTAGCCAAGGACGTCTTCGCGCAGGCCAAAGTAAGCGCCGACAGCGGCTTTCACAGCAACGTGGTGGTGGCTGCTGTGGAAGCCACTGGCGCTGATGCCTACATTGCAGACCGTGACTACCGACGGCGCGAGCCAGCTTTTGCAGGGGCAGAGCGATACAAGCAACGCGACAAGAAAGAGCGAGCACTGCAGCGCAGGCGCGAACGCGAGACTCGCGTTACCACCAAGCCCAGACTATTCACCGTGCAGGACTTTCTCTACGACGAAGCAAACGCCCGTTGCATCTGTCCTGCGGGGCACAAGCTTTATCGCTCCGGCAAGAACATGCTCTTCAACGGCTATCGCGTTGCCAGTTTCAAAGCACCGAAAACGGCTTGCAGTGGATGCCACTTACGGGAGCAGTGTCTCCGCCATCCCGACCGCACACCTCAGCGTCAACTCACGATCATCAAGCATCAAGAGGGGCCTGCACCGAGACGTCGCAGCAAGCGCAATGGTGCAACCGAACGCATGCGATGGAAGTTCGATACGCCGTTCGGGCGTGAGCTCTACAGTCAACGCATGGGCACCGTCGAACCGGTGTTCGGCAACATTCAGAACAAGGGCATGCGACGATTCACCCTCCGTGGTCAGAAGAAGGTGAGCGCCCAGTGGAAGCTCTTCACGATGGTGCACAACATCGAGAAGGTAGCGGGTGCCGCCATGCGGCACTAGCCGGGAGAGGGCCAGCAGGGCCAGCGAGCGCCTCTCGGACAACGTAGCGTTTCTGAGCTAGAATCTGCAACCAACGGGATTTCTATTAGAAAGTTATACACTGGCGGAACGCGGGGCTTGCGCTCGTTCTTCGAATGGGTTTTTCTACAAGCTCGTTAGACCGAGCCGTATTTCTTGGAGAGGGCGAATTGGTTTGTCGTCAGGTTCTTGCGACTGGATGCCGGCAACCGGTGGCGTTGTTCCGTGGGTTGTTCGCAGCGGGGCCTGACATTGGGTGGTTCCGATCCGGACTGTGACTTGATGCGTTGGCAGCGCCGGTCGCTATTCCATGCTGATTTGTCTGTTGGGTCTCGCTGCCTTCCATCTTGTGGGCTGGCGCTGCACAGGGCTGTCAGGGCGTAGCTTTCTGTCGCGCTCGGGCTTCCGTCACACCCAGGCCGGGTTACCTCATTGCCGGCGTTGTCTTGCAACCGGAGGCGTCGCAGCGCTTTTTTCGCCATTGTGTTTGGGCCACCTGCTGGGTCTCGCTTCGTGGCGTCTGGAGGGGTTGGCCCATCCGGGGCTGTCGGGTTTTGGTGTCTTGATGCCGGGCGCTGCCTCGGATTTGTCGGGGCGTGGCTTTCTGATGCCGAGCTTTCTTTCGATGTCATTGCCCCCGCTGCCGTCGGTCACGTCGTGGCGGCCGGGTCTAACACGTGCTTGCAGAAGGCGGCCTTTGTGTCGGGACAGGTTTTGCCTCGTCGGCATCCGTGGCTTCGCGTCCATTGTACGGCTGCCGCCGGTCGTGGCATCATGATGCGTGTTTCCGGGGTTGGCTGGGCCGCTTCTGAAGCACAAGCCGTTAGGCGCACTCATGAACATTCAGTTCAGCATCTGGATCGCTACTAAGACTCGTTGGACGCATCTGACCAAAGTCATTGACATGCCGGTAGTGCCGCGTGTTGGCGAATTCATGAAGTTCCGAAACGGAAAGGTGGGCGATTACTTCGCGTTCCGGGTTAGCCAAGTAACTTATCGAGAGAGTGGTGAAGTGGACGTTTGGACCGAGCTGCTCGACAACGTCAACGACCGAATGTACTCGTTTGAAGACGAAGCCGAGTTCGATGACTACCACCACTCGTACCTAGAGGAAGGCTGGCAATGTCCGCGTGGTGTTGGTCCGAACACGCAGTACGCTTCCCATCAAAAGACCGGACACGACGAATCCTGAAGGGATGATGCTTGGCTGATCATCCACGTTAGGCACCCGCGGCTTTCCTTGGCGCTGACAATGCCGCTGCTATTTCCCGTCTTGTCGCGCCAGTTGCCAAAAGGCCCTGCACCAATAAGTCCAACGAGATGCCCGGATCGCCAGCCTCCATCTTTGCCACGCGCGACTGACTCGACCCCATTCGTTTGGCCAAGTCCGTCTGCGTGATCTGGCGGCGCTCGCGTGCCTTCTTCAGCCTGGCACTCAGACTGAGCTTCATCGCCACAAGTTCTTCCTCTGCTGCTGACAGTCCCAAGAACTCGGACGCAGACCCCACGCGCCATCCGGCTTTCTCCAATCGCTTTTGCTTCTTTCGGTCCATGTCACGACTCTCCTTGTGAAATCTTGTCGTAAAGCGCCAAGCGCCGTTGACTCGCCACAATCGCCGCCTTGGGCGTTGTCTGCGACGTTTTGGCGAAGACCTCCGCGACTACAATCGCGTCACCATCGACTCGGTAGATGATTCGCCATGTCTTCGTTCGATCCTGAATACGCAGCTCGTGGCAACGTGGCCCTATGGATGGCATTGGTCGCGAATGCGGCATCGACAGGCTATGCCCAACCTGCAGCTGCCTGAGCAGGTATCCCGCCTCGACTCGAGCTTCTGATGAAAATGGCGGCGTCTTGACTTCGCCGCTCAACCACGCCAGAGGCTTGTCTTTGGGAGACACCCGAACAGTATATGTCAGATTCGACATACTGACAAGTCGGCGCCTAACTACGGTTTGAACCTGTCGGCTTTCCTTGCTTTTAGGGCAGTTGCTGCCGGGCGCCGTGGCTCGTCGGACTCACATCAATTATACGGCGCCCGGCTGTCTTGCCACCTGATGCGTTTCGGTGTTACTGTCGGGGCCGCAGGTTAAACCGAAGCCGTTGAGGCCGTAGAAAAAGTCCATTTTGCTCTTGGCATTTAGGATCGGGATGGATACAAAGAGCGCCGAGACAGGTTACTGGAGCGCTCGATGGCCAGATACAAACACTACGACTTGAATCAGTCGAAGATGATTCCGTTGTCATATGCCGACCAGATTGTCGAGGGTTCGTTCGAGCATGCGCTCAACGAGATCGTGGAGGAGCATCTCGACTTGTCCGTCTTCGAACACCGCTATCGTAACGACGAGACAGGGCGATCGGCCTACGACCCCAAGGTGCTGCTGAAGGTGGTGCTCTATGGCTACTACCGCGGGATCGTCTCGAGCCGACGGATCGCCGAGGCATGCCGCCGCAACGTTGTGTTCATGGCGCTGTCGGCCGATTCCAGGCCGCATTTTACGACCATCGCCGGCTTCGTCAGCAGCCTGGAGCATGAGATTGCGAGCCTGTTTGGTGACGTGTTGCTTTATGCCTCGGAGCTAGGCCTCATCGGAAAGGAGCACTTCGCCATCGACGGATGCAAACTGCCCTCGAATGCCTCCAAGAAATGGAGCGGCACCCACAAGGAGCTCGAGGAGAAGCGCGAGAAGTTAGAGCGGGTTGCCGAGCGTATAGTGCAGCGCCATCGTGAGCGTGATGGGCAGGAACGCGAGAGCGCCGGCTCTTGCGGCGAGCCCGAGAAGGCCCAGTACTATCGACGAAAGGTCGCCGAGATCAAGGCCTTCCTGGAGCAGAACGAGAAGAAGCTCGGGCCGACCGGCAACGAGCAGAAGAGCAACCTGACCGACCCAGAGAGCGCGAAGATGACTTCATCTCGCGGCGTGATTCAGGGCTACAACGGGCTGGCGGTCGTCGATGACCGAGCCCAAATCGTCGTGCATGCCGAGGCCCATGGCTCGGGATACGAAGCGCACCTGCTGGCACCCCTCATCGAGGCAACCCGGCAAAGCTTTACTGAGTTGGACTTAGCCAAGGACGTCTTCGCACAGGCCAAAGTAAGCGCCGACAGCGGCTTTCACAGCAACGTGGTGGTGGCTGCTGTGGAAGCCACTGGCGCTGATGCCTACATTGCAGACCGTGACTACCGACGGCGCGAGCCAGCGTTTGCAGGGGCAGAGCGATACAAGCAACGCGACAAGAAAGAGAGGGCTCTCCGCCGCAGGCGCGAACGCGAGACTCGCGTTACCACCAAGCCCAGACTATTCACCGTGCAGGACTTTCTCTACGACGAAGCAAACGCCCGTTGCATCTGTCCTGCGGGGCACAAGCTTTATCGCTCCGGCAAGAACATGCTCTTCAACGGCTATCGCGTTGCCAGTTTCAAAGCACCGAAAACGGCTTGCAGTGGATGCCACTTACGGGAGCAGTGTCTCCGCCATCCCGACCGCACACCTCAGCGTCAACTCACGATCATCAAGCATCAAGAGGGGCCTGCACCGAGACGTCGCAGCAAGCGCAATGGTGCAACCGAACGCATGCGATGGAAGTTCGATACGCCGTTCGGGCGTGAGCTCTACAGTCGACGCATGGGCACCGTCGAACCGGTGTTCGGCAACATTCAGAACAAGGGCATGCGACGATTCACCCTCCGTGGTCAGAAGAAGGTGAGCGCCCAGTGGAAGCTCTTCACGATGGTGCACAACATCGAGAAGGTAGCGGGTGCCGCCATGCGGCACTAGCCGGGAGAGGGCCAGCAGGGCCAGCGAGCGCCTCTCGGACAACGTAGCGTTTCTGAGCTAGAATCTGCAACCAACGGGATTTCTATTAGAAAGTTATACACTGGCGGAACGCGGGGCTTGCGCTCGTTCTTCGAATGGGTTTTTCTACAAGCTCGTTAGGCAGACCTAAATCGCGTGTGACTGGTTGCTGCACACTTGCACGGGTTCCGGACACTTGACTTGGTCCCATTACTGTGGTAATGAACTTCCATGACTTTGGCACAATCAAAGGTCACTGCGCAGGGTCAAATCTCGGTGCCTGCCGAGGTACGCCGCAAGCTTGGCCTGGGTCCTGGTTCCATTTTGGAGTGGTCAGAGGAGGGCGGACACGTTGTAGTCCGGCGTGCGGGTCGCTATTCATCTGAGGAAGTGTGCCGTGCGTTGTTTCCCACCGGTCCGTCAAAGCCAAAGTCCTTGCAAGAATTGAAGGAAGGTATCCGTAAGGCAGTGAGAGCACGTCATGCGCGCCGTTGACACTAACGTATTGGTTCGTCTCATTGCGCGTGACGATCCTCGACAAGTTGAACGCTGCGGAATCATTCGTGGCCAAGGGGGCCTGGGTTTCACTCTTGGTCCTGGCTGAAACCGTGTGGGTTCTCGATGCTGTGTACCAGATCCGACACGCCGAAATTGCGACGGCGGTTGAAATGCTTCTGGCCCACAAAGATCTCACTATCGACGACTCGGACGTCGTGTTGGCCGCGCTAGGTCAGTTTCGAGTGAAACCTAAGCTAGGCTTTTCTGACTGTCTCGTGTTGGAGATTGCCCGCAAGGCGGGTCACACGCCTCTGGGCACATTTGATCGGGATCTGAGCAAGCTCGATGGGACCGCGCGCCTCTGAGTCCCGAGGTATCTCATGGCAGCGGACGAATTCGTATCGATCAAGGATCTCGCGAAACATTTGGGCATGGACCGTTCGCACGCACGCCGCTACGTCCTAAGACTGGGTTATGAGTTCCATAAGCGGCGCACCTCTGATTCTGGAAGCCAACTAACTCTCTGCGTAACCAGTGCCGACGCCGACCAAATTGCTGCCCAGCGATCTGGCGGGGGCTTCATGGGCCCAACCGTCGTGGCCGCGTCAAACGTTGGAGTCTTTTATGTCATCCAGCTTGTCCCTGACCTTGACCCGAAGCGGTTAAAGCTCGGGTTCGCTGAGAGTCTGGAGCAGCGGCTCTCCCAACACCGAACCGCTGCCCCAACGGCAACTGTGCTTGCCGCCTGGCCATGCAAGAGATGCTGGGAACTAACCGCCATGGACGCGCTGACGCGCGTCAACAGCCGATTGATTCTCAACGAAGTTTTTGAGTGCGACGACCCGAGTGCGTTAGTCGAGCGGGGGCACGCTTTCTTCCGGGTGCTCCCGTCGCCAGATCTGCGAATACAGCTTGCGGAGGCTTCGCCGTTGAATTCAGAGGCGCGCGATTTGGAAGACGCTGAACAACCAATTGCGCCCGAGACGCCACATACGGAGCGCACGTGAAACGGAACATACGTGGTGCTGCCCAACACTGGTTTGCACCTGACAAGCGCCTGAAGTATTTGGCTTTGACCTGATGCGTTCTGCCGTAAAGCGCTTGCAGGTGAAACCAAGGCCGTTGAGGCCGTAGAAAAAGTCCATTTTGCTCTTGGCATTTAGGATCGGGATGGATACAAAGAGCGCCGAGACAGGTTACTGGAGCGCTCGATGGCAAGATACAAACACTACGACTTGAATCAATCGAAGATGATTCCGTTGTCATATGCCGACCAGATTGTCGAGGGTTCGTTCGAGCATGCGCTCAACGAGATCGTGGAGGAGCATCTCGACTTGTCCGTCTTCGAACACCGCTATCGTAACGACGAGACAGGGCGATCGGCCTACGACCCCAAGGTGCTGCTGAAGGTGGTGCTCTATGGCTACTACCGCGGGATCGTCTCGAGCCGACGGATCGCCGAGGCATGCCGCCGCAACGTTGTGTTCATGGCGCTATCGGCCGATTCCAGGCCGCATTTTACGACCATTGCGGCCTTCGTCAGCAGCCTGGAGCATGAGATTGCGAGCCTGTTTGGTGACGTGTTGCTTTATGCCTCGGAGCTAGGCCTCATCGGAAAGGAGCACTTCGCCATCGACGGATGCAAACTGCCCTCGAATGCCTCCAAGAAATGGAGCGGCACCCACAAGGAGCTCGAGGAGAAGCGCGAGAAGTTAGAGCGGGTTGCCGAGCGTATAGTGCAGCGCCATCGTGAGCGTGATGGGCAGGAACGCGAGAGCGCCGGCTCTTGCGGCGAGCCCGAGAAGGCCCAGTACTATCGACGAAAGGTCGCCGAGATCAAGGCCTTCCTGGAGCAGAACGAGAAGAAGCTCGGGCCGACCGGCAACGAGCAGAAGAGCAACCTGACCGACCCAGAGAGCGCGAAGATGACTTCATCTCGCGGCGTGATTCAGGGCTACAACGGGCTGGCGGTCGTCGATGACCGAGCCCAAATCGTCGTGCATGCCGAGGCCCATGGCTCGGGATACGAAGCGCACCTGCTGGCACCCCTCATCGAGGCAACCCGGCAAAGCTTTACTGAGTTGGACTTAGCCAAGGACGTCTTCGCACAGGCCAAAGTAAGCGCCGACAGCGGCTTTCACAGCAACGTGGTGGTGGCTGCTGTGGAAGCCACTGGCGCTGATGCCTACATTGCAGACCGTGACTACCGACGGCGCGAGCCAGCTTTTGCAGGGGCAGAGCGATACAAGCAACGCGACAAGAAAGAGCGAGCACTGCAGCGCAGGCGCGAACGCGAGACTCGCGTTACCACCAAGCCCAGACTATTCACCGTGCAGGACTTTCTCTACGACGAAGCAAACGCCCGTTGCATCTGTCCTGCGGGGCACAAGCTTTATCGCTCCGGCAAGAACATGCTCTTCAACGGCTATCGCGTTGCCAGTTTCAAAGCACCGAAAACGGCTTGCAGTGGATGCCACTTACGGGAGCAGTGTCTCCGCCATCCCGACCGCACACCTCAGCGTCAACTCACGATCATCAAGCATCAAGAGGGGCCTGCACCGAGACGTCGCAGCAAGCGCAATGGTGCAACCGAACGCATGCGATGGAAGTTCGATACGCCGTTCGGGCGTGAGCTCTACAGTTGAACGCATGGGCACCGTCGAACCGGTGTTCGGCAACATTCAGAACAAGGGCATGCGACGATTCACCCTCCGTGGTCAGAAGAAGGTGAGTGCACAGTGGAAGCTCTTCACGATGGTGCACAACATCGAGAAGGTAGCGGGTGCCGCCATGCGGCACTAGCCGGGAGAGGGCCAGCAGGGCCAGCGAGCGCCTCTCGGACAACGTAGCGTTTCTGAGCTAGAATCTGCAACCAACGGGATTTCGATTAGAAAGTTATACACTGGCGGAACGCGGGGCTTGCGCTCGTTCTTCGAATGGGTTTTTCTACAAGCTCGTTAGCCAGACCCAAAACCGATGCCTTGAGGACTCATGAACCCAAAAGATCTCCTTTTCAATGGCATGAGCCTTCTCCTCTCAGTTCTAGGTGTCGGACTTGCCATCTGGTTTGCATCGTCGGCGAGGCGAGATGCCGAGCGAGCACAAGCGGTCCTGGACCAGATAGGTTTGGCGGTGAAGGTATGGCAGGAACAGATAATGTCATCGACTGTTGGCATTCTTGATTCAATGCCTCAGGTGGTAGCAGGCAAGGCGACTCTTGCGAGGCTTCAGGCGATACAGCAATTGACGGAGGGCATCCAAACAGCGATTCACGAAATGGCGAAGAATCCACAACCAGGCTCATCAGGACACACGCAAGAACAGATGCTTAGGACACTTGTCGAGAACTTGCACAAACTTCTCGAGCGAATGTCGAATGAAAAGGCTGACTAACGACATGCCCGTGCGCGCGATGTAATGGTCTTGCTCATTCTAACTGATTGGGTGTAAAAGACGTGTCGTGCGACTACCGAATTGTGACCGCGCGATCGTGGCTGACGCCAAAGTCCGCGACTACCTGCTATCCCCGTCGCATCCGGTAGGGCGATTCAAGTCGTCGTTCTTCTACGCTCTCGGTTTTTCGGTCAATGATTGGGAAATTCTGCGCGACGCGCTGCTCAGACTGGCAGGAACGGCCGAAGCCACCCCCGGCCAGGAAAGCCCCTTTGGGCAGAAGTTCGAGATCCGTGGTATACTGCTTCGGGTCGTCAGGCCTCAGTCGTGACGGTCTGGATGCTGCCCAACGGACGCGACTTTGCGCACTTCGTCACCGCATTTCCGGGATAGGCAATATGTTCAATCTGCTTGATACCGTCGTCTTGGATCGTGACATTCCTGAGCATGGTCTGCGACGTGGCGACCTTGGCGCTGTTGTTGACATCCACGACGCGGATGGTCTTGAAGTGGAGTTTGTGCTTGCCTCGGGAAAGACACAGGCACTACTTACGTTGAATGTGACTGACGTTCGCGCCGTCGGAGATGGCGACCTCATTGCAGTGCGTGAACTGAAGCGTACTGCTTGAAATGGCTGGCTAACTCCGGCTTGCAGTTGGCAAGCGCCTGCAACGTTTGACCTTGGCCTGACGCGGCTTGCCGTGGTGCGCTTGCAACTGAAGCCGCAGCCGTTGAGGCCGTAGAAAAAGTCCATTTGCTCTTGGCATTTAGGATCGGGATGGATACAAAGAGCGCCGAGACAGGTTACTGGAGCGCTCGATGGCCAGATACAAACACTACGACTTGAATCAGTCGAAGATGATTCCGTTGTCATATGCCGACCAGATTGTCGAGGGTTCGTTCGAGCATGCGCTCAACGAGATCGTGGAGGAGCATCTCGACTTGTCCGTCTTCGAACACCGCTATCGTAACGACGAGACAGGGCGATCGGCCTACGACCCCAAGGTGCTGCTGAAGGTGGTGCTCTATGGCTACTACCGCGGGATCGTCTCGAGCCGACGGATCGCCGAGGCATGCCGCCGCAACGTTGTGTTCATGGCGCTGTCGGCAGATTCCAGACCGCACTTTACGACCATTGCGGCCTTCGTCAGCAGCCTGGAGCATGAGATTGCGAGCCTGTTTGGTGACGTGTTGCTTTATGCCTCGGAGCTAGGCCTCATCGGAAAGGAGCACTTCGCCATCGACGGATGCAAACTGCCCTCGAATGCCTCCAAGAAATGGAGCGGCACCCACAAGGAGCTCGAGGAGAAGCGCGAGAAGTTAGAGCGGGTTGCCGAGCGTATAGTGCAGCGCCATCGTGAGCGTGATGGGCAGGAACGCGAGAGCGCCGGCTCTTGCGGCGAGCCCGAGAAGGCCCAGTACTATCGACGAAAGGTCGCCGAGATCAAGGCCTTCCTGGAGCAGAACGAGAAGAAGCTCGGGCCGACCGGCAACGAGCAGAAGAGCAACCTGACCGACCCAGAGAGCGCGAAGATGACTTCATCTCGCGGCGTGATTCAGGGCTACAACGGGCTGGCGGTCGTCGATGACCGAGCCCAAATCGTCGTGCATGCCGAGGCCCATGGCTCGGGATACGAAGCGCACCTGTTGGCACCCCTCATCGAGACAACACGGCAAAGGTTTACTGAGTTGGACTTAGCCAAGGACGTCTTCGCGCAGGCCAAAGTAAGCGCCGACAGCGGCTTTCACAGCAACGTGGTGGTGGCAGCCGTGGAAGCCACTGGCGCTGATGCCTACATTGCAGACCGTGACTACCGACGGCGCGAGCCAGCGTTTGCAGGGGCAGAGCGATACAAGCAACGCGACAAGAAAGAGAGGGCTCTCCGCCGCAGGCGTGAACGCGAGACTCGCGTTACCACCAAGCCCAAACTATTCACCGTGCAGGACTTTCTCTACGACGAAGCAAACGCCCGTTGCATCTGTCCTGCGGGGCACAAGCTTTATCGCTCCGGCAAGAACATGCTCTTCAACGGCTATCGCGTTGCCAGTTTCAAAGCACCGAAAACGGCTTGCAGTGGATGCCACTTACGGGAGCAGTGTCTCCGCCATCCCGACCGCACACCTCAGCGTCAACTCACGATCATCAAGCATCAAGAGGGGCCTGCACCGAGACGTCGCAGCAAGCGCAATGGTGCAACCGAACGCATGCGATGGAAGTTCGATACGCCGTTCGGGCGTGAGCTCTACAGTCAACGCATGGGCACCGTCGAACCGGTGTTCGGCAACATTCAGAACAAGGGCATGCGACGATTCACCCTCCGTGGTCAGAAGAAGGTGAGTGCACAGTGGAAGCTCTTCACGATGGTGCACAACATCGAGAAGGTAGCGGGTGCCGCCATGCGGCACTAGCCGGGAGAGGGCCAGCAGGGCCAGCGAGCGCCTCTCGGACAACGTAGCGTTTCTGAGCTAGAATCTGCAACCAACGGGATTTCTATTAGAAAGTTATACACTGGCGGAACGCGGGGCTTGCGCTCGTTCTTCGAATGGGTTTTTCTACAAGCTCGTTAGCCTGACCTGGATAAGTGTCGTCGTCCCCTCAAAACTGCCACTTGATCCCGCGACTGGCGTACACTGCCGCAGATGAGGCGGGACTCAAATCTTAGGACGGTGCCCCTGGCCAGAGGTTCACAACGATGTTATAACTTAGGCATGGTCAAGCATCTTCAGGCCGTTGGCAACAGTTTGGGGATTATTATCGACAAGCCAATCTTGGAGCTACTCCGGATTACGCCAGAGACGAAGCTCGAGGTGACCACCGACGGTGAACGCCTCATCATCACGCCTGTCCGATCCGAGGCGACTCGGAAGAACAAGCTGGCTCGTGCCCAAACACGAACGATGGCGAATCATGCGGGCACTTTTCGTAAGTTGGCCAAGTGAATATTGAGCTGCTCGATCCGATATTTCTGACCGTCAACGACGTCCTGGAGTTGCATGCCGAGCAACTCCAGCGTTTCGGTGGCACTGCGGGCATTCGGGACCGCGGCGCTCTGGAGTCCGCCGTGACCGTGGCCCAAGCCACGTTTGATGGCATGCTTCTGCATGACGATATTTTCGAGATGGCCGCTGCCTATGCGTTTCACATCGCGGAGAACCAACCATTTCTTGACGGGAACAAGCGCACGGGGTTGAACGCGGCGCTTGTATTTCTCGACGTCAATGGTTGGCTCGTCCTCGACCCCGAAGAACGATTGCACGACGCGATGCTCGGTCTAGCCGCACGTACACTGGACAAGAATGGTCTGGCAGCCCTGTTCCGAGAACTTGCCCGACCGCTGTCAGAATCCGAATTGGAACCCTAATTAGCGCCCAGTGGAAGCTCTTCACGATGGTGCACAACATCGAGAAGGTGGCGGGGGTGGCCATGTGGCACTAGCCATCAGAGGGCCAGCAGGGCCAGCGCGCAGCTCACGGACAACGTAGCGTTTCTCAGCCAGAATCAGCAACGAACGGAATTTCTAGTAGAAAGTTTCACAGGGGTGGAAGGCAGGGCTTGCGCTTGGCGCGCGAGTGGGTTTTTCTACAAGCTCGTTAGCTAGCCTGAAACGAAAGGACGTTCGTCATCAACTGGTTGCCTGAACCAATAATTGGGCCGCGCGACAATGGTTGACGTATATCGACAGGTGTCTCGCTGAGCTTGAATCCTCGGCTGTTTCATTGTCCAGCAGCGACGCAGCTGTTCTACGTGAAGCCGTTGCTGATGTACGAGTGGTCGCGTCGTTCGCGCAGGCAGCATTCTCGTCCGGGGATCCGCCCTGCTGCACGAGCCGCTAGCAGCTGGGTCCCTATCGAGAGACCAAGTCCAGCACTTGCTGCCGTTGTTGCGGGGGTGGACGACATGCTCAAGCAAACGCCTTGGGAGCTGATCGAACGCGCTCCACGCTGGACGATCCCTACCAGCGGGCGGTTTCTGCTGATCACGGGCGATGTACTTGGCTCGATCTTCACCAATCTCTTCGGGGCCGTTTGGAACGAGTACCCGCAGTACGCGCCCGCCGATTGGGATCACTAGTGCTTCCGCGCGTTCGTGACCTTGAGCGCGCCAGAAACCGGGCGGTGAGTTAATGCCCCGACGGAGCCTTCGAAGCTTTCTCAAGGCGAATCGTAGCTTGAACCACTGACGTGCAGCTTGGAGCTTGAATCATGGCAGGATCCGTCACTTCTTCTTCGAGTACGTTACCAGGCTCTCGACGGAAGGATACGACTGCGGCGAAAGGATCACGCGAGATGGGAGAGAATTCTCACGCAGGGCACGGACGGCCAGAGCGACTCCAGCACCGGCAGTCGTGGGTTTCACGACCGTTGCGGCGAGCACTCCCCTGCTTACCAGATCCTGTCCTCCATTAGGCAATCCGTCGCATCCGGTTATTGGAACATCGAGCCATTCCGGTCAACCGGCGAGCAGGGCTTCGCGGGTTCCCATCGCCATCGTGTCGTTCTGTGCGCCAACGAGGTCCGGGCGGAGGCCGGGATCGGGGTTGAGTTGAAGCCATGACGACACCACGTGCTTTGCGCCAGCCTCCGTCCAGTCCGCGCGCAGAGTTTTGATGATTCTAACATTCGAGCCTCGGAGCCCCTCTTCCATGCTTCGTCCGCGAATTTGGCTGGTCGCGCTCATCACGGGCCCCTCGATGTACAGGACGGTACCCCGATTGCGAAGAAGCGCTCGAAACTGGCGAGCTTGAATCCGCCCGATCTCCTCGTCGTCGGCGGTGGCTGAAGAGATCAGAAGCGCAGGGAAATCCTTCTGAAGCGAGTCGAGATAAGCCTCGTGTGAGCTTATAAGAATCCAGCCAATTCCCATCTCCGCTGCGGACTTGGCGACACTTCGGAGCCCATCGGGCGCCACCGATTCCACCACGATGGCCGCCGGCCGTTTCTCCTTCGGCAGATAGATATAGCCGAAAAGCTGGTGGACCTGGAGTACAGCGTTGCCCTCGGCGAATACCACCTCGATGTCCAACCCTGCCCGGGCGGCGACCGAGCGTGCATCCTCTGCCTGCTTGACTTGAAACTCTTGCTGGTCGGTCAGAAGCGCGACAACGATCTTGGTCCGCAATTCGGTGGTCCTTGGCTGAGCTTTCTCAAATGCGATCGCAGTTCAACGGTCAAGAGCCACATGATTGTGATCGTTCACACGGCTGTAGTCAACCTGGCGCCCACGACCGCCACAAAGCTGCCCAGAATTGGCCCTATTGAGCACAAAACATTCGGCATCTCTGTTTCGCGAACTCGAGCAAAACGCGACGTGCCCGAACCGCGATCTGTTCAAGGACCCGAATTCGGGCAGGTCATCGAAATGCCCGAAGGCGGTGGCCTCGACCATCGGTACGTTCGGGAGGCGGCGTGATTTCTGTGCGGACACCGCGCGCACGCTCGTGCAATTGTTGTAACGACAGAATTGGTGTACGCGTAGAACTAGGCGGTATGACCCTTCACTGCGAAAGCCGAACGACCCTTAGAACAGGGCAGCCGGGGCAGGGCGGCGACACGCACCGCGCCATCATGGAATTTGGCCCCAGCCTACTGAAACACGCGCCCAAAGACGATCGGGGTAGGTACGTAGGTAGCCAAATCTTGAGCTTCGCCATACCAGCCATACGCGATTGACATTCCGCGCTCGTCAAAGTCGAACGCAACCGTGCCTTGGCCGAAACCGCCGTCCCCTCCAGGTGGGCGAGTGTCCTTCTCATGCGGCTCATGCGTGGCATCGGCGATTCGCATCAACCACACGGTCGGGTATTTGGGATGCCGCCAAGGTTTGCCGATGACAAAGCCTACATGCCCCGTGTTCTTCCGTTCCTTGAACATTGGCGGCTTGGTCCAAGCGAAGACATCACCCGGCTCGATTGCCGATGGGCCGACCACCTTCAGCCACCCGTATTGGGGTTGCAGCGCACTTTTCGTCACAATCGCTCGATAGAACTCTCGCGCCAGAGGTTGATTCGATCCAAGCGCTCTGCGTGCCTGGGGCGCCGCTTTCGCCAAGATCCAAGCGGCCATGATCGAGCAATCCCATTCATAGATGCCCGTCTTGACGTTGATTCTCGGCCAGTGCGCGTACTTGGTCGAAGTGAGAGTGCGCTCAACGGACGTGATCGCTGCGATCACCGACGCTGACGCACTAGGTCGATCTTTTCCCGCAGCAACAGACGGCATTGCCCTCAATCCGACCAGCAGTAGGATTAGACACGCCGATGGCCACGTCGATCGCGAGTTCGGAGGCATCGACGCGGATTTTTCCACGAGTGGATTAGACTTGAGTCAGCGCGGATTATTCAATCGGGTGGGTTGGGCTCGCAAAATTCCTCTCTTGGCTTGACGGTACGGAAACGCAGGTCGGCTCGGTCAAGCAGCCCGCAGACTTGCGTGCGAATGCCTACGGGCTCCGAACGGAAGTAGACTAGACTGGCGTCTATCCTGCTCAGAAGTTGCGGCCCGCCTCTGCTCAGGCACGGCGGGTTGAGCGCCGCGCGTCACCGACTTCCCTGGTTGGCATCGTGAGCATGTGTCGCCAGCTGGGAGGAGTTCCATTACAGTTTGCTCGTGTCGATTTCGATCGGAATGCCGAGCGACTCCTGACTGGATTCTGGCTCGAATACTACGCTGATGTTGAGGGATTGCTGGCTGGCTTCGGGCTCGAGAACCACGCTGATGTCAATGTCAGTCGTTGCCTCTGGGATCGTGTCGCGCTGTGTCAATGGCGATGCCGGGCGGGCCCACCCCGGCATGCCATGCATCATTCGGCGACGCGTTTCAGGGATTTGGCTGCCCGTCGCCTCGTGGAACGCCTGGCGGACCTCCTGCTGCATAGCAGCGGCGTCTGGCCAGCGCTCGTCGCGATTGCTTCGAAGCGCCCGATCCACGCAAGCGATGACTCGCGGGGGCAGGTTGGGCAGCACGGTCGCGATCGAACGGGCCTCTTTGCTCATTACTGAGGAGAGCCGCTCCATGACGGTCCTAGCGGGATGAACGTACTCGCCCGAGAGTGCATGAAACAGCGTGGCGGCGACCGAGTACAAATCCGCTCGATGATCCACGGTGCCCGGCGTGGCCTTGGCTTGCTCCGGTGACATGAACGACACCGTGCCCATGATGATCCCCTGACTCGTGAGGATCTGAGCTTGACCGTCGAGGACCCGGGCAAGCCCGAAGTCGAGAACCTTGACGCGCCCGTCTTGGAGCAGAAAGACGTTTCCGGGTTTGATGTCGCGGTGCACGACGCCTGCCTGGTGCGCCGCTTTGAGGACATCGAGCAGCTGATCGGCAATGAACAGCGCTTCAGCCAGGGGCAGCACGGAAAGAATCCCTAGTCGTTCGTGCAGCGATTCGCCGCGCAGCAGTTCCATGACAAGGAACGCCACGCCGTCATCGGTTTCGTCGTCGTCGAGGATCCCAACAACGGCTGGGTGCTCGATGCGGTTGGCAATGTAGCCCTCACGCAGAAATCGCTCGCGAACCTCAGCGTGTACGGCAAATTCGGGGTGGAGCATCTTGATCGCGACTTGCCGACCATTGCGATGGCGCGCCGCGTACACGTTTGCCATGCCTCCCATGCCGATGAGCCGCTCAATCTGCCACTTGTTGCGCAGGGTACGTCCAACGCAGCGGTCGGCGAGCTCTCTGGCGCGCTCTTTCTCCGAAATTTCTCGCATTGCCGAAGGATCTTGTGTGGCGCACGGCTTGTCAAGCAATAGGTGGCCGGGCTGGAGCTAAATCAGGCCGGCGGTAGCCGCTGACGCATGTATAATGCCAGTCTCAATGCGCCCAGCGATTGCCGCCATTTTGGCTCGATTGCTTCGGAGCGACGACAAGGCGCTCTCGCTCGACCTCATTGGTGAAGCCATTGGGGTCGAAGGCATTACGGCCGCAGAGATCGATGAACTCTTTCATGCGCTCGAGAAAGCTGGACGCACCGTTGGGTCCGTGACGCCCAATGTACGTGAGCACTTGAGCCTCGTGCTTCGCGAAGCGCGGCGCTTGAGGCGCCAGAGCCGGACAATACCCGACATTGTAGCGATTGCGCGTGCGGCGGGCCTCACCCCGGGCGAAGTCCGCGCCGCACTGCTCTACGCATCTGTGCTAAGCCGAGAAAAGTAGTCGGCACACGCCCCAACCGTAGTATGAATGCACCTTCGGATCCCATACGCGCTGGAACGATCAGCAGCGGGAACTCGAGCGACAAGTTGCGTCGGCGGGTAGGCCTCGCAACCTATCTGGCAGTAGGCGCCTGGGCGTGCTGGCCATTGGCCCTCGTTGTGTACACAGCCTTTGCTAGGTTGCGGTTCCCATTCGATCTCGAATGGTGCGAAGGCGGATCACTCTACCAAGCGTATAGGTTGCTGCACGGTTTGCCGCTCTACACGCGAAGCGATCCCGCATGGGCTCCCTTTCCCTATCCGCCGGCGCACGCAACGTTGTTAGCACTCATAGGAGTTGTGCGCTTGGATTTCTGGACTGGGCGCCTTGTGTCTATTGCCTTCTTTGCGCTCATGTGCTGGGTGCTTTTTCGAGGGGTGTACGAACACTCGACTAACAAACGCTATGCGGCCGTCGCGGGCGCCATGGGCCTTGCCGTAGTCGCCTGCGCTTACCCCTTTGCGGGTCAATGGTACGACCTCGTACGCGTTGACAGCATGATGCTGGCCCTGTGCATATGGGGGACTTCGCGAGTCATCAAACCCGCAGTGACGAGCGGCGGCATCATTGCGACGGCAATGATCTTCGCGCTCGCGATTTTTACCAAACAGACGGCAATATTCTTCGTTGCGTGGGCCTGCGTCTTTGCGACAATCCATCGGCCGAGGTTCGGCTTGACATTGGGCGGCGTGACGCTGGCGGCATCACTGCTGCTGCTGGCGGTAGCTCAATGGATGAGCCATGGCGGATTCTGGTTCTGGGTGATAACCAATCTAGCTGAACAAGAGGCGGACCCCGATCGCGCTTGGCGCGGGTTGCTCTTTGTACTCCGCTTTGCGCCCTTTGCCATCCTGCTGCCCGTCGCGGCACTGTGGCTGCTCGTACGAAAAAAGTTGAGCGTGCGTAGCGCGCTCTGGATGGGTTGTCTGATGGTCGCGATTCCAGCATCGCTTTTGCCCTACGCCAAGTCAGGGGGCTACCGAAACAATCTCATGCCCATGCTCGTGCTGCTGGGGCCGGTCTGCATGCTACTCGTAACCGATCTAGCGAAGAATCAACGGCCCAAGTTCGCGCACCTGGTACGCGGAATTGCTCTTGCCGCGCTGGCGGCGTTCGTGGCGGTCCGCCCTTTGGATTGCCGCAAGTACATCCCGGATTCGGACAATTGGGCCGCTGCGAAAAGGCTCAACGAACTGGTGCAATTCCGGCAGGGGGGTGTCGTTGTCCCTTACTTCGCCTTTCTTCCGGCTAGAAATGGCCACCCTAACCCTCATTGGCATCGTATGGTCGTGTTGGACTCCTACTATCGCGGTGATAGCATGAGCGAGAGCGAAGCCTTCGAGCGCTCGGGCGCTCGATGGGCGTTGATCCTCTCCGGCGAGCAGGGTCCCTTTGAACTCTACGTCCGCCGTAACCTGAATTTCGTCGCGCAGCTACCGCCCGACACGCGACCTCACACAGTAACGGGAGCTTTCGCTAGCGTGGATGAACTCTGGGAGAAGCCGTAGCCGGCGGACGCGGGTTCCAGCCCCTATTGCACCGGCGCAACGTTGCCGCGACGCGGCGTGTAGTTGACGCCCAAGGCATCAAGTCTCAGGTCGAAGGGAGCCATGACGCGAGTCAGAGTTGAGAGCTTTACGATTTCGCTTGACGGGTACGGAGCCGGCCCGAACCAAGGCATCCATCATCCGCTCGGTGAAGGCGGAACGGAGCTACACGGTTGGGCCTTCCCGACACGCACTTTCCAGCGGGTTCTGTTCGGTGCTGACGGCGGCACCAGCGGGGTTGACGATGAGTTTGCGTTGCGGGGCTTTCAGAACATTGGCGCGTGGATTCTGGGAAGGAACATGTTCGGGCCCATTCGCGGGCCATGGCCTGATTTGGAGTGGAAAGGCTGGTGGGGCGACGACCCTCCCTATCATGTCCCCGTATTCATTTTGAGTCACTACGCGCGCCCGTCGATCCAGATGACGCGCAACACCACGTTTCATTTCGTCATCGGCGGCATCTATGAAGCGCTTGATCAAGCTCGCAATGCAGCCAACGGACTAGACGTGCGGATCGGCGGCGGACCGAAGACAATACAGCAGTACCTTCGCGCGCGCCTCATCGACGAGTTGCACCTCGCCATTGCGCCGATCATCCTCGGCGGAGGTGAGCGGCTCTTCGACGGAATCGATTTGCGAACTCTGGGTTATTCATGCGTCAAGTTCGTAGCCTCCGAGAAAGCCACTCACGTTGTCCTGCAACGGCAATGACCAACCTAGCCGCGCCCGAACTCGGGCGCAGTGCGATTTCGGAACCTGATTCAGACGTGCAATCCAAGGCAAACGGGGTTATGACAGACGTTGGGAGCGCACGTCGCTCCAACGCGCCCGATGCTTACATAGTGGTCGCGCAGATTATCCCGCTTGGGTACGGTACCAACGATGTCATCAAGGCCTACAACCAGGCGATCCCAGGACTTGTGCAGCAGCGCGCCACCGCCGGAAAACATATCGCTAGTGTGGACATGTTCACTGGTTTTACACCATCGACCATGCTGGGCTCGGACAATATTCACCCCAATTCGACGGGGTACGAGTTCATGGCCGACCATTGGTACTCAGTCATCGGAACGTTGCTCCCTAAGTAGTCGGGGAGAGCGCAGATCGCGCCCCGAGGGCAAGGCGCGAGTGAATACCAAAGCCAGGCGACCGCGTCCGGATCGTTCGGGCCATTATGGCCAAGAATTCAGGTGCTCAGGACAGGGTCGCATGTCATAGGATTGCTCCGCTGAGGCGAAACGCAAAGGCCGGCATGTCCCATAGTCAGGAGGTGATCCACCGGCGCGTGCGCAAAAACAAATGGTCGATCACGCGTTGCCCGCGGCACGCCATGGCGATTCGCCGAGGGCTCGTGGCCGGCTGCCTCGTGCAGGGGCTGACATTGGGATTGGCCTTGGCCCACGAAACGCCCAAGGTGGCAGCGGCAACGCTTGATGACGAGGGCTCGACTTCGAGGTCTGCAAGAACCCCGGCAACGACCGACGTGCGTGACTACACGACGCGTCGCTACGAACCCGCCGGCTTCCCCTTGTTTGGCGGCGACAGCGACATCGGCTTTGAATTCGGAGTTGTGGGAACCTTGAGTCGGTTTGGCAACGGGATCGTTCCCTACGAATGGAATTCGGATCTTGTGATTGCTCTGAGCGTGAAGGATGGACCCGCAGGCAAGGAGATCACTCAGCAAATGTATCAATGGAATGTGGATGTGCCGCAGCTTGACGGCGGGCGCATTCGCCTGAACCCGCAGCTGATGGTTTACCGCACGGTCAATCAACTTTACTTCGGTGTTGGCAATGCAAGCGCCGGCCGGTTACCCGCGGGCACCACGCTGCGCCATTTCGAGTTCGACGACCGGCAAGCGCGCTTGCGTGAACTCACGCGTTTTCGGCTTACGGGGCCCTGGAATTTCGTGCTTGGCAATAGCTACCGCTTCGAAGACCCCCAAGTGTATGCTGGCAGCCGCCTGCAAAGTGACGCCACGACAAAAACAGTAAGAGGCGTACAGAAGCTCAGCTTGTTTACGTTGGCGACGGGCATCGTCTACGACTCGCGCGACAACGAGATATTCCCTCGCTCCGGCGCCTATGGCGATATTGGGATTCGCACGGTGGTTGCAGCGCCCGTCGCTGCGGACGTGCACTACGCGGGTGCTGGGGCACGTCTGGCCCGTTATGTGCCCCTCGGTGGACCGGCTATTTTGGCCGTGCGCGGCGTGGCGGACTTCGAGTTCGGTAACGTACCCGTGTACGACCTTTACACGGGCGGCGTGTTCTTCGCAGACGAAATGATCGGCGGTTCTTCGTCCGTGCGCGGCGTGCCAGATGGACGCTACTCCGGCCTCATCAAGGTTTACATGAACGTGGAACTCAGGGCGATGCTCCTGCACTTGCGGTTGTTGGGGCAAAACTTCGCGCTTGGCGGCAACTTGCTGTTTGACACGGGGCGGTTGTGGAGCGATTACACCTTCCGTTCGCCGCTCGACGGCACGGGCGTCGGTTTGAAGTGGGGTGCGGGCTGCGGAGGCTATCTGCAATGGGGCCAAGCCGCGGTATTCCGATTGGAAGTCGCTTACTCGCCGGACGCTGTATCAGAGAACCCCGGTTTTCCAGTTGGGATTTACGTCGAAGACGGCGTCATGTTCTAGCGATCAATAGGGAGACTGGCCCACGTAGTTGCCGGCTGGGAGGTAGTCGCACACCCAGATCTGCGACCAGGATCCGCTGCAACCCGTTGCCACGCCGCAGCCAACGGCTGTTGTCTTGCGCCACACGAGCTGAGTGTAATGCCCGCAGACTTGTCCGCTGGCACAAGAGTTCGTCGAATAAGTGTAGTACTGCTTTTCGTCCGCCCAAAGTTGGACTACGGCAGACGGGCTTTGCAGAGCTGAATTACTGAAGAATGCCATGTTCTCGCCCGCCGTTTGGCCTTCGACGGTGCGGTTGGGGTTGTGGTTCGCTGGGCACGTGCTCACATACGCCTGTACGAAGGCCGCCAACGTGCAATCCCAGACCAGCGGGGGCAACGGTGTGCTTGCGTCGGTCACTGCGGCGCGAACCGCGTTGTGCGCGGCGACCATTCCGCACATCGATGACACGCCTTCGGGGCAGCTTGCGCTACCCGCCGAGCCAGTACAGTTGACGGTCGAACTGCCGCCGACGCTGGTGTCGCCCGTCAACGTCGTACCGCCCGTCGCATTGACGCCGCCCCCGGCCTTGGTACCGCCGAAGGCTTGACGGCCGCCGGTTGCTGCGCGACCGCCCGTGTCCGCAAGGCCGCCCGTAGCCTGCGCACCTCCGGCGCCCGGACTGCCACCAGTATCGGCGAGCCCGCCGCCTGTGGCCGCTTCGCCACCGACATCGAGAGAGCCTCCTTCACCGAGCGAAGCGCCTCCGGTTTGGTCCGCTCCTCCCACGGCACTGTTGCCGCCACTGCCCCGCGGTGTCGTCGATTCCGATCCACTGCAGCCCCATACACCAACGGCAACGGCACCTGCGACAATGGCAATCCAGCGCTTCGATTTCATCAGCCAGCCTCCAGGGTAAAAGTTCCGCCGGGCCTGGATTCCCAACGACCACTTGAAAATCCACCGCAGTTGCTGTTGCGCGACGAGCCAGCGCCGGCTCATCTTCAAAGCCTTTGGGAAGAAGCTTCACGCTTCCAACACTGGACGCCGCTGGTTTCAAGACCTCAATGAGGTGGGGTAGGGTCCCACTGCGACACACGCGGCGCCCGGCCGAGGCCCGTGTGGGCGCGGAGCGAGCAACGCCCGCAGGGCGTGGTGAATGCGCGACGGTTCCGTGCCGTCAAGACATCATAGCTAAGGCGCAACCAACACCACGACTTGGCTCGAGTAGCTCGTGCTGTCAGAGCCTTTCACCGTAAAGGCAAAGGACGACAACCCATGGCAACCCGCAGTGGGTTGCAGCCGCGCCGTGTGCCCGTCTGACTGGAGCGTTACGGTTCCGTTCTGCGCATCAGAAACGGTGTACGAGGGAGAGACGGTGCTAAAGCCAGCAGCGTACGCAGACAAATCGACGTCCACGGATGCGCCCGCCGTCGTAGAAGCGTGCGGTCCGGCAAGCCAGTTCACATAGTGCTCTAGGAGCGTGTAGCCATCACTGGCTTTCGTCATTGCATCGTTGGCGCTTGGGTTGGATCCGTTGGCATTCTCCCAATTGTCGGGCATGGCGTCGTTGTCCGTGTCCGTTGGCGGCGTGCCGCTGGCGATTGAGCCATACCCGTTGTTAGAAAGACCTGTTTGCGACTGACTCGTATAAAGCGCGTCGCCGGGGCCGACCGTGTTGGTGCCAGTGCCCGTCGTCCCTTTGCCAAGCGTTAGTATCTGGCCAATGATCAGTGCATCCATCGGGTCACGCGGCAAGGTTCCGGCGAGCGACATCGCAACGCGAGCCGCGGACGCTGTATCAAGGGCCTTGGTCGCGGTCGTCTCGCTCGACCACGGGCTCGAAAGTACCGTTCCAGTGCCTTGGTACCAGTAGGGAGTCGTTGCGGTGCCGTCGAGCGTGCCGTTGAGGTTCGTGTCCTTGAGGTTGCCCGAGGCGTAGATCGATTGGTTTTGGTCGATCTGGAACCAGGTGTCGTCCGTGCCCGTGGATGCGGGTCCCATGACGAAGTAGTTGTTCAGAATATCGTGCTTGAACGTCGTGCTCGTATGCGTCGTGTAACCCGCCGAGTAGTTGTAGAGCACGTTATTGACGAAGACCGTGTTGATCTTTGCTAGCGGGTTGCGGTTGTGGGAATTCGCAAAGATATTGCGGTACCAAGCCATTTGACTGGAGACGGACTCAGTATGGGCCCCAAACTGTTGTCCCGTTGGGTCGGCGATCAATGAATCCTGAATGGTTATGTTCGTCACTGGATGGTTCTGCCAGTCATCACTGACCGCATCGATGTTGTTCCACGGAGCGAACTCGAAGGACGAGTGATCGATCATCACGTTTTGTGCCAGGTAAAGGCTGAGCGCGTCATCATCTGTGCTGGCGGTTTCACTCCCCGGACGAATGCGAACGTACCGGCAGATGATATTCGACGAGTTTGCAAACGAGATTTCCCCGCCGCGAAAGCCAATTCCGCCTCCAGGTGCTGTCTGGCCCGCGAGGGTGATGTTGCTCTGCACGGACACGGCAGTGGCAAGTTGGATATAGCCGCCCACGTCGAACACAATGAAACGGTTCGAGGCGCTTACCGCGTCGCGGAACGACCCCGTCCCCGAGTCATTGAGATTGGTGACGTGATAGACGCTGGCGCTGCGCGCCCCTGTTGCATCTTTGCCAAACCCCTGCGCACCGGGAAACGCTAACAACGTCGAGGATGCAGGAGTTATCGAGCAGTACGCGGCACCCGTCGAGCTACCGCCAGTTGCGCGAGTGCCGCCGGTCGTCAACGCCCCGCCATTGGCAGGACTGCCCCCGGTTGATTGCGTGCCACCCGTGGTAGGCATACCGCCGGTAACCAGGCTGCTGATCGTAGTCCGAGTCCCGCCCGTTGCAGGCGTTCCCCCAGCCGCAGCGGTGTTCCCCGCAGTCCCACCCGTTGCACGAGTGCCGCCCGTTGCCGACGTGCCGCCGGCCGTGACGGCACCACCCGTTGCGGGAACCCCGCCCGTGGCTGAGTTGCTGCCTGTTTGGGTCCCGCCAGTTGCGGTTGTGCCGCCCGTGGCCGCGCTGCCGCCCGTCAATTGATCGCCGCCCGTGCCAGGCGTCCCGCCAGCCACCCAGGTTGACCCTCCGGCGCTCGAGGCCGTGGCGCCGCCCGTGACGGCGGTTCCAGTCGTGCCCGCGCCGTCCGATCCAGGGCTACCCGAGCAGCCAACCGCGGCCGCGGCTTGCAGCAGCGCTGCCAGCTTCGCCGAATAGCGGAATGCAATGCGCCTCGCCGAGCGCGGCACGACTAATGGCCGCGGGCCCGATCCATGGAAAACGAGAGTCAACCGATTGAAGTTCACGATTTGTAGGTCGAATGCAAGCAACGAGGTGGCTCAGGAATCTCGCTCCCAATCTTATGAATGGCAATGGCGAAGTTCTGCCAGATGCCGACCGCACGACGGTCACGCTTCAAATCAAAGCGAATGCTGGAATATTGTCATGGTTTCGGATCTGTTTTTCTGAGCCACTGAATCAAAGTATAGCGACTTGTACGCGTGGGTCAGCACAGGGTGCTAGTCTTGGTACAAGTGATAGGGAGTCGCGACAATGAACAATAGTCGGGAAACGACAAGGCTTCGCGCGTCTGGCATTGCCATTTTGGCGAGTGTTGCCCTCTTTGGTACGGCCTGTTCCGGCTCGACTCCGAGCAGCGCGACCCCTGACACGGGGGGCAGTGGCGAAATGCCTTCGGGCGGCGGAGCGAACCCCACCGGCGGTGCGTCCAGTGTCGGAGGCAGCACGTCGGTCGCCACCGGCGGCGCATCTCCCGTTGGCGGGGCCGCGCCTGCGTCGGGTGGAGTCGGGGCGGTCGGTGGGGGTGTCGGCACGGGCGGCACGAGCGGACCTGCAACCGGCGGCAACACTCAAAAGGGAGGATCTTTGGCGACGGGTGGCTCGACTGCCCTCGTGGCTGGAGGATCTTTTGGTGTTGGCGGCACGGGTACGTCGAACGCTGGCGGGACAAAAGCCACCACCGGCGGCAGCAAAACCGGGGGCGGCAATTCCGCCACCGGTGGCGTGCCCGCCACGGGTGGCAGCCAGGCTAACGCAGGCACCGCGGCTACTGGCGGAACGCCCTCTGCCGGCGGCAGCAAAGCCACGGGCGGTGCCTCTGCTGCAGGCGGTACAACGTCAACGGGCTCCTGCGCGGTTCCGGCATCCGGTCACTACCAGATGGAGGATTTGGATCGCGGTGTCGTGGCTGTTAAGGTCTCCGGTGGCGTGTACGTTGGGTGGCGCATGATGGGCTACGAGTACAACCGAAGTAGCCCGTCCAGCGTTTCATTCAACGTTTACAAAGGTGGCACGAAGCTCGCAAACGTGACTGATAGTACCAATTACTTGGATGCGGCCGGAACCACGACCTCAAGTTATTCAGTGTCGGCTGTGATCAACGGGACGGAATGCCCGCAATCGCCAGCGGTAACGCCTTGGGCGCAGAATTACCTAAGCATTCCGCTTGCCGTGCCGCCCACTAGCGCAACCGGAGCCACGTATAGCGCGAACGACGGTAGCCCCGGCGATCTCGATGGGGACGGCAAACTGGACATCGTTCTGAAGTGGGACCCATCGGACGCCAAAGACAATTCGCAATCTGGCACCACATCGAATGTCTATTTGGACGGATACACGTTGGCCGGCAAACATCTATGGCGGATTGACCTGGGACCCAATATCAGGGCCGGTGCCCATTATACTCAGTTCTCTGTCTATGACTTCAACGGTGATGGCAGGGCAGAAGTCGCGTGCAAGACTGCACCCGGAACCAAGGACGGCACTGGAGCTTATCTTAGCACTGGGCCAGCTGCCAACGATAGCGACAGCACCCTGTACGCTAATTCTGACGGCTATATCCTCACCGGGCCAGAATACCTGACGGTGTTTGACGGGGCAACGGGCAAAGAACTAGCGACCATCGACTACCCAGTGCCCCGTGGCACCGTTTCGTCGTGGGGCGACAGCTACGGCAACCGTGTGGATCGCTTCAACGGGGGTTTTGCATTCGTCAAGGACAATGGCACCGCGACGGGACTGCCAAGCATCATTCAGGGGCGCGGGTACTATACCCGCCTGACGGTATCAGCGCTGACGTTCCGAAAAGGAACCTTGGCGAAGAACTGGATCTACGACAGCGTATCCAGTTTGAACTCGAATGGAGCGGGGGATCACTCTGAAATGGCGGCTGATACGGACGGTGATTTGGGACAGGAGATCATTACGGGCCAGACTACTATCAGCAGCAGCGGAGCCTTGCAGTGCCAAACAGGCATGGGCCACGGTGATGCCATGGACGTGGGCGAGCTAGTTCCCGGCAAGGGCATTTCCGTGTTTTCGATTCACGAGGGCGAAGGCGGCATGGACGCCCATGATGGTGCCACATGCGCGTTCTACTTCAAGACCACTGAATCCGGGGTTGATTCCAATCGTGGCCGAGGCGAGTATGTGGGCACAGGCGATGAGAACAGCGCATCGTGTTCCTGCAGCTCGTGCGACGAGAAGCTGGCCTTGTGCGCCACCGGCGCGACGACTGGGCCGTCCGCGGGGAGCAACTTCGTTATCTACTGGGATGCCGACGAATGGCGCGAGTTGGAGGATGGAACTTCCATTACCAAGGGCGGAACTGGTGCATCTCTTCTTAGTGCAAGCGGTTGCGCATCGAATAACGGCACGAAGTCCACCCCAACACTGACCGCTGATCTGCTCGGGGATTGGCGCGAGGAGATCGTTTATCGCACGTCTGACAATACGGCTCTGCGCGTGTACACAACGACCAACGTAACCGCACGCCGAATCTATACGCTCATGCACGACCCAACGTATCGGGCGCAAGTGTCATTCGAGCAATCCGCCTACAATCAGCCACCTCATCCCGGTTTTCGCATCAGCCCGAACATGACCGACCCACCCACGCCAAACATCTACGTGCGGTAGATGACTGTGCAACAAATTGTCACAATTGCGCAAATAACCGCCATTATAGTATTCGGTTCTGGATTGCGGTATCCAAAGCGTGCATTGACAGCGCCGCTCCGCTGGGTTAATCGACTACACATGATTTCGATCCCGGCAACCTCTCCAGCATTGGCGGCTTGGCTGGTACTCGGTTCGATGATGAGCTTCGTGGCCTGTGGCGCACGGACTTCCTTTTACGACGGCACCTACGCAACCGGCGATCTAGCCGCGTCGGGCGGAGCGGCGAACGGGGCGACCGGCGGCACAGTGAACGGGGCGACCGGTGGAAATGGGGGAGCGAACGCTGGCACCGGTGGGCGTGCCGGCGGTGGCACCTCGGGGACATCACAGCAGGTAACCACGTGTAAACAGTACGACAATTTCAATGTGGGTTCGTACGTCATCGAAACAGATTACTGGAACCTAACGGGTTGTCCCGGAACGCAATGCATGAATGTTGACACAGCGCATGGTTCGTTTACCGTCACTCAAGGTCCAAACTGTGGAGATACTGTTGCGAGTTATCCGAATGTGCTCTACGGCAGTTCTTTTGGAACGGTGAGCCCTGGCAGCGCACTGCCAAAGCAGGTAAGCGCGTTGACTAGCGTCAAGAGCAATTGGGCGTTTAGCGTCGGCGGCACCAGCACCGACCGCTACGACGTTGCTTACGATATTTGGTTTTGTACCAACAATTCCTGCGGCCAAAATGGCTTCCCGGGCGGGCTTGAGGTGATGATCTGGCTCGACTATCAAAACACTTATGGGTGGCAGACCGATCTCGGCTCCGTGGAGTTGAGTGGTTACAATTGGGAAGTCTGGACCTTTGCCCAGGGCACCGGTGCCAATAGTTGGACCTACCTCGCCTACCTTATTCAGCCGACCATGGCAACGTCGGTGACCAACTTCGACCTGCTCGCATTCTTCAATGACGCTCAAGCGCGCGGCTACCTGCAGAGCTCTTGGTACCTGTATGCCGTACAAGCCGGTGACGAGATCCGCTCGGGAGGGCTACCGTACACCAACTACAGTTTCTCGGTGTCCGTCAACTGACGCTGGTTCGGCAACCTAGACTACTACGATTCGACGTTGTTGCACGGGTGCTTGCTGCCGCTACAGGCCCAATCTCGCAGTGCAGCGAAGCAGGCGGATTCGCGAAGCCTGGCCGTCTTGGAAATGTAAGTCCACGGGTGGCTGTCGATGTGGCGTTCTCCGAGGCGTTGAAAAGCCGATGCGGCTAGTTCGCGCATGCCAGCCCAGATCTGGTACACTCCGCCGCCCCACAGCCGACACCCGCTGAAGGAATCTGGAAATGCACACAATAACATTGAGTTCATTTTGCTTCAGGGTTCTTGATGGCCTGCGCCGGGACCAAAAATAGTCAAACGCCTGTTGCTACCGGCGGTAGCCGAGCAAACCTGGGAACGGGCGGCAACGCCACAGCCGCTGGCGACACGGGGGCCACCAGCAATGCGGGTTCTGGCACTGGGCTGCATTGCCCGAAAGCGCCGGACCTGGGCGTGCATTTCGTCGGCCGATATGACGGGTGCGATTCACGAGGGGTCCGCTTTGCCTGGTCTGGCTGTGGCTTCACGGGAAAGTTCAGGGGCACCGGTGTGAGCGTTCTGCTCTTCGAAACAAGCACTACAGGCAATCAATATACGGTGCTCGTGGATGGCGCGGTGCAGCGGACATTGAGAACGGTCACCGGCGAGAAACTGTATCCGTTGGCTTCGGGCTTGCCCAATGGCGAACACACATTCGAAGTCTATCGGAGAACCGAAGCGTCATCCGGCAATACGATTGTGATCGACTTCGACTTGGAGACGCCTGACTCTGGTGTGGCCGATTTGCTGCCGCCTCCCAACCCGCCGCCACGCCGCATCGAAGTGATTGGGGACTCGATCAGCTGCGGCTACGGCAACGAAGGCACCAATCCCTGCTCATTTAGCGCAGATACGGAGAACCATTACCTTTCGTACGGCGCTGTGCTGGCCCGCAGCCTAAACGCGGAACTCTCGACCGTGGCCTGGTCAGGCAAGGGCATCTACAACAACTACGACGGCAACCGCGTCGAACCCATGCCAACGCTGTATGATCGCACGGTTCCGACGGACATGAACGATCCTTGGGACTTCTCATGGCAGCCCGAGATCATCATCATCAATCTTGGCACGAACGACTACAGCACCAACAACGACCCAACTGACACGCAATTCGTAACGGCCTATCAAAGCTTCCTCGAGCACATCCGCTCGGTTAACCAATCGGCGTTCATTCTCTGCACAATCGGCCCCATGCTCACGGGCAGCGACCTCGTGACGGCGCGGACCAACATCACCGCGGCCGTCGCCGCTCGCGTAAACGCCGGAGATTCGCGCGTGAAGTACCACGAAATCACAACACCAGATCCGAACCCAGGCTGTGACTACCACCCCAGCGTCGCCACCGATGCTGCCATGGCCGCGGAGTTGGCCACGGAGATCCAGAGCGATCTAGGCTGGTAGACACCCACCAGGGCAGGGGTCTGTCGCGGGATTATTGGAAGTTCGTCTGTCCCGCGATTGGGTTCGCTGGATTGATTGTAGGTGGTTTCGGGATTGTGTTCACCAATTGTTGGCTGTCGACGGCGGTCACACGAACCTGGAACCCAACCGAGAAATCAACGCCACTTTGCGTCTCCCAGGCCCCGTCGCTGGCCTGAGAGGCTCGCACCCACGCTGCGCTGCCGATCTTCGTTTCGAGCAGCGTAACCGGCAGGTGTTGGTTGCGAGTCCAGATGCGCATATACCAGAAGTTCTGCGGATTCCACTGGCGAGAGTCGAACTCATAGTAGATTGGCGTGCCGTTGGTGGGGCACGAGCAGAATTGCCACGTACCCTTCCAATTGCTGTCCGAAAGCCCCAACGCCGTTCGCGCCTCCGGGCTCAAATCGATCGCGTCGACGCCATTCTCCTGGCCGTACGTAACGACATGCGCAATGATCGTCTTACCATTGGCGGTGAGCTGCGCGCAGTCGTCGCAATGGCTTGCAACATTCGGGATGTTTTCGCCATCAAGTCCAATAATGTAATTGCCGTACAGGTTCTGGATCTCCGTCGGGTAAATCGTGCCATCCTCGAGCCCGCAGGCGTTGTGAAAAGCGGATTCTGCATAGTTGACCGGCCCTAGCCACATGTTCACATCGGTATACGGAGAACCGTACAAGATGACGGGGCCCGCTCCCCCTTGTATAGTGGTGACCGGTGTGGTGCCCCCCGTGGCCAACGCGCCGCCGTTGCTGCCCCCGACCGAGGCGCCTCCGGCTGACGCGTTCCCTGTGCCACCGGTTGGCGCCGTTCCACCTACTTGTGCACCTGCATCCACATTGGCAGGATTTTGGCCGGAACACGCAGATATGACAGCCCATAACGCCCAGTGAGCAACCCGTAGAGTCTTCATGAAACTCAGAGGTTAACAGAAGCGTTCGATCAGAGCAACGGCTAAGTTGGGCCAGGGTCAGCTCACGGTCCTCGCGCAGCGAGGAACGCCCGACGCGCGTAGTGAACGAACAGGTCGAGTGAGTAGCGCCAAGGTACACGTCACCGACGATTCGGGTTGGCACGGTGAACATGACCTCCCAGCTGGGAGCGAGTCCCATTAGCGCTACTGCCGGAAACTTTGCCGCAATGACGCCCGCAGATCCTGGCCGGGGCCTGTGTGTTGTCTGCGCTCCGGTGCTCGCCGAAAACTTCGACCGCGACCACGCTTTGCGGGCGGGCTTTCTGGAGTCTCAAGCGGCCATGTCACCGCAGTATTCGGCGTGCCAGGGACGCAACGTGCGTCAAATCATTATGCGTGCTAGGGTCCGGTCATGTTCAGAGTGTCGCCCACTTGCCGCAATGTCTTGCCTTACTGCGGCACTTCGCAATACTCGCGATGGGTACCTCTGAGGTCCTCGTGACTGAATCGCAGCTCAGCGGGGAATTTCAGCGGTTCGCATTGATTGGCAATCACCTGCCGCGTCAATGCGGAATTGCCACATTTACGACCGACCTCGCGGAAGCACTTTCGGAGCAATTGCCGCACTCGGAGTGTTTAGTGCTCGCGATGAACGATGCCGGAAAGCGCTATGAATATCCAGCCCGCGTACGCTTCGAAGTCAAGGAAAACGACCTGAATGCCTATCGGCGAGCGGCTGACTTCCTGAACGTGAATGGGGCTGAGGTTGTTAGTCTGCAGCATGAGTTTGGCATTTTCGGGGGCAAAGCGGGGTCGCACGTCATCCCCATGTTGCGCCAACTACGTATGCCCATCGTCACCACGTTGCATACGGTTCTGCGAACCCCAGACCCGTACCAACGCAGTGTTCTGGACGAACTCGTTGAGTTATCGAGTCGGCTCGTTGTAATGAGCGCCAACGGTGTGTCAGTCCTCAGAGATACCTACCAAGTACCCGCGGACAAGATCGACCAAATCCCACACGGGATCCCCCTAGTGCCGAATAGTTCGCGTATCAAGAATCACCTTGAAGTCACCGATCGTTCGGTGATCTTGACCTTTGGGTTGCTTTCACCGGACAAGGGGCTCGAATACGTCATCGACGCTTTTCCAGCAGTTTTGGCCAAGCATCCCGATGCCATCTACATCGTGCTCGGGGCAACACATCCCCAAGTGAAGGAACGCCACGGGGAGATCTATCGATTAATGCTCGCGAACCGCGCCCGGCGGCTCGGGATCGACGCGAGCGTCGTTTTCTACGATCGATTCGTGCCCCAAAGCGAATTGGTCGAATTCTTGGCGGCGGCAGACATTTACGTGACGCCGTACTTGAACCCCGAACAGAGTACTTCCGGCACGCTTGCCTATGCAACGGGGGCCGGCAAGGCAGTCATCTCGACACCCTATCGCTATGCCCAGGAGCTTCTTGCCAATGGCCGCGGAGTCCTCGTGCCTTTTCGAGATCCAGCCGCAATCGCGAACGCGCTCAATGACTTATTGGATCACCCCGAACGCCGAGCCATCGCTGAACAGGCTGCGGCACGCGGCAATGACATGTTGTGGCCTCGGGTAGCGCAAGCGTATATTGCGAGCTTCAGGCGCGCCTGCGCCGAACACAACAATCGGGCGAGAAACACCTTTCAAACAAGTCGCGGTGCAAGGCGCTTTGCCCAACTTCCTGAATTCGATTGGTCACACTTGCAACGGATGACAGACAGCACCGGGTTGTTGCAGCACGCCATCTTTAGCGTGCCACGTTATGTCGATGGCTATTGTCTGGATGACAATGCGCGAGCGCTTTTGTTGACGGCTCTCGTAGAAGACGCCGGAACCGAGGACAGCAAGCTAGTGCGCGAAATGGCCTCAAAGTACTTGGCTTTCGTCAGTCATGCGTTCGATGCGCAGCGTGGGTGCTTTCGTAACATGATGTCCTATTCGCGCCAGTGGCTCGAAGCGCGCGGGTCAGACGACAGCCACGGCAGAGCCCTCTGGGCACTTGGGACTGTCGTTGGCCGCGCCAGCGACCCTGGGCGGCAGAGCCTTGCCGGGCAGCTGTTCCACGGTGGATTGGCCAGTGTACTGACCATGCAAAGCCCAAGGGCCTGGGCGTACTGCCTGCTTGGCATCGACGAGTACCTGCACGCTTTCCAGGGAGACACCCGCGTTCAGTCCGTCCGCGCTGAGTTGGCGCAACGTCTGCTTTCACTCTATCGTGTCTCAAGCTGTCGTGAATGGCCTTGGTTCGAGGATCGCGTGACCTATGCCAACGCGAGGCTGTGCCAGGCGCTCATCGTATCCGGCGCTCGAATGGACGACGATGAAATGACCGCTTGCGGAGCGCAGTCGCTTCACTGGCTCGTTTCGATCCAGACATCGAGCACCGGTTGTTTCTCACCCGTGGGTTCGAATGGCTTTTATATTCGCGGAGAGAGCAGGGCTCAATTCGACCAACAGCCAATTGAAGCCTCAAGTATGGTGTCCGCCTGCATGGCGTTCTATCGAGTCACGGGCGCGCCAGAGTGGCGAAATCATGCCGAGTGGGTATTCCGATGGTTTCTCGGCGAAAATGACCTGCAGCGGCTACTCTATGATCCGACAACGGGCGGCTGCCTGGATGGGCTGCATCCCGACCGAGTCAACGACAACCAAGGAGCCGAAGCAACGCTGTCCTTTCTGATGGCGCTCAGTGAGATGCGTTACTTGCAGGTTGCTCAATCAGTTCGCCCCACGGAGGTTCGAGTGCAATAGATGACACAATCGCATGCGTACGGGACGCTATTTCACCGATATTCCTCCAATCCCATTCTGACAGCATCGAGCTGGCTCTATCCTGCGCACACGGTATTCAACCCCGGGGCGACTCTTCTTCGTGACGGGTCAACACTGCTCTTGTGCCGCGTCGAGGATAGGCGGGGTCGATCCCACTTGTGCGCAGCGCGATCCGCAAATGGCATTGATAACTGGAAGCTCGACTCTCGGCCGACTTTGCTTCCCGAGCCCAAGAAATTCCCCGAGGAGCTGTGGGGAATCGAAGATCCTCGGATCACGTACGTCGGGGAGCTGGGGAAATACGCCATTGCGTATACTGCTTATAGCAAGGGCGGCCCCGGGGTAGCCTTGGCGCTCACGGAAGACTTCGTCACGTTCGAGCGATGCGGTCTCGTCATGCAACCCGAGGACAAAGACGCGGCGCTCTTACCTCGGCGTATTCGGGGGAACTTTGCCCTCATTCACAGGCCAGTCGCCGATGCCGGTGCGCACGTTTGGATCTCCTATTCGCCGGATCTGCGCAATTGGGGCAGCCACAAGCTTATTTTGCCCGCGCGGAAAGGTTCCTGGTGGGACGCCAACAAAGTCGGGCTTTCGACGCCGCTCATCGAAACCGAACGCGGATGGCTCATGCTCTATCACGGAGTCCGAGTTACCGCAGGGGGCGTTCTATATCGACTGGGTCTGGCTCTGTTCGATCGCGAAGAGCCGGATCGGTGTCTTCTGCGCGGCGAATCCTGGGTATTTGGTCCCGAAGCTTCGTATGAGCGAATGGGTGACGTCTGCAACGTTACATTCCCTTGCGGAGCCACGGTTGCAGCGGACGGTGACACACTGCTCATGTACTATGGCGCGGCTGATACATGCATTGGAGTGGCCCGTGCCAGTATTCGAGAGTTGCTCGAGTGGCTCGACGGGAATGCACCCGAGCCAGACTCCGCTCCATGACGCGATAGCCACGACCATTCATTGGCTGGCGGCAGGTCTTTTCCGCCTGCGAATTGGCAGACCACGTTGGCTGCAATTGCCCGCGGCGCTCATGTCATGACGGCGCGTGAGGCCAAGTGCCGCTGTGACCAAAAAAACGGCAAGCTCTTGATTCACAGGTTCCCGCGCCGCCTAGTCTAAATCAACGAGTGATGGTGACGGTGGTGTCCTGCTGGTTTCGGTAAACGCTTAGCGTTACCTTTTGTGAAGCGCTTGTGGCGGCGTATAGTCGATTCAGGTCATCGACTGAGGCCACGTTTTGTCCGCCAAACTGCAGGATGACGTCGAGCGCGCTAAAGCCGTCGGTGGCAGCTTGACTCGCTGCAGGGACGGTAACGACGTAAACGCCCACGGGGTAGCCGAGACCGACCACCGATAGCTCGCCCGCACAGAGGTTCTCTATCGTTGCGCCGCGCCAGGTCGTCTGCGTGGTGCAGTCACGTACCCCTGCATCCGTATTGACGGGCTCTAGGCCGACATTGCCGAACGGCGGTGTTGCCGCCTGCGCACGCAGCTGAGGAACTGTCACGCCGTACTGTTCAGTCGTCGGCGATGGCAGGCTCACGATGCCGAGCGCCGTCGCAGGGGAGTTCGCTCCAAGTTGGAAGTTGCCGTTGGTCGGGTCAATGAAGTTGGGATTGCCCGACGCCGAGTGCGCGTCCGTGTGGTAGGTGCCTTGGGCGGTGGACAGCTGCGACGCGCTTTGGAACAGGTTATAGTCGATTTCCTTGCCGTAGCCGTCGGGGCTGTCAGGCGCGAGGCCCCAAAAGACATTGTGAATGAACACGTCGCCACTGCCCTTGGGCCACACGTGTATGCTCAAACAACCGGACACATCTTCAACCGCGGCGTTCGGCGCGCACGGTGTGGTCCGCTGCTGCACGAGCACGTTGTTTTCGCCGTCACGGTAGTAGCCCTCGCGCCACTTGAGGCCGCCCGACAGGAAGACGTTGTTCGTGATCACGTAGTTGGTCGAACCGTCGTCAAGGTCAACGTCCCAGCCCTGGTCGCAGCGCCAGCGGTTGTGTGTGAGCGTGATCGGGTTGACTACGTCGAGGAGCGGCAGGCTATTCGGTGGATTGCCAACCCGAGACTCGATTGAGCTAGTACTGGTGTCCCAGTAGCGGTCGCGCCCCCAGCTGTTGTACGCGCCGTGATCCCCGGTGAAGAGAACTGTAGCGAACACGTCATTGTACGAGATCATGTGGCCGCCCCAACATCCGTCTCCGACGTTGATGCCGGCGCGGGGCATGTTGTAGATGCTGTTGTGGCTGACCGTGATGGTGGCGGCCATGTCGATGCCGACGCCCGCCACCTGCAGCTCGGGATCTCCAATGTCGTGAATCAGATTCTCGGTCGCGCTGCAGTTGCTCGGGTAGTCGTTCGTCTGCGGGCCCGCCGTTGTATCCAGTTGATTGACGGGAACGCCACTGCCGTAGCCAAACAGCGGGTTACGGACAGCGTTGTTATTCCCCATGAACAGAATGGCGCTCGATCCCGTACCGATGAAGAGGTTGCCGGTGACGGAGACGCTGTCGTTGTAGCCGCTCACGAAGACACCGGTTCCGCCGACTTGGTCGAAGAAACTGTTCGAGACGGTTACGTGTTGGCCACCCGTGACGAAGATGCTACCCCCTCGGTAGATTTGCCAATCGGAACGCAGGATCTGCTCGTTGCAGCTTGAGAAGGTCCGCAGCGTGTCGATGTAGTGGAACCCATCGAGGGTGATCCACTGCACGGGCGGCGTCGATGCGCACGTGCTCGTCTTGGCATAGGACGGCAAACCGACGACTCCCTCGCAGCCTCCGTCGAATTCGAAGATGCGTTCGATGCCGGCCATCTCGAGCGTGTACGAGCCCGCCTTCGTGGAATCGACCCCGCTCGGTGGGTACAAGTACAGGGTGCCTGCCGTGCCGGCGATGCCGGTGCGGTCGTAGTACCACTCGCCCGGAGCGTCGAGTTCGTCGAAGCCGTTCTCGATGAACTGCGTGCCGTTCAGCCCCTGGGGTCAACCGTTGCAGAGCGGCCCGTTCTGCTGGCTCTTGCTCGTGACGACGTAGTCCTCGCTTCCCCAGAGTTGGGCGTGCACGCCGTGTAAGTAGGCTGGCTGCGAGGAGGTCGGTGCGTGCGCCCAGCTGCCGGGTCGCGAATGCGCGTCGCTCGCGTTGCCGCCGTAAGCCTGCGTCGGGTCTTTGTAGTTGGGGTAGCGCGCCATGTGCTGGCGCTGCCCATTGAGGAAAAGGACGCTGGAGAACCCGTACGTAGGCCCACTCGAACCGGGCGCGCTAGTATTCACATTGGGCGCGGCCTTGCCGTCGTCGAACGAATAATTCGCGAAGGTGCTGGTGGGCACGCTCGCTTGCATGATTCCGTTCTTGTACGCGGTCCACGTCAGATTGCTGAGCGAGACACCACCGCTCAGCGTGGCGCTGCCGCCGCCTCGGTACGTAACAGGTGTTGCCTGAGTTCCCGAGTCGGCGGAAGTGAAAACAATCGGTTTGGTAATGTAATACGTCCCGGTCGCGACGCTCACGGTGAGAGGGATCTTGCCCCGGTCTGAACTGGCCCGAACGGCAAGCTGTGCGGCAGCAACCGTCTTGAACGGCTTGTCCTTCGTTCCCGGGTTGGTGTCGTCGCCGGTTGTCGCGACGTAGAATGTATTGCCGGCACTTGCACCGCTGCCAGCCGAGCCACCCGCTGCGCGACCGCCTGTGCTCGCTGTTCCGCCGGCTCCCGCACTGCCTGGCGTTCCTCCCGTGCCCACCAAGACACCCGATGTGCCGCCTGTGCGCGTGCTGCTTCCCGTGCTCGTGCCGCCCGCACTCAATCCACCTGAGCCTCCTCTTGCAGACGTGCCACCGGTGGCTAGAGTGGATTGCGTCGTGCCCCCGAGGCCGGTACCTGCAATTCCACCGGCTGCGCTGGTGCCGCCCGCGCTCGTGTTGTTGCTTCCACCGGTTGCGTTCTTGCCGCCCAAGTCCGTGTTGCTTCCGCCAGCGGCCGAGTTGCCGCCGCTCACCGCCAGCGTGCCACCCACGCTGGCGTGCGCAGTTGTCCCTCCGGTGGCCGCCGAAACGCCACCATTGCCGCCGATGGCGTTGCTACCGCCCGAGGTCACATCGTTACCGCTCGGCGACGATGGCGATGACGAGCAGCCCAATGCCGTCAACAGCGAAAGAGCGACGAGAAGTCGAGTGGCTTCGGACTTTGAACGATAACACTGTTGCCTCATGGGTTTCTCCTTGGGCGGATACTGCAGCAATCAAGAGCAAAAGATTTCCACCTGGCGCGGCTCGCGTCAGTTCGCTGTTGCGGTCACAGAACCTGCGGTTAGTCCGGACGAAGTCGCCGAAACGACGATTTGACCGGGGGCGCCGGTAGACTGCACGATGGCCAAGGCCTTGCCGTTGAATGCCTTTCGGGTCGGCGACGAGTACGCCGTGAGGTCGATCGGATCGCCGTTGTCCGCGCCGACGATCTTGCCCGGGCCCGACACGGCAAAGGTGATGCTGTTGTTTGCGGTGGGGACCATCACACCGGTGGAGTCCTGAATCACGGCCGTGACGTAAGCGAGGTCCCATCCATCCGCCGCTATGGTCGTCCAATCCACCGCTAGGTTGACCTTAGCCGCGGGGCCCGCGGAGTCCACCTCGTCGGTGGCGACCACCGTGCCGCCCTTCGTGCCCTTCGCCACGAGCGAGCCGCTCGCCCAGGGCACCGTCCACCCGAGGCTCGCCGTGCTGGGGGAGGAGAACGACTTGGAGCCCAGCGATGTGCCGTTGAGGAACAGCTCGACGCTGTCGCAGTTGCTGTAGACCCAGACGTTCACCGTCGTTCCGGCCTTCCAGGTCCAATGCGGGAAAATGTGGACCATGGGCGCCGTCGTGCGGCGGCTCTGCCAGAAGTAGTAGCCGTTCTTGGGGAAGCCGGCGGTGTCAACGATGCCGAAATAGGAGCTCTTGGCATTGCCGGCGTACGGCCATGGCTCGCCCCCGTAGTCGAAGCCGGTCCAGTCGAACTCCCCGGCGAACCAAGCGCGATTCATGGTGATGACATACATCTGCTCGTAGTCCGCGGGGCTGGCATCGGTATCGGGGTAGTCGGAGCATTCCATCACCGAATCGTCGCAGTTGCCCCAGCTCCCGGGATTGTCCGCGGCGGTGGAATAGAAGCCGCGGCTTCGCCCTCCCGACTCCATTTCGCTGCCGAAAATCTTCCAGGTCGGGTTCGAGGCATGCTGCCCGTCGAAGATGGGCGACGTGACCGAACCGTTTTGCAAGTAGTTGTATCCTTGCAGATCGAGCAATGCGGCCACCGCTTGATTGGTCCCGTCGCCCATGTTGTTGCACGCCCATGTCACCGGCCGCGTGGAGTCGATCGCCTTCACCCAACTCATCAGATTCGAGGCAGTCTTCGTCGAGGCGGATGGTATTTCGTTGCCGATGCTCCACATGATGACGCTCGCATGATTGCGGTCTCGGCGGACGAGGTCCTGAATGTCGGTTTTAGCCCAATTCGTGAAGTACAGGTGGTAATCGTTCAAACCGTTCTTTCCCGTCTCCCAGACGTCGAAGGCCTCGTCCATGATGAGGAAGCCCAGCTGGTCGGCAAGATCCAGGAGCTCGGGCACGGGTGGGTTGTGGGAAGTGCGGATGGCGTTGACTCCCATGCCCTTCAAGATTTGCAGCTGGCGTTCCTGGGCGCGGTGGTGGTACGCCGCACCGATCGCGCCGAAGTCGTGGTGCATGGCCATCCCCTGGAGCTTCATTGACTTCCCGTTGAGGGAAAAGCCAGTGTTCGGGTCGAAGCTGTACGACCGCAATCCGATCGGGACCAAGTACGTGTCAACCGTCGAAGTGCCCACCTGCAAGGTCAGCTTCACCTGATAGAGGTACGCGTCGTCGGTCAACCAGAGGTGCGGATTGGACACGGTGAGGCTCTGGCTCACCGTCAACGTCGCGCCGGCGGCGATGCTGCTGGCCGTCGTGGTGTTGCTGGCGACCTTCGTGCCGGTCGCATCGTCGATTTCCGCCGTCATCGTCACCGACTGGGAACTCGTCGATTGGTTCTCGACGTCCGCGGCGATCGAGACCGTCGCCGAAGTAGCGCTCACCGAAGGAGTCGTGATGAACCCTGCGTTGTAAGCGACGTGCACCGGATTGAGGACGGTGAGCCAGACGTTGCGATAGATGCCGCTGCCGGAGTACCAGCGGCTATTCGGCTGGTTGCTGTTGTTGACCTTGACCGCGATGACGTTGCTGGCGCCGACATTCACGTTCGTCGTGATGTCGTACTCGAACGTCGAGTAACCGTAGGGCCGCGGGGGCGGGCCGAGCGGGGTGTTGAGCGCGGTACCGTTGACATACACCGTGCTGTTCTCGTACACGCCGTCGAACTCGACTCGGATCTTCTGCCCGGAATACGATGCATCCAGAGTGAACGTCTTTCGGTACCAGCCAATACCCCCGTCCAGCAGTCCGCCGCCGTGGCCCGCTGGCGAATTCGTGTTGAACGGGAGCTCGATGCTCCAGTCATGCGGCACGCTCAGGCTGCGCCAACTGGTATCGTCAAACGCGGTTTGCTGGGCTCCGGTAACGTCACCGAGATGGAATTTCCAACCGTCGTTGAAGCTCTTGCCGCGCGCGCCATTGTACGCCTGAACCAGACTCGCAGGGTTGGCAGACGCACCGCCAGTGCCATTCGTGCCGCCGGTCGTTGCTTTTCCTGTTGTGCCGCCCGCGATGCCACCACTTGCAATCGAGCCACCGCTAATTCCGCCAGCTCCACCGCGATTGGAGCCGCCCGACGCGACAATTCCACCCGTGGAACCACCCGATCCGAAGATTCCGCCAGTGGCTTGAGTGCCGTTACCGCCTACAGTACCGCCAACGCCGCTTCTGCCACCGGTCAAACTGCCTCCCGCGGGTGCCCCAGATGAACTTCCTCCAAACGAGGATGCGCTCCCACCCGTAGAGGAGGAGCCTGCATTGGCTCCAGCTGAGTTGCCTCCTGCCGACGGCGCGGTAGTGGTACCGACCGTGTTGCCCCCAACTGATGGGGCCGTTGTGGAGGTCGTAGCACCCGCCGCGCTGCTCGTGTGCCCGCCGGAGGTCGTGTTGCCGCCCGCGGAGCTGAGGTTTCCGCCAGCGGCAATGTCCCCTCCCACATTGGACTTGGTCGGGGACGACTGGCTGCCACCGCACGCCGTGGACAGAAACACGAGCGCAAGATATGCGAAAGTCGTCGTACGGTTCTTCATCGTGGTACCTTTCAGCACGCGTTGAACTAAGATTTAAAATCCTTTGCCCGAACGAAATGGCTCGAGCTGAACGTGCGAAATGCCGTTCTCGCTTGTGACTCGCGTGACAATCTCGTGCCGCCAAGCTGCAAGGAGTCCGGCTGAGAATCAGGCTCCACGAGTTGCTCGCGCGTTGGCAGCATCACGCCTGCGAGAGCGAAGCAGAAGCAGACACATCAGTCCGCTCCCAGCCAGCCAGTATGTGTTCGTGCGTGCGCCGACCATTCGACAACCACAACCCCCGCCCTTCGAAGTATCATCCGCGTTCGTCGTGCCCGCGTCGGCGACTGACGTCCCCGCCGTACTCACGAAACCACCAGTGGCGAGTGCACCCCCTGTGGCATTGGCCCCACCCGTAGCCAGATGTCCGCCGGTTGCGCCCGCGTTGCCGCCGTTGCTCAACGCCCCGCCCGTGGCCAGGACCGCACCGCCGGTGGCGTTTGCAGCTCCTCCGGTTGGCGCCCTGCCACCCGTCGTAGCGATGGCGGTCGAACGTGCCGCCCGTGTAGGAAATGCTCATTGTGCCCCCCGAAGCTTTTGAGCCTCCGGTGGGCGCGGCTCCCCCTGTGAGGAGAGCACCTCCCGTGGCGCTATTGCCGCCAGTGGCCGTGGTACCGCCAACGCCGGGCAAGCCACCCGTGGATTTCGCACCGCCTGCCGCCGAACTGCCTCCCGTAACCAGAGTGCCACCGTTGCTCGTTCCACCAGCGCCGCTACTTCCACCGGCACCCCCTGCGTTGTCAGCATCGAAGGCGGCGCCGTCGAACGGTACCACGATGACCTTGCTCCCCGTGGAGCAGCAGTTGCTTGACTGGTCCTTGTTTTGGTCCGTGACGGCGAATGTGAAGTAAGTGACGTGCCCATTTTCCATGTACACATTCGGGCGCTCCATGTTGCCCCAATGATTGACCGTACCGTCCGTGTAGCGGATAAAATCCGTCAACCGATCGAGGGCGACGCCCGTGTTGATCCAGTTGCTGATACCGTCAACGGACATCAGGTGATAGGCCTTACGAGCATCCCAATAATTGTAAACGACGTGGTAGTACCCGCCGCTATACCAGATCACCGGATCCTCGGCGGTGCCGCTGTTCATGCCGGAAATGCTGGGATAGACGCTTGGGGTCACCACCTTATAGGTTCCCAGAATCTTGTCGCTGTTCATGACGAAACCAGACGAGCTAATAGCCCAATATCGATTGTCCGCTCCTACCGTGATCTGCAAATTGGAGGTAATATTGGAGGGATTGAACCCATTGCCGTCCCAGGTGATGCCGCCCTGATAATTGAATGGACCATCTAGAGAACTAGAGGTGAAGATCCAACCCGGCACGATGGCGCTTTCGACGACGGCGTAAGTGCCGTCGATTAGCGTCAACCCCGTCGTGTTATGACCTTTCCCATTTTGGTAGCTGTAGGTTGGCCCCACATAGATGTACGGCCCGAGGATGTTGCTGTCGCTCACTGCGTGGACGGAAACCGAGTCCGTCATCCAAGCAGCGAGCCCCGCGGCGACGGGCCATCGGCTGCAGAAGAGGTGATACTTACCATCGGCAGCTTTGATAATCTTGCCGTCCCAGTAGCGCCAATTGGGAATATCTTCGATGCCGTTGTCGGGGTCCCGGGGACCGGAGGTCCCGATGCCCCATCCGGACGTCGTCAACGTGCCGACGATGGGAATCGGTTGAAAGTAGTTGATGAGCGGCTTTGGGGCGGCCGGAGACGTCGCGCAAACCAATGAAATGCTTACAAGTGCCGCGAAGCGGGCGAAATGTTTCATAACCGAGCTCCTGACTTCGTTTCGTCCGTGATGGGGCGCGTGTAGCTAGAGACACGGGTGGACAAGAATGGCTCACGACGCGTCGCTTTGCGGCACCTAGGAAGGTTTCGAGTGTACACAGACGAGTCCCGAAGGGAATGCAGCACTGCGGGACATACAATCACTGGCCCGTATACGGTCGCGTGTCTGCGGGTGGGGTCTGCCCCTGCACGAATGCTGGGCTGCCTTGCGAAGTGATGGTCACGGTGGCGGACGTCAAACCCGGTGAGCTAGCGGTGATGACGCTGGTGCCCGAATAGTAGGTCCGAAACTCGATGGCGGCTTGACCGTCGAGGATGGCGATATCATTCGCCGGGCTGCCCGTTCCCGGGGTAAACGTGATGCTCGGCCCGGTTGGCAATTCGCCTGGACCGGACGTGACAGTGAGCGTGATGGTCACGTTGTTGCTAATCGGTTTGCCGCTCGAGTCCACGACAGTGACGAGCAGCCACGCGTCCTGCGTGCCGTCCACCGCTGTGAGCGTCGTCGTGCTCGACGTGAGTTTCAGCCCCGCGGGCGTACCCGAGCTTGGCCAAGTCGGCGGCGCCACCTTCGCGTACGTGTTGCGATACCAGTAGTAGGAGCGCTTCGGAATCCGAAAGTAGTCGAACGATTCCCATGATCCCGTACGAGGCGGCATCTTGAGTTCCGTGATCGAACACGCACCATTTGGACACTCCGCTGCGCCACGCGTATTGGGTAGGCATCCCATTCGTTACCGCCAAGTTCGCCCAGCCGGGATCATAGCTGCCCGGGCGAGTCGAGGACACGCTGCCATATTCCGAAACCAGGTTGGGCATGCCCGGGTTGTCGTATCCCGTTCCGTCGCCGTTAAAACCAGCAACATCGCCCAGCGTATCGGGTTGCGTGCCTCCGATCGCTGACTGCGCGCCACCGATGGCAGCGGGCCGCCCCGTTGGCGCAGGATCGAGTTGGTGGGTTAGGGCAACCGCCTTCTTGAGCAACGCGATCACCCTATCGGCGGGGCCTCCGTTGAAGAAGTCCTCATTGCCCATGCTCCACGCGATGATGCTCGGGTGATTGCGATGGATGCGGATCATGTCCGTGAGACTTGCGAGCACGTTGCTGTCGAATGTGTCGTAATCAGCGGAAGTGCTCGGGTAGGCGCCGTTATAGGGCCACCCGCCGCCCCCGCCGAAGCCGCCCCAGAAGCAGTTCTCCGACCAGAACAAAACGCCGAGCTGATCGCAGGCATCTGCAAAAGCGGGCGCTTTGGGATAGTGCGAGCCGCGGATGAAATTCATCCCCGCGTCCTTGACCATCTTGACGTCGCGATACAGCGCCGAATCGGTCACGCCGTCGCCCCAGCCCGCGTGGTCTTGATGGACGTTGCCGCCTTGAATCCAATAATGCGAGCCGTTCAGGGAGAAACCTTGCGACGCCGACCAAGCAAACCAGCGGAACCCGAACGGAGTCGTGAACGTGTCAACATTCCCCGTGCCATCCGAAAGGTTGGAAAGCGCCTGGTACATCGTGGGATGGTCGGGGTGCCATAGCGAGGGGTTGCTAACTGCAGGTGTCGTTTGGTCGAACGTCACGGTCGCGCCCGCGGCGATCTGCTGTTGCGACGAAACGGTGGTGATCACCTTGCCGCTGCTGTCCACGATGTCTGTCTTCAGTGTCGCGTTGACGGCGGCCGCGCGATTGTTTTGCACTTCCGTCTTGATCTCCACGGTGCTCGACGAGCCTGAATTCGTCGCCAGCGTGGGCGTCGTGATCCAGGTGCCGTACCAGGTCACGTGTAGCGGGTCCGTGATGACGAGATTCACGTCACGATACAGACCGCCCTGGAACGTATGATCTCCTGTGAGGGGTGGGATTTGGGCATTCCAATTGTTGTTTAGTTGAACGGCCACTACATTGTCACCGGCCTGAATGGCGGAGGAGATGTCGATAGAGAACCCGTTGTAGCCACCGATGTGTTGTCCAACCTGCTTGCCGTTCACATAGATCTGCGCTTGATCGAACGCCGCCTGGAACTCGATGAACACGCTCTTGCCCAGCCAGGTCGACGGAACGGTGAAGTGTTTTCTGTACCAGCCGTAGCCCACGTAGAATTTCGTCGAACGCGAAGTAGGGCAGACCGAACGAATGCGGCAGGCCAACGTTGCCCCACGAGGAGTCATCAAAGCCGGTCGCCTGCGCGCCCGAGACATCGGCTCGTTTGAACTTCCAGAACTGGTTGAAGTTCTGAACGATGCGCAGCCCAGAACCTGCACCGCCAGTTGACGCGCCGCCAACGCCGGACCCGCCAACGCCCGCTCCGCCGACACCTGCTCCTGCCGTGCCAGCTCCACCTATGCTGGCGCCGCCTAGTCCGGAAGTTACACCGCCGGTGTGGGAAGTTGCCCCGCCGGTGCTTGACGGAACCCCTCCCATTGTGCCGGCGCCGGTGCGCCCGCCTGTTGCGAGCGGCGATCCCCCTGCGTTCTGCACGCCACCCGTAGTGGATTTTCCCCCGGATCCTCCGCTGGGAGGCGTTCCGCCGATTGAGTTCCGCCGCTACCCTGCGAACCCCCCGCCCTCGCAATGTCCCCACCGGTAGCGTTGGATGCGGCAGAAGTCGTAGTTCCGCCGGCGCCCACACTGCCACCCGATCCGAGTACGATGCCATTGCCACCGCTGGAACTCGTGGAACCGCCGGTTCCACCTGCCACAGCATCGTTGAACCTCCTTGGCCAGAATTGGCGTCACCACTAGATGACCGGAGCAAGCCCACAACAAGGACGCTGCAACGAGCGATAAATGAAGGTTTTTCTTCATGGGGTGCTCCTTCTCGGAGGCTATTGGCTCAAGCGGATGTTGACAGTGTGACGATGGTCGCTTCTTGCTAAGGCGCTCGAGCGCACCGGAAGCCGAAGCTGGCAAAACGATTGGACGGGTAGAGGCTGTTGCGGTACGACACCAGCAACGTCGAGTCAGTGCCGGAGTAAAATCCGTCTCGTATGACTTTGCCAGAGCCGTCAGCAACATATGCGCAATCCGTGCACGGGTTGACGAACGACGGCGACATCCAGTCGAGGAGCCACTGGGTAACATCACCGGCAAGATCGAGGTGTTTCCAGCGCCCAGCACCGAGCTTTGCCGTACCGACGGGTGCAATGTTGGCTACTCCGGTGCAGGACCCGGAGCCATCAGGATAGTTGCAGTTGCAAATGGCGTATTGATAGTTAGATCCCGCGTCCTGCGATCCCCACGGATATTCGCGCTGCTCGGAACCGCCTGCGGCCGCATACATGAATTCCGCCTCGCTCGGCAGAAAGCCTCCGTCCCAAATGCAGAACGCGTACGCCTCCCACCAATTGACGCAGTTCATGGGAAGGTCCTCTTGGTTGCCCGGTGCGTCCGACCACGTCGCGTATGCGCTGTCGCAGGCGAGACTGTCGCTCGTGATCTGAATCTTGGTGTCGTCCGCTGCACCCCACCCAGACTCGTAGCTGCCCGGGTTGCCGCTGTCTGCGAGCCCTTTGCCGGCGTTGAGGTGAGCGTGCTTGCCGGAACCAGCGGGTGGCGTGTAGCCGGAGCCTTGGTTCCACGCTGCAACGAACGGGCGGAACCGACCCACGGTTACCAGGTACTTGTCGAGGCGAAAATCACTAATCGTTGCTGGGTCAGCCGTGTTTTGGGCGCCACTGCCGTCATTCGTGTACGTGCGGAAGAACGTTCCTCCGGGCACGGTGATGCTAGTGCAGCAGCTTTCGTGATCCGTGCCGCAGTCACTGGTGCCCGGGCCACTCGTCTTGCAACTGGGTGGCGTGGTGTCGGTTTGACTCGAACCCCCGGTCGCCGACTTACCAGCGACCGCCGTGTTTTCACTCGTGCCCCCAGTTGCAGAATGGCCGCCGACCGCAGCGTTGCCGCCGGTCCCGGAGTAGCCGCCAATTGCAGCGCCGCCGCCCGAGCTTGATGCGTTGGGCGCGCCGCTGTTGCTGCTGCACGCGACGCCAAGACATACAAGAACAAACTGGACGAAAGAAGTCGCTCGAAGGTTCTTCATTGCCCTAGCTTTTAGTAGACGTCAAACTCAGCAATTGCAGGCACGTCTTTGGCGGAATCGATAACCAGTGCGACGGCTTGCACGCTTGCCGAATTCACTTGCCACAGTTGGCGCTGACCGATGACGGTGCCCTTGATCTGGGTACCTGATTTGTCGGTCGGTGCGGTAACCCAGGTGCCGTTCTGCTTGAACTCGACATGATAACCCTTGACTCGCTCGCCAAGCTCGATGGCTTCACGAATGCTGATCAATTTCACCGTGATGGGCGCGGCGGGAGTCACCTCGATTCGCCCTGTCGTCTTGCCGCTTGCGGCTGCCCAATAGGTGCAAATATCGTCGTCCACGGCCTTTGTCGCTTCAAACCCCGCAGTGGCCCAAGTCGAATCCGCGGTTGCCGGCTGTCCCTTGGTAAGGTTCGTCTGGTAAAGTGACGCGTACCATGTCCCGAACTGCTGCAGCAAGGCTAAGATCCTTCGGATCGAACTCCCCTGTTTGGGACGGTGGAACGTTGAAATTAAGCGTGCAGTTCATGCCGACCGTCGAAAAGTAGACTGACTGCATGTCGCTGAGCGCTATTGGACTCTGGTTGGGATGCCAGAACCAATTTGGCCTGTGACTAGATATGTTGCATTCGTACGGACACCACGTACTGCCTCCGCCGCAATTCGTTGTATCGAGGCTCGAAGTGGAGCGCGACGCCTGGCCGTTTTCGTTGCCAATCCACTGCAGATCGGGCGTCAGACCGGTCTTGACGATTTCCGGACCTGCCCAAACCAGAATGTTGGGCTGCAACTGCTTGAGGTATTGTGCAACCGACTTCCAGTTGACATTCCCAGAAGTGGGCGCGTTGTACCCGTCGAACTCGATCTCATAGGCAGGGCCATAAGCGAAGAGTTCCGAGATCTGGTTCTCGAAGTACGTTTGGTAGGTTGCGCTCGAACTCGTGTACTTCTGGTCCCATGGTGCCAAGTAGATCGCGGGTCTCATCCCATTTTGGTGCATGGCGTCGGTCCACAGTTGGACGATGTCGCCGGCGCCGTTCATCCAGGGGCTGCTCTTCACGGAGTAGGTCGTGTACTGCGATGGCCACAGGCAGAACCCGATGCTGTGCTTCGTGACCAGCATCGTTTGACGGAAACCCGCAGCCTTGAGCGAAGTTATCCATGCGTTCACTGTGGTCGCGTTGAGATTGGTCGGGTTGAAGATGGCGGGCGTGTCAGCCGTGTTTCCCTGCTCGGTGCCGTCGTACGTAGCCAAGCTATAGTGAATGAACGACGTCATCTCCGTGCGCTGATACGAGAGCTGTTCCGGGCTTGGCAGCGGCGAGGTGCCTGCCGGAGCGCCGGGAATTGCTGGGCAGACTTGAATTCCACCGGTTCCCGTGCCACCTGTCGTTGACGCGCCCCCAACGGTCGATGTGCCCCCGGCAGCCGACGTGCCACCCGTGGCTGAACGCCCGGCAGTCGATGTACCGCCCTGGGCCGCGGTACCACCGGTGGCTGAGCGCCCACCGACAGTCGATGTGCCGCCAACAGGCTGTGCGCCTCCGGCAGCCCGTCCGCCAGTTGTTGACGTGACAGCGGCCGAGGTGCCTCCTGTGGCTGACGGCTGTCCTCCCGTCACCAAACCAGCGCCGCCTGAGGGCAGTGCTCCACCAGTACCGGGTGACCCTCCGCTGAGAGATGGAGTTGCGCCTCCAGTACTAGCCTTGCCGCCGGTTTGAACCGCACCCCCCGCAGCCGCTCCGCCGCTGGCGGGACCGCTACCACCAACTTGGGCACCGCCGGTACCTGAGCCGCCGCCCGTAGCAGGTCCGGTTCCTCCGACGAGACCATTGCCGCCAGACGCGTTCGAAGTGTCGCCATTTGACGGGCTTCCCGATGAACACGCAACCAGTCCGAAAACTACAACGAATTGCAGTAGGGCACTACGCACATGGAACACAATAACCTCGATGAAGTGAGGGTTGATTGAACTACGCCACGAACAAAGACAAGAGCGCGGGGCGCATCGAAGAGGTTGCAGGGTCCTGCGTCGTGGTCCCTTGCGATGCGCGCTGTGTTGTCACCCACCGGCACCCGCGGTCGGCAGGGGGCAACCCAGCATTGTCGGAGATGCCAATGGACAGCAGATCCATGACCGGCCCCTAATAGCTCACGCCAGAACCAGTTTTTTCGTTACCGACTGCTCGTAACGCCCAAAGAGGTTCTTCGCCTGGGTGTCCTGCCAGGTCGCCGACCGACCGTCGCATGGACGCACGACCCCGGGAATGTGGGGCAGGACGGCGGTGTCTTGTCCCACTCAATACGCGCTAAACTCGGCGATAGCCGGAACGTCCTTTGCCGAATCGATGACCAGCGCCATGGCTTCAGCGGTTGTCGAATTGAGTTGCCAGAGCTGGCGCTGCCCAATGACGGTTCCTTGGATATTGCGTACCCGACGCGTCGGTGGGCGCAGTATTCCAAGCGCCATTCTGCTTGATCTCGACATGATATTCTGGTCGAACGCTCTCCAAGTTCGATGGCTTCGCGGATGCTGATGATTTGGAACGTGATCGGCGAAGCTGGGGTCACTTCGAGCCGCGCAGAGCTATTTCCCGCTTGCTGCCGCCCAGTACGTGCAGATGTCGTCATCGACTGCTTTGGTCGCATCGAACCCGCATTGGTCCACGTTGAGTCGGCCGTCACCGGCTGGTTTCGAAGAAGGTTTGTCTTGTAGAGCGACGTGTACCAGGTCTGCGAAATCCTGTAGCAGTTTGACATCCGGCGCATCGAACTGTCCCGTCGTTGCCGGTGGCACATTCAGGATAAGTGTCGTGTTCATGCCGACGTATTCAAAATAGGTGGTCTGCAGTGACGGTAGCGATATCACCGAGCCGATCGGCATGCCAGAACCAGCTCCCACCGCGATCGGATACGGGCATGTCAGGCGGGTACCACACGTTCGCCGGTCCTCCGTTGGGTATATCTGCCACGCTCGATGGTCGAGCGAGTCGCTTGTTTGGCCGGATCGCCACCGATCCAGCGCAGGTCTGCGCCGGTCGTGGCGATCTCCGGGCCCATCCAGACGAGAACGTTGGGCTGCAGTTGCTTGGCATATTGAGAGATCCCCTTCCAGTCGAGTGACGTGGGCGCGTTGAACCCGTCAAAATAGATCTCGTAGACCGGACCATAGTTGGTCAAAAGCTCCGTGAGCTGGTTTCGGAAGTACGTTTCGTAGTCCGTGGCTCGAACTCGGGTAGTGTTCGTCCCAGGGCGACAGGTAGAAGCTCAACTCTAATTCCCGCCGCGTGCATGGCGTCGCGAAGTCTTTGACAACGTCACCTTGACCATTCTTCCACGGGCTGTTCTTGACCGAGTAGTCCGTGTAAGCAGACGGCCACAGGCAAAAACCCGTGCAGTGCTTGACGACCAGCATCGCTTCACGGAAGCCGGCATCCTCGAGTGCGTTCGCCCACTCGGTTGCGTCGAGGTTCGTCGGGATTGAAAAGCGAAGGCGTGTCCTTGGAGGATCCCCGTATTCTGTACCGTCGAATGTGTCAGGCCGAAGTGAATGAATGCCGTCAGCTCGGTTCGCTGGTGGGCAACCTGAGCCGGGCTGGCCAGCGGCTCTACGCCAGCAGGGCCACCCGAGAAGTTCGGGCAGCTTTGGATGGGTGCGATGATGCTGCCCCCGCGCATCGGTCGCTTGTGTCATTGCGAAAAAGCGCGTTCACCGAGCTGGAACAGCCAAAGCCCGCAACGGTGCCCAGAAGGCACACTATGACACGCGGGCGTTCGTACGACTCTCAGAATACTTGGCAGGATCCTCTGCCCGATCGAAATGGCACACCCGAACATGAGATTTCGCGCGAGTCAAAGCGAAACTCCAATGCCAACCGCGGCGAGCATGTAGTAGCCAGCAATCCCAGTTACGGGTTGGCCATTCACATCCCCCTTCATGCCCCGCATACACGGCGCCGCTTTCGAGCGCGAGGCCTGGTCCTAATCTTCACCTCGGCTGGAGCCTCAGCCGACACCCGAAACCCGCGCTAGAGAGCATCCCCGAGCCCGTCCCGGTTTGTACGTCCGGAAACGCAGGCTTGCCATGTACCCACGCCCAGCCCCACTCGGCACGTAGACCGAGGTCGATGATGGCAGGCCGCGTAACGAGCCGCGGACCGAAACCAACCCCGATACTGGCGCTCTCCAGAACAACGCTACCAAGCTCGACCCGAGCGTTGGAGTAGTTGGCACCCAAGTCGAAATCCGTGTGGAAAGAGTGCCGATAAGCGGTGAGCCGTGCTCGCCCCCCCAAAGCACTGTGTTTCGCGTTGGCAAGTCGCGCGCCTCGGCTTCGAGGTGCATCGACAGTACAGGCGCCCGAGTGACCACCGGCGGCGGCGATGGTGACGATGGCGGCGGAGTTGGTTTGGAGGAAACTGCGGTGGCTTTGTCGTCCCGCTTGGCCTGCCCTATCGACCGAATTAGCTCAGCTACCGCTAGGGCCAATGCTCGAGGCCGCGCAGCTTCCGCCACGTCAGCCAATGAGATTTCTCGTTCGACAAGCGTCGCCCCATCTGGCCCTTGAACTGCAATTTGAACTCGATCAGTCGCACAATGAATGATCGGATCAATGGTGACACGCAGTGAAGCGACTGTCGGCGCCCCGTCCCCGGGCTCTGCCAGAGCACAGCAGAGCAACCCCCTCCCGGCGAGTTCGACTCGGAGGGAATCCAAGAAGGCAACTAGTGGGAACGAATCAGCCTCGCACCTTGGTGGCGACACCACCACGGACTGGATATCCGGCGAAGTTGGAGCGGTGCTGGGTTCGGCCTCGCCCTGCTGTTCGGGAAGCAGCAAGGCGACGGCAAAACATGGCCACAACAGTCGTCGCAGCTCAGACAACGGCATTCTGGAAACTTGATCCAAGATCAATGAGTTTTTTGCCTCAACGTCGCCTACATCCCTGATAACTGACCCTAAACCTATGAGTTCTGCGCCTCAAGGTCGCGATTGGCGCCAACTTTGGACAGCTCCTACATGGCGGCCGTTTGGAAACTGGTTGAGGTACGCTTCAGCTGCACGCTGTGTGCCGGCAGCATCGCCACTCTTAGCGTAGGCCTCGACGAGGCGGGCAAGCACATCTTCGCGCAGGCCTTGTGGGAATCCCAAGTGTGAGGGCTTTTCGGAATGCGGCGACCGCAGCTCGCGCGTGGCCCAAGGAATCCAACTCGAGCCGACCCAGTGCAAATGCAGCGAGCGGCGCCTGAGCATTGCTTGCGAATTCGGAGAGAATGCGCTGCAGCGGCACCACTGCCTCAGCTGGGTGCCCGGATAGCCGGGCCACGTCGGCTAGAGCCAGTAGATCGTCCACCCCAAGTCTTCTCGATTCGCTGCGAAGACCTTCGGTACCCAAAGTCGCGTACGCTTCGTCATTGTGACCATGGCGCGCGAGTTCGCGCCAGGTTCGTGCCATAGCCACGTGGTCCCAGGAGTCTTCTCGGTTTCCCAACCCCGATGGCGTTTCGGGGGCTACTGGGCTGGCGGAGCCAGCAGTATCCAGCGACGCTGAAGCGGGGAGGCTGACGCTGGCGACGGACGCTGGACGTGGAGTTTCCTCAACGACCTCGAGGGTCTCACCGGCCGAAAGGCGACGTACCCGGTTGGGAACGCGTTCGCCGCGCACCAGAACCACGCCATGGCGCACCTCCACGCGCAGCCGATCAGGCTCGCGGTCACAGGCAAATGCAGTTCCAACTACTTCGATCGTGGCCAAGCCGCACTCGACGACCCAGTGGCGCGGCCCCCCCGGGCGCACGTCGAAATCAGCGCGGCCCTGCGTGACGATGGCCGAAAAAGTGGTTCCCGAGCTTTCCAGCGGATCGATGTGCGCTCCATGCGATAGCCGGATGCTCGACCCATCGGACAGATGGATGTCTCCTGTCGAACTGTCCGCATCAGCCGCTACAAACTCTCGACCATCGGCAAGCGCAAGCGGTCCAGCGTCGCGGTGGATGCGGGAAGAAGCTGCGATGACCACCCCCATAGCGGTAACGCCGGCCAACACGAGTGGCAGCCACCGTCGGTGTTTACCCCGGTTGGCACGTGAGTCAAGCCGCTGCGCGATCCGATGTAGAGCCGCCTCGTCCACGGGGTCCTGGAGTTGATCCTTTAGCGGAAACCGCAGGTCAATCATGACGCCCCCTCGAATGAAACGTGGTGCGCCACCTCCGCATCCGCAGCGGCAATGCGGCGCTTGGCCGTGGCGAGTGAGCACGTGCAGGCGGACGCTACGTCCGCTAGCGCAAGGCCTTCGACCCTGCGCAGCATCCAGGCAATCCGCAGATCGGCCGGCATGCGACGGAGCACCTGATCGATCAGCGCGAGCTCCGCAAGGTCATCCGGAGGCAGAGTCGGCGCAGCGAGTGCCTCCAACGTTGCATCGGGAGGTTGATCAAGCCCCAACAGCCGTAGCAGCCTGCCTCGACGCAAGCGACGTCGAACCAAGCTGACCGCGATTTGGGCTAGCCAAGCGCGAATCGCTGCTGGGTCACGAAGCGTACCAAGCTGTTCGAACCCCACCACGAACGTGTCCTGCACGACTTCCTCTGCTTCCCCACGGCTCGAGAGTAGCCGGGAAGAGATAGCCAACAGGTAATGGGCGTGGCGACGATAAAGCATGTCCCGGCTCCAGCGATCACCGCTGAGGGCCCGCCCAACCAAATCCGCATCGCCAAGCGCGTCCGCGGTCGGCAACAGCGTCGGCTGCCTTTTCGCCAATGCCATCATGATGAAGATACTTGAGCCACAGCGAAAAGCTCACGCCAAGCATACGCAATGCAGCACAATACATCAACCAATTGACCGGCCTCGCGAAACGGCAAGTCGAATTCCACTTTCGGCAGATGGTGCCCCGAGTGGGACGTGGCCAACTTTTTGGAACGGTGCAAACGGCACCGCTCGCCCGATCATGTCGTGACGGCACGAAAGCGGCAGGCTGAGACACGGGGCGTTTCCGTGCCGCTGCGACAACCAATCACATGATCAACCCGCAGTGCTCGTTGAGCCACAATTGGCGTATTGAATCAGACCGGGCGTGCCGGCGAACTGGGGGCAGCCAGTAGCCGCTATGGTACCCGCGCAGCTTGCGTACCAACCTTCGCTCCTTGTGCCGATTGCGCTGCAAACAGCCGTACAACCAGAGCAATCGGACGCGCAGAGCAATGCCTGTCCGGGAATGCCCCAACCCAAAGTACTGTTCACCGTGATGCACTGTGGTACCGACGTGGAACTCGTCACGCTGGTTATGCCGCCGGTTGCTGGCGGGTTGCCACCGGTGCCATGCGAGGTGCCGCCCGTTCCCGGAACGCCGCCCGCAAGAGTTGCGCCGCCGGTGCCGCTGCCGCCAGTCGGGGCACCGCCGGTGGTCTTGGTGCCACCGGTCGCCGTTGTTCCGCCGGTGAGCGTCGCGCCTCCCACGGAAGAATGACCCCCTGTTGTCATAGCGCCACCGGTTCCAGAGTTGCCGCCTGCGGCAGAGGCCCAACACCCATTGGTGCACACAAGATTGCTTTGAACCGTGCCTTCCGAGCAGGGGCAGCAACCGCAGGGCTCAGTGCACCCGACGCTGCACAGCGGGGGAGCAGCGCAGCCAACCTGCGAACAATCGATCCCGCTGGAAGTGCCACCCGTGGCGACACCGCCACCCGTCGGGTTTGCGCCGCCCGCGCTTGTCGCGCCGCCCATGGCGGGATTGCCACCTGAAGTGATTGCGCTCGCGCCGCCCGTATTGCCACTACCCGCGACGGAGGCGTCTTCTCCGTTGCCAAGCGGAACCGTGCCGCCACATGCGACGACAAGCAGCACCGAACTACTTAGAATGTTCCTCGAAAAGAATGGGTGGCTCATAAACAATCTCCGTCGGCGACGCGGGCCGAAAAAGGGAAGTTGAAATGTGACTTATGGCGAAGTGGCCGGTGAGCTCTGGTTTGATCGCCCATTATTCGATTTTTCGCTCGACGCCCGCCGGCACGAGCGCGCGAACGCGATCGGCGAGCGGCCCCGTTGGGTCGGCTGCCAGTAACTTCTGTGCAAGCGCGCGCGCCTTGTCGAGTTGGCCGCTGGCGGCCAACGCTTCGATTCGCAGCACTTGAGCTTCAGGGTTCAGCGCGCCACTCGGGAATTCGCGTTGATACGCATTGAGCAGCGCAATCACGCGCAGCGGCTGATGCGCCAATGCGGCTGCCCGCGCGCGGTCCAATGCCGCGACTTCGCGAGCCAGTTGCGAAGTTGTGCGCCCGGACGGCGCTGCGGTAGTTCGCTCCGAGCCCGGTGCCTCGAACGCAGGCACTGGGTCTGGCGCGGCGACTTCTTGGGCTACCTGCAACGACGCTGCAGCCGTCGCTGCTTGTGCAGGCGTGGGGTTCGCTTTTTTGTCTTTCTCCCACGTAACAGGCGCTTTGCCCGCGGCATCGTTTGCGGAGCTATTCGACCCTATCACACCGTGCGCTACGCCCAGCGCCGCGAGCGACAAACCGGTTGCCACGGCCAGCCATTTCGCAGAGGCAACTAGCCATGTCGTCGCGGTGGCCTTGCCTGCAATGGCGATCGCTGCTGGAGCCGCGAGCGCCGCCAACGTGCGCTGGCGCACCCCCGCGGACGGCCCATCGCGCCGTACGGACTGCATGAGCCTTACCGCGGGGTCATTGACGTTACCTTGGATGATTCGCTCTGGTTCGCGCATCATGCACCTGCCCGGGCGTCGCGCGCCCATCTGCGATTGACGGCCTTCATGAATAATTCGCGGCTGCGGCGCAAACGCGAAGCCACCGTTCCGGCTGGAATATCCAGCATTTCTGCGATTTGAGCGGTTGTCATCTCTTCCATCTCGAACAGCACGAAGACGGCACGCTGTTCCAAAGGCAAGGACTCCAAGATTTGATCCATCACTTGCCTTGCGCGGCATTCATCCAGAAGTTCGTCGGGGCCCTTGGTCGCATCGGTAACCTCGTGCAGCGCATCATGGCCGCTGACTTCACGCCGGCGCCTTTGCGTGCGCCGCTTCTGCGCTGCAATCCGAAGTGCGATGGCGAACAGATAGCTTCGCTCTTTGCCAACGGGGACTTCGGCGATACCCTTGTTGGCCACGATGAACACTTCCTGGGCGGCGTCGTCAACGGTGCCTGGCTCGACTCCGAGCCGGCGGATGGTTCGCCACACAAAATCGAAGTGGGCAATAACGGCCGATTGGATTCGATCGCCCGGCGCTGCCCCGCCTTGCTCGCTGGCACACGGCACCGGGATTTCAGTCAACGCGAGCGATCGGTCGCCCATGACCGATAGTGGCCACCTCGGCGTGTATTGATCATTAAAGATGTCGGGCAATGCCCAGGCCAAGCTGCGGCACGCAGGCCGGGGTGCTGGCGATTGCGATTCGGTTCGGCGTCGAGGCCGGAGTGGATGCTGGATAGTCGAACACGAAGTCGTCGCGCCAAAGGGGTTCGGCTAGGCCTGTTTGTGCGACTAACAACCAGAGTTTGCCGAGATCGGCCTGCAGTTGAACCGTCTGCTGAATTGACCACCAGGGCCGATTGCGTTGCAGCGCGCCAACAATGGGCCCTTCGCTGACACCGGTTGCGGCGACCCAACCCCCGGCAGCGCCAACGCAGGGACGCAGGGTTACTGACGAGCCGACTCTCACTTGCAGTGGGCACAACGCCAAGGCCGCATTGTTGAGCGCAAAGCGCGCACCCCCACCCGAAACTGGATGCACCGTGGGACTTTGCTCGTGCTCAATTGACAAGCTAACCGCTGGCGCAAGCGTGCCCGCTGCGAGTGACTGCCATTGAACGGTTGCTGAAAGCCCGCCAAACGCAATGGCTGGGGAACCCGGCCAGAGTTGCCCGTTTGCCGACACGCCGATGATCCACGAATTGCGGCCGGCGTGCGGCCGATTCTCAGGAGCGGCCGGCGTCGAAGTTGGGTGCGAATTGCGGCGTGGCGCGACGGGCACTGAAGTTGACTGGGCCGTCACAGCATCAGGCGCGGTGGCGTCGGGCGTGGAGCTTGGCGATGCTTGGTCGAGTTTTGCCTGCGGATCGACGGCCAGCGCAACAATGAGCGCAAGTGCCGAAACGACGTCGTCGCACCGCTCGGAAGTCACTTGGCGAGCCGTGCCGGTGGCGTTGCCTCGCCCGCTGACGAAGCTGCCCACTGCGCGACGCCCGTCGAGCCGAGCGCTCACGGCAAAACGCCTTTCGGAGCCACCGGATTCGACGAACTCAGCCAATTGGGTGCGTGCCCTGACTCGAGCGATGAATTCGGCACGACCGGGGCAGCCGTCATCGGCCGTGTATTCTAGGTCGATGCGGTTGTCTTGGGAAAGGGCAGCCCCAACCGTGACCAGACACAGCCCTGCGAACGATATGCCAAGCCATCGCGAAGGATTCATTGCGACACGCGCCGCAGTATACACGCTTGCGCAAGGCGAGCACAGTGAGCCCCGCGAATTGTCGAACGAATTTCTGGGAGCCAAAACTGCGCTAGTACATCGATTCTCTTGAATCGATGTACTAGAAAATCGCGGAGCGATTTTGGGTTTGGGCGAATGCCCAAGGAAATTAGGATAGTGGCGCGATTGGCCGCGCAGCGGCAAGGTCCGAAGGACCCATCACTTCAGTGGAATCGCGCCACTATGCAATCCCGTGCTCTTCGAGCTTGTTGTACAACGTGCGCCGACTCACGCCCAAAATGCGCGCTGCAATGGTCCGGTTGCCGCCCGCCCTTTGCAGCGCTTTCTCCAGGGCTTTGCGCTCCGCGCGCCGCACCACTTCATCGAGTTCCAGCACGGATATCGCGAAGTTCAATTCGGGAGCGTTCGCCGTGGGTACAGCTGCCGAAACCGTGGAGCCGAGTTCCGTGTGGACGGCTGGAAACCCAATTTCGTCGCTTTCCGCAAACACGACGAGGCGCTCGATGAAGTTCTGCAGCTGACGCACGTTGCCCGGCCACGGCTGCACGCGCAACAACGTCATGGCTTCAGGCGTCACGTGGATATGAGGCCTGCCGTTTTGTGCGCCGAACGCGGCGCAGAAATGCCGCACGAGCATCGCGATGTCGTCGGGCCGCGAGCGCAAGGGTGGGGCAACAACGGGGATCACATTGAGCCGGTAGTAAAGATCCTCGCGGAATTCGCCGCGTCCAATCATGTCTTCGAGCGGACGGTGCGTCGCGGCCATGAACCTGACATCCGCCTGGATTGTGCGCGTACCGCCGACGCGCTCGTATTGCTTGTCCTGCAGCACGCGCAGCAACTTGACTTGAGTGCTCGCGGTGATGTCACCGATCTCATCGAGGAACAGCGTGCCCCCATCCGCGATCTCCAACCGACCCGGTTTGCGCGCGCTGGCGCCGGTAAACGCGCCCTTTTCATGGCCGAACAGTTCATTTTCGAGCAACGCTTCGGGCAGGGCGGCGCAGTGAACCTTGACGAACGGCGCGCGGCTGCGGGGTCCAAGTTCGTGGATGCGCCGCGCAATCACCTCTTTGCCGGCACCGCTTTCTCCACGAATCAGCACGGTGGCATTGCTGGCGGCGGCGCGACGGACTAGGCTCTGGACTTCGCGTAGCGCCGGCGAGTCGCCCACCATTGGCGTGCCCTCGATCGCCTGGCTCGGCGAAAGCATGACGCTTGCTGGCGATGGCGCTTCACTCGACGCTTCAGCCGCGGCAACGCCATTTTGCACGGCGAGCAGCAGCTCGGTCGCGTCAAATGGCTTTGCGACGAATGCCGCCGCGCCTGCCCTAAGCGCGGCAATGGACTCCGCGTCGGAGACCCACTGCGCGACAATGACGATTGGCAAATCGGGCCAGCGCCGCGTGGCAGCCGTGAGCCATTCAGTCCAGTTCGAACCGAGCAAGGCGCGGTCCGCCACCAACACGTCGATGAAACCGCTCGATACCTCGCGGTCGAGTGCGTCAAGACTTGAAGCGTGCCGAACCGAGTACTGTGCCTTGGTGAGCAGGTCTTTCACCAGCCTTGTGGCTTCGAGGTCGGTATCAGCGAAAAGAATCGTCGCAGGCACGGATTCGAGGGTATACCCCCGATATCAAGACCTGGGAAGCCCCTGCTTAGGGCCCGTCCGAGAATAATGGAACGGATTGCGAGCAACTCTCCAGGAGCAGGTGTCGATGAAAGAGAATGAACCGCCAAGCCGCCAAGTTCGCCAAGGGTTTGAGGTGGGAAGAGCCGGAGTCAGCGATTGCCAGACGCTGCGTTAGAATACCGCTTCTACGCTCGCCATTCCGGGTGCCAGCAGCAACCCGACGTTCGCCTTGGATTCTGACTTTGGCGTTGTGAGCAGCAGTGTCACACCGGCGGCCGCGCCGATCCCACCGACAATGAACCCAACGGTCGAAAGCGTGCGCATCGTGTGATACGTGTTCACCTCCGGTTCAAGGCTTGGGTCGCAAGTGTTGTGCGAGCATCGGGTGTCACTGCTCAAAGTGCCGTGCTTCACGGCCACGTAGATCCCCGTGATCGTGCCCAATGCAACCCCCGCTGCACCAACGCCCACGCCAACCCAACCCGCCGTGCGAAGGTTGTTGTTCCGTTTGGAGCTTGAATCGGGCGCAGACGATGCGTTACCAGCCGCTGCGGTGGCTTTTTGGGTTTGGTTCGGCACGGAACCGTCGCTGCCCGCTGGCGTTGCTTGCCACGGATTTTGGATGCCCGCTGCGCCGCCCACAATTTGGCCGAATCCAAGCACCACGTGCTTCTTGTCGCGTTCCGCGATTTGCACGGTCTCGGTCACGAGATCATCGCCGCGCTTGCCTGCGATTGTGTGCTGACCCGGATCGATCAGACGTTCCAAGCCGACCAGCGCACTCGGTACGGGCACATCGTCTATGGCCACGGCGACTGCGTCTGGCGCTACGCCTTCAATCGCAATCGTCACTCTTGGCACGCGCGGTAGCAGCGCATCGAGCTCCTGTTGTGCGTCTCTTTGCGCTTGCTGTTGCAAATCACCCTGCCAAAGGTCGTTTGGCTGCAGGCTCAGAGCCTGCCGATACATTTCGTACGCGGCGACTAGATGACCCAATCTCTCTTCGGCCCGAGCCACCCACACTGCCAAGCGTGGCACCTGGGCGATCTGGTACGCGCCCAGAAATTTGCTACGAGCGGCTTCGAATTGGTTCTGGTTGAACTCTTGGGCGGCCTGGTTGGACAGTGTCCGAACCGCATCTTTGTCGCTGTCACTCAATGCCCAAGCTGGATGCCCCCAAAGACTTAGTGCACTCACGCTTACAAGTGCGAAAATGATTTGGTGCCGAGTGAACCGTCGCATCATTAGTGTGTCCCGCTGTCGATACTGCCTCAGATCCCGGCTGCGTTGTCGTTTGCGCCACGTGCTGGGTTGCGTGGCTGGCTCTTCGCGGACGGTGATGTGGCCGGATTGGCCTGCGTGCTCAACGCTTCGGGTTTTGCACGCGCCCCCTTGGGAGCGTTCTTGCGCTTCGATGTCGGCTCACCGAGTTCAAGGGGCAGGTTGTCTGGATTATCAATGGGCTGCGCAGACAACGCCAAGCTAGCGGCAGCCGGCATTGGCTGAGCTAGCTGCGACGCCATCAAGGGTGCACCGCTGGCCGAAGCCGCCGACACGCTTGAGTCAGGCCTTGTCAGCAGTCGCCAGCCAGCCAGAAGAACACCGAGCGCAATTGCCGCAACGACCCAAACAAGCACGTTGGGCGACTTTTTGCGTTGTGCAGCCAGGTTGGCAACGGATAGCGACGAAGGATCCCCGGTGAGGGACTGGTGCGGCATTTCGCCCGACAGGAAAACCGGAACATCCACAGACATGGCGGGCGTCCCTGTCTGGAGTGTGTCGGCACTGTCGACCGGAGCGGCCGGCTCTACCGAAAGAACGCTGGTGCCTCCGCAAACGAACCTGAGTCCTTCAGCCGCTTCTTTGATGGACTGAAATCGCGCATCTTTGTCGCGAGCCACGGCTCGCGCAAACCACTCATCGAAGCCTGCAGGCACCTGGTTCAGGTTCGACGGGACTGGCAATTGTGCCATGCAGATGGCGTGAAACAAGCCCCCAAGTGAGTCACCGGTGAAGGCGCGCTTGCCCGTGAGACACTCACAGGCGATAACCCCGTAGGCCCAGATGTCGGTGAGACAATCCACGGCTTGGCCCGTTGCTTGCTCCGGGCTCATGTAAAAGGGCGTGCCGAGGATGGCGCCGGTACTTGTCCTCAACGCTACGCTTTGCCCCAGGTCGCTTTGATGGCGTGCAACGCCGAAATCGAGCACTTTGGCCAGCACTTCTTCGTCTTCGCTCACCAAGAACACGTTGTCGGGTTTCATGTCGCGGTGCACGATGCCGCTGCTGTGGGCCAACGCCAAGGCGCGTGCCACCTGCCCCAGAATGCGACTCGTCGGCTCGGGCGGCAGAACTCGTTCGCGCTGCAAGCGCTGCGCAAGACTTTCACCCTTGAGCAACTCCATCGCTATGAAAGGGACGCCCTTATCAACCCCGTGATCGAAGATCTGCACAACGTAAGTGCTGCGAATGACGGCCGCAGCCTGTGCCTCCCTCCGAAATCGGGACAACGCGAGATCCGATTCGGCGAATTGAGGTGCCAAGAGCTTGACGGCAACGTCAGCGTTGAGCTTTTGGTCGTGTGCTCGCCAGACCGAACCCATGCCGCCCGAGCCCAGCTTCTCAATGAGCTCGTATCGGCTGGCTAAGATAAGGCCCGCAAACATACAAGCAATCTATCTACCACAGATTGGGACCCCTCGGTTGCAATATCTCAATCACTTAACAACCTCGGCACTTTTCACGTAATCGAGCCGGGGAAATATGTCGCGCAGGTAGGAGTTTCCTGACGCTTGAATCATGGCCTGGTCGGGCTGTTCCGCGTATTCCTTGTTGATGGCTTCTACGACCTGCATGCCGTCAATGACCTTGCCAACGGGAGGGAAGCCCATGGAGTCTAGCTTCGCGTTGTCCTTGAAATTCACGAACAATTGTGTGGTTCGCGTGTCGGGCCCCGATTTGGCGAACGTCACGGTACCCTTGAGATTGGACTGCTTGGTCTTCTTGTCGTCTTTTATTGTTGCGCTCTTCCAAGCCTTGGCCACCTCCGGGTTGCCGTGGATGCCAAACTGAACCACGAAGTCCGGGACTACCCGAAAGAAGGCAATGTCGGCGTAGAACCCGAGTTTGATCAAGTTGTAAAAACGGTCTGCCCCGTGCGGCGCCCAGGCGCGAGTGACCTCGACCACGAAGTCGCCCTTAGTAGTGGAGAATTTGACTTTGAACTTGGCGGGCGCTGTCGCTTTGGCTGCATCGGGTTTGAGCAGCGCGGGGTTGAAGGGTGCTGCGCTTGGCGCTGGCGGCGCCGTGCCCGACGGTGGCGCTGCAGGCGCGGTTGCCGATGGCTGCGGCGTGGGAGCGGCTGCGGAAACTGCAGCGGACGCGGCCGGGGTTCCTTCGCCTTTTGACTCACAGCCCGATGCGACAAGGCAGAACGCGACGCATCGGGCAAATATGGGGCGGCTCATGAATCGATCTCCTGACAATGTGCGGATGCGGCCTTCCTTCGCGGGACCCAATCCGGGCGCAAGCTAATCCATTCGGACCCAAAGAGCCAGCTTGAGTCAGCGCAGCAGTCCCACGGCCTATTGGACGGGCTGCGATTCTTGCTTGGCACACAGCCGGCGGTCATACTCGCGTGCGCTTGATGACCGCCCGAAACGCTTCGTTGGCTTGCCTGCTCGTGCTGGCCCTGGCGTGCAGCCGCGAGCCCACTCGAACCAAGAGCGATGGCCCAATATCTGCGGGTGGTACGAGTGCCGCAGCGACATCCAAACCGAGAACTCAAAGCTTGGTTGAGCCCACGCGCTTGATGAAATTGCCAGTGTCCGCGTACCATGTTTCGCTGGCGCTCGATGACAGCACCGTGTATCTGCTCACGCCCAACGCCGCCTTCAAACTGATTGCCGGGCAGCCGTCTGCGGGCATTGAGCTGGACCTCGGATACGGCGCGGCGATGACGCATTCGTCGTTCATCTTTTGGTCGAAGGGCGCCATTTGGCGAGCGCCCAAAGAGGGAGGCGAGTCGCGCCCGCTTGCGAAATTCCCGCACTCTCTGCAATACTTCGTGACTTCCGGCGAATCGTTCGCGTGGGTTGATAAGGCGGATAACGGGCTTTACACGATTCAAAGCCTGCGGGGCAAGACGCCGCGCGTTCTGGTGTCTTCCATGGGCGAGATCAGTGCGCTCAACCTGGTCGGCGACACCGTGTTCTTCGTACAGCGGCCAAGCGATGGCACGTGGCACGTTGGGCGCGTTCACCTTACGGGCGGTGAGCCCGAATACGGAGACGTCAAGAAAGGGCCGACGCCTTCCATGCTCACGGGTTCTGACGCGCTCTATTATTACAGCCTGGACAAGATAGAGATTAGGAAGCTTTCGCTCGATCTGAAGACTGAACAAACCGTGCTCAAGAAATTCGTTTGCTCGCCCATCCATGTAGACGCCGCGATCTCGTGCGCGTGTGTTGAAGGCCTTTTCGATGTTCATAAGGAGAGCTACAAACCTCGTGTCTTGGTGTTCGGCCGCCCTGGCGCAATCACGTACGTCCGCGCCAATGCCGAGGTGGTCGCGTGGACCACGGACGTCGGGGCGGACATGCTCACCGTGGATATGCTCAAGCTCGATGAGGTCAACGCCCAAGGTCACTGACACGCGGCTTGGGGAGGAGGGCCTGCGGCGCACATCGGCGGGCGACTGTCGCAGCGCCTGGGCGCGGGCGGTGGAAAACACGGTGGTAAACACAGCGGCGCCCGTGCCATCGTGTTCTTGTCCCTGGTTGGGCTAGTCGGGCCCCCCGGGACCGGATGCGGGTACGCTGGCCAAGATGCGCGGCACCCACTATCATTGCATCGATGAGAATTGACGTCGATCATGGTGCGACGCAGAAACTTCACCATCACGGTCCAAGATGAAGACACAAAGCGGTAGCATACGCCAAAAAGTACTCATTTTGGGCGCAATGGGCAACCTCGGCTCCCAGCTGGTAAGGGAATACGAAAGAACGGGCAACTGCGCAGTCACGGCCTACGGCCATCGGGATCTCGACGTCGAAAATCTCGACATGCTAACGGCCGAGGTCCTACGTCTGCAGCCGGATATTGTCATCAATGCGGCTGCCCATAACTCGGTCAACGCCTGTGAATCCTCGGAGGTCGAGTTCATCAGAGCGCGGGCCATCAATGGGGACGTGCCTGCTTGCTTGGCGCGGCTTTCGCTCAGGCTCAATGCGACTCTGATCCATTACTCGACCAACTATGTGTTCGATGGGGAAAAAGACTCGTATTTGGAAACCGACCCTGCGGAACCGGTCAATCGCTATGGCATGACCAAGCAGTTGGGAGAAGACGGGATACTGGAGCATGCCAGTGCCGGCCTGAACTACTACATCATAAGGACTTCGAATCTGTTCGGACCCAAAGGGTCGAGTCCCACGTCGAAGCGAACCTTCTTTGACCTGATTCAGGAGGCGAGCACGAAGCGCAGCGTTTTGGAGGTAGTGGCTGACGAACGAAGTCGCTTCACGTACTCAGTCAACCTTGCGCGCGCAACACGTGAACTGGTTGAAGAGCGAGAGCGTGGTATCTACCACATGACCAATGATGGCGACAGCTCGTGGTATGATGCGGCGGTCGTCTACTTCGGCTTGATCGGGCGGAGTACCTCGGTTCGCCCGCTCGCGGCGGAAATGCTATCGCGCCCCGCGCGAAGGCCGCGTAGCGCGATACTGAAAGACTCTCGATTGCCGCCAATGAGATCCTATCATGACGCACTGAGAGAATATGCACAAACGTACGATCTCAAGTCGGATGTCTGAGGCGAAGAGGCAATCGGGTCTCGGCGCCCTTTTCGTTGTTGCCTCGACTTTCTTCGCGTGCACCGGGGCGCGGCAGCGTGCAACGGAACCGCCGCGAGCGATCAAAGACCGAAACACGGGACCGGCGCTTGACGCTGCGTTCGTCTTGCCTGCCACAACTCTACCGAGCGCGCCGTGGCTCGAAGCGCCGCTCGCTCCACCGAGGTCGTGCGAGGTGGACATGCTTCAAAACTTCGGCGAAAACACGGCCTTCGATCGGCCCCCGTACGTGGACGACACGCTCAGCGAGCGTCGCGTGGTCGCCGCAAACGTCGATATGGCTATCGTGCAAACGCGACGCATGACGCTGGCGGTCAGCCGGACACAGGGGGTTCTAGGTTCCCTTTCCCTGCCGAATGACACTCGCTGGATTGGTCTTTCCGGCAATGGCCGCATCTACGCAGCGACGACCGACGGCACTCTATACCACTCCGAGCCCTCCCCGCCCTTTGTCTTTCAGCGGCAGGCAAGCGTCCCTGACGCCACTCGTTGGGATTCGGGTGGGCGCGTTGTTGCTGCGCTCGCCCAGGGGCGCTTGATGCGATCACTCGACGAGGGGACTACCTTCGCAGAGGTACTCGTCGATCCGAACGCGGTTCTCACTGAACTCGCCGTCCGATTTGACGACATCACAGTGGTGCAGGGCAGCCATCGATCGACTGGAGCTCCCGATGCATGGATTGCGCGCGATGGCGGCGCCTTCCAGCGCTCGACGTTCCCTATCTCTTCCCTCTATCGCGAAGACGGCATCATCGGGAGTCGCGACCCATGCAGTCCCGAACTGGCCGCGGATGGCATGACGTGGATCTACAGGAACGGGCCGTCGCGTTGGCGTGACGGGCTAAGCGACTGGCCCACTCGCGCCTTCGAAACTAGCAGCCGCCTAAACGTGCTGGACAATCCGCCTTCATTCATCGAATTACCGCGAAGTGCGGGGTCTGAAGCGTTGGTAGCGCAATTCAACCGTTGCGATCCCCACGGCTACGGCTGGCACCGAACTCGGGCGCCAGCCGTCAAGCTGAGCGCACCCCCGGCATCTCGTGTGCATGGCGCGGGCTCGGCGGCGATCAGCGGACGCCTGGACAGAGACGCCGCGCCTACCAACACGGATCTCGTGTGGCTGAGCGACGGACTTGCCGATCACGAGACGGTCGCTCGTGTCTCGCATATGGCTGTCTTGAGTCGCCACCCAGCGAACCTGCGGGTCATTGTGCCACCCTGTTCGCACGGTAGGTTGTTCTCCACGGGCGGGATCGGAATTGTCATATGTCGCAGTCCGAGCGACGCCGTCAACGCTTTCGTTACGACGATCGATCGAGAAGGGCAGGCCTTTGCTGAAGGTTCTCTGCCACTTTCGGACCTCGACGCGCTGACTCTCGCCAGCGCACGGGATGGAACGCTGTTGCTTCGTAGCCGCTGGGGAGACGTCGATCGTCAAGCGTTCGTGCGCAGCCCTGTCGCGCTTGGTTGCGTCAACGCCTGGCGATCCGTCGCGCTGGAAAATGCCGTCGAAGTCCGAGTCGCCGAAGGTGCAGGATTGCTCCTCATCGAGACCGGGCATGTTCCGATTCCATCCACGTTTACGTTGACTCTCGATCGACCGGGCGAGCGTCTAGCTCTCTTGCGCAGTATCGCTGTCGATGGTTTGCTTCTCGACCTTTACGTGAACCACGGCAACCTCGTTGCTAGGACGAAACCCTTCGAAACGCACAGCGAGCGATGCCAGACCGTCACGGCGTCGGGTCGCCTCGAATGAGTTGGACGGCGAGCCCGGTCTGAGGCGCTCGACGGTCGGGCGCATTGAAATAGGCGCCGCACGGCTCGGCTGCGGCGTATACTGCGCGTATGCCGTTGCAGAAGAACTCAAAGCGCGCACAAAGCTCGAGCCCAGCTCGCATGCTGGCATGGCTGCTCCCCGTGACGGCACTGGCAATGTCTCCAGTCCTTTTCGCCGATTTCATTCGCCTGGACGACTACAGCCACCTTTTCGACAGCCCAAACTTTCAGAGAATGTCCGTTTCGGGCCTCGCGGCGTTTTGGACCAAGTCATACTTCAACCTGTACATCCCAGTCACCTACTCGGTCTGGTGGGTCTTAATCATGGTTGGGCGTATGTTTGGCGCGCTCCGGCAGAACGCTTGGCTTTTTCACGCTGTTAATCTCGCGGTCCATCTCGTGAATGTCTCGCTCGTCTTCTTGATGGTGCACAAGCTGCTGCAGATCAGCCGCCACAAGCCTGTGAGTAAACATGGCGTTAGCGACGGTACCATCGCGCTTATCGCGGCTTTGTTCTTCGCGATCCATCCGGTGCAGGTGGAGTCGGTAGCGTGGGTCTCCGAATTGAAGGGCCTGCTAGCGGCGATGTTCGGACTGCTGGGCCTTTGGTGGCACTACCGCTCAACCAAGCGAGTCCTATGTGCCGTGTTCTTCCTCGCGGCCATGCTTTCGAAACCCTCCGCCATCGTGTTTCCGGCTATCGTGCTGCTGGTAGATAGGATTGTCCTCGGACATAGCATTCGCAAGAGCGTTGTCATGCCCGCTTTGTACAGCGTGCCGTTGCTGATTCTGGCGTACGTGACCAAGCGCCTGCAGCCAGACCTCGAGCTCGACTTCATTCCAACAGCCACGCAGCGGCTTACCGTGGCGGCGGATGCATTCGCATTCTACGTTTGCCACGTGCTGGTTCCCTATCCGCTAGCCGTTGACTACGGCCACCCTCCGCAATTCGTCCTCAACCACACCTCACGCGGGTGGCTGGCGCTATCGGGCCTCTCGCTGGTGGCTGGGGTGGCGGTGGTGATAAAAGCGTTTTTCTATTCGGGGCCAGCTTCGCGGGACAGAGGTGCATATTCCTTGATGATCAGCGGCTGGGCGATCTTCCTTCTGTCCATCGCGCCCGTCCTCGGCTTGGTTCCATTTGGGTTTCAGGATGTCTCGACGGTTGCTGACCACTACCTGTACACTGCGCTAATTGGGGTCAGTGTGATGGTCGCAGGCACAATGGTTCGTTTTGGCGCCTTCGCTAACTCCCATCTCGTTGCAGCCGCGCCTCTCTACGTCTTTGCCGCAATGAGTTTTCGACAGGCAAAGTTATGGCAATCCACGGTGACCTTGTTTTCCCGCACGGTGGAGGTGAATCCACAAAGCTACTTAGGGTACTACTGCGTAGCCGATGAGTACATGCATACCAAACGGTTCGACGAAGCCATTGAATGGCTGACCAAATCCCTTGCGATTAAGCCCGACTACCTAAACGCCAAGATCGCGATGGGGTTGGCTTGGGCGCAAGAGGGCGAGATCGTCAAGGCGGTTGAATACTACAATGAGACCTTGGCCGGGAATCCCAGTACCGTCGGCACACGCGCGCGGTACGTGTCCTCAATTCACAATAACTTGGGCCTGTTGCTCTTGCAGGTTGGCTTCGAAACTGGGGCCGTCGATCACTTCCGGAAAGCCGTCGAGATTTTTCCGCGGTCCATCAACGGGCACTTGAACCTTGGGAACGTCGCCTTCTCGCAGCGACGCCTCTCGGACGCCATTGCCGAATACCAAACCGCACAGTCACTAAACCCGGGTAACCCGGCGATCGAGCAAAGGCTTGAGCGCGCGCGCCAAATGGCGCAAGTAGCCACGCCCGACGACGACGTCCAGCGTCCGCTGCGTTGAATTCGTCCAATAGCCTAGAGCGCAGCCCTCAGGCTGTGCCTTCGAGGTGCGATTTGCACAGAGCACGTCTAGTTGGATTCATTGCCACGCCGCTAAAGCGAGAAGAAATGCTTGAGCACCAAAGACGGCTAGCTCTTCAATGGGCGTTGGTGGCCGGATGCCAGTCTTCCCAAGCATCTGCAATCCCATGCAGCGACGTGTGGAAGTGATGCGCTCTCATTTCCTCGTAGGCAGCTTCTTTGCTCATGTGGTGGACGAGGACTTGGTATCGCCCAATCTCGAAACCAGTGCGATCTTGCCCATGAGTGCAGTGCACAAGCAGCATGCCGTTCGGGCAAGCCGTCTGCCCGTCGCTCGTCAGAACGGGTGCAAATCGACTGATATATGCATCCGCTGCCGCCACGATTTTCTCGTTCGGGTGCTTGAAAGTGTGCGCTATGTTGTCGAAGATATCCAGGTCGCCGCGGGGCTCCATGCCAAATGACTGAACTTCCATCCCGAGCTCCCGGGCGCCGTCGTCGCTGCCCTCGCTTTCGAAGTTGAGCTTGGCAATGTGGTTTATTCCAAGCCCCTTGATGGCCTCCCATTGTTCGCGTTTCAATGGTTGCCCTGACCGCCAAACACAAGCGTCCAGTTGAACCAAATTGGGAATGCCCCTGTTATAGGTCGTGGAAGAACACGCGCAGGTCGCAAGGGCCAGAGCAAGCAGCCGTCTCATAAATCGCCCCCAAGCGTAGCCCAAGCGCACCAAGGTGGCGATCGGGTGAAGTCCCCAGCCCGCGATGCGCAGCGACAAGCACCTCACCATCCACGTCGCCGGCAAGTAGCGGCTTTTCGATGTCGTCACGGCACGGAAACGCGAGGTGAGCCACGCGCGTTTCCGCGCCGCTGTGACATCAAAAAATCGATTCCCGCTGGCATTGAAGGCGGCTTGCCGGCATCTGTGAAAAGCACCACAGGAAATGAGGGAACGGTGGTGCCGCCGCCTGTTTCGTTATGTAGTCGTCATCTGGGCGTCGGCCCGGCTAGGTCATCAACATCCAGCCGTCGAGCCAGAACACGAACGCGTGCTGGATTTCGATGCGATTTGCCACTGCACAGTGAGTGATTCGCGCGCTGGCATCCGGCGCATTGCCGGTGCGGCTCGAACGAGCCACCCGAGAAATACTGATGATCGGCCGAACTGGCGACAAACGAGGAACCTGATGAAGCACACGATCGCATCTAGCGCTCTTGTTGCGCAAACCGCGCGCGCAGCGATTCTTCTTGCTTTTTTTGGAGGTCTCGCCTGTTCCTCCAGCGACAACACGACGTCTGGCCAGCCCGCTGCGGCGGGTGGAGCCAGTACGGGTGGCCAGAGTGGCAGTGGCGCCACCGGTGGCACCGTTATCAGCAGCGGGGGATGCAATTGTGCTAGCGGAGGCCAAGCACCCGGCTCAACGGGCGGCAGCGTTGCGAACGGCACTGGAGGCACCAAGAGCAGCGCCACCGGTGGCACAGTGAGTAACAGCACAGGGGGAAGTCCTGTCACCGGAGGCCGCACCAGCGGACCCTCTGCCACTGGTGGCACCCTTGCTAGCAGCACTGGGGGCACTAAGGGCAGCGCCATCGGCGGCACAGTGAGCAACAGCACCGGTGGCACAACAACCAGCACCGGGGGGGAGCCTAGCGGCACCGGTGGAGCGGCAGGAGGCAGCGGTGGGAAGAGCAGTGGAGGCTCTACAGCTCGCGGCACCGGAGGATTGAACGGCACCGGAGGCCCCAGCGGCGGAGCATCGGGAGCGACGGGAGGCAGCAGCGCTGCGGGCTCTACGAGCACGAGCGCGAGCACGTTCGACCCCTGTCCCGCGACTGGCAATTGCAAGATTCTGCCGCTCGGTGACTCGATCACGGCAGGCGCAGGCGCAGACACCGGGAGTCCAAACTATGGGGGTGGATACCGCGTTGAACTCTTCACCAAGGCCGTGGCCGACCAAAAGCACATCACTTTCGTTGGAAGCCTAACGGGCGGTCCGACCACCGTCAGCGGTCAGACATTTCCCAAGAACCATGAAGGGCATATCGGGTGGGTGATTACTCAAATCAATGGCATTGCCACGACGGCCCAGACAGTGTCCGTATCCGGGACATCGTATGCTGGTGCTCTCAAGGACATGCCGAATATCGTGCTCCTATTCATCGGCACGAATGATGAAGGCTATGCGAGCAGCGAGGCTGGAGCATCGGATAGGCTTGCGACGCTCATTGACAAGATCGTGGCGGCGGTTCCCGATGCCCTGCTCGTCGTCTCTTCGATCTATCCGTTCCCCGGTTGCAATTCTACCGGCTACACGCCGACGCAGTGCGCAGCCAATGTCGCTACCTATGATGCCGCTATACCCGGCATTGTCCAAACGCGGGCGGCCGCAGGCAAGCACGTGCTGTACGTGGACATGTCCACACCCCCGACCGGCGCGCTCAGCACCGACAACGTGCACCCGAATTACACCGTCGGCTACCCGTGGATGGGCGACACCTGGTACGGCGTGATCAAGTCGTATTTGCACTGACAGCACGCCAAGGTCGCGGCTCGACGATCACGGCGATGAGCAAGCCCAAGCAGCACCGGTGATTTCCCAACTGTCGCCTCTGCAGATACGAACGTCAGCCGTGACACTTTGCTCGGCTTTCGGCGCAAGCGGCACGGCGGCCCTCTGGTGAAATTGTTTGAATGGCGCTTTTTCACCGCAAGTCAAGGTCCACTCGAAGCTACACGCCAGAGGCTTCTCGCAGCCATTCGCAAAGTGGTATTCAACCCCGGTTTCGAGGGCTTGTTGAGTGAAAGTCAGGCATTCGGCGATTTCCGTGCGTTCGCGCGCCGTGCTGGAATCCTTCGATTCCGTGGCGGAGGCGAAAGAAACTAGAGTTAGGCTGAGAATGCATAGGCGCGCAGCGATGCCCTGCGCCCGACGTGGACGTGACCGCAGTATGGACATGGCAATTCCCTGTGGTGTTGGTGCACACTGTCAGAAGACCGTCAAACGCTTCCGTGGGAAGCTTTCGGAACGGGCGGTGTGCTGGGTTGCCTAGTCCGACAACGGGAAGTTGGCAGAGGTTCCCGTCGAACTGAAAAAAGCAACGCACCAGCGCGTCGCCTTGCCCCCCGCCGCGCGTTGTGATTGGCTGAAGTGATGCCGCCCGAATTTACCTTGCTGGCTATTCTTTTGGGACTCGTAGTGATAATAGCGCCGATTGGATACGCTATTGTCGCCGTCTTCCTGCACCCGCGTTGGCAGGTGGACCCGGACGGCATCACCGTGCGAGCCGCGGCCCTGCTCTGGTTCCCACTGCGCGTCCCGTGGGCGTCGCTAGAACGGGTACAGACCGAGGGCTGGGGCGGCGGTGTCGCCGCCCTGAAGCTCGACGGACGCTACCTCTTTCAGAGACACGTCACCTTGATTCGAAAGCAGGCTTTGCGCATTCGCTTCACGCCTCGGGACGTCAATGCCTTCGAATCGGCCATAGGCGAGGTCCTGCAAAGCCGCGTGCAATGGGAGCGCACCGAAGTCGGCTGGGAGCGGCAGCCTCACTAGCGAACCTGAGGACCGATGAAATCGCCCTCAACCAAACGGTGCCCGCCAAGACCGCTCGGCAATCAGTGATACGTACAGCAATAGAGCAAGGCAGCATTGCCTTGTGAGTCAGATCCTGGAGTGCCCTGGGTACTGCAAGTTATGTTCGAGAAATCCGTGTCCGGGTTTTCGGACCCCGTGCAGGAAAATCGATAGGAAGGGTTGCCCGCGGAATCTGGTTGGCATCCGGCCACGCTCGAGTCTGGTTGGCACGTGCTCGTGCCTGGGGCGGTCGTTGTATTCGTAAAGCAGCAGTATTCGTCGAGACCGCTCTCCGTGGTAGGCACACTACACACGAGGGCACTGTCAGTGGCGTCCGGCGGTGCGTCGCCGCTCGCACAACTGTAGCCCAGCGTCCCCGACTCACATCCAATGACGTTGGAATCGTAGGTGCAGGTGGTGCTGGCTACGCAACAGAAGGCACCTGTGCCATTTGTGTTGCATACGAGATTCGGATTCGTTTGTGCCGGTTGGGCGGCTCCGGTGCACAAATAGCCGGTCCCGTTGCCGCCTGTGCAGACGACGCTGCTGCTCACACCGCACGTGCCGCTTTCGACGCAGCAGAAGTCACCTGTGTTGTCTATGCTGTTGCATTGCCCAGCCGACGATGGCGGCAACGCGGTACCCGAGCACGTATAGCCTACGCCGTTCGAACAGCTGACATTGGAATTCGCGCTACACGTGTCCGAAGTTGCAGAATTCACGGTACACCCAGCCGCAAGTATGGGAGTGCCCAGCGGAGCGAGTAGCAGCACGCCCCCTAGAATTCGCCTTCCGTATTCCAACCAGTTCTCGTACCGCAAGTCTGCCTTAGTCATTACAAGTCCTCCTGTTTCGGCCTTCACTCCAAGCATCCCATTCGAATCGTTAGATCCGGCTGAACGCACTAATTTCACTAACGACCAGCGCCCGCTAAACCCTACGTGCTTGGCGCTTCCAGCTCTAACGAATACATCTAGTACGTTGAGCCGGGCCATGCCGTCAACTGTCTTATTCGTGCCTGTCTTGGGTCTGTGTTCACGCCGGGCGTATGAAGAAATATTCTATGATGCTAGCATAATGTCCCGATTCCACTTGGTTCGAAGCGCCACTGCCCGGCTGATAGGATTGTGAAATTGGCTTAGGAACTCGGGGCAAGAGTGTGCGAAACTCGCGGCTTCGAGGCTGTCTCTGACGTGGATTGCGATTGCCTACTCGCACAGAGACCTGAAACGAGACCGGTTGCTGAACCTACAGGCTCCACGATATGCTCAGCGACTAACAATGTCTAACGACATCTACAAAGGTTCGAAACGTATGAACGTAAGAAAGCGAGCTCTATTCGCGGCGGCGTTGGGTCTAGCGACCAGCGTTGCATTTCCTGCGATTGCTCAGCAGGGCCCCAATGATCGTCGCCCGCTCCCAGGCGCGCCAAATCACGGCGAACGAGGTCCGACTGATGTGCGCCCCCTTCCTCCTCACGAAGACAAAGATAGGCCCGATCGTGACCACTCAGCCCGTCCGGATCTGCGAGGGCCAGGTGGAGATGTCAATCATCCGCCGCCCAGTGGACACAGGCTTGCGGATTTGCGGCGAGAGCGAGAAAGGCGCTTCAAGGAACTCAAGGAACGCGAGGCAAAGCATTTGCTGTCAGCTGCGGAAAAAACGGAGCTCAAGCAAGTTGCCGTCGTCCGCACTTTCGGCGAGCGCCTTGCGGAACTCGAGCAAAAGGCGGACGCCGATCGCGATCAACGTCGGGCACAGAGCTTGGAACGAATCAGGGGAGAATTCGGCGGCAAACTGCCCGGTGATGGCGATACGCTAGCGGAATTCAGAAATTTCTCCGATCATATGGCCAAACTGGACCGTGCCCGTGAAATCGCTGTAATTCAGGCACGAGCTGATCTGATCAAACGTATTGATGCCATGTTGGCAGCGGAACAAAAGCGGCATGACGATTGGGTTGCCCGGCGAAAGGAATCGAAGTAATGAAACAGGCAAATTATTGGTTGGCGCTCGCCGTGGCCACGTCGCTATCAGCGGTAGCGTGCAAACGCGAAGAGACCGTACCCCCGCCAGCTTCTGCCACGCCGCCAGTCGCTTCTGTTGTACCGGCCGCTCCTGCCGTCGCTGCTGCCGCACCGGTAGCTTCAGCGCTCCCGGTTAAAGAGGACTACGAGGAATCGGCACGCGAGGCGATTACCGAGGACAATGTTGAAGATCAAGTGAAGAGCCTCGAGACGGAAATTGCCGCAAAGTAGCGATCGGTCGTCGTGCAATGCAGGTGAAGTTAGGACCCCAAGAAGGTGGACGTCCTTGGGGTTCTGACTAACTGCTCACTGGAACTGAAGGACCAAGGCATTGAGCCGACGGTTTTTCGCTTCCTAAGTCGCTATCTGCTTTATGTTTGTTGTCCGTTCGACAGATGGCTCTAGGTTCTTGCGCTTGTGGGGTTCCTTGATGGTGTTTGCCCTTGTATTGGCGGGGGCTCGCCATTTGCATGATTCAGGGAGGGAGCGAGGAAATTGACTGAACTGCGGCCCGTTGGTGCAAACGATGTCATTGCGAATCGTTATCGCATCATTGGGGTGTTGGGCAGTGGTGGCATGGCGGTGGTGTACGAGGCCGAGCACCAGTTGACGGGACGTCGCTGCGCGCTAAAGATGATTCATTCGCATCTGGCGGGGCGCCCGATGTTTGCGTCGCTTTTTCTCAAAGAGGCCAAGATGGGTAGCGCGATTGGCCGGAATCCGCACATAGTGGACGTGCTCGATGCAGACTATGACGCGGCACGAGGACTCCCGTTTCTGGCGATGGAGCTGCTTGAGGGCGAAACCGTTGAGCAGTGGCTAAATAGCCGGGGCCCGTTTGCACCGGCACAAGCAATTGGGCTGTTCCGACAGCTAGCTGACGCATTCACACAGGCCCATGCACGAGGAGTCGTTCACCGCGACCTGAAAACATCAAATCTATTCCTTGTGAATGTGCCTGGCGCACCGCCGACGCTCAAGGTGATGGATTTTGGGATTGCAAAAGTGCTCGGTGAGGAGGCGCAGAATACAGCGACCCAGATGGGTACACCGATGTACTTGGCGCCCGAACAGATGGGAGCGGGCTTGCGTCAGTTGGCTGAGAAAGAGGGGATTCACATTGCCACCGGCGTCTCTATCCATACCGACATCTGGAGCTTGGGGTTGCTTGCCTACGAGATGCTGACCGGGCTCACCGTGGCTCAATACTGGAACGCGGAAGTTTCAGCGGATTTGTTCTTGCGGGTCGTGCTACACGACTTACAGCCGCCATCAATACGTGCCGGTGATCGAGCCGGGCGACTACCGCAAGGCTTTGACGCCTGGTTCGATCGCTGCATGCAGAAGGATGCCGCTGCGCGTTGGGGCAGTTTTGCCGAAGCCGTTACTGAATTGACGCGACTCTTGGAGTCCGTGCAAGTCGAACCGGCTGCTCCAGTCAAGACCGTAGTGCAAACGGTGCTGGCCACCGACATGTTTGTGCCGAACCCACAGCGGCAGTTCACCGAAATAGCAACGAGGCCGATCGAGCCAGCTGTAGCCAACGAAGCGCATATTCCATTGCCTGTTCGACACCGGAATGGGAGGAAAATATTGTTAGTTGTTGTTGTGGGTGCCTTGCTATTAGGACTAGTGGCATACTTGCCTGTTAGGGGCTATCTGCTGAAGAGTTCGGAGCATGACTGTGAGGCGTTGCCCCTAGGTCAAGAGAAACTCGAAGCCTGCCAGGAAGCTTGCCAATCTGGCCGCAGCCTTGACTGCAATGAACTCGGTGAGATCTACGAACAAGGTCTGGGCATTGGGAAGAAGGATGAGAGTCGTGCCGCCAACTTGTACGACCAAGCTTGCAGTGCCGGCAATCCTATCGGCTGCAGGAATCTCGAAAAGTTGTACACGTCTGGCAAATGGGTTCCGAAAGATGAATCACGCGCGGCCGAGTTGCATCAGAGGGCCTGCGATGACGGCGAGATGATAGGCTGCAGTAATCTTGGAGCAATGTATGAGTTTGGTAGGGGTGTCGAAAAGAAGGACGAAAAGCGCGCGGCACAACTGTACCAAAAAGCCTGCAACAGTGGAGAGATGAACGGCTGCCGCAGCCTTGCACGCATGGTTGCGAATGGTAACGGTGTCGTCAAGTTAGACAACAATCAAGTTGTCGGATTGCTCCAGAAGGCGTGTAACGGTGGCGACATGGCACTCTGCCGCGACCTCGGGTGGAGGTACGAAACCGGCACCGGGGTAGACATCAAAGACGAAAAGCGCGCGGCACAACTGTACCAAAAAGCCTGCGACGGTGGCGAAATGAGCGGCTGCACTCATCTCGGCGGCATGTACAAGAGTGGCACAAGCGTTGAGAAGAAGGACGAAATGCGCGCCGCACAGCTATACCAAAAAGCCTGCGATGGCGGCGAGATGATAGGCTGCAACAACCTCGCAGACATGTACTTGAAAGGCAAAGGTGTGGACAGAATTGATGCCAAACGTGCCGCCGACTTGTTTCAGAAAGCCTGTGATGGCGGCGAGACGATGGGTTGTATCAACCTCGGGGGCATATATCTGACCGGCACAGGCGTCATTCAAAAGGATGAAAAACACGCTGTTGAACTTTACAAGAGAGCATGTGCCCTGGGGAGCAAGGATGCCTGCGTCGAACACCAGCGTTTGGCGCCCAATAGCCCGTGAGCAAGGGGACTGCCCCGGCACGCCTCGCTCATACAAATCCGTCTTTTGGCGGAAGGCACGATCGACAGCAACACCTAGCCAGCGATTAATTCGTGAACTCGGGTGGTGTTGCTGCCTGCAGTGTGCCTATTGCCAATGTCCTTCCACCCAGACGTGTCCGCGACCACGCTTTTCCCAATGACCGGCGACATATTGGGCATTCGGACGGGGCCTGCGTTCATAACGGCCGTTTTGCCATTCATAAGCACGACCATTCCAACGATGGTATCCGGGTACCCAGACATGCTCGGGACTCGGGGCTGGGGGAACGGCCTCTGGGGGTGGCGGCGCCGGGGTGGGGGGCGGAGCGTCCACATAGGTGGGTTCAGCCGCCGGCGGTGGACCCGATTCAACATAACAACCGCTCACTAGCAGGGCAGAGAGTGCCGGCAACGCGGCGAACAGTCGATTTATGGTGGTCAAAATGGAGCCTTTCGCAATGGGGATTACCGCTGCTGTTCCAATTCAGGTGCGCCCAATCATCCTCGCGGCTTTGACCGCTTCGATTGACTCTTCCACCTGATAATCATCGAATTTCCTTACTTGCCAATTTCTTGTTCCAGCTTATCAACTTCTTGCTTCAGCGTGGGTTTCGTGACCGTTGCAGCAGCTTTCTTTTCGAAATCTTCTTCAACGGGAACTGCCGTCGCGCTTACGTCGCTGGACGCAACCGCCGCAACGGCTTCCGGCGCCACGCTTGCCACAGCGCTTGCCACAGCGCTTGCTGCAACCGACGCGACAGGCGGCGGAATCTGTTCATCCGCCTTCTTGTGGCAACCAAGTAGCGACGCGCTGAATATGCAACCTACCAGTAAGGACTTGATCATTCTTCACCTGCTTGAATCGCGGCCATGGTTCGCGCATGTCGCGCATTTTCGCGACGAATGAGCTCGTTGATCCGAACAATCATTGGGGTGTCCGACGTGCTTTCCGCTACGTCCAATGCACGGTTGAGCCGGGCCATGCGATCCGCATGGATTGAAAGTTCAGCGCGAGCGGCTGGCCTTGCTGAAACATGCGCCCACTCGAGTGCAATCGCTCGGCGGTGCTCTTCGGCCCGTATGTGTCGTTCTGTTTCCCAACGCCTTTCATCCCTCAGTAAAGTCAGACGACGCGCACGATCAGCCTCGTGTTCGCGCCTTAGTTGCTCTTCGTACCGCACGGCTCTGTCGCGTTCTATCGGAGGAAGCGGTCGGGCACCTGGCGGACCCTCGTGCATAGGTCCTGGCTCATGTCTCGGATCGCCTCTAGGTCCGCCCCGCTCTTCGTGCAGCGGGCCCCGAGGTTCATCGCGGGCCAAACGCATATCCTCATTGGGGCGTGACATGGCTAGCGACGGCAACCCCAGGCACATTGCTACGACGGTCAGTGGAATAATTCGGTATTTCATAGCTCGCAATCCTTATCTCAAATTTAGACGATGGAGGGACTGAGATATTTTACTTTATGCTGAAATATTCATTGTTAGAACGAGTTTACGATCTATATGTAAATACTTGAATACATTAGATTAATATCGATCTACCAGGTGTTTCAATTATGAATAAGTCACCATAATCGCTATTCGGCACACCCTAAACCGCTTTGGGAGACCGCCAAGTGGTATTTTGGCGCGGGGCATGATTTTCCGCAGAACTGCAAGTTGCAGCCGGCTCGCCCCCGCGGGATTACATAAGCACACCCACCTGAGCTGCAACTGTACCAAATGCCAGTTTTGGGATCTTGTCCTGCAACGTTGGGCGCGGCAAAAACACACGCGCCGCTGAGATTGACATAGCCTGTGGGACATTGATTCGCTAGAGGACATGTATTGGCATGTCGCGGACTGCCGTCAGAACAAGGCGGAACGCAATTCCCAGTGACCGAATCTGGTTTCTGGTTGTTGGGGCAAGCAGGCTGCTGCGGTGCAGGCGCTGCGGGTGAGGGCCCCGGCGTCGCAGTGGCTGGCACTGCTTCGACTACGTATGCTGACAAAATATTTCTCTGTAGAGTCTCTTGCGCGATCCAAGCGTACCCGTTATCTCCCCAGTCCTTGCTCCAACTATTGTGGATTAGATAGAACGTCCCAGTTGGTTGAACGGCATAACCCGCCAACAACATTGCATGTCCAGCGCCACTTCGAAAATCGCCATCCGGGAGAACCACATTGGGACGCGACGGAATTTGCGAAAATTGTTCCTGGTCAACGTGCATACCAAACCACACGTCCTGGCCTTTCGCCAACACGGCCTTTATGCCGTCGAAATCTGAAATATCAATCCGAGTCACGTCAACAACCTTGGCATTGGGCTTTGCATCGGCAAAACTCACTTGAACGGGATTCGGCGTGGAACAAGTAACATTGACATCGGCACAAGCGCTGCTGTTCGTTCCTCGATCTTGACAGTCCCAGGCACAAGCAGCCGCTTCATCGAATGGCCAATTGGATTCCGCCGTCAGATTCCTATTTAGGTTTTTGGACGCTGCAGCTTCTATCAGTGGCTGATGGTATCGAGACCAAACATGCATTACTGATATCGGAGCTGCAATTCCAGTCGTTCTCAACAAGGAGTGGTCGATGGCTGAAACCAAGGAAAATGCGGTGCACGCACCGACTTCACCCTGGTCACGTACGGGCCCTTCGGTTCCGTCTTGGCGGTGGTCAACCGTTGCTGGCAGCGGGGTAGCCCCAGCCAGCCCGTAACTTGAATTTAGAAGTCGGCGATCCAGCGCCAAAAATGAGGCCCAGGGGATTTCCGCGTAATGGGGAGTCATGCAGTCAAGCGCAAATGCCCGATTTCTCACGACCACTTTGCCACATGACCCTGCAGGAGTTGAAGGAACGCTTGCTACGGAACCGGTTGCAATTCCCGGAAGTGCTGGGTTTAGATTGGATGTTGGTACTGTGAAGCCCGGTATTGCAGGTACCAGGATACCGTTCCGATTAACCCAGCCATTGGGAACAGTCGAACTGGAATTCGGTGGGGTCGGTGGCGAGATTAGCGCTGACGCTGCTGGGCCCCTTGTGGGATTCGACGAGGGGACGGTTAGACCGGGAATGCTCGGCAGCACCAGCCCACCATAATTGACCCACCCATTTGGCACGGAAGACAGCCCCGCCGCAGTACTGCGTGGTGGGGGTGAGATTGTTGGAGGGATGGGCGCAGGAGGTATGGGCCTTGGAGGTGGAGGCGTGGCTGGCTGACTCCACGTGCCAGGTGGCGAATTCCAGGAATTCGCGGGAGAAGTGACCGCATGTCCTGACGTGCAACCCAAGAGCATTAGAGTGCCGACGCTGCCCACTAATCGTTCCAGATTTGCTGTCATCGTTGGCACCAATTCTACCCCCGTACTGGGTATTTTCTTCCCGCTCGCAGTTGCTCAGCCTACTGAAACTGGAACAATTAGCCAAGCCCTACGCAATCCGCGCTTCGTTTGAGTCTCGATCCGCCGCCACCTGGACGAATTGTCACACTGGAATTGCGCTAGGAGCTGCGATTTTTCCACCACGTAGCACGAAGCCGCGTCATTCAGCTCCCCGCCGGCGTGCTGTCGCGCACAAAGCCAAACCTCGGCAGCTGCTCGAGTCGGAGCCGGCAGCTTTTGCGCGCGGGCCACTGACCGTAGAGCCTGTTCACTGGAACTTTGGGTGCCGCTGACTTTGGACAACCCCACCGGAGGCGTAGTTGGACGGCTCAGAGCGACTATTGATGCATTCTATTTTGGGTCGTGTGCGGCACGGAATCAGTAGGTCTCGACGGTTCCGTGTCGCAGCGGCATGTCCCGTTGGCTCACGCAATCATCAATTCAAGTCTGCGTGTGCTCAACTGGAAGCGCCCGGGGTCAGTCCCAGTCCACTTCGGCGCTATTGAATCGTCGAGTTTGTCACTGTGATCGGCGTCCCCGAGTTATTGGAAATCTGCGGGTACGTCGGGTACCATGAGCCGCCAATATTGTTCGTAATCACTGACTGATCGATCACGATATTGCCTGTGAGATCATTGCTTACGAAGAAAATGGCACTGCCGTAGGCATTGACCTGATTGTACTCGATCTTCGTGCCACAGAGTGTGAGGGTCATCGTGTTTCCGTCGTTGTAGATGGCTCCGCCGCTGCCTCCGCCGGGGGTACCGGTCGTGGCTGGATTGCCACCATTGCCAATGGCCTTGTTGTACGAAAATAGGCTGTTGATGACCGTCCATGAAACGCCGATGCTGCTGATCCCGCCGCCATTCGAGCACTGGTTGCCGTAGCCATCAGCGCCACCGAACGTGCTATTGACGACGTAAACAGGAAGATTGTTGTACTGGCTCAAGACGCGCAGGCCCGCTCCGCCGAGGTCAGGGCCGGTCGGGTCGCAGAGGTTGTTGAAGAACCGGCAATTGACGACCTTCACACGGCCACCACGAACGAGAACCGCGCCGCCACCCCCCCCTTCTTCGAGCTGCCCCGTCGAGTCGCCGTCCACGAATGTAAGGTTCTGCAGGGTCAACCGCGGAGTGTCTTGATTGTCGCAGTGCGACGTTGTCCAAACCTGGTTCTGGTCGCAGGTATCCATGTAAAGAATTCGATGTTGCCCCCCACCACTCAACGTGACCAGGCCTCCGCCATCGATGACGATGTCTGGTCCCTTGTCATTGAAGATCTTGGCCGTTGCCGTAAGTGTTATCGTGACGGGATCCGGGCCACAATTGAATTTGATGTAGCCACCCGCGGCAATCGCCGAGATCACGGCAGCTGACGTGCAGCTCTCCGACGTTCCACTGCCGATCACCGTTGCGGTGCTTGGCAGTGTGACCGCTTGCGCGTCGGCAGGCACCGTACAATGCCCGTCAGGATTGCCTGCAGCAGGACCCCCAGCGCTTGTCACCGTGGACCCTCCCGTTCCAGTACTCAGTGAAGTGCTGCCACCCGAGGGCGCGGCAGCCCCCCCCGTGCTCGAGGTGCCGGCATTACTCGAGTCGCCGCCGCCTGCAGGCGAACTTCCCCCGGTGCTCGATCCCGCGCCGCCTACGGCGGTACTACCGCCTGACCCGGGGCTTCCGGAACAGGCTGCAATCAATGGCATTGCCAAAGCGGCGCACAGTACAGGCGTTCTCATAGTGGTCCCTCGGAGCCGAGAAGCAACAATCATACACTCATTCGCGAACGTTTTCAATTCCCCGACGCGCGTTCGCATCGCACAGGTGATGTACGAGGCGACGTCTCCTGCTCAGTCGCTGGACTAGAGCTGGACGTTCACGACGAAGTAGCGCGCGCCGCGCGCGCTTTCTTGCTTTTGCGGGCCACGGTGGCGGCAACACTCCCGGCCCGCTCGGCGGGTCGTGCGCCGGAGTTCTTCTCTTGCGAAGCGGAGGGACCTGAGCCGCGTGTAACCAAATGCGTGCTTGCAAACTACGTGCAGCCGCGCCCTGGGGCGCTTCGGTCGCTCGTGAGTCGAACTTGACAAGAATTGGCGGACAGCGCCAAACTACTTGTATGCTTCCAGTGGAGGCGTGATTCAGACCATGTTGAGCAGACGGAGTTCGAACGGGCATTGGTGGCGTGAGAATCTGCCGGCACCGTTGGATTGGCCCGTCTCCTGAAAGACTCTATCGAGTTTCCTTCCCAAAAGTGAATATGGCCACTCTGGCTAGAATGCAATCGTGTACCGGTTCGTTCAGCAATCGCGCCACGCGACGGTCCATTCTCTGCTCGTTCGTAATGGCTGCGGTTGCCGGATGTTCGGCGCAGAATTTCGATTACTTGAGCAATGGCAATGGCGCAGCCAGCGAATCGAGCGGCGGGAGTGCACAGGGAGGATCCGTTGACCACACCGGCGGCTCCGAGCAAAGCAGTAGCGAACAGGGTGGGTCCGTTGCGAGCGGTGGTGCTGGCTTAGGGGGTGGCCCTCAAGGTGGATCCGTGGCGAGCGGTGGCGCTGGCTTGGGGGGTGGCCCTCAAGGTGGATCCGTGGCGAGCGGTGGCGCTGGCTTGGGGGGTGGCCCTCAAGGTGGATCCGTGGCGAGCGGTGGCGCTGGTCTCGGGGGTGGCCCTCAAGGTGGATCGGTGGCGAGCGGTGGCGCTGGCCTAGGGGGTGGCCCTCAAGGTGGAACTGTACCAAGTGGCGGTGCCGGACTGGGCGGCAACACTCAGGGCGGGGTGACGGCTACTGGCGGCGTCAACCAAGCAGGCAACTCGCGGGGAGGAAGCCTGGCAACCGGTGGTGCCGGACTAGGGGGCGGAGCGCAGGGTGGAACCGCAGCCATCGGTGGAACCGTGGCGACTGGCGGCAAAGCGCAAGGTGGAACCGTGGCGACTGGCGGCACCGTGGGGGCGACCGGTGGCACCGTGGCGGCGACTGGCGGCACTGTGGCAGCAACCGGTGGCACCGTGGCTGCAACCGGTGGCACTGTGGCCGCGACTGGCGGCACGGTGGCAGCGACCGGCGGCACCGTGGCCGCGACTGGCGGCACGGTGGCAGCGACCGGCGGCAGCACCTCATGCAAGTACACCCCTGCGAGCGGTTCGGTCGTTACGCCGCCGTCGAATGGTTTCGAAGCGAACACTACGGGTTGGGCATTGGTCTCTGGCAGTACCAGCGCGATTTCCCGCGCGACAGGCAGTGCAAACGCCTGCGAAGGCTCGGCGTACCTCGTTTGCGATGGATCCAAGCGCACCAATGCCTGGGATGGTCCCGCCATCAATGTGCTTTCGTACCTGAAAAGCGGCCGCACGTACACGGTTACACTCGCTGCTAGATTCGATCCGGCGAAGGCGCCGAGCGCCGCCGCGCCTCTTCAGCTCAGTGTTGCAGTAGCGTGCACCAGCACCAGCGTGGGCTCGGCTTACTCGCATCTTCAGGCGACCGATACCTTGACAAGCTGGGTGCGCTTCACCGGTACGCTGCCGACGACGATGACCGGTTGTAGCTCTATTTCGGTCGTACAAGTGTACGTGGAGACGGTCAACACCTCAGAGCAAGCGGACTCGATCGACGTTGACGACTTCCAGCTCATCGACACTACCTGAGCGTGGACACACTCCCGAGAAAACGAAGCACCGCCTGTTGCCTTTTGCGCGAGGCTAGACGGCGTTCGATCGACCCGTGATGTCTTTTGTCACGTCGGCACGGAACCGTCGCGTGTCGTGGACGTTGTTGCTCGACCGAATGGAACCCCTGCCGTCGGCTCGAGCGCGGTCGAAGTCCGGGTGAAACGGGGATTCTCCGCGACGATTACCCGAATGATTGGGATTGTGTCATACTATAAGGTCCCTTAGTCAGCGGGGTGCGGTCATGAAATCGCGTTGGTACGTAGCTTTCTTTCCAGTCGCCTTCGTCGCTTGTAGCGGCGAAGGAACTTCAACACCAGTGTACGGTCCTCCTTATCCAGCGGGTGGCGCAAGCACTGCGACCAACGCAGGCGGGAACGCGGGCACCAGCGGCAATCCGAACACGGGCGGCATCGACCATGGTTTTCCGACTGGCGGAACCACCAATATATCTTCGATGGCCGTGCGCTACGGTCCCATCTCGACGCTTGGTACCGGCGGTACGCAGTAGAGCGCCAATTGCTTTCGGCGAGAGCACCAAGGCGACTCTTCAAGCCGCCCTCTTGCGCAGACAAGCGCGGAACCGATTGGACGGCGCCATTTCTGGCTCCACGACGGGCTGCAGGCCCGCCTCGCTCGCCCAAGTGAGCTCGGCTTCGTAGAATGATTGACTTATGTGCCCCCTCGGTTCAACGAGCAAGAGCAGGCCGCCTTCCCGCAGTACTTGTGCCAGGGCCAATAGCGTTTCGCGCGGTTTTGGCAATTCGTGCATGACGTTAATGGCTGCAACCAAATCGACCGAATCCGATAGATCCGCGAGGTCCGCTTCTACGTGTTCGCTCAACCGCGTCACCAGGCATTGATCGAGCCCCTTGGCTTTGAGGCGTCGCGACAGCATGCGCAGCATTTGCGGCTGGATGTTGACAGCGATGAGTTTGCCAGCTGGGCCAATTGCTTGGGCGATGGGGACGCTGTAGTAGCCGTTGGCCGGGCCCAGTTCGAGGATCGTTTGGCCCGGTTGCACGAGGTTACGCAAGACTACGTTCGGGTTTTCAATCAGGCGTCTTACGGGGCTCGTCAGTAGAAATGCTGCCCACCAGGGGTAGCGATGGGGTTTGCGTGACGCGAGCAGGTCGTAGGTACTGGTCGAGGACATGTGAATGGTTCCTTCTTCGGGTTGCTGCGATACAATCGGTTGCTGCCGGCTCGGGCTTTGGCCCGGGTTGCGCCGGCACACTTGAATGTGAGCTAAAACTCATGTTATGCTACTCGCATTCGGTGCTGCCGTTATGGCCCAAAAAAAGCGCAGAAAAACCCGGTCCGAGGTAGGCAGTAAGCCTGCCGTGACCTCCAGAATACGAGAAAAGACTCATATTTCGACGACGTGGGAAGTCCGGCGACCCCATCAGCAACGGGCGCTCGAGACCGTGCGGGCCATCGTCGAGGCCGCGGGACAACTGTTGGTCGAAAGAGGTTTTGCCAACACGACCACCAATGCAATTGCCGAGCGCGCGGGCGTGTCAATTGGATCCCTCTACCAATACTTCAATAACAAAGACGAGGTGTACCTTGCGCTGACGCTCCGCCATTTCGTGCGAATCGATCCGCTGCTTTTTGACCTTGGTCGCGCCCTCTCTCAACCGCATTCGAACATTGCAGCGGAAATCGGGAAATTCGTTGACGCCTTGGTGCGCATTCACGAACCTGAGCGTGATCTGATTCGGGCCATCGACGAGCAGCTCGGCTGGCTTGAGGCTCGTGAGCTCGGCGCTGATGCCGAGCACCAACAGTGGGCCATGAGTGTGGCCCAAATATTCGTCAAGCGATACCCGAAATTGGCTGATCCACTCGCATCGGCGCACGTGCTAGTAGCAACGGTCGGCTTGGTGTCCCGCTGGCTCGCCCATTCCGCTCCCACGACCATCGCTCGAGAAAATCTCATCGACGCGCTGGAGCGCATGATAAAGGGCCTATTGCGCCCATAGACGCGTAGTCGCCCGAACCAATCGCCGGCTTCTCATCGATACTCAGTCTGTAAACATAGACCCAGACTTGCCTGGTTGTGCCATCTTCAAGAACGGCCGCTTGAGTGACTCGCTCGAACTCGTACGGCCCGGGATCTTCAGGGCAGCACCCTTCATGTCGGTCCAGCGTGAGGAGAACGTCAGGGTTGTCGTCGATCTGGTAAGCTTCCCCGCGAACCCACCGATCCTCATCTGACAGAACAAGACCCGGATAGTCTCCAAGATCGTACAGTCTGCCGCGCACTCTTGCGTATCCGAGAAACCTTGAGTGTTTCGCCAGCAAGTGAAACATGCTCTTGTTGCCGTCCTTGCGGAGCGTTCCATATACGAACAGCGGGAACGTCGTCATTGAGAGTCTTGTCCGGGTCCCTCGACCAGCAAGCCGCGGTGCGGGGATCGAACCCCTCGGTCGGCTTCGATTCTCTACGGATTCAATGCTTGGTTAACGTTTTCAACGGTCACGATGTTGATGGGCGAATAGATTTGGCGGGCGATCTTCTCTTCCTTGATCAGGCCGCGAACGATTGTCCGAAGGAGAATTCGGCCCATTTCGCGTGGACTGGTGTTGAGGGTCGCCGTAAGCCCGCCTGCCTTGATCGACTGAAGAGCATCCCTTGTGCCGTCGAGCCCGACGATGAAGAGGCGGCCCAGCTTGCCTTTGGCCTTTGCTGCCTCGACGGCGCCCAGAGCCATCGCGTCGCTGACAGCGAAGATCGCGTCGAGATCTTCGTGCTTGCGCAGGAGCCCCTCAGTCACCTTCCGGGCCATGCTCGGTATCCAATCGGCTCGCTCCGAGGCGACGATGGTCATTTCAGAAAACGCTTTTAGCCCCTTCTTGAAGCCGGCCACCCTCAGGCGGTTCGTCGGCTCGGGAAGGCCTTCCAGAATTGCCACGCGGCCGCGGCCCCTGAGCAACCTCGCCAGATATTTCGCCACGGCCTTCCCGGCTTCCTGCTGGTCGTACCCGACATACGAGCGGATGTCCGTATCGCCGATCTTCTCCGGTACGTTGAAGAAGAACACCGGAATGTTCGCCTGATGCAGGATTTGCAAATCCTGTACGGCGGTCGGGGACTGCGTGCAGACCGCTATTGCATCGGGCTTGTCGCTGACAAACTGCCGGAACAAGGCCTTTAGTGTATGGTAATCCGACTCATGCTCGGGGGCGTGGACCGATAATTCGATCCGCTTGATCTCCTTTACCACATCCTCTAGGCCCGCCAAAATGTCGGCGTAATAAGGGCTCGTGAACGCGGCCGGGCAAAACCCGACCTTGATGAGATCCGAGGAGCTTGCAAGCGATAGACAGACCCGGTTGCGCCCTTCGGACTTGGCGAGGTAAAGCGCCTGGTCCGCCCTGTCGATGAGCTCAGCCTTGGTCCTCGCGTTGGCCGGGTAACTAGCCACACCGATGCTGATCGTCACCTGCAGGCGCTCGCGGGCGCTCTGGCCCGGAAAAGGATGAGCCAGGACCGCTTTTCTCATGCGCTCCGCCACCCGAAGCGCCTGGTTGTGATCGGCATAGGGCAGGACCACGGCGAACTCCTCGCCGCCGTACCGGGCAGGGACATCATAGGCCCGGATCGTCTTCTTGATGACCTGGGAAATCTCCTTCAGTGTCGAATCACCCTGAGGATGGCCATATTTGTCGTTGAAGCTCTTGAAGTGATCGATGTCGATCATCAAAAGCGAGACCTTGTACCTGAACCGCTGCGATTTCAAGAGTTCGTTGGACAGGTTCTCGTGGAAATACCGATGGTTGTAGAGCCCCGTCAACCCGTCCAGGTTGACGAAGCCGGCGATGTCTTGCGCCTTCTCCTTGTAGAACTTGTTCTCCGCCAGTAGCGCGATAAGAGAGGCGACTGAATCCAGCACCTTGACCGACGCTTTGTCGAATTGCCCTTTGTCGCGGCAAAAGGCCAATGCACCAATGACCCGTCCCGATCTGACGAGATAGTACACGAACGCCGAGCTGATCCCGCTTTGGTGGAACTCGGCCTCTGTGAAGATGAGGACGACCCCGTCGTTCTTTGCGGGTAAGCGCGGGACTTCTTCCCGATTAGCGAGTTTGGCGATGGAAGGAAGGATGACTTCCAGCCCGCGCCGCTGCTTCGCCGAAAGGCCGCATAGCTCGGTGACGCGGAACGAATGATCCTGATCATTGAACAGCAGCGCGATGACGGCGTTGGCTCCGAGAGCCGACTGAAGTAGCTGAAGGGCCTTTTTCAAGGCGTTGTCCTGTTCGGCCGCGGAAGAAATGAGGTGTTGGACATGACTGATCAATCGCCCGCTTCCCGACTGGGTGCGCCTCTTTGCGGGAGCCGAACGCCCTTTCGCCACAAAAACGATGCTACGCGAATTGGCTGCCCCATGTCAAAGCCGGAAGACGACGCGCACTCAGGGGAGTCCTGTGTGCCGCAACTTCCCACATTACCTCCAGAGGCAAAACCAAGGATTGGTGCGACTGGCCCGCTCCATTGGACCACGTTTTTTGGGCTTGTCATAGCGGCACGGAAACGCGAATAGCGGCACGTTCATGCCAGGCTGTGCATCGGTGACGGTGGCTTCACCTGCTGGGCGGAGCCCCATTGGAAATTGAGGTCGCCGGTGGTGCGCCGGGTCGAGCCTGTGTAACGGCCTCTGCTGAGGCTGACGTGGAGGGCGGCACGCTTGGAGCAAACTTGATTGGGACTTCCTTCTTGGGCTCGAGCGGGTCATTGCTGAAAAGCTCAAGCTTGCCCGCCACGGTTACGGCCGCTGAAGGGAAGGTCGCGCCTTTCTTGAGTGAGACATGAACCTCATAGCCGACACCGGAATCCGGAGTTTCGATGTTGGAAACGAATGGACCCGAAACGATGAGCGCTTTTCGTAAATTGAAGTCCGCATTATGACTCGTCACGCGAAGCACCCGCTCCAACGAGTCCCCCTTGGCATCAGTGAAAAAGAGTGACACAGGCGAAACTTCGAGGCTGCCCGCGACGGTCCAGGCATAACCAATGTGCAGGTTGTCAGGTTTGGCGAGCCCGGTTTCAAGGGTGACGCTTCCGCTGCCGAAACCCGACTGTTTGCTAGAAAGCGTAAGCCTAATACCCTGCACTCCGACACCCCCGTCCAGCGTTTTCTCGATGACTTTCACCGCAAGTTGGGGTTCTGCCGGCTTACCTGAAACCTTGAGATGGGCTTCGTCCTTCGACTTGCCCGTGAGCCACGTTTCAATCGCTTGAGTTCTCCCCGGTTCGGAGCGTAGCTGCACGAAGTCGGGGTCGAACGCGAGCAGGACTTGAACATTCGTGTGGATTTCCAGATTCACGCTTGGTTTGACCGGATCGTCGGATGTAACCACGATGGTTTTGCGTTGGTCTCCAGTGCGGTGGTTCGTGTCGAAGGTCACCTCGATTTGACCTTCACCGCCCGGTGCGATTTCCTTGTTCTTCAGGACCGCTGCCGTGCATCCACACGACGTCCTCACTTGATCGATGTGCAATGCCCCGGCTCCCACGTTTCTGACCGTGAAGACGTGAGAGATCTTTCCACCCTCCATCACCTGACCGAAGTCGTAATTCGGCTCCTGAATCTGGATCGTAGGCAAGCCAATCGGCGTGAAGCGGTTTTGCTTGTCACGCTTCGAACAACCGGTGGCTGCGAGGGCAAAGGCAAACGGGACCAACGCGAACTTCACAAGGCTCTTGGGCAGCACGGGGAATAGCCTCCCTTGGCTCCAGCCGAGATTCAAGCGCTAACCGAACCACAACCAATACCGGCTCCTGTCGCCAAGCATTCCGCGACGCCCTTCCAAGATTCCGTGCCGATGTGACAGAAGTTCGGTAAGGGGGCAGCGCTCGACGGCTTTGCTATCAATCGACACCGGGCGAAGATTTTCTAGAACCCTAGCGATGCCCTGATCCCTTGGCTGCTGCCGGCCAACCAGGGTGTCAATTGAAGCGAGCCTGCCGCGTGCCTGTCAGACTGGCCTTTGGTCGGCCAAAGGAGAACGGTCGCGACTGTGGCCATTCCAAACAGACCGGAAGCCACCAACGCTCCCGTTCAACATGTTTCGGTCGCGATCATAGTTTGCCAGCTTCTCGTGGAGCGAGTCACAACTTGCCGAGCGGGCTGCGCTTGCGCAAGCGCTGCTGTTGGCCACCAGTGACGGAGACTCGCTGTTCAACTGCGCCCTGAGTGACTTGACGCCGTCGTCGTCGTCGTTGGACTTGATTCGGAAGACAATTGCGACGCCCAGGCTGACAACCGTAGCCGCAGTTCCACCGAGAATCGTCCATGTGCGTGCACTCAGGTGACCACTTGTCTGTGATTCGGCGGGTGGCGCCAACGTTACCGTTGAAAGCACAGGTTGCGGCGCAAGCGGGGCACGCTTTTCCTGCAGTTCGATAGCCACGGAGATCTTTTCTCCAGCGGCTGCAGTGATGTCTCGCGAATCAAACTGATAGCCAGCGTGTGATGCTTCGATCGTGTGCTTGCCAGGACTCAGCAGTACCTCTTCACTTAGCGGGCTTTGTCCGGCTTTCAGGGTATCGATGATGATGTCCGCACCCACAACATTCAAAGTCACGTTGACCGCAGCCAAATGAGAGCGGCATTCGTTCAACTGCGCCTCAACCGCTTCTCGCTTTTCTGTCTGCACCATTGGTACGCGTTTCAGCGCATATTTGAGATGTTGGGCTGCATCGCGATAGCGGCCGAGTTTCATTTCCGCGGCAGCCATGTTGGCTGCAATGGCCGGGTGCTGCTTGATCTCCCAAGCCTTCAAATAAGCTAGCCGTGCCCCTTCCCAATCACCATGAGCAAATTTTGCCGCACCATCCTTCATGAATTCACGGCTCTGTCTGGTTCCCTCGGCGGCTGTGCCACCCTCGTTTTCGGAACTGCCGCCAGCGCCGCCAAGCGAAATCCTGGTCGGCGTAGTTGCGGTCAGCAACGCAGCAATGCCCAACAAGGCGCAGCGCGTTTGGCGTTTCATGCGATACCGATGCATTGAGGGCGCCCCAATTCAGCCACCTGCCGCAAAGCAGTAGCAAGTCCTAGCGGCCCAACATAGTTACAAGGCGTCGCGGCAAGTACTGCCGCCGCCTCGGCCACGTGGCCCGCCTGCTCGGGGATTTCGGAGCACATCTCGATTGCTTATCGGTTCAAGCGGGGTCAGTTTTGCGTAAAATCGGCGACGGCCATCAAGTGGCTGCCGCCGGAGAGGGAAACGCGACTCGGCGTCGAATTTTAGCAAAATGGACCGAGCAACCACCGATAGCGATACGGACGCGGCGAAATCATGGTGAACTTGGCTCAGGCTCCCGAAGAGAAGGGGGCATCAATATCGGACCCATTCGACGGCACGCCGTATCGAATGCGGCGCCCGCTTGCCTCGGGGTTGAAGGTGCTGGATTTCGGGATTGCCCGAGTTGCTCCAGGCGGCACGCCATGACGACCGAAGCCCAGCGCGAGCCATTCCAGGCAGGGGATGAATTCCTGCAGTACAAGATTCATTCGCTGCTGGGTCGCGGGGGCCATGCATTTGTTTACGCTGGCCAGCACCGATACATGGAACGCCCCGTGGCGATCAAAGTCATTCCGGCACCGCCTGAGATGAATAGCGATGTTTACAAGAGGGCTCGCCTTGAAGCGAAGGTATTATCCCAGCTTGAGCATCCGAACGTGGTCAAAGTATACGACGCAGGGGTTACCGACGACGGGGCTATATACATTGTCATGGAGATGCTCCAGGGGCGGACTCTACGCGATTGCCTGAGGCATTTGCGTCGCTTCACCGTGGCTGAAACGTTTCATGTAGGCATTCAAATTGCGGAAGCCGTTCAAGTAGCCCATTGCCAAAACGCAATTCACCGCGACTTGAAGCCTGAAAACGTGTTCGTTCTGTGCAAAAACATCGTCAAAGTGCTCGATTTTGGTATCGCGAAGCTGCTCGGTGGCAACACGATGACCACCCAGCCAAACCTGATTCGCGGCACGCCGCAGTACATGTCCCCAGAACACATGGAGGGTCGTCCAGTCACTGCGCAAAGCGATATCTATGCGCTAGGCAGCGTCCTTTATGAGCTCTTGGCGGCGACACCTCCTGCGCTAATCGGCCTGCAGGAGATTACGTCTTACGCGATCGGCTACAGCCAGATCCATCGCATGCCGCCACGGTTGGACGAAGTGGCGCGTGGCGTGCCGCGATATGTCGCCCGCGCGATTCAGCGAATGCTCGCCAAGAATCCCACTGAGCGCCAAATGTCTATGAACGAAGTGGCGCAAGAGTTGCGCAATTTGCAGGCGCGTTTCGTCAGCGAATCTCAAACCATTGCCGAACCGTTACGCGAATTGTGGCGAGCGGAAATGTCAGCGCCGAGCGTTCAATCGGCGCACGGCATTCATTCGCAAACAACCGCGGCTGTGCAGGGGGTTCAGTCGCCAGCAGGCCTGCAACCCCCGACGGACCCCAGGGAAATCGTTGCACACGCAATCATCGCCCAACGAATCGCCGCGAGGCAGTCCCCTTTGGGGCCGATCCCCGTCAAAGTTCAGTCACGGCCACCTCGTGAATCCGATTTCCGTCTGCGCCACATTGCGCTAGCCGTTCTTGCCGGCGGAGCAATTGGTTATTGGGCAATCGCTGTTCTCAGACACGCAAGGGCAGCCGCGCCACCGATTCAGTCGGCGGAACCCTCCCGTTTTTACGAACAATTGACTCCACTGTCCGCTTCGGTACGCTCCGCACTCTTGAAGCCATTGGAGTCCACGCCATCAAAGAGCCAAGCACCCGAAGCCCCCATCATTCCACCAGCCATCGCAACACCTACCAGTGCGGTAAAGACCATCCAGGCTTCCAATTCTGTGGGTGCAACGTCGATGGCGCTGTCCGCTTCTGATAGAAGTGCTGCGAGCTCACCGTCGGCTCGTATGCTGTGGACTGACCAAGATCGGGGCCGTAAATCGAGTAGCGCCAATGCGTCCAAAGACACCCCGGCGCCCAGCGTGTCCGCCAAACCGGCTTCATCTAGCACAGGGCAAAGCAAGGTCTCAAAGAACAAAGACAAACTCATTTTTGGAGCCGACGACCTGAATTGGTGAGACCATGACGCGCGACGCACGAACCAATCCAGAAGGTAACATGGCTCGCCTCCAGCCCGACGCCAGCGCTGACCACGAAATCCCGCAAGGTGAATTCATTGACGTGCTCAGCAATCAACCCGTCGATCCCTCCCGGCTTCAAGTGTTCCCCGTTCCGCGGGAATTCCTTAGCAAAGTTCTCGCCAGCGATCCTCCGCACCTCAGTCCAGAAGATCTCAAAGACACGGCCCCTCGTGGGCTACCCGTGGCTCGTCGACGACCCGCACCCGACGAGGAGCCCGAATTCGAAACGACGCCGATTACTTTTGGCACCCAGCCAAAGCGTACCGCAGCCCAATCGATCGCAAACGCGACGGGCACCGTGATAGCACCTTCAGAAGAAGCTATTACGACGGCAGCGATTCAAAGAAGTGGCAGCGCGGGGCCGTTTACAAGATGGGCCATCACCGGAAAGGTGCCGCGTAGCATCAAGGTGGTCCTTGGGGCTGCAATCGGATTGATGCTTTTGATTTTGGCGTGGGCCCACTTGAACAAAGGGACACCCGAAACAGAATCGAAGCGAGAGTCACTGCCAAAAACGAGCGCGTCGGTGCCACTGATTTCTCCCCCTAGCATGACGCCGACAAGAGTTGCGCCCTCGCAACAATCCGAGGGCGCTTCGACCCGCACCCCTAGCGACAATCCTGCAGCGGCACCGGTGCCTCGGCGTTTGACCCCGCCAACTCAGGCAATCCCGGCGAATGCAAAATCCTCGAGCGGAAATCCACCAAGCGCTCAAGCTGCCTCCAGCGCCGCAGCCCCTGAATCCGGCAATCCTGCACCCAAGAAGAAAGCATGGTTCTCCGAAGACTGATCTGGAACAAGGATATGAGTCACAAGTCCTACTTACCCATCGCCGGCCTCGTGGGGTTGCTCGCCGCTACAAGCCCGAGCGCGGCGCAGCCATCGAAGTCCACGGAATCAGCAGCCACAGATAAGTCCGCGCAAAGCAGGGCGCTGTTCCGAAAGGGCCTGGCGGCCTATGAAAGTGGCCAGCTCGAAGAAGCACACCAGCTTTTTCTTCAGGTTTGGTCCATCCAACCGAGCTCGGACGTTGCCATGGAACTCGCACAGACGGAGATGGATCTTGGGCAATATGCTCTAGCCGCGGAGCACTTGGAGTACGCGCAACGCAACTTCACGCCCTCGATCAACGACAAGATGCGGAACATCGCCAAGCAGGCCTACGCCGACGCCTTGAAACGTGTGGGCAAACTTCGTATTCTCGTCAACCAGGACGGTGCCGAACTCTTCGTCAATGGGCGTAGCGTTGGCAAATCGCCGCTGCCGCAGCCTGTATACGTCGATCCTGGTAGTTGTTCAGTCGAAGCACGTCTCGGGGCCGACAAGGACACGCAGAGCGCGATGACGGAAATCGGCAAGGAAGTAACCGTCGCTCTCGCGCTGCATCCCACGCAAACGGCGCCAGTGCCTGTGCCGGTTCCAAAGACTGAGCCCGTTACCCACTCGCCGCCATTGACTCAGCCGCCTGGCAGTGAACGCAGCTATGTGCCGCTTATCGTTGGTGGGGCTGTCGCCGTAGTCGGAATTGGCGCGGGAATTGGGCTCCGATTGACGTCCAACTCTGACGATAGCCAGGCCAAGACGATGCTTGCGAACGTGGGTGCCGGTGGTTGTTCAAATCCTGCGCTGAACCAGTCCGAATGTGCTGCCTTGTCGGACAAGCTGAAAAGCGCCGACCACGAACGCAACGGGTCCACAGCGGGTTTCGTCGTAGGCGGGGCAGTACTCGTAGGCGCGGCCATCTACTGGTTCTGGCCGCGCAGCGAGAGCTCGGCGTTACGCGTCGATGGCGGCGTTGGACAAGGCATTGGCACGATCATGCTAAAGGGCACATTGTGAAGGGAAGCAAGGGACGAATGGCAAATCGGTTTTCAAGCAGTATTGGCGTGGTCTCACTTTGGCTTTTCGCGACGGCGAACCTGGCGTGCTCCCACATCGCCGACGACTGCACACGCAACGCAACGTGCGGCGCCACGAGCGACTCCGGCGGCACGTTATCGAACAGTGACGCTGGCAGTAGCGGCGGCAATGGCGGCGCGGGCGGTGCCACCGGTGCCACCGGTGGTAGCAAAGGCACTGGTGGTAGCACATCGGCGTGCAGTCCCGTCTGCAGCGGAACCAAGCCGGTATGCAACGAACCCGCGAAAACGTGCGTCGAGTGCACGACGGACGGCAATTGTTCCGGGGACAAACCCGCATGCAATGCCGCGACCAACTCCTGCGTTCAGTGCACCAAAGACGACAATTGTGGTGGCGCCACGCCAGCCTGCAACACCTCGACGAACACCTGTGTCCAGTGCACCAAGGACGGTAATTGCTCGGGGGCTACGCCGGCCTGCGACACCTCAACGAACACCTGTGTTCCGTGCATCAAAGACGGCAATTGCGGGGGAACCACGCCAGCCTGCAACACCTCGACGAACAACTGTGTCCAATGCATCAAGGACGGCAATTGCTCCGGATCTACACCGCTCTGCGATACGTCGAGGAACTCCTGCGTGCAGTGCTTGGCTCAGAGTGACTGCAAGTCGGCGAGCGCTTCAGCTTGCCTGAGCGGCACGTGCTCGCCGTGTACCACGAACCCCGATTGCACGTACATCTCCGGCAAGGGCGTCTGCAAGGTTGGGACGTGTGTTCAATGCACAACGGACAGCGAATCCGCGTGCAATGCCAACTCATGCAATCCAGCGACGAGCGCTTGCACGACGACACCGCGAGGGTCAGTCGATATTTGCCATTCGTGTGTGGCTGATAGCGAGTGTATCGGTGGCATGCCCGGAGATGCTGGTACCGTGACGGCGCGGTGCGTACCGATGACGTTTGGCGGCGCGGCACATGGGAACTATTGTCTGCAACGGGTTGTCGGTGGCTGTGCCAACCCTTACAATGTTGTCGTCACCGGTAGCAGCGTTTCCGGTGCTTCAAGCGCGGACTACTGCGGAATCAACCAAAGTGCCACCACCTGCGAAGCTGTACTGGACTTGATTGCATCCAAGACCTGTGCCGCTGACACCGACTGCGGAAACGGGCAAGGAGGGCTGTGCAAGACGGTTGGCCCCAACCCCAACCGCTGCACCATACCGTGTGATCTCAGTAGCCAGTGTCCAAGTTCGTTGGCCTGCACTCCTCCCACTGCGCCCTATTGCCATTGAGGATATGATGCCTTGTCTTTGTCTGCGGTTATGTTTCCACGGATTTGTCGCGGCGGTGGTTGTGATTAGCTGCGTCAACCGCAGCTCGGACTGCAACATAAACCTGACGTGCGTCGGGGACAACGGCGACAGTGGCATCGGCGGCACGTTATCGAACAGTGACGCTGGCAGTAGCGGCGGCAATGGCGGCGCGGGCGGTGCCACCGGTGCCACCGGTGGTAGCAAAGGCACTGGTGGTAGCACATCGGCGTGCAGTCCCGTCTGCAGCGGAACCAAGCCGGTATGCAACGAACCCGCGAAAACGTGCGTCGAGTGCACGACGGACGGCAATTGTTCCGGGGACAAACCCGCATGCAATGCCGCGACCAACTCCTGCGTTCAGTGCACCAAAGACGACAATTGTGGTGGCGCCACGCCAGCCTGCAACACCTCGACGAACACCTGTGTCCAGTGCACCAAAGACGGTAATTGCTCGGGGGCTACGCCGGCCTGCGACACCTCAACGAACACCTGTGTTCCGTGCATCAAAGACGGCAATTGCGGGGGAACCACGCCAGCCTGCAACACCTCGACGAACAACTGTGTCCAATGCATCAAGGACGGCAATTGCTCCGGATCTACACCGCTCTGCGATACGTCGAGGAACTTCTGCGTGCAGTGCTTGGCGGCAACGGACTGTAAAGACGCATCTGCTTCAGCTTGTGTCAACGGAACTTGCACGGCGTGCACATCGAATTCTGATTGCTCTCATATAGCTGGCAAAGGTATTTGCAAGGTGGGCACTTGCGTTCAGTGCACGGTGAGCGACGAGTCATCTTGCAACGGCAATTCCTGCAACCCTGGAACCACCACGTGTACCAACACGCCGCGGGGTTCGGTGGATATTTGTCATGCTTGCTTGGCAGACAGCGAATGCATAGGGGGTGGTTCGGGAGACGGAGGCACGGTCACGTCGCGATGCGTGGCGATGACGTTCAACGGCGGCAGTCATGGCAGCTACTGCTTGCAGCGAGTCGGTGGTGGGTGTACTCAGCCCTACAGTGTGACCGTCACAGCCGTGAGTCTTTCTGGAGCGGCTTCGGAAGCCTACTGCGGGATCAACCAGGCTTTGACAACTTGCGAAGCAGTCCTGGACTTTGTTGGCTCAAAGATTTGCTCCGCTTCCACCGAATGTGGTTGCTCACGAGACAGCAGTGGAACCTGTACCGCCGCCGGAATGGGAGGTTTGTGTCAAGCTGTCGGAAGTCTTGCGGGCACGCGCTGTACAATACCGTGTGGTTCGAACGCAAATTGCCTTTCTCAGCCGCCTGGCGACACTTGCACCACGACCAATCCCTCCTATTGCCATTGAGGACATGATGCCTTGTCTTGGTCTGCGGCTTTGTTTGCAGCCATGTCGCGGCACTCGAAGCCCGTTCCCACGCAGAAACGCCTGCGGCAGCACCCTCAACCGCTGTTGGCGCCAAAAAACCTAGCAGGCAACGTACGATTTCACGCAATACTCCAACGCAACCCACCGATTCATATTTGGAAGCTGCAATGCGCAACATGACGAATGGATCGACGAACCCTAAAACGCCTAGGACGTCAACTTTGGAGATGGGCCGGTCGGTCTTCATGACGCGACACCGCATTTTCCATCACTACCGGCTTTGGCTGACCGCGTGCGCCGTCGTTGCCAGTTGCTCCAACCGCCGCTCGGACTGCACGATGAACCTGACTTGTGTCGTGGACAACGGCGACAGTGGCATGGGCGGTACGACGGGTGCCGGCAATGACGCAGGCCCCAGCGCGGGAACGGCAGGATGCACACCAAAATGCCAAGGCGCCACTCCGATTTGCATCCAATCGTCGAATAAATGCGTCGAGTGCACATCAGACACGCATTGCTCGGGCGCGGGTCTGCTCTGCGACACCTCGAATAATCTCTGCGCTGAGTGTCTGCGCAACGCGGACTGTTTGGACTCCAACGCGCCGGTTTGCGCCAAAGGGGAATGCGCTTCGTGCTCGACTGATGACGACTGCACGCGCTTCTCGCCAAAGGGGATATGCGCCAATGCCTCGGACCTGGACGCTGCAAGCGGGCAGTCGGACGCAGGCTCGCCGCTTGGCGCCTGCGTGCAGTGCCTGACGCTGGACGATTGCACGGATCCCACGGCTGCGGCTTGCACACACAACGTCTGCAAACCGTGCTCGTGGAGCGCCGACTGCTCGCACCTAGCAGACAAGGGAGCCTGTGTCGGCGGCGCGTGCACCAAACTGGTCGTAACAGCGATTGCCGCCGGTGCTTTCCACACGTGCGCGCTTTACAACGACGGCAGCGTCCGCTGCTGGGGCAACAATTCCGGCGCATTGGGCAACGGCAGCACGACCGACAGTCCGACACCCGTGCGCGTCTCCGGCATCAGTACGGCCCAGGCGATTGCAGGCGGGTGGTCGCATACTTGCGCGGTTCTGGCCGATGGTAAGGTTCGATGCTGGGGCGGTAACGCCAGTGGTGAACTGGGCAACAACTCCACGTCAGATAGTTCCACTCCCGTTGCCGTGTCCTCTGTTACGTCTGCTACGGCCATTGCCGCTGGCGATGGTCACACTTGCGCTGCCATCGTCGATGGCACTGTCGAGTGCTGGGGCAATGATTACTACGGTGAGTTGGGTAACGGTACGACAACCAACGCGTCAGCGGCCGTGCGCGTTTCCAATATTGCCTCCGCCAAGACCATTGCGGCTGCCAACTATAGTACGTGCGCGGTGCTCACCTCCGGAACCGCTCAGTGCTGGGGAAACAATGCAGGAGGTGAGCTCGGCAATGGGACTACGGCGCAGACCTCAATCCCGATCGCTGTGTCGATGCTGGCGCAAGTTTCCGCGATCGCACCCGGCATTGGCCATACATGCGCCCTGCTGGCAGGCGGCACGGTCGCCTGTTGGGGAGGCAACGCCACCGGTCAGCTCGGTTTCCCTGCCTCCGAAGGGAGCTCAACTCCGTCCGTTATCCCTGGGTTGGCGCAGGTGGTCGCGGTCACGGCTGGCTCCGGTTTCACTTGCGTGCTTCTTGAAGGGGGCAGCGTGCAATGCTGGGGCGACAACCTTAGTGGTAAGCTGGGCAACGGAACAACCACGACAAGCAGCGATCGAGTGGCCGTCTTGGGCATGACGCAGGCTACGGCTATCGCGTCAGGGGCGAACCACACCTGCGCACTGTTGACGGGAGGGGTGGTCCAATGCTGGGGCGGTAACTATCATGGCCAACTCGGCGTCGGCAATACCGCAGACAGTTTTGTACCCGTCAGTACCTTGGGTCTCTGATGCCCGCCGACGACTGGTTTCATGAGCAGTCTCGGCACTAGTACCGAACGTCCACGCAAAATAGGACGCCGGCAGGGTGCTGCTGATAGGTACAGTCCGTACAACCGGCGAACGCTCCGATGCCATTGGCTGCGTGAATGGTAATGGTATTCAGACCCGTGACCAGTGCGCTAGTGATGTACAGGGCCGTAGGCTTGCTTTGGCTGGCCCACGCCGCACTGAAGTCACTAGTACTTCCAATGATCCCTATCGCATCTCCGTTTACGATGACTTCCGCTTCGTCGTCTACGGCTAAGTAAATCCGCGCCGATGCGGGATGACCCGGCAGCGATACGTGGTTCACGAAGTAGTACTCAGCCAACTCAGCTGGGGCTGTTGCACCCGTGATACCCGGAGCCCAAATCCATCGCGCATTTCCCCCGCATGCATCAATACGCGCAGACCAAGTCCCACCCCAGTTGTAGTCGACGGCTCCTGCTGGGCACCCTGTTGTGATCGTCGCGTTGGCGCATACAAGCTGCGCTTTGCCGAGATACGCTTTTTGCTCCAGGCTTTGGTTGCTGTACACGTCCCAGTTGATATCGGACTCCAGTGTGATGTTCTGGCCCTTCAGGGCAGCCTGCTCCACAACTACGGGCTCGGCACTGGCGACGTCGTTTGGTTCGGACACGGCCAAGTCTTGAGTACTGAGGCACCCGGTGCATAGACCGAGCGCGCACATCGAGATCACTGCACGAGTGGACTGGCTATGTTCGGTCATGGTGCCACCTCCGAAGTAGACCCTACGCTTGGACGCGCCAGTGACGGCACTCGCTGATCTTACCCTACGTCCCCGGCCGAGTCGATCCCCCCCACGGCCTTCGCACCGCCAGAGGGCCTGCCGGAACTCAGGAGACGAAAGCAAGCACCGACAGTCCCAATCCAACGGGCCGGCGATGCCTGGTGGGGCGTCGAGGCGTCCCGCCTTTCCGAAAAGATCCCGATAGCATGATCCCATTGGGGCGCATAATTCCCGAATGAGCGACAGGAGCGGCGAAGCATCCGAGCGGGAAGACATTTCGGCGCCAACTTCAGGTCAAACGGGCCCGACTGGTTTCCGCCTCTAGGACCACCAAGAAGCAGCGCTACTTCGCTACGCGTGCCTATTCGGACTTGATTGACCCAATCATCAAGCGAATGCGCCTAGGGTGCGGCGAGACGGGGGACGAATTAGAGGCCCTGATGCCTCAAATTAGGCAGCAGGCCAGCGCCGAAGCAAAAGAGAAAGGTGGCCCGGCACTTGTGAATTTCGAGGCACAAGAGAAGCTTTTTGCCTCGTATGCGCCACAACTCGATTCGCTGCTCGAACAGCTTAGCCGACTAGACAAGGACTTGGAGGGGGCGGCCAACCTGTGCACGGCGAAGCTTCGCGAGCTGGCTGGGCGACATGGAATCATTCTGGGAGAACGAACCGACTGAATGATCTTGCACCGATTTGGTGGACACCCAACTTCGGGGTGACGGTGGGTGGGTGTCCAGACCGTCGGATCGACGGTATGACTTTCGCAATGGGAAGCACCAGCTTGCGGATACAAGGTTCCCCCCCATCTACTTGGGCACCTTTGTTCTCATGACCACGTCGCACTGAAGCCGGTTCTCTTTACTCATCCACGTTCAGATCCCAGCACTGCGTTGACTTCGATCTCTACCATGAGTTCAGGAGCGACCAAGCGTTTGACTTCCACGCATGTCGCTACTGGATCGATTCCCCGGAATGCCTCGCGATGAGCTCGGGCGAATTCCTCAAATCGGCTAATGTCAGTTACGAAAGTTCTGGTTCGAACGACATCTGCAAGCTCTGCTCCAAGTTCACGAAGGGCGCTTTCGATCTTTCTGATCACGTATCCTGTTTGAGTGTAAAGATCTCCGGAACCGACCGTTGCGCCCCCCTCGTTCAACGGCTGCGGTTCCCGAAACAAAAATCAACGTACCAACCCGTTTCGCTCGACAATAGGCGACCCTCGGTTCCCACGGCGTTCCGGTGTAGACGCTTTTCCGAATCATCTGCGGCAGTCTATCAGAACTCAGCTGCCAGACCGACGCTGAAACCGCCCCGATTCAATGAAACCGTCGGTGACCATCCTGTCGCCGAGGGGTGGCGGGGGACTTTTTCACGGGCCAGCAACGCTGCGTCAACACTGATGGCTGCAACTAAGCCGGCAAGGGCGCCCGCGCCGGTCGCCCCGTTCACGCAATGATAATTTGACGTGTCCGAAGCCTTGCCAGGGCAGGCGAGCGTACCCAAGCCAGATCCAAGATAAGCAAGTGCAATCGGGGCACCTATCCGCAGAGCCAAGCTGGCGCCGGCCCTGTCGCAATGTCCGTGAGCGGCATGGACGATAGGGGCGCCGAACAGATACGTCGGTACCGCAGTAACCCCAGCAACCATCGCCACGGCGTTGGTAGGTCCCTCGTCACTGAAGGAGGGATCCACCGCTATCGCCGTGACTGCAATGCCCAGCAGCCCGACCCAAGCCGCGTCCATGGCGAGTGTCTGCCAGCCGTACCAGCGCTCCTGCGTATCACTTTGCGACACCGCCCTGGGCATGGTTAGTTGAGTTGGAACTGAGGACGTTTGCGCTGCGGTCGCAGTCGCCGGCTCGGTCGATGCTTGTTCAGCGCCTGCTTGGGTTGCAGGAAGCATCTGAGCGTATGCCGAACTGGATAGAACCAGCAAGCCGAGAAGAACTCGCAAGACCTTGGGCACGTGCAGCGAATAGCCCGGACTGTGCCACGGTCACGCCACCAGAACTACCGGGATTTTGCACCAGAGTGCTCGGCTAATGGATAGTACATTCCGCCGTCGTTCCCTCCCATTGCGAACTCATTGCGCGATTAGTCACGAGCCACACCCTACCCTTGCTACGTGTCACGAACCAGCAGAAACCGTCAAGATGCCAGACATTGAAGTCAGGCGCTAGGTACCGCTTTTCCAAATCCGCCAGCAGGGTGGCTTCATCACTTCCCGAGTCACTGACCGTCGTCGTGACCATGCGCCAAGAGTTCTCGTACTCGAGTTTGAAGTACGCACAGGGGGGTACAAACAGCCCCTCGTCGGTTACGAACATTGTGGGCCCGCAGGAAAGCCCGAGAAAACTGCGTTCGTGTTTCTTTCCGCGCGAATTCCAACTGGTCACGCGGATGCGGTCGCTGTCGGTCCGGACAACCAGCACAACCTGATCGCGAACGGCACCGAACGTCATTGGAGATCGCGCTGGCTCCTGCAGCCATGTTGTCCGACCTTGGTCAGTGAATAGCGAGATTCTCAAGGTTTCCTTCGGGTCCAATAAGTACTCTTGCGCAACGATTCCGTTAGAAACTGCCGCCCAGCGCTCCACCAAGTGTCCGATAGTGTGGTTGGAACGTCACCGTAAGCGACTCGCAAACGGCACTACCTCCGCCATCGCTCCGCTCACATACGGAGCATTCAGCCGATCTATTCGAGCGAGATCTCACTCGGGTGCCGTGGAAAGCCCGTAACGAAGCCCATGCTGTAGCGCGCGTTGATCTCACTGAGCGCGCAAAAGGCGCGCCGGCCGTCAATCGAGTAGCGATAGCCATCGATCCCAAACGGCCCAAAGTAACCAGCTTCACCAAGCGCCGCTGCTGTTTGCTCAGCTGCATCAGTGAGCTGTCGCTCTTCGCCGGGCAATAGTTCGCCGGCGCGCGTCAAGCGAATGCCACGAAAGACACCTCGGTTGGACACCTCTTGCACACAGATTCGACCGAGTTCATGGCGCCGATCGCGCCAAATAAAGCCGTGCACGCTCACTTCGAGTGTAGGCGTTACAAACGGTTCTATGACCAGACCCGAGCGGCGCAGGGAAGCATCGATCCAGGCGGACTGTCTCGCGTCAACTTGCCCGAAAATGCGTTGCTGACCGCGGCCCGCGAACGACAGCGGTCGCTTGAGCAACCATCCGGTTCCTTTCCTGAGTAGCAGGTCATCGAGCTCCCCGCGATCTTCGACGTAACGCTGCTCGGGAAGTCCGAGGCCAAAAGCGGCCGCGAACCTTCGGTGATTGACGGCTTGCAAGACGGGCAGCTGCGGGTGTAGCTCGGGCTTGACCCCAGCCTTCGCCATGCAGGCAAGCGCGCGCGGTGTTGGGCACCAAGCCCGCCCGGTTCTCCCGAGTGCCGTTTGGTTCGAGCCGTCGAGTAACACGTCTCTCGGCCCCAATAGGGTGTGCGCGCCCTGCCCGTAGCGATCCAGCTGCGCCAGCACCCGCGAGCGAGCGCTATAGCTTGGCTCGGCCATTTCGAGTTCTGCGTCGAGATTGAGCACCCAGGCAAAACCAAGTAGTTCGATCACTACACACTCTCGGGCGGACTCGGGATAGGTCGGCCTTTTGCGGACGGAACGTACGCCCGAAGCGCGCGCACGAACGCTTCGCTCATGCCGGCGCGTAAACGAACGCTCTCAGCGATGGGATTGCCGTGCATCACCCAAGGAGAGAACGGGGCAGGGAGTTCGAGTGACCAGCGCTCGAAGTCGCAACCCCCGGTCCATTGTTTGAACCAGCGCGTTGCAAAGCTCACATGTCCGTGTTCTTCGCTGGCAATGCGCTCTTGAAGGGCAGCCCCTGTTTCATCTCCGGCTAAACGAAATCGCTCGGCGAAGGCTGCTGCATACTCGAGGTTGGCTGCCTCGAGACCCATTCCCATGACCGAAACGAAAGAAAGCTTGGTCGGGCACGCGGGAATCCGGCGCCAGAACCAATCGCGAACGCCAAAGTCGCCGATCGAGCAGCCCAGCGCCTCTATGTGCTCGCGATATAGGTTCATGTGCCGAATCTCATCGAGGCAGATCCCCAAAAGACCCCGCCTGAACTCAAGCTCAGCATCCGAAAACGCCAGCAACGCCCAGGCCATGAGCTCGGCCGCTTGCAGCTCATGATGAAAAATGTGTGTAGCGTGCGCGCCCGATAGTGCGGATCTTTCAGCGCTCCGAGCCGGGGTGTTCGCTCTCCACGCTTGGCCTGGCGTAGCGGCGTTGGTCTGCCGGGCCACTGAATGCGACGAGGCGCGTGCATCCCGAACTGCTGCGGAGGTCTGGGTGGCGCCAGTTTGACCGCAAGCTCGTCCGCCAATATGTAATGCACAGCCCACGCTTCGACGTCGGCAAACAGTTGCGCTTCGGGAGGCGGGACCATCTGGAAAATCTACTACTACCTACCATCAGCGCGCCGCGGGTGTTATTCGGCGCTGAAGGCGTGTTTACTCATAGGGCCCATTTTGTGGGCTGGCGCCCCGGATGTCCATCCGGTTTCCCGTGCACGACCGCGCTTGCGAGGGCTAGACGACGTCCCTACGAATTTGCTGCCGTGACGACACGCGAACAGCAGTCTGAAGCAAATTCCCAACACACATCCGGGCCGCGCCTGACCGCCAAGTACTTTCATCCAGAAGTGCTGCGATTGTTCGACCAATACGTCCACGGGAGCATCAATCGACGCGGGTTCCTCGAGCGCGCAACGAAGTTCGCCGCGGGCACCAGCGCGGCGGCACTGCTGGAAGCGTTAAATCCCAAGTTTGCTCAGGCGCAGCAAGTCGCACCCACAGATTCGCGCATAAAGACTGAATTCGTAGAGATCAATTCGCCGGTCGGTTATGGCAAAGCGCGGGCGTACTTGGCGCGGCCGGCAAAGCACGCCGGAAGACTGCCCGCCGTGCTGGTGGTGCATGAAAATCGTGGGCTCAACCCGCATATCGAAGACATCGCTCGACGTCTGGCACTTGAAAATTTCTTGGCGCTTGCGCCTGACGCACTGTTCCCCCTCGGTGGGTACCCGGGCGACGAGGACAAGGCGCGCGAACTATTCGGTAAGCTCGATCAGGAAAAAACACGCGAAGATTTTATCGCGGCGGCGAAATTTCTCAAACACCATGTTGAGAGCAACGGCAAACTCGGGGCGGTGGGGTTCTGCTACGGGGGAGGTGTCGTGCACTTCTTGGCAGCGCGGCTCGCCGAACTGGACGCGGGCGTTTCTTTCTACGGCATGTCGCCGGCTCCGGAAGCGGCCCACAACGTCAAAGCGGTTCTGCTCGTGCATTTGGCGGAGCACGACGAGCGAATCAATGCCGCGTGGCCCGCTTATGAAGCAGCCCTGAAGGCGGCACGCGTGAAATTCGATGCGTACACTTACCCGGGAACACAGCATGGCTTTAACAACGACACAACTCCGCGTTACGATGCAGCCGCGGCCGAACTCGCCTGGAAACGCACGCTTTCGTTATTCAATCACACGTTGCGCGGACCGTCACAAGCCCACCACGCGACGACGGAAAATCTGTAGCGACTCGGTCAACGGGCGAAAACAGCCGCCCTATAAAAGCACAACGCCCGTGCAGGACAAATCCAGGCTTTGCGACGAGCCGCAGGCTTGCGGCGCCCTAGGGAACGGTGACAGATTCACCGTCGTGCTCTAGTGTCGAACCGCCGCCCACTGCCGCTTCCGTGCCGCAGCGCCATAAATAGGCGGCTAATCCCAGCGTACAATCAAGTAAGTGATCGGGCCCCTTCCGCCGAGGCGCGGGAGGTTGGACGGCTTCCAACCCTTCACGCCTCCCAGAAGGACCTCGGCTTCGATCTTATCGTCAAAGACCGTTGCCGTTCCGCCGCGGGCAGCCGATTGCAGACCCACGATCTCGCACCCAAACCCCTCTGCCCGAATCCTTTCAACAGTTTCCGTAATTACGGGGTGGCGCGTTGCGTCGGAGACTACCTGCGCGAGCACGAGAAATCTAATACCGGTCCGTGTAGCGGCTGCCTGCACGCCATCGTACCAATTCGCTTTGATACCATTGACGAGACTACGCAGCTCTTGCTCCTCGCGTTCTTGTTGTTGCCTTTGTTCCTCTTGCTTAGCCAGGGCTTGTGCTTCTCCAGCCGCCTTCTCGCGCAGCTCCTGCTCGTGCCTTACCTCCGCGGCGGTCAAGCGTTTCTTCTCTACGGCCACTCGAAACTTCCTTTCTATGACTCAACCACCAAAGCCCTATACCACGTTGAACGCGAAACATCGGACGGCGCCGCAAATGCCGCATATCTTCGATACCAGTACAAAATTGCCGAGGCAGAAAAGCGTCGCACGTGAGCCCTGCGGGGCTCACACTCGACGGCGAGAACACCGAGATCCTGCCGTGGTCTTGAGAATGACTGCCGAGTTCATCTCACGGTTACCAGCGAATATTATCGCCAGTGGTCGCGCGACAGGAGCACTCGGTGAAGCACTAGCTCAGGCCGAGGAGCAGGTTAAAACTTTGATAGCAGACGTCGCAAGCATGGCTGCCGCATCCGACACAGCGTTCACGCCGCCGCCACGCGCCTGGATTGCTGAGCGGTTGAAGAACCTCAACGAGCTGCTTGCTGCTCGAACCGAGAAGTCAGCGCTCGCATTGAGACCGCCTCACCGGTCCCGTGACGCTCACTCCAGAAAAGCCTGAAGTGGGGTGTCCGTATTTTAAGGTCCGCTGCAATGTCGATAGTCTGAACCTCCTCGTTGCGGAAGAAGGTTCGAATTCATTGCATTGGTGGAGCTGTGGGGGATCGAACCCCAGACCTCCGCACTGCCAGTGCGGCGCTCTCCCAGCTGAGCTACAGCCCCGAGGGGTGGCGAAACATAGCCAAGGCACGCTCTTGAGCGAGCAAATTCGACACCGACCGAATAGTCGGTGTCGCGAATTAGAAATGCCAGTGCGTCGGGGCTTGCTTTGTTGCGGGGCGCCGGCCGGATGGGGCGTGAACTTGACCCCACGATGGCCCAAGCCATACCCTGGGCGGCGTTCGTGGCTAGCCCTATCCGGGTCGAGCAGGGTGCGCACCAATGGTCCAGCAGCAGCAGCGGTATCGGGTTCGACAAAAAATCGCTTCCGGTGGCATGGCGGAGGTATTCCGCGCCGAAAGTGCGGGCCTCGAGGGTTTCAAGAAGACGGTCGCCATCAAGCGGGTGTTGCCGCAGCTTTCCGAGAAGAAGCAGTTCATCGGGATGTTCCTCGATGAGGCGCGCGTTAGCGCTCATCTGTCGCATTCCAACTGCGTGCAGGTTTTCGACGTCGGCGTCGGTGACAACACGTTTTTCATCGTCATGGAGTACGTCAACGGCACCGATCTCAAGACGGTCATCGAGTACTACCGCAGGTACCAGGCACCAATCCCGCTGGAAGAAGCATGCCTTATCTCCGTGCGCATCTGCGAGGGCCTTGCGTACGCCCACGAATTGACGGACGCCAACGGCAAGCCGCTGAACATCGTGCATCGCGACATGTCGCCGCCAAATGTCCTGATAACTCGCTATGGGGAAGTCAAAATCGTGGACTTTGGCTTGGCGAAAGCCAACAGCCAGCTCGAGAAGAGCGAGCCGGGCATCATCAAGGGCAAATTCAGCTACCTTTCACCTGAAGTCGCGTTGGGGCAGACCGCGGACGCGCGCACGGACATCTTCGCGGTGGGCATCATCCTTTGGGAAATGCTGGCTGGCCGCCGTTTGTTTACTGGCGACACTGACTTAGACACGGTGCGACTAGTTCAAGCTGCCCGCATTCCGCCATTGCAACCAATCAACCCGCAAGTGGGTCCCGAACTCGATGCGGTGGTTGCTCGAGCCTTGGCGCGCGATCCCGCCCGCCGCTACGCGTCGGCTCGAGACTTCGGTCGCGACTTGAACTCAATCCTGTTCGGTGCAAGGCGTCCGGTTTCGTCGTTCGAGATCGCCGAATTGGTGGCTCGACCGCTAGCGCAGCGTGAGGTTGAACAGGGCAGGTAGGGTCAAGGATGGCGGTTCGATCATCAGTTCGCTCATCGAAGAGGCGCTATTCGAGTTCGTCTCGCTCGGCGACTCGGGCGTAAGTCAGTCCGGCGCCGCGCCGCTTGGCACCAACCTGCAGTTCGGCGGGCCGCAGAATTGGTCGGACGCCAATGCTGGGTTCGGCACGGAATCCGGACCACCGCGCGCGGGGCCATCGAGCAGTCGGCTGGAGATCGGAAACCTGGCGGCTCTCGAAGACGAGGATATCCCGCAGTCGAAGTTGCTGCGCTCCATGGCAGGCCGATCCTTGGCCCCGTCGTCTGGCCCCCCAGGGTCCAGCATGGGCCGCAACGCGGTGATGATCGCAGCTGCGGCAATCCTGATAGTCCTCGGCATTGCAACAGGGTTTTACCTGGCGCGCAAAGGCACGCAGCAAAAGCCGCCCCCGGTCATCATCAACGCCGATGGACCGTAGCGACACCTGGGGCGAGAAACTCGTTGCCCTAGAGCTAGTGTTTCAGGTCGTCGCGTTTGGGGATGGGGCCCCAAACGCCAACACTAATTACGCCTCGTCCGCTTCCTCGTCGCCTCCGGCCTCGTCGTACTCTTCGTCGAATTCGCCACCGTCGGTCTCATCCGAGGTGTCTGACTCGAGCGCCGAGCCATCCGTGCCGGTGCGCTGGGCCATGCGTTCCTTATGGATGCGCTCTTGCGAAAGCTTGTGCAACAGCTGCGGCTTCGGCGAGACGACGGCTGCCATGGCGCGGCCTTCCATCGAGGGCCGCTGCTCGACATTGACGAGATCCTCCATCTTGGAAAGCAAGAATTCGAATTGTTGCATGGCGACCTCGGGGTGTGTGATTTCACGACCCCGAAATCGGCAAGTCAGTTTCACTTTATTGCCTGTTTCGATGAATTTGCGCGCGGCGCGCAGCTTGACCATCAAGTCGTGATCGTCGGTCTTGGGACGGAGCTTGAGCTCCTTGACTTCGACGACGGTCTGCTTGCGCTTGGCTTCGCGCTGCTTCTTCTTTTCCTCGTACTTGTACTTGCCAAAATCGAGGATTTTGCAGACCGGCGGGCTCGCCTTGGGGTTGACCTCGACGAGGTCGTAACCCGCTTCGCGCGCGCGCCGAATGGCTTCGTCCGTCGAAAGGACACCGAGGTTCGAACCGTCCGCGCCTACGACGCGTACTTCCGGCACTCTAATACGATGGTTAATGCGGATTTGGGGTCCGCGGGGTTCCCGAGTAAAACGACGCCCCATGGCCATACGACTATGATTTCTCTCCTGGCAATTCGGGCCGGAGCCCAGTTAAATGACGGCCAGCTGCCGCCGGAACTTGACGGTTCCGTGACGCCGAGCCAAAGAAATAAATGCCCGCCGGGCGAGCTGCGCGAGCGCAACGAACCCTAGGCGCGCCTGTTGTCACACAGGCGGTTGCTGTCATCACGAGTTCATCGTCATGCAGCAGATCCCCTAAGTTTCCCCTGTGTCACAAGGCCGAGCTGGGTAGGCGCGATTGGGATTGAACCAACGACCCCTACCGTGTCAAGGTAGTGCTCTACCACTGAGCTACGCGCCTGTTCTAAGTGGTGGTCTTTTCGACCCAAGTTTCGACGTAGTTCCAATCGCAGGGGACGCTCAAGTACAACTCCGGCCTAGTCCTGTCAAGGACCTCGGTGGCCCTGGCGCCAAGGGTCCCGCTTGCACGGCCCCGACAAAGCCGGTATACGCCGCGCCTCTCGGCCCCCAATTTTGGGGGCGGGACCACGAGCCGTCTCTCGTCAGGGAGGGTGAAGCGGCCGCGGCATTGGTCTCCCTCCTCAATCTCGAACACCGCTTCAATTTCGACATCAGCGGACGCGAGACACGCGTGGCATCTGCATCTAATTACCAAGAAAGCACTCCCGTGGCTGCCGGGCGCCCAACGGGTCCCAATGCCAATCAAGTGGCGGCCCACACGGGCGAGCCTGCGCGTCCCGCCGCCGATCACCCGCCTCAGCAACAAAGCGGGCCCGGTTTGATGTTCATGCTTATGCTGTTCTTGCCGTTGTTCTTTCTGCTGTTCTGGATGCCACGCTCGCAGCAAAAAAAGCAAGCAGCAGCGTTAGCCAAACTGCAGAAGGGCGACAAGGTCGTCACGCACAGCGGCATGCTCGGAAAACTGGTGGAGATGGGCGAGCGCACGTACAAGTTGGAGATCGCACCCGGCGTCAAGATTGACGTTCTCAAGAGTTCAATTGCCCAAAAAGATGGAGCCGACGTGGTTGCCACCGGCAAGAAATAGGACAAAGGCTGCGGATCTGACGTGGTTAATACCGTATTGATGGTCATCTTCGTGGGGCTTGCCCTGCTACTCATCGTGGCTGGGTTCGTGCGCCGTATGAAACGCGGTGTGCTTTGGTTCGCGGCAGCCCTCGCGGGCTGTGCGGCGACGGGTGCGCACTTCGACGCCTTCTGGCCGATGGCGATGTTTGGCATGGCCACGCTGTGGATGGCGATTCTCGGCCTGAACTTCATTGACACGAGTTGGTTGTTCCGTTTTGGATTGACCCTGACTGCGGCCCTGCTCTCATTCATTGTGTTGTGGCCGACAATCGAGTCGATGAGTGCCGGCAAGGTTCCATGCCCCGCATGGGTCAAGCAGCACGTGAAGTTTCGGCTCGTTTCAGGGCTCGATCTGCGCGGAGGCATGCGCCTGGTGTACACGGTCGATGTTGACGAGGCGATCAAGGACAAGCGCGACCGCTACTTCGAAGACATGCGCGTCGAGTTGTCGAAGGTGTTCGGCCTGTATTCCGGAATTGAGCGGCCAAGCGAAGAAGTCTACATAAAACTGCGAGATGTCGTGGAGATCGACGCGCCGCGGCGCCCGGCCAATGTCTTGCGGCTCACTGTCAAGCCCGGCTCGGACCCATCGAAGATCGACGCACGCTTTCTTCAGACGTTTTCCGGCGACATGAGCACGACGCGCTCGGCCGATCAGCGTTCTTTGACGTTCACAATGAAGGCGCGGGCCGAATCGGCGATTCGCGAGCGTGCGGTGAGCCAAGCCCGCGAGATCATCCTGCGCCGCGTCGATGAACTGGGCTTGCGCGAAGCGGCCGTCAGCACGCGCGACGAGGATGTGATCGTGGAGGTGCCGGGTGAAGACCAAAAGGCCTTTGACAGCATCCGCGAGATCATCAGTCAGACGGCGCGCCTCGAGTTCAAGCTGCTCGCCGACGACGAGGACTACTTCGGTCCGGTCGCCAAGCGCGAGAAAGCAGACACGCTGCCGGATGGCCTAGAGTTTCTCGAGGAAACGCCGCTCGTCGGTTTGGATGAGGGCGGGGAGCCGAAGGCCAAGAAGACGACCTACGTCTTTTTGCGCATGAAACCGGGTGAAACTTCGCAGAAGGCGCTCGAGCGGCTAAAAGAGTGGGTCAGCACGCTGACCATCACCTCTGACCGCGAAATCGGCTACCAGATGGTCCATGAGACGGACCCCGATACTCAGAAGGAAAGGGAGATCGGTTGGCGCACGTATTTCCTGCGCAGTCGTGCCGAGGTCACGGGCGACATGGTTCGCGACGCCGTCTCGCAGCCCGACCAGGAGCAAGGCGGGTTGGGTGGTTGGCATGTTGCCTTGACCTTCACGGATCAGGGCGGTCGCGTGTTCGATCGCATTACGACGGCGAACGTGAAGCGGCGCTTCGCGATCATTCTGGACGGCAGGACCGAGAGTGCCCCGACGATTCAGACGCGCATTCCCGGCGGTCACGCGCAAATAACGATGGGTTCGAGCGATCCGGAAATTCAGCTGCGCGATTCGCGTAAATTGGAACTGGTGCTGCGCTCGGGCGCGCTACCAGCGCCGATCTCGCCGTCGAATGAGCAGCGCATCGGCCCGACGTTGGGCAAAGATTCGATCCAACTGGGTCTACGTGGCATGGCGGTCGGCATTATTTCAGTGCTTGCCTTCATGATCCTTTACTACAAAAAGGCTGGCGTTATCGCGGACGTTGCCGTGGGGCTGAACGTCCTGATGCAGCTGGCGATCTTGGCCTCGTTTGGTGCGTCGATGACGCTGCCGGGACTGGCGGGTTTGGCGCTGACCGTCGGGATGAGCGTGGACGCTAACGTCCTCATCAACGAACGGGTTCGTGAGGAATTGCGCGAAGGCAAGAGCGCCCGGGCGGCCGTTGAAATCGGCTATGCGCGGGCGTTGACGGCGATCATCGACGGCCACATGACGACCCTCATCACGGCTATCGTGCTGGACCAATACGGGACTGGCCCGGTCAAGGGCTTTGCCGTGACGCTAATCGTCGGCGTCTTGGCGAGCATATTCACGGGTGTCGTCGTTTCTCGAGTGATGTTCGACGGCTGGGTACGTGCCGGGCTCAAACGCGACGAGCGTCTCGATCTTGGGTGATTCATGCAGCTTTTTCCAGTTGGTAGACTGTACGACTTCATGGGCGTTCGACGTTGGTCGATCGCATCGAGCGCCATTATGGTCATGGCGTCACTCGTGCTTATCTTCTACCCGGGACCACGCCTCGGCACTGACTTCAAGGGCGGCACGGAACTCGAGGTCGCCTTCTGCTCGCTTTCGAAAGGGGCTTCGAAATCCATCGAGTCTCACCTGTCCACATGCGCCGGAACTACGCCGTTGAGTGACCGCAAGCCCGTGACGGCCGGTGAGATTCGATCGGCGGTGATCCATTCAGGCTTCTCGCAGCCAGACGTCGTGCGCGTCGATGACCCCAACTTCACTTCGCGATACCTGATTCGAGTGCAGGAGGTCTCTTCCATCAGCGAAACCAAGCGTCAGGAGGTCGAGCGGCTCTTGTGTCTCGGTCTCGATGGTGGCGATTGCTCGACCGAAGCACATCAGTCGAGCGAAGTGAAGTTCTCCCCCGGCGGCGACAAGATTACCGTTCGTTTCAAGAGCGAGCCGGATCTGCTCTGGGTCCGGCAACGCTTAGCCCCGGTCACGGGCATTGAGATGCGCGCCGGCGAGCACAATCCAGTTCTTCAAAGCCCGCGCGACCACAAGGTTGAGATTCTGCTCAAGAGCAAGGGCGACCAATTGCTCGACGGGATGCGAGTTCGGCTTGGCGCCGATCGCGTGCCGCACGACGCGCTACGCGTCGAGTGGATCGGGCCCAAAGCGGGTGCACAGCTGCGCGATTCGGCCCTCAAGGCCATCGCTTTCGCCATTGTCTTCGTGATGATCTACATCGCGCTCCGGTTCGACATCCGGTTCGCGCCGGGCGCCGTCATTGCGATGGTGCATGATGCCGTTTCCGTGCTTGGGCTCATGATCATAATGGGCCGCGAGATCAATCTAACGACGGTGGCGGCAATTTTGACGATCGTAGGCTACTCAGTCAACGACACGGTTATCGTCTACGATCGTGTCCGCGAGAACCTGGGAAGGCTGCGAGGCGCATCGTTCGTCGGGCTCATCAACGTCAGCATCTCGGAAATGTTGGGTCGAACCATCTTATCGTCTGGCACCGTGATGGTGAGCCTCTTGGCATTTTTTACCTGGGGCACCGGTTCGCTCAAAGACTTCGCGCTAGCGCTCGTGATTGGCGTCGTGCTTGGGACGTACTCATCCATTTACGTTGCCTTGCCGTTTACGGAATGGCTCGACCGAAGGTACTTCGGAGGCCACGGCGCCATGGTGCGCAAGGGCACTGTGAAGAAGAAGGTTACGGCGGTCGTTTAGAGCGGCAATCGGCAATCGGCTTGGGGCTGAACGGCAATCGGCTGGCGGCATTCGGCTTGGGGCTGGACGGCAATCGGCTGGCGGCAATCGGCTGGCGGCATTCGGCTGGCGGCATTCGGCTTAGGCTGATCGGCTTTCGGCAATCGGCAATCGGCAATCGGCGATCGGCTCGGGGCGTTCGGCATACGCGCGGGCCTTATCTGCCCGGGAAACACGGCCCGATCCCTCGGCTATGTTCAAGCAGACTCCCTTAGCGGCCCGCAGTGCCTCATCCCGTAACTTCGCATCCCGAACCTGCGCGGCGCGAACCGCGGCCAGCAACTCGAGCGACTTACAGTAGACGTGCAGACGATGATGCGGCAACGAAGAACCGAGAGAGTGAGAGGTGTGATGTTCATGCATGGCGAAGTGCTCCTTCAAAGCAGAAGGTGCACTTCGCCCCACGAGAAGTCTCGCAGTCGGTCCCACCGCCAACAATTGCATCGCGCGTGACAGGCAAGGCCTGGCGCGAGCGATGCCACCCATCAGGCTCCCCCGAGGTCGTTGCCCGTAATCACAAGCCCGAGCCAACTCGCCGTTAGCCCCCTTCCGGCTTCTGGCCAACCCAATCCCATCAGGCTGACCCAATCCCAAATCCTTCCCCAAAACAAAACTCAACAGTGCACCAGGGCGTTCGATGGGGTCCGGTTCCGGGAAAGGGTCCGCGCATGTCGGACGGGGCAGATCTCCAAATCCTAATCACCCTCCAGACGAGCCTGCGCGTGAGACCCATGAAAGACTCAAGTCGGGGCAACGAGCATGGCACACGTCTTGAATGGTCGCTCTCCGGATGCCCGCCAAAATAACGACATCTGCTGCTTTTGCCGCCATTATTGGCATTGGCAGCGTGGCGCGGGCACAAGTGGGGTCCACCCGTGTAATTAATTTGCCACAGTCGGGGAGCGCGCCAGCGGCCGAGACCAAGGAGAACAGTCCGACGGCCGCGCCACTAGAGTGGTACGGCTATCAAACGCTGATTACCGACGGCCTGTCGATCGGGCTCTTTGGCCTTGCCTTTGCAACAGCCACAAAGCAAAGCGACGGATGGACCCCGTTTTTTCTCACTCTGTCCGGAGGAGGACCTTTCCTTATTGGCGCGCCAATCGTGCACGCTGCCAATGGTCAGTATCTGCCAGCAGTGGGTTCGCTAGGCATGCGCATTGCTATGGCCTATTTGGGGGTCGGCGTTGGCGCGGCATTTGCGCCGCACTGCGTTCGGCGCGGTGAAACGGAGCCAGACTGCAGCTGGACGGCACGTTACCCACTAGCAGGATTGATGGTCGCTGCGGCGACCACTGCGGCCATTGACGCATCGCTCTTGGCATTCAAACCTGCTGCATCTCCAGCAACGGCTCGAGGAACAATAGTGAGTACTACGCCATGGTTTGCGACGAACGCGGCCGGGTTGATGATCAATGGTACATTCTAAACGTCTCATTCGGCTCGGTGCTCACTGCCGCAGCCGGGCTTGGCCGGCTCGATTAGCCGTCCGGATCACATTGCCGTTGGCAGTCGTACGAGCGCACGCGCAGTCAGTTGAACGCGGACTCGAACAAGCCAAGAGAAGCCGAAGTTGAGCTTGCCGGGCAGCGCCTCAACGCGCTTACCCAGAATTGGTACGGTGCTCCGATTCTCGTAAGTGACATAGTCTCTGCTGTCGGGTTCTATCCCGCGGCCGCCATCGCCGTGCGTTCTGATCGAGATCCGCCGCCGCGCGTTACTGGCCCTTTGATGCTTGTCTCGGGATTGGGTTTCGCAACGGTGGGTCCAGTTGTTCATCTGGTGCACCGAAGACCGCGCATAGCTGCAGCGAGCCTTGCCATTCGGGTTGGCCTACCGACATTTGGAGCGCTGTCGGGTATCGCGATTTCCGCGAAATACGAGACCCCTTGCAAAGCCGACCCTGAAACGTGCGGGAGCGACTGGGGTAGCCTGTTGACGGGCGCACTGGTTGGTTCCGCTGCTGGTGTCGCGGCTGCGAGCGCGATCGACCTAAGTGTCTTTGCGCATGAGCCAGCTCCTTCCAATTCAACTCGCGGTCTCGTACTGGCGCCAACAATTGACAACAAGAGCAGTTTTGCTGGCATTAGCTTGAGGGGGAGCTGGTAGTTACTCGAATCAATCACTGCTACAGGCCGCTGCAATTCAAGAAGTGGCCTGACGCCGACCCCTTTGTTCCGCCGGCAACGTGATCGCAGCGCCTGTGCCAAGAGCCGAACGCCGCTAGGTGCCGACCGATGGCCGACGGCCGGCAGCCTAATGATTGATCACAAGTTTTTCGTGTGGGCGTGGCGTCCCGGTGCGGTGGGAGCTCTGGCACTCGACCCTTGTGCTTGAAGGTCACTGGCGCGTCGATTGTCGTTAGGGTGAGGGCCAGGATCAGCGAAGAGGAATAGCCGGAAGCTGAAGAGCCAGAAGCAGAAGGGTTATCTAGCCGGAAGGGTTTGCAATGGCGCGCCAGGCTACGCCTGACACTGGCCGTTGCATTTTAGGGGGGAGGAACTACGGCGCGAGTTCTCGTGGGGCGAATGCCTCCTGTCGATTCGAAGGAGGCATTCGCCAAATGAATCAGAACAACAGTTATACCTCGTCACTTCCGCATCATCGGTTGGTCGCTTATCAGCGGGCGCTCTCGTTGTTGGCTGCCGTTCGTGCCGCGGATATCCGGGATTCGAAGTTGAGGGACGAGGCGTTGCGTGCCGCTAAGGGAGCTTGTCTGGGCGCCCTCATTCGGTGACGCAAAGGGCGGGCTCGGGGCATCAACCAAGTAGCCCGCCCAGCATCAGACACACGACATTGCCAAGCCGGGTGACGGCGGCGAATGGGCGTGACAGGCGGAGCCTGGCGCGCCAATTGCGAAACCCCATCAGCCTTCTGTCTCGTCCTTCGGGCTATGAGGCTTCCGGCTAAACCATCAGACTGACCCAAGTCCAAATCCGTCAGCCCCATACTGAAGATGTGTATGATCCTCAGGCCGGCGGCAATCGGCAATCGGCTTGGGGCTGAACGGCAATCGGCTGGCGGCAATCGGCTTGGGGCTGAACGGCAATCGGCTGGCGGCATTCGGCATTCGGTTCTCGGCTTGGGGCTGATCGGCGATTGGCTAAACGAGGACCCTGTCGGCTTGTGCGGGTTCTGGCGCTTGCTCAGTGGCGCAGGGGTTAGGGCTGAGTGGGGACTGATCTACGTTTTGCGCAGTGGCAACTAGTCGGGTCGATGCGGTCGTTGTGGGCTCGGGACCCAATGGATTGGCTGCGGCCGTTGCTCTGGCACAAGAGGGCTGCTCGGTACACCTGCTCGAGGCCAATGCCGAAGTGGGTGGTGGCACGCGCACGCACAAGTTGACACTGCCGGGTTACGCGCATGATGTGTGCTCGGCGATCCACCCCATGGCAATGGTCTCGCCATGGTTTCGAAAACTGCAACTCGACAACGATGGCATCAACTGGATCAATCCCCGAGTCGCGCTCGCTCATCCGCTCGATGGCGGGCGCGCCGTACTGCTCGAGCGATCGCTAGCCGCAACGGCTCGTGGTCTCGGCCCCGACGAGCGACACTACAGCGATCGACTCAGCCTGATCGTTGCTAACGCATTGCCGCTCTTTGGTGATCTGTTGGGACCCCTAGGGTGGCCTAGACATTTGGCTCTTTATGCTCGCTTTGGGTGGGCAGCCATGCGTTCCGCGGAGGCGCTAGCCGCTGATTGGTTCGAAACCCCGCCCGCGCGCGCTCTGTTTGCGGGATGCGCCGCGCATTCGTTCCTTCCGTTGGACGCTCCGCTCAGTGCCACAATCGGTCTTTCGCTGCTCGTCGCGGCCCACGCAGTGGGCTGGCCCTTTCCGAAAGGTGGCAGCTTCGCCATTGCGACGACGCTTGCGCAACGGTTGCGAAAGCTCGGCGCAACGATCGAGGTCAATCGGCGTATCTCCAAGTGGGAGGATTTGCCCGAGGCGCGCGTGGTCTTGTTCGACACGACGCCAGCTGCCATGGCGTCGGTGTGCGGAACGCGCCTGTCGCCCAAGTACCGGGACCAAGTCGCGAAGTTTCGTCGGGCTCCCGGCGTGTTCAAGATCGATTGGGCGCTCGACGGCCCGATCCCCTGGAGAGCACGAGCTTGCGCACAGGCGGGCACCGTACACTTGGGAGGGTCCTTCGAAGAGATCGCGACCAGCGAAGCCCAAGTGAATCGGGGAGAACACCCGCAAAGGCCATTCGTCTTGATCGCGCAACCGAGTCTCTTCGACGAAACGCGGGCGCCGCCCGGCAAGCACACGGGGTGGGCCTATTGCCACGTTCCAAACGGCTCCACCAAGGACATGACCTCCGTCATCGAAGAGCAGGTGGAGCGGTTCGCGCCCGGTTTTCGCGATCGAATCCTCGGGCGTCACATGATGAACACGGCTGCACTCGAGCGATACAACCCAAACTACGCGGGCGGCGACATAACCGGCGGCAGTAACCAATGGACGCAGTTCTTCGCGCGTCCTCGCTTCAGCCTTAGGCCTTACGAAACCTCCAACCCGGCCATTTTCCTCTGTTCCAGCTCCACGCCGCCTGGCGGCGGGGTGCATGGCATGTGCGGCTATCACGCGGCTCGGGTGGTGCTGCGCCGCGTATTCGAAAAGACAATTGATGACACCGATTGAAGACGGGGACTTCACGGCAGAGCCGCCAACGCTGCGCAGGCTCGTCAAGACACTGATGCAGCCACATCCCGAAGGCTTTCTTGCGGCGCGCTACGTGTTTCTGCGAGCGCTCGGCTTCGTGTTCTTCTCGGCTTTCTTTTCGTACGCGTACCAGATAGAGGGGTTGATCGGTCCGCACGGCATTTTGCCCGCCGTTGACTACCTCGGTGCGGCCCGCGATCAACTAGACGCGCCGCTTCGTTACTTTGCCGTGCCGACACTATTCTGGCTAACCACTGCGCGCAGCAGCGCGTTGGGGCTCGCGGTAGCTTCTGGACTCGTGGCTTCGATATTGCTCACGCTCAACCTCGCACCGCGTATCTGTATTGCGATCTGCACGGTTCTGTTTCTGTCGATCATCAGCGTCTCCAGCGTGTTCGCATCGTATCAATCCGACGGCATGCTACTCGAAGCTGGTTTTCTTGCGCTATTTCTCGCGCCCGGTGGGCTTCGCCCTGGGCTCGCTGGCATGAGTCCACCTTCGCGCATCGCGCGTTTCATGCTCGTGTGGGAGTGGTTTCGCATCTACTTCGAGTCGGGAATCGTCAAGCTTGCAAGCGGGGACACCGAATGGCGCAACTTGACGGCCCTCGACCACTACTACGAAAATGGACCGCTGCCTACGTGGATTGGTTGGTACGCGCAACACCTGCCACACGCGTTTCATGCATTCACCGCCGCTTCGATCTTACTCTTCGAGTTGGTGCTCGTGTGGGTGGCGTTCCTACCGCGCCGATTTCGCGTCGGGCTCTTCGTGGCAGTGACGCTCCTGCAGGTTGGGATTATCCTTACGGCGAACTACGCGTTTCTGAACTACCTCGTGTTGGCACTGGGGTTTCTCTTGGTTGACGACCGCACGTTCCGGCGCTCGTTCGTCGTGGTGAGGCGCTGGCTGAGTCATCGGCCACCGCGCGGTCAGCAACCGCGCCTGCCAATGTGTGCCCGAGGCTCGGCGCGACGGCGAGTACGCTGCTGGCTCGAGCGAATGAGCTGTTCCTTGCGCCGATCGCAGCACAAGCCCGCGCTCAGTCGCTGGGGCCATGCTAAACTCGCAGTGCTGCTCGTCGCGTTCTGCGCCACCGTGCAGAGCGCGCCCCTGATGTCGAAGCAAGGGCTGCCGTTGGTGCTCGTATGGCCGGCCTACGTTTTCGAGCCGTTTCGATTCGCCAACGGTTATGGGTTGTTCGCGGTCATGACCCGCCAGCGCTTCGAGATCGAGTTTCAAGGGTCGCTCGACGGCAAGACGTTTCTGCCTTATCCGTTCCGCTACAAACCCCAAGATCTCAAGGCAGCTCCCGGGGTCTACGCGCCGTACCAACCCCGGTTCGAATGGAAATTGTGGTTTGCGTCGCTGGGCACCATCGAGCAGAACCGTTGGACGCTGCGCACGGCCGCGGCGTTATTGCGCCGCGACCCCGAGGTTCTCTCGCTGTTCGCCTTCGACCCGCTCGGCGGAAAACCACCGGCGCAAGTTCGCACGGTCATCTATCGATATTGGTTCTCCACGCTGGCGGAGCATCGCACTCAAGGTACTTATTGGCACCGCGCGTTGATTGGGCACTACGCGCCAGACCTCAGGCGTTCCGCTTCTGGAGATCTCGAGATGGCGGGGCCCTAGCGGAATCGGCAATTGGCTGGCGGCAATCGACTTGGGGCTAGACGGCTATCGGCAATCGGCTTGGGGCAGTCGGCATTCGGCTTGGGGCTGGTTGGCGCACGGCAATCGGCCGCCAGCCGCCAGCCGATGGCCGAAAGCAGTCCCTAGTCTCTCTGCGACATGAACAGTCGCAGGACGTACCAGAATAGGAGCGCTACGGAGGCAAAGAGTTGCAGAGCTGCTGCGACGTAGCGGTCTTCGGGGAACGCGCGCAGCACGTTGGATGTGTCGTATAGAATTGCGGCGCCGGCGAGGCCGATCATGGCGACGCTGAAGAACGTGCCGAGTTGGAAGCCGAAAAGTAGGCCTGCGCCGATCAGCAATAGTGCCGCGATGCCAGCCCAGCGCAGGAACGCGCCCAAGAAGGAAAAATCCTTGCGAGTGACGAACACGACAGCAGTCAAAGCTCCGAACCCGACCAGACTCACCGCCGCTGCGCTTCGAATCGTCGAAGGCGCGTACTTTTCGGCGACGTAGAGCAGCGGCACGAATATGATCGCTTCGGCGGCGACGTAGCCGGCAAGCGCCGCATACTGAGCCGGCAGTGAACGGGCGGTGTATGCCGTGCGACTGGCGAGCCAGCCCACCAGCATGAAGCCTCCCATTACCAACAGCCAGCCGCGGCCTGTCGATAGGAGGCTCGTCGCGATGCTATCGGCCAGACCAGACTTGAAGAGTCCGATCTCGATGACCGTGAATAGTGCGAGCGCACCGAATAGATGATTGTAGGTCCGCACGATGAAACGCGCGCGCGCGTCCACGGCTTGGGGCCCTGAATAGCCGACTTGGCTGACACTTTGCTGATAGGGGTTCATAGTCGCTCCGGGAACTTGTGCTCGATTGGCAGTCTGCGCAAGGGGACCGTCAGAACCAGGGGTCCGCTGGCATCATTGTCTCAATAAAAACGCGTAGTCAGGCCATTCTGTTTCCGGGGTTGACAGTGCGGTTCGATCATGGTGTCACGCCTCGCTGTGGTACCTTCGACCCCAAGCCAGGCGCGTGACGAGACCCAACGATCCCTATTGCCGCAAGATGCTCGGGATTTGGCGCTTGCCCTCGGGTTGTCACACACGGCAGCAAGGTTGCTGTGGAACAAGGGCCTAAGGGATGCCCAATTGGCGCGGGCATTTCTAGAACCGCGACTAGCGCAGCTTACGCCGCCGGACCCCATGGCCGATCGAACGGTCGCCGCAAAACGCCTGTCGAATGCCATTCGACAGGGCGAACGCGTTTGCGTCTTCGGGGATTATGACTGCGATGGCATTACGTCGGCTGCAATCGTAGTCCACGCGCTGCGCAAGCTAGGTGCGGCCGCCGAGGTCGTGCTGGCCAACCGCTACGAAGGCGGCTACGGCGTATCATTGCGGGCCCTCGATCGAATTCGTGAAACGTGCCCGAAGTTGCTCGTTACCTGCGACTGCGGTTCGAGCGACGCCGAGAACCTTCGCATCTTGGCGTCCGAAGGCCTCGAGACGATCGTCATCGATCACCATCTGGTGCCCGATGAGCCGTTGCCGGCCATCGCATTTCTCAACCCGCACAGACCCGACTGTGGCTTTCAATACAAGAACCTTGCGTCCTGCGGGCTTGCGCTGTCTCTGATGGCTGCGTTGCGCGCGGAACTCGACGCCAGCCTCGACCTTCACGCGTATCTTGATTTGGTCGCCATTGGTACCATCGCGGACGTTGCTCCGCTCGACGGCGACAACCGGGTCTTGGCCCGTGCAGGCCTGCAGCGAATTGGGGAAGGCGCTCGCCCTGGAATCAAAGCTTTGCTCGATCGAGCGAGGATTGAACGTGGCGTTGCGATCAGTGCCGAGGATGTTGCATTCCGCATCGCTCCACGGCTCAACGCGCCCGGTCGTTTGGGTTCGCCCACGATATCGCTAAGGTTGCTGCTGGCTGAGGACACGGCGGACGCCGAGCGGCTGGCGGACGAAGTTGAAAATCTCCAACGCGAGCGGCGCAGTCTTCAGGACAAAATGTTCGCGGAGGCCCTCGCTGAAATCGAGTCGCAGGGATGGCACAGCAACGCCGGCATCGTGATTGGACGCGATACTTGGAGCTCCGGCATCGTCGGGATCTTGGCCGGGAAGCTGTCTGAACATTTCGGGCGGCCCGTTGTCGCGATTGGTCTTGAAGGCGATTGCGGGCACGGCTCGGTGCGCGGGCCGCGGGGCACGCCGCTCTACGACATTCTCAAAGGGCTTTCCGATTGCCTAGTTCGCTTTGGAGGCCACCAAGCAGCCGCTGGCCTTGACGTGCGAAGTGAGAATGTCGCGGAATTGCGGCGTCGGTTCAATGGGGCCTGCGCGGCTCATTGTGCCGTAACGACAAACAAAGAAACACTAACTGACTTCGAAGTAATGCCGCTTGATTGCGAGGACGACGTCCTGCAGGTAGCGCGCGATTTGAGCCTATTTGAACCCTGTGGCGAAGGCAATCGTCAACCGCTACTGCTAGCAACGGGGCAGGTGGTTCGGGCGCGTGCCGTGCGCGGCGGCCACCTTCAACTCATCATTGAAACGCAGAGCGGGCAGACGCTTCGAGCATTTGGTTTTGGACTAGGCGCGGATGCCGACGCGCTTGCCGGCGAACTGGGCATAGTCGGCACGCTGCGCGTGTCGCGTTACCAATCGGTTGACAGGGCGGAGATTCGAATCGAACGGCTTTCGCCGAGCGAACGCGCACCCGGTGCGGCGAGGGAACATGCGTGAAAAACTAATCCAGTTCACCGGAGTCTACAAATCCTTCGAACAAAAGGTCGTGTTTGCGGGACTGGATCTTACTATCTATCGCGGCGAGGCGCTTACAATCGTCGGAGGTTCTGGCGTCGGCAAGAGCGTCATGCTCAAGATGTTGATCGGCCTGTTGAAACCCGAGCGCGGCTCAATCGTCTTCGATGGCCAAGAAATCACCACGATGGACGAGATCGAGCTTGGCCGGATACGCCAACGCATTGCGATGTTGTTTCAAAGCGGCGCGCTGTTCGACTCGCTGACAGTCGGGCAAAATGTCGCGTACGGCCTCGAAGAGCACTTTAACCGGACCATGACGAAGGACGAGATCAAAGAACGGGTTGCCTCGTCGCTCGCCGCGGTCGGTTTGCCCGGCGTCGAAGGCATGTGGCCGGCGGACTTGTCGGGTGGCATGCGAAAGCGTGTGAGCCTGGCCCGGGCGATCGCCGTTCGTCCCGAAGTGCTGCTCTACGATGAGCCGACGACTGGGCTTGACCCCATCAATACAGCGCGCGTCAATCATCTGATCATGGGCCTGCAGAAGGCGTTGAACGTTACATCCGTCGTCGTAACGCATGACATGAAGAGCGCATTTGCGATCAGTGATCGCATTGCCATGGTCTATGCAGGCCGCATCATCTCGGAAGGGTCCGTGGAAGAGTTTCAGAATTGCAAAGATCGGCGCGTTGCTGACTTCGTAGTGGGTCAAGCTCCCCGCAACGAAGACGTTGAAACGCTGCTGAATAGCTAATCCCGTAGAACTGAGCTGGTACGATTCGGAAACCGCCGACGCCAAGGTCGCCAGGAGGCGCCAGGTGATTTTTGATCAGCGGTGCCGACTCTAGAAATGGACAAATCCCTCTTGGCGAAGCTTGGCGCTCTTGGCGGCTTGGCGGTGAAAGGGTTTTGTTGTCGTGACGGCACGCGCCCGGCAAACAGCGACCGTTCATGGCCACCCCCATGCCGCGACGCGGCAGGGGTGCTGCGTGCGTGAATCGGGCGCAGACTGAACATCTGGCCGGCGACTTGGCAACCGGTTGTGCGAGTGGCGACTTCTATCGACGTGACGGCGGGTTCGGGATGCGTAATGCTGGCCACAGTCCATGGTCTCTTCGAAGGAAGTCAAGATTGGCCTTTTTGTCGTCGTGGGCTTGTTGTTCGTCGGACTTGTCATCTTCTTGATTGGCGACGAGCGACGGGTGTTCTCGTCAAAGGTCTCGTTTCGCGCCATTTTCGACAATGTCGAAGGGCTCAACACAGGTTCTTCCGTACGCATGGGCGGCATCGACGTCGGCTCGGTGGAATCGGTCGGCTACGCCGAAGACTCGAGCGACGTGCTGCTGCACGTCAAGTTCTCGGTCGTGAAATCGCAAGCGCGCCGGATCCGCTCCGATAGTCGCGTCAAGATCGAATCCAAGGGCTTTCTGGGCGACAAGATGATTTCCATCATGGCGGGCAACCCAAAGCTGCCGCCCATCCCGCCCGGCGGCATGATCGAGGCCGAACACGATCCGAAAGACCTGCAAACTGCGCTCAGTCGCGTCGGCTCGATCACCGCGAAAGCGGAGAAGATCATGGAGAACCTCGATGCGACAACCTCGCATTTTGCCGACCCGGCGCTCCAGGAGAATCTGCGCAAGAGCGTTGAATCGCTCAGCCATATCCTGCAGTCAGTAGACCAGGGGCCGGGATATGTCTCGCGGCTCTTGAATGACGGCACGGAAGCCCAACGCTTGTCAGCGACCATCGACAAGCTGTCGCAAGCGGCGGGCCAATTGGAGCGGTCGCTTGATTCCGTCGCGAGTATTACGGAGCGCATCGAAAAAGGTCCCGGTCTCGTTCACGAGTTGCTCTACGGAGATTCCTCGGCGAAAAGTGTGGCTCAACTTGGCAACGCGGCCGAAGAACTCGCGACGACGCTCAAGGGCATTCGCGAAGGGCAAGGCATGGCTAGAGCCCTGCTGTACGGCGACGGCAATGCCGAACAGACATTTGCCCAGCTCAACCAGATCCTCAGCGAAGTGCATAAGATGGTCGCGGATGTTCGGGCTGGCAAAGGTACCTTGGGTGCCCTCTTGACCGATCCGTCCGTGTACGAAGACTTGAAGGTTCTGCTCGGAAACGTCGAGAGAAACAAGTCTGTGCGGGCGCTCGTTCGCTACTCCATCCAGCAGGACGAGGCAGAGCACACCGCCACGCCGAAGAAGTAGGGAGACGGCGAAACTCTGGAAAGCGTTTGCAGGTTGCCGCGCGCGGGGCCGGGCCCCTGCGCGCCAACAGGCCGGGGCTGCCCGGTTCTGATGGCAAATGCCGCGTTTTGGGCGCAGCTCGCGGAGATTGGGGCCCCAAGTCGAGCGCCACGCCAGCAAATGACCGCGAGAACTCGCGCGAATTGAGGCCCTTGCCTATACTTTGGCCCGCACGATGCGTACCTTCGAACGAGCGTTGAGAACAATCTGCGTGCTCGGAATCTTCGGGCTAGCCTCCTTTTTCACACTTTGGCGAGGCACCGGGGGCCTGTGGCGTGGGCTCGAGATTGCGCACGCAGTCACCTCGTCCGGCAAGAGCAGCGTACCCTACGATTTGACGCAGCTGATTGCCGTTCATGAAACGCTCTCCACGATCCGTGACAAATACGTGGACCCACCCCGCATCAAGCCACGACAGATGTTCCTTAGCGCGCTGAACGAAGTGCAGAAAGATGTCGCGCAGGTCATCGTGCATTATACGGAGAAGTCTCCCAACGTAAGGGTTCAGGTTGAAACGGAGTCGCGAGAGTTTCGCGTTGACAACGTGCAGGCAATCTGGGATGTCGCGGCAAGGTTGCGAGAGGTCTTCGTGTTCCTCAATGAACACCTGAAGAAGGATCCCGAACTGGACCTACGTGAAGTCGAATACGCAGCGTGCAACGGCATCTTGCGTACGCTCGATCCGCACAGCGTGTTTCTCAGCCCTGATGCCTACAAGGAAATGAATCTTTCGACGTCAGGACACTTCGGAGGGCTCGGCATCGTCATATCGATTCGCGACCAGCAGCTGACGATCATGCGTCCCATGCCTGACACACCTGCGGGGCGCGCGGGCCTGAAGAGGTACGATCGTATCACGAAGATCAATAACGAATCGACGCTCAACATGCCGCTCGACGACGCCGTCAATCGGCTTCGGGGCAAGGCAGGGTCGCACGTTACGGTCTGGGTTCATCGAGACGGTCCCGACGGTTGGACGGGCTCGCGCCCGTTCACGCTTGTGCGAGAAGAGATTCGTATTCGTTCCGCCGACCCGAAAGCCCTGGGTGACGGCATTGGCTATGTTCGATTGAGGCAATTCCAAGCCACGACGACTGATGAGCTACTCAAAGCCATGCAGACCTTGTCACATCCCAACAAGCTTCACGGGCTCGTGCTGGATCTGCGCGGCAACCCGGGCGGCCTGTTGGAACAGGCGTCGCGCGTGGCTGACGTGTTCTTGGAGGATGGGGTCATCGTTTCGACCCTGGGCGAACACGAAGGTCGCGAGGAAAAGAAAGCAACGCGCGACGGCACCGAACCTGACTATCCCATCGTCGTGCTGATCAACGGAAGTTCGGCGAGTGCCAGCGAGATTGTCGCCGGCGCACTGAAGAACCAAGACCGGGCCGTTGTCGTGGGGCAGACAACCTTCGGCAAGGGCACGGTGCAGTTGGTATTCCCGCGTGTCACGCCTGATGGGGCTGCCCTAAAGCTCACGATCGCGAAGTACCTAACCCCAGGGAACGTGTCGATCCAGGGAGTCGGTGTGACACCGGATATCGAACTCGATCCGATGACGGTCAACCCGCTGGATATGGATATCTATCACATCGAGAATCTGACGCGTGAACGAGATCTCTCGAAGAGTTTGTCTACGGAAGGCAATCGAACCTCCGACAGACCTGCATTCACGTTGCGCTATGAACTGCCCGAAGCGCTGCGCTCGCGAATGCGTGAGCTCGGTGGCGACCCGGATGACGAGTTCAATCTCGATTTCCCGATCCAGTTCGCCAAAGAATTGGCGCTGTCACTGACAGGCGGGAAGCGTAGCGAGCAATTGCGCGCAGCCAAGCATTTCGTCGAAAAGAAGCAGCTATTGCAGATGACGACGGTAGCGGGCGAATTGAGCAAACTTGGCATTGATTTTTCGGCGCCGCCTGCGGACTTCAAGAATGGACCAGCCGCCAGCGACTTCGTGGTTCACGTCAAGACCGATCGGAAGAATGACACGGTGACGGCTGGTGAGCCCATGTCACTGGAGGTTCAGGTCGAGAACCACTCGAATGCGCCCGTGTACCGATTGCGCGCCATCACCAAGAGCGACAGCGGCTACTTCGACGAGAAAGAGCTCGTGTTTGGGCGAATCGATCCCGGTAAGAGTCGCACCGCGAAGGTGCCGTTGGGTTGGTGTCAAGTAGAGGGTCGCAAATTGGCGACCACCAAGCCGCTCCCGGAAAACGCCAAACGCAATTGTGTAATCCCGCTCGACGCGGTAACGCGCCAGGACATCGTGCGCATTCAATTCTCCGCGGAAGACAGTGAGGCGCCTGCCAATGCCGAGTTAAGGCCGACCACCGTCAGCTTGAAGCGGCCGGTCTTTGCGTATAGCTATCAAATTGCCGACAATAGGCCTGGCAACGGTGACGGTCAGCTCGTGCGCGGTGAAGGCGCGACCGTTTACTTGACGGTCAAGAATGTCGGTACGGGACGGTCGTACGAGACCCAGGCATACCTGCGCAACCTGGTAGGCGATGGAATTCTGTTGCAGGCTGGGCGGTTCGACATATCGAACATGAACCCCGGCGACGAACAGCAGGTCGCCTTCACGTTCGACGTGCTAGACAGCTTGGAGGACGACACCATCAAACTCGATCTGAGCGTCGTCAACCGCGACCTGCGAGTCAATTCGAACGCGAAGTTGGTGATTCCGGTTACGCAAGGCGGACTCAAGGTCGAGCCCGTTTCCGGCAAGATGGTGGCCTCCGATGGAGCGAGAGTCTTGGCCAGGCCTTCGCCTGATGCCATCTACATCGGGGACTTGGAGCGAGCCGCTGTTGTGGAGCGCGTGGGGCGATTCAACGACTATACGCAGGTTCGATTGGGGGCTGACCGAACGGCATGGGTTGCCTCGTCCGCGTTGGTCGTGGCCGGTAATCGAGCCCTCGCCACCAAGTTCAAGGCCTCGCTGCAGCATTTCCCGCCATTGTTGGAGGTTGGTTCGACGCAACTTTCGACAACGACGGACCGAGTTCACATCCAAGGCACGGCGACGGATTCGGATCGGGTGCTGGACGCTTTTGTGTTTGTCGGCACTCGAAAGGTGCATTACCAATCGAACCGCAACGCCAAGGACGCGAAGCAACTGACGTTCTCACTGGACGCAGAGCTCAATCCGGGCGTCAATGTGATTACGATCGTGGCGCGCGAGAACCACGATACGCTCTCGCGTTCGACGCTTGTCGTTCGTCGCGATGGGCCGGGGGGTGTGCCGCTGCCAACCCCGAAGTCAACGCTGTTTGGCGACGACTGGGGCTTCGGCGAATCCGAATAGGCAACGGCTGGCACCCACCGACCCAGGGCAGATATTCTCATGCATCCAATCCTGTCGCGAGCACAGATTCAATCCTTGGATCGGCACATGATCCAGCAAGCGAGCGTACCGGGTTTGGTGCTGATGGAGAATGCGGGGCGTGGCGCGGCCGAAGCAATCTTGAACCACTTTAAAGGGTGCGCCGACGACATCCTTGTTGTCTGCGGCGTCGGCAACAATGGGGGCGACGGCTTCGTTGTTGCAAGACAACTGGTTAGCGTGGGACGTAAGGTGCAAGTTGTAGCCTTGGGATCCGCTGACCAGATCAAAGGCGACGCGAAGCACATGGCTAATGCATGGATTGGCATTGGCGGGCTCACTCAATGGGTTGGTGAATCGAAGGATCTCGTTCACCTAAGAAGCGCCCTCGCGCAAAGTCGGCTCGTTGTCGATGCCATCTTCGGAACAGGACTGTCCAAACCTCTTATGGACGTTCATCTCGAAGCGGTCGAGCTGATCAACGAGAGTAGAATCCCGTGCTGCGCCTTGGACATTCCAAGCGGTCTCGATTCCGACACGGGTGGCGTGTTGGGGAACGCAATTCGGGCCGAGCTCACGGTGACGTTTGCGTACCCGAAAATCGGTCAGTTTTCGACGATGGCGAGCGACCACGTGGGGAAACTGCAAACGACATCGCTTGGAATTCCAGCTAACTCGTGGGAGAAGGTTGGCAGCTCGGCCCAGCGCGTCACGGGCAGCGATGTGGCAGAGTGGTTGCCCAAACGCAGCGCGACGACGCACAAAGGGCTTGCGGGCAGAGTTGCCGTTATTGCGGGCGGTCCGGGCACATTCGGAGCGGCGCTGCTAGCGGCACGAGGGGCGCTACGTGCCGGCGCAGGCCTCGTGACGCACGTCGGGTACCGGCAACCGATCGAGGCATTGCAGTCTCGCGTGGTCGAGGCGATGACCTATTGCCTCGAACCCGAAGACGTACACACCCGGCTTCAGCCGGTACTTTTTCGATCAAACAGTGCGGTCTTGGGCCCAGGCATTGGAACCGGTGCCCCCTCTGAGGACTTGGTGCGAGAAACGCTTCAGCAGGCGAAGATCCCGGTTGTCGTCAACGCGGACGCGTTGACGTTGCTTGCGGGCTGCCCGCAGTGGCTCTGCGTCGAGCCACACAAGAGGGTTCTTACGCCCCACGTCGGTGAATTGGCGAGGCTTCTGGACACTGATATTGCGAGCATAGAGGCGGATCGCTTTGTTGCACTCGCCAAAGCCGTGCATCAATTCAAAGCGATCGTCGTTCTGAAAGGTGCCTACACTCTGATCGGTTCGCCAGAGAGGGTCCCTCTTGTGGTGGGAGGCCCCTGTCCGGCTTTGGCAACAGGCGGCGCCGGCGACGTACTGTCCGGTATGATTGGCGCGTTGGTGACATTCATGGAACCGTGGCGCGCAGCTGCCTGTGCTGTGTACTGGCACAATTGGGCGGCTCTTCGTTGGGCTCGGCTGCACAAGACTGATCGGGGCCTGCTTGCATCCGAGCTCGCGGACTTGTTGCCGGACGCGCTTGCCGAGCTGTCACAGAGCACGGTCGCAATGTCAGAATGACAGAAGCGAACGGCTGGCTAAGAGTAGAACTCGCGAAAAACCAAGCGCAAACCGCAGCTTTGCGTTGGGGCGCATCGCTGGCACGGGGCTTGCTGGGGTCGGCGTTGGAGATTGTTCACGATGTGTGCCCCGGTTGCTTCATCCATTGCTCTCGAGATGCTCAATGCTGTTCCAAGTTTGCGCGCGCGTGCTCGCTGTCTTTGCCAAAATCAGGCGGACGCACAGGATCTAGTTCAGGAGACTTTGGCGCGAGCGCTCAGCCACGTCGATCAATTTGAGCCTGGCACCAACTTGCGCGCTTGGCTTCATCAGATTCTGTTTCATCTGTTCGTTTCGCGCCGCCGTCGCTCAATGCGTGAACGCGCCGGTCTTGCCCGGTTGGTGCTCGAGAATGACCTACACGACACGGATGGCGGTGTCTTGAGTCACCGCGCGACGCTCTCGCCGCGGCTGGAGTCCGCGTTGGAGCAACTACCGCCAAAGATCGGCGATGTGATTCGAATGGTGGATATTGAGGACTTTAGTTACCGCGAAGTCGCGGAACAGATGAGTATTCCGCTTGGGACCGTCATGAGCCGGCTCTTTCGCGGCCGACGCCGCCTGGCGGAGGCGGTCGCCGACGACATGCTTCCGGCACCAGCGCAAGCAGCGTAAGCGCGCACGAAACCGCAGCCCCCCGTACTATTCCAGCAATCGCACCGTCCCGCTTAGAATGCGTGTCGGCTTCGAATCCCCGACTCTTTGAAGGAGTAGCGCGCCGTCCACGTCGATTCCGGCGCCGTATCCCTCGACTCCATCGACGAAAATCCTCCGGCCGAGCAATGCGTCGCATTGCCCGATTTCCGAAGCCATCTTTTCAAAGCCATTGGCTTGCCAAAGTGCGGCTCTTGTCTCGATGCCCTGCAAGATCGCAGCCAGCAGAATTTCGCGATCCATGATTCGGCAATTCAGCAGGGCCAAGGACGTTGCCGTTGATTGAATGGGCTCAGGCATCTCACACATGTGAACATTCAGGCCGATCCCGACCACGAATGCGAAAGTCTGGTCAGCCGTTCAACTGACACTCAACAAGGATCCCGGCAAGTTTCTTATCGTTGACCCATAAGTCATTGGCCCATTTGATACAAACGGACGCTTCCATCAGCGGTTGAAGGGCGTCGCGCACGCCGAGCCCCATGGTGAGCGTGATGTTGCTCGGTTGCCCACCCTTGTGCAAAAGTCGCAAGACCACGCTAAAAAGCAGGTTTTCGCCGGGTCGCGGCGAATGCCACACGTTACCGCGCCGACCGCGTCCCTGCGTTTGGTGGTCGGCTACCACAAGCAAGCCGTGCGGCGCGCCAGCTTGGCCAAGGCGCATGGCGACGTCATTCGTGGACGGCGTTGAAACATGGTAGACGAGCGGCTGCCCAAGTGATAAATGCCGCTCGGCCGCGATGCGTTCGAAACGAGGCCCATCGAAAGCCGGGTAACGATCCATAGGCGATCGAAACCTTCAGGCGCTCAACCGCTTGACATCGAGCGCGATATCGACGGCCGGCGCGGAGTGCGTTAAGGCGCCGACGCTAATCACATCGATGCCACGTGCCGCCAATTCAGAAATCTGATCCAAGCCAACGCCTCCAGACACTTCCAGAATGGCTTTGCCCTGTGCAAGCATGACCGCAACGTCAAGTTGCTCGAGCGAGAAGTTGTCGAACATGATGATGTCCGCGCCCGCCCCGAGCGCTTGTGTCAGGTCGTCCAGCGACGTAACTTCCACTTCGATGCGGGACGTGTGCGGGGCCCGTTGCCGCGCCATTTGAACTGCCGTTTCAATGCCCCCGGCGGCTTCGATGTGGTTGTCTTTGATGAGAATGGCCGAACCCAGCGCGTCGCGGTGGTTGTGAGCACCGCCCACACGCACGGCGTAGCGCTCCAGGTGACGCAAGCCGGGAGTCGTCTTTCGGGTATCGGTAATGCGCGTCCGACTGCCTTCGGGCAATGCGTTCACGAAGCGTCGTGCCAGCGTGGCAATGCCGCTCAGGCGCTGCACGAAATTCAGCGCGGTTCGCTCGGCTACCAAGATACTACGCGCGCTGCCTTCCACTTCCCATAACGCTTGACCCGGTTCGACGTTGGCGCCGTCGTTGACCAAAGCCTCGACGCGCACGCTGGGGTCAACACAACCAAACACGTTGGCAAAAACGTCTGCGCCGCATGACACAAGGGGCTGTCGTGCAACAGCGCGACCCACCGCCAGAACGTTCTCGGCGACGGTCAACTCGGTCGTCAGATCGCCGCCTGCCAAATCTTCCGCGAGCGCACGCTCGACAATTTCACGAACAACCGGTGAGATGAGTATCATTGCCAAAGACCGTAGCCCCGTCCCAGCGTCGAGGCAAAGACGTTGCACAGGACGTGAAAAACAATGCCGGCACCCACGCCGCCGGTCCTGCAGCGAAGCCACCCGAACACGATTGCCGGGAAAAAGACGGCCAGCCGCGACGGATTCGGCTCGGTCGCGAAGTGGCCGAGCGCAAAAAGCGCGCTCGACCAGACCAGGCTCGGCCCGACGTCGGTACCTAGCAGCCGCCACCGCCGTTGGCTGCGTTCATCGAACGCGCGCATCAAGTAGCCGCGATAGAAGGCTTCCTCAGGCAACGCCACGACCAACGCTTGGCCGAACAACTCATCATTATACGACGCCGGATGTCGGAACACAAAGGGGTGCGTTGGATGCCACCACGCGATGAATGCCACCGCAAACGGCGGAAGGATTACGAGCGACGCGAGTAGCGCATATTTGAGTGCCGCCCAGGTGTCGCGTAGCATGCGTCGCGCATCCAATCGCCCTGACTCGAACAAGCCACCCAATGACAAACCGCAAGCCCTCACCTGTTCGTTTGTCGCGTCAACGATGCACAGGGCGTAGGAGAGGCCCAAGAACGTCAAGCCGACAAGGCTAGCGTTGTACGCGTCTGGCACCAAGCGTGATAGCGCCGCGACAACAACGGTTACCGACAATGCGACTGCCAGGGGATGGATTTTGCGGAGGCGTGACAATCGAAAGCGACTCGCGATCTAACCAGCGTGCGTTCTCGCAGATACCCCAGCCTCGCACAGGGCCGCCAACACAATTCAGCAAATCCAGGTGGGCGTGGATGAACGCTGCTCACGTAGCGCGCCAGAACGTGTTTCGTGCACGCACACGGGCACGGGCACGGGCACGTGGAGCACGTGTTACCGGCTGGGAGGGAGTTCCAACAAATTCCACCACAAGCGGATTTTTTTGTCACCTTCTAAATACTGGCCAGGTATTTTTGGTGTTTGCGGCACGGTATGGGCGATTTGCCCCTGTCGCTGGCTTCGTCTGTCTCGCCGTGGACCACCCGCTTGAGATAACGTCCGACTCCGTTCCACTCTCGAGCCGCCCCGTTGGTGCGGCCATGAACGGAACAGCCGCGGAGGATGCATGTTGAGTCCGAACACCGAAACGCCCAGGCCCGCGCCGCAACCAATTGTTGGTCGCGTGAATTTCGCCAAATGGCCGCCCGATGACGATGACATTCCTGCGGGGCCCCCGCCGGGACCGCCGGGCACACCGGGTGGCGGATCATTCAACGCCGGCGACGGTGATTTCAAGAAAGGGCGATTCGGTCCCGGGCTCATCATCGTTGCGTTGTTGGCGATTGGCGGACTCGTAACGTTCCTAATCATTGGCGTTAACAAGGACGCCGAACGCATGACAGTGCCCGAGGCGATGGCGAAAGCGAAGGAAATCTTCGTCAAGCCTAAGACCGAGCAAATACCCGAGTGGCGCAAGTGGGCTGCCACGGAGGCTAGCGCCGAGCTCAAGCGAGAAGCGCTCAAGCAACTGGCGTGGGCCAAAGATCCCGAAGGAGTGACGCTTGCTGCCAAAGCTCTGACCGACCTCAACGAAGGGGTACAGGCGGATGCCGCCATGTGCCTTGCTTCCTACGGCTCGCCGCTCGGCGACCCTGCAAAAGACGCGCTGCTCGCGGCGCTCAAGACGGTCGGTCCCGGCGCAAAACCTCAGGTTGCTTGGGCGCTGGTTGAGCTAGGCGATACGCGAGCGTTCGATCAGGTGATGGTATTGTATCGTTTGGGGCACTTGAGCCAGGTTCAGCGCCTGGGTGGCGGTATCGCGTTTGACCCCGAGAAAATCACCAGGCTTGTGTCGCTCGACAAGTTGGCCAGCATGGCCGGCGACGAGAGTGCGGCGGTACGCCAATTGGTTGCGACCGTGCTGTCGCGCAATGCGGCGCCGAAATTCACTGATGTCCTCATCAAGCTGCTCGGTGACAGCGACCAGGAGATCGCGCGGCAAGCGGCGCCCGGGCTCGGCAAGATTGGCGACGAACGGTCGCGCCAACCTTTGGTCCAGGCGATGCGCGGGTCGGACAAGGAGAGCCGTACCAAGTATCTCGAGGCGTTGCGGGACGGTATTGGCGCGCAAGGGCTTGTGCTGTCGATTGAGAGCGTGACGCACGACAACGAAAAATCCAATTGGTACCAGATACGCGAAATCTTCGAATTGCTCGATAAGCTCAACGATCCGCGCGCTGGGGACTGGCTGACGCCGTTCATCGAAACCAAGCCGAACATTCATTGGCAGACGAAGGCGGCGCTCATCATGGCAAAAGTGGGCGACACGCGAGGGATCCCGACGTTGGCCAAGCGCCTACGTATGGATCCGCTCAAGATCTACAGCGACCAGCACGACTGGGAAATGGAACTGAAGCGCGACGACAACGAGCGCGTCGAAGCCGCCCGCATGATTGCGGATTTGGCGCAGCTGCATCCTGAGAAGGCCGATGAGATCCGACAGCAGTCCGAAGACGCGTTGATCTTCTGGATCCACGAGCTGCCGTCGCCGCATGCCAACGGCATGCGCGCTTTGGCGGCTTCGGGCTCCAAGAAGGACATTACGGCCTTTCGCAAATGGTCGAATCCGGATGTGCCGTTGCCGAAGGAAGGGCAGCAGCCGCCTATGCCCGAAGAATGGGTGATTGCTCAAAGCGCGCTTCGCTACGTTGGCTGGCTCAAAGACACCAATTCGTGGGACGTCTTCGAGAAAATGCTCAAAAAGCGCCCCAAGGAAATCGACGTCACGATGGACAGCTTGATGCAAGGCGGGCTTGCGATCCTCGGTATGTCGTTGCGCGCGGTCGGTAAAGGCGCGGCTGAAGGCATGAGCGAGTGGGGCGATCCCAAGGGTTTCAAGCCGCTGCTCACATACATTGAGGACGTAAAGAACAACGAGCAGAGCCGCATGGATGCCTGCGCTGCCTTGGCGTGGGTCGCCACGGACGAAGACATGCTGACGGTCGCCAAGAAGATCGATGAATACCGCGGCACGGAAAAGTCGGATCAATTCAGGAGGATGTGCCTACTTGAGACGCTGATCACGCGGCCCGTGCAGGGCACGGCTCCAGCATTGCTAGGGCTTATCAACAAGGACTCGCTGCTCGAGACGCGTCACCAGCTGGCGCGCGCCATCGGCAAAGCCGGCCTTACTGAGGACGTCACGGCGCGTCTGTTCGAAATGATGAAGGACGAGGCCCTCATCAACGACGCGGCTCTAGCGCTGATCCTCGGCGGCAGCGCCGACATTGCCGCTCGCACGGTTGCCATGTACGGCCAAGTCTTCGGGGACAAGGCTAAGCCAGCCCTCGAAGAACTGCAGGAACTCTGGTACCGAACGTTTGGGTACTGGTCCAAAGACGATCTCGAGAAGGGCAGGATCTTCAACTGGGTTAACAACGCTGTGGCAGTATCCCACGTCGAGCTCAATCAAACGCCTCAGGAGTGGGCGCCGGCACTGCTGACCAAGCAGTTCGACAATCTTCTGTTCGACAATGGCCCCCATTCGTTCACGCGCGTCGTGCTTCGAGTGCGCCTGTATCAAATGGCCAAGGGCACCGACGCGGCCAAGCGCGAAGGCGCGATCCGAACGCTGGAGTTCATGCAGGAGCAAGGCGTTCTGCTGGCGTTGCGCGACGAAGAAGGTCCGACGGGCAAGTTGGCGCGCGAGGCCTATCACCGTCTGATGAACCCCAAGGTCGTCGCGGGCACAATCAAGATCGACGAGGAAAAGTACCGGATGCCAAACTAGTCCCCGGCGAACTACTCAGAAGTCTCGCCCGGACACCAACCGGGCGCCGTCGGATAAGGTAGCGCGATGTAAGCAGCGCAAAAGCGCTCGTGTTTGCCTGAATGCCGCGCAAGGCGCACGAATGCCGCAAGGACTGACGTTCTCGGGTAAGTGCGCATGAATTGCAGCGCGCACAGGCAGGGTGTGCGCCAACATGGCAAGAAGCACTCTAGCGAGCGGCCGTAGCGTCTCAGCCGATGTTCTCAGCGCAACTGGATGCGTGCCGACTTTCTCGCGTTTGGAGCTGGCATTTGCCGATCCGACCAATAATAATGAGAACTGACGTGGAGCACGTGCTCGGCAAAGTGACGAGTGACCACCTGGTCTCTGGGGGTCCAGATGCCTTGCTAGACATCCACGTTGAACCATGCTGGCTTCGCGAGGGGCGCACCGTCGAAATTGACTTGCCCAGGCACCTGGTGTGCGCGGCATGCCAGGGTGCTGGCTGTGGCGTGTGCGGTCAGTCTGGCGCCATCACGGTGCGTGGACGCCTGGAGCCACCCGAAGTTGTCCGCGTGACACTGCCTCGTCATGATTGGGAATCGGACTTATTGCCTGAGTCCCAGCGTTCGATCGTGCTGCGCATTCAAGGACGCGGTGGTTTGCCCGACGGAAACGAGTGGCCTTCGCAACGCGGACGCTTGCTGTTGCGCGTTAGAGTGGCGGGAAACATCAGCGAGTGCGTGCGCGAAGTGGCTGACGACGCAGTGGTAAGTTCATCGACGGTAAGCCGCCCCGACATCTTGTTGCCGCATGCTCAACCGAATTCGAGCGTGATGTCAACGGACGCCACGTCAAACCATGCGGTTGGGGACGACGCTGAGCGCAACCCATCGGGCTCCGAGGCTGAAGAGGCGCCCGAAACACGCCGCTCACTGGCGCCCCCGGCAAATCGGGAAATATCTCAGAAGCGGGCTTTAGCGCTACCGCAATGGCGACGGTTCGGCATAGGCCGCATCACATGGCGCGATGTCATTATTGGGGTCGTAGCGCTGCTGCTCGGTGCCGCCATTGCGTGGTTGCTTGTCTGACCGCTGAAATTCGCTGCGGCACCAGTGGCCAGCGCAGTGTATTACTTGCTCGATGAACCCCGTCGCGATGACTGTTCTGCTGCTAGCCGGGTTCGGCGTGTTCTCCGCTAGCATTGCGCGGCGCTGGCATTCGCTTTTCTCTGACGCAACGCGAACCCCGGGGAGACTTGGTGACTGGCGCAAGCGGTGGGCGCGCCTTGTGCGCGATGGTTTGCTTCAATCGCGACTGCGGCAATACAAATCGGCGGGATGGGCGCATACGTTCATCTTCTTTGGTTTCGTCGTCTTGCTAGCCCGCACAGTGATGCTGTGGGGTCGCGGTTTTGACACCCAATTCGATCTATGGGTTCTTGGCCCTGACCCGGTTTTGAGTTGCCCTTTGGGCACCCTCTACGGCGTTGCCAAAGACTGCAGCACGGCTCTCGTGCTGCTCGCGGTAGGCTTCTTTGCGCTGCAGCGCCTTTGGTTCAAGCCTGCGCGGCTCCGACTCTCCAGCGAAGGTTTGCTCATCCTCCTGGTCATTGCGTTATTGATGCTTTCGGACGAAATCTATGAGGGCGCCAGTCTCGTGCTTGCGAGCTACTGGGATCGTGAATGCGCCGGTGTACAGTCCGCCGGTTGCGCAAAGTGGGCGAACATAGTGAGTGGAGTCGGCTGGCACTTGCGCCAATGGAATTGGCGTTGGTCGCCCGATCCGTTGGGTTCATTGGCAGCGCTTGGTTTGCGGGGGTTTGGACCCAACGCTCTGGTTCGCTTGGCGACGGCGGGTTTCTGGTCCCATTCGGTCCTTGTGCTGCTGTTCTTGAACTGGCTACCGTATTCGAAGCACTTTCACATTTTGACCGCATTGCCCAATTTGTTCCTGGCGCCCGTGGGTCCGGCAGGAAAGCTTGGTCCCATTGCGATGTCCGCCGAGGCGCTTCTCGAACAAGCCGATCGTCTGCAATCGACGCAAGCCGGGGGCATCGAACCCATCGGAATATCGCGTATCGTCGATCTTACCTGGAAGGAACGCCTCGATCTATATTCGTGCACCGAGTGCGGTCGCTGTTCCGAGCATTGTCCAGCGTATCGCGCGGACAAACCACTGAGCCCAATGCAGTTGACGTTGGATCTGCGCGGCGCGTTGTTGGACAAGGGTTTGAGGCCGGCGCTATCGCAAACAACCGCTCAAGCCCCCGACAATGCGACAGAGGGCAGTCTGGTGCCGCGAACCATCAAGCCCGAGACGCTATGGTCGTGCACCGCTTGCCGAGCGTGTGAACAACAGTGCCCTGTCGGCATTGGCTATGTTGGCAAGATTGTGAGTATGAGGCGTGAGTTGGTTATGATGCGCGCCCAGGTGCCCACCCAATTGCAAAAGAGCTTCGAAGGCATGGAGCGCAACGGCAACCCCTGGAACCTTTCGCGTCAGCAGCGAGCAGATTGGTCCAACGGCTTGGACGTGCCGTGCCTCAAAAACTCGCCCGGTACAGACGTATTGTACTGGGTCGGATGCGCCGCAAGCTACGACAGTAAAGCCCAGCGCGTGGCACGGGCAATGGCCACACTAATGCGGCAGGCTAACGTAGATTTCGCGATTCTGGGTCACGAAGAGAGCTGCACGGGCGATTCGGCTCGCCGCGCGGGCAACGAGTATCTATTCCTGCAACTTGCCGAGAAAAACGTGGCGACGCTGAACCGCTACTATAACGAGCAAAAATTCAAACGCATTGTGACGGCTTGCCCGCATTGCCTAACGACCCTCAAGAACGAATACCCCGACTTTGGTGGAAGTTGGCCGATCCTACACCACTCGGAATTGCTGCTCGAACTCGTTGAAAGCGGCCGGCTGAGGCCCACACCTGGCGAGGACTCCTCGGTTACAGTCCACGATCCGTGCACGCTGGCGCGCTACGATGACGACGTTGTTTCCGTCCGTCGGCTGCTAGGCAAACTTTCGGGCGTGTCGTTGCTTGAAGCCGCGCACAATCGGCGCTTCACGTTGTGTTGTGGGGCGGGCGGGGCCCGATTTTGGATGGACGAAGGCACGGGTAGCCGAATGAACGTGGCGCGCAGTCGGGAATTGCTCGCGACTCACGCGCGTCAACTCGTCACGGCATGTCCGTTTTGCTCCACCATGCTGGGCGATGGAGTGGCACAGCTTGGCTCCGCTCCCTCCGCGGAAGTATTGGATATTGCAGAGGTCCTGGAGAAATCCTGCGTCGGGCAAGCGCGCTGTGCCTCGCTGCCTGAGTGATTGCGCCTCATGGTGGCCCGGCCCGCGGACAGCCTGCCGAACAGCGCGGCAAAATCGATCGCCATGACCCTTTTGAAGGCGTGGGCAGCTAAACCGACTATACTGCCTCCGTCATGAGCCTTTCTCGTCAGACCCGCGCCACGTTCGTCTACGAAGAAATACCGGTACGAGTCCGCAGCACGTCCGAGAAGGAACAGCGCTTCGACTGTGACCTTTGCGGGCACTCCTTCGAAGGGCAGCCCGCGGGCAGCGGCCTGTTCATGTGGCGTCGCGGTTCAGAACTGCGCATCGAAGAACCTCCGCTGTGCGAGGCATGCGCAGCGCGCATCACGGCGGGCGCGCTCTACCAGTGGGCTGTAGATGAAGAAGAGTGACGCCGCGTTTCGTTGATTCAGCCGATTTGGCTTGGCTTCACTGTACGGTCGGATTCGGCACCGCTCCTAGGGGTGGACGACGATCCAAAAACTCTCGCGCCGTGGTGCGTAACACGGCGTTGAGCGCAGCGTTCTCCAAGACTTCGAACAGCTCATCGCGTTTGCACAGTGCAAGCAGCGGCAAGGCAACTAGGCCCGGTGTTCCAGGATTGTGCAGCAATGTCATGCGAACCCTCTGGCGAACGAGCCAATCGGGGCATTGGGTTAGTTCATCGATCACTGCTTGCCGAAGCGGTCGCCGACTTACCAAGTGAACAACGTCGTCTTCCGTCAAATGCGGGTTGTGCAGCAATGTTTGAATGACCAAGGGATGTGGGTCTGCGAGTAACCGGTCAAATGCGCGTCGATTCGGGCGCCGCGCGAGGCTACGCCGTTCGCCGACGGTCAATTCACGGCCGGTGCCGTAGTCCGGAACCGGAGGCACGGTGTCCGCGGAGGCCACCGACGGCGCGATCGGACGCAGCAATCGATTCAGACTCAAGAGGCCCTGTTCGAGGCTTGCCTGACGCAACAGAATTGCCCAGTCACAATCGCCGATTTGCACCAGGCCAACGACCCAGGCGACCAGTGCCTCCTTTGCTGCCGGGTGCCCCCGCTCGGAGGACTTGCACAGCGCGTCGAGCAACGGCGCCGACTCTTGTAGCGTCAAATGCTGCATGTGATTCATCAACCAGGCTGCGCGCAATTTGAGCTCTGGCAGCGACAGTATTGTGCGGATAAGGTTGCTGACGGGACTCTCTCCCGGCCGGTTATGCGTGTTCATTCTGCCAACCGAAAACGACGGTGACCTGCCTCTCACGTACCAGGACGCATTAGACGTAGCATAGCCTCAAAGTTGCGGTTTCGTCACGCCGTGCGAGTCTCAACAATATGCTCTGATTGTCTAATCGCGCTGGCGCGCAGGGGACCCGGCCCCGCGCGCGGCAATTCGCAAAGGCTTTCCAAGAGTTGCGAATTGTTCGCTGGAAACTACACTAACCTCCCGAGTGCAAACTGAGGATTCTCTGCTACGACTTGAACTGATCGCGCGATTTCGCGCGGCTTTTTGGGACTCTGTGCGGCCGTCGCTCAGGAGGTTCACGCTGGTTGGGCTTCTGACGGCCCTGCTTGCAGCGGCCCTGATGGCCCGGCTGGGAACGCCGCTGACACGTCTGGCGGCGCTGGGAATTGTCCTTCTGATGGCAACCTTTCTGGCAGCCTGGCACTGGCGAAAGGTCCTGCAATTGCGGGACGTGCGTCGCGTTCTAAGGCAAGTCGTCGTACCTTGCGATCCCGAAGCGGGTCGTCGGGCCATGCGTGCCGTTCGGCTTTGCGAGCGAGCGCTCAGCGACACCTCGTCGGGCTCACCTGCGCTGGCTATGCGCTTCGTCGAGCGAGCGCTGAGCGCGGTGCCAATCGAGAAAATTCAGTCTAGGGGGCGAAGGACCGCCGTCTTATTCGAGACATGTGTGCTGCTTGGGTTGCTGGCGAGCGGCGTCATGGTTGTCCGCAACGGACACCGGATTCTTGAGGGATGTAACGTGGCGCTGTCCTCACACGGCAGAGCTCCGTTTCACATGGATTGGCTCGACGTCAGCGGCGTTTCGGCGTTGCCGCCCGCTTATCTGCGCACTAGCGAACACTCCTTGTTGTTCGGTACGCGAGTCTCAGAACCCAAGGGGACCTTGCTCTGGATTCGCGGAGTACCCATTCAGCCCGCTGTCGAGCTGGTTTTGACTAATGGGTGGCGATCGGTGGTCTTCGAAGGCAATTCCGACGGCGAGCTGGTCGCCCGCTGGACGGTTGAGCAGTCCGAGCGCCTCTACGTCGCGGCCCGATTGGGTCAGGTGCTCATCGAGCAAGGCGATGAACTCATGGTCGATGCCGAAATCGACGAGCCGCCGACGGTTGAGCTCGAAAACACCCAGCGTACGATACGGCTGCGGCAACGCTCTCGGGTCGAGGTATTCTACCGTGCCAAAGATGACCACGGTCTAAGACAAATTGATCTGGTGCTCAAGGTTGCCAATCGCGAGCAGCGCAGAGAACTGATGCACCTTGATGGTGAGAGGCTCGAACAACAAGGCTCGTACGCGATATCCGCTGACGATCCTTTCTTGAAAAATACTCATCTTCCCGTCTTTTTGCGGATTGAGGCACGCGACGACAACTCACTGGTACAGAACAATTGGGGTCACAGCGACTGGGTAAAGCTCGAACCGGAAAGCCCCGGCGAAACCGAAGCCAGCCGTTTGTTGGCGCTTGACTCCATCAGAGCTGCGCTGCTTGATTGGCTGGCGCTCCGGGTTGCAGGCGACACGACTGCAGCGGTGAGCGCGCAGGAAGCATTGGTACACCGCGCATTCGAGCAGCTTCGATTGAGCGAAGGCGGCTCATGGGAATGGCCCAAAGCCGTGGCACTGCTGCTTACAGCCCAGCGTGAGCAGTTGGAAAAGGCCGCCCACAACAAGGCGAGACTAAGCGAAACGCTCGAGCAAGCGACGCTTTCGGTCGACGCGGCGCAGCACATGTTGGCTCAACGCGACGCCACATCAGTAGCCCGTTCTCTAGCAGACCTTGCAGACGACATTGCCCGGAGCGCTCACCAGGCTGGCAATTCGGAACAACGCGCGGCTGCAACCCGGCGTGTTGACGACGCCGCTTCGGTGTTGTCGAGTGGTGGACGGCAGTTGGCAATCCTCGGCAGTCTTGGCTGGGACCTGGCGGGCATTATCAGGGCTACGCTCAATCGGCTTGAGCGTGCTCGCAAGGCCGAGGATTTCACGCACATCGAACTGGCCGCAGAATATCTGTCAGCGCGCCTGCGCCGTCCTACGCCTTCCGCCGCTCAATCGTCCGCTGTCGAATCGGGCGCGGGCGTTCGTGATGCGTCGCGCGTCTCAAGATCGGCTGCTGTAGGCGCCGACGTTCGGATCGAACGGTTGCTCATGGAACTGGACCAGCTAAGGGCGGAGCATCAATCAGCGGTCGAACTCTTGGAACGTACGCTGAAGACCGCAGAAGCCGACGCAAAAATCGACGACCTGCGTCCCGCGGCCAAGCAGCGCGCAGAGCGCATTCGTCGCCTGGCCGAGCGCTTGCCAAGTTCGGGGGCCGAGCCTGAGTCTTCACGTTCCTCGCAGGCCGTGGCGCGCGAACAGGCCTTTGGAATGGCTGAAGCCGTCGAGAGACTTGCCTACGATGAAGCATTGACGCGCGGGCGAGCCGTTCGTGACGCAATCAACGAGGCAGTGGTGCGTGCGTCGCGCGAGGCTGAGCCGGGTCTCGACAAGAACACACTGCAATCACTACGCGACGAACTCGAGGGCGAATCACAAATCATTGAGCAGGCCCTCAAGCGCGCCAAGCAGAGGGCGACCTCAGCTGTGGGTGGGCAATTGCGCGACCAAGCGGGTAACGAACGTCAGTTGGCTAGTCGTGCCCGCGCCTTGGCGGAGCGAAGAAGAGTGGGCAACATAAGTTTGCCCGAATCGATGCGCAATGACTTGGACAAAGCGTCCGGCCTTATGAAACACGCGAGCGATTCGCTGGACCGCAACGATGGGGAGCTCGCTTTCGACCACGAGAAGCGCGCGCAGGCCCTGCTGGATCAGTTCGATTCCAATTCCAATCGCGCTTCATCGGGAGAGGCGAACGGTGAGGCCACGCACAGCTCGCCCGCGCTCGACAAGGGGTTCGTCAAGCCTACGGGCGACCCCCAAGCCGCCGCAGCATTTCGGAGGCGCGTTCAAAGAGGGTTAAGTCAAGAAGTGCCCGGTGAGCTGGGCGCGACAATTCGAAGGTACGCGGAGGGGCTTTTGCGATGAAGGGCCGAGTATTGCACGGGCTGCTGCTAGCGGGGCTTGTTGCCGGAGTCTGCGGTCTTGTCATTCATCCGCGGCGCCCCGAAGCCCCGAGGGCCACGACGAGCGAGGCGGTTCTTCAGACAGCCGCGGCGACTGATGTAATGGCTGCGATAAACGGTCTGCAGCTGGATCGCGCGCAGGAACTTTTGGCCAAGGTTTCGGCAAGCGCGGAGCAATCCGCCGCCTTGCGCGCTAGGCTCGCGTTGTACCGGGGCGACTGCGACGAAGCGCGCGCAATTTTGTGGACGGTGAACGGCGCCCAGGATCAGGTAATCCAGGGAGGTTTGGAATTGGCCGAAGGCTGCGCCCGTGCCGTGGCCGGAGCAAAAATGATTATCGATGCATCACGTGGCGTTTGGATCCGCATTCAAGACGATGCCGACGAAAGCTGGGCCCAATGGGTCGCGGATGTGGCCGCCCGAGCGCGGGATGCGACGGCAAAAAAGCTCGGCATTTCATTGCCGCGTCCGCTGCGTATTGAACTCGTCATGGATCAGGCAAGCCTCTCGGCGTTGACGGGTTTGCCGCTGCAGGCGGCGGAAACGACCGGAACCGTCGCGGTTGCTCGTTGGGGTCGAGTGACGATGCTATCGCCGCGCTCTTTCGCGAAGGGGTACCCATGGCAAGACACGCTGGCGCACGAGATAACCCATCTGCTGGTTACGGCGGCCACGCGCGACAACGCGCCCCTGTGGCTGCAAGAAGCACTCGCCAAGCATTTCGAGGTGGCATGGCGGCCGCCGCGGCCATTGGATAACGTTCCGAATCAACATGCGCTGGCGCGCAACGCGTGGCAAAAAGGACGGTCGGTCGGCATCGACAAACTCGGATCTTCGATTGCATTATTGCCGAGTCCGGAGTCCGCAAGCATCGCTTACGCGGAAGTCTATGATTTTCTGGACTTCATTTTGCTCAATACCGGCTGGCCCACAGTGCGTTTGTTGCTGCACGAATTGCGTGATTTAGGCGCGGACGGCAGTGCCCTTGTTTCAGCCACTGGGTATTCGCAACAGGAGTGGACTTTACGTTGGCGCGACGCGCTATCCAAAGAAAAAGTGTCCAGCGGCCGAGGTGCGGACGCACCGCAACGTGCCCTATCGGAACGTGATATCGAAGTAGCTCGGCGTACGAGGCTCGCTGAACTCTTCGTGTCGCGTCGTGCGTGGGCCGCTGTGGACAAAGAACTGTCCGCGAAGGATGTCGCCAGTTCGGATCGACCAGAAGTTCGCGCGCTCGCGGGCTTGGCGAAGCTGCAACAAGCGACGCCGGAGCACGCCGTGACCACACTCGGTTCCGCTGAAGAGCTTGCGATGCTGCAGGGTGAGTGGTTGGCGTTACGCGGGCGAGCACTAATGGAACTAGGCCACACTTCTGAAGCGGACCTTCAGTTTGACCTTGCTCTGGCATTTGCACCCACAGAAGAGCGCGTGAGTTGCGAAGGTTATTGCCAGTCGGATAGTCAGACCAATGGCTCGATCGGACCCCTCACTACCGACCCCGCGCGGCGCGCCCTTTGCCTCGCGGCCAGGGAGCTCATTGCTTCGGCCGGTCATCCGCCGGTCGACTGAAACGGGGCAAGCCCGCGGAATTACCGCGGCACCGTCTCACCAACGTTGACCGAAATGGTCTGGTCGGCCTACTATGTTTTTTGAAGATTTCTGCCCTGTTCGAGCACAAGTGAGCCTGGTCAATTTGGCAGCCGCCCAACTCCTGCGAGTCCTTCCAAGGGAGCGCATCAGTCGTGCCGTAGGCAGACTTTGTGAACAACCGTTGCCGGCGGTCGTATCAGGCGCTGTGTCCCGAGCGTTCTCAAACGTCTATGGCATAGACATGGAAGAAGCTGCGGCGCCTCACGGGTGTTACCGAAGTTTCGACGCTTTCTTTACCCGATCGTTGCGTGAAGGCATCCGTCCCATCGCCGACTCCGCGCTTGTCAGCCCTTGTGATGGCTTCATCTCGTCGGCTGGCCCCATTGATGACGGCGCCAGGATGTTCGTAAAGGGGCAACCCTATGATGTGGGCGAATTGATCGGTCAACCAACGCTCGGTCGTGACTTTGTCGGCGGTGAATATGTCGTTATCTATCTCTCGCCTCGCGACTATCACCGTGTGCATTCGCCGATTGACGGTTCGTTGGTTCGCGTACTTGCTACGCAAGGCGATCGTTATCCCGTCAATTCCCTGGGTGAAAGGTGCGTTTCACGGTTGTTGATTCGCAATCGTCGAGTCACTTTCTTCATTGGGTCAAGCGACAGAAAGCCGATCGCCCTAGTCATGGTCGGGGCATTGATTGTCGGTAAGATATCAGTCAATGCCTTGGGAGAGAGCGACATTTCGAGTGGCCAGCATGAATTTGGAGATGGGTTACCTCTCAAGCGCGGCGATGAGATAGGTGTGTTCCATCTGGGTTCAACCGTGGTTTTGATGGTGCAAACCGGCACTGCATTGGGCGCGAACGAGGGCAAGATACGTTACGGTCAGTCGTTGATTCGGGGTATTGCGTGAACGACGAACGCTCTTCATCTCCAGCGCCAGCGGACTCGGTTCCCGCGGAGCAAGCGTCCGCGCCAGCCAATGCGCCCAGCCAACGGCCCCCTAGCTCGCCGGACGTTGGTCGCGTGCCGTCAATCGCTGGGCTTGTGCCACCGCGCTTTCCGGGTCGCCTACCGCGCGAGGCAGCACTTCGCTCAGCGGTGCCCTCAGACTCTCAAGGTCTGATGCGGCCGCAGTTGCCCAATCGCAAGCCCATGTCAACGCCGCCTGCCGAAGCGGCCAGTCCCGAAGCTACGGCACCTTGGACTGACGACGAACCGTCCGCTGATTCCAGCATTTTCAGTGGGGCGACGGTTCGCCCCAGTTCAAGGCCGCGCAAGTTGGTGCCTCCGCCCAAACCCGTCACGGTCTCCAGTCCGACGGCTGCGGCCAATTCGAGTGGGACCGGCATGGCTCCCCGGCGTCATGGCACGCCGCCGCCGTACAATGCATCGACGATCACGGCGATGCGGATCATTTCGATCGGCGTCGAAGACAAGCCGCTCCCTAGCGAATATGCAACGCCTTCGACGCTGTCCGATCGCGTAGCTGAGCAAGAGCACGCATTGCTGGCGCCTCTGCCGTCGTTTGAAACGTCCGAGGAGTTGACCGAGCCGTTGCCTGCGCGCGCTCCTGAGGCACCGCATGATGCGCCCCTCGAACCAGCCGCCGCGCTGGCGCCGTTGCCCGCATTTGAAACGCCCATCGAGCCGGGCATGCTAACGGGCGAAGGGCTCGCGCCGGGATTCGAGACAGCCGCGGCGCCGCTCGAGAACCTGCCACCCGAACGGCGTGAACCGGACCTTGCGGCCGCACCGCTTCCCGCATTCGATCTGCCGCAAGACGAGCCCGTCGCGGCTGCGCCGTTACCCCAATTTGATTTGCCGCAAGCCGAACCCCAAGAATCTGCCGCTGCGCCGCTACCCCAATTTGATCTGCCGCAAGCCGAACCCCAAGAATCTGCCGCTGCGCCGCTACCCGAATTTGATCGGCTGCAAGCCGAGCCCCCGGACCTCGCAGCCACGTTGCCGTCACTTGAACTGCCCGAACCGCGAAGGCCAAGGAGCGTACCGCCACCCAAGCCGAACGGGCTTGCCGTCTCCAAACCCGCAGACGCGCCCCAAGATCTTGCGCCGAAGGCGCCACCGCCGCCCCCCGAGTCAGGGTCCGAAATAGAGCAAACTCCACTACTGCAGAGTCAACCGAACCCTGTCGAACCGGTTGAACTCGCCGAAGACGACGTTGCGCCGGATTCCAGTCAACGAGAAGGGGCGCCACCCAGGCCGCCGACGCGTACGTCAACCAAACCTAGGTCGGAACCGCCCGGACCTCCTGCACGAACCGCTCCCGCAGCCGCTGCTGCCACGCAGGCGGGTGATGCGACAGAAGGCGTCGGGGCTGCGACGAAGCGCAACCCACCTCCGCCGCCACGTCGCAGCTTTCCTGCTCCCAATGAAGTCCTCGCAGCGGCTACAGGAACGGCATCGGCGCCCGTCGCGGAAGTCGCGGCACCCGCGTCGCCCGAGATTCAAGTCGACAAACCAAAATCGGAGGAGAAAGCACAGGCTCGCACACGTCACCCCTGGTGGGAAGAGCTCTTCAATGAGGACTATTCTCGTGCCTTGAGTCGGCTTAGCGATGAGCAAATCAAGCGTGAAGCGACGTTTATTGAAGAGTCGCTGGGTGTTGCCGAGGGCGGGGTTCTGCTGGATCTAGGCTGTGGTCCCGGATACCACGCCGTCGAATTGGCCGAGCGTGGATACGCCGTCGTCGGCTATGACCTTTCGCTGTATCAACTTGCGCTGGCCGCCGATGTGGCGCAAGAGCGGCACCAGAAGCTCAACCTGATGCAAGGCGACATGCGGGAGATGGCGTTTGAGGGGGTCTTTGACGGCATCTACTGCTGGAACACGACGTTTGGCTATTTCGAGGAAGACAAGAATCTTGCCGTTGCCGAGCGGATCTTCGAAGCGCTAAAGCCCGGCGGCACATTCCTCCTCGATGTCATCAATCGCGATTTCGTGACGATGCAACAGCCATCCAGCGTTTGGTTCGAAGGCGATTCGGCTGTGTGCATGGATGACATGACGGTGGACTTCATCTCCAGTCGCTTGCGCGTCAGGCGCAGCCTCATGCTCGATGACGGACGCACGCGCGAATGCCCCTATTCGATTCGCCTGTACTCGCTTCACGAACTCGGCAAATTGCTACACGACGTCGGTTTCCGCGTTGCCGAAGCTAGCGGCGATCCCTCGACCCCCGGCGTGTTCATGGGCCAGACCTCACCGCGCATCATCATCTTGGCGCAGCGTCCCTAGTTCTCTGGTTCGCGTGGCCGTTTCTGAATCGGGCAATTGAGCATCAGCTGCCGTCAAAGACGCTATTGGCTGCGCGTCCAGTAAGTCCCAGATACAGACGGCTCGGAAGAAATCGATGCCGGCGGTTGCACCGGTTCCCAATCCCGCTGCGGGTCCGAACGAAACGGCGTGACTTCTGCGGGCACCTTCTGCTATGGCGGCCCTTGGGTTCCTCCGGAACAGTCTCAAGGATCTGGTATCGGTTTCTCATGGGGCTGCAAAGCAGGGTCGCCGGGCGGCTGTAGGCAATGCTAAGGCCTGCCGGTCATCAATCGGACCGCGGATGCCGGACGAATTGCAGCGGACGCTCAAGCAGGTTCGAAGGCACTGAAGCAATGGTGACGGCAGATAACGGTTTCAGTTCTCGCCCAAATTGTAAAGGGAGATCCTCCCAGCCTTGCTCGCGGCTCAGAACTTGTGGTCTGGGTCTGGTCGTTTTTGTTGGTTTGTTTTTGACGGCACGCGCAACACGGGCTGACCAAAGTACAACGCCCGCCGACGCGACGGCGACCTCCGACGCCAAGGCGACCTCCGACGCCAAGGCGACCTCCGACGCCAAGGCGACCACCGACGCCAAGGCGACCACCGACGCTGAAGCACCCAGCCGAGTTTACCTTCCGGGCTCACCCAAGCCCTATGGTCTCGGATTATCGCCCGAGGCGCCATTTGCCGGTCCTGCACCGGGCGGGCGCGCTCCGTCATTCGGAACGCCCACTGAAAATGACGAGTGGACGTTTCGCTTTGGTGGACGCGTTGCGGCGTACGAAGCCGTTGGCGTCGGCGAGAAGCCTCAAACTCCTCCGGCCGGGTACAAAGGCACCCCTTTGCACGTGCCGGCGTTGATTCAAGGCCGGCAACCCTTTTGGCCAGGCGCGGGCCTGTCCCTGTTCTTGAACTACGGCAACTCAACCGTGCAGGCGACGGTCAACTACTACGCGAGCATGGGGGGGCAGGAACTGCGCGGCTACTACAGTCCTTATCTTGGACCCACGGCGAGCCAGGCCTACATAACGTACACACCTTCTGCATTTGGAGCCACGCGACTGCAAGCCAAAGTGGGGTCGTTCACCGAAATCTACGGCGGCGTTGGCGAATGGGGCTGGGGCATTTTTGGGCCACTACTCGGTATTCGCGGCTACGGCGAAATTCTTGCGGTCGAGCACGAGGCAAGCCCGAGCACGACTTTGTGGTTCTCGCATGGTGTTAGCGCCGTGCCGTCGATCCCGGAGTCCCTTCCGCGCGGCGACTATGTGCCGTGGGTGGAACAGGGCATGTCGTCGTTCGTGCAGCATGCGCACGCGGGCATCACGTACAAGTCCAACTACAAGCTCCGGCTGCATTTTGCGCAAATCAACGGCACGGACGAGCAAACGTACATGGCGGCGAACGACGGCATGAAGCAGCGAGACGGTCGCATCCGCGTGCTCGCCTTGGAGTCGCATGCGTTGCTAGATCCGTTCGGCCACGTCGGCGTTGCAGCCTCGTACTACGACCTGAAGCGTGCGCTGTCGGTCAATGATGGGCTTTGGTGGGGCATTGATTGGACCCAGGGTGGCCGCGAACAGGTCAACAAGTTCCTGGGCACGGGTAACTCCGGCGACGGCGGCACCGGCAAGGTGTTGGCGCTCAGCGCCGAGTGGGACTTTAGCGCCGCGCGCATCATGTGGTACCCGCGCAATTTCGACGGGCGCTCGCCAGACATCAAGACGCGCATTGCGGGTATCAAGTACTACACGCTCGATGCGGAACCTGCGACGTTGCTCGGCCCTATGGGTAACGTCCAGTCAATTGACACGCACAATTCCTACAAGGGCAAGGGTGGGTATCTAATTGGCACCGAAGTCCAGTACTCCGTGTTGCCGTGGCTGGCTTTCTGGCTGCGCGCTTATGGGGAGAATCGCTACGCGCCCCCCAATCGCACCCTTCTTGTCATGGACGTATACGGATTGCGAAGTGAGAACGTTCAACAGACTCAATACGTGACCAGTTCGGAATCGCTCGGCCCCTGGTGGGTCTACAGCATCACGCCCAGCGTTCACTTCAGGTCGGATTGGTTTAGCCTAGACGGCATTGAGATCGCCTATTCGCGGCGATTTTACAGCAAAGCCGTTGATAGTAACCCCAACCAGCCATTGGATCGCAACGTCGTAACCATTGGAGCGTTCAGCAGTTTCTAATGGAAAGAGCCATGCCTTGCGAAGGACCGAACCGAACGACCCGGATGAAATCGAGGAAGGTTAGTTTCATGCCACGTTACCTCACATCGCTGCTGGTACTGTCATCGCTGGTGACGGCAGTGTCGGCGAAAGCACAGGAGCAAGACTCTGATGAGGCGTCGCTCCCAAGGTTGGGTCAGTCACCCGGCGAGCCCCAGGCGCGTAGCGCTCCGCCGTCGATCCCCTTTGGCAAGCCGCCGGAGTTGTCGAAGGACAATGTCCTCGATATCCATGGCTACGTGTTCATGCCGATGCGCGTAGGGGTTCTGGATCGATCCAACCCAGGCGAAGGGCAAAGCTCGCTGGCGCTCCATTCGCCGCCGGTCGTGCCAGGCACGTACATTAGGTCCTTCGACTACACCGGTGTATTGCCCGGTCCTTGGGTTCAACTCAACTTCAGCTATGGCAACTCGATTATCTCGGCGACGACGATTCTTGCTGCATCTGGCACGTCCGACGGTGGGTCTGGCATCTACAATCTGTCGGAGCAGCTCGGCGTCTATGACGCATTCATTGCTGCCAATCTATCGAAGCCCCTAAAGACGCCGGTGCTGGTTCGGGTTGGCGCCATGACAGGCCGTTATGGCGCAATGGGCGCGTATGACGCAGGTCGCTACGGCACGCCGCTCTTGTTCCGCACGAACTCCGTTGGCGAATCGATCAACGTTGGGTTCAAGGTTGGGCCTCAGACAATGCTAGCCATCGAGCAAGGAATTGGCGGGCAGCTAGCTAGGGTGCCACAGAATCTCACGCCTGCCGGTTGGAACGACTATGCCGACCCGAACACGGGTGCGAGCTTCGTCAATCATGTCCACGTGGGCCTAAGCCAGAGCAATTGGGGCCAACTGGGCCTGCACTACGCGACAGCTTTTAGCCAGGACGATCAGGGGCCCAGCGGCAAAGTTCCCGACGGGCGAATCAGCGTCTTTGGCGCCGACGCCCGGCTGACTGCGGGGCGGTTTGGCCACCTCTACGCGGGTATTGGTCGAACTGAGGCGCGCAATTCCGGAGTGGTTGCGGGCGTCATTGAAATACTCAACGCGCGCGGCGGCCCCGAGTTGACGAAGTACTACCTTGGTCCAAACAGCGGCGGTTCGGGTTCGCTAACAACGTTCGGTGGCCAATACGATCTGAGCCTCGCCAGAGCCATTTATGACAAGCAATTCACGGGCAAAAGCCCTGATGTCCTGTTGAGCGTGTTCGGCATAGCTACGTCCGTAAAGAGCGACGACCCAGCCTACACTGGCAAGACCAAGCTGAAAGTGGGTTTCGAAGCCACGTACGCCATTGCGTCATGGGTTGCGCTCTCCGGGCGTTTTGACCATGTTCAACCGGATTCGAAGGATCAATCGACGGCCTTCAACGTCATGTCGCCGCGCGTGTTGTTCCACACGGACTGGCAAAGCCGCGACGAATTTGCCCTGCAATACTCTTACTTTACAAACGGCAGCAATGCGGTCGTGTACACGGGCGCGCCTCCCACCGCAGACCCCTCGGTGCGGCCTGATTCGCACGCCCTCATGATTTCGGGTACCTTCTGGTGGTGACGATGAGCCAGCGCGCATTGGAAAAGAATTCAAGAGCCGCATGTCTCCTCGGCTTGGCAGCGATTGTCGTTCCGGCCGTTGTCGCATGCGGGGCCAAAGCCGAGCGCCCGCCGAACGAACCGGATTGCAGCGTCGAAGACACGTACGAGTTTACGACGCCGCTTCTGGATGCGGAAGTGGGTTCAGGCAATCACCCGATCACGTGGTTCGGCGCGAAAGACAACACTCCCAATTGCGTGGTAGGCGTCAATGATGGAGTACCCGTTGGCGACGTCACTATGGGTGACGCAGGGCTTCCAGTTATTGAAGCGAGCGTGTGCACGGTTCAAGAAAACACAGACATAGGTAGCCCTCCAGCTTTATTTGCCACAGTGAAAGATGCCGCACATCTCTCCATTCCAGGGACTCCACAATATGAGGCCACGACAAAGACGCCTGTTCATCGCTCACTGGTGTTCCATTCGGAGGGTTGCACTTTTTGGGGTTCCAATGCTTCGCATGGCCTGCCGTCGGCACCTCTCCTACCGATTGTCGCCCCCTGCACTCAGTACTACCAGGGGTATCTGGAGCAGCCGACAGGGTATTGGGACGGTTCTCAATTCGAAGGTATTGCATTTTGGGCTCGTACGCCCGGAGCCAGCAATCATTCGGTCACGTTATCGCTGAACAACGCAGACACGGCGGTTCAATCTCCAACAGCTTCTTGCTTCATGCCTAGAGTGCCGGCGTCGCGTTGCACGCCAGCTCCAACAGACGCAACCGCAGGCTTGGGCGCCGCTGTGGTTGATTATCAAAGTGGCACGGCAACCGCAGGGGGTGTGCCCGCTCGCATCCCAGAGCCGGGCGAATGCGGCAACGCCTTTCAACAGGTGCTGACCACGACCCCCGACTGGCAGTTTTACACGCTGCCGTTTGACACTTTCTACCAGTTGCCGTACCCGAACCGCATTGCCTCGGGCTTCGACTCATCAAGTCTGCTGCAAATTGCCGTTGTTTTTCCCCGAGAGGTTCGCACCGAGCTTTGGATTGCGAATATCCGTTTTTATCGAAAAAAGGGTGCGGTCACTTCTGTCACGGACGCCGGCTCGAATTAGCTATGGGTCTCATCGCATGCCGCAAGGTTGTCCCTTATGAAAGCGTTTTCTGATTCAGCTGTTCGTACACTGTCATGCGTGCTTTTGGTTGTGGCCGCCAACGGCTGTTGGACTGCTGACGCCCACGACCACGACGCCGGCGGCACTGACTTGGCTTCCGAGCTCTGCTGGGGTATCTCTCCTGCCCCTTGTTTCTACACAGTCAAGTTGTCAGATCCTTCGCTCCTGGTGGATGTAGCCCAAGGCGCAAGCGCGACGTTCAACCTGGTGTCGGCTGATGATCCGAATCATTCTTTCACCATCGGAGGAGGCTTTAACGCATTTCCTGGACCCGACGTAGATGCCGGAAATCCCAACGGCCTCAGTCGGACATTTGTGCCAAGCGATCTAGACTACCCTTACCACCTCATGGGCACTGTTCCAGCATCGGCGGGTTGGAACATCAATTGGTTCATTGAACCTCCCCAGGTAACTGATCCGACAACTGGCACCCAAGTCAACGACCCATTTGCCTACTGCCCTGATCAATACAAGTCTTTGAAGATCCCCATCCTGGACGCATCACACTACGACGGCCTAAGCATTCAATTGTTCGGCAGTAAGCCCGGTCCAACCGGGCAGATGACGCTCACGATCGACAGCGTGGGGACACCCGAGGACCCGACGCGTTATCAGGAACTTCAGACCGTCATCAACATTCTAGACACCCCGACTACGTACAACTTCAAATGGAGTGACCTTACCGCTGCTTGCGGCAACTGGAACGATTTTCAACCCGGCAGAATCGTTGGGGTTGCCGCTCAGGTTCTTGCGCTCGCGGGTATCGCCTACGAGTATGACGTCGTCATCGGCAAAATCGGATTCATTCCGAAGACCCAATGATGTTCGCTGGCGTGCCCGGCGGCTTGCCCTGGCTTTGCGTGCCGTCACAACAAAAAGACCGGCATTTGCTGCAGGCTCGTGGCAAGGCCTAACGGAAATCGATTTCGTATTCATTTTTGGCTTAGAATGTCGGCTTCTGGCATTCGGCGGCGCGTGTATGACGGACGAATCGGGCAATATTGTTGAGTGGTTGGGGCTTCGCCTGCGCGTACCGAATGAATGGGAGATCGTGCGGCACAGCCTTTTGCTCGAGCGGGGTAGCTTGGTGTTCGTGGACCGGCGGCGCGAGCGGCTTCGGTTGTACTGGCGTGATTGTGAGCGCGCGCCGGATCTCAATCGCATGCTCGACGACCAGCGCGGCAAAGAGTCCCTGGAATCTTCGGGCGCGAAGTTTCGGCAGCTCAACGGGCTGCCCGGGTGGCAAGGGTTCATCCGCGAGCAGGGCAGCGACGAGCGCGTGGTGCACGCGGCGCATTTCGACGCGAACACGCTGCGGCTCATTGAAGTCATCGCGACCGAGTCTGGCGATGAGTCAGCGGGCAAATCGCAACGCGCGCGGCTCTTCGGGAGTATCGAGGTCACATCGAAAGCCGAGCACGCGACGGGTTTTCGTGCTTTTGGATTGAACGTCGCGGTACCGGCGGGTTTTCGCTTGGTAAAGGCCGCGGTCAAGCCAGGCGACGTCGCGTTCGAGTTCGCGGAATTGTCGGGCAATCATGCGCAGCCAAGCGGTGTTTGTGCGACCGTGCACCGAATGGGTATGGCCGCCACCTGGGCGCCCGCGGACATGCGAGCGCTTTTGAGGCGCGAATCGCCCCGGCTCAAGTTGCGCGACATTCAAACCGCTTCAAGAGAAGGCCACCCCGCTTGGTCGGCTCCAGGCACGGAGGTTCAGCCGCGCATTAGGAAGCTATTGGGTCTAGGGCGGCAAGGCGAAGCATTGCTCTGGCATTGCGAGTCGCAAAATGCTCTCTATTCGATTGCGACCGTGTACCCGAAACGTAGGCCGCTTGGAACCTCGGCATTTTCCACGACTTGCTGTGAGGGTGAGCCGCATGGTTGACGCCGTTGGTCATCGCATGGCTGAGGGCCAGCAAGCAAGCGTCGCGTCGAACGCGAATGTGCTCGATGCCATTCCGGTCGCTAACGCCGCATTGAGAATCGAAAGGCAGGGGGAGGGGTTAATGCTCTGGGTGCCGCTTAGGCCGCGTTGGTGGATGGGCCCACCCGTGAGTTGGGTTCTGCCGTTTCGGCGCGAAAAAGGCATAGCGCTGGACGCGCTGGGGCGGCAGGTGTTCGAAGCGTGTAGCGGCAAAGCAACGATTGAACGAATTATCGAAGAGTTTGCCGCCCGGCATCAACTGCGGTTTCACGAGGCGCGACACCTGGTCTTGATGTTCTTGCGAATGCTTGTCGAAAGAAAGGTCGTTGCCCTAATAACCGAGCCAGCGCTAGGGGAGCAGTCCGGCGATAGCACTGAACCGGCGCTGAATTTGGAACCGGGGGACGCGGTGTCATGAGCGGTTCACAGCGATCGGCGTTGCGTCCCATCGTGGCCCACGATCAAGTCCGCCTGGGTGCGGGTCGGGGCCTACGTCTCGCGCTGTCGGGCATGGCGTACCGGTTGTTCCGTTCGAGCGTCACGATCGCAATTTTGGCCCTAGCAACGGCATTTCTAATGCACATGCTAAGTTACGGGCTGCTCGAAAACGCGACCGAGCGTTACGCCTACGAAGAGCTTTCGCACCAACGTCAATTGGGCCAGACGATTACGCGCCTCTCGGAGGTGGACCCGGAGCCCGCCATCATTGACGCGCTGGCGAGTAAGCTTCCGGAAAGGCTAGCGGAGTATAGTCACTGGTCGAATCTCGGCGGCGCAGATTTGGACGATGCGGTGGTGATTGCGCGGCGCCTGCGCGATGCGTCGCTTGCATTTCGCGACTATCCGGTGGCTGCACGCGCTGTGCTGTGCGCAGAATCGGACGCTCAGCAGTTCATTGTGCGGCTCAGCGAGGGCGATCTCAGCCGCTTGGACGCGCAACTTCGCCAATTGGGCTTGCGGGCGCCGCTCGGCAGTATGCAGGGGCTACGGCGGCTCGTCATCGAAGAGTTGCCGCGTCTGCGGCATGTTGCGACATTGATTCAGCAGGGCCAACGGCGGGCTATCAGTGAACTCAGTCAATCGTTTGCCGGGAAAACCCTGGGTGAAGTGTTGCGGCAGCCGCCGCCTGGGCTTGCCGAACGCCTGCGTGGCGCGGGATACCAGCTATCCTCGGCGAACCTGGTCGAGTTGTCACACTTGGAACAACAAACTAGCGACTTGGCAATCGTGGCGCGCGCTCTGCAGAACGGGGAAGTGATTGCGGAGGTAAGTCGAGTGGCGGCCGTCGAGGCTTCGAAAGTGAATTTCGAAACACTGTGCGAGTATGTCACGCATTTGGATCGGGCAAGACTTGTGCAAAAATGGCTGGTTCGCGCTGGCGTCCCAGAGTCGATGACCGCCGATCGACTTTTGGATCTGCGGGCGTCCCATGTTCGAGAGAAGAACTTGGCACGAGCCCTTGGGAGCCAGGCATTTGAGCCGGAAAGCGTGCGCTTTGGCTTGTCAGAACGCAACCTGTGGTTGGTCGTGCTTTCATTTCTCGTGTGTATTGTCGGCGTCGCCAACGCAATGCTCATGTCAGTCACCGAGCGATTCACTGAAATTGCTACGATGAAGTGTCTCGGCGCGATGGATGGCTTCGTCATGATGATGTTCGTGTTTGAAGCCGTTATCCAGGGCTTGGCCGGTGGACTTGTTGGGCTCGTGGTTGGGCTGCTGTTGGCGGTCCTGCGCGCGTTCGCCGCGTTTGGTACATTGCTGGTGAACGTCACGGGCGTGGTAGGGCCGATACTCGCCGCTACGGTTGTTTCACTCGTGGCGAGCGTTATGCTAGCGGCCTTGGCCGCGGTCGGTCCGGCGTGGTTGGCGGCTCGCTTGTCTCCCATGGAAGCCATGCGGGTGGAATGAGCCATGAAATCGACGAATCACGCCGAGCAAGCCATTATCATCCGCACTTTGGGGCTCGAGAAGCGCTATGGAATCGGGGATGCAACAACCCATGCGCTGCGCGGCATTGATTCGGCGATTGTTCGCGGGGAGTTTGTGTCCGTGATGGGGCCCTCGGGTTCCGGGAAAAGCACGTATTTCAATATGATCGGCGGACTGGATTCGCCGTCGGGCGGCCGCATTCTGATTGACGAAGTGGACGTGGCCCAACTGTCGGCCGTTGAACTTGCGTTTCTGCGCTGCCAGAAGATTGGATACATCTTCCAGAACTACAACTTGATACGCTACATGACCGCGCTGGAGAACGTCACGGTGCCAATGGCATTTGCTGGCGTACCGCCAGAGGAGGCGCGGCAGCGAGGCATGAAATTATTGTCGTTGGTGGGTCTGCAGGACCGCTGGGCGCACCGGCCCATCGAGATGTCAGGCGGCCAGCAACAACGCGTCGCCATTGCGCGCTCATTGTGCAACAACCCAAAGATCCTGCTCGCCGACGAGCCCACGGCCAATCTCGACCTGGAGACGGGGCAAGAGGTTCTCAACATTCTGCAACGCATCAATCAGGAGCGCAACATGACGATCGTGTGCTCGACGCACGATCATCGGTTGCTCAAAATCTGCGATCGAATCTTTTGGATTCGTGATGGCCGCGTCGAAAGAGTGGCCTCGCGTGACGCTATCGACATCACCGTTGGTTCCATTGGAGGGCGAGAGTGACGCTGGTTGAGCGACGAGTGTGGATGGCGATACGGATCATTGCATTCATCGCCGCGGCAGCCGTGCACAGCGCGTTCGCGGGGTCGGCCAATGGCGACGGTTCGCAGGAAACGTCAGCAGCTGCGGGTAGCGGCGGACTTTCGCAAGCGGAAGCAGCTTATTTCAGTGATCTACTGGCGCTGACATCTGGCGCGCACAGGTTGTCAGGGTCCAACGAGGGGCGCAGGGCCGCGGAACTACTTCAGGTTCGTCTCACCGATCTGGGTGTGAATGACGTGTTCGTGCTGGATATGCCCGTTTGGCAAATGCGCACACTCAAGTGCGACTTGACGTTTGACGGCGTGCGCGTGGCGTTGCACCCGATGCGACCCAATGTGACAGTGCTCCCTACCACGGCAGCGGGGGGGCTCGTCGGTCGCCTTGTCTACGCGAAGCGTGGAGAACCTGAGGATTTTGGCTCACGCGACGTGTCCAGAGCGATTGTGTTGCTGGACTACGATAGCGGCCACGGGTGGGAGCGGGCATTCGCGCTCGGCGCGGCGGCGGTCGTGTTTGTCGGACAAGGAAACGAAACCCCCATCATTCCGAAGTTGTCAGGGGTGCCTGCGAATCAGCCTCGGTTCTACGTGGCGAAGGAAAGCTTGCAGGGCATCGATTGGACGCGGGACCGTGACGTCGCAGTTCTCGATAGTCAAGTCGTTTGGGAGCAAAAAATAGGCCGAAATATCGTCGCCAGAATTCGAGGAACGGACCCAAGGTTTGCGCCCGAACGGCACGAGCCTGAGGCATTGGTATTGGCCGCTAACTATGACTCGTTTGGTGATGTGCCTGAATTGTGCCCAGCAGCGCGCGGCGCGGCCAACGTCGCGTCGTTACTCGAGGCGGCTTGGCAGTTGCGTGAACACCCCGTCAAACGGGATGTCTGGCTGATGTTTCTGGACAATCAGGCCCACTATCATCAAGGCGCGCGCGAAGTCTATGACGCGCTGCAGATGAGCGAAGCGCAACACAAGCAACTAACCGCGCAGCACGTTAGCGAGCAAGAATCGATGGGTGCCATGCGCGAGCTATTGAAGCAGCGCGGGCTGATGTTACGCGGCGCGCCGGGCAGTGCCGCCACACTCACTGAGTTAAAGCGAATCCTAGCTGAGGAAGCTAACTTCAGACGCGACGACGAGCGCAAGGTGTCTCAGAAGATCCATTTGAGCGCCGCGACCCAAGGAGCTCAATCGCAAGAGTCTATGCGAGAACAGGCGAAAATCGCCGAACGCCACGCCCTGCTATGGGATGACATCCGCCGGGCCTTTCATCAAGACACGCTGGAGCCATTCGTCAACCGGCAACAAGACCTCGCGGCAAACAAGAACCAGAGCAAGGCGCGTGAGTACCTGGAACTCATCGAGGCTCTGAAGGAAAGGACGTTTGATAGGCTCACTGCCCGAATCGAAGAGCTGTCACGAGTCGTAGCGCGCGACCGCCAGCGAGAACTCCTAAGACAGGGCCTGGGATACGTAGTCAACGGCTCTCGCCAAATCCCGTGGGTCGTTTTGCATGCAAGTTTCAACTTCTCCGATTTGGGTCCAAGCTGGGGAGCTGTAGCCGGAGATTGGACGAATCAGTTCTTCGACTGGCGAACGCCGCGAAGCGATGGGGACAATCCGGGCTATCACGGGCGCATCCTCAATACCCTATTCGAATCGGCGCAATCGTGCTCCAGCCTGCCAGATTTGGACCGTCAATCGTTGTCCGACACCACGTTGGGGTCAACATTTGCGGCGGGCGCCTTCGTTAGTTCAGGCAGCATTGCCGGCAGTTACGGGATTTACAATCTAACACTGATGTCAGGTTACGATGCGCGCGCTCGCGATGGTTACCCGGCGGATTCTCTGGCGGTGTTGAACTGGCGAGCCATTCGCCGCCAGGCAGCGCAGTCACTTCGACTGTTTGAGATGGTGGCGGACAACACGGGGCTCAGCCAGCCCGCCGTATTCAAGGCACTTGCAAAGAGCAAATACCCTGCGTACAGCTCTGGTCAGACTACCGGCGACTACGCAGCGCTGCAGGTCAGCGGAAGCCTCAAGGAAAACAGGCCCGCTGCCGGCGCGCTCATGGCGCTGTGGCCTGGGAACATCGCATGGACGACGCAGGCCTGGATGAGCCTGCAGCATGCGTTGACCGCAGCCTACTACGATCCGTTGGCTCTCGAACTAGTGGATCGAACAGGGCACTTCCGCGTGATCGGGCTGCGCGAGGACATGTTCACCGAAATGATGACTTTCGGCACGCTCTGCGATGAGCGCGGGCGGGTTGTCGCGGTATCGAACCAGGACAAGCAGACTCAGCGCCTCACGGATGCGATGCGTGTCAACCTGTTTTCGGCGGACAGCTACTTCTGGACCACGCTTGACGCCGCGGAAACGCGCCCCAGCACGCTGCGTGTGCTCAGCGCGTCATCGGATGCGTCATTTCGGGCAAACCGAGCACTGTGGGGGCAGCTTGACAACCAAGGGTTCTGCTATGTCTCGGATCAGACGGTCAACTACCGGCTGAAGCTGTTTCAGCCGATGGGCGTCGCGGCTCTCGGCGAGTTTACCGACCAGTACCCGAGCGGCAATGGCCTCAACCCGGCCGCCATTGCAATGGGGGCGCGGTTGGGGGAACGAACCGCGAACGATCTGTGGACCTTGAACGAAGGGCGCCTGCAACGTTTGAGAGCACGTGGCGTCACAAGCGCCGACCTGGAAATGCTTCACAGCCGCGCAAACGGGGCATTGCGCGTGGCACGCGCGTCGTCTTCCACGGCCTCACGGGAGGCTGGTTTTGCTCGTAGCGGGGCACTGTCTCAACACGTGTACCTGCCCTTGCGTACGGCCATGGATGACCTGGTGCATGCCATTGTCATCCTGTTGCTGCTCGCAATACCCTTTGCGTTCGCGATTGAGCGGCTGACGCTGTGCGCCTCGACGGTCTATGGCAAAATAGGTGGCTTTAGCGGGGCATTCCTCGTGACCTTCGCGTTACTCTATTGGATGCATCCGGGGTTTTCGATCGCTGCGACACCGGCCATTGTGTTTCTGGCTTTCGCGATTGTCTTGCTTTCATCGTTGGTTACCTACATCGTCGTGCGCAAATTCAAGGTGGAACTGAAGGCGATGCAGGGGCAGGGGCCCAATGTTCATTCGCTCCAGATATCCAGAACCGGGACGCTCTTGGCTGCAGTCGGAATGGGTTTGTCAACGATGCGTCGCCGTCGAATTCGGACGACGCTGACGGCCATCACGGTGGTGATGCTCACGTTCACGATTCTGTCATTTGCGTCATTTACGCGCGCGGTCGGCGTGCGTGAAGTCTATCAAGGGCCGGCGAATCAACACTCGCAAGAACGGCTGTTCTTGCGCAAGCTTGATTACTCGCCGATACGGTGGGCGGTGCTGGACATGCTGCACGGCCAAGAAGGCCCAGGTGGGCTGCTGAGCCCGCAGTACTGGCTACTCCGTTCCGCCAATGGCACCGAACGCATCAGCATAGCGCGCAGCGAAGCGCCCGGTCAGGCGCTGGTCGTTGACGCCGTGATGGGTTTGACCGTCGAAGAAGTCTTGCGATGGCCGGAATTGGCTGAAGCCCTGGGAGGAGGGGCTAGCGAAGAACCAGCCGCCGCCCTTGGACGCGGAGAGGTTTTCGTTCCAGCAATTGCACTGAAATCGTTGAAACTGAAGGTGGGCGATCAACTGCTACTCAACGGGCGTAAGGTTCGGCTGGCAGGGGCCTTGAACGCGGCGAAGGCTGACCGGCTTCAGCACTTGGACGGTCAATCGATCATGCCAGTGAACTTCCAGGACGCCGCAGCTTCCGTTTCCGCTTCCGGCAGTGAAACGGCGCAAAAAGACGAGAACCAGTTGATCATGTCGGACGAGGCGGAGCAATCGTTCATTCACTTGAGCAGTGACCAGGTTGTCGTTGGATCTTCAGCGTTGGTTCAGGCAATGGGCGGCAAGTTGCATGCGATATCCGTCTATCCGGGGGCTGGCATTGATCCCGGCGTTGTCGGCCAGCAGTGGGCGCAGTGGGTCGTCATGCCCGTTTGGGCCGCGTCGAGAGACGGTGTGCGACGGCTTATCTTCACCGTACTGACAGAAGTGTCAGGCGGCCTAGGTTTGGCCATTCCGCTGTTGCTAGGTGGTCTCATCATCTTTGGCACGCTGCTCGGTTCGATTAGTGACCGCGAACGCGAAATCTACACCTTTTCCGCCCTGGGCCTTTCACCGGGTCATGTCGGGGCCTTGTTTTTCGCTGAGGCAGCGGTCTACGCCGTGGTCGGCGGCATGGGAGGGCAATTGCTCGCGCAGGGCGTGGGCCTTGCTCAGAGTTCCCTGTCCAGGGCAGGCATGATTCATTCCGCATCGATCAACTATTCATCCACCAATTCACTCTTCGCAATGGCCGTTGTCATGGCAACGGTAATTGTCTCGGCAATCTACCCAGCGCTGCGGGCCTCCAGAAGTGCCAATCCTGGGGTCGCGCGCAGCTGGAAGTTGCCCGAAACTGACGGGAACACAATGAACCTCATGTTCCCATTTACGGTATCCGCTTTCGATATTACCGGTGCCGTGAGTTTCTTGGCTGAGCACTTTCGACACCATGACGACGCTGGTTTCGGTGACTTCGCGGCCACGAACGTGAGGCTGACCAAGAACATGCAGGGGAACCTCGCGCTTGAAGCGGACGTAGCGCTCGCGCCGTTTGATCTAGGGGTGACGCAGCACATGACGTTGACCGCAATTCCTTCGGAGATATCCGGTGTCGACGAGGTATCCGTTGTGATTGCCCGCCACAGCGGCACCCGTGGCGATTGGCTGCGCGCCAACCGCGTATTCTTGAAGGGCCTGCGCCAGCAGTTCTTGCTTTGGAGAACGCTATCTTCCGATGTCATTGAGAGCTACCGGATGCGCACGTTGCAGGAGCTGACCATTGCGAACTCGCATTCACAGGAGGCGACGGTCGCGCCATGACGCAAGGTGCCAAACCCGCAAGCAAGCGCTGGCTGGCCAGGCGCGCCGCCGATCGTGAGCTTGAGGAATTCCGTGAGCTCTTGCAGCCGCCCGGCAGTTATGAAGACGGCTTCAGCTGGGCGGCATTCCTGGGCACTTTGTTCGTAGCGCTACTCATGGTGCCCGGATCGATCTACATGACGTTGATAGCCGGCATGTCGGTTGGCCCCGCCGCACAGTGGGTCACTGTCATTCTGTTCATCGAGGTGGCCCGCAGGGCGAACAAGCAGTTGCGGCGCGCTGAGATTTTCACGCTGTTCTATCTGGCCGGCGCGGTCATGATTTCCGCGTCCATGGCGCAGGGCAACTTCCAAGGGGGGTTGGGCGCGCTGTGGTCACAGTTCTTTGCGCAGTCCGACGCCGCACGGGCGTCGGGGATTACCGAATACCTGCCTCATTGGGTTGCACCCACCAATCCCGCCGTACTAGAACGGCGCTCCTTGTTCATGTGGGAGTGGGCACCGGCGTTGGGACTCATTGTCTTTACGATGGTGATCGGACGCATCGACAACATGGTGCTCGGATACGGTTTGTTTCGGCTGACTAGTGACGTTGAGAAGCTGCCATTTCCCATGGCTGCGGTCGGTGCGCAGGGTGTGATGGCATTGTCGGAAGAGCAGGATGATGCGCAAGCGGTGCGTTCGGGGCTAGCCAACGCCGGTTCGTGGCGTTGGCGAGTGTTCTCGATAGGATCCGTGGTGGGTCTTGTTTTCGGTACGATTTACATCGGTATTCCGACGATTACCGGTGCGTTGCTCGATCGTCCAATCACCATTTTGCCGATTCCATTTCGAGATTTCACGCCGCAAACCGGGAACCTACTGCCGGCAAGTGCCATTGCCATTGCGATGGACCTCGGCATGGTGATTTTGGGCATGGTACTGCCGTTTTGGGCCATGGTCGGCGCTTTTGGGGGCTTTTTGGTCACGCTGATCCTTAACCCAATTCTGGCTCACCCACATGTTGGAGTTCTTCGGTCTTGGAACCCAGGCGACAACATGCAGACCACATTCTACAAGAATCAAATCGATTTCTACTTCAGCTTTGCGTTGGGCATCGGGTTTGCCATTGCGTTGGTAGGCTTGTTTTCTGTCGGGCGTAAGTTGCTGCAGGCTAGGGCTGCCGGCAGAACTCAATTTCAAGGCTCAACGCCTGCTAAGATAAGCGTTCCCAAGGGTCGGGGTGACATACGGGCCCTTCTGATTTTCGTTACCTACGTCCTGGTTGCGTCGCTGTACACTTTGGTTTCAACGTGGTTGTTGTACTTGGCCGATGGACGGGTGTACTGGCCAGCGGTCATCGTAATGCTCGTGTACGCATTTGTTTACACGCCAATCATTTCTTACGTGACAGTTCGCTTGGAAGGCATTGCCGGTGAGGTGCTCAACATACCGTTCATTCGCGAAGCCGGATTCATATATTCAGGCTACCGAGGCATGGCGGTTTGGTTCTTGCCAATCCCCCTATATAATTACAGTCAAATGGCTGTGCAGTACCGCCAGGCGGAACTCACGGGGACCAAGTTCGCTTCCATTTGGAAGAGCGAATTAGTGCTTACGCCCATTATCATCGTAGGCTCGCTGTTGTTCGCTCACGTCATTTGGCGTCTGGGAACAATCCCCGGCCCACAATACTTGTATGCCCAGGAATGGTGGGAAGTCACCGCCGCGCAGCAGGCAATGGTGTATTCCTCAACGCTAGGTGGTTTCACCGAGTTCGAGCAGGCATTCAACTCGCACTACATTGGGGCAGGCCTGTTGACGGGAGGCGTGCTCCTGAGCGGCCTTAGCTGGCTGGGTGCACCAATATTTCTCATATACGGCATCGTGCGCGGCGTCAATCAGACGTTCCCATTCGTCATAATTCCGCAACTTGTCGGGGCTCTGATCGGACGTTTCTATTTTCGAAGGCGCATAGGCCCAATGTGGCGTCAGTACATCCCGGTGCTCTTTGCTGGGTTCAGCTGCGGCATGGGATTGGTAGGTACTCTTGGCATCGGACTGACATTTGTCGCAAAGAGCGTCTTCTCGCTGCCGTACTAGCATTGTGTAGGTATTTCGATGGACGCCTCGAGCAGTAAAATCCAAAAAGAGCCAAACGCGGAACCTTTGGATACGCTCGTTGTGGTTCGTGACGTGTCGAAAGTCTACAAGCTCCGGCGCGAAGTCGTGTACGCGTTAAGCGACATCGACCTCGCTGTCTTTCGCGGCGAATATCTGTCAATCATGGGCCCTTCCGGGTCTGGCAAGTCCACGCTGTTCAATATCATCGGAGCGTTGGACCGGCCGAGCCATGGCAATGTGCAAATTGGGCCGCTCGACTTGACTCGCTTGTCCAGTCGGGAATTGGCTTATGTTCGTTCCAACTACATTGGCTACGTCTTTCAGGCATACAACCTGATTCCATCGCTCTCGGCTCTGAAGAACGTAGCCTTACCGCGCCTGTTCACCGGCGCCAGCGCAAAAGAGGCCGATCACGCGGCGTCCGAGCGGCTCAAACAGGTGGGTCTAGGACACCGGTTGGAGCACCGCCCTGATGAGCTCTCCGGCGGACAGCAGCAACGTGTCGCAATCGCCAGAGCTCTCGTCAACGACCCGGTACTCATATTAGCAGACGAGCCAACGGCAAACTTGGATCTAAAGACCGGGGCGGAGGTTATCGAAATCCTAAAGGGTCTTTCTGTGAATCAAGGTGTTACCATCATAACGGCCACCCATGACCACAAGATGTTGGCAAACTCCGACCGTGTCGTTTGGATTGGGGACGGCCATATTGCCAAGGTGCAGAATCGAGAGGAGCTGAGCATCGAAGAGGGCAAGATTTCCGTGGGTGGCGATGCATTGTCCGTGTGAGGCTCGTGAACCGGCCACGATCGTCCCGGCAGAGGTCGAAATCTCGCCGGGCAATGCCGACGTGGCGCAGGGGGTGCTTTTCGGGGTAAATTGGCGAACGTGCAGCAAGCGTATCCGCTGGCAACGCTCTATGAGGCTAGGCAACGTGCGGCGGAGCGCGCTGAAGACCTATTGGCTCAACGGTGCAGAGAGTACGATGAAGCCGTAGAGCGCCAAGCTTTGGCTTCCGACCGCCTGGCTGCAGCGCGTGCTCGTGCGCTAGCGCAGGCGCAACAACAGCTGGAATTGGCACAGCATGGGCTGGCGGTCGTGGGTAACCTGCAAGCAGGGGCGGCCTACAGAAGGGGTGCTGATATTGAGTTTGAACGGCTCATGCGCGAAAAAGAACGGTTGTCGTCAATGGCCACGCAGTGCAGGGTATTGCTGGACCAAGCAAAGCAGGCCGTCGTCTTGGCACGGCAAGAACTTGCGATCGTAGAACGTCATCGGCAAAACTATCAGGCGATGCTACGGAAAGCCGAAGAACTACGGACTGACGAACATGCTGCGGAAGTCTGGCAAGCCAATCAGCGCAGTCGGCCGCCAGCGGGACTGAAGTAGGCCAGATGCGTTGCGAGAAGCTTCGATTGTCCGTTGTACGACTTGGCAACTCCAAGCGTGTGAAGGCGTGCCTCATTGGACTTGCGTCTTGGGCGATCGCGTGTTCGTTGCAGCAACCCCCTGCGCCCGTTGCAGTGAATCCGAGGGGGTCCGCATCAGCGGGTTCCGAAGGCATTCGGGATGCAGGGTCAGCGGGCCACCCTCTGACGGTGGCTCTCGATCTTCAGAAGCCCGTCATTGCGCGTCCGGAACTCTCGGACGTCCGAATCGCCATCGAGCGCGGCGAAGACAAGAAAGCGCTGGAGATCTTCGAGGCGACGCTCGATCGCGTCAACCCCCCTTTGCCAGAACGAATGCGCTGGCACCTATGGCTTGCCTATGCCTATCAGAAGCGCAATGATTGTGGCAGGGCGTTGCCGCACTTTGACCGTGCCTGGGAGTCGCCTTGGCCGCTCTACGAATATGCGCGGTTCGGCGCGGCGCAATGCCGTGTCGCGCTTGGAGCGTTGGACGATGCGTTGCGCACCGTCAACGCCCTCAAGCTAGAGCCGCCCTTGGCTGATGCCGTTAGCTTGTTTCGGGCGCAGGTGTCCTCTCAGACTGGTCAATTCAACCAAGCCATCGAGATTTGGCGTGGGCACCTGAGCCACCACCGGGAACCCGGGCCTGAACGTACGTCAATCAGTCTGAGTTTGGCCCAGGTTTTGGCCGCCAAGTCGGCCAATGTTGCCGAGTCCGACTTTCACTTGAGCGACGCGTCAATTGCGACGACGGACGACACATTGAGAGAAGCGCTTTCGCTCTTGGACTCCAGCAACCTACACGATCTGGAGGCAGATTCGCGCCAACGCGTGTTTGCTCTCAAGGCGGCAATTGTCGCAAGACTGTTTTCGACGGATCCCTTCCAACAACAGCAATGCAGGATTCGCGACAAGCTCGACGAGCTTGAGGTTCTCATTGAAAGTCACGATTTCAAACCGGCGCAGGACCTTGCAACGAGCCTAGTAGCCGAACTGGACAAGGCCGGACTGCTTTCGTCGGTCGCGGGTTGTCGCGCTCGTTTCGCTTTGGCGCAGAGCCACGCCGGCCTGGCCGAGACCGCGTCAGCTCAATCTCGATTCGAAGGGATCGCGAAGGATTGCAGCGAGCCGGAAGACATCGTCGCGCGGTCTCTTTTCGCACTGGCACGCCGACTACACAATCAACATGAGTTGCCGGCGGCGATCGCTGCGTACGAAGAGCTGGGACGTCGTTTCCCAACTCACCGTCTCGCTGACGACGCGCGCCTGCGCTTGGCTTACGCATATCTCGAACTAGGGGCTGAGTCGAAGTTTACAGACGCGGTTCTGCGCCTTGCGCAGGATTACCCGCAAGGGGACGCGGCCAGCGAAGGCTTGTTTCAACTGGCGCTGCGGCACATGACCCGGGCGAATTGGGCTGGCGCGGCGTCACTGCTTTCACAATTAGAAAGGTTGCCGCGCATCGTCAATCGGGACGACATAGAGCAAACTGAGCGACAGATCTATTTTTTGGCGCGCGCCCACTTTCAAGCCGGGAAAAAGGAGCTCGCCCTCGAAGCACTTGGGCAGCTGGTGCGCGAGCGCCCCTTCAGCTACTACATGCTGCTAGCCTACTCGCGACTGCAGCAATGGGATCCCGAACGGGCAGAGCGCGCGAAGACCGCAGCGTCCACGCTCACTGGGGCACCCCCCTTTTCCGTGCCGTATCAACCACAATTCGAAACGGCAGGTTACCAACGAGCGGTCGAGTTGATGGCGCTCGGCGAAATCGAGAAGGGTACCGAGGAGATCAGGTGGCTGCAATTACCGAAAGACCTGCAGCCGCTGTTGCTCTGGACTCGTGCGGCGTTCGAAGCAACCGCAGGCTCGCTCAAGAATTCGCAAGCCCTAGTGCGCGAGCGGTTGCGCGATTGGCCTCGACGCTGGCCAGTGGGCTCGTGGGAGCCAGCGTGGAAGGTGGCGTTCCCTCAGCCGTTTTTGGACATCGTGAATCGCGAAAGCAAGCGCAGCCACGTACCGCAATCGCTCGTTTATGCGGTGATGCGCGAAGAATCTCAATTCGATCGCGACGCGACCAGCAGTGCGAACGCCTACGGCCTCATGCAATTGATCCTGCCGACAGCCAAAACTGCGGCCAAGAAGCTTGGCATCAGCGCTGACGCTGCATCGCTGAAGCGACCGGCCACTAACGTGGCGCTCGGTTGCGAGGTGCTCGCAAAGCTGATGCAGAAGTTTGATCAGCTGCCACTGTTGGCAATTCCAGCGTACAACGCGGGTCCGGGCCGCCCGAGCCGCTGGCTGAGGGAAAGGCCTGATATGGACTTCGATGTGTGGGTCGAAGCCATCCCCATTGTTGAAACACGGATCTACATCAAGCATGTGCTATCGAGTTGGGCGACGTACGCTTGGCTCTATGAAAGGGATCAAGCCGAAGCAACCATGAGGTTACCACTTCGAATCGGCAACTGAGGTGTGCGCTGACCATTCATTGCATTTCGCTAGCACGCCCGCCGATCTCGTCCGCTGGCCGCGTTTTCCGTGCGCTCCGGTGCTCAAATACCCTCGTATGTTCCGTTCCGGTGCTCCGGAAAGCCTCGCCATCAAACGAGCCTAACGGGAGTTTCTCTCAGCCTCTGAAGCCATGTTTGCCATGCCATCCTGAAACGCCGACGGCCCGTGCGTTGATATCTCATTGGCGCTCCACAGGTTGGTTCCCGTTTTCTTGATTGTGTTGGTCGTTTGGGCCCCGGCCCAAACGACGGCGTATCCAAAACTTGACTCAAGATCGATGAGTTTCGTGCCTTAAGGTCAACTAGCGGGCGGGGTTCTTTGAAATGAGACCAATGGTCAGGGTGTGCTATGGGGTGGGCGTGTACTTTGCGGTTGCCTTGATTGCGTTCAGAAGAGTCGCATTGGGCGTCATCATGGTGAACGTGGCGTGCGGTTGTCGCATCGTTCGCGGAGGGCCAGAGCGGCAGTCCACGGGCCACCACGACGCAACGGCTGTGACGTCTGGGGATGCGTGGACCATGGGAATTTTGCCAGACCGCAGGCAGTCAGGGCAGCCGCATCCGGGCGGCGAGGTTTCAATTCAGATTGTCGCCGACCCGCCCAGCCTGAACCCTATTGTTGATTCCGATTACATTGGTAGCCAGTTGACGATAGACCATGTCAGTGAGACGCTGATCAAGATCGATCGCTACGATGACCCGCAGTATCGATTTGCTCCTGCACTTGCCGAAAGCTGGACCGTCAGCGACGATCAGCGGACGTATATTTTCCGGCTGCGCCATGGTGTTCATTGGCACGACGGTGAGTTATTCACGGCGGATGACGTCATCGCCACTATGGACAAGGTTCAGGACCCAAGTTCGAAGGCGGCGCACATCCGAGCATACACCCAGGAGATTGAACGGTACGAAAAGATCGACCCGCATACAGTGCGTTTTGTATTGAAACAGCCGTACTTTCTGGTGCTTGACGGGGTGTTCGCCGGGGTTCCAATCCAACCGAGCCATGTCCTTAGCAAACTCAGCGGTGCAGCCTATAGCGAGGCGAGTACGAACCCTTTCAACCGCGCGCCGATTGGCACGGGTCCATTTCGCTTCGAGAATTGGACTTCTGGCGTCAAAATCAGCTTGGTCAAAAATGCCGCCTACTGGGGCACTCCCGCCAACCTCGACCGACTTGTGTTCCGTATCGTTGCCGACCCAACGGTGGCCCTCGAATTGGCCGAAAGAGGCGAGCTTGATGTCGTTTCGCGGCTTCGCTCCAGACAATGGAACAGGTTAACGCAATCGCCCCTGAGGGGGAAATTCAATCGTTCGATATTCTACGACGCAAACTATGCGTGGATTGGCTGGAATGTGCGGCGACCGCAACTCAAGGATTCGCGTGTAAGACGCGCTCTGACGATGCTCATCGACCGTCCGGGGATTATCGCTTCGCTGCTTCAGAACCTTGCGAAACCGACCACTTGCCATTTTTATTGGGGCAGCGCCGCCTGTGATCCAAGCCTACAGCCACTGCCGTACGACCCATTGCGCGCCGTTCAGTTGCTCGGCGAGGCGGGTTGGGTTAACCATGACCGCGATGGAATCAGAGACAACGCCGGAGTGCCATTTCGAATAACCCTGATGCTACCGGCAGGGTCCGACGACTTTGCACGCCTTGCAACGAAGATCAAAGAGGACTTTGAGCGTGCCGGCATCGACTTGGCCGTGCAACGGGTAGAATGGTCCGCCTTCGTGCGGCGCCTGCGCACGCATGACTTCGACGCGTGTGCGCTGTCATGGGTTGGCGGGCCGCGCGACGATCCGTCGCAGGTTTGGCAATCGTCGTCCATTGATGGGGGCTCGAACTACGTGAGCTTCGCCAACCCAGAGGCTGATCGCATCATGTTGGCGGCGCGCGGAGAACCGAACGACGAAAGGCGCAATGAGCTATACCGTCGATTTGGCAGAATTCTCTATGATGAGCAGCCGTACACTTGGATGTACGTTCGACCTCAATTGTCGCTGTTCAGCAAACGCATCAAGGGCGTAGAGGATTCGCTACTGGGGTGGGTATTTGAAGATTGGTGGGTTGACGATGGGCTAGCCGCCTCCGCAAAGGCCAACTGACGATGGGACGGTTCCTGTTACGGCGAGTGTTGCTGATGATTCCGACTTTCGTGGGAATCACGCTTGTCTGCTTTCTGATTCTCAAGTTGACGAACGCCGATCCGGTGACGGCAGGCTTGGAGGGAGCCACTTCCAGCCGACACATCTCCAAGGAGGCCATCGAGCACTTGCGGCACTTTTACGCGCTGGACAAACCTTGGCACATTCAATACCTACGGTTGCTCAAGCGTTTGGTGACGCTTGACCTAGGCACGCGCTGGAAGGATGGGCAACCGATAGCCAAGGTCATCGGGGAAGCGCTCCCGGTCACCTTGTTGTTGAGCGGCATATCCTTGGGGATTGCGTACATTCTAGCCATCCCACTCGGCGTCTTTTCTGCCGTTCGTCGCGGCACGCGCCGCGATACGGTGGTTACCGTTGCGCTGTTTGTCGTGTACTCACTTCCCAGTTTTTGGGTTGGAACGATGCTGATCGTGTATTTGAGCAGTGGGCAGTTCATCCGTTGTCCCTGGTTAGAGGCTCACGGATGTTTTCCGCTGCAGGGCTGGCACTCGTTTCGCGGTTTTGAGCAATTGGGACAGATTCAGAAGGTCAGGGACGTGCTCTGGCACATTACTCTGCCGATCGTGACTTTGAGCTACGGCTCGTTGGCGGCTTTGTCGCGCTACATGAGGATGGGCATGCTCGATACGCTGCGCCAAGACTACGTTCGTACCGCGCGCGCCAAAGGGCTTGGTGAACCGCGGGTCATCTATGTTCATGCACTCCGCAACGCCCTGATTCCGATTGTTACGTTATTCGGCTTGACGCTGCCCACTTTGATCGGCGGGAGCGTCATCGTCGAGCAAATCTTTGGGATTCGCGGGATGGGGCTAGTAGCGCTCGAAGCGATTCGCTTGCCTGACTACCCCTTGATCATCACGATTGTCGCGTTCACGGGCTTGCTGACAATGGCCGGCGTACTTCTGTCGGACATCCTGTACGCGCTGGTGGACCCGCGAATTCGCCTGGAGGGCAATCGCAAGTGATTGCACCGTTTGGCCGCAGCCAACGACTTGCGCTTCTTTTGAAGCGCGTCGGAGAGGTTCGCAAGCGACCTGTGCAATGGGTCGCGCTTTGGATTCTCTTTGCGTTGATATTCTCAGCGGCATTTGCCGACGTGATGGCCAGCAGCCAGCCGTTGTTGCTGTACTTTCGTGGCCACTTGTATGGGTTCCCAAACCTGTTTCACCCGCCCGAACTGCAGATTTACGACAATGAATTGCTGCTGCGCAATTTGCGCGTGGGTGATTGGGCAATCCTACCCATTGTGCCCTGGGGCTACAACGGGCATGACTTGACGCACGTGTTGTCGCCACCGGATGCGGTGCATTGGCTTGGTACCGACAGCAGCGGTCGCGATGTCTTGGCAAGAGTGTTGCACGGTGCGCGCGTGAGCCTCATCGTGGGGACGTTCAGTGTTGCTGTGCTCGTGGTCATCGGTGTGACATTAGGAACACTGGCTGGCTACTTTGGCGGACTACTCGATGTGATCTTGATGCGCGTCTTGGAGATAGTCCACTCTGTTCCCACCATTTTGCTGTTGGTGACGTTGTTGTCAGTGCTGGCTCCCCAAGGCTATGGCGCTGTGGTGGCGATGACAGTCGTCATAGGCTTAGTCTGGTGGACTGACGTTGCAAGGCTTGTGCGCGGAGAGATTCTACGCGTCAAAGAATTGGACTACGTTCATGCAGCACGGGCACAAGGCGCCAGCACCTATCGCATCGTATATTCGCATGTGCTGCCCAATTCGCTAAATCCCGTGTTGGTCAGCGCCACGTTTGCGCTGGCCTCCGCAATCCTCGTCGAGGGAGCGCTAAGCTTCCTTGGGTTCGGGATCCCGGACGATATGGCATCGTGGGGTGGTCTGCTCAATGAAGTCCGCAACAACATTGAAGCATGGTGGCTGGCATTGTTTCCAGGTGCCGCAATCTTCGCCTCGGTCACCGCGTTCAACCTGCTTGGGGAGGGGTTACGCGACGCACTAGATCCGCGCCTAAGAACTTGATAGTGTCTTTACCAGGTGTCGCTGCCTGGAACGGATGAAACTTACATTGTGCGGAATGCTGTACGGTATATCTTCAGTATTACGGTGCCGCCGAAGGTAACGGCTAGCTCATAGGTTGGGATCGAATCTCGACGTTGCGTTCGACTCGCGCTGGGTATGGCTGTTGTGCTAGCAAGAAATAGCAATGGGCATGAGAAACTCTCGCTGTCTAAAGTACGCTGCCTTCTATTTTGCACTTCTGGGAGCAACAGCAGGTTGGTTATGGTTTGATCGGACCCAAGTAGCTTGCGCAAAGCCGCCAGAGGCAAACAGCTCCGCATCAGAGGGCTCAGGCGGGTCGGCCAGCGCTAGTTCGTCGTCGGGGGCGGCTACGGTCGAGGCAAATCGGCCCGCTGAAAGGCGCGCAGCGAAACTGGCAAACGAGGCGACCGGCGCGGACTACAAGGCGGGGCACCATGCGGCCGCGGAAAAAAAGCTGCGTTCTGCAATCCAGATTTGCATGATGCAGACTTGTTCCGACCCATTCAAGGCGCGGCTGCATCGCGATCTCGGCTTTATCTACGCGGCTGGGCTCAAGCGCGTCGAAGACGGCAAAGACGAGTTTACGGCGGCGCTCACGGCTGATTCCACCGTTATTTTGACCGCCGACATGGAGGATTCGCAGCCGGCGAAGCAGGCATTCGACGAGGTCAAGGCAAGCATGACTGGCAGTCAATCCTCCACCAAAGCGTCCGACGCGGATGTGGCGGCGAAGGCTGAATCCAAGGCTGATGAGGACCCAAAAAAGACGGAAGCCAAAGACGACTCCAAGAAGTCGAGCGAATCGAATTCACAAAAGTCGGACAGTGAAAGAGTCGACGTCCCACCTGCGCCAGTTGAGCCGAAGACATTCTTGAACTGGCTAAGCCTTGCGGTGGAGCAAGATCTAGTTCTTCATTCAGCCACGAAGAATGCTTGCTCAGCGGGCAGTCCGTACAAGTGTTTCTGGGGCGACGGACGCTACGACACGGTTTCAGGCGCGCGTCCGGGGGGCAATCAGGTGGCCGGAGGCCTTACGAGCGGGCCGTGGCGAGTACTTGTCGGCTATGATCGGGTCTTGCTGCGCCGGATCACGTTGGGCGCGCGATTGGGCGCCATGGTGGCGGGCAAGGCAGAGCGGGCTCCTGGCGAGCGGGCGATCATGTTGTTTCACGGCGAAGCTCGCGCCGCCGCGTGGCTAGGGCATGAACCGTTTGCGGAGACGGGCCTGCATCCCTATCTGTTCCTGTCCGGAGGTGTTGCCGAAGCAGATGGAACCGTCTTGGTCCACTACTCGATTCCAGGAGACAAGAATTGCGACGTTGACTGCAAACTCAACGCGTGGAAACGCAGCGGTCCAGGGTTTGTCGGGGCAGGCGCCGGCCTTCAATTCAGCATCACACCGAGGATGGGCCCGCGCCTCGAAGCGCGCTACATGCAATTCCTCGGCCCTGCCATTCCGGTGGTTGGGCTGCAGCTGGGGTACGCCTTGGGCTTTTAGCGCAAGGTTGACGCCTTGGACATCCGGCATTGAAATGGCCGCTTGAGATGGTTGCTCGACGGATGAGATTCTGTTCGCGAACCTGGGGCTGGCTGCCGCTACTCGCGGCCCTAGTCATTGCGCCCAACTCAAATGCCGGTTTTGCCATGACTTCGAACACGCCCAATTCGACATTTCCCTATGTCGATCTGCACGTTGATTTGCCCTACCAGCATAACTACAAGGACACGGCATTGTCGTTGGGCACGGGCCAATTCGCGGCCAGCATGGTAGAGGACGGCGGCCTCTACGCCGTGGTGTTCCCGTTGTTCGTGCCGGCGCGCGTATCAAAGAACGGGCCGCGTGTCAGCGACTACGAAGTCAGCTGGCAACGCATCGAAGCTGCTCTAAACGAGCAGCAGACCTATGCCCGTCCGACGGCAGAACCAAAACCGGGGCAGGTTCGAACGTTCTATTCGTTCGAGGGCATGGGCCCAATCGGCGATGACTTGCCGTCGCTTCAGCGTTGGGCGGCCCGCGGCGTGCGTCTATTCGGATTGGTTCATAATCAGAACAACGCACTGGCGGCGTCGTCAATGGACTCCCACTCGAAGGATTTTGGATTGACGGCCCAGGGACGGCAGGTCGTCAACCGCGTCTACGAGCTAGGCGGTGTAGTCGATGTCTCCCATGCCTCCGATCGGACGGCCGCGGACGTCATTGAGATCGCTTTGAAGTTGGGGCGGCCGGTTGTGGCCTCGCATTCCAATGTCCGGCAGGTGAAGGATCACCCGCGCAATCTGCCTGACACTCTTATCGACGGAATTGCCAAGACTGGCGGCATCATTGGGGTTAACTTTCACTCGGCGTTTCTGGTGTCTGGTCGCAGCGCCACACTCGACGATGTCGTTCGGCACATGAGCTACATCGCAAAGCGTGCCGGGGTCGATCACGTGGCAATTGGTTCCGACTTCGAGGGTGACATTGATCCGCCGCGAGGTCTTCGAACGTTGCGTGACGTTCAGCATCTGGTGCCAGCCTTGCGCGCGGCGGGGTTCTCGGAGTCAGAGGTGCGCGGCATCATGGGAGGCAACGCATTGCGGATCTTGGCGCCGTCGGGCCGTTGACGGGCGGACCTGGGGCAAAACTGGTAGAAAGCCCGGATGCGACAAATTCCATTGTCGATAACGGCGGCTCCTGTTATGACCGCTCTCACTATGGATGCGTCTAGCCGGGAAGCGCTCAATTCACTGCCTGAGTGGTTGCGATCACTAGCGGATGACCTAACCGCGGTGGCTGGGTTGTTGAAGAACAACAAGCACCCTGAGCCATTGCGTCTCTGGATGGCTGGGGCGGTCGGGTACGTATTTAAGTCAGTCGATCTAATACCGGATGGCATCGATGATCTTGGCTTCCTCGACGACGCCTTCGTGCTGCGCATCGCAGCAGCCAGGGCGATCGAGAAAGCCGGTGCGGCGCCAGCTCCGTTGCCGCAGTTGGCGGACGGTGTGGCGCTCATCAAGAAGCTGCTCGGTTCGGATTTCGCGCGACTCGATGACTTCGTCTCGGGGTTGCGGATCGCCGTGGTGCGGGGCAAGAGCCCGTCGGACATCGTGCAAGACAGCGCAGTTGCCGCTCAGGTCTGCGACGAGGTGGCGACGTTTGCGCGCGGCTACAAAGCGCCACCGTTTTTGCAAGATGAACGCACCTTGATCAAGCTGAAGTCGTTCCTATCGACAAAGCTAGCGAAGTTGGGCTAACGCGGGCGGCGGATTGTCACTAATCCAAATCACTGATTCGACGCGCGTGGCTGCTGCGGCGGTGGCTGCGCTACGCCGGAACTCACCATGGAACTGTTGTTCTGCGGCGCGCCATTGCTAGCGTTCAGTTCGGACATAAGCTCGCGGCACTCAGGTTTGCCCTTGAGATGCCCGATGAGCACGTTCGAGGCATCCCCGAAGGCCTTTTCCAGTCGAATGCCCTCGCGCGATCGATTAGCCACTTTCTCACGACCCGCTTGCAGATCATCTTCCAAGGCCTCTGCATAACGAGCCAACTGAGAGCGCAACTCTTCGATCTGCCGCCGCAGCTCGCGAGCGACCGCCTCTTTGGCGGCGCGTCGCTCTTCCCGAGTACGTAGCCAATCGCGTTTGGCGTCGATGAGAGCCTTGGCCGCGCCGGCTGCCTCGTAAATGGCCCGTGTCCCGGTGGCCGCGCGCTCTGCTTGATCGGCTGCGGCTTGTCGATCGCGAGCCACCTGCTGAGCACGTGTCAGGTTGACTCTTGCGGTCTCCTCCTCCTCGGCATAGGCCGCGGCCTCGCGCAAAGAGCGCGATTCTTCCTGGGCGAGTTCTTCGACCTTTCTGCCAATTTCTGCCCTGAGCGCTCGCCCCCTGCGCTCGAGGGCTTCAAGCTTACGCGTGTGACTTGCAATCTCACCCTCGAGTGAATTGGCCTTTGCGGCCAGCTCCCACAGCGAACTCAGCGCTTGCTGCACGTCCTGCGGGCTGTTGTTCGACGGATAGGCTCTGGCCGTCATTCGGGCAAATAGGCCCGCGCGGCTTGCCCATTCGATGACGCTGGGAGACTTGGCGGGTGGCGGCGGCGGGGGTGCCGCCGCGGCTTCGGTCCCTTCCTTTTCCCACGACGTGCTAGGCAGCGAACGCTGCAGGGCCTTGAGTTCCTCGAGCAAGTGGTGACCGTCGCGGAAGCGCTTGCGCGGATCCTTTTCCAACAGCTTCAAGACGGTTTTTTCGGCGACTGGATGACAGTCCTTTCGAATCGATCCCGGTCGAGGCGCGGTGGCCGTCCGCTGCATCTCGAGCAGCGTCTCGCGATCGTTGGAGCGGAACGGCAGTTGCCCCGTGAGCATTTCGAAGAAGAGAATGCCAAGCGCGTAGAGATCCGACTGTGGACCGGCTTGTTCGCCCCGGGCCTGTTCGGGCGACATGTATTCCGGCGTTCCGAACACGGCGCCCTTCGGAGCCAAGCGTGGATCGTGGGCAAGTGCCGCCAAGCCAAAATCCAGGATCTTTACGAAATCCTTACGTCCGCCTCGCGTTGTAAGCAGAATATTGTCGCTCTTCAAATCGCGGTGCACAACGCCAAGGTCGTGGGCACGCGCGAGGGCGGCGCACATTTGCTCGAGGATATCGACGCCACGCTGAATTGGCATGGGCCCGCGCGCAAGCTCTGCTGACAGCGGAATACCGACGAGGTATTCCATCACCAAGTATAACTCGCCATCGTCGGTTTCGCCGATATCGTGAATGTCGATGATGTGCGCGTGATCGACACGGTTGGCAGCGCGTGCTTCGCGTAGCATCCATGCGCGCAGGTGAGTCTCTCCGCGCAAGTCGGGTCGAATCAGTTTGACTGCGACGACGCGGTCGATGAGCACATGACGCGCGCGGTAGACGACGCCCATCCCTCCTTCGCCGATGCGCGCTTCGAGCCGATAACGTCCGGCGATTACCCTACCAAGAGACGGGTCGTGGGTTGAGCGACCACGTGAGGTGCTTGGTTTTTGCATATTGGCTATCAAGTCGGTGGAGACTGGCGATCCATAGTGCCGAAGCTACTCGGCCCGAGTCGCCAATTGTACGGCAAATCTGCCAGGCTCTGAAAGGGGGCAGTTTCGCTGATAGCCCAATTGGTTCAGAATGCCATTTGAAATAGCGGGACGCGCACCTCGGTCTGCTGTTTGACGCCGTACATCGCCACTTCGCGCCGAGTGTAGGTATCGCGGATTTCGACGGCGGGAACCGCCAGCGCCAATTCCCTCCCCGAGAGATGCACGAGCGCTGGGCGCACCAAAACGGGCGCGGCGCGGAAGTGGGCCACGGCGTGGACGCGAGTCTTCGGCGCCGAAGTCTGAGGTTGGCCCGGAGCTGGGCTCCTAGTCGGATTCGTGGTGGCAGGCGGAGCGCTGCCGGGTTGAGGCGTCGCTGCGGGTGTCGCCGAGGGTGGCGGGGGCGGTGAAGTGGGAGGGCTTGCGCTCGGGGGCGGAGCTGTCTGCGGACTCACCGCTGGCATGGTTGGCATGTCATTGCCTGGGTTCGTGGCGCCGGTTCCCGTTTCCTGGTCGTCAATGGGTTGATCCGTCGGGGGATTGTCTTGCGTGTACTCGAGCGGCGTGTCGTAAGAAACAGCGTTCATCGATGCGACTGCCGTCGGGATCACCAGCAACATGCCGGCAGAGAGCATGTACATGGCCTCCTTGGAATCAAGGTGGCTTTCCAAATAATGGCCGCCAATGCCGCCCCCGATTAGCCCAACGCCGCCACCAACGTAGTAAGCCCACGCGGGCTTCACTTTGATGGCTGCCTCTGTCAGCATCACGACTTCCCCTCCAAGCAGTGCACCGCCGACCAATCCCTTTCCTGTCACCGGAGGATCTGCCGATTGGGCTTTGGCGAGCGACGAGACTAGGAGCGGGGCGGCGATTGGCAAAAGCCGCAATGACCGAGACAACTGCATGTTCCCTCCAAACCAAGACAATGGTGTCAAATCGGAAAATCCCTCGAAAATGTGCGCTAGCGTCGAGAGGCCTGTCAACATATCACGCTTTGCCTCTACGTCCGCCAGCCGATAAGTGAGCCTGCAAAACTTCTGAAGCGGCCCAAGGGTCTAATCAGCGAGCGCCGATTCGGGCCAATGGTTTGCCTGCACTTGCCCGAAGACCGAAAATCGAAGGTTGCTAGTCTCACTGTTGCTGCAGCGGTCCGAATCTGTTCAGGTTTGGCCCTGCTCCTGTAACGAGGACTCCTGCGCATCCGCGGTCAACAGTGACAGGCCCAAGGCGCCCGCAACCAGCAACCCGCAGCACAGCGGAATATCCGGCGAGCTACGCGCCAACAGCACCATCGCCAGGGCCAACCTCTGTTCTGGCAGCACGCGGCGGGGTTGCCACAGAAGCACACCGACGATGAGGATTGCGAAGAGTTCCTGCGTGTTTTGAACTAGTCGAGGGAAAAACGAACTCGGTTCACGGTGCAACTGGGCAAGGCTTCGTGAAAGCAGCACTTCGGCCAGGCCTGCAGAAGGGCGCGAGCCGCGCAGCGAGAGTTGGCCGAGAAACACCGACGATACAAGGGTCGCAACGACGGCGTAGCGCCCCCCGGTCCAAAGCAATGCCAGCCATACTGCAGTCAGTATGAGGGCTAACGCATCGAGCAAGGTAGCCAAACTTGCGAGCCACCTTGCCACGTTGTACTGCGTCAGCAGCGCGGCATCGCCGGCCTGCAAGGCGAGCAAGCGAGCCGACACCTGCGCCATGCTCGCGGTGGCCACCAGCAGCAACACGATTCCCGACGCGCGTAAATCGGTTGGTTTGAGACTGATGCTGGCGGCGCGCATCGCGACCAACGTGCCGGCAATTCCCAAGACCAGTGAGACCTCGGGCGTGTACGGGCCCAACAGCACGTCCGAACTCGCAGCGATGACCAGCACGATGACCGTCGCGGCCGCCAGCGTCATGATGATGCGATGCGAAACACTGAAGCGCCCATCGACCCAGAGGGCCGAGGCGAGCCGCCCGACGACAACGACGAGCAATACGGCCAACAGTTGAGTGCAGAAAGCACCCACCAACCAATTGGCTTGTAGGATCTTGTCGAGCCCTGAGCGAGAGCCGGGCAGCGCCGTACCGAGCGCGCGACCAAACACAACCGCGAAGATGGCGGCAACGACAGTCAGCCGGAGCGCGCCCCGAGAAATCGGACCCTGCTTGCTCACTTCGTTGCCTTCAATCGAACTGTGCGGACCGAGACGCGGCGCCGGCTCGCGCCGGAATTGCGAGACTGGTTGGGACAAATGCACCTTGCGGGTGACGCTCAAGGTTGCGAGACGGCTGTGGCTTGGGCTCCGGCGCGGCCGGCCCCTTGAGGATGTACGGGTAGGCAAACCAAGTCGAACAAGCCATATCCGGGTTTCGGTGAAACTCCCAGTGCAGGTACACGTTTCCATCGGGCGACACAATCTCACTCGGTGGTTTGCCGAAAGGAGCCGCTTTGTTGACTGCCTCGAGCGCGTTGATGTCAAACGCCGTAGCGCCGCTGGTTTTGACTATGCCCAGCGTGACGACGCCGCCGTCGGTCTGATTCAAGATGATCTCCAGCTCTGTATGCATATCGTAATTGTTCAGCGGATGATTCTTTGGGAACTGATCCAGCGACGCCAGAAATGAGTCCGCGAATATGACATGAATGCGTTGGTGCATTGCATTGAGGTAGTTGGCAAACGGCACCGCGCGCGTGTTCAATGCCGTTTGGTTGCCGGGCTTGACGTGCGGCACGTAGTTCTCAATCGCGCTCTTCCAGCGGTTCAGGCCTGCCATTGTCCACGAACCGCGGTGTGTGCTGCGTAACCGCAGCGAATCCATCTTACGATCTTTCGCGAGCTGCTCTTTGCCGACGGCAGCCTGGGCTTGGCTGTAGGAGAGATTCAGGTTGACCCCGCCGGGGGTTGTCTCGCCAGAGCCGAGCCCCATTCCGTAACTGTAGCGATCCTTTTGCGGCGGCGGCGGCAGGCGCTTCTTAGGCGAAGCGGGCGTAGCATTGGGTGTCGGTGACAAAAACGGCTCACCCTCTTCGCCCGCAGCTATTTGAGGCGCCGGTGGCATGTTTGGCTTCTCCTCGGCGGGTGTCGGTGTAGGCGCCGGTGGCTGCGCCGCCTTGGGACCGTTGGCAGCTGGGGGTTGCTGCTGCGCAATCGGATTTTGCTCGGGCACGACGGGAATGGGTTTTGGTTCTACGGCCTCGGGCGGTAGTGGCGAGCCCTTATCTTCGGTTCCCTCGGAGCTTGCAACCCTCGATTCGTCAGCGTTGCCAGGTTCCTTGTCGGCGCTTTGGTGCTTTTGCCCCGGGTTCGGATTTTCCTCGTTCTGGTCCGTAGAGGTTATTCGCGACTGGGTCTGCTGATCCACCTTGTTGTTCTTGTCGCCCAAGAACTCGGCCTCCTTGTTCTCAGGCTGGTTCTCGTCCTTTACGTGCTGCCTGACGGCAATCGCGCGCTTGGGCGGCAGCGTGAGTTGCGGTACCGGCTTCTTGTTGGGCTGCGCCTGCTTCTCGTCAGATTTCTCTGGCGGCTTCTTTTCTTCAGGTTTCTCTTCCGGAGGCTTCGGCTCTTCAGGCTTGACTTCCGGCTTTTCCTCGGGCGCCTTCTTTTTTGCGGCTTTTGGTTTTTGCGGCACGACTTGCGCAGTTTCAGCCGGCGGCGCTGGCGGCTGTGTCAACAGCGCCACTTCGACGGGTTGCGTCTCCAACCGCACTTCGCGCTGAACCGTCGCGGCAAAATTGCGCAGCGAGCGCTGTTCCTCGACGACTGTCATCACCTGTTCAACGCCATTGCGACTCGTCAGATGAAACAGGATGGCCATCGCGATCCACAGAAAGAACGGGATGGTGGCGTCGCGCGGCCGCATCGTCAAAGCTTACTCGGAAGGTCTGGCCGATCAATCAGGGCCGCGCTGTTGCTGCCACTGGCCTTCCGCTCATGAACTTGGCGTAATCCGAATTGGGAGAGGCGACCTTGATTCCTGACTTCCATAAAACCCAGTTTTCCAAGTGACGCACAAATTCCAGTAGTACTAGACAAGACTCCCCAAGTTTCTTTGCGCGAGCGCACCTACATCGAGATCAGCCAGAGTGGCGTCGTCTGCTCGCGAACGCGCGAGGGCGGTCTCTTGTCACTCACCGATTGAGAAACCAGAATAGAGCTGCGTTGGGCCAGTGCCGTGAATGGCAATATTCTTAATCGAGGTTTTGGTTTGTGGGAATTGGTTCGACGGCTGGCTGAAGGGAGACTTAGCGTGTCAAGTTTCTTTGCGTCGTTGGGGTGCCTTGGGCTGTTGGCCCTGGGTTGTTCCTCCAACAACGACGCCGATCGCGACAACGGTGGAGTTGGCGGCAGCGGATCCGTCTCGGTCACGGGCGGCAGCCGTGCCACGGGCTTCGACGTGGCAAACGCGGGCAACGGTGCGAGCCTAACCGGCGGAAAGACCCTTGCGACGGCTGGTATTATCGAGAACATTGCCAACAGTACCTGTGCCGTTACGAGCTCAGAACTCGAAGTTCCCCCAGCCCTGCTCGAGTTCGTCGTGGATGTGAGCGGGTCGATGTCTAATCCGGCTCCCGGGGCCGGTGGGCAAAGCAAGTGGGACGTCACACAGGCGGCGCTGTTGAAGGCCATTGATAGCAATCTGCCGGACACGACGGGTGTCGGTATGCTGCTGTTCCCGAATATGGATACGACCTCCAACAGCAACGACCAATCAAACCCGCCAATCCTGCTCGATACGTCCATGTGCGTCAATACTTCCGCAATAGTTGCCGTAGCCCCGCTTGGCGCGGCGGGTTCAAAACAGAGGGCAGATATTGCGAATTGCTTGGCCAAAGCCCAAGTGGCTGGTGGCACGCCAACGGATGATGCCTTCGAGTACGCCTACAGTAATGGCCTGTCTCCAGCGCTGGTTACCTACACGAACTACGCGCCCTTCATGGTCCTCATCACTGACGCACAACCGACGATCTTATTGCACTGTGAAGGCAAGGGGTCAGAGGCGTACCCAGTTGATTGGCAACCAATCGTTACCACCATTACCGCAATCTGTGACGCGACGCCGACGGTCAAGACGTTCGTTGTCGGATTGCCCGGTAGCGACGCGCAGTCCGCAACCAATGCCGACGGCCGCAACTGGCTTTCGCAGGCGGCGCGCGCTGGGGGCACAGCCGACACGCCGAATTGCGACGACAATGGTCCCAACTATTGTCACTTCGACCTGACACAATCGCAGGATTTTGCCTCCGACTTGGCGACAGCCCTCAATGAGATCATCAAAGAGGCCGTCCCGTGCACAGTGAAGATTGCACCTCCCGCCGATGGCGGGACGCCCGATCCGAACAAGATCAACGTCGTTTACGAAGAAAACGTCATCAATGGGACGCCCACGCAGCTGTGGCTAATTGGTCAAACTGCGGACACGGGATGCGCCAATGGCACTGCGGATGGCTGGTACATCGATCCAAATGACCCGAACCAGCAAACGCTGGTCCTCTGCCCTACCACGTGTGAGACCGTTCAAATGGATACGCACGCGGTCCTCAATGTGCGCCAGGGGTGTAGGACGGTGGTCCCGAGTGTTACGTGACGTTGTCTCGAGGCTCATCGTCGCCCAGTGGCTGGGGATCTCGCTGGAAGCCATCCCATAAACCTACCGCGCCCCCCGATGCGTCGGTCGTCTTCCTGAAAGGATGACGCATTTTGCGCAATCCACATTGAATAGAAACAAAGTTGACGTAGGCTACGGCGTGGCCAAACATCGCGTCAGCTTCCGTTCCAGTGCTTCGGTCTTGGGGGTGTTTAGTTTGCTTGGCGCCTTGGCCTGCGGCGCACGCTCTCCATTTTTCACGCAGGAACCATGCTATGAAACCGGGGCGACCCGCCAATGTCAGAATCCATGCGGTGCAGGCGCGCAGTATTGCCAGGCTGGCTTTTGGCAGCCCTGTGAAGTGGCGCCCATAGTCCAATCGTGCAGCAACGTTTGCGGCAGCGGGACGATGACATGCGCTCAAGGGGCTTGGGGTGACTGTACCGTGGCACCAACGACCCGCGAGTGCAGCAACCAGTGCGGTTCAGGCACTCAGGTTTGTACGGACAATGCCTGGCAAACCTGCGTTGTTGCCGACACTTCGCGGTCATGCACGAATGACTGCGGGGACGGCACGCAGTCCTGCTCCAACAATACTTGGGGTGACTGCAAGGTCGCGCACCAGGACGAGGGGTGCAGCAGTGTTTGCGGCACGGGCCACCGCACCTGCGACAATAACGTTTGGACAGCCTGCGACGCGCCGCAGCCGCTGCCGCCCAGCCTTCACGCAATCGTCCGCGATTTCAGAAACGGGCAACCCCCTGACTTCGGTCACCCCGAAATTACGGAGTCCAACGTTGATGATCGCGGCTTTGTGAGCTCAATCTTGGGGGCTGACGATACGCCAACGTATGTGCTTTCCGGGCCAAGCTTGACGGTGCAGAGCGCTCAGACCTTCTATGAATGGTACCATGACGAGCCGGGCCCGCCGCCAATCAATATGTCCACGTCGATTGACCTGCCCTTGGTCGCGGCCACCGATAGTCCGGGGCTATTTACCTATGTAAACCACAGCTTCTTTCCAATCGACAACCAACTGTTCGGAAATGAAGGGATGGCCCACAACTACAGTTTCACGCTGGTGACAGCGGCCACCTTTACTTACCAGGGCAATGAGACCTTCAGCTTCACGGGGGACGATGACGTCTTTGTGTACATCAACCGGCATTTGGCGATCGACCTGGGCGGCGTGCATGTCGCCGAAACGGAAACCGTCGATCTTGCGTCGCGAGCTCAGGAATTCGAAATTACCCCAGGTAACCGGTATCCAATTCACATCTTCTTCGCCGAAAGGCATCCTACAGGGTCGGACTTCGTCGTGGAGACGAGCATCGCTGATATTGGCGCCTGCCCGTGAGTGCTTCGCACGCGCCGCAGCTTGATCAACGCGTGACGTAACGCCCCCAAGAAGGCCATTAGCTTGGCTGAGACCACATCGGGAGCGCCTATTGCGGTACAATCTCGAGCGATAGCGCGGTATCTTCCATTGCATGGGACGGGTCACGCACAGCGACTTCGACGCGGCCCGGCGCGACACCACACGTCTCGCTCAACAACTGCGCTGCGCCAGCTGCTCTTGCCGAAGCAAGCTTCCAAGCAGCCGCTGTAGCCGCACCTGGACCCGTAGCAAACCCTTGAACGGCAATGTGCACGTCCGCTGACTTGAGCGCACCTCCGATCGCACACAATGATTTCTTGCCGGGTTCAGTCAAATCCGCACTAGTGGCTTGCACAAGCGCAGGGCTTGCCAGATTCACGCGCAACTTCTCTTGCTGACGCGTCACTTGCAATTTGCCCTTGCCCAGGTACTTCTTTAATGCCGTGTTTAGATCGCGCTCCAGGCCTTCTGCCAGGGGTACGAGCGCTTCACTCGATTTCTGCTTGGTTGCAGCCATCGTGTTGAGCCGATCGCGTTCGGCCGATATCCGCTGCAGCGTATCTAGCGTATCCGCGAGCTGTTGATGTTGGGTGCTCGCTTGAACGGAAAGCGCACGGTACTCGCGACTCAGCGAGTCGTGCGCGCGGTACAGCGGCAAATAGTAGGCGACCACGAACGTGAGGACCGCCACAAAAAGAATCCCAGAGAATATGCGCCATCCGCGACCCCGATGCGGAGAGACTCCCATCGCTGCGAGATCATTCTTGCTATCCATGCGTTGCCAGTCTTTGTTTCCCATCCAAACCTCGCCGGGCAGCGACCTATTGACCACATGATAGGGCAAACCGAATGCGCGAAGTCTGCATCCAATCCGTCTGAAGTTTCACGATTTGTGGTCGTCCTACCGGTTTTTGTATTGTGGGTCGATGCCCCGGTGCAATCGTTTTCTGCTAGAAACCCCGGCAGTTGCGCTAGACGATCCCCGCAGCAGCTCGAAAAACTGACCCCTAGATCTTTTGCGCCGCAGTGAAAAAGGCATCCTGCCCTTGTCGAATGTGTTCGCGATCGGTACCCTACATGGGTGTCGTCATACGCTTCAATGGGCAGGCCGGTCAACCTGGGGCACTACGGTATTGAAGAGGTTAATGACTTTGAGGACGTGGACGAAGTCGAGACGCTGGACGCGCAGCAGGCGAGCAGTTGGTACGTACAAATTGCTGCGGACGACGTGAAGGTGTTGTCGAGCGAGCAGTTGAAAGACTTCTATCGATTGGGCGTGATCAGTGCGAAGACCTACGTCTGGCAACAGGGCATGCAGCAATGGTTGCCTCTTTCGACCTTCGTGAGTGAACCGCCGGCCCCCATCGAAAAAGACGACGAGACGTGGCGAGTGTTGATGGGCCCGGGCGATGTGCGGACGCTGTCGCTTGAGCAACTCGACGACTTTTTCCGCATCGGCGTTATTGATGAGCAGACGTTCGTCTGGCAATCGGGAATGAAGCAGTGGGCTCAGCTCTCCACGTTGATAGGCGCGGACGATCTGCCTGAAGAGTCCTGGTATGCGCTGATGGGCCCCGGCGACGTGCGAACGCTATCCTTGGAGCAACTGGATGACTTCTACCGTTTGGACGTCATCAACGAGCACACGCCGCTTTGGCAGCCAGGCATGACGCAATGGCTGCCACTCGGCATGGTTGCCGGAATTGAGCCCGCGACAGCGACTCACGCAGCGCCGGCAGTGGCCGCGACCCAACCCGCACCGGCTGTGACCGCTACCCGGCAGGCATCGGTTGTGACAGCAACGCAACCAGCGCCGATCACCGTAACAACCAGTGAGGCCCCACTTTACTTCAGCATTCCCGCACCCGAAGTTAAGCGCGGTAGCTGGCCATTGCGCATTGCCGTGGCCGCGGGGCTACTAATCACGCTGTTTCGCAATGACGTAGTGTATTCTGTGGCGCAGGCAGTCAATCAGCGTGGCCAATACGTGGCGACAGAAAAGCAGGTATTGGGGGGCCCCAGCTTTGGCACGCTGCGCGCTGTCGAGGCGTTGATTGCTGGTTCCGGTGGCCGCATTGCTCCGGTGCGGCTGCCCTGGATTGTGACGGAAATGCACGAATCGGCGGCATCTGGTCAAGGTTCAAAGGCGAATGATTCGAATCCGTCGAGCAATCCGCAAGCAAAGAACGCTCAAGCTGCGGCAGCGTCCGGCGCCAGTCCAAGTGCGCAAGTGGCCGAGACAAGGCCGAAGGCCGCTCCAGGTGCCACGCAGCCAGACGCCGCGCCGAGCAGCGCGCAGGTTTCATCATCGGTCGCCTTGAAGGCCAAGCCCACCCTAACTACTGTGAAGCCTGTCTCAATGCCGCAAACCAAGAAGAAGCGTGCATCATCGCACGGCCAAGCCGTGTTCCACTCGAAGGGCGATTACTACGATCCGCTGAACGCCGCGATGTGAAAGTCAACTAGCTAGACTCGCGAAAGTTCCAAGAACTGCTCGGCGATTTCTTCCGCGGTCCAAATGCCGTTGTCTGTCTCTTTGAAGCGACCGGAGCTTTCGACGATCTTGTACACGGCGACGCGGCTCCCGGCGACGGTAAGCACTTGTCCCGTCACATCGTTGGCCAAATCGCTTGCCAGGAAAAGGTAAACCGGTGCCGCATGCTCCGGCGACAGTGCCGAGGTCTTCTGTAACATCGGAAGTTCCTCGGTTTGACGAGTCTTGGCGATCGGGGCAACCGCGTTGACGGTGATGCCGTGGCGCTGCAACTCTATGGCAGCGGTTCGCGTCAAGCCATACACGCCAGCGGCCGCAGCCGATGCGTTGACTTGGCCGAGATTCCCGAGCAGCCCCGCCGCACTAGTCGTGTTGACAATATGCCCTCGGCCTTGCGCTCGCATGAAGACGGCTGCCGCCTGTACGCAGTTGAATGTGCCGCTTAGCTGTGCGTCGATCACCGCGCGCCAAGTCTCGTCATCCATGTTCAACAGCGCGCGATCGCGCTGTATACCAGCGCAATTGACGAGCGCGTCAACTCTGCCGAACGAATCGAGCGCCGTACGCAGCAGGTTCTCGGCCCCGGAACGCGACGAGACGTCGTCGCTGCTGGCAACGACATTGCCGCCGTTGGCGCAAAGCTCGTCTACGGTGTCGGCAATTATCGTAGGGTCGCGTCCGATGCCCTCCCGATTAGTGCCCACGTCGTTGGCCACGACACTCGCCCCTTGCTGAACGAACAGTCTGGCAACTGCTGCACCGATGCCGTTGGCCGCTCCGGTTACGATTGCAACTTGACCCTCCAGAAGTCCCATAGTCAACCTTATGGCACGAAACTCATTGATCCTGAGTCAAGTTTTGGGCTGCCTTTGTTTGGGTTTGGGCAATACGTTGGAAGTGACCGAATGCTATGGCGGCGAGCGCACCATGAAATTCAGACTCTTACGGGAATCCTCCCAGCCGGTAAGGCCGTGAGAGAGTTAATTGTCTTGAGGTCGCCAGCATGGGCCAGCGGGCCGCTTTGTCATGGCAAGTTTTGGCTGGGTCGCACGCCAACAAGCACTACCCTTTGCCGACGATGACACGCCGCATTTTGGTCACAAGCGCTCTGCCTTACGCGAATGGTCCCATCCATATCGGGCATCTCGTCGAATACATTCAGACCGACATCTGGGCGCGCTTTCAGCGATTGCGCGGCCATCGCTGTCTATACGTCTGCGCTGACGACACGCACGGCACGGCCATCATGATTCGCGCCAGAAAAGAACGCACGACGGAACTTGAAATCATCGCGCGCATGGCGCAGGAGCATCTGCGTGATTTCGCTGAATTCGACATCGCGTTCGACCATTATGGCAGCACGCATTCGGAGCACACGCGTGCCGTATGCAATGAGATTTGGGCGGCGCTAAAAGCGCAGGGCGCCGTCGAACGCCGCAACGTTGACCAGCTCTATGATCCGGAGGCGCAGACATTTCTCGCGGATCGGTTCGTGAAGGGCGAGTGCCCGAAATGCGGCTCCCCGGGTCAATACGGCGACAGCTGCGACAAGTGCGGCGCCACCTACTCGCCCGCTGATTTGAAGAACCCGAAGAGCACATTGAGCGGTGCCAAGCCCGAGCTGCGCACTGCCGAACACCTATTCATCAACGTCGAATCGCAACACGGGTTTCTCGATCAATGGACGCAAACCGGTGAGCATCTCGAGCCAAGCATCGCCAATTACCTGAAGGGCTATTTCTTGGGGCAGCCGTTGCGCGATTGGGATATCTCGCGACCGGCGCCCTATTTCGGCTTTGAGATTCCCGATGAACCGGGTCAATTCTTTTATGTTTGGTTCGATGCCCCCATTGGCTACATTGGCTCGACGCGTGAGTGGTGCGCCAGCCGCGGCGAGAGCTTCGATGGTTGGTGGCGCTCGAACGATACGGAAGTACACCACTTCATTGGCAAGGACATTACGTATTTCCACACGCTCTTTTGGCCCGCGATGCTGCGCGCCGCGAACTTCAGTTTGCCGCGCAAGGTCCATATTCACGGTTTTCTAACGGTCGAAGGCGAGAAGATGAGCAAATCGAAAGGCACGTTCGTGATGGCGCGAACGTACCTCAATCACCTGGATCCCACTTACCTTCGTTACTACTACGCCAGCAAATTGGGGCCCCGCCCTGAAGATCTGGATTTCAATCTTGAGGAGTTCGAAAGAAAGGTCAATTCGGATTTGGTCGGCAAGGTCATCAACCTTGCCAGTCGAACTGCGCGTTTCGTGAAGGGTCAGCGCCTCAGCGAATCGTACCCAGATGACGGCGGGCTATTCGCCGAGGCCGCTGCCCGCAAAGAAGACATCGCAGACGCCTACGAAAACGCAGACACGGCGCGTGCCATGCGAACGGTCATGGCGCTGGCGGACCGGGCTAACGAATACGTCGACCGCTTGGCACCGTGGAAACTCAAGAACGATCCATCGCGCGCCCAGGAACTGCGCGACGTGTGCAGTGTGGCGCTCAACCTGTTCAGGCAGATTGTCGTGTATCTGACGCCCGTGTTGCCGCGCCTGGCTCAGCAATGCGGAGCGTTGCTCGAGCGGCCCATCTCTAGCTTCGACGAGGTCGAAGCGCCGCTGTTGGGTGGGACCGTCGGCTCATTCGAGCACATGCTGAGCCGCGTCGAGTTGAAGAAGGTGCAGGCCATGATCGAAGAAAGCCGGGAACCCGACGATACGGCGGCTGCTGCGGTTAGCGACGACGACGACTCGGCGCTGAAGGCCGAACCGATCGCGGGAATGTGCAGCATCGACGACTTTACCAGAGTTGACATGCGTGTAGCGCGCATCGTCAATGCGGAAGGAATTCCCGAAGCCAAGAAACTGCTGAAGCTGACGCTGTCGCTAGGAGGCGGCGAAAGACGCACCGTTTTTGCGGGCATCAAATCCGCTTACACGCCTGAATCGTTGATTGGAAGGCTCGTCGTTTTTGTCGCGAATCTCGAGCCGCGCAAGATGAAATTCGGCGTTTCCGAGGGCATGATTGTATGCGCTAGCGGGGGCAACGCCGAAGGGATCTTCGCGATATCGCCCGACGCCGGCGCGACACCGGGGATGCGGCTGCGCTGATCGGTGGACAAGCGCAGAGCACTTTGGCTTGACTGGCCATGAGTCTGCCCGTATGGCGCGGCGTGCCTGAACTCAACCCCGCACAACGCGAAGCAGTCGCGACGCTCAAGGGGCCACTGTTGGTCCTGGCTGGCGCCGGAACTGGCAAGACGCGTGTCATTACATTCCGTATAGCTGCCCTGATCAAGAATGGCGTCAAGCCTTCACGCATTCTAGCTGTCACGTTTACGAACAAGGCGGCGCGTGAAATGCAACAACGCGCTATGGGGCTTCTCGGGCGTCGGAGGGCGACTGTGGCCGCTCCGGAAATATCGACATTTCATTCGCTTTGCGTTCGCATATTGCGTTAACATGCGCGGCGTTTGGGGTATCCGGAGGCCTTTTCGATCTACGATCGGTCCGACCAAGAAGCGTTGGCGCGCAATACACTACGCGATATTCGTGTTGACACCGGCCAACTGCGCCCAGGCGATCTATTGGCATTCATCGGGGGCTGGAAGAACAAAGGTATTTCGCCCCAGGCCGCAGCGGGTTCTGCGGAGGGTGATCGGGCGGAATTGGCGGGCGCGGCCTATGAGAAATACCAATCGCGGCTGCGGGCAGCGGGCGCGATGGACTTCGACGATCTCTTGCTTATAACAAATCGACTGTTCCACGAATTCCCTGATGTGCGATTGGCTGAAGCCAAACGGTTCGACCAGTTGCTGATTGACGAGTATCAAGATACTAACGATCTACAGTACCGAATCGTCAAATCCCTCGCCGAACGACATCGCAACCTGTGTGTTGTGGGTGACGATGACCAGTCAATCTACGGCTGGCGAGGTGCCGAAATCGCGCATATATTGGGGTTTCGCAACGATTGGCCCGACGCCAAAGTGGTGCGTCTCGAGTCCAATTATCGCTCGCTGGCCCCCATCCTGGGTTACGCCAATGTGCTTATTGCGCATAACAGCAATCGACATCAGAAGGTGTTGCGGCCATCACGCGAAGGTGGAGACGTCCCACGCATTCTTCGCTATGACGATGAGTCAAGAGAGGCAGAGGGAGTTACGCTGGAGATTCAACAGCTGTTGGTCAGCAATACGGAGCAACCTGTTCGACCTATTGACATTGCCATCCTTTTTCGAACCAACGAACAGCCGCGCATGTTCGAGACTGAGCTGCGGCGCGCGCGAGTCCCCTACGTCCTGGTTGGAAGTCATTCATTTTACGACCGGCGCGAGATTCGCGACACCCTCGCGTATTTGCGCATCATTTCCAACCCGCTGGACGAAATGTCGCTGCTTAGGATCATCAACACGCCCGCTCGCGGAATCGGCACCAGCACGGTGGAGGCACTGCTCAAAGTGGCAGTTGCCGAAGGACAATCATTGTGGGTTGCAATGCCGAAGGCCTTGAAGGCGGCACAACTGCCGGAAGCCGTAAGCGGGCGGGTCAACGCGTTTCGGCGTCTCATCGAGACGTTTCGCTCAAAAATCGGCAAGGTTTCGATCACGGCGCTGATCCGGGAACTGCTGCAGACGATCGACTACCGTTCCGAACTAGAACGACAATTTCCGGTGGCTGGCGAGGCCGAGGCACGCTGGCAAGCGATCGAGGAATTGGTGAACGCAGCGGCTCTCTATGAACAGCGTGAGAAAGCAGCCACGCTGCCGGGGTTTCTTGAAGAGACGTCGCTCGTCGATCGTGATGAGGCACCTGAAAAGGATGAGCCGGCTCCGAATGCCGTGACTCTCATGACGCTACACAGCGCCAAGGGGCTTGAATTCCTGCATGTATTCCTGGTTGGAATGGAAGAAGGGATCCTGCCGCACCAGCGCGCGGTGCTCGAACGTCGCGGCATCGAGGAGGAGCGGAGGCTGTGTTACGTGGGTGTTACGCGTGCGCGGGAGTCGCTCGCGCTGACCTTTGCCCGAGCGCGAATGAAATGGGGTAAACCAAGACCCAGCATCCCCAGTCGGTTTCTAGCAGAAATGCGTGGGGAGACGGAACGCTCCAAGCGTATTGCGCTAGCGTCAGAGGCACGGTTTCAAGATGACTCAACAAAGCCACCCCCTGCCAGGTGGTGAGGTCCGACCTAACCCCGTCGTTGAACCTTCAACAGCAACGAGGCCCGCGCGGTCGCGACGCCCCAAGAGAATCGCCAAGACCTAACCGGGTTCACTCCCAGCCAGTGAAAGCCATGTTTGCGGTGCCAACCCGGCGCCTCGGTGGGCCTCTATCAACACGCTCTCACTGGCCTGGGAGGGCGCCCCGTTAGGTTGCTAAGTCGAGGCCTCGCCTCCCCCGCGCCCATTTCACGGGCGGCCAGGGCGCGACGCGCGGTCATTCGGAACGTCCCTCTGGCGGGAAGTCAGCCGTTCATGATAATGAGCATTCGTCGTCTTCGGATGTTTGGGCGTGAATTTCCGGCTGCTCCGGGCTAGGGGGCCCATCGCCATTCGTGGCCGGGCTACAAAAATGTGGCATTGAGGCCTCTTCTCACTAGCATCCACCCGTCGAAATGCGCGTCTGCTTTTTGTCAACCTATTTGCCCCAGCGCTGCGGTATTGCGACTTATACGGCGGCCCTTGCTCATGCGTTGGCGGATGACGGCGGGCAGGCCCCGCAGGTAATCGCTGAACTCGGTGCAGCGGCGGGCGACGACCATGGCGTAGTTTCGTGGCCCGTATTTGATCGGCGCCAAGGGTATGGGTCTGCAGTCGTGCAACAAGCTTTGGCGCTTGGCGCCGACGTGCTGCGGCATTGGCGATCAGGAGATCGATGGCTGCCCCACCCAACGCCGCCTTGACAGTGGCGAACTGATCGAGATCGGTGACGTCGAGCTGGTACTGGTGGAGACGCGGCGCGTCGGGCAATCGGTTGGCAAGCTTGAGATAGGTGGCGATGACCGACCAGCCGTCGGCCAGATAGGCCGTCGCGAATTCCCGGCCAATGCCCTCATCGCAGCCTGTTATCAGCACAGTCGGCATTGCGCGTCCCCATTGGCGATCGTTCTGCACGCTTGCGGCCGCCATAGACCATCGGGCAATAGTGCGGGAAGACGCCGAGCAATCAAGCCTGGCAAGGCGTCACGATCGCGTGCAGCGGGAGTACGACGATGGCCACCGAACGCGAAGAGCTGGCGCGCGCCTGCGATCTGGCGCTGGCGGATCAATGGGATGGGGCACACGGAATCGTCCAGGCCCACGAAGATGACACGACGGCGTGCTGGATCCATGCCGTGCTGCATAAGATCGAGGGCGACACGGGCAATGCGCGCTACTGGTACGCTCGCGCCGGGCAATTCTACGAGAGCTATCCGGATGCAAAGGCAGAACTCAGGGCCATACGGGCGACGCTCACGTATTGAGTAGCGTTGGGCGCGAAGTGACCGACACGCGCACGGCTGCCCTGTGCACCCCACGAGTTGCCGGGGCCTTCTGCACCCGCCATATGAGTTGCTTTGATTTCGCCAAGGCTTTGTCGACCATCCTGCCGACGAGGGATTTAGACACCCGTGTCCACCCATCTGTGGCTCCCGCCCGCCCTGGAAAAGCCCCGCGTCCGGCTCTATGCGGCCGGACACGCGGTGTCGGTGCTCGGAAGCTGGGTGCAGGCGACCGCGCTGTCGTGGCTGGTGTTCAGTCTCACCGACTACTGGTGTTCATGCTCGGGGTGATGGGATTTCTGCTGCAAATCCCCTTTCTGCTGCTTGGGCCGTTCACCGGGCGGATTGTCGACCGCATGCCGAAACTGCCACTGCTGATCGGCATCGATCTCGCGCTGTCGAGGGTGGCGATCACGTCGGCGACGATGGCGTGGTCGGGCGTCACCAACGTCTGGTCTCGATCTGGCGGCCGCCGTCCTGCACGGCTCGCTCAACGCCTTCGAGATGCCGACGCGGCAATCGCTGCTGGCGCAGATTGTCGAGGATCGTGCGCTGATGCCCAGCGCGCTCGGGGTCAGCGCGACGCTGTTCAAAGCGGCCGCATGATCGGCCCTGCGATCGCTGGCGTCGCGCTGCTGCACGTCTCCGAGGCGTGGTGCTTCATGTTCAACGCCGTCAGCAACATCGCCATCATCGCCGCGCTGCTGTCGATGCGCTTGCCGCGTGAAGACATGACGGCGCAGCGCAAACGCATCCAGCCCGGAGTGCTGTCCTCACTGGCCACGCTTTGGCGCATTCCCGCCGTCAATATCCTGGTGCCGATGATGGTGGTCGCCGGCATGTTCGGCGCCTGCTACGTGCACCTGATGCCGATGATCGCGCGGGGACTTCTTCCAGGGGCGCTCCGATATCTACGGGTATCTGATGGGCGCGGCCGGCTTCGGTGCGCTCAGCGCCGCGTTCTTCTCGCGATCCAGCGCGGTACGAAAGTCAGCGCATCTCATTGCGTCGGCGCCGCTGGTGCTCGGTGTCGCTTTCGCGCTGTTCGCGGTGTCGCGCAGTCTTCCCGTGACCATGCTCTCTTGGCCTGATCGGGGCGTCATCAAGTGCTCGGCCAATTCGACAACGTGCTGCTGCAACAATCCGTCAGCGACGAATGGCGGGGCCGCGTGATCGGCGTCTACGCCATGTCGTTCCAGGGCATCGCGCCGATCGGCACGCTGATCGCGGGCTTCCTGGCGTCGCAATTCGGATTGACTGCCACTCTCCTCTTCAATGGGCTTGTCATTCTGGCTGCCGCCATCCTGCAGCGACGACGGCTGGCGCAGACGCCCAGCGTGTTCGACGACGTGGGCCAATCGCCGACCGAGCCGAGGGCGACATCGCGGTCGCAGACGGCATGATCCCGCTTGGGCTGATCCTGAAAATGACGGTGCCGCCCGTGCTGGTGGCGCTGATGTCGCTGGCGGCGCGGCGATGGGGCCCGACATTCGGCGGCCTGATCCTAAGGTCTGCCCTGGATGACCGGGCCGGTACTGTTTTTCCTCGGCCTCGACAATGGTCCAGAGTTCCTAGTGCGCGCCGCGAAGGGCACAGAACTGGCCGCGTGGGGTTTCGGGGCGTTCCTGCTCGCGTTCGCCTACACGTCCGGCGTGGCGAGGTGGTTGCCGTCGCTGCTCGCCGGTATCGCCGGTTACTTCGCCGTGGCGGCCGTCACGCAATCGCTGGACATTTCGCTGGGTGTACGCGGCCTCGGCGATTGCAGTGCTGGTTCTCGCGGTCACCGCGCAGTTGCTGCCGAAACCGGTCACGAGCGCCACGCCGGGACGCCTGCCCGCCTGGGACATCCCGGCGCGCATGGCGGCGACGTTTACACTCGTCGCCTTCATCGTCGCGACAGTCGATCTGCTGGGACCGCAGCGCTCGGGCTGGTCGCCAGCTACCCTGTCATCCTGACTGTCATCGCCACGTTCACGCTGCGCCAATGGGGACGTGACGCGGCGCTGCGCCTGTTCAAGGGCGTGGCGCTGTCGTTGCAGGCGTTCGTCGGTTTCTTTTTTGTCGTTGGCATGGCGACGCCGGCGCTCGGCAAGTTCCTCCTACCTGCTCGCCGTCGCGTTCGGCGTCAGCATCAGCGCCGCACTGCTCTGGTACAATCGCAGCCGCATCCGCAAGCAGGGCGCGCTGGTGCGCTCCGGCTGAAACGCGAGTTCGTCAGGCTCAATCCTGCGATGGGCTGCGGACTGACGGAGATGCTTGACGAGCCGCTGCGCACCCGCGGGCAGGCTCCCCAACTGCCGCACGCAGGGACGGTGAGGCGACGCTTCGCCCACGGCTCGCGCAAGCGGACCATGTCGATCTTCAGGGCGCGGCGGCAGCGCTTGGCCGCGACGTCAGGCACGATGCCGATGCCAGCACCCGCTGCCACGATGCCGCAGACGGCATCGAAACCGGTGACGCGCGCGCGGATATTCAGCGCCAGGCCCTGGCGCGTCGCATTGCCTGTGACATGCCGCTGCAGCGCGCTGTCGCGCGGCAGGCCGATGAACGCGCGGTTGGCGACATCGGCCAAACCGATGAGGCGCGAGCGGGCAAGCGTGTCGCCCTTGGGCACGACCAGCACCAGCGTATCGTCGCGAAACGGAAAGCGCTCGATCGTGTCGGGCAGCGCCGCCATCGAGGCGATGCCGATATCCGCCGCTCCGGACTACAGCGCCGCGGGCGATATCGACCACCTGCTCATTGTGGGATTGGGAACCGGGCGTAGATATGGCGATCAGCGCTGCTCGTCAATGGTTGCCCGATGAGGAGGGTCGAGACAAGCTGCGTATTTCGGTGGTTGACCTGGATGCACAGCGCAAGATTGACGTATTATGCCAGGAATATTCATTGGTAAAGAAGACTTGTGAGTGGGATGTCTATCCGCTTGATATCAACTACCCTGAATTCTATCAAGCTAAGTTCTTGGACAACAAAGATTAGCATCAGCCTGATATTGCGTTCATCTATGTGTGTCTTGATGACGAGACGGTTGGTTTAGTTTCGCCCTACTCCCTCCTAGAACAGACGCAATCCTCTGAGGTGCAAATCCTGGTCCGCATGACCGAAGATGTTGGCCCAGTTTGTTGCATGGGAACATGGAAGGTGTAGGGAGTTTTGCCCGCAACGCCATGCTTCTTCGGGTTGATGGAGCGCACTTGCAAGCCCAGTCTTTTGAATGATGGCAGTCATGAGGCCCGGCGTGGGCGATCGATGGGGAAGCATACGCAACGAGGTCGCAAAGGGAATACGCCAGAGACCAGTCCGTCCATGTTGGATTGGGATCAGCTGAGTGAGGAAGGAAGGAATGGAACCGTAGTCAGGCGGATGATATAGGCATTAGCCTGAATGCGGTCGGTTGTGATATAGTTCCGTGGAGTGA
>CAWEUH010000010.1:0-15430 GCA_963811985.1 uncultured delta proteobacterium
GGACGGTAGGCTCGGAGAACTCGGACGAACCTACGACTGCCAGCGACGAGCCTGCTGCGGCGCGTGATGTGCAGCGTATCTTGGGATGGATTGCCCTGGCTCAACTGACCGTCGGCGGCTTCGTCACCTTTGGGTTGGAGACAACCTTCGTACACTTATTGGCGACGATTGCCGGCAACAGTGCCTACGCATTTTCGCTGATGCTGTTTGCGTTCTTGATTGGGCTCGGCGTCGGCTCCAATGCCGCGCGCCGCTGGCTTCACTCAAAGCGCGATTTTGCCAGTGCGCTTCTACTTTGCCAGGCATGGCTGGCGTTGACATTGTTGCTCGGCGTGCCGTTTTGGGACGGCATTCCGAGCTACTTTGCGATCTTCGGGCCGTGGGCGCCGGCCAAGTCGTTTGCGGCGCGCGAGCTGATTCGCTTCTTGGCCTGCCTGGTGGTGATGCTACCGCCCGCTTTGTTCATTGGTGCCCAGTTTCCAATCGCCATGGACGTCATTGGACGTGCTTGGTCAAGCCGTCGGATTGCAGCACTGGGTTTTGCCTCGGCGCTCAACACCGTGGGAAACATTCTGGGGGCGTTGGTTGTCGGTTTCATGTTTCTGCCGAAGATTGGTTCACTCGGCACGTTGCACCTCTTGATCGTCGTGTGTCTGTTCCTTGCCGCGCTGTCGATCCCCTACACAACGCGCAAGCTAAAGCCCGTTGTGACGGCGCTGTTGATCGTAGAGGCCGGGTTGTACTTGAAGCAGCCAGCGCAGTTCGATCTGACCACATTGGCTTCCGGGGGCAACGTCTACTTCCAATGGCAGCAGTACGGGCGCGTGATCGACTCCGCGGAGAGCCTGGACGGTGGCTTGACCACGGTCGCCATTTCCGGTGAGAACCGCGCATGGGCCGTGCAGACGCTGCTCACCAACGGCAAATTTCAAGGAGACGACAGCACCGGCGGCGAGATGAAGGCGCAGTCTTCGCTAGCTTTGGCGCCGCTACTGCATACGCAGCAACGAAAGCGTGCATTGGTGATTGGATTTGGCACTGGCACCACGACCAAGGTATTCAACCAGGCCGCCTTTGAACGCATTGACGTGGCCGAACTAAGCGGGGACATCTTGTCCCTGGCCGATCGGCACTTTCGGGCCGTCAACGAGGGAGTCTTGCACAAGCCCGAGGTGCGTACGCATGTAACGGACGGCCGCAACTTCTTGTTGCTCGATCAAGCGCACTACGACGTCATCAGCATCGAGCTTTCCAGCATCTGGTTTGCGGGAGCGGCGAACCTCTACAATCGCGAATTTTACCAGTTGGTGCGGGCGCGTCTGGCTCCTGGTGGTGTTTTTCAGCAATGGGTTCAACTGCACCGCCTGGCCGAGAGCGATATCGCAACGATCCTTTCAACGCTGTCTGAGCAGTTTTCCAATGTCTGGCTGTACTTCCTAGGCAAGCAGGGGATTTTGGTTGCGTGCGTCGAAAGCTGTCAGCCCAATCGGCAGACGCTGAGCACTTTGGACGAATCGTCGGAACTTGCCTCCACGCTGAAGCTCTTCGACGGTCACGCGGGTCAAGTTCTCAAAGGGCGAATTCTGACGCCGCAGACGCTTATGAAGTTGGTCGAGGATGCCCGACAACAGTTCGGTTCGGGGTTTGGTCCGCTCATTGCTACGGACGACAACGTGACCTTGGAGTACTCGACGCCAAAGGGCAATGTGCGAAAGTACGATGAATCACTCGATCAGAATCTGCGTTACCTAGACAAGTACAAGGAGCCCGATCTGTTTGCGGCAACTGCGCTAACGCTCCGTGATACGCCGTATCTCGCGGATTGAGCGCAGCTAACCAACGTGGTTGCGCAGACCTAGCCCAAGTGAAGTGACATGCCGGCACGGAATGCCCGCGAGTTGACGCAAGTATTCCGTGCCGTGCAAGACAAACCATTCAAATAAACGTTTCAGAGTAGCTTGGGATTGGCCAATTGCACCAGCTGCAAGGTCTGCTGCGGGAACCAGACGCCCGCCGCTGGATCATTCACACCCCAGAGCGGATCGAAAAGGGTCTCTGCGCTCCCCGACAGTTTCCAGGGGTTGTATACTGTGTAATCCCAGGCGCGCGCGCCGCCGGCGCTGTCGCAGGAGCCATCTGACTCGCCCGGAGTCTTTACCCACAGATACGCGTCGAGCAGCGCAACGCCCGTGTTTGCCGTTGGGCGCAGACCGAGACCGGCGCCAAACGGGTTGCACCAGTTGCCGGCATTTAGCCCGTAGATCACAGTCCCTGGTTGGTCAATGCTCCCAGTCTGATTATAGGGAGCTGCCGAGTAAGGAGCGAGATTCAGAGGACCCTGGCCATTGCGGCTGCTGTCAATAATGAAATGCGTGGTGGGGACGACGAGAGACGCCAGCAAGGTAGCGTAACTCTGGTTGATGGACGTGACGTTGGCCGCGCTAAAGTCAGGAACATAGTTGCCTGCGGCATCCAGGATGTACTGACCTGGGCACCCCCAGGAGGGCAGCCACCACGATGGTACCGCACCGCTCGAGATTCCGTTGACGGTCAAAGCGATGCAGGACGAGATCCAGGTTCCATAATTGATTAAGTCAGAATCCAACCGGTAGTTCGACACGTTCAAGTAAAATCCGGCTGCCTGCTGAATGCCGGCTTTCATGAGGCGAGCCGTGGCCTCACTTACCCCGAGCCAAGCACTGTGCGTACCGTCCAGATAGACTAGCGCGTTCGGGGCCTTCGTCTGGATGCTGTTGAGTGCGTAGGCGAGCTGCGCGTAGCGAGCGTCGGAACTGGCGCCCGTAGCAGGTGTGACACCGTCGCTCATAGTCGGTTGACACGACGTGTCAGCACTACCCCAGACGGTCGTAGCGTACGGAATAAGTCCCAGGCTATCCGGCTCCAGGATGACGACGGCCTGCCCCTTGCCGATGCCCGCCGCGAAACCATCGATCCAGGCCTCGTACGAGTCCGTGTCGAGCGCGCCCCCGGCCGAATACTGTGCGCAGTCGCGGAACGGGATATTGTAGCTGACGAGGACCGGGACTCGCTTTTCGAGCGCGGCCTGAGCCATGGTCTGCTTGACGCTCTTTTGCACGTCCGTTGGTGAACCGGACTCAAACCACACCGCTTGCGGCGTCACGGCCATGTCGGCGACCCGGGCAGCATTGAGCAGGTCCTTGGCCTTGAGTAGATTGGCCACTTGTTGCACCGCGCCCGGTTGTGGCGGCGGAACGAAGAACTGCGTGTTTGTGGCTAGGGTTGGCGTGCTAAGGGCGCTAGTATTCTTGGCAACGTCACCCTCAGCGCTGGGCGCTGCCATCCCGCCGCCACCACACCCTACGCCCACGACAGAACCACCCATTAATGTCAGCCCAACAATTGTCCACTGCTTCATGGTTCACTCCCTGCTGTTCGGCGCAAGACGCACACGTGCCACAACACAACGTCATTTGCTGCGCGTACGTACCTTACCGAATTTGGGTTGGCACTTAGCACTGCTCTCCAACAATTGTCAATGCGTAAACTGTGAATTCTGTGCTCGCATTGTGGGAGAATCTTGCTCCAGACATCTCATGACTCGTTTGTCATAAAGCTCAATCGAGTACAATCCTTTGCAAGGAATTGTGTGAAATCGATTGCCGTAGTTTGCGATGTACCCCTCATCTCAAGTGATTTGGGGTACTAGTGCCGCGTCTCAGAAGTAACAATTGTCATGGAATGAGGGGCAGTGGGAAGCGGCACTAGTCTGGCGTTGGAGCTTGCGAATCGGCAGCGTTGCCCGATTCAGCTGCGGTAGTCGTTGTTTGCCCGACATTCGGGCGAAGCTCCACCGCGCCAATCACGTCGCCGACGCGAATGTTGGCCAATGGCGGAGGAACCGAATCCACGACTACAACCAACCCACCGGTAATCGTCGGCGGTACGGCAAAGGCTACGTCGCCATTGGCGTTCGTGCTCGAGGCAGCAACGCCCACTCCTGCTCGTAACAACGACAATCCGAGGCCTTGGACGGGGTGGTCGCCACACGCGACGTGTTCTTGAGTCACCCGAGAAACGATGGACGGGGCCGGTTGTGAAGACATGACGTGGGACGTGGGTTGCGAAGCAAATGTAACGGCTCCGGTCGTCATTAGAGCCACCGACGTAATGACTCCGACGACTCCGAATCCGATCGCGTTATCGCGGGGGCTCGAGCACGAGTAACCGCCCTGAGAATCAGTGGAGCAAGTCTTCTCATCGGAGAACTGGTCCGCTGACGAGAGCATCCCCATGGCGATGGCGCCAACCCCCGCGCCGATTGCCGTTGCCGCGATCGCAGCGCTGTTGTTTGGCTTGTCCACTTTGACTTCTTCGGTGATCTGCTGACGGACGATTGCCCTGCGGCAATCCGATGTCCACCCAACGTGCCCCCGAACGAGACCGGGCTCAGCTTGAAAATCGCCCATAATCGAGGGCAATCCTTGCCCTGACTCCATCAAGAGCTCTTGTTGCCCGGTGCCCCGTGTTACGTAGCGCGTGGTCGTTGTCATGCAGCCCAGGGGCGTTAGGAGCAGAGATACTAACCCAATCTCGCGAAGCATTCTCACGCAGGTAGCAAGCCGGATGCCAGTGACCGATCTTGCAGGAATCTGGCTCTTTCGAGCGGCGTTGCAATGCTAGTGTGACCTGCCGATTCCACTCTCGTGATCGCTCGTCACGGCCATGGGGGTCAGCGCGCCGCTACCCTGGACTTCTGCCGATACTCGATGCAGAGCAACCACCACGCTGCCGGAATGATCACAAGAACGAGCGCCGATTGCCAATCGAGGCGATGCGTGACGGACCCCTCATTCAAGAACGTGCCACCGTGGCTGCCAAGCTGCTGGAGGCCAAGTGCCGTGAAAAACCAAGAGAAAGAGCGAGTGGCGCCAATTTGGGGATATTTTGGCGGGGCGGCTGGCACAGGAGCCTACGAAGGCCCAATGCCGTCGCCTTGCCAAAGATTCGTCCGCACGTGTATTCTCACCGGTTGGAGAAACGACCATGAAACGACACGAAATGCTATTAGCGGCAGGAGCCTTGTTGGGCGCGATTAGCGCATTTGCCCTCCACCCGGCACGGGCACAAACCCCGACCCAAACCAAGGGTAGCGTTGAAGTTCGGATTGCAACGCTGGAGCAAAAGATCTCTGCGCTCGAGGCGCAGAACGCTGAGCTACGCAACGTGATCCAGATCTCGACCGCCGCTGGCTCCGTGACGATCAAGCCGAGCGGGAAGCTCAAGCTCGTGAGCGCGTCGCTCGAGCTCGAGTTAACTGGCAGCGCAGAAATCAAGACCTCGTCCAACCTGACCCTCAAGGGCGCCCTCATCAACATCAACTAGGAGCACCATGGACCGCTTTGGAAAAACCACTGGCTTCCTGATTTTCACGATCGTAGCGGTGACATCCGAGCCGGCAAGCTCGAGTCCGGCAGCGCGCGTCGGCGACTCTCACGTGTGTCCGCAACGCACCGGGCAAACACTTCACGTCGGCGGCCCGGTTATGAAGCCCGGAGTGCCCAACGTACTCATCTGCGGCAAGCCCGCGGCAGTCGTAGGAAACCCGGTGCAATGCAACGGCCCACTAGGGGCTGTCCCGGGTAATAGTTGGATCATTTCGATCGCTTAGCTTTGGGCGAGATCTTTTGTTGAGAGTTCGCGTCCAATATGATCAAAGCTTTTCGTGGCACACCGACATGAACTGACTGACGCACAGTGGCAAACCCTCGCCCAAGCCTTGCCGCAACGGCGAGGTCCTGACTCCATCATTGGGGATCGTGCATTCATCAACGCTATCCTGTACCGAGCAAAGACGGGCTGTCCTTGGCGAGACTTGCCTGAGCGCTATGGCCCTTGGAAAACCATCTACAATCGCTTCAATGAATGGTCTCATCGAGGAGCCTGGGCCAAAGTGCTCAAGGCACTACAATTGGAAGTGGACGATGAAGGATGCATTATCGACGCCTCCGTCGTTCGAGCACATCAAGATGCTTCGGGCGGAAAAGGGGGATCAAAATTAACGCACTGGGTCATTCTCGAGGTGGGTTCTCCACCAAAGTCCACGCACTCGTCGACACCGAAGGGCGGCCGCTCCACGTCGAACTCACACCGGGCCAACAGCACGACTCCACGGTCGCCAAAGACATCATCGCAGGGCACGCGCAAGGGCACGCGCTGATCGCTGACACAGCCTACGACTCTGACGAAATCAGGGCCCAAGTTCTAAGCCAGCAAATGAAACCCGTCATTTGTCCTCATCCCAATCGAACCCGTAAACCGCGCCTTGACAGAAAGAAGTACCGAAAGCGCTATTTGGTCGAGTGCTACTTCCACAACATCAAGCGATTTCGTGCTGTCGCAACGCGATTCGAAAAGAACGCATTGCACTTCCTGTCCCTCGTTCAACTTGTTTCCGCACTACTTTGGATCCCACAACCGGAGCTCGCGGCGTCATGAGAAACCCGGGACGGCCCCTAGACTCGATCGTCAAGGGCTCTTCGTCGGTCTACATCGGCGGCAAGCCGGCTGCGCGACTGGGCGACTTGACACTACACGGCGGTACGATCACCTCGGGGTGCACGAGTGTGCAGATTGGGGGCGGCTAATCGCACGAAAAGGCCGATTTATGCGCATGCATCAGTATCCAAGCTCCAATTTGGCAACCGTGTGGTGCCACGAGGTCCGGTTTGCCCTGATGCAAGATTGAGCAACGTGCAGCCAAGCCGGTGCCGAGATTGCTCGATCCGCTGCACCAATGACCACTGCATCCCAGCGTTCTTTTGATAGGTCCACGACGGCTACTCCTTTGGGCGACGCAGAAGCGGCGCAGCCCATGACGCCAGCGTACGCAGCCTTGCTGCCGCGGACTTGGCCGGCGGCGCCATTGTTTTTTGCTGCGGCTCCTGAGCATACCCGGCGACTGATCGCGCGCCGAGAACGGTAGGGTCAGGAGGGGGCAATGCCTCGACGACGCCGGGGCAACCCGAGTCCCCTGGCAATTCGGCCAACTAGCCTATTGATTCCGTGCCGTCCACTCCAAAAAAACCGCAAGAACGATTCCCAAAGCGACTTGAATCCCGAAGTTGGAAAACTCCTCCGCGTGTTGGCGCTCAATTATTCGCGAACGATGTTACCCTCAGCCCCAGCATGAACAGGCTGGAACGTGTTGCCATACTCGCGGGCGGCGGCCCGCGCCCGGGGATCAACAGCGTCATCGGTGCCGCCACGATACGCGCTTGTTTGGCAGGCGTGGAAGTGCTCGGGATCAACGACGGTTTTTATTGGTTGATGCAGGGCGACATCAACCACGCGGTACCGTTGACGATCAGGAACGTGGCTGCAATCCACTTCCGGGGCGGCGTCTTCATAGGAATATCACGCGCAAACCCGGCAAGAGACGATGCGCTGATTAGTAAGACGCTGGAGTCGCTCGAGCGCCTTTCGGTGGACGCGGCGATCACAATCGGCGGCGACGAAACGGCATTGGCGGCGATGCGGTTGACCGAGGCGGCAAACGGCCACGATTAAATTCGTTCACGTGCCGAAGACAATTGACAATGACCTGGCCCTGCCGGACGGCATCTTCACGTTCGGCTTTCAGTCTGCGCGGCACGTTGGCGTTGGCATCGTGAAGGATCTTCAAGTGGATGCGGCCACCACCTCGCGCTGGTACTTCATTATCACGATGGGCCGCAAATCAGGACATTTGGCGCTTGGAATGGGCAAGGCCGCCGGGGTTACACTGACCATCATTCCCGAAGAGTTCCGCGGCGCGACGGTACCGCTGCGAACGGTCGTCAACTTGCTGGCAGGAGCCATTATCAAGCGGCGAAGTTACGGTCGGCGCGACGGCGTCGCGATTCTGGCCGAGGGCGTCATGGAGCGGATTGAAGTGGCCGATCGCGAACGCTTCTCCGAGACTTCGCTCGATCCGGAGAGTAATCGAAGAATATCCGAAGTCCGGTTCGGTGAGCTTCTGCGCACTGAGGTCTCGCAGCGGCTCAACGAACTTGGCATCGACGTTACCATTGTCTCCAAGAACATAGGCTATGAATTGCGTTGCTCCGACCCGATCCCGTTCGACATGGAGTACACGCGGGACCTCGGCTACTGCGCTTCGAAATACCTACTTGACGGCGGTACGGACGCGGTCATCAGCGTGCAAAACGGGCAATTTCGCCCCATCCCCTTCAAGGACATGATCGACCCCGCAACGGGCAGGGCTCGGCTGCGCACGGTTGAACATCGAGACCGAACACTACAAGATTGCGCGACGGTACATGCTTCGACTGCGGCGTGACGATTTCGACGACCCAACTGAAATCGAAAAACTGGCGCGAGTCTCCCATATGACCGTCGATGAATTCAGACACCAGTTTGAGTACCTGGTTGCAGACGAGCCGCCTCCTCTTCACTTCGAACGGTAGTCAAACATACTCTCAACTACAGTTGGTGACACGGGTCCGGCGCAGATTCTGAGAGTCCGACCAGCAAGATATTCGGTCAACTTTCGTTGAGTCTCCACGTAACTATCGGAAAAGGTGGCCAGTAGAAGCCCAGGGTGCGGCTGAACAGGGCTCCGGAAAATCGTGCCGAGCCCATCGTCACGCAACGCTCGAAATGTGCAATTAATGTCACACTACATCGTGGCATCCGTGATAAGCCCCCACGCGGAACGCCTTGCCGTTCCTGGGGCGCATTGGACTGGTTGCAATAGGAAGTCTGGTAGGCTTGTTAGCCGCATGGTGCTGTCACTTTGGTGAATTCGAAACTAAAATCTGACGGGGCTCTCTCCCAGCCGGTATCGCTCAGGTCTCCCATCCCAAGTCGGCGGCCAACCATCGGGTTTCTCGTTGACTGGCTAGAGGAAGATTACCAACAAGCAGTCTTGGGTGGGATTGTCGATGCAACAATTCAGCACGATTGCAACCTAATTTGCTTTGCGGGGGGCGGGCTGAAGTCTCCCATCCGGTTTGGTCTTGAGCGTAACTTTGTCTATGATTTGGCGGGTCCCAGCAACGTTGACGCGGTTCTCGTGATGGCGGGGACATTGGCTCATGCGGTGGGTGCGGACGGGGTTAGTCAATTCTGTCGCAATTACCAACCGCTTCCGATGTGCAGCATTGCGATTGCCGTGCCGGATGTGCCAAGCGTTTTGGTTGACAACGCTCGCGGGATGCACGACGCGATCGTTCACCTGATTGTTCATCACGGCTTCCGTCGGATTGCATTCATACGAGGGCCGCAAACGAACGAAGAAGCCGAAAGCCGGTATCGCGTCTATAGGGACGTGCTTCAGGAGTTTGGATTTGCGTACGATCCAGCACTCGTTTTCGTTGGCGACTTTCTGCGGGGTTCGGGCGTTGCGGCAGTCAACGAGCTCTTCGATGAACGAAAGGTGAAGTTCGACGCAATTCTGGCAGCCAGCGATACCATGGCATTGGGGGCCATGGACGCGCTGGCGGTCAGGGGCGCCCGAGTGCCCGATGACGTTGCGGTTGTTGGCTTCGACGACGTTGTCGAGGCGAGGTTTGCCTCACCCGCTTTGACGACCGTGCGTCAGCCCTTGTACGAACAGGGGTTTCAGGCCACTGAGTCCTTGCTTGAACAACTGCACGGCGCGTCAGGGCGTCAGCGGCTGACGCTGCACACAGAGCTCGTGATGCGTCGCTCTTGCGGTTGCTTCTCTCAGTCCGCTACGGCCTACCAGGAAAGTCTGATTCCGCCCTCGCAATTGGGACACACCAACACGGCGGCGCAGGTCCGTCCGCTAGCGCTCAGCGCCATGCAGCATGCGTCGCGCGGGTTGCGCACGATGACGCCGGATTGGAACGCCAAGTTGTTTGATTCATTTCTAGACGACCTGGAGGGAAGTGATTCGTCGCGGTTCCTCGCCATCTTGGAGGAGCTACTTCACCAAGACCGGGCGAAGAGCAGCGACTCAAGTACTTGGCGGGATGTCGTCACGGCTCTCAGGGGCCAATTGCTTCCGTGTCTGCATGCCGACAATCAAAAGCGGACGACCGCCGAGAACCTGTGGCAACAAGCGCTATTGCTGATTACCGGTGTTGTCGAGCGCGTTCAAGTTCAGCACCGGCTTGAAGCCGAACAATGGGTTCGAGTTCTGAGTGAAACGAACGAGGCCGTCATTACGACGTTTGACATATCCGCACTGACGAGTTCGGTGGCTGAGCAGCTGCCACGACTGGGTATTCAGAGTTGCTTTTTGGCCCTATTCGAGGATCCGGTCACCTGCGAGCGGGCTCACCTCATCATGGCGCACGACAGCCAGCGACGGCTTGCAGCCGATTTGATTGGCCGCATATTTGACGCTCGCCAATTGGTGCCGGCCGCGCTGTTCCCGTCAGATCGACGTGCTTCGTACATTGTGGAGCCGCTGTTCTTCAAGCAGCAGCGTCTTGGTTACGCGCTCTTCGAGATGGGTCCGCGCCAGGGCAATCATTTACGAAGCCCTGCGCGATCAAATCAGCGCGGCGTTGAAGGGCGCCATGCTGGTACAAGAAGTCATCGAAAAGAATAGGGAACGCGAACAGCTGCTTAGTGCGCTGGGAAAACGCGCGGCAGAGCTTGAACAAGCGTACGTTGCGCTCAAGGAAAATCAGCAGAAACTTTTGGCGTCGGAAAAGACGGCAAGCATCGGTCGCTTGACGGCAAGCATTGCTCACGAGATGAACTCGCCGGTTGCGGCCGTTCGAGCGGCACTATTGGAGTTGGAGCGGCTCGTCGTCGAATATGACGAGTCTGTGACCGACCCGGACGTTACAACGGCCGATCACAAGGAGATCGCAGCTGAAATGCAGAAGTCGCTGCGCCTGGCGTCCGGTGCGGCCGAGCGTGCCGCGGACTTCGTGAGAAGCATCAAGAACCAGACGCGGGATATTGGGCACAAAGAACAGATTCATTTTGATGCCGTCGCCAATGTGCGCGACGCATTGCTCTTGCTTGGCCACTCTCTGAGAAAGGCCAACTGCGTCGTGAACGTCGCCGCAAACGCCGATTCCATCGATCTGGTGGGCCCACCGGGAAGGTTGGGACAAGTGGTGACTAACCTCGTGACCAACGCGATTGACGCCATGACGCCTTCGGGTGGCGGCACGATTGATCTGCGTCTCGAATCGCGCGAACAAGACGTGATTCTCAGAGTCAGCGACCGAGGTCATGGGGTGGCGGAGGCAATTCGATCGCGAATCTGGGAGCCACTCTTTACTACGAAACCGTTCGGGCAGGGCACCGGACTGGGGCTTACCATCGTGCGAGACATCGTGACTGGCGATTTCGGAGGCAGTGTCGACTTTGAGTCTCGCGTGGATGGGGGCGTAACGTTCACGGTGGTGTTTCCCACGATCGCAGGGGGCAAGGCAGCATGAGTCAGCGAAGTCCAGAATCATATCGCTCAGGGACCAAGGTATTGCTTGTTGACGACGACGAGCACTACCTTGCCTCGACGCAAGCCCTGCTCACTTCGGAAGGCTACCGCGTTTCAGTGGCTCACGATGCGAGAGAAGCGCTCTGTATACTCGCGGAAACGCCCGTCAACGTTGCCCTGATCGACTACTCGATGCCCCAGATGTCCGGGGCCGAACTGATTGCGGAAATTCAAGCGCAAGACAACGATGTTCGAATTGTGCTTCAAACAGGAAGCGCTGAAGACCAACCCGAGCGCGAGATACTGCGGCGCCTGGACGTGCACGGCTTAGCCGAGAAGGCGGATGGTCCGGAGCGGCTCTTGTTATGGACCGAAGTTGCAGCCAAGTCTGCGCTTGCCGCGCGCCGTATTCGTCAAGATGCTCGCGGCATGAAGATGGTGATCGAGGCTGCGGCCTGCTTCCATCGCATGCAGCCAATCGCCGAGCTGGGAACCGCTGTATTATCCAAGGTATGCGAATGCGTGGGTGCGGCTCGCGGGGCGCTTGTGCTTTACGCAGACGTTATCGGCGCCGGTGACGAGGACCTAGACACGCACGGCGGTAGGGTTGGCGTACCCGTCGCAACACACGACTATGCTGCGGACGCCCCGCGTGCCATTGACTGCAACGCTTCCCATGTGGCAGCGCTCGCCCAAGCGGCCGTCACCTCCAGAAAGACCCAAGTCAGTGGTACGGACATTGTATTGCCGCTTGCTGTCCGAGAGACGTGCTTGGGGTACTTGTTCCTGTCCGAGGCAACGACGCAGCAATTGGACGCCACCTGGCTTGAGTTGCTTTCGTATCAAGCCAGCGTTGCGATTCAAAATGCACTGTTTTACGAGATGGCGGCATTCGACTCGCTCAGCGGCGCGCACGCCCGCAGGTTCTTCGAGAATTGGGCGCGACGGGAATTGCGCGCCAGTCTGCGCAGTGGGACATCCTGTGGGTTGCTCTATGCGGATCTGGATGGGCTCAAGCAGCTCAATGATTCTGCGGGCCATCTGAAGGGAGATCAAGCAATTCGCAGCGTGGGGCGAGTACTCAGGACGGCAATTCGTGAGCACGACATCGTTGGAAGACTTGGCGGAGACGAATTCGCCATGTTGCTTCCTGCCACGAAAGAGGAAGGCGCGAAGCGCGTTGGTGAACGCATATTGGAGCTGCTGGCTGAGGAATGCGTGGAAACGCCGGAGGGTGACGTGTTCTTGTCAGCCAGTATTGGAATAGTGATCCTTGATGTGACCGGACCTTGCGCTCCGGAGATCTCTCGAAATCTCATGCCGACCTTTTACGAGGACTTGTTGGCGCGGTTGATGATTCGCGCTGACGAGGCACTGTACAAGGCCAAGTCCGAAGGCCGGGGGCGCCTGTATATAGCCGCTCCCGTTGAAGTGCCGACGCCCAACTCGGAGCACCCCAGGGAGATATCTGGGAATGAAGTGAAACATGGCTAGGAAACACAGGGCAGTCGCAGCGTCTGGTTATGCTATCGCCCTGGTGGACGATGATCCGGACTATCTTGAAGCCACCCGGCTGTTGCTTGAATCGGAGGGCCATGTCGTTTACACGGCCGTGGACGGAGATGACGCCCTAAAGCTATTGAAGCAGAGGACAGTGGACCTGCTGCTACTCGACTACTTCATGCCCAAGATGACGGGCGAGCAGGTCGTCGAACAACTGCGGACGTTCGATACGAGCACTCAGGTAATTCTTCAGACGGGCTACGCCAACGAGCGCCCTCCGCGCGAAATGTTGCGACGCTTGGACATACAAGGTTACTACGACAAGAGCGAAGGGCCGGACCGATTGTTGCTTTGGGCCGATGCAGGGTTGAAAGCCGCTGACGCGATTGGTCGTCTGGCACGCAGCCGCAGAGGGCTCCGAGACATATTGGAAGTGGCCCCGTCGCTGCATCGCATTCAGCCCCTCGCTGACCTCTACGAAGACGTTACTGAGCAAACGGTCCGTTTGATCGGCGCGCGGCGTGCCGTTTTGGCCGTATTTCAGGGATCTGATGACGCCGGGCAGCCATTTGGCAAGCGGCGAGAGAACGGTCGGCAATCTCAAGGACGATACGCTATTGATGATTACCTCGTCGAGCGGCTCATCGGGAGGTCTTCCTTCGAACGATGGCACTTTGGACGAATCCATCAGCGAGGATGTGATTCTTGCGCTAAAGACAGGTCAGACCATTCGGCGACGACAGGAGACGGTTGTCCCACTGCGTGTGGGCGACGTCGTACTCGGTGGTCTTTGGCTGGAACACCCGCCGCTTCGCGAGGAGACACTGGAGCTGCTTCAGTTGTTCGCGAACCAGGCCACGGTCGCCATCCAGAACATGCTGCTGTACGAGATGGCCGCCTTGGATCCGCTGACCGGCGTGCATGCCCGGCGGTTTTTCGAAGGTTGGATGCGCCGCGAAGTGAGAACGGCATTCCGTTCGCAACACCCAGTTGCGCTGCTGCTCCTGGACATGGACGGACTGAAGACCATCAACGACTCGGCAGGTCATTGGACTGGTGATCAAGCGTTGGCTGCCGTCGGCAAGGTACTCCGTCAAGCGACTCGGGAAAATGACATCGTGGGGCGTTTCGGCGGCGACGAGTTCGCTGTCGTGTTTCCACAGACGGACGAGGAGGGCGCGCGGCGCGTAGCCGATCGTCTATTGACCATGCTCCAAGAGACGAACGTGGCGAGCCCCAAAGGCGATATCACCCTGAGTGCCAGTCTCGGGTTGGCGACTTTGCCGAGTTACCCCTTGTTCGACGCCGGGTTCGAACGGCCCATTCCCGTCGAGTACTTTCAAGGCATGGCCGAAGCGCTCTTGCAGAGCGCGGACGAGGCCCTGTATGTCGCCAAGAGTTCGGGCAAGAGCAAGTTGTGCACGGCAGAAACGCTAAGCTGGCGTCCTCTTAGCGCTCCAGGTGCGTAGTCACGCCGTGCATTTCATAGACCCTGAGGAGAAGCACCGATGCGATATGCCAAGATTCTAGTAACACTCGGTCCCAGCAGCGCGGATGTCGAACGACTAAAGCAACTGATCTCAGCTGGCGCCAACGGTTTTCGCCTCAACTTTTCGCACGGGTCGTACGATGACCACCGTGCTCGCGCCCAAGCCGTGCGAGACGTGTCCCGGCAAATGAGTGTGCAATCGGCAATCTTGGGAGATTTATGTGGTCCCAAGCTGCGCGTGGGAAAGTTCAAGAACGGTTCTGTGGCCCTCAGTCAAGGCGCGCGATTTACGCTCACCACCGACGATGTCACTGGAGACGAGCATGAGGTGTCTGTGTCGTATCCTTTGGACAAGGACCTGTCTGTTGGCGATGCGTTGTTACTTGACGACGGCTTGATCAGCATGGTCGTCGAGCAGGTGGTTCCGGGGCGGCTCGTATGTCGCGTGACCAATGGCGGCGTACTGTCCGACCACAAGGGCGTCAATGTTCCGAACGTGCGCCTGAAGACATCAGCCATTACGGAAAAAGACGAGCGCGACATCGTGTTTGGTCGAGAAATTGGCGTCGATTGGTTTGCGCTGTCGTTTGTTTGCGATGCCGCAGATGTCCTTCGCTGCAAGACACTGGCGGGCGATACTCCTGTGATCGCAAAACTGGAAAAACCAGAAGCCATTGCGCAACTCGAGGCTATCGTTGACGCTGCCGATGGCGTCATGGTGGCTCGCGGCGACCTCGGTGTTGAAATCGGGCCCCAGCGGGTGCCGGTGATTCAGAAGCGGGTCATCGAGCTTGCCAATCACCACGGAAAGCTCGTCATTACCGCGACGCAGATGCTCGATTCGATGATCAAAAACCCGCGTCCAACGCGGGCGGAGGCCAGCGACGTTGCCAACGCGATCTTCGACGGCAGCGACGTCGTGATGCTTTCAGGAGAAACCGCCGTCGGCAAGTACCCCGTCGAAACGGTGGACATGATGCGATCGATCATCGAGGAAGTGGAGAAATCTGCGCAATACCTGGGGCGCGCGT
>CAWEUH010000011.1:0-18007 GCA_963811985.1 uncultured delta proteobacterium
GAGGCGCCTCCGAAACCGCCAAGTCGCCAAGAGCGCCAAGAGGCGCCAAGGGTTTTTTGGTTCTTACCGATGGCTGAGCACGACCTGGCGAATGCCCCCGCGTAGTTGCCTGAAAAGGCGCCTCTGAAACCGCCAAGTCGCCAAGAGCGCCAAGGGGCCCCAAGGGTTCTTGGGTTATTACCGATGGCTGAGCACGACCCGGCGAATGCCCCTGCGTAGTAGCTTGACGTTGAATGTGATGAGCAGTCCCAGCGGGCGGTCGAACGCTTTCAGGTACGAGATGACCTGAGCAATGTGGACGGCAGCCACTTCTTCGACGGACTTGAGCTCCACGATCAGCTCGCCGCCGACTAGCAGGTTGACGCGACCTTCACCGACGCGGAAGCCCTTGTACTTAACGGCTACAGGGACCTGGCGCTCGAAACCAATCCCTCGCTGGCCGAGTTCAACGGCAAGCGCCTGCTCGTAGACCGATTCGGCAAATCCAGGTCCGAGAAGCTTATGCACCTCAAGGGCTGCATCAACGACTATTTGCGCAAGGCGATCCAATTCCTGATCTGGCTCAACGGGTTTGCATATGCCAGGCGATGCGAGTTGGGGTTCCATGCATGTTCATCGGGTCGATGCGACCGCGAGTTTCGAATGAAATGGAGGCGGTACATACCCAACTGAGCTAATCAGCGCCCACTCGAGATCCACAACCCCAAAATTCCCTTGGCGAACTTGGCGCTCTTGGCGGCTTGGCGGTTTCAGGGAACGACTTGGCATTCATTGACCTTGGCAACCGGCACATCGTGCTCCGGGCCGAAGGCGGCGCCGAATTGCCAGCGCACTGCGATCGTCTCGAGTTGGCCCAGCAGACTGCCGGTACACTTCAATGTCACACGCGCGTCGCTGCCCGTGCGTCGCGCTTGCTGCAGCCACCTGCCAACACGCGGGTCCTCGAAGACCCCGCTGAGCAACATCAGCTCGCGATTGACGCTGACGTACGGCCGCAGCGGATTCAGCCCGGGTTGCGGCTTGCCTTGGGTGTCAAAACCGCAGTGAATCGCTCCGAACCGCGCGTCGCTCGAGCAATCCAGATTGACCGCATCGGCGGGTATCACGGTGATGGAAAATGACATCGATTCACGCATCGGGCCCGGCCGCCCGCGTCCGAAGGCCAAGACAGCGCCGGCCAACGTTAGAATCGCCAGAGTAACCCACCAGGGGTTCCAGTTGTCGCGCGCCATCATCGCCAGCCCCGGAAAAACAGCCGCGCATTGACCGCGGCTTCGGAAGTCACCATCGACGACCAGATGGGCGCATAGAAAGCCGCTACCAGCAGGACAAGACCGATGAACAACAAGGCATCGATCGATTTGCGCCGTCTAACCCAATCGACATAGCCGGCAAGCAGCATGATGATCGCCGCGTAAGCCGGCAGAAAGTGGTAGATGTACGAGTCGCGATGCGACAACACCCAGGGCGCCACGAACCCGATGCTGCCTGCTAGCAGAACCAGCACAGCACGCCCCTGAGAGGTCAGAAACGCCGCAATGGAGATTGAGTCGTTCGTCTGTTCGCCGGCCGGGGCGAGAATCGAGATGACCCCCTTGGCGAAGATGCCAACGACGCACGCGGCCGTAAGCAAAACGCCTGGCCACCAAAGCGCCAGATTGCCCAGCCCAGACAGGACCCGTACTTCACCGAAGTGCCGCGAGTAGTTGAGCAACGCTGGCCTTGTTGGAAGCGCCCAAGTGACCCACCCGGAAGTCCAGGGGTTCTTCATGTCCGTCAGCGCCGCGTGATGGTCCAATAGCCGCTGCGTGTCTTTGACCACGTCCTCGGGTGTGCCGGATTTGAGTGCAAGAACGAGGCCGCGCGAGTACTGTAGGTAATAGACGGCCAACGCGGCAACGCCAAATAGTAGGCCAACTACGAACAGTTTTCGCTTTGACGCGCCTACCAACACGGCCGCCGTGACCAACGGCAGCACCACGGCAATGCCGCTGAACTTGATGCTCGCGGCGATGCCAAGAATCACCCCGGCCGCAAGTGCCGTCCAGACATTAAGCGGCAAAGTCGCAATCAACAATGCAATCGCCAGGCTCGCCGCCAAGAAGCCATCGAGCAGGGCCGCTCGCGAATAGGAGATCAGAAAGCCATCGACGCTGAGGAATGCCGCGGCAAGCCAGCCAGCGCTCGCACTACGAAACAGCCGTCCCGCGGCAAACCCGCCGGCAATAATCGTCACGAAGCCGAAGACCAGTGAAGGGATGCGCCAGCCAATTGAATTGTCGCCAAACCACTGCATCGACTGCGCGATGATCAGCTTGCCGAGCGGGGGGTGGTCGTTCCAATCCGCCTGATGATGCAGGTAGTTTCGCGCATTTTCGACGAAGTGATGTTCGTCGAAAATGAATGAGTTGGGAAAGCCAAAGGCGTGAACTCTGAGCCCTATGCCCAAGAGCAGCATGGCTGCAACGAGCAGAGCAATGGGTTGAACGTTACGGATTAATGTAAGGGGCTGAACCGATGGCACAACGGGCTTTGGCTCAGCAACGATGTCGGAAGGATCGCCCATAGACAATACCTCGGAAGGTCGGGGCGGAGCATAAGCCGGCGCCGGGCGCGGGCCAATCGCCATCCGCCCTTGTAATGGACCGCGGCAATGCACCCGCCGCGCGATCGGTCAGTGCGCCGGTGGAACTTTGGCGGCTATTGGGCGGGTCGAGAGGCTATACTGCCCGGCAGCCGATGGACGTCGCTCCACGATTCCTTGCCGTGTGTCTCAATCCGACGCTGCAAAAGACGCTCGTCTTTTCGTCGGTGCGCTCGAGCGACGTCAACCGTTGCCTCAAGTCAAGGCTGGATGCTTCGGGCAAGGGCGTCAACGTCGCTCGCGTGCTGGTACAGCTCGGGCAGGACTGCACGCACCTTACGCACGCGGGCGGGCAATTCCGAAGGCTCTTCATCACTCTGGCCCAGCAGAGCGGCGTGTCGCTGCAGGCCGTTGACTCACACAGTGAGATGCGGTTCTGTACGACCCTCATCGAACTTGAGTCAGACACGGCAACTGAGCTCGTCGAAACCTCCGAGCGAGTCGCCGAAACGACGGAGTCACGCCTGCGTCGCGCCTACTTGTCCTTGATCAAACTCCACGAGGTCGTGGTGATATCCGGAACCAAGGCTGCCGGCTACTCCGAAGACGTGATTCCTGATCTGGTCGCTGCGGCACGGAAACGCGGGTGCAAAATCATCCTCGACATACACGGCGCCGATTTGCACAAGAGCCTTCGCTCTCGCCCGGACGTCATGAAACCCAATTTCTCCGAGTTTACCGCGACATTCGAGCCTGATCTAATCGATAGTAAGCCCACGGACCCATTGGCCCTCGCACGCATCGAAGCGCGCATGCGTCAATTGTCCGAGGAATACGGCTGTGCCGTCGTCGTCACGCGCGGTGGCCGACCCACGCTGGTCAGTGAAGCCGGTGACTTCTGGCAGCAGGCGCCAGAGTTGCGTCGTATCGTCAACCCAATTGGTTCCGGGGACGCGTTTACAGCAGGGCTCGCCTCGGCCATCGCGCGCGGACAATCACTGCGGCAGGCGGTCATCGAAGGCAACCGCTGCGGACTGCTCAACGCCCAACAACTGGCCCCGGGCAATTTAGGCGTCTCCCCGAATGTGCCTCTCAAGCGCCGGTAACGCGTTAGGAGAGGGCTTGATGTGTCCCCATTCAGGGTTCTGTTCTAAGAAGATTCGATGATCGGTAAGCGTGAGTTCGAAGAAGGTCTTCGTAAGCACATTGGGGCAATACTTGGCGCCGAATTCTCAGGCCCGAGAGGCCCAATTAAGGCAAGCTAGCGGAGGCACACCTAGGCATGTTTGACGGGCTCAAAGAATTACCTTGGCGGATGGTACCAGTGTGGTACCATTGGTTTGCCTATGCCAAGAAGCCGTCAATTCAAGCTAGTTCTGACCGACGAAGAGCACGAAATGCTCATGCAATTGGCCGAATCGACTGGTATGTCGGCAGCTACGATACTTCGCCAGCATATCCGGCAAGCGCACGCCCGGATCGGCTCGTCGTCGAAAGCCAAGCGTCCCAAGAGGGAAAAGAGACTATTGTGATGCATAGGCCCCGCGGCGTCGTCACTCGTCCGAGGCCCGGTCATTCAGCGGGAGTCATTCGACATGTATAAGCATAGTGGGAATTCTCAAACATACCGGCTCAATGGGGTTGGATGGCAATGCTCGCAATGTGCGCATGTTCCAGTGGAACCACGACTAGCCGTGGTTGCCCGGCTGGGGCCGAGACTTGCGCCTGCTACGGCAATAACACTTGCAATGTAGTGCCCACTGTGCCGCCGGTGCCAATGCTCCCGCCGCTACCGCCGTCCACTGCGCCGAGATTGACACAAAGATGCGAAGCGCATGTCAGTCCAGCAACGCGACGAACGTCCGAACGCGGTGGCCGAACCAAGACGAGTGATTGACATGTCAAACACAATTCAATCAAGAGAACAGAGCTACACAAAGGCTGTCTGCAGTTCAGGACCAAAAGCTGGCGGGCTGCCATTACTTGCGAGCAGGACGGCGAGGTCATTCGCAAGTGGATCAACCTCGACACTGATGAAAGACACCATGGCTCGTAAGTCTTGCGGCTAGGTCCCGCTGCCAAGGTGGCGGAGATTTGCATGCCGAGTGGCCAACGCACAGAACAGTTGGACACTTGTGGTTACGGATAGGCCGTGCGTGCTCAGGCAGAGCCATTGATCCGGAAATCGAAAAACGTCTGACTCGAGACCGCAAAAACAGCTGAAAAGGCTACGTAACCGCCGTCGAAAACGCAGAAGGGCACACTTTGCCAATTCTCGCTCGCGGCCGAATGATAAACTGCGCTCACGAAAATGTACTGCTGGCCCTGAACGAGGACACCTCGGTACTGTCGGTAATAGTCGTTGACGCTGCGGATCGAAACCTGTCCGGGAACGGTCTCATCGACCAGCATCGGGTTGAGCCGGTAGAGGTTTGACTCGAGTGCAGAAACGTCGCTAGCGGACGGTTCCCAAGTGCCTTCGCCTTGCGGACGACTAGGCGCCGCGCACGCATCGGTGTTGAGAGATTGGTCGCGCAACACCGTCGAGCGTCCGGGTAAGAGCTCAAAATGCCTGGTAGCCTTCGCCCTGAGGACCGCCGTGGGATCCCGCGGGTCAGCGCGATACGACTTCATGCGTTCTACCTCGTCGAGAAACCCGGGGCTTTCGCGGCTGCCTGTTGCCCACGCGAAAGCCCAACTCTCGACTCTCCAATCGGTAACGGGCGCTTGCAGGTCCGATTTCGTCCAACGACTTAGCGCCATGAATCGGGACAACTCGGTGTTGCTGGGCCGATGTGACAATATTTGTGATCCGGTTCCGCCAGTGGTGCTCAACCATTCTCTCCAGGGAGCGAACTGGACTCTCAGCGTGCGGCCCGCGCGAAGCAACAACCATTGCCCCGAGCCATTCGTCGCCGCGATCAAGGCGTTGTCGCTATTCGTGTCACGCTTCCATGCTAGGATTGCGCCCCGCGGGTATCCGCCGCGACCGGCTGCGTCGGCGATATCAGCGGCACGTAGATCCCAGTTGATGCCGAGTGGTTGCCAGGGCTCGCGGTCGTATAGTTCGCGATAATCGTCGATTTTTCCGCGCTGCAGTCCGGCGCATATCAGCCATGGGCCCTCTGGGCGTTGTTCCGTCCAACTCCACCCGAGGCAGGCGCGCTTCCAGTAGGCGGGCGCAAACGCCGGGCGTTGTTCAGTGGCAGCGCGCAGTGGTCCCCCACAAGTGAACCACGCGGGACGACGCGCCAGGGTGATATGCCACACGACAAGCAAGGCAGTAGCCGCCAGGCCCGTGAAGGCGAGCGTCGAACGTTTGGTCACGAACCCTTCGACAGCGACCGGACGAAAAAGTTCCACTCGGAACGCCAACCCCGGCTTTTCTGCCGAAATCTTCTAGCGAACTGCGCCGACAGCTCCCGGCGCTTCGTTAGCAGTTGTTGCACCACATCCGGGTCGGCCAGCGTCGTGACGTCACCGAGGTTTTCCGTTTCGTCGGCAGCAATTTTGCGCAAGATGCGCCGCATGATTTTTCCCGACCGTGTCTTGGGGAGCCCGGGTGCAACGAGTACTACATCGGGCGTTGCAAAGGGGCCAATGTGATGGCGTACCTCATTGCGCAGTTCGCCCACGAGATCCGGCGTTGTCATCACTCGTTGTGTCTCTACGCCGTGCCGTGTCGCTTTGACTTGGTAAATTACATTGCCATCGGGCGCGATGGACAAGCGTTCGAGGCTGAGCGGTGCACGAAGGCAGTATCGCAGCAGGCGTTCGCGGGCGTCCTTGTCATCTGCGTCAATCGCGTTGCCGCCGCACAGGCTATAACCATGGGGTATGGCGCCCATCGAATCTGAATTCCTCGTGGGAGGAAGAATCACGGTCCTGGCACGCGTAGCGAGCCTTGTGCCATGCCAATTGCGTCGGTATTGTCGGCAAATGTGAGGGTACTGGAGTGGTGAAGCAGCGCCATTTCGCCATCGCCAGCTGTTGCGGCCCAATTCGAGGTGGCCTTCAACTACCGCGCGACGTCTCTAGTTGACCTGAATGACGTCGAATGCCCGACAAATCCAGAACCCGAAACTGGCCCTACAAGAGAGTCCCGCTACCTTTCTCGCTGCCGAACGCAGTCGCAAGTAGATCCTCTGGCAATGGGCACAACTGTCCGTCCCCGTCGATCGTGACCACGGTCGCCTCGGCCGAAAAGATCGGCGAGCCATCACCGCGCTTCGTTACCTCGTGCGTGAAGGTAACCCTGTAGTCCGAACCGCGCGTGGCGCACGAGCGGACGTCCAGTTCGTCGTGCAGCCTTGCCGGTTGCCGAAACCGCAGGTGCATCTCGAAAACCACGAACAGGCAGCCAAGCCGCTGCATCTCTCCGAGAGAGTAGCCACATTCAGCCAACAGATCCGTACGCGCTCGCTCGCAATACTTCAAGTAGTTGGCGTGGTAGACAATGCCGAAGGCGTCGGTGTCCTCAAGGTACACCTTGACCGAAAGGTGATGTTCTCTCATACGGCGCGCGTAGGCTACGCGGCTGCCAAGACGGAATCAAGACTGTCAGCGAGGCTTCTTATGCCTTGATCAATCTCGCTGGCCGTTACGCGCAGTGACGGCATCAATCGAAGCACCGCCGGGCGCGCTGCATTGACGAGCAAGCCGCGCTCGAAGGCATTGTCTCTAACTGCAGCGGCGATATCAAGGCCCAAATCCACGGCCCAGAGCAGCCCCTGGCCGCGAACCTCTCGAAAACCGAGGCGTGCCCCCAAGCCCTTCAGTCGGTGTTCCAAGTGTCGTCCCATGCGCTCCACGTTCGCCAATACGTCACCCGTCAAGAGAGCATCCAGAACCGCATTGGCCACGGCGGCGCCCAGTGGGTTGCCGTTGAACGTGCCGCCTTGGTCGCCGAAATCGAAGCAACAAGCATGGCGTTTCGCCAAAGTCGCGGAGATCGGAAAACCGGCGCCGAGCCCCTTTCCAAGCGTCACGATGTCGGGGTAGAGCGTCTGGCTCTGAAAGGCAAATAGGGGCCCGGTACGTCCGAGACCCGTCTGAATCTCATCGACAATGAGTAAGATTCCGGCTTGGTCTGCCAATTGCCTAAGTTCGTTCAAGTAGCCGCCCGGCGGAACCACGACGCCCGCCTCGCCTTGGACCGGTTCCACCATGATAGCCACGGTTTGCGATGATAGGGCGGCTGCGACCGCGGAGACGTCGCCGTATTTCACATGGCGGAATCCTGCGGGCAGCGGCGGGAACAGTTCGTCCCAACCGGGTTTGCCGCTTGCGGCCATCATGGCCAGGGTTCGTCCGTGAAACGCATTGTGCGTCGTCACGATCTCGTAGGCGCCGTTCTTGTGAAGCCTTCCCCACTTCCGCGCTAACTTGACGGCTACTTCGTTGGCTTCGGCACCGCTGCTGGAAAAGTGCGCCTGGTCCAAGCCGGTTAGGGCACACAGGCGCTTGGCCAACTTCAACTGCGGAGCATTGTGGTACGCCGGGCTGGCAGTCACCAAGAGTGAAGTCTGCTCGATCGCAGCTTGGCGCAATACGTCGGGCGCATGCCCGAGCGCATTGACAGCCCATCCCTGAACGAAATCTAGGTATCTCTTGCCGCTAGAATCCCACAGATAAGACCCCTTGCCTCTGACCATGACAACGTCAGGCCTCGGCGTGGTTTTCATCAAGTATTGATCGTCTGTCGTGTCCATTGTTCGTCTCCTTTCGGGGGCGACCATTGAACATTCGGCACGGCCGCCCATGCTTGAATGGCGGCCAGCGTTCTCGTACGAATTGTGTTAACGACGAGCAACGCGTCCGCCGCGCCTAGCGGCGCGACGCGCAGTAGCGAGCGATGCCCGGATACTCGTCATAACGGGCACCAGTTTTCGCCATTGCCGCCGACTTGTCAAGTGGCCGCTATGCGCCAGGCGCAGGGACTCCCTGAGAGCCTCGGCGACGACGGATTGTTCGTCGCGAAATAAGGCTAGTTCGATGCACCCGCCGCCCAAACGCCGCCGCTTTCAGGCATCTTTACGCGAGTGGGCACGACAATCATCGGCGCGCCCAGCCGCTGCAAACGCCGTTCGACCGCGTAAGCCGTATCATTGTGGAGCAACCGCATCGCCACATCGTCGCGATCGAAGACGATCTGACCTGCCACGAAGAGCGCACCCGGGCACTCTTCGATGATTTTGCTGGACAAGTTCTCGGCAGCGGTTGGAACGTCAGTGCCGACGGCCATGCGGCTCGTAGCGCAAATCCCGACCCAGTGGGCAAAATCGACGTACTGGTCGAGCGCCTCGCGCGTTCGCTGCTCGGCCAATTTGAGTTCCTCGGGACCCTTGAAGGTGTCTGAATCGACGACGGCGATGGCGACGAAAATTACGCCCTTGAAGTGACCAGGGAACATTCTGAGCAACGTCAAGAGTGCATGGCGACCGAGCCCCCCATAGCGCCCAACGAATAGAACGGCAATCGGCAACGTCTTATCGAGTTGATCCCAGCTCAAGATTTGCTGACTGTCTGCCGGTACGCCGATGCGGTCGGGCACCTCATTGTCCAAACGTTGAATCGACTTGGCGACGACATCGTAATGACGGCGTACAGCGAAGCAGATCGCCGTAAGTCCGGCGGTCACGACCAGCGTCAACCAGGCGCCTTCGGCGAATTTCTCGATGATTGTCACCACGAGAATCAGCAGGCACAACGCACTGGCCATGGCGTGGGCAGGCAGGTGTTTCCACCACATTCTCTGCTGCTTGCGCTTCATGAACCAGAACTTCATCATGGCCACGTTCGAGAGCGTAAACGTGACGAACACGTTAATGGCGTACATGACGACAAGGCGCGATACGTCGCCTCGGGTGTAAATGAGGGCGATTGCCGCAGACAACCCCATCAAGAAAACCCCATTTTTCATGGTCAGCTGTTCTGACAACGACGCGAAGCGTTGCGGCAACCATCGATCGACAGCCATATTGGCCATCACGCGCGGTCCATCCACGAAACCAGCCTGCGCGGCCACGAACAGCAACCCACCCTCACTGACCAGCGCAATGATTACGAATCCCTTGCCGTAGTTTACGCCAAACAACGACCAATGGCCTGCGACGCGATCAAGCAAGACCGCGTTCATCGTCTGGCCCTCGACGGGAATAGCCCGCACAAGCAGATACGCGAGCAGTATGCCGCCCGCTGTAATGGCCAGTGACGTCGCCATCAGAACCATGGTGCGCTGGGCGGTTCGCACGCGAGGCTCACGCATGATTCCAAGGCCGTTCGAGACCGCCTCGATGCCCGTGTACGTTCCGCCGCCAAGCGAGTAGGCGCGCATGAATAGCGCCAGCGCCCCAAATGTCCCGAGCGATCTAAACGTGTGCGAGAGATTGCCGTGTACTTCGCTAGCCACTTGGGGCACATTGGAGGCGTTTTGCGCAAAGACCGTGATGAGCAAGACCGCATGAGTAAGCAGGAACACTGCGAAGATCGGCGAGATGGCCGTGACCGACTCTTTGACGCCGCGCAGATTCGTCACGGTCAGCAATAGCAACCCGACAAAAGTGAAAACGAGCTTGTACGGGTACCAGCTTGGCGGCAAAAAGCTGAATAGAGCGTCGGCACCCGACGCGATCGAGATAGTAATTGTGAGAACGTAGTCCACGAGCAGCGCGGAGCCCGAGACGACGCCAATCCTTGGCCCGAGCAGCCGCGACGCAACGATGTAGCCACCGCCGCCGCTCGGAAACTGCTCGATCAAGCGACTGTAGCCGTAACTGATGATGAACACGGTGAGCGCCGTCGCGACAGCCAGCAGCAGCGCCAACGACCGGTGTTCACCCACCGCGCGATAGGCCTCGTCAGGGCCATAGGCGCTCGATGAAAGACCGTCGGCGCCTAGGCCTATCCAAGCAAGCAGCGCTACCAGCGACAGCTTGTGAAACGCCTGAGGATCGTGAATGTCCTTGGGCGCACCAAATACCCAACGTCGCAGGGTCTTCAGCATATGCTAACCGTCACCTTGAGCAGCTCAGTTGGGCTACGAACCATTCGTGGACGACGGCCAATGCCGGAGCGTCCTTCCCTGGCGTCTACGAAGTTAGCTGGCGGGCTTGGGAGGAAAGGTTCCCCAGGTCAAATCGACCGCATGGTCCCAGTTGACCTTGCGCCCCGGATAGTTGGTTCCTCCGTTGGCCCCCGCAGAACCTGGGGGCCATTCGACGCACCGTCTTTATAATGAAAAACTTCGCGAATGCAACGACTTGCCACTGTGGCGGTCTGGCCACACATAGCTGCGCCAGCCGCTCGCGCGGCCATTTTGGCAACACGACGTTGGTCCGCGTGGTAATCAGAGGGCTCCGAGAGCGAGCAAGTGGCCGGCGGATCGGTATGTGGAAGGCAACTACAATGAAGAGAACCTTGACACTGACAATTCATGCGTTGGCAAGTTTGGCTCTCCTGAGCGCCTGCGGCGGCCAGCAGAAGGTTGATGCTGCACCCACCGCGGCTTCTTCGACGAGCGCCGCGCCCGCTGCATCCGCTGTGCCGATCGCGTCCGCGAGCGCCACGCCTGTTGCAGCGGCCGCTAGCTCATCGGCAACGGCGAGTGAAAACGCAACGCCGCCGGCCCCGGCATCATCGGCATCCGTCTCGCCGCTACAAGGTCAGGATGTCGGCGAGAATATCGACGGCCTGCGGCAGATATCCGGCAGAATGGGGCGTAGAAGACTGTGTTCTCTTCGCTGGTGAAGGCGTTGTAGCTGGCGCCGATGCGTGTCGAAGTCGTAATTGACGTCAAGGGCGGTGCGGTGCGGCGTGCCCTTGAAGACCATGTGTTCCAGGAAGTGCGATACGCCGGACTCGGCCACGTCTCGTCGCGTGAGCCGGTCTTGACGAAGAAGCCGACGGCGGCCGAGTGCGCCGAGGGGCTGGTTTCGGCGACGATGGTCAGGCCGTTGGGGAGGACGCGTTTAATGGAAGGACATAGGTGGTTTCCGGCATTTTCGTTCAGCGCCCGTAGTGAAGAATCCGCGGCCTGTGCGGAACAATGCGGCGGCTAAACGGGGAGCGTTAGGGCATTCTTACCCAGCGTCACAATCGTGAATTCCTTGGGCGGATACCGTTTCACATGATCCAGAATATTGGTCGGCGACAGCGCATTGATCGCATCAATGAACCTCCTCGACGGGACGAATCTGCCCCAGGTAGTACCAGTCGGACGCCATACCGCCCCAAGCTCTTGAAGATGTCGATTCCTCTTGCATGATAACCGATGATTTCAAGCCGTGAATGTTATTGCTGCACTTCCTCCTCGCTGACGCCGTCGATCAAACGCTTCAGTTCGCCGATCGTCACGTCGAGCGTTTCCTGGGCGCGTTCGGTGGTTGTACCGGCGTAGCAGAGAACGCCCCGCGTCTTGCTTAAATGTCTGATAATTGGCACTGACCGCGTAGCACAGACCTCGCTTCTGCTGCACCTCCGTGAAGAGCCGGGTTGCCCATGCCGCCGGAGAGGACCTGCACGTGCCGAGGGCCGCGTAATAATCCGGATGGCCGAACGGCACGCTGCATAACCGATGACAATCTGCGTCTGCGTCGTGTCCTTTTCGAGATGCGCGTTGCCTTTTCGGAGCGATCAGTTCAGGCGGCTTGACGTCGTTCCTTTCCAGTCGCCGAACAGTTTTTCGACTTGATCTTTCAACGCCTGCCATTCCATGTTGCCGGCGACCGACATGATCGTCGCCGTGGGGCCGACTGCGCAGCGTGGAACGCACGAATGCTTTCCGGCGTGATGCGATCGATGCTCCGGAGTGCCGCGGCGATCCTTGCCAAGCGGCGCGGGCCAAAAACGGCGGTGCATCTCGACCATCACTTTGTGGTGCGGCTCGTCCTCCAGTGCTTGCAGATCTTGCAATGCCAGCGCCTTGACGGAGTCGAGTTCTTCGTCCGGCAGATGCGGCCGGCGCAGGATGTCGGCGAAAATCTCCAGGGCAGGGGGGGATGCTGCGTGCGAGTGTCGAGCCCCAGAAACGCAGGTGCAACTGGCCGACACTTTCCGAGTGATCGAGGCCGAGGCTATCCATCGCCAGCGTCAGGGCCCGGCTATCGCGATCGCCGGCGCCGCGCGTGATCATGTCCGAGAAGATCGACACCAGGCCGAGCTCCTTCGGCGGATCGTAAACGCAGCCCGCGGGGACCAGGAAGTTGACCGCGGCCGAACGCACATGGTCCATGCGTTCCAAAAGAAGCGTCAGGCCGTTGGCGAGAGCGTATGTTGAAAGGTCTTTGTTGCGGCACGTTTTGTTTCCAAGGGGGTAAAGTAATTCGAGATTTAGCGTTCGCATGCCCTGCCACGCGGCGCGAAACGGGAAAGCGGGGTTAATTGTTTATATTCTACGGACTTGGTCAACTTACAAGAGCCAACCGGCTCAAAAGTCGATATAAAGGTGACGGGCCGGCTCGACCATCCCATTATAAAGCGTCTTGCGAAAGCGAAAGCCGACCTGGCGATACATGCGAACGGCGGTTTCGTTCTGAGCGGTCACTTCGAGCGTCGCTTCTTCGCCAATCCGAAGCGTGCGAAAGCCGTGCAGCGCCTGGGAGCAGAATCGCCAGCTCCGAGCCCGCGGCCGCGATAGGTCGGGGATGACGCCGAGGTTCTGGATGCTGCCGTTGCCCGCGTCGATCGGAGACGCCTTGCACGGTCGCAATGTAGGTTTCGCCGTGCGCGATCAGCCAGGTCGATTCGGGGCCGAAAGCCGGGACCGCGTGGCAATTTCGCCCATGAGCCGCAAACAGCCAAGGGCGGTCTGCTGAGATTGGAAAGCACGACGCCGTCGAGATCAGCGCGGAAGCATTGATACTTGACATCGGCAGTGCGCTTCGAGCAACCGTTCTTCCCAGGGAATCCAGGCGAATTCGAGCTGGCAAAATCTGCACCGCCGGCAGCGGTCGCGACGAGGTCCATTTCCATGCTGAAACCGCTTGAAATAGGTGACCGTGTTGGGATCGAGGGTGGGCAGCCATCCGAAGGTTCGTCAATCAGGGCCAAGGGTTTTTGGCTAAGCGGTTATCATATCATGCGGATGGGGGTTGTCAAAAGAAAGCCCAAGAACGTGGCGTTTTCTGTGCCAGATTTGATTACGACCAGGGCCAACGCAGTACTTCGCCGATTTTCTCAAGGACGGACTTCCGGCCCACTGAACCATCCGACAAATCCTCTTGTGGAAATGCAGAACAAATGCAAAGGGCGGCCATAGCAGCACTCAAAACCGCTACCACGATCCATCGTTTCTTCATCGGGCGTGCCTCACTCTATGGAAAGCATGGTCGTCAGCGCACGAGCAATTGAAACCTGTGGATGCCCAAGGCTGATCCTTGCTCTGTTCTGGAGCTTGAACGCTTCGCCCGAAGACCGCGGACGCAAGCCAACCGCCGTCATTCGCCGCTTGACGACTGATATTCGCCGTTCCTGCAAGGGCCAAATCTCGAAACGCAGTTCGGTGCCGCGGGCGCATTGACGAGCCAATACTCGTCCTTACGCCAGCCTTCTGCGCACTTTTCCTCTGAGGACCAGCGTGTCTTTCTTCACGGAGCTGTCGCTGACGATTTCCAGAAGCCATGTGGGCGAGGCCCTCCAGTTCCACGTAGTCCCGGACGGCCCTTCCTTTACCAAAACAATGATGTGCCGGACTGAAAGCGTGTCGTAAGTGAAAAAAACAAACCATCTGGTTCCGTGGAGATTCCAGCCTCGACGTGTGTCCAAAGGTTGCCGTCATAACTCGAAAGTAACCGCATCTGCTGCCTTCGGGACCAATGGACCGAGGACTGTTGCTGTACTCGCCCTTGACCTGGTTGTGACTGAAGAACTGTTCTTCATGGTTAGGTCCGCCCAGATCATGCCGTCAATAAAAGAAGAGCGGCCTCGCTGTGGGAAATTCGTCCGATTTGGCCCAGCGGCGATATGTATTCGTGATCGACGACCCAGCCGGGAATCAGATACTTCCCCATCAAAATTAAAATCGGCAGGTGAACTTTCGTTTGGCTCCAATGACGGCGGCGTCAGTTGCGACTCAGCGCGGGCAGACGCTACTAGGAGTCTCGAGGGCGGGCGTTGCAACGGTTACTCATGGCCAACCCTCCTTTCTCGGGCGGGGGGAATTATTTCACATCTCACTTTCAGCCGATTCCAGCCGCAAAAGATACAACGTTCCGTCGCTATTCCCGATAGCGAGATGCCGGCCGTCCGAGGAAAATGCCAAGGGGCGGCCTTCATCGAGGGAAACTGCCACTCTCGCCGTTTTCTCCCCGTTGCTGACATTTCCACAGGGCACCGACGCGCTTGTCCTGGCCGGAGCTGGCGAGCGTCTTGCCGTCGGGGGCTGAACGCCAGCGCCTTGACGGGGCAACCGTAACGCCTTGCCCGGTGTGGCCCGGGAGCTGTCGGTAGTTCGACTGTCCCCTCCAGACCCCCCAAAGGTGAATCGCGCCGTCCTCGTCCCCGGCGAACGCCAGCAGCGGCTCCGTCGGCGAACATGCCACCTAACGTGCTCTCGGGTGGGCGGCGGCGACTTCTCGGGCAAAGAGGGAAACTGCCCGCGGCGTCCCAGATGCGCAGCGTCTCCTTGCCAAGGTGGCTGCCGGCGACGATGAATTGCCGTTGTGACTGAACGCAATCGACGAGGTGCGCGCGGCCGGGCCGTCTTCGTTCACCAGGGCCCCAGATTCGGGCGCGACGTCGTCGAACTTCCAGAGTCGCATCAGGATCGAGTGCAGCGGCTGACCAGAACTTTCCCGTTCGGCGAAAAGGCTAGCGAGAACGGCCGATTCTTGTGCCCGGCCAGCCGTGTTCTCTTCGGCTTCGTCGCCGGTCAAGTCCCAGATGACGACGCGGGTATCGGGGCAGCCGGTCGCGAGCCATTTGCCGTCGGGGCTGAAGGCGATGCCGCTGGGGCTGCCGTCGATTTTGGCCCACGACTTCGGCTCCTTGCCGCCGAGCTTGTGGAGATGGACCATGTTGTCCCAGCCGGAGGCGCGAGGAGCGCGCCGTCAGAGAGATGGCGACCTGGCGATGGCCCGGTCGTGCGGCCGCAGGTAGCCGACGAGTTCGGGGTTGACAAGGAGCTTGCGGTCCTCTTCGTCGATGGCGGCGGGGGTCGAGTTTGTCGAAGGGAGATGATTTTTGTGCGGAGGCGGGGAGCGTTGCGAGCAGGAGGGAGAGGAACGGCAGGAGGATGCGAACCATGTGAACTCCGTAACCAACGAATTCGGTTCCAACCTGCAACCCCGTTGTGCAGGTTCAAATGCCTCAAAACATTGGAAAAACGCCCTTTTTCGGCCAAGGTGTGCATGTTTTTGGGGGGCAAGAGATTTTGTCGGTCAACTGACCTTGCATTTCCGCTGCCGTCAAAAGCAAGGAAAAGGATTTGCGCAATAAAAGCTTCAACGGGGCGTTGGCATTGGCCTGTTCATTACCCTGCCTTCCACGATAAAGGAAATCCCTTCGGACGCCAACCAGATGAGAGCTTGCGGCGGCACCGCGGTTTCGCCGGTGTCCCAGGTCTTGAAGGAGAAGCGGCCGGCCAAGTAGCCGAGGGCGGCGTTCCATCTCGGTAGTCGGAAAGCGGATGATGATCATAATGGTATCCTACCCCGTCGCCGGCGCGTTTGCAAGATTGCAAAGCTACGGCGATGCGCGGCGAAAATTCATATAAACTCCGCAAGGTGAGATATCGCATGTCCGCGTTTCTTGGCCTCGATCTTATTCCTCGTTATGCACACGATACAACCATGGCGTATTTTGGCGGACTTGGCTCTGGCAAAGGCCCCGCCATGACAGGCCCTGCCAGCTTTGGCCGCCATCGCGGGTGACAAAAATCCCGCCGGGGAACATGGCGAGGGGCAGCCGACGGCCCAGCCTTGCCGGTCGGTCCAGAAGCGGATCTTTCGCACGGCCGGTAGGATGGCCGGTTCCACCTGCCAGTTCAGGCCGCCGTCGCGCGTGCTGAGCACGACGCCCGAACTGTCGTGCAGGTAGGGGTAGGCCATGCCGCCCGCGGCCCAGCCATTGCGGTCATCGAGGAAAAAGACGGAGTTTAGCGTGCAGATCACGCCGGAGGCCTGGTGCAACGAGTGCTGGCCGCCATCGTCGGTGTGCAGGATCTCGCCATGGTGGCCGACCGCCCAACCGCATCGCGGATCGACGAAGCAGACGTCGCAGGGCCGTCCATCGTCGGGCTGGAAGCAGGCGGTGGGCGGTTCGGCGGTGCGCGCTCGCCGCCGGGATCTCCGGGGCAAGGATTCTTCGGTTGGCACACGGCGGCGGCCGCCCCTGCCGCTGCGGGAGGCACGGACAACTGGGCGATGGGCAGCGCGGCCAGCAGAAAAAAGGCGATTGTCGCAGACATAAGCGGCTCTCCGTAGACGACTGATTGTAATATATTTGGAGTGCGGCGACACGGCCCGCAGGTGAGCCAGCAGGCAGTCCGCCGGCAGTGAGCCGTGTTGGAAGACGAAGGCGGCCTGGCGCTAGTCCTTGCCGGTTGTCAGCCCGCCTTCATCGAGGATCTGGCGAACCCGCTTGCGGCGAGCCGGCACGCCAGGATCGCCTGGAGCGAGACAGCAGCGGGAAGAAACCATGAACGCTCCCCAAGGCGCGACCGGGTTCCCAAGGGTCGGCCGTGCCAGATAGTTTGCGGAGCGAACACCCGTGATGCCAGCCCGGAATGTCGTTCCTGTCCGGAGTCGCAGACGAGGTGCAGAGGGCTGGCCTCACAAGCTCGTCGAACAGTGACATCATCGCCCACCCTGTAGCCAAGGCTTAGGATCGCTCCATGATCGTAAGGCTCCACCAGCAGTTCCGCAAACGCCAGCCACATGCGCGCCTTGTATCCACCTCGTCAACTCCGAAAGCCAGGCCACGGACTCCACCTGCACCGGATGCAATGCGAAAACAGCCGCCGCCAACCAGGCCCCCAGGAACTTCCAATCGCCGCAGAATGCTCAGCAACAGCAGCACCGAAGCGGCATGAAGGAGAATGTTGACCAAATGGTAACCCGGCAACCAACTCCCCCACAGCTTGTCCTCCACCCAGAAAACGCTGTAAACGAGAGGGTAGTATACTGCTGTGTCGCCGCGGGTTGGGTCCAGATGCGTGCCAGGCCAGTCAGCGAGCGGAGCTCCGGCCGGGTAAGATGTTGATCGTCATCCCACAGAGAGCCTCCACGCCAGGCTGGGTGGTACGCGGCGACCGTGCACGCCACCAACATCAGCGCTGGCAGCCATCCCTGGTTCCACAGGGCACGCAGGACTGCTCGCACCCGGACCCGTTGGGGTGACGGAATTGCCGGCGGCCCGGCGGCCTGGCCGGAAGCTGGTCTTGCTGGCTAGCAATACGCAACTGAAACCAGGTGTGCGTGGAGGAAA
>CAWEUH010000012.1:0-83269 GCA_963811985.1 uncultured delta proteobacterium
AGAACTGAGTTTCGTCCCGACCAGGCCGCATACAGCGTCGATTTGGCGGAAGTCAAGGGGCAGCCCGGTGCTCGTCGCGCACTTGAGATTGCGGCAGCGGGCCGCCACAATCTGCTACTCGTTGGACCACCCGGTGGCGGCAAGACACTGCTGGCCAGACGAATAACCACGGTCATGCCGCCCTTGACCTTCACTGAAGCGATGGAAGTGACGGCCATCCACAGCGTGGCCGGGTTGGTTGATTCGCGCACGGGAGCAATCTCGCACAGACCATTTCGGTCGCCTCACCATTCGCTCAGTGAAGCGGCCCTGATTGGGGGCGGCGATATTCCACGCCCAGGCGAGATCAGTCTAGCACACCACGGCGTACTCTTCCTCGATGAGCTTGCCGAGTTTCGGCGCAACGTCCTTGAGGCGCTGCGGCAACCTCTTGAAGACGGTTACGTTTGCATCGCTCGTTCGCGAGCACGCGCATCATTTCCTGCACGCCCCCTTGTGGTTGCGGCAGTCAACGGGTGTCCGTGCGGTTACTACGGGCACCCCACGCGACCCTGCGTCTGTACTGAGCAGAAGCGAATTCGCTACACCCAACGCCTAAGCGGGCCCCTGCTTGATCGGTTTGACATTCACTGTGCAGTACCGCCAGTCGAGATGAGTCTTCTCAGTCAATCCTCGACCGCAGAGAGCTCGGTAAATGTACTTGGGCGAGTTATGAAAGCACACACCCGTCAGCAGTTGCGGAATTCCCAGACGAACTGCGGTGCTCGATACAACAGCGCGCTATCATTGTCTGAACTTGAGACAACCTCGCCTCTCGGCCACGAATCACGTCGTTTGCTCGATGCAGCCGGGCGGCAGTTGGGCCTAAGTGCACGGGCATTCGTGCGCGTATACCGCGTGGCACGCACGATTGCAGACCTGACGGGCGCTGAATACGTTGAACACCGAGCATGTGGCAGAAGCTATTCAGGGCAGGATATTCGACCGCCAACCATTGATCGCAGCTTAATACGGGCTTTGCGAGACGGTAACCTGATGCTTGTGTAATCAACGACAAAGGAGAAACAACGATGAGTGAAAAGAAACGCACCGAAGCCTCGAACGAGTCGCTTGCGCGTCTTGTCGGGCAGGTCGAAAAACTGCACGGAAAAGGCACCATACAGTGCATGGACCCCAACGGCCCCAATGAGCCGATCGCGGTAACAGAATCGGGATCGCTCGCGATTGATCGCGCACTTGGAATCGGCGGATATCCATGCGGTCGAATCGTTGAAATCTTTGGGCCGGAAGCAAGCGGAAAGACAACGCTGGCATTGCACGCGATTGCGCAAGTGCACAAGCGCTCCGGTCTGGCGGCGCTCATTGACGCAGAGCACGCATTTGACATTCGATATGCACAGGCAATCGGCGTGAAGATGAGCTCACTGCTTGTCTCTCAGCCCGATCATGGGGAGCAGGCGCTCGATATCGTTGAGTTGCTCGCCAAATCTGGTGAGCTAGGCCTGATCGTAGTGGATTCAGTGGCTGCCCTGGTTCCCAAGGCGGAAATCGAAGGAGACATGGGCGACCTTCACGTCGGGCTTCACGCGCGGCTGATGAGCCAAGCATTGCGAAAGCTCACGGGCATCGCCAATCGATCTTGCACGACAATCATGTTCATCAATCAGCTCCGACACAAGATTGGAGTAACGTTCGGGAGCCCCGAGACGACGACGGGTGGGATGGCGCTCAAGTTCTACTCAAGTGTTCGACTCGATGTGCGTCGAACTGGCAAAGTGACGCAGGGGGACTCTGTCGTAGGGAATCGTACGCGCGTCAAGGTGGTGAAGAACAAATGTGCGCCACCATTCACGGAGGCTGAGTTCGACATTCGTTGGGGCGTAGGCATTGATGCCGTCGGTGATATACTGGATACGGCTGTGACGCTGGGCGTGCTGGAGAAAAGCGGAAGCTATCTGCAGTTCGAGGGCAAGAATATTGGGCAAGGCAGGGAACGGGCGCGGGAGGCATTGCTTGCGGACGTTGCTTTGGCCGAGCGCATCCGCGGCGCGATCCGTGCGAAACTTGAGCAAGGATTGTACGTGGCACCCGTCGCATCGGAGAATGAGGAAGACGCGCACCTAATTCGAGTCGCGTGAAACTGACCTATTTGCCTGTACCAGCTTTGGCGCTAGCGGCATCATCCGCGTAATGGAACGGGGCCAAGACCGTAAAGAGTATCGAGGGCAATGCCGCGAACAGAGCGATCATGAAGTAGGTTTGATATCCCACGGCCACTTGCAGATAGCCGCTGACCCAACCGGTCAACGTCATACACAGGCTGAGACCCAGTCCGGTAGCAAATGCGTAGTGAGCAGTCTTGTATGGGCCTGGGGCGATCTGTTGCATCATGTAGATCATGTGGCCCACGGCACCAAAGCCCCACCCCAGTTTCTCAATGAAGAAAATACAGCCAATCAGCCACAATGAACTCGGTTGGGCCCAGCCTAGATAGAGGAAGGTGACGTTCGGAACGTTGAGAGCGAGACACAGCAGAAGCAACGATTTCTTGAGACCGCGCCGCGACACAAACCAGCCTCCCAGCACGGACCCTACAATGAGTGCTCCCGTACCGATGATACCGTTCATCCACCCGAGGGTCGTATTATTGAGGCCAAGCCCACCGCTCGCTCGGTTGCCAATGAGGAATAGGGGTGCGATCTTGTCGAGCAGCCCCAATCCAAAACGGTAGAACAGCGCAAACCCAAGCAGCAGAAGTATGTCCTTCTTTTGAAAGAAGGTGACGAAGGCCCTTCCCACAGTGGCAAGGCCATCGTTGAGGGACTTGGGCGCGTTCTGTGCACGCGACCCCTCAGGCAGCATTTTGATGTGCCAAGCTGCCAGCGCGAGCATCAGTATGCTGCTGGCTCCAAACACATAGGCCCAAGCTGTGCCGTAGGCAGCGGGGACTGGTTTGGGGCCCGTCTGCGTTTCTCCCGCCAAACGTCCAACGAGCAATACAAGCAGACCACCGGCGACAACGAAGCCAATGTTCCAACACATGCTCTGGATACCGGTGTACTTGGCCTGGTTCTTCGAATCGAGTGTTGTGACATAGACCCCATCGCTAACTATATCCTGTGTTGCTCCGGCGATTGCAGTCAGCATAAGCAGCAAGAATATGGGCGCGACCAATGGCAGCGCAACGGACCCGATGTTCGCTGGTACGGGGCTCTTCGATGCTCCAGAGAACGGCAGAAGAAACGCGAGGCCCGCAAAGAGCGCAGCCAGCGTGATCTGCATGATAATGACGAAAAACTTCTTGGTTTTGTAGAGTTCGAGCAGCGGCGCCCAAAACGGTTTGAACGTAAATGCAAGGCCCGTTAGACTTGAGTACGCTGCCGCCTTGTCGTTCGGAAGCCCAAGATTCGAGAACATGATATTGGAGGCCGTCGAGACCGTGATGTACACGGTGCCCATTGCGAAGTAGCTAGTAGGGACCCATAAAAATGGGTTCTTGAACGGGACCGGGGCCTGCAATTGTTGAGCGATCGATTTGGTCTGCGCATCTGTCGTCATGGGTGCACAATCAACAAGACATTCTCACGCGTGGATTGAGGGCTGGTTGGTGGCGGGTTGCTTACACGCTTTTGTCAGTCGAGGGTCGCGTTGACTGCCCGCGTGGCGTCAACCTGCACGACGTGGGACATGTGTCAAATGCGCAGGCCACCGGTCAACGATATGACGGCGGCACTCGCGTCAGACTCATTCATAATGATCTGGTATCTCAAGTCGGCGCCCACGTACGCGGCCCCGAACGAATAGACACCTTGCAGCCCGGGTGCCAGTGTCATGCGCACGCCGTTGTCGTTCCAACACGTACCGGTGGCACATTCTTTGAATGAAACGTAGGCAAACCCCGGAGATAAGTAGGGCCGAACAAGAAAATCGTCAGACGCCAAGACATCGTACCCAACCTCGGCTCCAAAAACCAAAGCGCTGCGTGTTAGCTCTGCGTCTGGTGGAGAGGTGAGCCGAGGTTGAGTCACCGAGGTCCCCTTGAAGAACGTTCCGATCACTCCGAGGTAAAGACCTTCTTTTTCGCCCAGCGTCAGACCACCGCGAAGGCCAATCCCTAAGCGCGTAAACAGTGACGTCCCGAAGCCCGCAAGTAGGCCCATGTTCAACGTGCTGTTGCTCTTTGGAGGGGGCACCTTCTCGCCTTTGGCAGACTTCTTGGGTGGCGGTTTGGTGGTCTCGTCTTCATCTGCGGTTTCGTCCTTGTTCGCCTCGTCTTGCGTGTCTGCCTCAGCCGAGCTTGGTTTCGTGGTGTCGGAGGCAGCCTTTTCTTCATCGTCCTTGGAGGCCGACTTCTTGTCGTCGTCCTTGGAGGCCGACTTCTTGTCGTCGTCCTTGACAGCATGCTTTGCTGGTTCCTTCGCGGCCCAGGCAGTGCTGCTTGCCAAGACTACCAACCCAATCCAACACCACTTTTGCTTCATAACCTTCATGCTGCCCTCCGCCATTTTTGGCTTCGTGCTTTGGACCCTACGGACAAACTAAACGCCAGCCGTGCGCAATGCCGAGCTGACCACGGCGCGAGCCTCCTCTTGGATTTTGGCCAAATGCTCGGCTCCGCAAAAACTTTCTGCATAGATCTTGTAGGTGTTTTCAGTGCCGGACGGGCGGGCGGCAAACCAACCCCGTGCAGTGGTGACCTTGATTCCACCAAAGGGTGCTCCATTTCCGGGTGCCCGATTCAGCACGGCCGTTATATCATCACCTGCAAGTTGGCGGGCCGTAATGTTTTGAGTTCCCAGGTCCTTGAGGACAGCTTTCTGCGCTGGGCTCGCCGGCTCGTCGATCCGTGAATAGGACGGCTCGCCATGCAATTTGGCCAGTTCGCGATAGTGTTCCCCGGGATCTTTCCCAGTGGCAGCAGTAATTTCCGCGGCCAGCAGATCCAGCAGCAAACCGTCCTTATCAGTGGTCCAAACTTCCCCATTTTTGCGCAGGAATGAGGCGCCCGCGCTTTCTTCGCCCGCAAAACCGAATCGGCCGCCGGACAAGCCTTCTACAAACCACTTGAAACCGACCGGCACTTCTATAAGTGGCCGGGAAAGGCTTGCGGCAACTCGATCGATCAGGCTGCTGCTTACGATGGTCTTTCCAATGGCCGCGCTGCCACTCCAACCCCGGCGAACGCGGAACAGGTAGTCAATGGCAACGGCGAGATAATGGTTGGGATTCATCAGCCCCGCCGAGCGAGTGACGATGCCATGCCGATCGGCGTCGGCGTCATTGCCAAACGCGATGTCAAATCGCTCTCGATGGCCGAGCAGAGTGCCCATTGCCCAAGGTGAGGAGCAGTCCATTCGAATCTTGCCGTCATGATCGAGCGTCATGAAGCGAAACGTTGCATCGACGGTCCGATTGACGACTTCGAGGTTCAGTCGGTATCGCTCGGCGATTGGAGCAAAGTAGTCAACGCTCGAACCGCCCATCGGATCGGCCCCAATCTTCAACTTCGAGTTGCGCAAGGGCCCGAAGTCAATGATCTGTTCGAGATCCGCTACATAGGGCGTTACGAAATCAACCCGTTGCGTCGTGCGTGCCGCGAGCGCCTTGGCATACGAGGTCCTTTTGACGTTGCGGCAATCTTCAGCCAGGTGCCGATTGGCAAGCGTTTCAATCTGTGCCGTTAGCTCGGCGTCAGCTGGACCTCCATGGGGCGGATTGTATTTGTACCCGCCGTCACACGGCGGGTTGTGCGATGGTGTGACGACCACTCCATCTGCCATCGCGCTGGTTCGTCGGTAGTTATGCGCGAGAATCGCATGCGATATGACCGGCGTTGGTGTGTAACCGCCAGAAGAATCAATGCAAACGGTAACGTCATTGGCAGCCATGACCTCGAGGGTCGTCGCCAGCGCCGGCTCCGAAAGCGCGTGCGTGTCAATTCCAACGAACAGAGGCCCCGTGGTTCCATGCGCCTTTCGCACTTCGCACACGGCCTGTGCAATCGCAAGGATGTGGCGTTCATTGAAACTGGCCGACTCCGCGCTCCCTCGATGACCCGAAGTCCCAAACGCAACCCGCTGTTCTGGCCTGGACACGTCGGGTTGCGTGACAAAGTAGGCGGTCACGAGTTTCTGAATATTGATCAGCTCTGATTGTGGTGCCGGCTTACCGGCGAGAGGATGAGGACACATTGCACGGTTCCTGAGTCGAGCCCCTGACGGGCAACGGCTTAGCTGCATAACTTGGATTTGCGAGCCGAACCAACGCAATTGAAATCAGCGAGCCGGATTTATGCTGGACGAGGAGCCCGGATCTAGCCGAGTACAGTCACATTCAAGCCCTAAGTTCGATGGAGTTCAGACGGCCGAATTTGAGACGCCGGGTACCCCTAGCTCCGCAATTCGCGTCTGGGTCGCGGAGCAGTCAAGACGGCAGCGGGCTGTTGTTGCGTCACGCGCCAGCCAAAGTGGAAAACTTGCGAGTCTAGCCCCGGGAACTAGACTAACCTGAGTCCGACCGTCCTTGCGACGCATCGGGAAGACGACATGAGTCAAGCTGAAATTGCCAAGGTTCTGGACGAGCTTGTTCGCAAGCGCATTCTGATTATCGACGGTGCGATGGGCACGATGCTGCAGCAACGGGAGCTGACCGAAGCCGTCTTTCGTGCCGAAAGATTCGCCAGCCACTCGCGTCCGTTGAAGGGAAACAACGACGTGCTCGTGCTGACATGCCCCAAAGCAGTTGCAGAGGTCCATCGCGCGTACTTGGCAGCTGGCGCCGACATTATCGAGACCAATACGTTCAGCGCGCAGGCGGTTTCACAAGCTGACTATGGCCTTGAGCCCTACGTCTACGAGATCAACTTCGAGGCGGCTCGGCTAGCGCGCGCTGCGGCGGATGAGTGGAGTGATCGAACGCCCGACAAGCGGCGATTCGTGGCGGGCGCTATCGGCCCCATGAACAAGACACTGAGCATGTCTCACCGCGTTGACGATCCGGGGCATCGTGACAAGGACTTTGATTCGATTCGCGACGCCTACGCCGAGCAGATTCGTGCGCTTGTGGAGGGCGGAGTAGACGCACTCTTGGTGGAAACCATTTTCGATACCCTCAATGCGAAAGCTGCTCTCGTCGCCGTGAATGATGTACTATCCAAGCGTGCTACTGAACTTCCCTTGTTGCTGAGCGTCACGGTCATCGACAAGAGTGGCAGGACGCTCTCAGGGCAAACGCTTGAAGCGTTCTGGACGAGCGTAGCCCACGCAAGACCGTTTAGCGTTGGCCTCAACTGCTCGCTGGGCGCTCGTGAAATCCGACCCCACCTGGAAATTCTCGCGCAGATGGCACCGATTTGGGTAAGTTGTTACCCGAACGCCGGTCTTCCCAACGAGTTCGGAGGGTTCGATGAGACGCCAGAATCAATGGCGACTGTGCTCGAAGGGTTCGCGAGCGAGGGGCTGCTGAACATCGTCGGCGGTTGCTGTGGCACAACCGACGGACATATCCGCGCAATCGCCGAAGCGGTACGCGAGCGACCACCGCGCGTCCCGCCGAGCAAGGATGCGCTGCCCCGTTTTAGCGGCCTCGAAACGCTAGCCGTTCGGCCCGACTCGAACTTCCTTATGATCGGAGAGCGAACCAATGTCACGGGAAGCAAGCGATTCTCCAGACTAATCCAGAGTGGTGACTACACGGCAGCCCTCCAAGTTGCGCACGAACAAGTTGCCAATGGCGCCAACATCATCGACGTCAATATGGACGAAGCGATGCTGGATTCGGAAGCGACAATGGAACGGTTTCTCCGGATGCTGGCAACCGAACCCGATATCGCCCGGGTACCCATCATGATTGACAGCTCAAAGTGGTCGGTCATTGAGGTGGGGCTCAAAAACATTCAAGGAAGGTCGATCGTCAATTCAATAAGCCTAAAAGAGGGCGAGGCAGAGTTTCTAAGCCGCGCGAAGGTCGTCCATGACTACGGGGCTGCGGTTGTCGTCATGGCGTTTGACGAACAAGGCCAAGCTGACACGACCGAACGCAAATTCGCCATTTGCCAGCGGGCCTACAAATTGTTGACGGAGCAAGTGGGATTTGAGCCGCATGACATCATATTCGACCCCAACGTATTTGCCGTTGCGACGGGCATTGAGGGTCACAATCGGTTCGGCATGGCGTTTATCGAGGCGACTCGCCTCATCAAGCAGAAGCTGCCAGGCGCATTGGTCAGTGGTGGCATCAGCAACTTGAGTTTTAGCTTCAGGGGCAATGACGTACTCCGTGAGGCCTTCCATTCCGCATTTCTCTACCACGCCATTGCGGCGGGCCTAGACATGGGCATCGTCAACGCCGGTCAGTTGGCCGTGTACCAAGATCTACCGGGCGATCTACTGAAGGCAGTCGAGGACGTGCTCTTTGATAGGTGTCCCGATGCGACGGAGAGGATCGTCGAGCTTGCCAACGCGTACAAGGGCGATGCCAAGAAGAAGTCGATCGACTTAACATGGCGAGAGCAACCCGTGGCCGGCAGAATTCGCTACGCGCTAGTGCATGGGGTTGTCAACTTCATCGACGCAGATGTCGAGGAAGCTCGACTGCAACTCGCGAGTCCACTTGGGGTCATTGAAGGGCCCATGATGGACGGAATGCGTGAGGTCGGCGACCTCTTCAGTGCCGGCAAGATGTTCCTGCCGCAAGTAGTGAAAAGCGCCCGTGTTATGAAGCGAGGCGTGGCAAAACTCGAGCCGTACATACTTGAAGAAAAGGCGAATGGGCGTGGGCGCGGGAAAGTCGTCCTTGCAACCGTGAAAGGCGACGTGCATGACATTGGCAAGAACATTGTTGGCGTTGTGCTCGGCTGCAATAACTTCGAAATCATTGATTTGGGTGTCATGGTTCCCACGGATACGATCCTTGACCGCGTCGAACAGGAACACGCAGACATCGTGGGGCTAAGCGGTCTTATTACCCCGAGTCTCGAGGAAATGGTTAAGGTCGCTCACGAGATGGAACGCCGCCATCTTTCGATTCCGTTATTGATTGGCGGTGCGACAACGAGTCGCAAGCATACGGCTGTAAAAATTGCGCCAAAGTACAGTAGTGATGTTGTCCATGTGCTCGACGCTTCACGGGCAGTTTCGGTAGTCTCGGAGCTGTTGGATGAAGACAAGCGCAAGAAGCTCTCTAACTCGAATCGTGCTGCGCAGGACGAACTTCGCAGTCTGAGGAGCACCCGACAGGAAGCGTTGCTTAGTTTTGATGCAGCGCGCAACAATGCGGAGCAACTCGGATTTGATGCGGACGCCTGCCCCAAACCAAGTTTTGTTGGGCGTCGAATGCTCGAGCGCGTGCCGCTTGGCGAAATATCAGGCTACATCGACTGGACGTTCTTTTTCTCCGCCTGGGAACTCGTCGGCAAATTCCCGGCGATATTGAACCACCCGGAACGGGGCGCTGCCGCGCGTGAACTCTACGACAATGGTAGACGCCTGCTCGATCGAATTGTTACCGAAGAACTACTGGAGGCCAGGGCCGCGTACGGCTTCTGGCGCGCCGAATCCGTAAATGACTGCATTGAAGTGTCGTTCGACAACGACACAGCTCCCGTGACGTTCCCAATGCTAAGACAACAGCGCGCGACCAACGCGGGTGACCCCTGTCGCTCGCTCGCGGATTTCGTTGCTCCAAAGAGCTCGAACTCCAGTAATTACTTGGGTGGCTTCGCGGTAACTGCGGGAATCGGATGCGAGGAGCTCGCACGGCACTTCGAGCAAGAGCTGGATGACTATTCGGCAATCATGGTCAAAGCCCTTGCGGACAGGCTTGCGGAGGCTCTGGCAGAATGGCTCCACGAACGGGCGCGGGCGGAGTGGGGTTACGATCAGGTTGGCAGGTTATCGAAAGAAGATCTGATTGCAGAACGGTATCGTGGGATCAGACCCGCATACGGTTATCCGGCATGTCCCGATCACACGGAGAAGGGACGTTTGTTCGAATTGCTGCGCGTAGGCGCCCTGGGGCTGGGGCTCACCGAGCACTTTGCGATGACGCCCGCAGCCAGTGTCAGCGGATTGTATTTCGCTCATCCGAAGGCGCGATATTTCAATGTTGGGAAAATCGGGCGGGACCAGCTCGAAGACTACGCAAAGCGCAAAGGTTGGACACTTGGGGAAGCAGAGCGGTGGCTTGCGCCCAATGTTGGCTATGAAGTGGGCTCGCCTGAAAGATCCACCCTGATTGATGCAGTAACCTAGCACTACTGATTCGACTGCGTGCTCGGTCGCTAGGTGGCGATGAAGGCGCTGCGCGAAGAGTTTCGATGCAGTGGCGAATCAGGCGTAGAGGAAGCGGAATGTGAGGCTGCGTGGTGGTCCCGTTCGCGGCCGTCGCGGCGTCCTGCATCGAGACATCAAACCCGAGAATGTGATGATCGGGTTGGTCATTGAGTTGGATCAGGTCGGCAGCACGAAAAGACCCTTGTGCTCGTTCGAAGAGGCCTTCGCCGCTTCCGGCGCGCGCGGACTGACGCTGCTTGATTGAGTCCAATCATCCCAGTTGTCCGGCAGCGGCCCAGGAAGAGTCGGTTGTTGAGTCCGTTCGAACAGTTGGAAGTCGTGCCTACAATCGAGCTGGAGCGGCGAATTGGCATCAGGCCCCCCGCTATCAAACCAAGCTTTCGCTGCCGCCGCATTCCTGAGCAACAAGTAGTGCTGGGGATCGATCTTGGCCGCTGAAACCAGGATCTCTTTGACACGTGCGTAGTTGCCGCATCGCGCCGCGATACATGCCTGGGCGTTGAGCACAAGCCCGGGTACAGGAGACTCCAGTTCAAGAGCGCGGTTCAGGTGGAACTCGGCTTCTTCGAACTCCTCAGATTCAATCAGAGCCTCGGCCAAGTCCAGATGCGCCGCAGGGTGTTCCCCGAGCGTTGACAATACTTCGCGCAACTCTGCCACCGAGGGAACGTGTTGGACTTGCACGCCCCGATGCTGCATAAACCAATCATTCATGATCGTTGCATCGCGGGGTGAAGCATCGAACGGCATCTTCAGTTCCTGAAACGATTCTCTGAAGTAGCTGTCCGGGTTCACGCGATGGGCGCGGACGGCGTCGTCGTAGTCGTCGGTGCCAGGATAGATGCTAAGGCAAGAAAAGATGAAGCTGTTGGGTTTGGCTCTTGCCAAGAAAGCCAGACTCTCGCGGAACGTGGCTTCCGTTTCGCCGCGATTGCCGAGCATCATATAGAAGCGAGTGCGAATGCCGACGCGGCGCGCCGCGTCGGAGGATTTCATGATTTGCTCAACAGTGATTCGTTTGTTGATTGCGCGCAGGATCTCGGGCGAGCCCGATTCAACTCCCAGGCTTAGTCGTTCACAACCTGCCAGCCGCATTTCTCGAAGTAGCTCGTCGTCAAGGACGTCAACCCGGGTGTCGCAGCTCCAGAGAAATCGCAGATTTCTCTGTCGGATGCCTCGGCATATGTCAATGACGCGCTTTCGGTTCGTGGTGAACGTGTCGTCCTTAATGAGAAGGACTCGGACTCTTGCACGTCGCAGCGCCTCCTCCAACGCATCCAGTACTCGTTCGACACTCAGACTGCGAAAGCCACGTCCCCAACTGTTCTCTGCGCCACAGAACGTGCAATTCCATGGGCACCCTCGCGACGTCATGACAATGTGCGTGGGGAACAACGAATGGACGCATGCTAGTCCGTCCAAATCTGCGATTGCCGCGCGGCGTGGTCCGATGTGAACGCAATCGCCCACACGCGTCACCGCGCCAGGAAGGTCGCCGAGCAACCTCTTGTGTTGTAGGCGTGCCAAGAGATCGAGAAATGTCGCTTCGCCTTCGCCGACGACGACGCAATCGACTTCAGGCCAGTGATCGAGCATGGGGCGCGCCAGTGGGGTTGCGTGTGGCCCGCCCACGACAACGTAAGTATCGGGATAGAGTTTCTTGATCGCGCTTGCCAGCAGGTGTACTCCTCGCCGGTTTGCGGTCCAACACGAGAAGCCCACTACATCAGCGTGCATTTTGGGTAGCAGCTGCTCGACGCAAGACCAAGGGTAGCTCGAAAGGTTGAGCACCTTGACTTGATGGCCTGCACGCAGCGAATTCGCCGCCAAACTCAACAAGCCATAAGGTATCTGAAAGAAGTCTGTGTCGAGATCACCCTCGCGATAGTCCTCGGGTGGGCCGTCCACGGCGTCCGGTGCCGAATTGGGATCGGGTATTTTCCAGGGCGGTGGATACACCAACAAAACGCGCATTTAGGTCGCGCAAGTATAGCAGAAGCTAGCGCGTGTTAGCCGAAAAGCCAACTTATGGGACTCCCTCGCAGCCGGTGAGTGCAGGGGAGCGCCCTCGGGGGGAGGCGCTCCCGCTTCGACGCAACGGCTCAGGCAGACTTGACTGCGATCTTTCGAACTTGGAACGGTTCTGTCTTGGGCAAACGCACCTCGAGAACCCCGTCGGTCAGCTTCGCCTCGATCTTGGCGGCATCGATCGAAGAATCTAAGTGAAATGTGCGAGTGTACAAGTACTCTGGTTGCTTGCGGCTGTCGAATGCACGCCCCTCAATCTTCAGCTCCGGATGATTGACTTCCACTGTCAGGGAATCTCGCGTCACTCGTGGGAGGTCCGCCACCACCAGCAATTCCTTGTCGTTTTCATAGATATCCACTGCCGGAGTTAGGTTGACGATGCCGGAAGTGCGCTCAGCCGATGAGTCGTTGGACGTTTGAACAATATTCTGTGTCATGGTCGTGATTCCTTGTTGAGCGGCCCCATAGGATTAGCCAGCCTTCACCGATATTTGTTTGGGTTGAGCGTTCGGAGACTTGGGCAACGTGATGGTCAATACGCCATCTTGGAGTTTGGCTTCGGCTTTCTGCGCGTCGATTGGCACGGGGACGCGCCATGCGTGTTCAAACGTGTAGGATGCGCGTTCCCTGCGGTGTGTCGCATAACCTTCCGGTGTCGTCGCGGTTCGTGACGCTTTGACGTAAACGTTGTCGCCACTCAGCGATAGCTCGATGTCTTTCTTGGTTACGCCTGGGAGGTTGACAGAAATGACGAGGTCATTTCCGGTATCATGTAACTCAGCACTGTCTGGACTCTTGAAGTGCGGACTGACGAGTGATCGCTCGTACACGCCAAAAAGTCGATCGAGATCCTGTCTGAAACTGCCAAAAGCTCTCCAAGGCGACTCGCCATCGAACAGGTACAATGGGGAATAGAACGGCAAATCACCGGTATTGCGATATCTAGCGAGCATAGTTGTCCTCCTGTGTCTATCTTTTAGAGCGCACGGCGTGCAGGCGCGGCGTGCCACGCGAGTCGCGGGTCACATACCGCAAACTACGGGTTGCCGGGCGCCGATCGCGCGACTTTGTCAGCGACGATCAGCCTCCAGCACTGGGAGTGCGCCGTCGATGGTCCCAACATGCGCACGCCCTGTTTCGGTGGCAAGGGGGGCTCCGGAATTTCTTGGGGGCACGCGGCAGAAGCGCCCAATGAGGCTGACATTCAGTGCGTTCCCGACCCGGTCGGAGAGAGCAGGGGAGCCCCTGGAATCAGCAGTGATGCGCTGGTTCGAATGCTCAACGCGTGCCCAATGGCCCGGTACAGTTCTTTCCTGTCGTACGGTTTGCCCAGGTAGCCGGCGGCACCTGCCGCCAGTAGAGCGTCAACATCGCCGGATCTTGCGTAGCCTGAGGCAATCAACGCCAACACGTCGCGATTTATTTCCCGCAGCCTCTCGAAGCACTCGACTCCGCTCATCACGGGCATCGCGACATCGAGGATGACAAGTGCGATCGAATTCTGGTGCATCCGGTAGGCGGCGACTGCCTCGGCGCCGTTGGCGGCCGTAATGACGTTGAATCCCATGCCCACAATGAGACGTTTCCCGGCAGAGCGTAGCAGGGGCTCATCGTCAACCAACAGGATGTCCCTGCGATTGTCGAGATCGGCGGGGGGATGGACCGACGGCGGACGTTGCGATCGAAGCTTTGTGGGAAGTGAGGGAAGATAGACGGAGATGCGAGTGCCTTGACCGACGATGCTGTCGATGGTGATGGCTCCGCCGTACTCTTTGACCGTACCATAGGCCATCGACAAGCCAAGACCTGAACGCTCCGTACTGGACTTGGTTGAAAAGAACGGTTCGAAGACTCGCGGCAACACGTCAGCGGAAATACCCTGACCCGTGTCTTCAACGCAGACTTCGACGTACCTGCCCTCGGTTAGCGAAAGCTTCTGCGCGGTCATTTCGTCAAGAGGATGATTCTTCACCGTAATTCCGAGCCTTCCGGCACCTGCTATCGCGTCAACAGAATTGATGCAGAGATTCATCAGCAAGTGGCCCATTTGTCCAGGGTCGCCCTGAACGTCATCCAAATCGGCGGCCACGTCGAACGAAAGTTCCACCTGCTTGGAAATGGTTCTTCGCAGCAACCTCGCAACGGACGTGACGGTGTCACTCAGCTGAAAGCGCTCGCGACAGTGCGTCCCTTGTCGAGCAAATCCAAGCAGATTGCGGGTTAGAGTGCTTCCACGCCGGGCAGCGGAGAGGATATCCTCAAGATCCTGGCGCAGCGGGTCTTCGATGGGCACCCTGTCGGTAGCTAGGGAAACGACAGATGTGATTGCGCCTAGAACATTGTTCATGTCATGCGCGACCCCGCCCGCCAGCACGCCCACTGCTTCAAGCTTTTGAGCTTGCCGAAGCTGGTCTTCGAGTTTCTGACGACGCTCTTCCATCTCGCGATGCTCGCGGAATTTGTCCTCGACCGCAGATAGAGCCTCCTTCAGTTCCCGCGTGTGTTCTTGGTCTCGTCAACGCAAAGCGAGTATACGCCGATGACTCCGGATACGGCTCGTAAACACGCTTATCGAAATCACGAACCCGGCAAACATCATTGTCAGGATGGTTGGGACCTGTGGCTTTGGCGAAACCATGAGTACCGTTGGAATTGCTAGCGCAATTGAAAACGAAAGCGTGGCCGCCAGCCAAGCGGGCGAAAGCAGCACCGTGCCGGCTGCAATCAGAACAAACGGCAAGTAAATGATGTCGATGGATCTTCTGCGCAGCACTTCCGAAACAATCACGTTCACAACGGTGACAAGGTACACAAAAATGCCGAACAACTGCGCCCTCGAGGCCGGCACTTTCCCGCGTATTTGAAGCATGAGTGCGGGCGCTAGCACGGCGAGGGTAGCGATATCCAACAGGGCGATACCTGTCGAATAGACGCCCGAGTAATCGCCAAGGTTCATGGCCACGTGCGCGGTGATGATTGCCAGAACGCTGCCCGTAAGCCACTTTAGCGGCTCCATGATCGAATAGGCAGAAGTGGCAAGTTCTTCCCCCGACGATTGACGAAGGCGTGTCAGGGCGTTTGAAATCAAGTTGCGAGTCACGGCGGCCTAAGCTCGAAGCGCCCCCGGCTCATGGCAGACATTCATTGTCTGCTCGCGCAGGGCGAGCTCCACCCCTCGTAACGGCGATGACTCGGCGAGGATAATGCCGATCCCCTCGAAACAAGCTCGTCGGCTGGTCAGTGGATCAGGCCGCCGAGCGTCAGTTCTGGCGGCTTCTCGGCTGATCATCAATTGTTTCAAACCGATGCGGGCCACAAGGCACTTGCGGCAGTATATGCGGGCCCACGAGATCGCAGCGACTATGTGAATTGCGGCAGCTTGGCGCATTGAGCCGACCAAGCGACCTGCTCGCCGTAGGGGCGTGGGCTTGGGTATCGCGGGGGTCGGGCGCGATGCTCGAACCGGTCTCTCGCCTGGCGCAGAAGTCACCGATCCTAGCTCTCAGCATACAGTGCGGCTCTATGCCGATCTTCTTGCCAATTGTTCGGGTACCGGGCTTCGGTCGCGCGCGGCTCGGTATCTTGGCAACACGGATATCGGTGAGACGCATACCGCGTCGTTGTTGGATGCGCGTGCGGCGGCGACGTGTCGCGTCGGTTCCGTGCCGTGATGACCAAGAGATGCTGGTGCCGCTGACGCTTGCTTGAGTGGTCCCGGTACGGATTTGCGGCCTGAACGAGAGTCCCCTCGTTTGGTTTGAAATATCCCGCGATAGTCCTCACTTTTCCAGGGTTCTCGATGGCTGCTATTTCCCCTGGTGGGATGCGCGACTGTCTGTTACGCATAGCGCCCGGGTGCGAAAGGAATGAACATGCGAAATTTCGGGCAAAGTTGCGGATTCAGTGGGTTGGTCACGCTTTTGGCGTGCGGTTGCGGCGGTGAGATTCAAACGGGTCACCCCGTGGGTTCAGCGGTGGTGCAGACGAAAGTGGGGCCCGGCGATCCTGCTCACAATTTGCTGAAGCAGAGTTCGTTCGACAGCGGCGTGATGCTGCCTTGGATGACTAGCTTCACCGAGCCAGTCACCGGTGAAGGGCATATCAAAAACGGCGCACTGTGTGTGAACTTCGATCAGGCCGGAAAGGACCGTTGGGACGTGCAGTTGCGTCATCGCGAGATGCTTGTCCAGAAGGGGCACACGTACAACGTGAGCTTCAAGGCTTGGGCGAGCCGCGCCACGAGTCTTACGGCCAAGATTGGCATGGCGGGTCCACCCTACACAGATTACTTCACGAAGAAAGTCGATCTGACGGACAACCCTCAGCAGTTTGCCTACCAGTTCAACATGGCGCAGCCCGACGATCCGACGGTTGAATTCGCGTATCATCTCGGTGGGCAGATGTTCAAAGGCACCGGTCCGCTCGAGATCTGTTTCGACGACATCATTCTGTCCGATCCGGCTTACGCGCCGCCGCCGCCCGCCGGACCGCCGCAGTTGCCCAAGATTCGTGTGAATCAACTCGGGTATTTGCCGAAACTCGAGAAGGTGGCAACGCTTCTCAGCGATTCTAAACAACCCGTCGACTTCCAATTGCTGGATGCCAAGGGCCAAGCCGTTAGCAAGGGGCAATCGAAAGTCGTCGGGGCGGATGCTGCGTCGGGTGACACGGTGCACATCATCGACTTTACGTCGTACATGACGCCCGGCAAGGGATACGTCTTGCAGGCTGGCGACGCCAAGAGCGATCCCTTCGATATTGACGCAGGCCTATACAGCAAGCTCAAGTACGATGCGTTCAAGTACTTTTACTTCAACCGCAGCGGCACGCCCATTGACAAGGCCTATGTGCCGAATCCTGCGCTGGCGCGTCCTGCAGGGCACCCGAAAGACGAGTGGGGCTGCACGCCCGATGCAGGCTGCGACTACAAGTTGGACGTGACCGGCGGATGGTACGACGCCGGCGATTACGGCAAATATGTGGTGAACGGCGGCATCGCCGTTTGGACGCTCATGAATTGGTACGAGCGCGCCAAGTACCTGGGTGGCGACACCGCGGCGTTTGGCGACGTCAAGGGCCTAATCCCCGAGAGCCAAAACAAGATTCCAGACATTCTCGATGAGGCCCGCTGGGAGCTCGAGTTCTTCCTCAAGATGCAGGTGCCCGAAGGCAAGCCCAACGCAGGCATGGTGCACCACAAGATCCATGATGTGGAATGGACGGCACTGGGGCTGGCACCTCATGAAAGCAAGATGGCGCGCCTGATCCACCCGGTCAGCACGGCCGCGACGTTGAACTTCGCGGCGACCCTCGCGCAAGCGGCGCGCATCTGGAAGGACCTCGACCCGAAGTTCGGCAAGACCTGCTTGGACGCGGCGGAACGCGCTTGGAAGGCTGCCAAACAGAACCCGAACAAGCCGGCGTCGCAGGCGGATCACAAAGGCGGCGGCGCCTACGACGACAATGACTTAGCGGACGAATTCTACTGGGCAGCCGCCGAACTCTACGTCACGACGGGCCAGGAATCGTATGCCGAAGAGCTCAAGAAGTCGCCTCTGGACAATGAGTTTGGGGATGGCACAAAGCTGGACGCGGACCAGCCGGCCACCGCGATGCACTGGCAGCGCGTGGATGCGCTCGGCAAGTTCTCGATGGCGGTGGTTCCAAGCAAAGCAGCCAAGGACAAGTACAGAAAGCAAATCGAAAAGGCTGCCAAAGAGTATGAAGCGATTGAGGAGCACCAAGGCTACCGTGTTCCACTCGAGCCCAGCAAATCAGGTAAATATCCTTGGGGTTCGAATTCCTTCGTGCTCAACAACGCGCTGACAATGGCTTTGGCGTACGATTTCACCAAAGATCCACAGCTGTTGCGAGCTGTCGGTCTTGGCATGGACTACGTGCTCGGCCGCAACCCCATGGGAAAATCGTACATTACGGGGTACGGCATCCGGCCGCTCGAATATCCGCATCACCGCTATTGGGCATTCCAAGCCAACCCAAAGTATCCCAAGGCGCCGGCTGGAGCGGTATCGGGCGGACCCAACTCGGGCCTGCAAGATCCCTACGTAAAGGCCGCAGGCTTGACGGGTTGCGCGCCCGAGAAGTGCTTCGTTGACAATTGCGATGCCTGGTCAACGAACGAGATTACGATCAACTGGAATGCACCGCTGGTCTGGCTAACGGCCTGGCTCGACGAGCACTCCAAGTAGTACTGCTGCCGAAATCCTGCCCAACACGCCCGCAGATCCTGGCCGGGGCGACCAGGCTTTGCGGGCGGGCTTTCTGAAGTCTTCGCACCAATGGTAGTCGATACCAGTGCGACGGCGCGGCGGAATGCGATTCAAACCGCATTGCGACGCGCTCTTGCTTTATATGTCGTGACGGCATTGTTTCGACGCGTGCGACCAATCCACGCTCGAACGGCCTGTGTACTCTAGCCGCGCTACCACGCGCAATGCGTCAAGTATCGTCGTACCGTGTCGGCAAGTCCAAACTCGAGCGCGTCGGCAATCAATGCGTGCCCAATCGAGACCTCGTCCACGGGCCCCACGGCTCGCAGAAATGGAGTCAGATTGTCGAGGTTGAGGTCATGCCCGGCGTTGACGCCGAGCCCACAGGCGCGCGCAGCCGTCGCGGCTCTGGCGTATCGAGCTAGTGTTTCGTTGCCGTGACCCGCTAGCACGGCCGCAGCGTAAGGTTCAGTGTAAAGTTCGACGCGATTCGCGCCGAGTTCCTTCGCGACCGGCATCATGGCTTCGATGGGGTCGACGAACAGGCTGACCCGCGCTCCCACAAGGCGAAGAGTTTCGATGGCATGGGCGAGTGCAGTCCGTGCATTCCCGTCGAGTTCCACAAGATTCCACCCATGGTTGCTCGTAAACGCTTCGCGGGCGTCGGGCACGAGCGTGACCTGCTGTGGCCGCACCCGCTGGCAATACTCGACCAGCCCGTGAAAAGGGTTCCCCTCGATGTTGTATTCGGCGCTTGGGTATCTTGCGACTAGCTCGGCCAAAGCGTCCACGTCATAGGGTCGAATGTGGCGTTGATCAGGACGCGGGTGCACGGTGATGCCGTGGGCGCCAGAGGCCAATACGATGGTCGAAAGCCTTACCAGATTCGGGATCTCGAGATCGCGCGTATTGCGAAGCGTGGCGATCTTGTTGACGTTGACGGATAGTTTGGTCATGTGTCACCGAACAGAAACCCTGCGCCAAGCCCCAGGCGAACCCGCGCCGCCGAGGGTGCGACGAAGTTCGAATCTGCAAATGGCGCGTTCGTCGTGTCACGATGCGAAATCGGCAATGCGCTGCCGCCACCAAGCCAGAACCAGGCAGGCAGCTTGCCAGGATGCCATTGAACATTCGCGAGCCATTCGGCGGGCACGGTCGTGACTCCCGCGCTGTTGGGCATGTCGCTGGTCGGCGACGCTATCAATACCGGGTTGGCCCAGGCCTCGAGCCCGACGGTCAGGCAATTGTCGCGAATGATGTCGCGCGCGAACCCTAGCCCAAAGATTGCGGACGTTCCGAGGCGCACGTCCCCGAACCGCCTGGCACGCGAGGAACGTGCGCCGAGATCGACGGCCGCAGACCACCCGCCGTAGTGCCAAACCCCTGTCAGTGCCGTAGTCGAAGTGACAGCGCCATCGCCGACGTAATCTTTGATGGCCCACGGTAGTGTCCATTCATTGCGAAGCATCAGTCGCCAGTCTGCGATTGACGAGGGCAACAAACTCGCCCGCACTCCCAACCGTGGATCACCGACGGCCGAGCCGCTTAGCGGTGTCGGCTTCTGCGTCGCGATGGCCTCGGACCCCGCCCCACGAATATCGAGAAAGATTGGTACGGCCATCGTGAGATCCAAGCGGTTGCCGATGCCGAAAGCGATGCGCCAATCGATCACCGTAGCATGAGACACAACATCAACGGTGCGCCCCGCAGGGTCAGGACTAGATACAGCCAACTCCGCCGGGCGGATTATGTGCCATGCGTTCGCGCTCAACGCTATTGAACCCGGTTTCAGTGTTCGACCTAAACTCAAAGTGCGAAAGGGCCCTGGTTCGGCGGGGCCGGTCACACCCAGCACGGAAAAGCACCCTCCCAACGTCGTGGTGCCCAGACAATCCTCCGCGCGCGCCACGCCACACAAGAGCGCAAGGCAGGCGACTAAGCAGAGGCGGCGTACGAACACGTGCGTACCATAGTGGCAACTGCCGACGAATTTCCAGCAGAATGAAATGGGCGCAGACCAAGCCGGGTCACTGGTCGTATTTGAGGCAAATTGGGCTGTGGGCAATGAGGCTTGTGCACGGACAGGGCTCTTGTGCCATGTTCCGCCGTCGATTGGTTACGGATTCTCATGCCGGCGATATCTAGGTCATGCCCCCTGTGTCTTGGCTCGGCATCGCCGCGTCGCCGGGAACTGTTGACGGGGCTCGGCTTGCCGTTGCGCGTCGAAGTGGCAGACGTTCACGAAGCTGTCCGGATGGGCGAAGCGCCGCTTGACTACTTGGAACGCGTCGTCGATGACAAGCTCTCGGCAGTGCGCAGCAGGCCCAAAGCCCTTGCCGAAACAGCGGCTATCTTGGTAGCGGACACCATCGTCGTCATTGACGATGAAATCCTCGGCAAGCCTTGTGATATCGATGACGCTGTGCGCCTGCTCAATCGATTGACTGGGCACGAACACACGGTGTTTACTCGCTATGCCATCCAGGTGTTGCCGCTCGAGAGCGCGGTAGCTCGCCGCCGCACGGTCGCGTCGCGTGTGAAACTACGCGCGGCCACGCAAGGCGAGATCCGACGCTACGCACAGACCGGAGAGGGCCTCGACAAGGCGGGCGCTTACGCCGCGCAAGGCATTGGTTCGTTTCTCATCCAACGTATCGACGGGTCGTTCACGAACGTAGTCGGTTTGCCCTTGTGCGAAGTCGTTCTCGATCTGGTAGATTTCGAACTCCTTGCCGATTTCCCAAGTGTCGCGCCGTGCGCCGCGGGGGCTTGAAATGACCGCACGGGCAGCGTTGGAGCAAACTAACGGAATCCCCTCCCAGCCGATGAAGCCAGGTTCGCCCTCGCGCGGCGCGCTATCCGGCGACGCTTGGACGCTTGCAGGGTTCGCATTGGTCTTACGATTGGCGCTAATTGCCTGGGCCGCGTCGCGATTCCTTCCCGCCGAAGACGGCAAGTACTATCAAATTGTCGCGTGGCGTATCGCGCGCGGTCTCGGATACACGTGGCTGTGGCCCGACGGCGTTGTCACGTATGCCGCCCACTATCCAGTCGGGTATCCTGCACTTATCGGCGGGCTCTACTGGCTCTTTGGGCCGCGGCCTTGGGTTGCCATGGCTCTGAACGCACTCTTGGGTTCGCTTGCCGTCGCGGGGGTTGTACGGCTGGCGTCAAGCGTGGCCACGCGCCGCGGCGCCATCATAGCAGGCTGCATCGCAGCGCTTCATCCGACGTTACTGTTCTACACGCCGGCCTTGATGACCGAGATTGTGTCCGCGAGTATTTTGGCGATTGGCTCCTGGATTGCGCTCGTCTCAGGACAGGCGTCGCGTGGCCGCAAAGTGATTGCCATTGTCGGCCTTGGGTTGCTGATGGGCGTTGCCGTGTTGGTGCGGCCACAACAGATCGTGTTTGCGCCCTTACTCGGATGGCTTGCTGTCGGCGGCAGCGCGGCCACCTTGCGAAGGCGCTGGCGCCGGCAACTCGTTGGTGCGGGCGCGACCACGGCGCTCGCCATTGCGTGCTGTTTGCCCTGGACCGCGCGCAACTGCCACCGCATGGGTCGTTGCATGCTGGTTAGCGCCAACGCAGGCTGGAACTTGTTGATTGGAACGGCCCCCGAAGGCAACGGCGCCTGGGTGCCCGTGGACAAGGTGGGCATTCCGTCGCAATGCCGCAGCGTATTCGATGAAGCCAAGAAAGACGTTTGTTTCGGCGACGGCGCCCTATTGCGCATCCGCCAAGCGCCGGGATCTTGGCTCAGGCTCGTGCCAAAGAAACTCGAGCGAACCTTCGATGACGTGGGCACGCCCGGGTGGTACCTGCACTCGTCGAATTGGAAACTCTTTCCAGAGAGCTACAAGGTTGTGCTTGGCGCCGCTGAAGTCGTCGTGCAACGAACCGTGCTGCTCATGGCCTTCGCATCGATCTTCCTGCGGCGGACCAAACGCGCGTGGTTGACGCGTTCGTTGGCAACCGCAGGTGCCGTCTTCACATGTATGCCGCTCGCCTGGGTTGGCGTATTGCTGCTCGTGACCGCTGCGTTCACAGTAGGGCTCGAACTGCTCGATGAACCCCCGCTGTTGCTCGCTAGCGTCGGGCTTGCCGCAACGGCTCTTATCCACGCGCTGTTCTTTGGCGGCGCCCGCTATGCCATCGTGACCATGCCCTGGACGATTGCGCTCGGCGGCAGCGTTTTCCGGCGCAAAACCCTCGGTCGCTCAGCCGAGTCGCGGCATGAACAGGCTGAATTGCCCGTGTTTTGACACGCCGGGCGCCTCCGTTGGATAATCACTGGTCTAGGAGTTCCGCAAATGCCCATCGAAGCCGAGGACGCAGCCCGACGACTTGCGCGCGCCATTGCCAGCGACTTGTCGCTCTACAACGAAGAGAAGATCGTCCGTGGTGTAGAGAACGACACCCTGTTCGAGGAGTTGGCCGAGGAAATCGAAGAAGGCCGCGCGCTTTACAAGAGCCGCGTCGCCCCCGAACTTTACAAGCGTAACTTCTACGATCGAGCGTTGATTGACATCCTCGTAAAATCCAAGGGCCACATTCGCAGTGCCATTTGGTGAATTACCGGCACGGAATTTCGCGGCGCCCGGGCCAGCGATCGCGTGACACTTCGATTCATCGTCGAGGAACAGGAAGCCGACGAACGCGTCAACAAGTGGCTTGCGACGAAAATCCCCGACGCGTCTAGAGTCAAGATCCAGGCTTGGATACGCGAAGGCCGCGTGCGCATCGACGGCCGCTCATGCCGCCCGCGCGACTCGATCGCGCCCGGCAATGCGGTCGAAGTCGAGCCCGGCGAGCCACCGCTCAGTCACGCCGAGCCGGACAGTGCGGTTGCAATTGACGTAATTTACGAGGATGAGCACCTGCTCGTCGTCAACAAGCCCCCCGGGGTTGTCGTGCACCCGGCGAAGGGGCACATGAAAGGCACGCTGGTCAACGGTCTTCTGGCGCGCGGGACGTTCAAACAGCCAAACGCCGACGAGCGCGACACCCTCGGGCATCTTCGCCCGGGGATAGTCCACCGCATTGACAAGGACACCAGCGGCCTTCTGGTCGTCACCAAGACGGACGCAGCGCGTGAAGGGCTCAAGTGTGAATTGGCATCCCATCGAGTCGAGCGCGTCTACCAAGCGATCACCTGCGGGGTTCCCATGGTCACAGAGATTCGCACGCTTTATGCTCGACATTCAACATCGCGGCTTCGCTTTACTTCCAATGTTGAACAGGGGAAGTCCGCCGTCACGCATCTGCGCGTGCTCGAGAGCTTGGCCGGGGGACACGCGGCGCACGTCGAATGCCGTCTCGAAACGGGCCGCACGCATCAGATTCGCGTGCACCTCACGGAGCGGGCCCAAACGCCGCTCTTGGCGGATAAGCTCTATTGCAACCACAAGTCGGGCGATACGTTATTGAAGCACGCTGCGGAGCGAATTGGGCGCCAAGCGTTGCACGCCGGAGTGCTTGGTTTCGAGCACCCGATTGACAAAAGGGTTTGTCGATTCGAAGTGCCGCTGCCCGAGGATTTCGTTGCAGCGCTCGAAACGCTGCGCCTTATCCGTGCCGTCACGCCAAAATAGGCGGCGCGAGCAGGAGCGTATGGCAAAACCAACACTGTCCTTTTCGCGGAACCGCGATTTCGTTTGCGGGCTGTTGCTGCTTGCAGCCACGAGCCTCGCCTACCTGCCAGCATTGAACGGCGAACCCCTGTGGGACGACAACATGCACATGACGCCCCCGGAGCTTCGTTCAATGGACGGTCTGGTGAGCATTTGGACCCACACCAGAGAGACCATGCAATACTTTCCTCTGGCTCACACCGTCTTCTGGTTAGAAGGCAAGCTCTGGGGTGATGCAACACTTGCGTACCATTTGCTTAGCCTCCTGTTGCACGTTCTTTCCGCGCTAATATTGGTGCAGGTCATACGGAAGCTTCAGTTGCCCGGCCCGTGGCTTGCCGCGGCGATCTTTGCGCTTCACCCCATTATGGTGGAGTCGGTGGCATGGATTTCGGAACTCAAAAACACGCTCTCCGGCGTCTTCTTTCTCGCCGCGGCGCTGACGTATTTGACCTATGCCGAAAATGGGAACCGGCGGTCGTATGTTTCGAGCCTGGGGCTCTTTGTTCTCGGCCTGCTGTCGAAGAGCACGATTGCGACCTTTCCATTGGCAATGCTTGCGGTGCTATGGTGCAAGGGCGGCAAATTGTCGTACAAGCGCGATATCGTCCCGCTGCTACCCTTTTTCCTTGGAGGGATTCTGTTCGGGCTGATCGCACTTCAAGTGGAACAGACCCATATTGGAACCAGGGAGCCTGAGTTCGCACTCTCCTTGATTGAGCGCTGCCTCCTCGCCGGACGCGCGATTTGGTTCTACTTGGGCAAGGTGTTCTTGCCCGTGAATCTGATGTTCTCATACCCGCGCTGGGGCTTGAGTGCGGCAGTGTGGTGGCAATACTTGTTTCCGGCGGCAGCACTGGTGACGGGTGGCATTCTCTGGGTGCGGCGAAAGGTATGGCGAGTGCCCGCAGCCGTGTTCTTCTACTTTACGGCGATGCTCCTGCCGTACCTCGGGTTTCGCAGTTTTTATACGTTTCGATATTCATTTGTAGCGGATCACTACCAGTACCTTGCTGCGATAGGTCCCATTGTACTGGCTGCGGGCTGGGTGGAAATGACGCTAGGGTCGATAGGTGGAGCCCGTACGCAACTGCAGACGGCGGTCAGCGTGATGCTACTGCTGACGCTTGGAACGTTGAGCTGGAAGCAAAGCAGGATGTATTCGGATGCCGAAACCCTGTACCGTACGACCATTACGAGAAACAGCGATTGTTGGATGGCGCACAACGAACTCGGCATACTGTTGGCGAAGTCACGACGCACCGACGAGGCTTTCGCTCATTACCAGAGAGCATTGGATCTGAACCCCAACTTTGCCGAAGCACACAACAACGTCGGCCTTCTGCTTTCGGACATGGGACGGTTGAATGAAGCTTTGGCTCATTACCAGTTGGCGATGAGACTCGATCCCAGTCATGCCAAGCTCCACAACAACGTCGGCACCGTGTTGGCGAAGCTGGGACGAACCGATGAGGCTTTGGCTCATTACGAGAAGGCGTTGGAACTCAACCCCAGTCAGCCCGAGGTCGACTTCAACCTGGGCCTTCTGCTCTCCGACATGGGGCGAACGAGCGAGGCCTTGGCGCATTATCAGAGGGCATTGGAACTGAACCCCCATCATATTGACGCTCACAACAACGTCGGCAAAATGTTGGCGAAGCTGGGACGGACCGATGAGGCTTTGGTTCATTACCAGAAGGCGTTGGAAATTGACCACAACCGTGGTGACGTTCAATTCAACCTTGCCGACCTGCTGTCGGACATGGGACGAAACGACGAGGCTTTAGCTCATTACATGAAAGCGTTGGAACTCAACCCCAATCAGCCAGATCCCCATTACAACCTTGGCCTTTTACTAACGCAGATGGGACAAACCGATGAGGCTATGGTCCATTACAGGAAGGCATTGGAACTCAACCCCAATCACGCCGGCGCCCACGGCAATCTGGGCATTCTGCTGGCGGGCAGTGGACAACTCGACGAGGCCCTTGCCCATTTTCGTAGAGCCTTGGACATCGACCCATACGCAATCCGGTCCCTCAAGAATCTTGCGGTCGTTCTGGCACAAAAAGGGCAGTTGACTGACGCAAATGCAGTTCTCGAGAAGGCTCTTGCATCAGCGAAGTCAGCCGGTGACGCGGCGCGGGAACGCGAGATTGTGGAGTTTGTCGCTGAAATTCCATCAAATTACCAACCCTGCGAAAGCCAATTCAAGAACGGCCGCACACCGATAGGTCGCGATTCCTTCGCGTTGCGGCTTAGCGCAATCGAGGAGTCTGCGCGTGCCCCGGTTCACCCAGCGTTGCCGGGGTCGGGACGCTGTCGGACCCGGTCGTGGTCGCGCAGCGACAATCTCGGGTAGCGCAATCGCAGCGCGAATAGCGCAATGAAGCCCACGATGACAGCCCACCAAAGTGTCGCGAAGCGCACGAGAATCATCGCTGCGGTGGCAGAGCCCAACGCGACGCCGCCGAGTTGCACAAGCTGCTGCTGGATCATCGTTTCGGTGACCCCGAGACCTCCAGGGACTGGAATGACGGCCCCGGCCAGTGTTGCCGTAGAGTAGAAGAATACGACGAGCAGCAGCGGCGCGTGAATACCGAACCCCACTAGCAGAAAGTACAGTGCGAAGCCTTCGAACGCCCACGCGATGATGCTTAGAAAACTCGGCCACAGTAGCGCGACGGGGCTTGCCAAGATTCTGAGACTTTCGACAGCTTCGCGGGCCTTGGGTGCAAAATCGTGTAATCTGCCCGCTCGCCGCTCCAGCCATTCGACCATTGATTGCAGCGGCTTCTGCCAGAGCACGAAGAGAAGGCCGACGGCCACGAGAACTGCCCCAACAATCGCCCAACGAAGGCCCCCCGAGAAGCCCGTTGATCCTAAGACAATCAGAATGATGATGCCGATAAGATCCGTGACCCGTTCGGCGACTACGATGGGCGCGGTGCGAGCCACGGATACGTCGTGCGTTCGATAGAGCACGGCGCTCTTGAATATCTCGCCGACCTTCCCCGGCGTAATGGTGAGCACGAACCCGGACAAAAAGATGAGCGCGCTGTCGAGCCTGGGAATGCCTCGTATGCCGAGACGCGCCAAGTAATACTCCCACTTGAGGATTCTTGTCGCGTAATTCATGGTTGCCATGCCGAGCGCCAAAGCAAAGGCGCTCCAGTGAAAAATGGCGAGGCTGGATTGTATGTCACGGTACCCCGAGACCGCGACGATGACGCCGTACACGAGTACCCCAAGCAACATTGCAATCACAACGCGCCGAAGGAACCCTGTCATCTGCTCTTGGCCCGCGCAAATTCGAAGGCTGCCGCAATCGAAGTCAAACCGGCTGACGCTTAGCCGGTCTGTACCCTCGAAGCAAGTCCCAGCCTAGTTTCGGGCACAAATGCGTCGGAACACCTTGAGAAATCGTGCTACTGTGCCTCCCCCGTGGACTCCTTTTCGCCCAACGACGAAGTGGCGCTTTTTGAACACTGTGCCAAGGCTTGCCGTGACCTCAAGGAACAGCTGTCGCGCATCGTGATTGGCCAGACATCAGTGATTGACTTGATGTTAATCACGCTCTTGGCTCGAGGGCACGCGTTGCTCGTGGGAGTGCCGGGGCTTGCTAAGACGTTGCTCGTTTCCAGTCTAGCTCGCGCGCTCGGTTTGACGTTTGGTCGCGTCCAGTTCACTCCCGATCTGCTGCCCGCCGACATCACGGGCACGGATGTGCTCAATGAAGTGGACGTGGGCGGTGGTCGCATCAAACGCGAAGTTGAGTTCATGCGGGGTCCCATCTTCCAGAATCTTGTCCTGGCGGACGAGATCAATCGCACGCCACCGAAGACGCAGGCTGCGCTCTTGCAAGCCATGCAAGAACGCCAAGTAACGGTGGGGGGAACGACGCATCCGCTACCCAACCCATTTCAGGTGTTTGCCACCCGCAATCCAATCGAACAAGAGGGGACCTACCCACTGCCCGAAGCCCAACTCGATCGGTTCTTGCTCGAAGTTCACGTCGAATATCCCTCGTGGACCGAGGAAGTCGAAATTGCACGCCGAACGACCTCGGGACACGTTCCGGAAATTCGCTGTGTGGTTTCGGAAAAAGACGTCCTCGATTTCGCGCACCTAGTGCCGCGCATCCCCATTACTGAGGAAGCCGTCGAACTTGCCGTACGCGTTGCCCGCGCGACTCGCCCTCACGGCCCTGATGTGCCGCCGGAAGTCGCTCGCTATGTGCGGTTTGGATCGGGGCCCAGAGGGAGTCAGTCCTTGGTGCTCGCGGCCAAAGCCAAAGCGGCGGCCAATGGTCAGCCGGCTGCCGACATCGATGACGTGGCAAGCCTGATTCTGCCTGCACTGCGCCACCGCCTGGTTTTGGGTTACAGGGCGGAGGCTGACAGTGTCCACGACGCCGACATTCTCAAGATTATCGGCAAGCGCTTCGGCGTGTCGTTGAAGGAGGCCTAGAGCATGTACGGCCGACCCGTAGGTTCTTGTCGCGCGGACGCTTTCAGCTACATTCGAGGTTGAGTAGTCGTCCGATGCAACGCGAAACGCTAACACTTGAAGTCAAGCGCCTGTTGATATCTGAACTCGACCTTCGCGGCAAGAGCGAGGCGGACATCGCCGACGATGCGCCGCTGTTCGGCGACGGGCTCGGGCTGGATTCTCTCGACGCCCTGCAACTGGCTGCAGCATTGGAAGAGCGCTTCGGCGTCAACATTCCCGAAGGCGACGAAGCCAGGGCGGTATTTGCATCGGTCAACACTATTACGTCGTACATCCTCGATACGGCCCTCCATAACACCCTCTCGAGTCAGTGATTTCCACCCTAACATACCAACCGCGAGTCGTGGTTCAGTGCAATATTGCGTTCGAGGTTAAGGCGTGAACGGCGGTCAACGGGCGCGCGTTGCAGTGACAGGGCTGGGACTTGCCACGGCGCTTGGGTACGACGCAAAGGGGATGTTTCGCAGGCTTGCGGCGGGCGAACGGGCGTTTAGCGAAATCAGCGAATTCGATGTTTCATGGTGCAAGCTGCGCCTTGCGGCCGAAATCAAGAATTTCCGGATTTCGGACGTGGCGCCCGCGGGCATGGCTTCGCTCTATTCTCGGGCTGATGCTTTGGCTGTCGCAGCGGCCCAGCAAGCCGTTAGCCAGGCGGGTGTTCAACACCGCGATCTGTTCCTGTCCGTCGGCGGTACCAGCGCTGGCATGCGCGAAGCCGAGCCGATCTTGATGGCGCATAACGATGACCGCGTAGACGCGAGTCGGGCGCAGCGGCTAATGGCCTATCCGCTGTCCAGCTCTGCCGAGCGAATCGCCGGCGTCATTCCGACCGTGCGGCACTCGGCCACCTTTTGTTCCGCGTGTTCGAGCAGCGCGACGGCCATCGCGCAAGCCGCTCTGTGGGTGGCATTGGGGCGCTGCAACTGCGCAATTGCTGGCGGCACCGATGCCCTCTCGCTGTTGACGGTGACCGGTTTTGCGGCTCTGGGCGCGATGGCGCCCGAAGCTTGCCGTCCGTTTGATCAAGATCGCTGCGGGATGTCGCTGGGCGAAGGCGCGGCATTTCTACTGCTGGAGAACGAGACGCACGCGCTAGAGCGCGGTGCGGAAATCCTCGCATGGCTAGATGGCTGGAGCCTTGGGGCCGAGGCCCATCACATCACGCATCCGGAGCCAAGTGGCAACGTAGCGGCCAAGTTGATCGCCTCGGCGATCCGTCACGCGGGGCTGCAAGCCGGCGACATCGGTTACTACAATGCGCACGGCACAGGCACGATCCCGAACGACTCGATGGAGGCCGCTGCAGTGCGAATCGCGTTCGGCAGTTTTGCCGAGCGCGTGTTCGTGTCAACGGCCAAGGGGCAGCTCGGGCACACGCTGGGCGCCTCGGGAGCCATCGAGGCTGCCGTAACAATTCTTGCGCTGCGCGAAGCTCGGCTGCCTCCAACCATGGGCCATAGGGTGGCCGCTCCAGACACTCGTCTCAATCACGTAGTTGACGAGGCCAGGTCGGCGGATTGTCGTCACGCGGTCTCGAGCTCGTTCGGGTTTGGCGGCTTGGGTGCTGTTTTGGCTTTTTCTCACGTGGACACACCTAATAGGATCTTGCAGAGGGCCAAGCGACATTTGACAATCACCGGCCTGTCCGGTTCGCAACCGGAAGCGGACCCACTTTCCAAACTCAATCCCGACCGATCCCGTCGCTTTGACAAGATTACGGCGCTTAGCTGCGTCGGCGCCGAGCAGGTGCTCACGGACAGGCGCGATTGCGGGCTCGTCGTGGGCTGCGGGCTTGGCAATGTCGCAAGGCTACACAGCTACCTGTCACGGCTGAGTGCCAAAGGGGTACGCGGTATCGCGCCAGCGGAGTTTCCGCACTTGGTGCCTTCGGCAATCGCTGGCAATGCGTCCATCTATCTTGGTTTGACAGGACCCGTGACCGCGGTATCCGACGCGTTCAGCGGTTGCGACGTTGCACTAGACTTCGCCTGCGGCTTGGTTCAGATAAATCTAGCACAATCCATGGTGGCAGGCGTTGTCGAATCGAGCGAGTGCGGCACGAAAGTCATCGCCGATCCATTGGGTGTGTTATCGAATGTTGCGCCCACGCCGCAAGACGCCTCGTTCTGGGTTCGCGTTGAAGCCGAGGACCCACTGCGCGGCGGCGGCCAAACACCACTGGCCCGAATTGTGGACATCTCGGTCGGGCAGGAAGCGTGGTATCAGTACTTCATCGACCACGAGGCTCCCCGGCAGCTCTCGCGGTTCCGCCTCTTGTTCAACGGTATCGACGTCGCAGCACTCGGGCGGCTGCAGAACATCGGGCGCTGGGTTGATGTAGAGCGCATCGACGTAGCCAGCCCGGGGCAATCTGCCGCCGGGCGATCGGGCGCGGCGATTGCGGCTGCCGTCAGACTGATAGCGGACGGCGGTGCCGACGAGGTGGTCTTGATCTCGAGGGCCGCGACGGGTTGGTTGATTCTGCGACTCGACAGGCCTCTCTAGACGCGGCCTCGCTTTGGTCGTCGGTTCGGTTTTGGGCCGGCAAGACTTCCCGCTTGCGGGGCTGCGCGCGGAAAGTCATCGTTCCGCGCGGAATACGGTGCCGGCCAATGGCGTTTGCGACCCGTCGAGAAGTGTACGAATGAATCGAATGACAATGCGCGCTTTGCCCCTGGTTGTCTCATTGGGAGCGTTTGGTTGCACCTCGCAAATGATCCCGAACACGGATGTCGAAGATACCAGCTACAACCGCGGTGTCATTCAGTTTTGCGAACAGTATCGCCACGCGGTGGAAGAGCGCAATGTGGCACTTCTGTTGAAAATCGCAGCGCCCTCCTACTACGAAGACGGCGGCAACGTCGATCCGACGGATGATTTGGACTACGCCGGCCTCAAAGCGTATTTAGAGGACAAGTTCTACAAGACCAAGGCCATTCGCTACGAGATTCGCTATCGCCGCGTCGGCAAGGGGCGCCGCGACATCGTATTCGTGGACTACACGTACAGCGCCAGTTACAAGCTGTCCACGGAAGAGGGCGATGTGTGGCGCCGCACTGTGGCGGACAATCGGCTAGAACTCATCCCCGACGGCGAGAAGTTCAAGATCGTGTCCGGCATGTGAGCGCGCGGGCCGGTGCCCACCGCGTTGCGCGCGGAATTGCCGCACCTCGTGGCCGTGGGCCGTCATGTCAAAAACACGAAAATGTGCTAACATCGAATTGTTCGAGAGGCACTGTAGTGGCGCGGTCGATGCAATGTTGGTGCGGGCTTGGGATCCTGTGGCTCGTGACAGGTTGTGCGGCGCTGTTTCCTGAGATCGACACGCCGATCGGGCCGCCCCCGAACCCGGACTCGGCGAACCCGCCGCCACCGGAAGACTACGTGTTCTTGTCGATCAAGAGCGCGCGAATGCCGTCGCAGACGCGCGATGGGCGCAAATGGGGCAAAGGCGGTGATGGGCTTCCCAGCGCCTACGCGATCCTGTTCATTGATGGCAAAGAGATCACTCGGACAGAGGTCGAACAGAACACGCTAGAACCGACTTGGCCCAAACAAAAGAAAGCCAATTTTGAGATGCCGCCGAAGCGGCGCCTGCGCGTCGAAGTTTGGGACGACCACGGCCTGATTCCACACCCAATCTGCTTGAAGGAACTCCACAATCTGCCGAGCTACGTCGATATGGGCGAGGTGGAGATCGATTGCGAGGGCGGTGGGAACGTCACGCTCGGCGTTGAAGCGGCGCATCCCCGTTGGGGACTTGGTTTTTACTATGTGCTCAGGAGTTCATCGGCTTATGTGACCCGCGTAATCGCGGCTTCGCCGGCAGGGCGCGTCGGATTGAAACCAGACGATCAGATATTGTCAATTATGCGCAGTCCCGTAGAGAAAATGGGTGCCCCTGAGATTCAGACCTTGATACGCGCGAATTCGGCGACGGGCGTGAAGCTCAAGATCTCGTCGGATGGCGGTGCGAGTCGCGACGTGGTCATCAAGGATGCGGCAATCTATCCGCTCTTTGAAGATCAAGTGCCGCTTCAGTAGCAAAGTTTCGCCCCCCGGGGGTTTGCGCCATCTTGACGAACCATCTGTCTTGCCATAGGCGATGCTCGCCGATGCAAGAACCCGAGACCCATCAGGCGCCCGAAGGGATACTCAAACGCCACACGACTTCGGGCCTGCTGCGTGTGACCGGCGGGGACCATGCAAAGTGGCTGCAGGGAATCGTGACCGCTGACATGAACGCAATGCCAGACCGCGCGTTTTGGGGTTTGATGTTGCAGCGGAACGGAAAAGTGCGTTTCGAGGTGGTCGGCATTGTCGATCCCGAAGGACTTTGGCTGGCCGCAATAGGCGGTGAGATCGGCGAAGTACAAGAATACCTAGATTCGTTGATCGTGACGGAAGACGTCGCGCTGCAAATGGAGCCCGATACGTCGCTTTGGGCCATTTATGGGTCGCCCAGCGCGCAAGTGCCAGTAGGTTCGCTGGACGTCTTGGCGGAGGGCAGCCTTAAGTGGCTTGGATATCAGGACCGCGTGTTCGTGATCTCGAGTGCCGACCAGGCCGATTGGCTCGCGCTGCTAAGTGCCGCCGGCATCCTGCCGTGCGATGACACCGCTTGGGAGCGGTTTCGCATTCGATCGGGTCTGCCGAAGTGGTTGGTGGACTATACGTCGCAGGATACGCCGCATCACGCCGGGCTTTTCGGTCGCGCTGTGGCAGTAAGCAAGGGCTGCTATGTTGGCCAAGAAGTTGTGTGCAAAGTCGAACTGGTCGGGCGCGTCTCGCATCGACTTACCAGGCTCAGGCTGGATACGCTGGATGGTGTCGTGGTCGGATCGGATGTACGTGACTGCCAAACCGGTGAGTCGGTAGGGCTCATCACGAGTGTGGCGCAGAGTCCGTTGGAGCCGTGCGGGTGGGCCATTGCGCGCGTCAAGACGGCATTCGTTGACAAGGGGGGTGATATTACAGTCGGCGATAGTCGGGGTAGAATCGTGGATATGCTAAGAAGCTGACCAAACATGGACACAGAATGTTCGGTCAGTCCCGAGATCCCGCTTGGCGAGCAGCAGGGGCAGACGTTCCCGTATCTAGTGCGCCTGATGCAGCGGTTGCTCGGGCCCGACGGCTGTCCCTGGGATCGCGAGCAGACTGAATTGACCTTGCGGCGTTTCGTGCTCGAAGAAGCTTGCGAAGTCATCGATGCCATTGATGCAGGCGATGCAGCCGCGTTGTGCGATGAACTCGGAGATCTGGCGCTCCAGATCGTGTTTTTGGCGGAACTGGCTCGCAACAAACGGCAATTTGGCCCAGACGACGTGGTCAGGGCCATTACCGCAAAGCTAGTGCGACGGCATCCGCATGTCTTTGCAGATACGCAGGTCAGCGGTGCCGCGGATGTGGTCAGAAACTGGGATGCCATCAAGCGCACGGAGAAAGAGGCGCGGCCCCTGCTGGAAAGCGTCCCTCGAGCATTGCCCGCGCTGCAGCGCTCGCAGCGCATCGGTGAAAAGGCGGCCAAGGTCGGTTTCGATTGGCCCAACGCCGACGGGTCGCGCGCCAAGGTCAGCGAAGAGCTGGCAGAGCTCGACCTTGCCATGAAAGGCTCGGATGTACGCCGCATTCAAGAGGAACTAGGCGACGTGCTATTCGCTTTGGTCAACCTAGCGCGGCATCTCGACATTGACGCCGACGCAGCGTTGCGGGGCACCTGTGAGCGTTTCGTCAAACGCTTTGCACACGTGGAAAGTCGGGTCATGCAAAAGCACGGCGCGTGGCCGCCTCTGGACAGCAGCCAGAAGTTGCAATTGTCCGAGCTCGACGAGTATTGGGAACGCGCGAAGACCGAGGAACCATGAGCCGGCCAGGTTTACCCACGTTGCCGGTCGATGGGGGCGTCGGCGACTCGACGGGTAATGCCACGTTGGCATGCGACGCCCTGCACGCGCTGTCCCGGTTGCCGGAGGACTGGCGGCCGATGCTCGAAGCAATGGGTGAACGACCGTATCGGGCCAAGCAGATATTTGGCTGGATATTTGCCCGGCGCGAGCTGGATCCGGAGAAGATGACGAATCTGCCGGCGGCGCTTCGGAGCCACTTGGCTGCGCTACCGGTCGGCAAACTTCCCGAAGTCGAACTCGTCAAGCGTGCCGCCGACGGGACGCGCAAGCTACTGCTGACATTGGACGAAAAAACGCAGGTTGAGTGCGTGCTGATCCCAATGGTCAAAAAGGATGCTTGGGATGCAGGTGTCCCAGCATGCGACGAGGAGGATGACGAGCCCTCGGACAAGCGGCAAAAGGCAACGTTGTGCGTGTTGACGCAGTTTGGGTGCGCGATGGGCTGCACGTTCTGTGAGAGTGGCAGGGTAGGCCTGCGACGCGGGCTTCGCGCAGAAGAAATCGTCGCGCAGGTCATGGTTGCCAAGTCCTATCTGGAACAGAGCGAGCAGCTTACCAATCTCGTGCTGATGGGAATGGGTGAGCCTCTGCATCATTACGATGCCATGGCCAGGGCATTAAGGGTGCTCACACATCCGGATGGGTTGGACATGAGCCTCAGGAGAATCACCGTCAGCACGGTGGGGCTGATTCATGGAATTGAACAGCTAGGTCGGGATTTCGGCGGCAAAGTGGGGCTCGCGGTTTCGCTGCATGCCCCCAATGACGAGCTTCGAAGTCAAATTGTCCCGATCAACCGCCGCTACCCGCTGGCCCAGCTGATTGGCGCCCTGCGCAACTACCCGTTACCGCGTCGGCGCCGCATCACCATCGAGTACACGCTGATTGCGGGTTTCAACGACGGGCTAAAGCAGGCGCGAGAATTGAGCGCCCTTCTGCGTGGTTTGCCCGTCAAGATCAATCTGATCCCAATGAATGCGGTCCAAGATTCCGAACTCCGAGGTTCGAGCAGTGAGCGTGTGGCGGCTTTTCAAGAATATCTGGCGCGCGACGGCTACAGTTGCTTTGTACGGACGCGGCGTGGCGACGACGTTGCTGCTGCCTGCGGTCAGTTGGCACTGCGGGGTATGGCGTGATGAGGGACGAGACATTCGAAGCGCTGCTCGAACAGGCGCGCGAGTGGGCCAAAGCGGATCCCGATCCCGAAACTGCAGAGCAGCTCGATGAATGGATTCAACAAGGCAATATGTCGGCCTTGCGCGATTGTCTTGATCCGCCTCTGCAATTCGGTACCGCCGGGATTCGAGGCATAGTGGGTCCAGGTCCAGCGCGCATGAATTTAGCGGTTGTCCGCCGCGTCACACGGGCTTTGGCCGAACACCTCGAACAGACGCTTGGCTCGGACCGCAAAGTCGTTGTTGGGTGCGATGCACGTCTCGATAGTGCCAGATTTTCCCGAGAAACGGCGGCGGTTCTCGCGGCTGCGGACTGTACGGTGCTGAGGTTCGAAAAACCCGTCGCTACGCCCATCGTTGCCTATGCCGCACTGCAGGAGCGAGCTTCGGCCGGCATTGTCGTCACCGCAAGTCACAACCCACCTGAGTACAACGGTTACAAGGTCTACAGTGAACGCGCGATCCAAATTGTCAGTCCAGCGGACACGCAAATTGCCGCGCGCATCCAGCGGTTGCCGCCAGCCAACGCCATTGCCGTGAACTACGACGCCGTGGATCCAGGACACACGCTGGGTGCCGAAACTCTGCGGCGTTATCAGCAATCGGTACTTCAATCGCGACCGCCCCATGCGAAGTATCCATTGCGCATTGCTTACACACCGCTGCATGGAGTTGGCTGGCTGCCATTTCAAGATCTGTTTCGGTCGGCTGGTTACGATGACGTGCAACCAGTTCCCACACAGGTTGAGCCCGATGGTCGATTCCCGACTGTGAGATTCCCTAATCCGGAGGAGCCTGGCACTCTTGCCATCGCAATGCGCATGGCACAGGACATCCACGCGCACATCTTGCTGGCCAACGATCCCGACGCTGATCGCATGGCCATGGCGCTACCCGATGAATCGGGAGCATGGCATGCACTCACTGGAAATCAGCTCGGCATCATATTGATGGATTACCTGCTGGATCGTGCGGGTCAGTTCGCGCCTGCACGTCAACCGCTTGCCGTGTCCACCATCGTTTCCACGCCCATGGCAGACGCTGTCGCCATAGCCCATGGTGCATGCTTCGAACGCACGTTGACGGGCTTCAAATGGTTGTGGACGGCAGCTCTGGACCTCTTGCAGGATGAGTCGCTACAGTTCGCCATTGCCTGGGAAGAAGCGCTCGGCTATTCGACGCACGCGGGCGTGCGCGATAAGGACGGCATCGCGGCCGCATTGGTCGCCGCCGATTGGGCTGCTAGCTGCCACGCATCCGGCGAATTGCCGTGGAATCGATTGGGCAGGCTGTACCGAGACCACGGGGCTTGGGCGAGCCGGCAAGTCAATGCGCACGGCCAAGGTGCAAGTGGCGTCAAGGCGCTCAAGGAAGCATTCGAGCGGCTCGGCAACAGTCCACCGGATCAAGTTGACGGTGTGCGCGTCGAAAGCATGGAGGATTTCCGCAGGCCCACCGCGAATGGGCCTGTCTGGCGCGGTCACTCCGAACTCATCGTGTTGCATCTACAAGGGGGTGCGCGCATTCTCGCACGCCCGAGCGGTACCGAACCGAAACTGAAACTGTACATTGACGTTCCGGCAGAGGTGCCACGGGCACACGATCCGTTTTCTGTACTGCAGTGTGCCGAGGAACGTGCCGACAGGTTGGGAAGATCTCTCTTAGGTGGGCTTAACCTGTAGAGTCCTCAAGACCTATCAAAGGTTTTCGCTATCGAATGGAATGACCTCGGTTTCTGAGTCTGGCAAGACTGCTTGCACGTCCGATAACACGCGATCGGTTGTGCCAACGATGGCGACGACGAGGTGGGTTGGGTCCAGGTGCCGCCGCAGCGCCGCATTCACATCGCGTAGCTGCGTGCCGGCAATTCGCTTCGGGTACGAGGCGTAGTATCCGCTGGGCAAATCGTATAGGATTTCGTCTAGAGATAGACCCAAGCGTTTGGACGCCGTGTCAACCATGAAGGCGTACGACCGCGTCAACATGTTCTTGGCGCTACGCAGTTCCTTTTCAGTAATGCCGTTGGTGATCCAGTCCTCTAGCATCTCGAGCTCGAGTCTGAGGCAGGCGGCTGCGTCTTCCGACTTGGGAAACGTCCACATGGTGAATGCTTGGCGGTGTCGATCCAGTGGAAGGCTTGAATATGCGCCATAGGACCAACCCCGTTGAACGCGAATCTGTTGCATCAGTCGCGATGAAAACATGCCGCCAAAGACGGTGTTGGCAACATGCAAGTCCAGGTGATCTTCGTCCTTCGGATGCGAACCCTGCAGGCCGACATAAATCTGTGTCTGAGTCCGATCCGGCTTGTCGACGAACACGATTTTTCGACCCCTTCCGGGCCTTGGTTCCTGCACGTAATCGGCTGACGGTGTCTCGGCCGGAACCGCTTCGACGAGACGCTGGGCGAAGCGCAAGGCATCATCCGCGTCGATGTCGCCGGAAATGCCAATCAGCAGATCGTCTCTGCACGCCAAACTCCGGTACAGCGAACGCGACTGCTCGATATCGAAGGTTTTGACTGTTGCAATAGTGCCGCCGACGCTGCGTCCGTAGGCATGGCTACCGAACAACGTGCGACGCAACGCGCGAGACGCGAGTGAGCGGTCATTGTCTTGTCCGTCAACAACCTCTGCCACGGTCTCCCGCTTGAGCCGCGCAAACTCCTGCTCGGAAAGACCCGGACGGCCCAGCGCGTCCGCGAGCATTTGTAGGCACGGCTCACAGGACCGTTTGAGTACTACCGCAGAGAGCGAGACGCTCGAATAGGTCGTGTCGGCGCCCAATGAAATCCCAAGGTGATCCAGGCGCCTTTCGATTTCCGGAAGCGGGATCCCGCCGGCCGTGCGTCGCATCAAACGCGCGGTCAGGCGGGTAAGTCCGTCACACCCCGGAGGGTCGACCGCCGCCCCGCGCCGCGTGGCGACACTGACGTGTACCAAGGGAATGGATTTAGATGTTTCGACAAGGACCGGAATCTTGCCAATGGATTGCGCCTGAGGAAAATGCGGATTCATTGAGCAGACTCCGACGAGTTGGAAGATTCCGTGCGTACGAAGACGCAGGTGCGCGAGTCGGGGGTCAGGTATCTGCGTGCCACTCGGCGTACATCGGATTTTGTTACGCGTCGCATGGCATCGAGGCGTGAGAACGCTGCCGCGGGATCGCACAACAGGGTTTCGTAGAAGCCAATGGTCGAGGCCTTGCCATCCACCGTTTCGAGGCCCGATACCAAGCCCAGCTCGAGACGAGCCAGAGCCCGTTCAATCTCTTCGTCCGTAACCGGTTCATCGCAGACCCGCGCGAGTTCGCTGTCGAGTTGTCCCAACAGGACCTCTGCGCTGTGCCGATCGCGCGCCGAGAGGCCAATCTCGAACAGCCCCGGATCGTGAAACGGACCGACACTGGCTCGCACATCGGTCGCCATCTCCAGTTCGTGCACGAGCTTTTGGACGAGCCGACTCGCGCGCCCGCCGCAGAGCACCTCGGCCAATACGCCCAGCGGACCGTAGTCGAAGTCTCCTAATGCTGGTGCACGATAGCCGACGCAGAGCTTCTCCGTGGGCGTGGTTTTGGTGATCACGACGCGCCGTTCAGCTGTTTGCGATGGCTCGGGATGGACGTCCTCGACGGGGATCACACTGGACGGCAATGGGCCGTATGCAACGGCAATCAGCTTGAGCAAGTTCAGCGTACGAAAGTCTCCGACCACCACGACAGTGGCGTTGTTGGGAGCGTAGTAGGTTCGATAGAATGCTTCGCAATCCTCGGGAGACAATGCCAGGATGTCGCTCATCCAGCCAATGGTGGGGCACCGATACGCATGACGCTCAAATGCCGTTGCCCACAATAGTTCATTCATGGCTCCTTCGACATCGTCGTCAACACGGTAGCGGCGCTCATTGGCCACGACTTGCTTCTCGCTGATGACTTGAGGCTCGCGCAATACCAGGCTCGAAAGACGTTCCGACTCGAGATTGACGACCAGCTTCAGCGCTTGGCGAGGGGCAGAGACGGAATACTGCGTGAAGTCAAGCCAGGTCGACGCATTGGTTTCGGCGCCCGCCTCTTCCAGCATTTGGTCGTAGGCACCTTGCGGCAGACGCTTGGTTTCGTTGAACATGAGATGTTCCAGCAGATGCGCCAACCCCGTCTTGGTTGTGCGTTCGTGTCGGGAGCCGACACGGAGCCAAGTGTGATAAGACACGACCGGGCTGCTGTGATCTTCGCAGGTCAGGATAGTGAGGCCATTGTCCAACCTGAACCGATCAAGCCTGAGACTTTCGCCGAACGCGCAACTCGACACCCAATGCACCCGCGTCGTGTCACCGAGCGAATGATTCAAGCGCGAAAGTGCAACGGGAGAGCGCGGTGCGGCCAACATGGAGTTTGCTCGGGCGGACATCGTCAATTGCGTGGGTCTAACATGGCTGTGACGCTTTCGCACGAGCGTCTTACTTATCCAGTTTGAGTATGGCCAAAAACGCTTCCTGGGGGACCTCGACATTCCCCACCGACTTCATGCGACGCTTACCTTCCTTCTGCTTTTCGAGCAGTTTCCGCTTGCGGGTGATGTCGCCCCCGTAGCATTTGGCGGTGACGTCCTTGCGCATGGCCTTCACGGTTACGCGACTGATCACGCGCGTGCCAATCGCAGCCTGCACAGCGACCTCGTATTGTTGGCGGGGGATCAGCTCCTTGAGCTTGCTTGCGAGATCGCGCCCACGAAAGTACGAATTGGCCTTGTGAACGATGACGCTCAGCGCGTCGAGCGGCTCGCCGTTGACCAAAATGTCGAGCTTGACCAAATCTTCGGTGCGATACCCAGTAAACTCGTAGTCCATGCTGGCAAAGCCGCGCGAAACGCTTTTGAGTCGATCATGAAAATCGAGAATTACTTCTGCCAACGGGAGTTCGTACGTCACGACCACGTAGTCTTGCGTCGCGTAATGAATGCCCTGCTGAATACCCCGACGTTCCTCGCACAGCTTGACGACGGGGCCCACATGTTCAGAGGGAACATGAATGGTCACTTTCATGATGGGCTCTTCGATCGCCTCGAGTTCGTTGGCCGGCGGCATCTTCGAGGGGTTGTTAGACAACGATGACTTCGCCCCCTTTTCGGCGGGCGCGATATACGACGCTCGGCGCTGTCGTAATCAAGTCGAGGTCGTATTCACGCTCGAGTCGCTCTTGGATGATCTCCATGTGCAGCAAGCCCAAAAAACCGCAGCGAAATCCGAACCCAAGTGCTTCGGACGTATCGGGCTCGAATTCGAACGAGGCGTCGTTGAGGTGAAGCTTGCTCAGCGCGTCGCGCAAGTTTTCGTAGGCCGCGGCGTCTGTCGGGAACACGCCTGCGTAGACCATGGGTTTGACACGTTGGAAGCCAGGCAGGGCCTCGGGCGCGGGCCGCGCCGCGTGCGTCAACGTGTCGCCGACCCGAGTCTCATCCACGCTCTTGATTGCGGCCGACACGAACCCCACCTCGCCCGGCCCCAGCTCCTCGATTTCTGTCGGATGGGGGGAAAAGCAACCGATGCTGGTCACCTCGAATCGTCGTCCCATCGACATCAACAGAATCACGTCGCCTTTTCGCAATGTCCCGTCGACTACACGAACGTTCATGACAGCCCCACGGTAGCTGTCGTACCAGCTGTCGTAGAGCAGAGCGCGCAAGGGGGCCTCGGCGTCCCCAACAGGCGGTGGAATTCGTTGCACGACCGCCTCCAGGATTTCTTTGACCCCCTGTCCGGTCTTGGCGCTACAGAACAACGCGCCGCTGCAATCCAACCCAATGATCTCCTCAATCTGCCTTACAGAACGATCTACGTCTGACGACGCGAGGTCCACCTTGTTGAGAATCGGTAGTATTTCAAGGTTGTTTTCGAGCGCCAGATACACGTTGGCGACTGTCTGCGCCTGGACCCCCTGCGTCGCATCGACGACTAGCAGCGCGCCCTCACAGGCCCGCAAGCTGCTTCGGACCTCGTAGTTGAAGTCCACGTGTCCGGGGGTGTCAATCAGTTGAAGTTGATACTCTTCGCCGTTGTCGGCGCGATATCTTAGACGAACCGACTGAGCTTTGATTGTGATGCCACGCTCACGTTCCAGTTCCAGCTTGTCCAGAAACTGATCGACTCGTTCGCGAGCCGAAATCGCACCCGTCACGTCGAGAATTCGGTCAGCAAGGGTGCTCTTGCCGTGGTCAACATGAGCGATGATCGAGAAATTCCGGATCTTGCTCGGGCTGGTCGGCATGTTGTGTGGGCTCGGCCCCGTTTGTTGCGTCAGCGCACTGCACGTGGCGGCCGGGTGTAGCGCGACAACGAACGCCCCACCACTGCTGGAAAAGCACCCACTACTTCTTCGCCCCGGCGCTCATTGGTTTGGCTCCGACGTCCACCAGACTCATTTGGCCAGGAAGTTCATGCTCATAGCGTTTCAACGCCAGGTCGATGCCCTCGCGAATGTATACAGCAACCGGCACCTTGGTCCTCGTGTGAAGCAAGTGCAGCCGGTCGTTCTGTTCAGGGGTAATATAGACCGTCGTCGAGATCTTCTTGCGGGACATCGGCCTAGCTCCACTCGAACATGCCAGCCGTTACAATAGATTCCACTACGTATGTTGTCAATGATTGCAGGCCACGATCGCACGCAAATAAATAAAGCAATTTCAAATACTTGAACTACACAACGCCGTTTGATGGCGGCCGGCTGATAGACATAATCTAGGCAATGATTTGTCAAGGAAGACCCGCCGATTCAATCGATCAACGCAAAAAATTCTGGTGATTTTGCCGTACAAACACTTGGACACGATTCGAACACCAACGTCATTCGCCTGCCATCGTCTTCGCGACAGAACAACCAGCCGAATCTGGCCGGCGGGCGAAGCGTGAGCCGAAGACCGAGGTCCACGCAACGTAGTTCGAAGACTTGCTTGGGAGCTGACCGACAACTCGTACGAGTCGCATGATTACGCAATTGCTCGATTCCAGGGATTCGCCGACAATGCAGTTCTCGGCTAGCCGCTATCGACCTCAAGGCAGTAAACTCATCGTTCCTGAGTGGCTACACCGTTGGGACTAGAAGAGGGCGCTAAATGTTCAAACTTGCGGTTCGGCTGGGCAGCATTCGGTTAGTCCGGAACGTTGCCGCTGGTCACTGGTTGCTCGTGGGAGCTTCACTCGCCCTCGGCTGCGCTGGCGGCTCCGGGAGGATGGGCGCCAACGGTCCCCAGGACGCTAGCCATCGCGAGACTGAGATTAGGCATCAGGCTTGCGATATCAACTCGTCTCACGTCCAAGCCATCGATGCAAATGGCGACGGGCGCGCCGACCTAACAATGGTCATGGATGGTGGGCATGAGGTCTGCCGGGCCGCGGACCTTGATTTCGATGGCCGCGTGGACGTGTGGACCTACTTTGATCCAAGCGGAAATGTGTTGCGTCGCGAATTTGATTTTGATCGCGATGGCGCCATTGACGAAATTCAACTATTCGCGGGTGGTCAGATTGTGGAGAAACAACGGGCCTCGACGTTGTCTCACCACCTGGACACTTGGGAGAAATACGCGGGCGGCCGCATCATCAGCGCGGAGAGAGACGCCAATGGTGACGGGCGAATCGATCAGTGGTGGGACTACAAGACCGCGGATTGCCCAATCATTCACTCGGACGTAGATGGCAATGGTCAGCCCGATCCGAATTCGTCGGTCGATTACTGCAAAGAATCGAATTACAAGCCGCAGGAGCAGATCGAAAACACTCACCCCGAGATGCTGAAGAAAGACACGGACGCGTTGCCGACCGAAACCTCGAGCACAGAAGCACCCGCGGGGGCCGCTGACGCTTCAAAACCGTCGGCCGCGGGAACCAGTAGCAGTCCTGCCAAGCCGAAGGCCGCCGCCACCAGCAAGGCATCTTCGCCCGCGGTCCAAGGAGGCAAGCCATGAGAACTGCCGCACCAATCGTCATTTCCTTATTGGGTTGTCAGTGCCTTTTGGTGGGCTGCCAATCCAGCGCTTCAGTCAAGACTCAAACCGCAGAGGCCCGTTCTTCCCCGCTCGTTGCGGCCGTGCGTGCCGGAGACGACATTTCACGTTGCGAGTACAAAGGCCGGACCGATCGAGACGTGGAAGAGAGTTCGAGCCGTGGCTCACTGCGCCCCAACATACGGCGAGTCTACGCGTTAGTGGGCGAGGGCGAGGAACGCAAAAAGTTCCTGTTGTGTCGAGAAGTTGATACCAACCTTGATGGAATCAAGGACGTTGTTCGCACCTTCAACGACAAGGGCGAGAGTCTGCGCGAGGTCGCCGACGCCAATTACGATGGCAAGATTGACACGTGGATAACGTTTGCTCATGGTCGCATGGCGAAGGTCGAACTTGGACCGTGACGGCAACGGTCAACCCGATGAATGGCGATACTACATTCAAGGAAAACTGGCTCGCATCCAGCGTGATACCAATCACGACGGACGCCCCGACGTATGGGAAATCTACGAAGACGGCGTACTGAAGCGCATGGGTTGGGACCTGGACTTCGATGGTCGTGTGGACCGCTGGGATCGTGACGAGATTGCGGAACGCGTCGCGATCCAAAAGGAAATGCAAGACGAAGAGCAGCGCAAAAAGGACGAAGCCGCAAAGAAGAAGGACGAAGCTTCAAGCGACAATGCTGGGGCATCGACAAAGACTGGAAAACCCGGCCAAACTCCCGTCCCCGGGCACGTAAGTGCTCGCAAGCGTTAGCGTGAGTCAGGTTCGCCTTCAGAAGGTTCTGGCCGGTGCAGGCGTCAGCTCGCGGCGACATGCAGAGGACCTGATTGTTGCCGGCCGCGTGCGCGTTGACGGACGTCTTGTAACAGAGCTTGGTACGAAGGTCAACGCGGCACGCGCGCGTGTGGAGGTTGATGGGCGACGCGTCTTTGCTCAAACGCCAGTGTACATTTTGCTCCATAAGCCGCGCGGCTATGTCACCACTTTACGTGATCCCGAGGGGCGTCCCACGGTCGCCTCGCTCGTCTCAAATCTTGGATGTCGCGTCGTCCCTGTGGGGCGCCTAGATTACGCGACTAGCGGCGTGCTGTTGATGACCAACGACGGGGAGTTCCTGGCGAAGCTGCAACATGCCCGCCACGGCGCCGAGAAGGTCTACCACGCCAAAGTACGCGGGGTGGTCAACGCCCGCGGCTTGGAACGTTGGCGCTGCAGTATCGAGATTGACGGTCGTACGACCCACCCGGCGCAAGTCGAAGTGCTGCGCGTGGACAACGACAAGACCTGGTTGTCGGTGACGCTGAGTGAGGGAAAGAACAAGCAAGTACGGCGCTTGGGCGAACAAGCGGGGCATTGCGTGCTGCGGTTGATTCGCGTAAAATACGCAGGGCTGACGGTTTCTGAACTCCGCCCCGGCTCTTGGCGGCATCTCACGAGACGCGAACTTGTCAACCTGCGGTCTCGCTTCGGCGTGCCGCGTGGCATTGCACGCGAGGCGCCCCCTTTGCTGCCAGCGAACGCGCGAAGGCTCCGTGCCGCCAAGCCCCACGCTAGTCCCCGCGCTAGTGCTCGTCCAACGGGTCGTTGAGTTGATTGGGTAGCGACCAGTCCTCGTTGAAGAAACCCGCTGCGAGCACGTGGCCGTGCCGTCCTAGGATTGGCTCGCCGCTGGCCGGGGCCACACGTGAGTCAAAGACAAAGAAATCTGGCAAGAGATAAGGCAGTGAAAGGGATTGCCAAATTCCATCGGCCGTTGGTGCCGTGATGACACCGATGAGCCGCCCGGGAGACTCCGGATTGGGGTATACAAACAGCGCGCCCAGCTTTTCACCTTTGAATTCACGTCCGCCGAAACGAATGGACCGTGAATCCGTGGACCATGGCAGGCGGTTGTGCCACTTGGCGAGCAACGCATGGTCCGTCGAATTGCCTACCAGGATGGGCACGGCGTCCCAATGCCCACCCGATAGGTATTCAACATCACTCACGAGGGGATACGCGCCATCGTTAGTGCCTTGCGGTGCGGCGAAGGCCCGAGCCACCTCGCGATTGGCGCCAACCGTCTCAGGGCTGCCCGTGCCGTACACGAAAACGAGAGGCTCGCTCCACAGATCAAGCCAGGGGCCCTCGGCGCCCAGTGTCTTGCGTGGGCCAGCGGCAACGCCGCCCTGAATCCATAGCCCATCGCGGCGTCGAAAATTCAACGAAGACTTGGGCGCAGCGGTCACATCAATGCCGTCTATCTGAAGCTGAACTGGACGATTGTTGTCGATTCTCTTGGTATCGACGATGGCGAAAGCCGAGACGCCCCTGCTGACAACACGAATCGTATTGGACTGAGCGATCTCGGCATCGATCGTGGAAAGTTCTGCCTGACTGTCTAGGCTGGTGACTCTTAGCCAGTAGCTCTGAGCGTGGCGCAATGAAGTGGCCGCAAGCGTAATCTTTGCAGGATCGATGGCTTGCTCTTGCGCGCTGAGCCACGGGAACAGGCCCGCGTGCGCCCAGGTCTTCTTCCAGACGGAGTGGCCCAAGTTAGGCCAATCTTCCGTCAGCTTGTAGCCGAGCGCCTTGTAGCGCGTCGTGAGCACCCGCGAGTTCTCGAGCGGTTTGTCCTTGAGGCCATGAGCCAAGTACATCGGAAGATAACGGCCTGAGTCAGCGCTACTGGCCGCTGAATTGCGGTGCATCAGTTTTCGCTCCCAGGCGCGAATCGGCTGTCCGCTTACGTCTCTGCGCACGTAGTAACTCTGGTATCCACAAAGCGGGGCGAACGCCGCGAACTTGTCAGGATAGTGCAAAGCAATTTCCGCAGTGCCAGTGCCTCCCATGGATACGCCAGTTATTGAGACGTGGTTTCTATCAACGGGTAACGCCCGCAGAGCCCACTCGAGAATTTCGAGGACATCTCGTTCACCGGGGCCTCGGTAGAAGGCGTTTCCATGGGCCGAGGGCACCAAAATGAACCCTGGAACTTCCCTGGGTGGCTGACCTGGCGTCGTATCGAGGAATGCGTCAAGGACGCTGCGAGGTGTGCCATTGTAGCCATGCAATACGACAACCAATGGCAGCCGGCTGTCGGCGGCAGAGATCTTGGGGACTTGAAGCGCAAAGGGTTGGACGCTTGCATCGGCCGAAGACCGCCAGGCAAGGTCGCGAATCCCGGGCTCCGTCCAGAGTTGGCGAGCGTTTGCCAGGGCGTCGCTGACCCATTGCGCTTGGGCGATAGCGTTTCGGATCTCGACCGCTGGACGCGTCTCAACAGCCGCGGATGACAGATCGCGCATAGCTGACAGCAGCGACGCTCGGGGGATGTCGAGCTCGGACGGTGTTGGCTCGCGCAATGCCAGCAATTGTCGTGCGACGGCTTGCCAGGCTCCCAGTAGCTCGCGCGATAGGTTGACCCTGCGAAGAACGCGGTATGCTCCCGCGCTAACCTCCAGCGTGAGAGCCGTATCTTGAATCGGGGATTGTTCGACCCATTCATTCAAGAGCCCGACTTGGACGATGAGTGGCGTCAACGGTGCCGAAGCCACTGGCCAAGTTCCCACCGACAATGACTTCTGCAGTGTGCCGCCGCCGGAGCGCAGACTGATCACCAATGGGCTGTTCGCCGGCACGGGGGTGCCCAGAGGCGCATCGATCTTCAATCTAAGTCCGACAGGCGCCTCCGCGCTAAGGTCGAGCGACACGTTGAAGGGGTCGAGGTGGCGCTTTGAACTTGGCGCAGCGCCGGGAACCTGCCACGTTGCGCCAGGCGGTGCGTGTCCAGAACGATCGACGAACCTTGCGGTCAACGACCATCGATCATTGAGCCTTCGGCACTCGAGCCGCACTGTGTGCCAGCCTTGTTTCAGGCTGAGCGGCAGCGCTTGCCAGCCGCGCACGCGACCTATTGCTTCATTTGGACGCATCCTCAAATTGCCGTCAATGGTTGCGGAAAGCCACCCATCGGTGCGCAATAGGAGCCATCCGTCAACGTTGCTATCGACTCTCAGCGACCCTTTGGCTATTGCAAGTTCGGAACCAGTTCCGTGCAACCCGAACTGCGCGTCGAGGTCGAGCACCCCGTTTTCATTGGTTTCGAACATCGCGCCCGTTGCATCCTGATGAACTTCTGTATCACGCTGCGGGCTAGGCGGTGGGTTATCGGTGTTCACGAAGGGTCCCTCGACAAACCACGCGCGCAGGAGCCCCGCCTCCCCAAGCGTCACGTGCGACCCTCCTCCATTTGTCGGAGCTGCGGTTAGGGTTGAGACCCAACTGAAAACGATCAAGAACGTCGCGTAGCGCGCAGTTTTCGCCGATGCGGAGGTGGTCCCGGCAAGAACGCAGCGGCGCCCAAACCCAAAATCACTCCGCGGTTTTCTAGTACATTGATTCAAGATAATCAATGTACTAGGGTCTCTGGCCATGCGCTAGTGTACGAGCCCCATCCTTGAAGACAATACTGACCTTGCCGCCTTCGAGCACAGTTGCCACGAACCCATCACCGAACTTGGGGTGATGAATCAGCTCGCCTGCGTTGTATGTCTTTGATAGTGAGTAGCGCGTAAAGGCTGTTACGGGCTGACCGGTAATTCTGGTTTCCCATTCACTGGTGCGCGCGCCTACTCTGCTGCTTTTCGAAGACGTTCTCTGAGCTCGGGCATTCGCCATGCGAACAGGCGAGAAGCTGCCGTCTCGGTTTCGAATGACCGGTGCGATCGACGCGCCACCGGGAGCCGAAGGCTTGTAGTTGTGGACTGAACCGCAGGTTCGACACTCCACGCGGACCGGTTTTTTCCCGATCATTGCGACGATGCGATGGCTCAAGAGTAATTTGCAGCGTGTGCACCACGCATCAATCTCGCTGCCTGCTACAAGCGGTTTCACGGTTCCTGCTCCTGAGCTTTTTCGACGGCAAGCGAGTGTGGCGGCTCCGCCCCGGTTTCGCCTTCTTCGCGCGCGGCGCTGGCCTGCGCGGCTGGCTGCAGCCTGCCGGATTTTGCCTCGTTTGGCACGAACCGCACTTGAGTCTTTACCTCGAGAGTCACACCGGTCAGGACGCGCGAGATTTCGTCCGCCAGGTTGGCCCGCTCGAGAAACTCCCGTACCTCACGAACGACTACCTTGAAGATTTCGGACTTGGCATCCTCTACATGGGTCAGAATTGCATTAAGCAGTTCTTTGGGGAGCCGCAGCTCGTTGGCCCATTGACGGACAGCTTCTGGACTGTCTGCCAGCCGCTCCACTCCCGTTTCGACGAGCCGCTTGACTAACTCCGGAATCAGCCGCTCAATGCGGCCCCGCTCGCGCTCTTCCCGGTCTCGATTTGGAGGCGCGTCGCTCGGCACGGTCCGAGCGTGCCGCGGACATCGGCGCGAGTCAATCGGAACAATCGACCCGCTGTTCATTCTGACCGTACCGCATGAGCGAGAACCGCTCTAAAGTACGCACAATGAAACCCAATTTCGATGCGCGCCGCCGCGGGGTCCTCGATGCCATCACACCCGGGGCGATGCTGCTGTTTTCGGCGCCAGTGATGTTGCGCAACAACGACGTGGAACACGAATATCGCCAAGACTCGGATTTCTTCTACTTGGTCGGATTTGACGAACCCGAGAGCGCCTTGCTGGTCAAGTCGGGGCCTGAGTCGAGAACCCTCCTATTTGTTCGCGAGCGGAACCCGGAACGCGAAACATGGGACGGCCCCCGACTCGGGGTGGAGCGTGCCGCGGAATCGCTGGGTGTTGACGAGGCTCACCCGATATCGGCATTGCCTGAGAAACTGCGGGAGCATTTGACGGGTTGCGAACGACTCTTTTACTCGATCGGATACAACCCCACCTCGGACGAGCTGGTCATCTCGACATTACGTCGCCTTCGGGCGGCCGTCAGACGCGGGGGCACGTGGCCGATGACGTTAATCGAGTCAGGAGCCATTCTGCATGAAATGCGTCTTCGCAAGGACGAAAGCGAGTTGAGCTCGCTGCGGCGCGCCATCGAAATCACTGGGCAGGCGCATCGCGCGGTGTTCGCGACGACTCGCGCCGGGCAATGGGAATACGAGATCGAAGCGGTTCTGCGTGCGGAATTCCGCAAACGCGGAGCCGAACGCGTCGCATACGCGCCGATTGTTGCTTCGGGCATCAACGCCGCGACTTTGCACCATCGTCTCAACAATAGGCAATCAGCACCCGGTGAGTTGATTCTCGTCGACGCCGGTTGCGAGTACGAATACCAGTCGGCTGACATCACGAGAACCTTTCCGGCAAGCGGAAGATTCAGTCCCGCCCAACGCGCAGCATACGAGATAGTGCTTTCAGCGCAGCAGAAGGCGATCCAGTCGATCGAGCCGGGTGTCACCCTGGATTTCGTACATGGTATTGCGGTAAGGGAACTTGTTGTCGGGCTTCGGTCGCTTGGGATTATAAATGAACAAGTGGATGATGCGATCGCCGAGGAAAGTTACAAGAAGTACTACATGCATCGAACGAGCCACTGGCTGGGCATGGATGTCCACGACGTCGGAGCCTACCAAGTATCTGGGAAACCACGCGGGCTTGAGCCCAACATGGTGCTTACCGTCGAACCGGGACTATACTTTCCCGCAAGTGACGACGCCGTGCCGGCCGAGCTTCGGGGCACAGGGTTCAGGATCGAGGACGATATCTTGGTGACGAAAACTGGCCACTGCAACTTGAGCCAGGACATACCGAATTCTCCGGACGAGATCGAATCGCTTATGTCTCTGAGCTAGGGGAAGGCATTTCGATGATTCCGTACGTTACGGTGCCAGACATTCCGTTGGTGCCTGCGCGTTTCATTGGCGGACGTTGGCCGGCAGACGCAGTTGCGGTGCACCCATTCGGGCTGCTGGTAGCGGTGGGCGTCTGGGTGGGCATTGCATTGACGTTGAGCGAGCGACGACGGCGGCGCATGCCGTTGGGCGCCGTGCAATCGTACCTCATCTGGCTACTGGTAGGCGGATTCGTGGGAGGACACGTATTCGAGTTGCTTTTCTACTGTCCTCGTTACCTAAAGACTGATCCACAATTGCTACTACGGCTGTGGGACGGGCAGTCCAGTTTTGGCGGTTTCATCGGCGCGGGTATTGGAAGCTTGGCCTGGCAGTTCCGGTCAAGGGTATCCCCTTCGCCCTATTCAGAGCTGGTTGCAAGTTCATTTCCTGCAGCGTGGTTCTTCGGGCGCGTGGGGTGCGCAGTCGTTCACGACCATCCTGGCCAGCTGTCTTCGGCGTGGTTGGCGGTGGCATATCCGGGCGGCACTCGCCTGGACATGGGACTGCTGGAAGCGGCCGCCACCCTGCCGTTGGCCGCTACGTTTCTTTGGTTGCGGCGCAAACCGCGACCCTCGGGCTTTTACCTGGGGTCAATGTGCAGTTACTATGCTCCGCTGCGGTTTGTACTCGATTTTTCCCGCGCTCGAGACTTGGCGACCGCGGACGCTCGCTACTTGGAGCTCACGCCAGCGCAATGGGCCTGTCTGGGTCTGTTCGCGGTTGGTTTGTACCTTTTGGCGGGGGCACACGCCCGGGCGGCTGGAACTGTTTGAGATGGCGCCAATTTCCGGTTCAAAAGCCAATCTTGGAGGCAATGTGGGTAGCGAATCTGACCCGGCATAGGGAATTGTTTGCGGCTCGACTTGACGGGACAGACGCGGCAGATATCGTTTGAAGGGAAGATGCTCCCAGCCAAGCTTGAGGTGGGCAAATCGTTCGGGTGGTTGCTCGGGATTCGCGCATGACAACAGAGGACGCACGCAAGCTGTTCGTTGCGGGCCTACCAGACTCCATAAGTGAGGAAGTTCTGCGGCAGCTTTTTGAAGCGACAGGTGGCACGGTACTGGAGGTGAGCTTGCCGCGTGATCGCACCTCGGGTCGCGCAAGAGGTTTTGGTTTTGTAACGCTAGAGACGCCGGAACAAGCCGAAAGAGCAAGGGAAATCGCTCGACGGCTCGTTTCAGGCGGGGCGACCCATGTCTGTTCGACCGTTTCAAGGTGCGAGCGGGCGCAAAGACGCGCGAACGCCGGAGGCTCCGGCCGCTTCAAGCAGTTCAATGGGTCCCGCCGAGGATCGAACGCTTTATGTTGGCAATTTGCCTTACGATGCGACCGCCGAGGAAGTCGAGCAGTTGCTGACGCGCTGTGGTGTGTCGCCTGTCTTGAGGGTGCATCTCCCGGTCGGTCCTGATGGTCGTCCCCGAGGGTTTGGTTTCGTGACACTTCCAACTGCGGAAGCCGTCCAGCAATCTTTGGGTGCACTCGCAAACGCTGATGTCCGTGGTCGGCGAGTGATGGTCAAGGTTGCCCATCCAAGGGGGTCGCCTCAAATCCCCACGCAACGCACCGCGCTGCGTTCTCCCAATCGACCACCGCCGAGCGAGCCACCAAGTCATCGGTTCGACGATTCGCGGACTGAACCGGACAAAGATGCCCCCTATCGAGCCGCCACTCCTTCTGGCGAATTTGAAGAGGAAGAGGATGGGGCTCGGGCGGGGCGCCCCCGCAACGACAAGAAGCGTAAAGGCGCGGCAACCGCCTCGAAGCGAAAGAGCGGGGGGTCTGACGACGACCGTCGTCGCGGGGGAGCAGCCTCATGGCAGCGTTGGGAAGACTGGGACGACGACTAACCTGCTAGAATTGCGGCTTAATTGGTTGCAGACAATTGCAGGTCTTCTGGCTGGTCTTTCACCCCGCGTTAAGGCGCTGATTGCGTCGCTGCCAGAGTGCATGCTAGGAAGCTCTCGCGTAGTCGGCTGGTAGCCCTGCGGGACACCCCGTGCAATTCGGGGAAGTCCGCTCCGCGAATTTGTCACCTGGTGTCAGAGAATCAATGATTTTCGACTGGCTATACGGTTTATTCTCCAGCGATCTTGCCATTGATCTCGGCACGGCGACCACGCTGATTTATGTCAAAGGCAAGGGCATAGTCAGCTGTGAGCCGTCCGTCGTGGCGGTGCAGCGCGACGCGCGCGGCGACAAGCGCGTGCTGGCCGTTGGCCGTGAAGCCAAAGAAATGCTCGGACGCACGCCAGGAAACATTCAGGCGGTGCGTCCCCTGCGTGACGGTGTCATCGCTGACTTCGAAATCACCGAGGCAATGCTTCGATACTTTATCGCGAGAGCCCACAATCGCCGCACGTTGGTCAAGCCTCGCATCATCATCTGCGTGCCATTCGGAATTACGGAAGTTGAAAAGCGAGCGGTCAAGGAAAGTGCCGAAAGCGCTGGCGCCCGGGAAGTCTACTTGATCGAGGAGCCAATGGCTGCAGCCATTGGTGCGGGCTTGCCTATCACGGAACCGAGCGGCAATATGGTCGTCGATATCGGCGGCGGCACGACAGAAGTAGCCGTCATCTCGCTGGCCGGCATTGTCTATTCGCAGAGTGTCCGTGTAGGGGGCGACAAGATGGACGAGGCCATCGTGGCCTACATGAAGCGCAAGTACAACCTTGCAATTGGCGAGCAGACCGCTGAGAGAATCAAGATAAGTATTGGCAACGCGTATCCGCTCGAGCAACAACTTACGATGGAAGTCAAGGGACGCGACATGGTTGCCGGGGTCCCGAAGACCGTCGTAGTCAATTCGGACGAACTGCGGGAAGCACTAGCGGAACCCACAAACGCCATCGTCAACGCCGTATTGGTGGCTCTTGAGCGCACACCGCCCGAACTTGCTGCGGACATCGTCGACAAGGGTGTTGTCTTGACCGGAGGCGGCGCTCTGCTCAAAAACCTCGATGTCCTGTTGCGCGAAGAGACGGGCCTGCCAGTCATGGTGAGCGATGACCCAATCAGCGCTGTCGTGCTTGGCAGTGGAAAAGCACTGGACCACATTGAACTGCTCAAGGAAGTTACCATCGGTTAAGGACGGCCGAGGGACGCGGCCGTTATGACTCCGCTGCGGCGCTATCGCGATATCGTTTTGGTAGTGCTGCTGCTCGCAGTGCCATTCTTCTTTCTGAGAGCCAGCATTCGGCGGCCAGAGGAAATGAATGCTCTCGACCGAACTGTCATGCGGGTGGCGGCGCCCCTTCAGTACTTCGCCGCGGCCGCGGCGCGCGGTATTTCGGGCATCATCGGTGATTACTTTTACCTTGTTGACGTCAAGGCGGACAACAACCGACTTGCTTATGAGAACGCACGATTGCGCACAAAGGTGCGGGAGATCACCGCAATTCAAGTTGAGAACCGGCGCCTGTTGCGCCTGCTTGGACTACGCGAATCCATTCCCGACGAGGTCGCCAGCGCGGCCGTCATTGGCAAGAACACGACAGAGTACTTTCGAGTCGCAGAACTGACGCTGGACACGCCGGGCGTTGCCGTGAGATCGAATATGCCAGTCATTTCGCTGGACGGTGCGGTGGGAACCGTCATGCGGGTCGCAGGCGATCGAATCGACGTACAATTGACTGTTGATAGCGGCTTTGGTGTCGACGTCGTGGTTGAACGTACCGGTGCACGTGGATTCGTGCGAGGCGTGGGCGACCCAACGCGATATGCTGTGAGGGTCGAATACGTGCAGCGCGCCGATCAAGTGGACGTTGGCGATCTGCTCGTGACGAGCGGCGTCGGATGTCGATTTCCCAGAGGCATCGCCGTCGCACGCGTGATTCGCGTGACCAAGCGCGACTTCGGAATCTACCAAGAGGTTGACGCCGAACCCACCGTAGATTTCTCGCGCCTTGAGGATGTACTCATTGTCATGACGGACCCGAAGGATTGCGCGCCTGCCGCGAAACGGCGGTCTCGAGTCGGCGGCTAGGGCACCTATGCGAAACGCCTTGTTCTTGTCGCTGGGAGTCTTTCTCGTGCTACTGCAGTCCAACCTGTACCGTGTGTTACAGCTTACCCACATCAACGGAATCACACCGAGCTTGATCTTGCCTTTGGTGTTGTTTCTGGGTGTGCACGAGCATTCGATGGCACGAGGCGCCCTGTTGACGTTTGTGCTCGGCTATCTGCTCGATCATGTCGCCGGCGCACCTATCGGCCTGTTCACATTCATCTATGTGGCCATCTGGTGGATGGCGCGCATCACCGGTGTTAGGTTGACCACGCAAACATGGCTGGCACGCGTCTCACTGGGATTCGTGTTCACCATCGTCGAAGCCGCCATCGTCTTGATTCTGCTGGCTGTCTTTGGCAGCGATACCAGAAGGCCCCTTGAGATCTCGCGATCCGTGCTTGTCCATGCGGCATCCACCGCCCTCATTTCGCCATTCGTTCTGCAGTTGGCCCTAAAACTCCATCAGGCAAGCATGCCCGCCGGGACCACCGCTGAAGGAGCGGGGCGGTGAGCATCATCATGCAACGATCCGACGTCGGAGAATTCCGGCGTCGCTATCGATGGATGGTGCTATTCGTGATGGGCGCTTTCTTGGTGTTGTTTGGTCGGTTGCTCATCCTCCAAGTGCTCCAGCGAGACATTTATCAAGCCCAAGCGCGTAAGAACATTGTCCGTGAGATCAAGTTGGCGACACGCCGGGGCGTAGTCCGCGATTCGCAAGGTAAAGTGCTGGCTGCGAGTCGCCCTTCCTACAATGTCTACGTCGTGCCGGGCCAGCTTAGCCTCGAGCAGACTTGGCCTAGGGTCGTTCAATTGATGGGGCTGGACCCGTTGGAAGCCAGTTGACTGCGCGCCCATATCGTCGAGCTGAGCCGCGACGACCGCCGTCGGGAGCAACAGATGTTGCTGGCTGTCAACGTCAACCGGGATGTCGTTGCGACACTGGAAACGCATAGTTCGGAGCTTCCCGGAGTCGACGTGGTTTCGGTCCCCGTGCGCTCCTACCCCTATGGGGAGCTCGGCGCGCACTTGATTGGCTATATGCGCGAGGTAGATTCAGCTGATCTGAATGACCTCGAATCGCGCGGGTACCGTTCGGGTGATCGCATCGGAGCGGTCGGTATTGAACGGCGATGGGAATCATACCTGCGGGGTCGGCGCGGGTGGCGCAAGGTTTTGCGAGCGATGCGACACATGAACGACCGCGACGAACTTGAGGCCAAATACCTGGACGAGCCGCGCCGTGTGAGTCCGGTGCCGGGCCGCGATATTTCACTGACCGTTGACATCGAATTGGAGCAGGCCATTGACCGGGCGATGCACGGACAACTTGCGGGCGCTGTCGTTGTGGTTGACGTTCGAACCGGGCGGCTGTTGGCGGCCATGTCAAAGCCAAGTTTCGATCCGAACGCCGCTTCGGGAGGTGCTGGCATCGATGCCGCACGCGACGCTTTTCGTCGGTACTACGCGGATCCGCTCAAGCCGATGTTGGATAAGACGATCTCTGCGGCCTATCCACCGGGTTCGACTTTCAAACCGTTTACGGCATTAGCAGCGCTAGAACAAGGCATCATCGACCCATCGACACAGGTCGATTGCCACGGTGGCTACGAGTACGGCAAAAGATATTTCCGGTGTACCGGTGTTCATGGACACGTAAACCTGCACAGCGCGATTGTACGCTCCTGCAATACCTACTTCTATTCGATTGGCGCCCACGAAAACATGCAAATCGACACGCTGGCCAAGATGGGAATGGCATTCGGGTTCGGCGTAAAAACGGGCATTGGCACCAACCCAGAAGCACGCGGCAGAATCCCCACGCGGAGTTGGTACACGCGCCGTTACAAAGGCGCGTTTCGCGGTGGTTTCACGCTGTTGGCGGCCATTGGGCAAGGGGCGACAACGGTGACGGTGATGCAATTGGCACTCGCCTACGCGGCTCTGGCGAACGGAGGGACCCTGTATCAGCCTCAAGTCGTCAGAAGCATTGAAACGAGCGATGGCACGATCGTTCAGGAGTTTCCGCCGCGCGTCCGTCGGATCATTTCGATCGACACGCGACAGTTGGAACTCATCAAGAGCGGGCTTCGCGGAGTCGTATTCGAGCGAGAGGGCACGGCTCATGCGGAATCACTTCTCGGCGTGGACATGTCTGGCAAAACGGGTACGGCGCAGGTGAGCCACGTAACGCCAAAGGGCGTCGATACGGATCGAGTCTGGTATTTCAACCGCGACCACGCCTGGTTCGCGGGTTACGCGCCCTCGAACGCGCCGGAGATCGCAATTGTCTGCATGATTGAACATGGCGGCGGCGGTGGCAAAAATGCGGTGCCCGTGGCAAGTCGCGTTGTGCAGGAATGGCAGAAGTTTCGCGAGAGGCAGAGTCCAGGCAAAGCAGGTTCTCGCGATGAGCCGGAGAACAGGGAGCCGTAATGGTCGCGCCGAGTCGTATCTCATTTCGAAGTGGACCGCAGATCGACATGGCGCTGTTGATATGCACTGTCGCGATCGCAACGCTTGGCCTAGTGAACTTGTACAGCGCGACCAGCTACTACGTTGAGGCAGGTCGTCGCGCCGGTCTCGCCGATATCTACGTGTCGCAAGTCTATTGGATTGTCGTCGGTGGACTGTTGGCGATATTGAGTGCCATCATAGACTATCGTCACTACGAGCGTCTTGCCTACGTGTTCTACGGCGCGGGGATCGTGTCGCTCCTGCTTGTGTTCGTGTTGGCACGTGACATCCGCGGTTCGGTTCGTTGGATTCCTGTTGGGAGCTTCCACTTTCAACCGAGCGAGTTTATGCAGATTCTGCTGATACTCGTACTGGCGAAGTACTTGCACAACGAATCTCACGTTGAGCCGCGGCGTTGGGTCGATCTCATGGTGCCTTTGGGAATAACGGCACTGCCCGTCGCCTTGGTGATGGCGCAGCCGGACTTGGGGACCGCTCTAGTCTACATATTTACAACCGGCACAATCCTGGCGATGGTCCGCATTCGTCGCCGCAGTTTACTCTCGGCGGTCGTGTTCGTGTCGGCCGCCTTGCCGTTGACCTGGAGCTACCTGCTCAAGGACTACCAGAAGGCGCGCATAACTAGTTTTCTCGATCCGGAACATGATATCACGGGTACAGGGTTTCACGCACTTCAGTCAAAGACCGCCATTGGCAACGGAGGATTGACGGGCTGCGGATTCATGCAGGGAACGCAGAACCAGTTTGGCTTTCTTCCGGACCAGTTCTCGGATTTCCCGTTCTCGGTGTTTGCGGAGGATTGGGGACTCTTAGGATGCACCCTGCTGATGGCGCTCTATTGTTTTCTTTGCGTTTGGGCTATCCACATTGCTTCGCAGGCGAAGGATCGGTTTGGCGCAGCGTTGGCCGTTGGTGTGGGAGCTCTAATCTTCTGGCACGTGGTCGCCAATGTCGGCATGGCGTCGGGCATCCTCCCGGTGGTCGGCATTACATTACCGCTATTCTCCTACGGCGGCTCAAGCGTCATGACCTTCACGGTGGGGTTGGGGTTGTTGATGAACGTGTCGATGCGTCGTTGAAGCGCATTTCGGGCACGCATACGGGAATGGGCACGGGAGATTGCGACGCTGGCTGGGTGGATTCCGGTTAGGATCAAGATGAAATACTGTTGCGTATCGGTCAACGTGGACGGAATCAAGCACTACCTTCGAATCCACGGGTTACGCCAAGTTGACTCGAAAACGTCAGGGTTGGCGCACGGGCTTGCGCTTGAACGGTTGAAGACTTGGGCAAGGGAGGCTCAGATCCCGCTTACGTGGTTTGTAGTTGGCAAGGACACCGGTCGCCCGGACTTCGTAGAACTTGTCAAGGATGCGCTGGCATTGGGGCATGAGCTCGCCAATCATTCGATGGACCATCTGTACAACTTGGCGCGCCTCGATGCGGATGCTCAGAGGGCACAAGTGCTGGGTGCTCAAGAGCGGTTCGAGACAATGTTTGGGGTTCGCCCGGTTGGTTTCCGTGCGCCTGGCTACACCGTCTCCGATGGGCTGCTCGATATCGTTGAACGAGCCGGCATCCTCTACGACTCGTCGGTGTTTCCCTGTCCCGCATACCATGCGGCTAAGGCGGCAATTCTGCTGGGCCAACGCTTGCTAGGCCGCAAGTCAGCATCGATTCTTGACTCACCGCGCGTGCTCGCCGCGCCGACGCGTCCCTATCGACGGGGCAATTCGTATACAAGAAAAGGAAACGGGTTGCTTGAAGTCCCCATCCAAGTGACGCGCTGGGGCCGCTTGCCCTTTATCGGGACTGCGTTGACATTGCTCGGCCCCGTGGGTGCCAGGCTAATGGCTCGGTCGTTGGTTGGCGAAGAACTGGTTAACCTCGAGCTTCATGCCATTGATCTTCTGACTGCGGAGGATGGTCTACGTGACCTGGCTCGCCACCAGCCCGATCTGCGAGTGCCGCTGACCCAAAAACTAGCGGCGCTTTCAGCCGTGGCTGACGTGTTTCGAACAGCCAACTACCAGTTCGCAACGATGGCCGAGGCGGTTCGTCGCCTAAAGTTCTAGATCCAGGTTGCGACCGTCGGAATTCAGAGCTAACCCGATGCTGCCATGACTAAAGACATGCTTCGGATTGGTAAGCGGGCCTTTCATAGCCGGCTCTTCGTTGGGACCGGCAAATACGAGAGCGTCGAGCAGACCCGGCTGGCCATCGAAGCGTCGGGGGCGGAAGTCGTCACCGTAGCCCTACGTCGCGTTGACCTCAATGACCGCAGTGCGGGTTCAATGATGGACCTTGTTACTAGCGGCAAGTTCACTGTGTTGCCCAACACGGCCGGCTGCTACACGGCGGACGAGGCAGTGCGCACGCTGCGTTTAGCGCGTGAGCTGGGCATTGCGGACCTGGTTAAGCTCGAGGTCATTGGCGACCCAAAGACGCTCTATCCAGACAACGAGCAAACGCTCGAAGCGGCCAAGACCCTGGTCAAGGAAGGCTTCACGGTTCTGCCGTATTGTATGGATGACCCAATCGTATGTCGCAAACTGGAGGAGTTGGGTTGCGCCGCGGTAATGCCGCTTGCCGCGCCCATCGGCTCGGGGCTTGGCATCCGCAACCCTTACAACCTTCAGATCATCTTGGAGCAAGCCAAGGTACCCGTTATCGTCAACGCCGGAGTTGGCACGGCGAGTGATGTGGCCATTGCGCTTGAACTCGGCTGTGATGGGGTACTTCTGAACACTGCCATCGCCAAGGCCAAAGATCCATTACTGATGGCGGCCGCCATGCGGGACGCCGTGAATGCCGGAAGAAAGGCCTATCTTGCCGGCAGAATGTCGCGCAAGCTCTACGCGAGCGCGTCAAGTCCCGTTGCTGGTCTCATCGAGTGAGCCGTGAATTTTCGCAGCGTGACTGACACAAAAGGCTTCTCGGGATACGTCCTGCCGACGTTACTCTACATTGTCTTCATATTCTGGATTGGAAGCATTCACACCAATCTAACGATTCCGCAGGATTTCTTAGCGCGCGACAAGGTCAACCACTTTGCAGCTTTTGGTCTCCTCGCCTTGTTGGCATTGCGTGCTCTTCGATTCGAACTGGGCACCGCTTCTTGGGGCCGTCTCATCGTCGCAGCGGTCGGCATCAGTTCGCTGTTGGGAGCTTTGCTGGAGCTGTGGCAGTCGTTGTTACCTTATCGATTTGCGGAATTCGGAGACTGGCTTGCCGACACGTTGGGGGCTGCTTTGGCTGGGCTTGCAAGCTGTCTGTGGATTTCGGTGGCGTGGCCGGCACACGCCCACAGGTTAAATTCGACCGATGCGGGTGCCCAAGTTCATCGCCATCACCGACACGACCGTCGTGCCAGCACGTGACATGCTCGGGCGTGCAAGAGAACTGTGCGCGGCGTGTCGTCAGCAAAGCGTAATGATCCAGCTGCGTGATCGCGAACTCGGTGTTCGCGAGAGGCTGCAACTGGGCGAGCAGCTAGCTGGTATCGCACACGACTTCGACCAGACAGTGTGTGTCAACGACAGACTCGATCTGGCCATGCTGCTGGGCGCGCAAGCACTGCACCTTGGCGAAGGCAGTGTGCGCGCCCGAGATATTCGTGAGCGGGTGGGCGACCGCTTCTGGTTGACACGCGCATTGCACGAACCGTTCACGAACGACGACCGCGAAGCGGACGCATTGATCTTGAGTCCCGTCTGCGCGGCGCGAAAAGGCGCGTCGGCTCTAGGCATGGGTGCCATTCGAGCGGTTCGCAAACGCGTTGCGATGCCCATTTATGCGCTTGGGGGCGTCTGTGCGTCAAACGCTGCAGATTGCATCCGTGCGGGCGCGACAGGCGTCGCAGCCATCGGCGCATGGTTGGCGTCCGATTCGATCGAGTCGCTGGTTACAGCGCTTGGTATCATACGCACGACATGACCTTCCAGGTCCCGCTTCCAGCGGCGGTATGCGGCATGCGTGAGTTTTCTATAGACGGTGCTATAGCGGGCCTTCCCATGACGGAAACGCCCCAATTTTAAGCCGGTGCCGACGGAGCTCGATTTCCCCCGCTACGAGGCGGAAATTTCGCGCCTGTGGCGGGACCTTCGCGTGTTCGAGAAATCGCAGCAAACTGCTACGGACGCGCCGAGGTTCGTGTTCTACGAGGGGCCGCCAACGGCCAACGGCGTACCTCACAATGGCCACGTGCTCACGCGGGTCATGAAGGACTTGTTCCCGCGCTACCGGTCGATGCGGGGGTACAGCGTGCTTCGCAAGGCAGGGTGGGACACGCACGGGCTGCCAGTCGAGGTCGAGGTTGAAAAGGAACTGCGTATTCACGGCAAAGCCGCCATCGAAGAGTATGGGGTCGAGCCCTTTGTCTCGCGCTGTATCAACAGTGTGTTTCGGTACACGTCCGAGTGGGAACGGTTGACAGAACGCATCGGGTTTTGGGTGGATTTGCCTGAAGCGTACGTGACATTTCATAAGAGCTTCGTAGAGAGCGAATGGTGGGCGCTGTCGCAACTGTACAAGAAAGGCCTTCTGTACCAGGGCCACAAGGTCGTCTGGTGGTGGGCTCAGGGCGGCACGGCGCTGTCCAGCGCAGAAGTTGGGCTCGGCTACAAAACCGTCGATGACCCCAGTCTATATGTGGCGTTTCCGCTCGTTGACTCGCCCGACACTGCCCTCGTTGTGTGGACGACAACGCCCTGGACGCTTCCTTCCAACTGGTACGCGGCGGTCAGGGGCGAATGCGACTACAACTACGTGACATTGGGCGCGCCGATCCACAAGGACGGCAAGGTTCCGCTAAAGCACAAAGAGTCGCAGGCCAGTGTTGATGCCCTGCCAGAGCCCCCGGACAGGACTCTGATCGTTGCTGCTCCATTATGCGAGGCTCTGTCTCAGAAACTGGGGCATGTTCTCGATGTCAAGCGCACAGTCAAGGGGCGCGATCTGGTGGGACTTCGCTACCAGCCGCCGTTCAACGTGTACTACGATCGACTCGGACGGGCGCAGATCGATCTCAAAGACGGGGGGCAGGAATCGTTCGGTTGGCGCGTGATCGCCGAGGATTTCGTGACGTTGGATACGGGAACGGGGATCGTTCACATTGCCCCGGCATTCGGCGAAGACGACCATCGGGCGCATCAGAAGCAATTGCGCCGGTACCGTGATCCGGACATGCTCGAGCTGCTATGCGCCGTGAACGCGGACGGTACCTTCAAACCCGAGATGGGCCGCAAGTATGCCGGGCGCTGGGTCAAAGATGCGGATCGGGACATTGTGCAGGAATTGACCCAGGGCAAAAAGATCATCCTGCACGAGCAGATTCGGCATGATTACCCCTATTGTTGGCGCTCTGATGACGACCCCTTGATACAAATGGCAAGGCCTGCCTGGTACATCCGCACAACGGCGCGCATCGAGGAGGCAATGGACAACAATCAGCAGGTACGCTGGTTTCCCGACCACATTAAGAGCGGCCGCTTTGGTGATTTTCTCGCCAACAACGTGGACTGGGCGTTGTCGCGCGAGCGCTATTGGGGGACGCCCTTGAACATCTGGGTGTGTTCAGCCAATGAAGAGCACAAGCTCGCGCCGGCCAGCGTAGCCGAGATCGAGCGCCTGAACCCGCATGCATTTGAGGCTTGGCGCAAGGCAAAGCTCGCCGACCCGCAGCTTAATGGACACCTGATGGTCCACAAGCCGTGGATCGACTACGTGACGTTCCCTTGTCCTGAGTGCGGAGCGACGATGCGGCGCGTTCCGGAGGTCATCGATTGTTGGTTTGACGCGGGCTGCATGCCGTTTGCCCAATGGGGCTTGCCGCACGTGCAGGGCTCTATCGCCCAATTCGATCAGGCGTTTCCGGCCAATTTCATCAGCGAAGCCATCGATCAAACTCGCGGCTGGTTCTATTCGCTGCTCATGGTAAGCACGCTGCTCTTCGACGACGCGACGCAGCGGGAATTGGGGCTCAGCCGTCAGCGGCCGTTCCCTCACCCATTCGAGACATGCATTGTCCTTGGCCATGTCTGTGATCGGGACGGCAAGAAAGAGAGCAAGAGCAAGGGCAACTACACGCCGCCCGAGATCATTCTAGATCGCGTCAAGATGGACTTCGGCGTCGTCAGCGACGTTTCGTCCGCCAAGCCCGCCGTCACCCCGGTGCTTGCACCCGAAGGCGTAGCCTTGATTGCCTCCGAAGATCTGGACGGCATGGACGTGAGCGAGGGCGCGACCGTGCGAGTCTATCGGCCTGACAAGGCCGACCAAGCGCTAGACCTTACGGTCAAGTGCGCAAAACACCTGCCGCGCCGCGTCGTGCTGCTGTCAGAGGCGGACCGTCGAAGTCTCGACGTCTCAGAAGCAACAACGGGCCTTTCCACCATGCCGGTCGAAGTACCGCGACTGCCCGCCCCCCAGCGGGTAACGCTCGAAGATCCGTCGCGGCCGGCGCCCGGAGCCGATGCGTTTCGCTGGTTCTTCTACGCTTCAAGTCCGCCGTGGAGCAATACCCGGCACAGTCTGAAGAATGTCCGGATGCTTCAGAAGGACTTCATTGTAAAGCTCCGCAACGTCTATTCATTCTTTACCATTTACGCCAATATCGACGGTTGGGATCCAAAGCGCCCCGACCACGGCGCAAGGCCAGTCGCCGAACGGCTTCTGCTCGATCGATGGCTGCTCAGCGAATTGCAGATCGCCGTTCGAGACGTGGGTGCGGCATTGGACGAGTACTCCGCTTATGATGCGGCAACGCGGCTCATCGACTTTGTCGACGGCCTCTCGAATTGGTACGTTCGCCGTAGCCGCGAGAGGTTCTGGGGCCCAGGTCTGCCGCAGGACAAGTGCGACGCCTATGTCACGCTGCACGAAGCGCTCGTGACGATAACGCTCCTGATTGCGCCGTTCGTTCCCTTCATTGCCGAAGAGATGTACCAAAACCTGGTGGTGGGTGCCGGGGTCGCTGACGCCCGGGTTAGCGTGCACCTGGCGTCTTTTCCCGAGGCCAATGGGGTGCTCGTTGACGAGGGGCTGGCGCTCGAGATGCGGGCCGTTCGGGAAATTGTCAGTCTTGGTTTGAGCGTGCGTACGGCCAACAAGTTGCCGGTGCTGCAACCGCTACAACAGGCGGATATCGTATTCAACGACTCCTCATTGATGCAGGCGGTGCGCGCCCATGTGAGTCTCATCGAGGAAGAACTCAATGTCAGACAGGTTCGCCTGATGTTCCAGGTTCACGAACAGGGCGCCGTCACATTCCGCATCAAGGCCAATTTCAGGGCGCTCGGTCCCAGGCTGGGCAAAAACGTGCAGGCCGTGAAGCAAGCGCTCGAAAAGGGCGACGGCGGCGCGCTATTCGCCAGGCTCGCCAAGGATGGCTACTGCGAAGTCTCGGCCAATGGGGGATCCCTGAAACTTGACCGAAGTGAGGTCGAGGTGCAGGTCGAGGCACAGTCTGGTTTCGCTGCAGAAACCGGCCGAGTCGGAGTCGTTGTGTTGCACACGACATTGTCGGAGAGCCTGATCGACGACGGCCTATTGCGGCGATTGGTGCGACGCGTTCAAGAGAGCCGCAAGAAGAACTTGGCCAAGTACACCGATCGCATCGTGCTCACCATCGCCTTGAACGAAGGATCGCGGCTTGGGGGTATCATTTTGCGCAATGTGGCGCAGATTGAAGAAACCTGTTTGGTCGCACCGGGTCAGGTTCGGTTTGGTGAGGTCGCCGCCGACGTTGACCCCGTGCAGATTGGCGACGAATCCGTGCGGTTCTCGTGGGTTGTCGTCGAGTAGCGACCAGACCGATTTCGAGGCCAAACTACCGAGATTTGCACGCAAGCGCGCCTCACCGGTTCCGTGCCGCAAAGCCAAAAAGCTACAACGGGGTCGAGGCAAGGGCTCGACCCCGAGTGCCAAGAGAAGCGGTCAGTGAGGCTGAGTGTTGAGGTTCGGTGCGCAAGCGCCTAGCGTGCAAGCCCAACCCGTTTGGCAATCAGTGTTGGAGCCGCAGGGGAACTGACATTTCTGGGCTTGAAGATTGCAGCGCGCACCGATGCAGTCGGCATCCGAGCGACAAGCTGTGGCAAGCGCGTTCGGCTGCGGACTGCCGCCCGTTGCCGGTGCAGCGGTGGGCTGAGCGGTTGCCGGCGGATACGCGCCTGGCTGCTGTTGCGGATAGGCACCGGGCTGCTGTTGTGGATACGCGCCCGGCTGCTGCTGTGGGTAGGCGCCGGGCTGCTGTTGCTGATAACCACCCTGTTGGTAGGGCTGCTGTTGTGGGTATGCCGCTGTGTTCGGCGGTGGCTGGTCGTCTTCCTTCTTGCACCCAGATGCTAAAACCAATGTGCAAAGTCCGAGGCTCATGGTTGTGAGAAGCGCGTATCGCATGTGATTGACTCCTAGCAGTTGCTTTGACGGTAGTACCGGTCGAAAGGATTCGGTCCATATTATTTTATTTGGAGTAGACCGAACCCCGAAAAGCGGCGAAAGATCAATGAGGCCCAAGGACCTGACACTGCAGTTTCGGCCGACTGATGTCTTCTAGTCAAACTAGAAAGCTAGCGACATCAAGGCATGAAAGCTATCGATTTTGATTTTCAAGCACGTGGTTGTTTGGGCCGGGGCCCAAACAACCAACGCACTCAAGAAAATCCTGGATGACGTGACGGTCGCGCAACGTCGCAGTGGATGGCACGGACCTGGCACGTTGGCACCTATTTTGGGCGCGGGCTCGGACAGAGGCGCGTGGAGCACGTGCCACCGGCTTGGAGGATTCCCGCTAGAGATAAATGCGCAGAAGCATCTGCGATTATGTGAGGTCGAAGGGGCCAAATAGGTGGTATCCTCGTAGGCTGCTCATATGGGCGTTTCGGCCGAAATGGACGATCTGCTGGGTTCGCAACTCGGAGACAGGTTGGAGGCAGAACTCCGCTCCTCGCTGCGTTGACGCCCCGCGAACGAATCGAGACTGGGAGGGGCCCTGCAGTTGCTGGCGCCGTATTCCGCCCGGTTGCGCGAAGCCCTGTTGGCCGCGCTGGACGTGCTTGTGCGTCGCGGCGCCCACGATCGCCCGCTGTACCTCCCGATTTTGAGAGGTTTGGTATCCAGTGGCGATGAACGCGTGGTCCCACTGCTAATTAAGGCCTTGAGTCTGGAGGATGGGGCCGGGCTCGGTACGATTGCGGCTGCAGCCATGCTCAAAGCGGCGGGCTTGGAGGAGCCGCTAGCCAAGCTATCGGTGTCTCGATCCCCGCACATTGCATTCGCGGGCGAGCTGGCGCGAATCGCTCGCGGCGAATCGACGGGTCACCTTCTGGCTGGCAGCGCGCTTCGCATCAAAGAGAGCCACCGGCTCGAAATGTGCACAAGCTTGGTACTGCCACTCGTGCGGGAGCGACAACCTTGTGCGGGCGCCGCCGAAGGCATTCGAGTCATGCGTGACAGTGAGCGCCATCTGGGGCGCTGGCTGCTGTTGGCGTTGCTCGCCAACCAAAGCGGCGACGCGACGGCCCTTGCAGACGCTTGTCAGCAGGCGCAAAAAGGGCCTTCCAGCGCAAGGGCTGCCTGGAGTCTCGTCGTGTGGGCGCTAAAGTGCGATAATTCAACGCCTGCCGTGCGCCCAACCTTGGAAATCGTGGCGCGCCTCAGCGACAGACCGAGCGCGGAACGCGATCTGTCGTTTCTGTTTCGAATGGCCAAGGCAAAGGCACCTGCGACTCGGCCGATGTTGGAAAGCCTGGCTCGCGTGCCGCTGCTCGCCAACGAAAATGCAGTTCGGGCTGCTAGTTGTTTGCTGCGGCAGGGGGAGCGCGACGACCTCGAACGGCGGCTCATCGAACTCGTCAAGAGCACCAAGCGTGAAGAATTGCGCGGCCTGGCGCTGGCCGGGCTCTATGAGGCGCGCCCAGCCGTTGTCGACGAGTTCTTGCCCGATTTTTCGCGCAGCCGTCAGCTTCAGAACGCCATCTTCTCGGCGCTCGTTCGGTTGGCGAGAAAGGGCCGATGCACGCAAGAGCTGCTATCGGAGCCCGTCTACCGCCGCGCGCAGCTGGGGTGGTTGGACTAAGCGGCTGCTGCGTGCGCCGCGTGCTATGGCCATCCGCATTGCAACATTCTAGACAATCCGGGCTGTTCAGCGACCTTGAGGCACGAAACGCATCAATCTTGAGTCGAGTTTTCAGGTTGCCACGTTTGGGGAAGGGGCCCCAAGCGCCAACACAATCAAGAAAATCCCGGAACAACGTGCAGTCCTGCGAGATCCTTGACAGTTTGTCTGCTGTCTCGGGCAAGCACACCAGCACTGGCACGGGTACGAGAGGCATGTGTCACAGGCTGGGATGGAGTCCCGCTTGTTTTTGGGGTTTGGTCGGCGCGCTTCAGGTAATGCCCGCCGCGAGCGCGGCTCCAGCCCGTTCGCAAGAGGCCACGCTGCAGGTCACGCTAACTGACGACAAGGGAGCCGTGCTGGACCCAAACCGAATCCGCGCTTCGATCAGTCGTGGGCTGCCCGGCGATCTGGCGGCATTGGCAAATCAGCCCACTGAAACGGTGGATGCACAATCGCTGCGCTTCGTTCTCTGCGGACGGGGCGCCGATCTACCGAAATTTGTCGAGTTTACGACTCTACGCCGCAGCGGCGTGAAACTCGATTTCATCGGCAATGTACCCGTCAAATCTCGGCCCGCGCCGCCCGGCGCGGCACCGAACGCCCAATGCGGCCAGACGCCCTTGATACGCGTCACGGCGGATGCACTCGACGCGAACGCACCGGGCCTGCGGCAGCGGAGCATCGAGGGAGAATTGGGCGGCAGCCTGCAACTGTCGGCGCAGCGACGAATCCTGACGACTCTGTCCGTGGGCGGCCCGCGCGAGCCCGAGTTCTCGAGCGCTCCGCTGCTCGCCAGACTTCGGCTGCGCGTTGTCAGGAGCGTTGCAGGTGGGCCGCCTCCGATGGGCAGCGATGACTCGGAGGCCGTCTCGATTGTGCAGCACGAAGTGCACGTTGCGAACCAGCTATGGAGCCAATGCGGCATCTATTTTGGTGAAGAGAATTCTCTCGATATTGCCATCGTGGATCCGCCGGAACCCTCGCTGGTCGCGATTGGTTGCGATTTTGGATTTCCCGCAAGCGGCGGTCAGATACGTCTTCTTGTTGACAACCGAATGCTGTCGTTGCAAACGCGCCCGCGCGAACCGCCAAGAGTTGTAGCATTGCATCTGGCGGACGCCGGCGAGCGGCTTGGTTTTCGTGTCGATATCGAGAAGAATCCACAGATGCTCGCCGGGGCACTGCCCACGTTCGACGTGACATTTCGGCGCTCCAACGGCGAACGCGCGCGACTGCGGCCCGCGCCTCAAACCCGCATCAACACGGACGCTACGCTGGGCGTTTGCGTCGGTGAAGTCGATCTTGCGGACGGACTGGATCACTTTACGAACATCGACTCGATGACGGGAACTCTCGAAGAGCGCAGCCTGCTGCGCGCCGTCATTGATCGAGACCCAACGACCATCGACGTGGTGCTCGTCGAATCCTTCTCACGCGTGGGCAGGATCGGCGAATCATTCGTGTCTTCCGAAGGCGGCAACCTTGGCAATGTGATTTTGCTCAATCGCGCCGGGTTGCGCGAAGCGGGCCGATCATTCGCGCTGGCACACGAGATCGGACACGTACTGTTGGATCACGCGGGACACCCCGATGACTATGGAGTAGACACGCCGTGGAGCCTGATGGACAGCGACGCGGTCGACGGGACGGTCTTTGGTCCGCGCCACTTGACACTTCTGGACTGCCGCAGGGCTTGGCTGCAGTCGGGGCCGTCGGCGCCGCTGGTTCTTCTAAATCCCGGCTGATCGGTTCTGGCCGGTTCCTGGCCACCCGAGGGCTGTAGACGCTACGACACTGCGCGCTCGAGCCAAACATGTGTTCGGCCGCGAAAGGAACGCTATCGGTTCTCAGGCCAATCCGGTCACACTGAAACACGGAGACTGACGTCTTTACCGCAGGCATCCAATTCTTGCAGAATGCCGCACATGTCCGCGCCAAAAAAGCCCTCGGACCCCAAGAACCGAGAGGGCCAAGCAGTCCCCACGAAGCGATCGAGCAAAGCGAAGTCTTCTGATCAATCGCCAAGTAACCAACCAGCCACCGGCGAGACTTCATCGAGTGTCCCGCCGACGTCGTTGACCAACGCAAAGAGCAAGGGACGCATTGCAGCGAAGAAAGCTGCCGAACCGCCACCCGCGACCTCTGGCGGCGATACGTTGCCGCTCGAGATCCTTGATGCTGTCGAGGCTCCAAGTACAGCACAAGTCCCTACGCGCGCGCTTGACGCCGTGGACGCGGCGCACGCCGCAGAAAGCATGCAGGCGTCAGCGCAGGCCGTAGTCGATGGGGTTGCTGCTCACCTGGGCACCAGCCTCAGATCGCCCCCGGTGATTCGCGCCAAGGACTCCCAGCCGCCCGTGCCATCATCGTTAGCGCCTGATCGACGTCACGATGACGGGGACGGGGACAAGTTGAGTCCGCCGATGAGTCGCCCCCGTATGTCGGTGAGGCCCGCAAACTACCTTACCAGTTATGATCTGCCGCTCGACAAGGCAAGTCTAAAACTTGGCGTTGCCAACCATGTTGAATACACGCAAGGCAAAGACGAATTCTCTGCGACGCAACTCGATTACTTCATGGCCGCCGCCTACGCCACGCGCGACAGACTTTTCGACCGTTGGAACAAGACGCAACAGACCTACTACCGCCAGGATCAGCGGCGAGTGTATTACCTGTCGATGGAGTTCTTGCTAGGCAGGCTTTTCGAAGATTCGCTCTCGAATTTGGGCATACGCGACACGATGAATGCAGCCCTGAGTGAACTGGGGCTAGATTCGACGGAGCTTGCGGAAGCGGAATACGACGCCGGCCTCGGCAACGGAGGCTTGGGTCGCCTCGCGGCTTGTCTGCTCGACTCCATGGCGACCGTCGGGTTGCCCGGGATGGGCTATGGCATTCGCTACGAATACGGCATCTTCGAGCAGCAGATTGTTGCTGGCCGTCAGGTGGAGCGTGCTGACAATTGGCTGCGCTACGGTAACCCTTGGGAGGTCGCTCGCCCGGAGCAACGTTATCTTGTGCGCTACGGCGGTCGGGTCGTGGAACAACTCGATCACGTGGGTCGGTACACGTTCAGGTGGGTCGACACGGACGAGGTCTGGGCCATGGCTTACGACATTCTCGTGCCTGGCTTCGGCAATGACGTCGTCAATACACTGCGGTTGTGGTCGGCGCGCGCGACACGCGGCTTCCAATTCTCCTACTTCAACGACGGCGACTACATTAAGGCCGTCGAAGCCAAGAACGCGACGGAGAACATCTCGCGTGTCCTATACCCCAATGACATGGTGGCTCAGGGCCGCGAGTTGCGCCTCAAGCAAGAGTACTTCTTCGTCTCGGCGACATTGCAGGACGCCATTCAACGGCATCTCAAGACCCATACGTCGTTGGAAACGTTGCCTGAAAAGGCCGTGTTCCAGCTGAACGACACGCATCCGGCCTTGGCGATCCTCGAGTTGATGCGCCTGCTCATGGACGAACACGGCTTTGGCTGGGACGAGGCGTGGGCCCTCACCTCGCGCTGTTTCGCATACACGAACCACACGATCTTGCCCGAAGCCCTGGAGACTTGGCCCGCGCTGTTGCTGGAGCGAGTCTTGCCGCGACACTTGCAGATTGCCTACGAAGTCAATCGCCGGTTCCTGGAAGAAGTGCGGGCACGCTTTCCGGGTGACAACGGGCGTATCGAGCGGATGAGCCTGTTTGCGGAGCAACCGGAGAAGCGGTTGCGCATGGCAAACCTCTGCGTCGTGGGCGCGACGTACGTCAACGGCGTTTCGGAACTACATAGCCGCATTCTCTGCGACAAATTGTTCGCGGACTTTGCCGCGCTCTGGCCACAGAAGTTCAAGTCCGTCACCAACGGGATTACCCCGCGTCGCTGGCTGCTCAAGTGCAACCCGCCGCTTAGCGCTCTGTTGAACAAGACGATTGGAGAGCGTTGGACTACGGATCTTCACGAGCTCGAGGGGCTGGCGCCGTTGGCATCGGATGCGCCATTTCGCTCGGCTTTCCGCGCCGCGAAAGCCAAGAACAAAGTCCGCTTGTCCAACGTGCTAAAGCGTCTGCATTCTATCGACTTCGATCCCGAGTCGATGTTGGACGTTCAAGTCAAGCGCATCCACGAGTACAAGCGCCAGCTGCTCAATATTCTGCATGTTGGATTTTTGTCCTTGAACTACCGCGCGCGCCCGCCTAGCGACATCGTGCCGCGCACGTTCCTTTTCGCGGGCAAAGCGGCGCCCGGCTACAGCATGGCCAAGCTCATCGTCGAATTCATCATCGCGGTTGGGGAAACGATCGCCGCCGACCCAGCGACGCGTGAGTGGCTGCGGGTTTGCTTCATTCCCAACTACGGCGTTTCGATAGCGGAGCTCATCATCCCCGCCGCGGACGTTTCGGAACAGATTTCGCTCGCGGGCACCGAGGCGAGCGGCACCGGGAACATGAAGCTGGCGCTCAATGGTGCCCTGACGGTTGGCACGCTCGACGGCGCGACGGTCGAAATCGCCGAAGCGGTCGGACGTGATCACATCTTCATATTCGGCCTAACAGCCGCTGAGGTCGAAGGTGTCCGCGCGCGTGGCTACCGACCGCGCGAAGTCTACGCGGCAGATGCCGAGATACGCACGGTTATCGACGCCATTGCAGCGGGGGTTTTCAGCCACGGCGACAAGCTCCGCTTTGCACCTATAGTCGAATCCTTGCTGCGCGACGATCGGTACCTCGTCTTGGCGGACTTTCAGAGCTATCGTTCATGTCACCAAGCCGTGACGCGCGCGTACGCATCCGGTGACGATTGGACGCGTCACAGTATCATGAATACCGCCAAGATGGGTCGCTTTTCGAGTGACGAAGTGATCCGCAACTACGCCAGAGACATCTGGGAGGTAAAGACGTAATGAACTTACTCGGCGTCGCCGTTGTCGGGCTGGGACGCTGGGGGGTCAATCTGGTTCGAGTACTTGAGCAATTCGACGGCTGTCGAGTGGTTCAAGTGTACGATGCTTCCGAAGCGTGCATGGCCGAAGCTGCGGCGAGTTTTCCGTCGGTCGCATTGGCCACCGCGCTCGACGAAGTTTTGTCTAACAATCAGGTGCGCGCCGTGCTGCTCGCGACTCCGCCGGAGACCCACGGCGAGTTGGCTCAACAGGTGCTGGAGGCTGGCAAGCACGTGTTTGTAGAGAAGCCCATGGCGACGTCGCTTGCCGACGCGTTGGCTTTAGAGCGAACGGCGCATGCCCATGGTTGCTTCGCGATGGCTGGGCATTTGTTGCGTTTTCACGGCGGTGTCGCGGCGCTGCGGCAGCTCGTTGCAGAAGGTCAGCTTGGGAGCATCGAATTCGTCGTGTCGCGACGCATCGGGTGGCGCGCATCCGACCGCTGCGGACCTTGGTGGTCGCTCGCGCCCCATGACTTGAGCGTCTTGCGGGGCGTTCTGGGCACGGAACCCGAGCAAATTGCCGCTACCGCTTGTTTGCCAACGGCTAGCAGCCGCAACCCGATGCGCAAAGTGCTGCGCGGCGCGTCGCAACCCCCGCCCTCAATGCGCTGTCCGGCGCGCATCATGGCCGCGGCAGCCTTCCCGGGACATACCTCTGCGCTCATTGATGTGGGTCTGCTCGACAAAAGCAAGATGCGCCGCGTCATCTTGATTGGGCGGCGTGCCATGGCGCGTTTCGATGACGGCGAGGATGGCGGTTTGCGGATACGCCCGACTCGGCAGGGGCTCGATCTTGCTCCGCTGCCGCCGCATCAGGGCTCGCTGACGTCCGATATGGCCACCCAATTCCTCGAGAGCGTCGAGTACGCGGCAAAGGGAGAAGGATGGAAAGCCCTCGAAGGGGACTGGCCCGACGCGTTGCACACGGAGCTAAGACGGTTCATCGCCGCTTGCGAAGATCCGCACCTTGCCCGCGTCGAAATGGACGATGCGTTGGCGATCATGCGCGCGCTGGAAGCTGGCGCTCGCAGCATGCGTGAAGGGGGTAGGACTCTCAACGTCCCAAAAGTCGCACTCCGGACGCCGGGTGAGCACGAAGGGTTGCAGGGCAGCGCTTAGCTGGATGTCTCGGGGTACTCCCGATACCGTGTGCCGGGTCGGGGGGCGGGGAGGATGACCCACCCGTTGCTGTGCTACGGGTGAAAACATGCTCGCGGGAACTCCAAGCCAAACCCTGGAATTGACCCACCTAGCAAGGCAGGTCAGAGGTCTAATCGTGATTTTGGCCGTGCTTGGGGCACTGCGCATCTTGGTGCTGCCCGTCGCTGCCTATTGCTTGGCCACTGCCGTGCCGATCTACGCGCCGCTCGCCGTCGGTTTGCTGCTCGAGCCCGTGCGCAGCGCCTTTTATCTCGTATGCCGACGTCACGTCAAGCGCGCCGCCATGGTCGGCTTTGCGGCGGAAGCACTCGATGCCGCGCACGCGCAGTCCTCGAGTGACGGCGCGGCGCGCGCCGCATTGCTAGCTGAGCGTGCCGTTTCGCAAGACATTCCCGGGTTTGTCGCTGGCTATTTGGCGACGCTCACACTGCTTGCGCTGAGTGCAACGCGGCTTGGAATCGGGTTGGTGGCGAGCGTGCTCGGCATCTTGCTCCTTGCGGCGGCATTCGGGTTGTTGTGGCAAAAGCCGCGTCGCCCGTTGCACAAAGCCGTCGTTGACACGCTAAGGATCCTCGGCGCCTGGATGTCCGTCGCTTCTGCGGCACAGGGTGAGGTTTCTGGCATGACGGCGCGCAGACGGTACTTGACGAAAGTGGCACGCGCGAGCGACGCGTGGTCGGCGGCTGAGGTGCGCCTTGAGCGTTTGCAGCTGCTGAGGCAGGCTGGGCTCGGTTTGCTGATTGCAGTTGGGCTTACTGCCGTGCTCGTGCAAGGTGACGTGCCGCGGCTTTTCCGTGAGTTGAAAGACATCAAAGACAGTCTCGTCGTCAACGTCGCCGACGTCATCGTGCTGGCGAGCGCCTTGCCCAGCCTAATCGTGGGTGCACGGCACTGGGACGCAGTGCTCGGCGCGCGTTCGGAGCTCACCGCGTTGCGCCCCGCGCCGCGGCCCCGCATCGACGCAACGCGCCGGCTGGAGCGGCGTCCGCAATCGCTTGCCATCTCGAGCCTTGAAGTGCGCTATGGGTCGGAATTGGGCGTGCGTATCGATGAGCTAAGAGTTGATCTCGGTGCGCCGGTCGTTATCGTCGGTGCGAACGGTTGCGGCAAATCGACGTTACTCGGGACCATTGCCGGCGTGCTCGACGCCCAACAGGGTTCTGTCGCGATCGACACCGTTGCAGCCGAAATGATTGATCGAACTCAGGTGGCATGGGTGCCGCAAGAGCCCGTGCTCGTCGAAGCACTGACATTGCTCGAGAACGCACAGCTAGTCGTGCCGGCGGTGACGGCAAGGGAGCTTGTGTCGTATCTGCAAGCTTTGAACCTTACGCGCGACGTCAACGACGCGCTCGGCAACCTGTCGCGCGGCGAGCGTCGTCGCGTGGCTATTGCGCGGGCTTTGCTCAAATACCCGCGGTTGTTGCTGATGGATGAGCCTGATGCGTGGCTCGATGCTCAGGGACGCCAGCATCTGCTCGAAGCGCTACGCGTCATTGCCGAAGATACGGCGATCATCATCGTAACGCATCGGGCGGACGTGGCGCGCTTTGGAAAGACGATTGTCGTGCTGGGGCCGGATCAGTCGCTAGAAGCTGTGGGGACGCATGAGCAGTTGTGGGAGCATTCTGCGACGTTTCGCGCTGTCGTCGGTGGTTGAAGAGCAAAGCCGTCGGGCATGCACTGCGAACGCGGCCGTCAGCAATTACGGCGCGTACGCGCCGTGAGCATGGGCTGCTACGTTGCAGCGTCGCATTTTGCGGCCAATATGAAGTCGCTCTCGGTGAGTCCGTCGATCTTGTGGGTCCAAATGGTGATGCGAACCTTGCCCCAGGCTAGGTAGACGTCCGGATGATGGCCGTTGCTTTCGGCCACGCTCCCCACTCGATTCACAAAGGCCAAAGCCTGGGCAAAGTCGGTGAATGCATAGGACTTCTCGAGATGGTGGCCCTCGACCACCCGCCAACCTGAGAGCTGAGCGAGCAATGGCGACCACTCTGGCTCCGTAAGTGGTGGGACCCCACCCCGACAAGGTACGCAAGCGCGTGAGGCCAGCGCACATGAAATGGCATCTGCAGCAGGGCTAGTCATGACGGTCGAGTTTGCTTAGGGCCAGCACCCCGCCGTGTCAAACAAGCTTGTGATAACTGGGGTCTTTTCACTATGTCGGAATTGGGGCGTCTATCGATGTAGGTCCGTACGTCCAGAATTGCACACACAAGTTTACCTCTTCAGTTCATCGAGGTTTGTGCCGTAGGTCATCTTGACGTGAACGTCTTGTTCACCTTGCCGACAACGGTAGACCCTATGAAGACATGCGTTCTTTCTGTTACTTCCGTCGTCCTTCTCACCTTGGCTTGCGGCTGTTCGGCGCCCGCCGAGGGTCCAAAGTACCCAGAGTTGATGGAAATACAGCAACAATCCAAGTCAGCAGCGGCGCCGAAGGCGCAGCCGGCGCCGGCTGCCAAGAGCGCGGCGAGATCGGCTTCAAAACCTGCCGCAGCGGCTGAGACATCATCGCAAGGTGACGGCCTACGCAAAGCGAGCCGGCCGCCGGTCGAGCTGCTCACGAACAGCAACGCCACCTACATACTGAATTTCACCGAGTCAGAGCCAGGCAGGGCAGCCAAAGAGCAATGCGAAGGCAATAGTGAGGATCGGGGTGAAATCGCCGCTTGCCTCAAGAAAGCCCGCTCAAAGATCCCCATCGAGTCGCTGCGCTTCGTCAAGAAGGGCGGTGAATACTGGTGGATCACGCTCAATCGTTACAAGGGTAACCTCCTGAAGTGGCACGTCATCCAATTCCTGGTTGGAGAAGAAAAGAGCGACTGGGTTGCGTTGAAGCCTGTGGGCAAAGACAAAGGGCTCGCGCCGATGGCGAGGATCCCCCGGACACTCGAGATTGAGCTACCCAATGATTTCACCATCGTGATGAAGGACCCAGAGTTCGGCAAGCTCAGCTTCGATGCCAAAATCGGCCTGTTCGACGACTGACATGACCCATCTCGTGCGTCGCACCTTCAGGCGCGGGCCGGGTTGCCGCTCTCAAATGGCCGCCAAGCGTAGAATTGCCAACGGCAAGGCTAGATTGTCAAGTGGGCTCAATATATGATGCTCCACCATGGACATTCTGGTTGGCATCGGGGTTGGTTTCGTCCTCTGGTTTTTTGCTCGCTACGGGATTGGGGGCTTCTATACGATTGGTCCGAACGAGCGCGCCGTACTGTGCACCTTTGGGCGCGCGCAGCGGCTGGGCAATCAAACTACGCTTGATGACCCAGTTTCTACGCAACTCGACGAGGACGAGCGTCAGCGATACGTCTACCCGCAAGTGCGAGTGCTGGGCCCCGGCTTCGGTTGGAAGCTGCCCTGGCAATCACTGTACCGCACATCAATTGCCACGGCGACCATCTCAATTGCCTTCGATCCCGAGGTTCCAACCGCCAACCAAGGGGGGCAAGTGCTCGAGGCGGTTACCAAGGATCAGCTCAACACAGGGTTGAGCGGACAGATGCGCTTTGGAGTCTCCGAGCGAAATCTGTACGCGTATCTGTTCGGTGTGAAGAACCCGGTGGCTCACGTGTTGGGCTATTTTGTTTCCATTTTGCGTGACCGCATCGCCAATTTCGAGTCACCCGCGCCGACCGCAAGTGGCGAACCTACGGCGCTCGATTCGGTCAGTGAAGTGCAGGGTATTTCGATCAATGATCTTCGAAAGAACCTGCGCGACCTTAACGAGAAAATGGATGACGAGTGCGCTGGTGCAGCGGCGCGTTACGGAATTCATCTGGACGCTGCGCTCATCACGGGCATCGACCCGCCTGCGGAGGTGGATTCCGCCCTCGCCGCTATCAACACGGCACACAATCACGTTTCAAGCGAGATCAGCCTGGCTCAAGCGGCCGCCGATCAACGCATCGTGCAATCGAAACGCGCCGTCGAAATCGAGACACTCAATGCGCAGGCCGAGGTCGAGCCCCTGTTAGCGCTTGCCGAACAACTACGCGAACTCGCCGGAGCGGGCGGCCCCGACGCCATCGCTGCCTACGTGCGTAACGCAAAGATTGCCCTGAACCAATTCGGGCGGCACGTGGTTCTCGCCAGCCAAGCGGAAAGGGCAAAGTGATGGACTTTCTCATCGCACTCGCGGTCACTTTCGTTGGCTCCTTCCTACTCATGCCCCTTCTTCTCGCCTGCGCGCGGTGGGGCGGGCTATATGTCATCGTTCGCGAGCGCCAGGCGGTGGTGTTCGAACTCTTCGGTAAGGTGAGGCAGGTCATCAAAGAACCGGGCCTGCATTGCCCCTGGCTCAGCATGGGCCCATTCGCCATGTTGCTCCCCTTGTTCGGCAAGAAACGCATTGTCGATTTGCGCCTTGACCAAACGTACCTTCGCAGCCAACCCGTGAATAGCGAGGAAGGCGCTCCGATGGGCATTGGGGTCTGGTGCGAGATGGTAGTCAGCGATCCGCTTTCGTACCTGTACAAGAACATGGACCCGGCCGGGTCATTGCGTGCCAACGTCTCGAACGCCACGGTTCGATGCCTCAGCAATTTGAAGCTCTCCGACATGTTGGAAAACAGGCACGCGATGAGCCGTGTGGTGCGCCAAGAGGTGTCGAACAAGTCGAAAGAGTGGGGCTACGACGTGGGAAGCATCTACGTTCGCAAGGTGCACTTTCGCGATGTGGGCATGATCTCTCAAATCGAGCAGAAAGTGGTCAATCGACTGCGTCAGGTGACGGCCGCCATTCAGCAAGACGGCGCCAATCGGGTCAATGTGATTCGCTCGACGGCCGAGCGGCAAGCGGCTGTTGAATTTGCCAAAGCCGCTGCCACACGACCTCGCATCGTCGGCGCAGCTCTGGCCCAGATTTCCCAGAACGCCCTGATTGCCTCGGCACTGTTCGAGGTTCTGGAAACGCAATCGCTTCTCAAGAGCCAGCGGCTCGAGGTGGACGTCGTTCAACCGGGTCTTCCCGTAGTGTACGCGCTCGGCGGAGGTTCGGGCGTTATCGGGGCAACGGGGCCCAGGTGAGGTGCGCATGACTATATTGTGCGGGATTATGAAATGGGTGTTTTATGCGTCACGTTTGTTCGTAGTGCTGGTTCTCGCGTTCCAGACGGGCGCATGCAGCGGAACCCCGGCGGGTCAGGGTGGTGGGGCTGCGGGGGGATCCGCGACCGGAGGCTCACAGCCCACCAACGGCGGAGCCGGTGCAACTGGTGCAGGAGCGGCAGGAGGTGTGATCACCAACTCCACGAATCTTTGCGATGGGCTCGTGCAGGACAAGGCGGCGCATCCCATGACTGCGCTCGCCAAACCCGGCCTGCTTCAAACCGTGACCGACCCACAATTTGGGACGACGATTCGCCGCATAACGAACGTCGGCACGGGAATCATCAAGCCGCTCTATTCGCCCACGCAGGCGTGGAGTGCGGACGAACACTATCTGCTGTTGTACCAAGTCCAACACGGACACAAACTCTACGACGGCAAGACCTATGCTTTCATCAAAGATCTGGATATCTCTCCCGCCGATATCGAGCAGGTCTACTGGGACACCGCGGATCCCGACATCTTCTACTACGTCAACGGTATTCAGCTGATTCGTTACCACGTGGCGTCGGATCAAAAGGAAGTCTATCACACGTTCAGCAACTGCTCGTCCCAGGTGACCGCTGACTCCCACGCCTGGATATCGTGGGACTCTCGCTATCTTGGACTGCAGTGCGAGGACAACGGAACCTCGTTCATCTATCGAGTTGACACCGGAACGGTCCTCGGCAGCACCACCGCGACCCCCGATCTCGGAGCGCCGTCGATTGGGGCGAGCGGCATGCTCGCCAGGTGGGATACCAATGTCGTCGATGACTCGATGAACATCGTGCGCGCCATTGACATACCCGTTACCGAACATTCTTCACTCGGCCGCATGGCGAACGGAGACGACACGTACAACGCCGTGCAGTTCGACGACGGACCCCATGGCAGCGGAGTCGGGACCCTGGTGGTCCACGACATGACTGACGGCACTTCACGCGTCATCGTTGGGCCAAGCACAGGCTACCCGTATCCGCCCACTGGAACACACGTATCAGCGGTTGTGTACAGGAATGCGGGCTGGGTGTTCGTCTCCGTCGTCGGTGACACCTCGGGCGCAGGCATTCTGGATCAGGAATTGCTCTTGGCGAATACCAACCCGGGCAGCACGGTCGTCTGCCGCATTGGGCACCATCGGTCATGGGGCGATGACGGTCCGAATGGCTATTGGGACGAGCCACACGTCACGGGCAGCCCCACTGGCACCCGTGCCGTGTTTGGCAGCGACTGGGGCGGGGGAGCCACCGTGGACACGTACGTCGTCGAGCTGCCAAGTTATCAACCGTAGCGGCCTCGCGGACACCCAGTCCTACTGCCGTAGAGTCACAGGCCCGGTCGATGCTCCACTGCTTCTTTCACGAACGAAACCCGCCTGCCGTCAAGCTTGACGCGGATCTTGAATTTGTTTTGCGCGTCACTCTTGGCACAAGTCTCGACGCGACATCGCCTCCGCCATCAATCGCCAACGCTTGGCATTGGGCGCGTCAACTGCGCATTGATGACCGATTCTCTCGGAAATTGGCGGCACTTCATTCCAAAGAGCCTCTCGGCGCAGAGGCATTCACTGAGCTTGAGGCAACTCTGCAGACATTGAAAGAAGCTTCGTCGGCTCGGCGGGAGGTGTTGGAACACCTCGCGACGGCCGTGCAAAATGCCGAAATCGAAGTCGCTCTGATTCGGCAGGCGGCGCTTTACGCGGGCGACTCGGAAGGGTTGGGTAGCGAGACCGACATTGACGTGCTCGTGCAAGAGTCTGATATCAAGGTACTCACGCTCGCGGTAATTCGCACCGGTTGCTCGACTGAGCTGCGCCCCTATCATGCGGCTCGCTTCTCGGCGGCGGACGTGCGCAACGCCGTGTTCGTTGGGCATCAGGGGGCCGCCATTGTCCTTCACAGTCAGCTGCGTTTTTTGCGAATGGCATCGGGGGGTGACTTCGTCGATCTGCATCCTTGAAACGCTGCGGTCAGCTCACGCGCGGGGACTCGACTCCAACGAACGTCTGGATTCCTTCAAAGACTGTTCAGGCCGCGGATCTGGTTGGCCAGAACCTTGTTGAGCAGCGCTTTGCCTGGGAGTTGAACGCACTCGGAGCGCTTCTTGAGGCGCAGCATTTGGGACTAGACGCGGACGAAGGTCTCGCGTCTGACGCGTATTGCTTGCTCCAGACTGACGTCGAGCGCGCCGAATTCGAAGCCATGCGGGAGTTGGTCCGCGCCCTCGGCCAAGGCGATGTCAGCCAGCTTTCGAAACAAGCCCACGCGTTGCTCAGGCACGCCATCGCGGCTGCCACGGCACCAAGGTACCGCACGCGCCTGCGGCTACAACGTAGGGCGCAAATCTGGCAACTCAGTAAAATCGCAGTACTAAAGCAAGCCGCGCAGAGCGTGGGGAAGGTGATGCGCGCATTGTCAAAAATTCCCCGATAGCAGGATGCCCGAGGGGGCAAACCCGGCGCGCAGTCCAACCCGATTCGCAAAACTGGTGCTAGTTTTTGCATTCGAGGATGGCCAGTACCAGTAGGCGGCGGTTCCCAGTGCCGCGCCGGCAGCCACGAAGATGGCTGCGGTTGACCAGTTGCGAGCCCTGTCACCGTTTTGGTTTGCGGCCAGGAGTGCGGCGCAGTCACTCGAATTGGCGGTGCCTTGGCAGCCCGTGCGAGCGAGTTTTGCGCGCAGCGCATCGGCGTCGTTGAATTCTGAGTCAGAGTCGATGCGAAACACGACGGCTGCCGTGACGCTCGCGAGGAACACAGCCCCTCCGATGATGACCGGGACCACACTGCGAGGCGATTCGCTTGCGACGGAATGGCTTGCCGCGTCGGGCGTGGACGCTCTCGGAGCATTGCGTGACCACGGTGAATCAACCAGCGTGCTTTGCGCGTCCAATGGCAGCCTGATCGATGATTCTTGACCCGCTTGGACGGCCACGTTCCGCGCGATACCGTTGTTGCCGACTCTTGCGGCAATCTCATGATTACCCGGTTCAAGATAGATGGGTTGCTCAAGCGGCGCGGTGCCGACTGCCACGCCGTCAACGGTGATCTGGGCGCCGTCTTTCGGGGTGCTGACGCGCAGGACCGCGACTTGGGCTTTGGCTTCCGCCAAGGCCTTTTTTGCCAGCGCGAGCACTCGCTCGCTGACCGTGGGTCCAAGTTTGCGAATGGCAAAGTCGAGATGTTCGGCGCAGTCGCGAAAGCGCTTGAGCTCGTAGTCCGATTGGCCTAGGCCCAATGCCACTTCGGCGCCCGGCGAGATCGACCATGCTTGGAGGAACAGGCCTCGCGCTTGAACATAGTTGCCTGCGTCGAAGGCCGCCTGGGCCTTCTTGTACAACGCGCGAAGTGCTGCGTTATCGTTGGGTCGGTCCAGCAGCAATGGTTCCGGTGGCTCGGCGTGGACATTGCGAGCGCCGGCGCAACAGAGGATCAGCAAGCCTATCGCAAGCTTTGGACGGCGCATCGGATTATTCGACCGGCAACCAAAGCTTCTTGTCGGCAGGCGGCTTCTTGCGGGAGGCTGCGCTCAAGGCCCGTGGCACATTGGCATTTGCCGCTGGGTTTGCATCGTGACCTGCCGGTAGGTCTTGGACCTGCTTTGGTTGATTGGCTTTCACTACGACGGCTGGCAGCAGCGGAACATCGACCGCGGCAGGCGGTGGTTCCAGCTTCGCCGGTCTGGCAGCTCTTGTGTACAAGTGGGCAAAAGCCAACCCCAACCAAGCCGACGCGGCAACGGCCAACACCACCCACCTTCGATGCGTGGACTTTGCGCTGACGGTCGAGTGCTGAACCGGCCGAGCCAGCGGTATCGGCAACTCCAGCTTGGGCTGCGACATGGGCCGCAGCGACAAATTCGACATCGCGATTTTGTGGCAATGTTACGTCGTCCGGGCCTGCACGATGGCCCGATTGACTCTGCGGCACTTCTTCGAGAAACCGATCGGGCAGCGGCAGCGGCGCCTCCAAGATGCTTTGTCGAAATGCCGGGGTGACCTCGAAGGTTTGAAACCGATAGGGATCGAACGGTTCGTCACCCTCGACCCGAATGCCCTGGCCGCGCGCACCAATGCCCGATTGCCTGCGCTTTGCGGGACCCGAGTCCGCGTCCAGCTCGGCCTGACTGTCAAGGATTGCCTTGCGCTGCGTTTGCATGGGCCTAAAAGACCAGCTCATTGGGCGCCGAGGCGCTCGGCTTCGCCCTTGGCTCCCTAGAGCGGGTCCCACTAGGATTTATCACAGGGTAGGAGCGAGAGGGCTCCGATAGGGGATTGCCGCGCGACCCGTCAGTGTAACTATCAGATTCTATTGGTTTTTTTACTTCACCGAGACTCTCGTTGGCACCATTTGGCCGCGCAGACGGCGTGAGGGCTATCGGGCCTGGTGGCTGACGGCTGGGAACGGCTGGCGATGTCGAGTCCCCCTTGTCTGACGGCGTTGAACCTGACGTCAGCAGCGCAAACAGGACACCTGCGAGAACACCCAGGAATATCGCCAAGCCGACTTTGCGCCCCCGCCTGGCGTGGACGCCCGGCGACAAGGAGGGCGGCGGCGATTGGGGATCCGCACGCTCGCCATGGCCAAGGCGCTCACAAGTCGTTGTGCGCCAGCAACGACTTGGCTTTGGCTGGGCGCCGCTTTCCGCGGTGGCGTCACGTTCATGTAGCGCGGAACTCGGAAACACGACGTACGGCTTGTGCTCGACACCGTCTTGGCCTTTGCTCTGCCAATTTAGCCCCGCCAATTGTTCTTGGATCCGCGTAGTCGAATTTCGACTTGCTTCGTTATCGTGCCAAAGCGCAGTACGGCTTCTTTGGCGAGCATCTGCTGGACAAGGTTTGCAAAACTCCTGGGCACGCTGGGTGACAATTCATCGGAAGGCGGGGGCGATGACAGAAA
>CAWEUH010000013.1:0-28930 GCA_963811985.1 uncultured delta proteobacterium
CGCTGTCAGCGGCGCCTTCCGACCCGCCACCGCCGATTCCTGAGGGACTCGAGTCCCTCGTCCGTTCGGCGACTGGAGTCACGTCGAACCTGCTGGCTGCTCCCAAGAAGTCCCAAGGGATCTGGATTGCTTTCGGGGTCTTGGCAGTCGCCGTTCTGGCCGTCGGCAGCACGTTCGCGTATGTCACTTGGCGCGGCAGCCGTGCGCCCGCGCCATCGGTGGCGCAACCCGCGGCCGTGAACCAAGTTCAAATCCGCATCGCTGCGGAACCTCCCGCTGCGACACTCTCGGTTGACGGCACGTCGCTCGAAGGAAACCCGGCTACCTTGACGGTGCCCGGCGACTCTCTCGACCACGAAATTCGCGCCACGCTTTCCGGCTACGAAGCGTTCAAGAAGACCGTGCGTTTCGAGCGTGACTTGTCGCTCGACATCATGCTGCAGCCTATGCCCACGCCTGCGCTCAGTGCGTCCGCTGACGCAGTGAAGCCCAATGGTCCTGGGCTGCCCAATAACTTCCGGCCGCAGCAAGCTACGCCCAAGAAGAATAAGACGAATTGCGATCCGCCGTTTTACTACGAGAACGGCATCAAGACGTATAAGCCAGGTTGCCTGTAATTCCATCAGGACCCCCTCCCAGCCGCCGTGCGAGTCCTGGTTGTGTCATACCGACCTGGGGGAGTCGACTGCCCGCGCGTCGGGCCCGCATTCGCGAGCGACACGTTCGTTCTTGGTTTTTCTTGTCCTGTGGTGTTCCGGGGCCTGGCCCGGAACACGGGGGCCTGAAAAGTGGTCTTGGGTGCAACGAGTTTCTCGAGTCAAGGTCTAGAAACGATACGTCGCGGAGGCTGCGCCGCCCCCCGGCAAGCCTGTCAACCCGATGGTCGCCGCCGGTGTTGTCTGCCCTTCCATGCTGAAATAGAAAACGCCGGCTGCGACGAGCGATGCCAACCCAATCCCGAGCGAGATGTCGCCGATGAGATAGTCAGTCTTCATAGGACGTAGATCGCCGTCCGTGCAATTGGGTTTGCAGCCGCCCGGGCTCCCCATACTATTTTGCTTGGACTTGCCAATTAGCGCGAACACCCCAAAACTCACAATGCCGGCTGCCCCAACCCCGACCAGAGGGTAGAACAACTGAGGGAGGCGCCGTTTTGCGGCTGGCTCAGGGGGTTCATTGGGCGGTGGCGTGGGCTCGGTGTTTGCGGTGGTCTGCAAGCTTGCTGACTTGAAGTCGACCGACACAACGCGAAAGCGCATGCCCTCGGAGAGCAGGAGTTTCCGTACAATTGGCGCATACTCCCCTAGCTCGAAGCGAAACTGATGCTCTCCTGGATCGAGGCGCAAAGCCTCTCCTCGCTTCCACTGCTCGACGGCTTTGTCGTCGGCGGTCACAGTGGCAGTCGTATCGGGCTCACCGTTAACGCGCACTTCGAAAACAACCGATGGGAGTTTTTGGTCCAGATCATTCATCCATCGAGCGCAGTCATTGATAATAGGGCCCGGACAGGTGGGAGCGGTGCACAACTGCGCGAGGTCCCGCGCTTCGACCAGCTTCACGTCGTTTTGAGCCACTTGTGACTGTCTATGCCATTCGACGCACTGTTCCTTGCTCGGCGCGGGCCCAATCTCGCTCGAATTCGCACCCGCCGCAGGTGAGCCGTCGGGAACTGCTTGGGCTACTGCGCTAGAGGTCACTAGGGCGAGCAATGGGCCAAAGAAACCTAGTCGCCATTTCGATGCATTTCCGGTCATTCGAGGATTCACCATGTCCTTGTCCACTGGAGTGACACGCTTCAAGTCTGGCAATGGGTTACAATGCTCCCATTTTATACCACGAGCAATCCGCGGAGTGCGTTGGCGATTGTGTCAAGACTGCCAATCCGCTTGGGTGCGATTCGAAGCAAGTGTAGCCAAATGCGCGCTTATGAGCTACGTGCTGGCGTGCGCCTCGGCGCCCTCATGGCTGGTGAGTTGACCTTGACAAGCATTGGCGGATAGCGCCAAACTATTGGGCGCTTTCGATAGAACGTGCCACTCAGATACCCGGAGGAAACGGAATTCGAACTGAATCGTTCAGGAAATGCACTAGCCGACTGACCATTCTTGGCTCGGTTGTCGTGGCTCTGGTTGCCGGATGTTCGTTTCAGAATTTCGACGACTTGACTGCAGGCAATGGTGCGGCCGGTGATTCGAGCGGTAACGGAGGTTCCGGCGGAACCACGGGCGACAGCGCGCAGGGGGGTAGAGAGCAAGGCGGAACCGAGGCTAGCGGTGGCGCTAATTTAGGGGGCGGCGGGCAGGGGGGAACTGAAACGACTGGCGGCACTGGCAACGGGGGTGCCGCGCCCGGTGGCGCTGTGGCTACCGGTGGTGCCGGACCCGCAGGTGGCGCGCCAGGTGGTGCCGTGGCTACCGGAGGTGCTGGCCTGGGGGGTGGCGCGCAAGGCGGAACCCCAGCTACGGGCGGCAAATCCCAGGGTGGAGCTGTCGCGACTGGTGGCGTTGGCGTGGGGGGTGGCGCGCAAGGCGGCGCTGTAGCGACTGGTGGCGTTGGCGTGGGGGGTGGCGCGCAAGGGGGAACCGCAGCTACAGGGGGCAAATCCCAGGGCGGAGCGGTAGCGACTGGTGGCGCTGGTGGTGGCGTAGCGCAAGGTGGAACCGTAGCGACCGGCGGTGCCGGCTTGGGCGGCAAATCGCAGGGTGGGACCGTGGCCACTGGCGGTGTGGCCACCGGCGGAGCTGCGCCCACGGGTGGCACTCGCGCCGCGACGGGTGGTGCGGCCACGGGTGGTGCGGCGACCGGCGGAGCTCCGGCCACGGGAGGCACTCCCGCAGCGACCGGTGGCACTAACAACACGTGCCCGGCGTACACCGGCACGAGCGGCACGCTCATTACCCCGCCAACCAATGGGTTTGAATCGGACACTACCAACTGGATTTTGCTCTCTGGGACAACGGGTGCCATCTCGCGGGTGACGAACAGTGCCAGCGCCTGTGAAGGGTCGTCGTACCTTGCTTGTGACGGTACCAAGCGCACCAGCGGTGGGTGGGATGGCCCTAGTATCGAGGTGATTACGTACCTGAGCGGTAGCCACACCTACGCGGTGACACTCGCCGCGCGCTTCGATCCGCAGAACGCGCCGACCGCCACCAAGACCATGATTCTCAGTGTCGAGGTTGCGTGCACCAGCACGAGCGTGACCACGGCCTACACGAACCTTCAGTTGACGAGCACACTCACAACCTGGACGCGCTTCAGCGGTACGCTTCCGACCACGTTGACGAATTGCACCTCGGTTTCGAAGGTCATCGTATACGTGGAGACGAACAGCTCGGAGGGAACGTTCTCGATCGACGTGGACGACTTCAGGCTGATCCAGACCGGCTGAGGCCGCAACTTGCCGCTTGGCACCGAGTTACTTCGTGATGTGCCGTGCGCGTGCCGTCACGCCAAAGAACGCTACGAAACGATACGCGCGACGCCGCGGCTGCTGTGACGCATCTCGGACCAGATCGATATGATATTACCGTCGGTGCCGCTCAGGTAAAATGTGCCGAGCGCAGTCTCGACTCTGACCACGGTGATGAGGCGATTGCCCATCGTTGTATCGACGCGGCCCTGCCAAAATCGGCTTGTTCCAGCGAGCAACGGCGCCAGCGCGGCAATCTCCTCGAGCTCGTCGTTTTTGCCGGCCCCAGCGACCATCAGGCCACGCTCCTCGGCCAGCACCAGCGAGCCGAAGCTTGCCCGCTCGGCCGTGCTGCAAAGCTGCAATTCTAGCGCCAAGCCTAGATCTTGGCTGCGATTTTGTCGTCGTTCACAATGCATGATTACCTCGCGCTCAATGTCGAAACGAATGGTAGAGCGGGGAAATCAGGAACGCGGAATTTCCTGCGAACGCCACACCCGGTCTGCTGACCTGCTTTGGTCACGGCGGCACGGAACCGTCGCAATGGAAGTAACTGCCGGGTCAAGGTGTTTAGCGCCAGCTCAAAGAATATGTTCACCCATCGATTTTACACTGCGCTGCCGATCGCGATAGCTTACGCAACGTTACTGCTCGGTTGCGCGCGGGCCGTCACGTCAAGCACCTCGCAGCCGGCCGCACCCGCGCTGAGCGGCGCCGAGGCGAGCGGGTGCATGCACCCGCCGCCCATGCCGCCCGGTCCGCCGCCGGATTTCGAGCGCGATCGACGCCAATTGGCGGCGCAGTTTGATGGCAATCACGACGGTCGCTTGAGTCGCGAAGAGCGTGCAGCAGTCCAGCGGTTTCTCGCGGAAGAAAAGTCAAACGCAAAGAAACGTGGCCCCGGGATGGGGCCGCCGCCAGGCGGCGGCCCGTTCGCGAAACGCAAGCCCGCACGCGAAGGGCCCGCAGTATTGTTGGATAACGTCGCGGCGGTGTCCAGCGCGTCGCCTTACGACTCGGCCACGCTACGCACGTTGTTCCTCGAATTCGAGGATAGTGACTGGGAAACGCAACTTGCCGACTTTTACGACACGGACATCGAAGTGCCGGCGGCAATCCGCGTCAACAATCAGGTGTTGCACGATGTTGGCCTGCGTTTTCGCGGCATGTCGTCATTCATGATGGTTCCGGCTGGGTACAAGCGCTCGCTGAACGTGTCGATCGACGCCGCTCACAGTGATCAGAGTTGGCAGAGTGTCCGCACGCTCAATTGGCTCAACTCCCACGAAGATCCCACTTATCTGCGCACAATCCTCTATCTCGATATCGCGCGGCATTACCTGCCGGCACCCAAGGCCAATCACGTCCGGCTGGTGATCAACGGCCACAGCTGGGGCATCTACGTGAATGTCGAACAGTTCAATACCGACTTCGTGCAAGAGTGGTTTGGCACGAAGAAAGGCGCTCGCTTCAAGGTCCCCGGCAGCCCGATGGGTCGCGGCGGGCTTGAGTACTTGGGCGAAGACAAGCGTGCCTACGCATCTATCTACCGCCTCAAGACCAAGGAGAGCCCGCGAGTCTGGGCCGATCTCATCCAATTGTGCAGGATCTTGAACCAAACGCCTGCAGAGCAATTGCAGGCGGCTCTCGAACCCTTGCTCGACATCGACGGCGTGCTCAAGTTTTTGGCGCTCGAGAACGTCTTCATCAACGGCGACGGCTACTGGATTCGCGCCAGCGACTACAACTTGTATCAGGACAAGGACGGCCGTTTTCACATAATCCCCCACGACACCAACGAGACATTCATGGCGCCCGAGCACGGCCCTGGCCTCGTCAATGGCCCGGGGGTTCGTCTCGATCCGCTCGTTGGGCTGGACGACGCGAACAAACCGTTGCGCTCGAAGTTGCTCAAGGCGCCTGCGTTGCGGCGGCGCTATCTACGCTACATAAGGGAAATCGCGACGACCTGGCTCGACTGGAACACGCTTGGGCCCCTTGCCGAGGCCTACCGCGCGCGCATCGCCGATTACGTTAAAGCCGACACGCGCAAACTCGACTCGTACGAGGACTTCGAAAAGGGAATCGGTTCGAGCACCGAGCAACCGGGGCCCTGCGGCACCGAGCAGCGCATTGGTCTCAAGCCGTTCGTCGAGCAGCGCCGCGCGTATCTGCTCAGTCTCACGGGTATAATTCCCCCGTGATTGTCATTCTTATGGGTGTTGCCGGCACGGGTAAGACAACGGTCGGCGCGTTACTCGCTCAGGCGATTGGCGTCGGCTTCTGCGATGCTGACGCATTGCACCCGGCTGCCAACATCGCCAAGATGACGCGCGGCGAACCGCTCACCGACGACGACCGGTGGTCGTGGCTGCAGCAAGTCCGGTCGCGCATCGACGAAGCCATCGGCTGCGGTGCATCACTCGTTTTAGCCTGCTCGGCACTCAAGCGCAGCTACCGTCGTATACTGCAGGTCAACCCTAGCCAACAGCGCCTTATTTACTTGCGCGGCGACAAGGCAACTGTCAGCGCGCGCTTGCGTGCACGACAAGGCCATTTCATGAAAGATGCATTGCTTGATAGCCAGTTCGAAGCGCTCGAAGAACCTTCACCCGGCGAAGCGCTCATCATCGATATTACGGTTGCGCCGGAAGCAGTAGTCGCCCAAGTTTGCAACTGGCTGAAGCAGTGAACGCCGCCGTTCAAATCGCCTTGACGCTTGCTTCGAAAAGGAGTCACTCGGCTGGTTGCGGTGGCAGCGAGCGTGCGCTAAGGGCTACCCCGTGTTCTTCGACACCCTGACACGTGCTTTGCCTGGCGCGATCGCGCTGGTCGTTCTAACGTACTTCTCGGCTGGTTGTTCGAGCAAATCAGCCCAGGGTAGAACAGAGCGCCCCCCGCCATTGGTCAGCGTTGCCAAACTCGAAAAAAAGGATGTTGACATAGAGGTTCACGCGCCAGTCAACCTTCGTCCACTATTCCAAGCCGACGTAGGTTCGAAGACGCTCGGATACTTGGATGCCGTTTTGGTGGACAGAGGCGACAAGGTCAAACGCGGACAATTGATAGCGCTCATCCGACCCAGCGACCTGCCCGACCAACTTGCGGCTTCGAAAGGCGTCTTGGCGCAGACACAGGCATCGTTGGGCTTGGCGCGCACGAACCATCAGCGAATCTCACAGCTTGCGCCGACTGGAGTCGTCTCACAGCAAGAGCTTCAGCAAGCCGAGGCAACGCTAGCATCTGCAGCGGCCACCGAAGCGGCTGCGCGTGCCCAGCTAGGAGCATTGGCGACTCGGATTGGCGAGACCCGCATTGAGTCGCCGCTGGACGGTTATGTCGTGCAGCGCCGCCTCGATCCCGGTGCCCTCGTGGGGCCGCCCGGTGGCGGTGCCATCGTTACGGTCGCTCGCACCGACGTACTGCGTGTATTCATCAGTGTGAACGAAAGGGTGTCGTCACGCGTTACCCTAGGTCAAGTGGCGAATGTGACGGTGGACGCACTTCCAGGTCGCATTTTTCACGGCACTGTTGCAAGGCTGGCACCCTTCTTCGATCCGGCCACCCGCACGCTCGATGCAGAGGTGCAATTGCCCAATACTGACGGAACGCTTCGACCCGGTATGTACGGCCGAGGTACGATCATTCTGGAGCGCCACAAGGGGGCCACCGTATTGCCGGCGGCCGCAATGCAGATGAGCGACGACCAACGCTATGTCTTCGTGCTGGAGGGTAGTCGCGTCCGCCGCAAAAATGTGGAAACAGGCTATGACGCCGGCGAGTGGCTGGAAGTTATGAGCGGAGTGGAGGCCGGTGAAGACGTGGTGGTTGCCGGGGCCGACGGACTGTCCGAAGGGGCCATCGTGCGCGTAGCCCGTCAAAGTACGAACAACGCACAGCAAGCGGCAAGCCCCTCGGCGTCGATGTCCGCGCAGTCTCAGGCCCGCTGAACACGGAATTCGATCGCTATGTGGCTTACTCGGCTCGCCCTCAAAAACCCTGTCTTCATTTTGATGATGTCGCTGATGGTGATCGTGCTGGGCTGGGTCTCCGTCAACCGCCTCAGCGTCGATTTGTTCCCTGACATCACAATTCCCGTTGTGCGCGTGGCTACCTTTTACACGGGCGCTGGCCCGGTCAACATCGAAAAATCGATTACGCAGCCGATCGAGCGCGCAGTCGCCGCGTCGCCCGGCGTTGATCGTGTCGAGAGTCAGTCGAAGCAAGGCGTGTCACTGGTGAGCGTGTGGTTCCAATTCGGGACGAACTTGGACAACGCCCAATTCGAGGTTTCCCAGCGCGTGGCCCAGATTCTCAACACATTGCCACCGGGGATACAGCAGCCGTTCATTATCAAGTTCGACATCACCAACATACCGGTCGCATCCGTGGTGGTGAACAGCGACTCGCTCGACGAAAAGCAGCTCTATGACCTTGCGTATAACGTCATTGAGCCGCAGCTCGAACGGTTGCCAGGGGTAGCCAGCGCTACCGTGGGAGGCGGCAAGCAGCGCGAGATCGAAGTCAAAGTCAATCGCGACGGCTTGCGCGCGCGTGGGCTTGCAATCTTGGACGTTTTGAACGCAATTCGTAGTTCGAACTTGCTGCTGCCGAGTGGCAATCTGCGCGTGGGAGGCCGCGACTACAACGTGTTTTCGAACACGCAGGTGTCCGAGGCACGGCCGCTACGGGAGGTTGTAATTCGCGAAGGCGCTGTCATTCCCGGGCAGATGGCGGGCGCCACCGTGCGTCTCACGGATATTGCCAAGGTGGAGGATTCGACCGCTGACCAGACGGATATCGTGCGAATCAATCAGCGCAGGGGCGTCTATCTTCGCGTACTCAAGCAACCAGGTTCGAACACCATCGCAGTGGTCGATGCCCTGCGCAAGGCCATGCCCAAGCTCAATGGTGTCCCATCGAACGTGAAGCTCGCGATAGGCTTTGATCAGTCAAGCTACATTCGTTCCGCCGTGTCTGCCCTCGAGCACGAGGCCGTACAGGGTGGGCTGCTGGCTGTAGTGGTGATTCTCATATTCTTGCTGAGCTGGCGCGCGACGGCCATCGTGGCAATCGCGATACCCCTGTCAATCGTAGCAACGTTTGTCTTGCTTTTCTTTACGGGCAATACGCTCAACGTGTTTACTTTGGGCGGGCTCGCTTTGGGTGTCGGGCGGCTCGTGGACGATTCGATTGTGGAGCTGGAGAACATCAGCCGTCACTTCCAGATGGGTAAGCCGCGGCGACAGGCCGTGCTCGATGCAGCGCAGGAAGTTGCCATGCCCATCCTCGTGTCGACGATCACGACCATCGTCGTCTTCTTTCCAGTTCTATTCCTGTCCGGAATCGGCCGTAACCTGTTTTTGCCGTTGGCGCTCACGATTGCCTTCGCGCTCATCATCAGTTTCTTCGTGTCGCGAACCGTAACACCGCTGCTGTGCCTGCTCGTACTGAAGGTTCGGCCACACGGAACGGGTCAATCCGAACCGCCACGGGGTCTTGCGGCGAGAGTTCCTGCGCGTGTCCAGCGTTGGCTCGACGCGCTAGACGAAGGGTATGGTGGCTTGCTCGAACGCACGCTCAGACATCGGTGGCTCGTGATTGCCAGCATTCTCGGACTTTTCGTGCTTTCGCTCGGTTTGGTCAAGCGAATTGGAACCGAGTTTTTCCCGTCGAGCGATGAGAGCCAGTTCAGCATTACGTTCAAGACACCGATAGGAACACGCGTCGAGAAAACCGAAGAGACAGCCAAGGTTATCGAGGATGTGATCGACCGTTCGCTAACGCTCGAGGGTGGCCAGAAGATTTATACGACCGTGATCAGCGACAGCGGCTTGCCCCCGGGTCGTTCGGCATTGTTCACCGGCAATACCGGCCCGCACGCTGGCAGCGTCTCGGTCAACCTGCTGCCGCGGGTCCAGCGCGACCTCAGTGACGAGCAAGCTGCCGAGCGCGTGCGCTCCTCGCTACGCGATGCCGTTCCGGGGACCCAACTCTATTTCTTCACGGGCGGTATCGTGAAAAGGATTCTCAATTTCGGATCGGATGCCCCAATCGACGTTGAAATACTGGGTTATGACCTCAATGACGCCTCGAACTACGCTCGCAAGATTCGCGATCGACTCAGCGAGCTCAGTGACGTGGACGGTCGCCCGTTGCTCACCGACGTGCAAATCAGCCGCGAAGAGAACTATCCCGAGTTTGATGTCACCGTGGATCGCCAAAAGGCAGGAACGCTCGGTGTCAGCGAGCAGGACATTGCGCAAACCGTACTTACAAGCTTAATCGGCAATACTAGTTTTTCTCCAGTACCGTTCGTTGACAAGAAAACAGGCAATCAATATTACATCAACGCGCGGCTCGACGATCCGTATCGCTCCCGCACGGCTGACTTATCGGATGTATTCGTCCGTACGCCGAAGGGTGGCATGGTGTCCGTTGATACATTGGCGCGGGTGGAACGTGGATCAGGCCCCGTGATCATTCAGCGCAAGTACCTGCAGCGTATCGTTGACATTACGGCCAACATCCCACCCGGCAAGAATTTGGGCGCCGCCTCGGCAGGTGTCAATGCAGTGCTCGACAAGGTGCCGCCTCCAGAGTCGTTTCAGGCGCGGCTTGGCGGGCAGGCAGCCGCGCAAAAAGAGGCATTCTCCGGCTTAACATTTGCCGCGCTGATGGCCATTGCGCTTGTCTATATGGTGCTTGCGTCGCAGTTTAAATCGCTCGTCGATCCGCTCGTGATCATGTTCAGCGTGCCGCTTGGTATATCCGGCGTGTTCGCAATGCTATGGGCCACGGGCACGGCGCTTAGCGTCAATAGTTTCATGGGCATCATCATGATGGTCGGGATCGTCGTGTCGAACGGCGTTCTCTTGGTGGACTTCGCTAACGTGCTGCGCCAGCGCGGCGTTCCCTTGATCGAAGCCACGGTAAGAGCGGCCAAGACGCGCTTGAAGCCAATTCTCATGACCACTATTGCGACGATTGTCGGTCTCGTGCCGATGGCGCTCGGCATCGGTGAGGGCAGTGAGACGAACTTGCCGCTGGCGCGAGCCGTTATCGGAGGCCTCACCGTCTCCACGTTCTTCACATTGTTCCTAATACCGTCGCTTTACACCCTGTTGGAGCGGTTCGCGCGGCGTGAGCGAGAGGTGGAAGCGGAGGCTGACAGCGTGCACCCGGAGCCGATGAATGCGTAGTTGGTATCTTGCGCCGCTTGCGCACGTCATGTGGATGGGTCTTGCCGTTACGGCACACAGCCAGCCAATTGCTCCCGCTGCCGAGGCTGCGCCGCCATTACCCGTCACACGATCGGCGGCTCCCGAGGAACCTCCCGTCGCGGAATCGCCCCTGCCGTCCGCGCAGACGTTGAGTTTCGACGAAGCGATTCGCCAAAGCCTTATTCGCAACGCGAGTGCTCAGGTGGCCGAATACGAAATCAGAAGGGTCGAGGCGATCGCACGTGAAACTCGCGCTGGATGGTTACCCACACTTTACGGTATTGGTACCTATACGCGGCTCGATGGTGACCGAACGTTTGGAACGCGCGTGATAGCTTCGGCGAACCAATTGTCGGCCAACCTTACGCTGACGGTTCCCATTGTCGCGCCGCAGCAATGGGCCGCTTCATCGAGGGCGCGGGATCAGATCGATCTGGCGCGATCGAGTCGTGCCGACATCTCAAGACAAGTGGCGATTGCCGTGGCAAGGGCTTATTTGTTGGTCGTCTCGCAGAAACGCGTTCTCGAAGTCAGTGAGAGCGCTCGAGTCACCGCCCGGGCACATTACGAATATTCGCGAACCCGGTTTGGCGGCGGTCTCGGCAATCGCGTGGACGTGGTGCGCGCGGCGCAGGAGGTGGCCGCTGACGATGGCATCGTCGAACAAGCCCGAACGTCGCTTGTCCGGGCGCGTGAAGCCTTGGGCGCTCTGATTGGGATACAGACGCCGGTCGATGCCGTCGAGCCGCCACCGGCCGAGTCGCCGACACAAGGTGCCGCGCTAACAGAAGCTGAATCGCGTCGCTCGGACGTGCAAGCTCAGAAAGACCGGCTACACGCCGCCCAGCATTCCGAATCGCTCAACTACGCCGAGTATCTTCCGTTTCTTTCGGCCATCGCCCAACCATTTTACCAGAACCCACCGTCGCTCACGATGCCGCTTACGGGTTGGCAGGCGCAGCTCGTCTTGACGATTCCGCTGTACGATGGCGGGCTGCGCTATGGTCACGCCGATGAGCGCGCGGCCATGACGAACGAAGCGCAGGCAACGCTCGACGGAGTGCTACGCCAAGCGCGGTCCGAAGTCCGAACCGCATTCAGCGCGGTGATGCTCGCCGAATCGGGGCTGACGGCGACTCGCCGTGCCGCCCGCTTGGCTCAGCAGGCGCTCGAATTGGCCGGCATTGCTTATCGAGCCGGTGCCACGAGCAACCTCGAAGTCATTGATGCGGAACGGCGCGCCCGCGATGCCGCGATTCAAGTCGCAGTGGCCGAAGATGCGCTGCGGCAAGCGCGCCTGGATTTGTTGGCGGCAAGCGGTCGCTTCCCATCGGCAAGCGCTAAGTGAGCGCTAACCCGCGACGCAAGATTGGCCGTCGAAGCACGTGTTGGTCGGGCAATTGCATACTCTCACGGACTTTGAGTATTGCGGTGCGCAACTGCAAGCGCCGACCGCGCAGTTGTTCGGGAAATCCGCGGTCAACGACGAGCAGCATTGTGACGTTGTAACCGTGCCGCCGCTGTCCTGACAGGATTGAGCTATGGGGTCCGTGCCGCTCGCGCCGCCTGCGCTCGGTGCGCCGCCTGTGCTAGCCGTCCCGCCCGTGCTGCTCGCGCCGCCGATGCTAGTCGAACCACCAACCCCCGCGACTAGACAGAGGGTCGTGATGAGTCCCGAGCTTGACTGCGAACAACTGAAAGTGCAACTGGAGCCTGAAATACACGCACAACTTGGGTTCGAGCCGCAGCTCGATGGCAGCTGTGCACAAGAGTATGAACTGCCGCTCCCGCCGACGCCGCCGGTTGTTTCATGACACAATTGGGTGCTGGGATCGCACGCCAGTGTGCCGCAGTTGGGTGTCGACGTGGTGCCGCCGGTTGCAGTGACCGCGCTGCCGCCCGTTGCCAGCGAGCCACCGGTGTGTGTAACCGTGCTGCCGCCCGTTGCCAGCGAGCCACCCGTGAGCAACGCCGAGCTGCCCCCAGCAGCGTTGGTCCCACCATTTGCAATTGAGCCCCCCGTCGCTGAAACGACACTACCTCCGGTGGCCGCGGCGCCACCCGGCGCCGTCGCACCCCCGATAGCTGCCGTTGAACCCCCGATAGCCGCCGTACCGCCGGTGTCGTGACCTAGTTCCGCATTGCCGCTGCAACCGGCTAGCGTGGCAATCAATAAGCTGAGGATCGTTGAGGTGTTCAATGAAGTTTGGCATAGCGTCATAGGAAGGTCTCCTGTCGTCTGGAAGATGAGTGGCCAGTTGAGTCGCGGCCCCCTCAAAAAAATCACGGCGAGTCGCAGGCAGCCCTAACGCGGCTCAGCATGGGGGAACGGGGCCAACGACGCGCAAACTGCTGAGCTTCACTATGCGCCTGGGTGACATTGCCGAGTGCGCAAAGCGCGTAGACGCGCGCCGCAGCCCGTTCTTGCCCCAAAGCGCCAGACCTGTAGACGCTGTTCTGCTCATCAATGAGCGCGATGGCGCGCGCAGGATCACCGGAACGCAGGACGCGTTGTGCCTCACGCAGTGCGGCTGTTTCCGCCTGTAATGGATCGACCCCGGAGTTGCCCCGTTCCGAGGCTCGTGCATTGACGGGTGGCTTTTCAGCGCCCGTAGCGCCAAACGGCGTGTCACCGGCGGGTTTTGCGATAGCGTGACCGGCACCGGATTCGAGCCTTGTTGCAGCGGGCTGTCTGCTTGTGACCGCCAACGTCGGGTTCGAGCCGTCCGAAACAGACGGGGCTGCGCTTGACGCAGATTCAGGTTCGGTCGCCCGAGGGAGTTGCCGCACTGGCACCTGAGCGCCAACGCCACGTTGATTGAGATTCGCGGCACCGCGGGTTTCGTTCGACACCGTCGCTGAAACGAGTTTGTGCGCCGATGACCTAGGATCTATTCCTTGAGACTGCCCCAAGGCAAGCGAAAGTACAATGCTGGCTGATGCCAGCACGATGACCTTGCCGACGCTTGCGAGAGCCGTTGCCCCCGCGGCGGCCTTGGCCGCGCCGACCCCAACCAATGTGGCCGTAGCCCCGGCGCCAAGCTTTCGCGTTAGCGCCAGCCTTACGCGCCGTTGGTCCACGGCATTCGGATCATCGGCGCCACGAGACATGGCGACGACGCGCCGTGCTTCTGCACTAAGCTGGTTCATGGTGTGCGCCTCCGTTGGGGTTGAGCGTTGGGTGCGATCTGCGCAACTGGGCTTCGCTGTAGGCGCGCGACAGCGGCATTAAATGCGGCTCTCGCGCGGCGCAGGCGCCGCTGGCAGGTTGCCGCGCTTACCAAGCATGCCGCGGCTGCCTCGGGCACCGACAATTCCTCGAGTTCGACGAGGACGAACACGGCGCGGTGCTCGTACTTAATTTGTTCCAGAATTGAATGCAATAGCGCGCTTGCCTCGCGGCGCTGCGCCGCCTGTGCCGGACAACTGTCGTTGAGATTCTCGACAATTGCTTCGGCGTAGCGTGTGGTGCGCGCGGCGTGCCGCTTCGCGGCGCGACGGTAATCTTTGGCCACGTGCAGCACAATCCCAAAGATCCAAGTCTTCAACGAAGAGCGGTGGGCGAATTCATGGCGGCGCCGATGCACGACCAAGAAGACATCCTGAACCGCGTCGTCCAAAAGGGCGTTCGGCACGCCGAGCCGGCGCAGGTTGCGCCACACGCCCTTGAAGTAGTCCGCGTAGATCGCAGCCAGGTCCAATTCGCCCGCGAGTAAATCAGCCCGGTCGTCTGTCCTTACGTTCGGCTGTGCCGTCTGAAGGGGCGGAGCGGGCAACGCGAAAGGTGGGACAGTAATGATAGGCGACCTCAAAGCAGAAAGACAATCAACTTTTCTCGATGCCGTGTGCCGGGTCGGGCCCCGGCACACCACACGATTAGTGGCCACTAGGGCTCGAGTTGCATCACCAAAATTGATATTGTAGCCCTAGGTTGGCTTGAGCTCCAATCGGCGCGGGTTGCAGAATCACATCGGTTTGGCTGGAAGTCACGTAGGCATACGGGCGTTTCAGCGGCAAAAGCCCATATCCGTCTACCCTGGCGACCCAATTTTGGCCGAATTTCAGCGCCAAACCCGCGCCTGCCACGGCCGAGAACCAGGCAATCGACGCATGGTTGGTCTGATCGAACCCGCGCCCGCTGCCCTGCAATCTCGAGCCTTCCAGTCCCAAGCATGGCTCAACTGCGATTGACTCGCCGCCCAGCGAGTAGCAAACGAGATCCACCAGCGAACCCTGCCAGTAGCGAGCGCCCGCGTTTGACTTGACGCCGCTCGCCACATCCGCCTCTGGTGACAATGTTGCAAGAAACCAGTTTTGGAGCTGTCCGTAGCCGATGCCCACGCCGAGCCCCGCCTCGCCGGCAAGGTCGGCGGCTCCTGCGTGTAGTCCCAACAGCACTCGCGCGTATCCATGCAGCGACGCGTGCGCATTATCGAAAGCTGGGCTTGCATTCACTATTGGCTCAGACAGCCCCTGCACAGCCGGTTGCAGGTTGGGAGGTGCTGCGTCCGACGCATCGGATTCAGGCAATTTGAGCGCCGGATTGAGCGTTAGCGCGAGCGTGAGCACAGCGGCGTCCGCCACGGCGCGGCAGGAATTGCCGGACAGTACCCGTTCGCCTGATTCGTTGTCAACGCGGGTCTGCAGCGTCAGCGTCCAGCGATGCGCCGCGATTTCAACCAGGTTTGCACGCACCCAAAGCCTTCGCTCCGAAGGAAACGTCGTACCGACGAGGTGCTCGACTTCGCTTTCTACCTCGCTGGCCGTGGGACAACCAACCGGCGCAGCCCAGTCGAGAACGAGCGGGGCACCCGTTTGAGCAAGCGCGGGCGCCGTCGCTAGTAATAATCCAGTTACTATTTTATGGCATGACGGCACGTTGACACCCGGGCTCATGCAGGATACTAGAACGCAGCCGGGATATCACGGTGTTTCCGTGCCCGACACGTCGCGCACGGGCCAGCGGTTCGCGAGCGCACGCCTACCGCGATTCATAGACGAGCATGGCGGGTAGCTCGAAGCCGGTGAGAAAGCCACCACTGCCGCAACCTGTGTCAATCCCGACGGCATTTTCACCCGCCCAGAGGTCCGTGGGATCTTCGGGCGTGTACGATGACAATTCCTGCGGCAGGAATTCCGTGTGCGTGTGGCCGAAAACCACGGGTTTGCCGCGATAATTGCGGAAGAAGTCCTCCGTGCGAATCCACAGCAAAACCAGGGGGTCGGGTACTTGCGATGGGTGCACAAACGTGTCGCCTTGTTTGGGTAGACCGGCGTGTACGTAAATGGCGTGCTCGTCTTCGTACCAGTACGGCAGCTGGTCCATCCAGCGCACGACCTTGTCCGGAAAGAAGTCGCCCTTGGTCATCGACTTCATTTCATCCCGACTCGGGTAATCCTCGATACCCGGAATAGGTCCGCCGACAAAGCTGCGATACGTCGCCAAGCAGCCGTTGCGCACCGGCACGAGGAATTCATCCCAACCCTTGCTGTGCACTCGAAGCCAGGCGTCTTCGTGATTGCCGCGCAGACACACGACCTTGGCCCGGGAGATCGACGGCAAGAGCATCAAGTATTCGACGAGTGGTCGCGAGTGCGGCCCCCGGTCGAGATAGTCACCCAAGAAAACCAGCGTGTCATTCTGCGTTAATTCGGGCAGCCGCTTCAGCAGCACGATCAATTGCTCGATCTCGCCGTGCGTGTCACCAATTGCAAAGGTTCTTCCGGGCATCGGTCGCCCGGGACCTTAGCACTGGATTGGGCTTGTGCGACGATTCCGTGCCGGCGTGGCAGCAATCAGTCACACGACACGACCTGTACGTCGTACGTGATTGGGGTGGCAATGCCTGTAATCGAAACGCTATACGTGTTGCCATCCGCCATGGTCCATCCCGAAGGAATCAAGGAGATTGCGTAGCGAGAGCCGTAGTTGGCAAGTAGCTGATTGAACCGCCCAGGCCAATAGCGCCGCCACTGCTGCTGGACCCCACAGTGCCATTGTTCGTGGTCCCCGCGCCGCTGCAACCCATGACAAGTCCTGCTACCGTCAGGGTAGCGATCGTTCCTGCGGTTCGAAGACGGAACTTCGTGTGCGAAGGCATCGCCATTTGCTAGAGCAGTAGCTCAACTGCTGCCAAACGGGTCAACTGGACTCGCTCGGCTTCGCCGGCGCGGAGTCCCTATCAGTTTACAATCGCCCCCGCCACGCAACCGAAGATCAGCTGCAATGAGGCGTTTGGCGTGCTTTGGATCAGGCTGCAGGTGGCGCCGCAGATCTCAATCTGGGTCCGTGTCGCATCGGTAAAATGCCAACCCTTGTCGCAGGTGGCGCTGGTGTTCTGCAAAATCAACGAAATGTTGCCGCTGCCGTCAGTAAACTCCAACACGGTCTTGGTCGGATCGACCGGTTGACCGTTGGCCGATGGGGGCACCGAGTATGTGCAAGAGAGGACCGACTGCGCAATATTGCCAATGGCTTGACTGAGAGCGGTCGAAAGATTCGAAGCCTGCGACAAATCGATATGGCAATACGTACCGCGCGGGTTGACCGTGTTGCCAGACGGTGTGCCCGTCACGGGCGTGCACCCGGGCGCCGTACCGCCCGCAACCGCAAGCTCGGAGAGCATGAACAGCGGGTCGTACGTTGCACCCTGCGGATTCTCGCTACCGACGACGCCGACGACGAACGTCTTGACATTTGCAGCCTTCCCGTCTGCTTGTATGCCGGCGATTGTGCCATTGCCATAGATCTCAGCATTATACTCAGTCTGACTGATGGGGTTCTGAATCGTGCTACAATTGCTCGTCACAGTAGGGATGCCATCCGTAATGAGTACCATGTTCAGCGTACTTCCGACATAGGCGGCGGGGGCTTGCCAGCCCGTTAGCGTCGTCTTTCCAAATTCCCAAGCGCAGTACGTTGGCGTGTACCCTCCGGGAGTTTCCGCCGTAACCGAATTGTCAAGCGCCGTAAGTTGGGCTGCGTCGAGTGGCGCAATGGGTACGGCTTGACGCCCTGTGTATGTGCCGCCGCCCCTACCGCTGCTGCTTAAGTTGAAGTACGTGAGGCCGATTGCAAACGTGGGTGACAGCGACGCAAAAACGGTGGGGAGCGTCTGGGAGAAGACGTCCCACTTGCTGGGGCCGTTCGGATCATTTACCGGATCGGCGGGGTCGCTCGACATTGACCCTGACGCATCGATCACGAATTCGAGAATGGGAGGGTTGGCACCCGTGGGCGTTGAGGTTGACTGTGTGCACCCCTGGAGCTTGCCCGCTTGGTCAGCCGTGATGGGCTCCGTGCCGTTTACGGTGTCCTGCGCGTTTGGACCTGTAATCCCGGAGTCAGGATTGAACCCGCTGCTTGGACTACCGTTGTTGTCCTCCTGCCCACTTTTGCTCGAGCAGGCGACTATGGCGAGACAACTTCCAACGCCCAGGAAAAATGCAGATCTAAGGTTTTTCATGGCAAACACTCCCATCAACCAGCAAACCTAAACAGCAACCCAGTGAATCCGGTGTCGAACCTGGCCAAAACGGGTCACGCTCCGCGCCTAACTTCCGTAGAATGAGGCCCGTTTACGTTCCATTTCGACTCCCGAAAGCTCCAAATTGGTCAGTTCCGAGTCACACCGACGCTACACATTTCGTAGCGTAGCAGATCTGGCGGAGCACGGTTCCGATAAGTGAGTGCCAGGGCGCAACATCCGCGCAAATGATGCGATGACCTGGGCACATTCCTTACACCGGCCCGCGGCCGTAGACGCAGCACAAGCTTAGGTGGGACGAACCGCCAGGGCGCCAAGACCGCCGTCTGGGGTGTAAATGACACGTCTAACGCCACGCCGAAGCGTTGTGACTCCGCGCCCGGCCCTTCCACCCCAAACTCTTGGCGACGTTGGCGGCTTGGCGGTTCATGCTCTTTCATTCTCATAATCGGGATTTAGGGTGGGAGAAAAGGATTACTGAAACTGCGCGTGACCGTCAACAACGAGCAGCTCCTGCACCGCAGGCAACGCATCCGTCAAGGTTTGCCCGTCAATCGCCGTGATTCGCACGGTCACCGGGTTAGGGCCAAACCCAGAGGCTGCCAGGAAATAATTGTAGTCCTGGCGCGGGATCTCGTTGAATTGCGTGCCGTCCGCTGACCACTCGAACTTCGTAATTGGCAAGCGGTGGTTGTCAACTTGCACGGCCGTCCAATATGGGTTGGAGCCATCTTTGTATTTGTATTTGACCGGCCCAGTCACGTCGCATGCAACCAAGTTCCAAGTAATCGGTACACGGCCCAGTGAAAGCTCGGCAATTTGCTGAAATGCCTGCGGGCTAAGGTCAAGGTTTCCAGACGGACATTCCGGACACTCATCGACGATGCGCACCCTGACTGTCCCATTGGGCCCCGTCACATCCGCGCAGGCGCCGCAATAGGCGGCGTTTGAGTAATCTGGCGCGTTCAGCGCCGCCACGTTCATGTCATTGGGGCTGGGTCCAAACATGCACGCCCCGTCCCCGTTGGCCGTGTCGTAGTAAGTGGCTTCGCCCGTGCGCTGCTCGCCCAGCACGATGGTCGTCTTCGGCGTGGTCGCCACGCTCCAGTTCGAGTCATTGGAGCTCTTTGCTGCGTCCTTCGTCGAGCACCCGAGGCCCATCAGCCCCATCAGAAAGTACGCGTATCGCATCGTGCGAGAATAACCGGATACCCCCCAGCCTGTGAAGCCCTGCTGACGTGGGTTGTGCGCCGCGCTTGCTTTGGTCGCACCTCGACGTACTCGTGCTTACGTGCCCGTGCCCGTGCCCGTGCCTGAGACATGCGCGAACCGCCTTGAGATCACTCGGACTCTGGTCGCGCGGTTTCGGGCGGCCGTGGGCGCCTCTTGAGGCGCAGCACTTTCATGACCACGGGCGTCAAAACGAGAGTCGCCGCAATGCGCAGCGGTTGTGTAATCTTGGTGGCCACGTAGGCGGCGCCCCAAGTCCCGACGGTCATTGCATGGCTCTTGACATGAAAGCCCATGGATATTGCTGCTGCGAAACCGAACAGCACCAGGGCAAAAATCGCGAAATAGACCCAAAGTGCCAAGCCGCCGTATTCGACAACGAGCGCCTTCAAGCGTTCGGAGAGTGGAGCCTTGATTGGCGTTGTGGGGTTGGCGTCGGGCATCGCGCGCTTTTCTACCAGGCATGCCGGCCTTTGGCGAACCTAACCCATGAAACTCCTCGATCTTGAGTCGAGTTCCGAATACGCCGTCGTTTGGGCCGGGGCCCAAACGACCACACAATCAAGAAAACCGGGACGAACGCGGCGATCGCCAATGAGAAGGCAGCGCATGGGCTATCGACCTATCAAGTTAACACGGCACAATAAGGACCTACATGGTTTTTGCTGGGACGGGGTCCCCCATAAGCACTATTCGTCTGAATTGGCCACGTGCGGCTTCTGATTGGCCGCATCGCTATCGGAATAAGCCGTTCGAAGGACGATGATACCCGACACGGCTCCGATGATGACGAGGATGAACCAGGGTTTCATGGCGACACATCGCAAAAAGCAACCACTGTGCCAGGACTTTTGAGGTGTCGTTTGAGCAGTTTCCAGACTGAAATTTCGACAGCAGCCGAATCACCTGGCTAAAACAGCGGTTGCAATCCCAGTATTTTGCTGATTGTTCGCATGGGTAACCGCAGATCTCCAGCGCCGCAACCAACATCGACGTTACGTACCTGTGACGGAAAAGCACGCCCCGTGACGGCGGTGCCATGGCGCAACGGCTGCTTAGCTGTCTTGGAAGGAGTCTACGAATTGCCGCGCGCGGGGCCGGGACCCAGCGCGCCCACGCGACCGAACAAATCGTGGCAAGGTATTGAGGACGGTACGCCTCATTGAAACTCTATCTCGACGACCAACGGCCGGCCCCTGACGGATGGGTATTGGCCAAGACTGCAACCGACGCCATCGACCTCTTGAGACGCGGCGATGTGACGGAATTGAGTCTCGATTACGATCTTGGGGAGCCTGCAAGCGGCACCGGCCTGCAGGTGCTCACATGGCTCGAGACAGCCATCGCTGAAGGCCGCGTGATCCTCCCGACGCTCACAGCGCACAGCGGCAGCGTAGTAGGCCGGCGCCGCCTCGAGGCGCAGATTGAGTGGTTGGAGCAGAGGTTCGCGTCCGATTCCCACCAGGGGCTGTCCGGGGTTTCTCCGGAGCCATCGGCTCATTTGGATTGCACAGGAAGGACGGAAGAGCGGAAGGACTTGGGGTGATTAGGCGGGAGCCTTTCCGCCAAAGAGTTGTCCGTTTTCGTCGCCAAACATGAGGGGAGTCTACTATTGCGTCCAGGGTACGCCGTTCACGTCGCAGTTGTAAAACGATCGGTATTGCGGATCCGTGACCAACCCGAAGGTTGAGATTTGGCTATATGACGCGCAGGTTGGGCGGCAACAATCCTCCATGGTCGTGGTTTCGTAGAGGTTGCTGCTGCTGGACGTCTTGGACCAGAAATCAGAATCTTTTGCCGCTTGTGCTGCGGTCTTGACGTCCTTCTTTGGCGGGTTCACTCCCGTTTGTGTCGCCAGTTTGCAACCCGTGACCCGTGTGAGGTGCTCGGGGCATTCGACTCTCATCGCGTATACTGACCAGTTCAAGTGGTAGAAGGTATCGATGGTGTTCGCCTTCAGGCAATTCGTACTGGCGAGTTGGGTTAGCCCGGGGATATTCGATGCCATCTTGTTGCAGGCGGTAGTGGTTCGCGTGATGCACGCTGGGGCTTGGAGTGTATCACTGGTAACCCAGTTTAGTTGCGTCTTGCATTCTTGATACAGACTTGCAGGTTTTACGCCGCCTTGGCCAGGCTGCCCATCGGGCGGGTAGCTTGTGTACATGTACTTTCCAGAGCCCGCCGCTGGACTACCGCTTACGGGATAGCAGCCGTTGTTGGCACCCATGCCGCCTGCCGGCATGTAGACATCGAACGTGGTCGGTGACGCCGCGGTATTGAAGGACTGAACGATAAGAGGCGGCGGGATCTGGATTGCCGAAGCTGGTGGGTTCGGATTGTCGGGGTCAACCTGACCTTCTCTGTCATTGCTTGGGCTTGGATAGGCAAAGACGAGTTGATAGCACTGGCAGCAAGAGTGTGAAGTGCCGTCGATGCCGCCCCGGTCCGGGTCATGGCCCACTACGGCGTAGTGGAAGCCATCGTAGCCGTCGTCGATCACGGCCTGTTCCATCTCCTTGCTAAAGAGCATGCTGCGGGGGCACATGTATTCGACGTCCGCATTCGGCTTGCTTGTCGTATCTTCGCAGACGCTCGCCGTCTTGCACTTCCCTCCGCACTTGCTAGCTGTGTTGCCCTCGACGCAACCTGTGGTCGGATCGGTGGAATATGGCTGCTGATCGATGTCGTGACATTGATCCGGGGGCGGCAGCAGGTAGTTAAACGACGAACCGCCGGTGGCCATTGCGCCACCCGTGGCGGTTGAGCCCCCTGTCGCGGTGACGCCGCCTGTTCCGGTTCTGGCGAGTGAGGTGCCACCCGTGCCAACCGCAGTGCTCCCGCCAACCGTGCTCTTGCTGGTCGTCCCGCCTAATCCAGTGGCTCCGCCAATGCTTTTGGTACCCCCTATACCATTTCCCGTGGCACCGCCTGTCGGTGTGTCAATAACGAACGTCTGAGTCGTGCCCCTGGTTCCGCCCGCTCCAGCGGTGGTATTCGACTGGGTTCCGCCGGTGGCCGTTGCGCCACCAAGGGTTGCCCCAACGCCGCCGACGGGTGCCCCTCCCGATGCAACGGTGGAATAATTGCCGCCCCCGGATTGCCCGCCAGTGGGCGCGTTCGCTGTGCCTGCATGGCCCGACGCGCCACCCACGGTGACTGACGAGCCGCCTGCTTGGTTTGGCGCGCCGCCGCTAGCGGATGCGGTGACCCCACCGCCGCCTGCTGTGGAAGAAGGACTACTCGAACAGCCGCAAAGGACAACCGTGACAAGACTGCCGATTAAGAATGTGTGTTTCGACATGACTCAGTGCAACAAGCGTAGCAGACGCCCGGGCGGAACTGGCCGAGAAACGAGCACAGGCACCTAGCCGGCGGCTTTGGCTTGCCAAAGCTGTAGTGCAGTTCAAAAAATTGGCGCTTCCTTCAACGGGTTTGGTCTTGCGCTCACGGATAAGTCTTGAAGCGCCAGTTACCACGCTGGGCAATCGGTTCCACATACTTGGGTTACCATGTGTCCAAGTGTCGTTACGACCCAATAAGACATCATGCCACAATCGAATGCCGTGCCAGCGGATGGCAAGCATCGAGTCGCCAACGGTCTTTTGGGCAAGAATCTGGATGCTGTCTTTCAACTTGGCGCGATGTGCAGCTCGCCGCGGCCGACCGTGACCGCCGGGCCGCCGACGGTGACTTGCGATAACGTGGTGCCGTTCGTGGTCGCCCGGGCGTACATGACGGAAGCGCGACCCATGCGCTCACCCTGGTGGATCGCAACCAACGTTCCGGGTTTGAAGCACCCGTGATTGATCAGATGCACCGCGAGACAGACAGCGGCCGAGCCCGTTGCGGGATCTTCATTGACGCCAACGCCAGGTGCGAACACGCGCAGAGTCACCTTGTCCGTGTCCCACGCAAAGGCGCCCACCCCGACCGGACCCAGTCGCCCAAGTGATGCGAAATCCGGCTTCAAAGCGTGCACCTGTTCCGGCGTATCGAGCGCGACGAACACGTGCCGAATACCCACGTCGTAGATGACCACCGGCAACCGGCTTTGTGCGACGCCAAGACCCGAAAGTAAGCCTTGAACATCAGGATAGTCGCGGTACGTTGGCAGCGGCGCGTGCATCCAACCCATGACAGGGCGCGGCCCTTCGCGCTCTAGCGTTACTTGCACTGGGCCTTGGCCCGTCTCCAGCGTGACGACGTTAGTCTGCAGGGGTCCGGCCAACACGAATGCGGCACCGAGCACGGGATGCCCCGCAAATGGCAACTCGACCGCCGGAGTGAAGATGCGAATTTTTGCCGTGCCGCCTTGCTCTGCCGGCAAGACGAAGACCGCTTCGCTCAGATTCATTTCACGAGCCATCGCCTGCATGGTTTTGGCATCGAGCCCCGCGGCATTCGTAAACACGATGAGAGGGTTGCCCGTGAGCGGATGGTCGGTAAAGACGTCGAGACGCACGTATCGGTACGCAGCCATGGCGCGAAAATAGCCCGAACCATGCAGCCAATCCAGTCCGAGTTCGCAGCCACGCTGGCCCTTGCCCCCAGGTCAACCGGGGCAAACCGCGCCAAGGCGAAGAAGCGCCCGTCGATGCCCAGAAAATGCTGGCATCTTATTGGGATGACGGCGGCACCCCGTCATCGCCAACCCGCGCGCGCGACTCTTCGGCGCGCCGCAGATACTTGGCGCAGAGCAATTCGCACAGTGTTTCTGCCATCTCAGGGGATTCGCAATACGACCAAATGAGGTGCAGCTCAGACGGTTCCGGTGGGGTTAGGGACAACAACGTCTCGCAAAGATTGTTCCTTGCGCACCCCTATCCGCGCCGCCGCCTGCACCCGCGCCTCGGGTGGCGTGTTGTCCATCGCCGCCATTTCCGCCGTTATCCCAATGACATTCAGCGGATTTTTTAAATCATGCACGATGGAGCGCGCAAACCGTCCCACGACCGCCAAACGCTCCGCCTGCATCATTCCCGCAAGTATTGTCCATCAAATTCCCGCAGGCGGCGGCTGACCTCCCGCAAAAATGCCAGCGCCAGCGCCGGGGAACTCTCCACCAGCCTCAACAGACCTGCGCGTGGAAAAAAATCCACCAAGGTCGCCTGCTGTGCCGTCGCGCTCGCCGACCGCGGCTTGTCCTCAAGCACCGCCATCTCACCCAGAATATCTCCTGCACCGACCTGCGAAATCACGTGCCGCGTTTCCTGCCCCACCCTCATGGATATTTCGACCAGGCCCTCCCGCATGAAAGAGAGCCCATCCCCAGGGTCGCCTTCCTTAAAAAGCTCCTGGCCGGCGCTGAAGCACTGCCCCCGCGCCAGTCCTTTCAGAATGCCAAGCTCCTTCGGGCTGATTTGACCAAACAGTTTGCTCTCTTCAAGTGTGACCACGAGGCCACTCTAGAAAAAATCGGACGTTCGTAAAGCCCTTTGCATCCGGTGCCCCTGGGGTGCGGCGTTTATGCCCCTTCGTAACGGCGGCTTACGTCCACTGGCCGGCAATTGCCGCACCGCAGAAACGGCATTTGCCGTTCACGACATCCAGACGCGTGACAGCGAAGAGGTCGCGTTCCACCACCGCCTTCCGGCAGCCGGGACACCAGGTCGTGCCGGCATCCGCCAGGCCCGGGACATTGCCGACATAGACGAAATGCACCCCTTCGGCGCGGGCCGCCTCGCGCGCCTTGAGCAAAATCTCGACCGGTGTCGGCGGCAGATGGGTCAGTTGATGCTGCGGATGAAACCGCGAGAAATGCAGAGGCTGCTCCGGCCCGAGTTCTTTCGCAATCCAGCCGCAGAGGCGCCGAATCATGTCGAGGTTGTCCGTATAAGTCGGCACCAGCAGGTTGATGACCTCGACCCAGACACCCAACTCCCGCAACACCTTGAGCGTGCGGAGAATGGGGGCAAGCTTGCCGGCATTCAGTTTCCTGTAGATGTCATCATCAAACCCTTTCAGGTCTACGTGCGCCGCATCGACATACTGGTAAAGGTCGCGCGCGGGCCGCTCCTCAATTGAGCCGCAGGAAACAACGATGTTCTTGAGCTTGCGTTCGCGGGCCGCTTTGCAGGTGTCCTGTGTGTATTCAAAAAAGGCCGTCGGCTCGGAGTAGGTATAGGAAATGGAAGGGCAGCCCAGGGCCTCGGTCACCGCCACCACATCTTCGGGAAACAGGCTCAGGCGCGACATCTGGTCCTGCGTCAGGCTCGGGGCCAGCGGCGGCGCCAAGCGAAATTCGTCACCTTGCGGATTTTTCGTCTCTTCAGGCTTCTTTTGGGAGATTTCCCAGTTCTGACAGTTCAGGCAGCGGAAGACGCAGCCGGAGGTGGCGAGCGAGAAGGTTTGCGTGCCGGGCAGGAAACGGTATAGCGGCGTCCTCTCGACCGGGTCGACATGAAAGGTGCAGGGGTTGCCGTAAACCAGCGTGTAGAGAGTGCCGTCATGGTTCACACGGTTGCGACAATGACTGCGGTCGCCCGGTTCGAGCAGGCAGTTATTCGGGCAGATTTTACACTGAACGTTGGCGCCCAGCTTGAGGCAGTGGCGGCCTTCCCGGACCCAACCGCGCTTCTGCCACGATTCCCACACCTGGCCTTTTGGCGCGTCCGCCCTTGAAAATGTCGGCGGGGGTTTCGGCCTCGCGCCATCGCGTGAAAAAAAGTCGAACAGGGAAGCCGCTCCCGCCACACTGGCAAGCCCGGCGGGCCAAGCCCCGCCGCCGCCCGGCGTGACATCAGCCGGCGCGGGGGTGGGCTGGCGGGTCCGGATGGTTTTTTGTCTGGAGTCTTCACGGCGCATCGCGATGTTTAATCCAGCCCCAACGCGGTACAGCAAGATAAACCGCCGGCAGACTGTGGGCAACTACCAGGATAAGCAACGGCCAATGCAGCATCCGGTGAACCGTGAGCGCCGTTTTCGCGTCGCAGATTCGGCTGAAGCCATGCTCGCCGGTAATGGCGTAGCCGGTAATCAGGAAACCGGCGAGCACCGGCAGGAGCGGCCAACTGCTCCACCGGACAGTTTTGAGGAGAAACAGATTCAATCGATTCATGCAAAACTCCTTTGCCGAAGAAACACGAGCACCGCGAGCAGGTTAAGACCGCCGGTAATGACGCAAACCCCGGTAACGCCGGCCAATGGCAGCAGAAGGGTGCTTGCCAGCAGCGCGCCGAGCGACGCGCCGAGAAAATCCGCCGTATAGAAACGCGAGGCCGACCGAGCCGCATTCGCGGCAAATCGATTTGCCAGCGCGAACTGCGCGCCCACCACAAAAGCCAGCGCAAAAGCATAAAAGAGAAGCCCCCCCTCGGCGGAGGCTCCGGCCTTGTTGCCCAGACGAGCGAGCCCCGCCAGAAGCCCCGGCAATACGAAGGCAAGCAACGCCACCAGCACGGTTGGGCCTCCAAGCGCGAATGCCTGGGTACAGGCAGCCTTTCTTATTTCGTGCAGTTCGTGGTTCGATAATCCTTTCTCCGGCTCGATTGCCGCGCCCACCAAAACAGGCCGCCGCCAGCGCACCGCACCCCAAGCCCCCAGCGCGAGGCCGAACATAAACACCGTGACGACCAGGGCCAGTTGATAATAGACAGCGCCGGCGATGATTTGCATGGCCAGGAGCAGCACCACCTCCAACGCCGAGCCGGCGAAGCCGGAAACAAAAAGCAACCCCGCGCTTCCCCGCAACCGCGCCACATAGAGTGCCGCCAGGGCCAGCACCAGGAAGCTCGCCCATCTGCAGCCGGTCTGAAACTGGCTAGCCCAGTGGCGGAGGCACAGATAATAAAGCGCGGGCTTGAAATCGCGGTTCACGCGCGGGAATTCGCCCGCCGCGCGCTGGATGTCCGCGAGCCGGTCTGGCGCCAGCGCGGCTCGCAGATAATGGCGGTTCACAAACCGCGTTTGGATTCGCGCTTGTTCGAGCGCCGCAGCAATGTCTGTCGTCAGCGGACCGTCGGAGGCCAGGAAGTAAACTCGCTGGCCCGGAACAAGCCGCACATTTCGAAACACCTGCGCGGCCGTCTCGCGGGCGCAACCGAGCAAGCGGCGGAGTTCGACGCCGGCGAAATTTTCATAGTGGCCCGCCGCAAACACCAGCACACCGTCACGAGCCAGAATGCCACGAGTTTCCCGAAAAAACTCCTGGTGAAGAACCGATTCAACTGCGCGGTCACCGGCTCCGGCAGGGCCACGATAACAACATCATCCGGGCCGGCAGCCTGTTGAACAAATCGCCGGGCGTCGCCGTCAAAACAATGCAGCCGCGTATCGTGGAAATTTTCCGGCAGAAAACGCCGGCCAATTGTGATGGCCAAGGGGTCCAGCTCCACACAGTCCAGCTCGGCCAAATCGTAATGCAACAGTTCCGGCACAGCGCCCGAGAGCACGCCGCCAATCAAACAGAACCTTGCGGGCGCGAGGACGCTGAGCGAGGGCGTAATGGACATTCTCTTCGGCCTGTTCAATGTCCGGCGTCGCCGCCAATACCACGCCATTTTCAATAAAGTTGGTTTGGCCTCCGCTCTCCGTGACAACCCACCGGCCATACGATGAATTGCCGCAAAACAGAATGCGCTGGCCCGAGAATTGAAGCGCGCTGAAGGTTTGGTCAGGCTGAAGCATACCAAGCAAAACGGGAATGCCGGCAAGGTGCATGGCGCACGCCGCCAGCAAGACAAGTTTCCGCGCCGGCGTGCGCTGTCCACGCCGAGGCCCCGCCAGCCCGGCCCCAGCCAGCAAGTTCAACATCGCCGCCAGGCAGAGAATTGTGAAATGGTCCGACCGCCGCGCCAGAAAGAAGCTGAACAACACACCCCCCAGAACACTGCCCGCGCCATCCAGCGCATAAACGCGCCCGGCGGCTTCCGAATGTCCCTGCCGAACCAGAACGTGGCAGGCCAGCGTCAGGAAAAAGCCAGCCCCCAGACAATAAGGCAGAAGCACGAGCAGGCTGGCGATTACCGTCTGGACCACCCCTACCTCCGTTCCCGGCAAGAAAACCCAGCCATGCAATCCGCGCAGGGCAACAAGCTCAACCAGCGGCAATACAGCCAATAAAATGAACAGCACGCCCAGCCACTCGATTGGATGCTTCAATTGCTCGGCCCACCGGCCTGCGGCGGCCCCCAATCCCATCAGCAGAAGCCAATTGCCCAGCGCCACCCCCAAAATCAATTCATTGCCGGCAAAGACACCCAGCATCTCGCGCATCAGCGCCAGTTGTGTCAGAACGCACGAGAATCCCACCGAGAACACCGCGCCAAAAACCCACTGGCTCGCGGCGTCCAATGAAGGCGTGCTGGAGGCCGGAGGGGTCATGTTGCGTCACTCGGATTCCTCGAAAGCCTCGACGTGGTAAATCGACACGGTGGTGTCCTTGCCCCGCCAGGCGGAGGGCTCGCACCCGGCCTTGGCGGCGAGGTGGCTGAGGAAATCTGTTTTGTCCGGCAACTGCTCCCAGACCTGTGGCAGAAATGTCGCCATATACGGTCCGATTCGCAAAATTACGCCGTCCTTATGCGGCTGTAGTTTGGCCAGAAGCTCTTCGGACGACTGAAACGGCAAGGGCTCAGGCA
>CAWEUH010000014.1:0-10311 GCA_963811985.1 uncultured delta proteobacterium
ATAATGCCGCAAAAACTCTTCGAGCGCCTGGGCCGCGGCAGCGGCGGCTGCAGCCAGTTGCGCCTCAGTGGCGCGCCGGCCGACGCGAATCGGAGGGTATAGATGAACTTCGTATCGGTAATAGCCAACTCGGGCACAAAAAACCGGGACAATCGGCACGGACGCAAGACCTGCAAGTTGGAACAGACCGCGAGGAACATCAAATCTCTGATTGAACAACAGCGCTGGCACCGAACGGCTTGCTTCCGGCGTCCGGTCGAGTTGCACCGCCACGATGCCGCCGTTGCGAACGTGCTTCAACAGTCGAAGACCCTCAAACGAGTCTTGTCCAACGTGCGCAATCTCGACGCCGTGACGCTGGCGGAGTGAATCGTGAAATCGACGTGCCGCGGCATTCATTTCGCGTGTCATGACAATCAACACGGGACGTCCGGATACGTGCCGAAGATGGGTGGCCGCTGAATCCCACGCGCCAACGTGAGCGGTAGCCACAATGAAGCCCGCTGTCTGATCAAGTAATGCATCTAGTATCGCGCTTCCGAGTACTTGATATTCTATCGAATCAAGAGCCATTTTCTCGATACCGAGGGCTTCGGTAAGGCAACAGGCGAAATTGACGAACGTCTTGGTGACGTCCAGTTGCTCTTGAAAGGTGTCCCTCTTGCCATGGATACGTCGCAGATTGTCTCTAACGATGCGTCGGTACCCGGGAAGAATCCCAGAGAAGAAAGCCCCAAGCGCCACTGAGCCATGCTTCGCGAAGCCCGTCGAACCGTAGCGAGCACCCCAATACGCCAGACGTCTTAGCCAATGGGCGTCGTGCCCCAGCAGTGTCACTCGCGGCTGGTCCGTTCGCCCACTCATAGTAGTCTCGACATGGGAATTGTGGCTTCCCCAAGCAACCTGTCGAGAATGATCGCTGCCGCAGCACGAACGCTTAGATGGTTGTATGCGCCAGCGTGGTCGATTCGGATCGGGTCGAGTAGATTCGTAGCCCTGTCATGCACGTCTTTCGACAAGCCCCAGCCGGTACCGAAAAGCAGCAAGACCGGCGGCCCAGACTGGAGCAACTGTGCCGCTGCGTGACGGTGCGAAAGCGTCAACGCCTCGCCCAGCGACCCAGCACTGGTGGTCCAGATCCACGGGGCCAATCCGCCGGAGATGTGACTTACAGCATCGTCCAGGGTTGTCATAGTATGAACAAGTTTCATGGGAGCAATACGATCGGGAATCCTTCTTCCGCCAGAACCGCTAATCCAGTGCGCCTTGATGCGCTCAACTAGCTTCCTTTGTGCCTCGATCGGATGGATGACATAAAACGCACTAAGACCGTAGGTTAGTGCCGTGCGCGCGATGTCATGGACATCTAGGTTGGTGATCGCGGAAGTGACGGTGGCACCTTGTCGGTCAAGAACCGGATAGTGAACGAGTGCAATGGCTACACGTCTCACGCCTGGCCGTCACTTAAATCGGTCTTGACAAGGTCTGGACGCCGCTGACGCGTTCGCGTACATGACTGCTGTTCGCGCCAGCCTCGAATTTTGGCGTGGTCCCCACTTCGCAGGACTTCAGGCACGACGCGACCTCGATATTCCAGCGGGCGTGTATACTGCGGATACTCAAGCATACCGCCTCGTGCGGCGCTAAACGACTCATCGCAACTCGACGCTTCATTTCCAAGCACGCCGCCCAACAGCCGTGCGCAGACCTCAAGGATGGCCATTGCAGGTATCTCGCCGCCCATGAGAATGAAATCGCCCAGGGATATCTCTTCATCGACGAAGTCCCGTATTCGCTCGTCAAAACCCTCGTAGCGACCACAAACTAGGACAAGTCTGCCTCCCCTCACCCACTCGCGAGCACGACCTTGAGTTAGCGGGTGTCCCTGCGGCGTCAGCAAAATGCGGCGGCCTTTGGATTGGAACCAGCATCTCGATTCCGCGCTTTCAATGGCTTGGGCGATGCAGTCTACCCGCATGACCATACCAGCACCACCGCCGTACGGCGTATCGTCGAACGCTCCGGTGATTGCCTATGCCCTGGTCGCGCAACGGCTCAAGATGAACGGTGAGTTGGCCCTCGCTGCGCGCCTTGCCAATGAAGCTCGTACGGAGGAATGTTTCAAACAACTCAGGGAACAAAGTAACGACGGCGACCTGTAAACAAGATGACTGCATGCAATTCGCAAGGTCGCCGACACCGTTGGTGGGGGACTGAGCAGCACCCATGGTCAAATCAGGCCCTCCAGGCTTCGCAAAAATAGGCGCGGCTCTTGTGCGTCCTGCGCGCGAACCAGGTCAACCCAATTGTCAACGAGCGGCTGCTCTACGCGGGCACCGTCCGGCTTCTGGATGATCACCGAGTCCACACTTGGGTAGCTTTGCACAGCGACGACGACGCCGAAGTGTCCTCCAGCGGGATCAGTAACAATTGCCCCAACCAGATCAACCAGATAGCTTTCAGCAGCCGGAAGAGGAGGAAGCAACTCTCGCGGGACGAGCAGTACGGCCGCCCTCAGGCGCTCGGCCGCAGTTCGATCTTCGAAGCCGAGGAACTTGACTCGATACCCCTTACCCATACGAACAGCGCGCTCCAGCTCCGCCGCAAAGCTCTCGCCGTCAGGAGTTTGCAGCGTCACCGTCCTGATTCGATCGAGCAGGTCGCTTTCGACGTAGTGCAGTAGGACACCCACCTCACCCCGAATGCCGTGAGGTTTTACGACCCTACCTATTTCGACTTGGCTCAATCAACAATGTCCAAGTGAGTACGACGCCCGAGTTTTTGCGAAGCCGCGGCTACGAGCATGCGCATTGATTGGGCTGTCTTGCCATCTTTGCCAATGACTTTTCCGATATCGCTCTTAGCGACCTTGAGCTCCACCAAACAGTGATGATCGCCTTCAATTTCCCGAACTTCCACGTGTTCGGGCTCGTCAACCAACGCCTTGGCGATGGTTTCCACAAGTTCTTTCAAAGCCATCTTTCGCTCACTTCGGGTTCCAACGAACTATTCGGCAATATTACCGCCTGTTCGAAACGTTCGTAGGCTTCTCCCTGTTGTTCTTGCAGGGCTGTCACACAGCCTTTGCGTTCGATTGTTTCACTAGCCTGCTGACTGTGGCCGATGGGATGGCCCCTTGGCTGGTCCAATAGGCGTAGCGATTTTGATTTAGCGTGAATGGGTTGGCCTGGGCTCGGGGATCGAACAGACCGATATGCTCGATGAATCGACCGTCGCGACTGTTTCTCTGATCAGAAACAATCACACGAAAGAACGGTGCTTTGCGACTTCCATGTCTTGCCAGGCGAATATGAACAGCCATTTTTCCTCGATAGCGATAGAAACGCTGTGCCCATCGCCAGCGCGGAGCCGACTTTAGCACCGTATTGTGGGAGAGCCAGTTCGAGATCCTGCGTAGATTTCACGCTGGCAGACGCCTGTACTGAAGACTACAGCATGTTATGGTGACCGTCAGGATGGCGCCACAATACGATGAGATAGTGCGTGTCCTGCGGGATGTCGTTGCACCGTTGGTTGAAGCTGACGGGGGCAGCATCTACCTAATCTCGGCTGACGAGTCGCGCGTGACGGTTCACTTGGCCGGCCAACTTTCCGGTGCGCCTGGAAACGGCTTATTATGTCGAAAAATACTGGAGCCAGCTATCCATGCGGTGGCGCCGGGGGCCGAAGTAGTACTATCTACCGGTTGGATGCTTCCTGCGGAAGCCGTTTTGATTCAGCGGCAATAACCGACGGCCCACTTAGGGCAAACACCCCCGCACATATTTCTGTCCGCAGCCGCGGAGGTTCGGTTGACCCCGTTCGTCGACCCGAGGGGTTTGAAAAAACTATTTCTTCTTCGATTTGCCGGCGGGCTTCGGAGCCGCCGCTGGTTCGTGCGTAGTGGCATCACGCACGGTGCTGTCCATAGCGTCGGGATTGCCCACGTGATTCGGACGGTGAGTGGCCAGATCGTCTTGAATTGATCGATCGGCAAATACAACACCGATGATCTTCTGGTCCTCACGGTTGACGGCGCGAATGTGCGTGGATTGCGTGAGCCAAACCGCTTCATCGTATCGGTGGGTCTGATCGGCTGGCGTCATCTTTGGCGGGCCACCAAAGAGCGCCGTAAGCGCACTGATCGCGGACGACCAATTCGTACCCAGCTTGGAGCCAAGCTTATACTCGTCATATATCTTCCAGAGTTTGTCGTTGAAGAGGAAGAAATAGCGTTGAGTCCCACCCGGCAGCTGGGTTTTGGTCATACTCTCGCCGTTGTTGTAGCTGTACTCACCCCTGAGCGGTCCCTGATCCACTCCAGTCGGTGTCACGCCGAAGTCAACTTTCATTCTTCGAATGAGCGCCTTCTTGTCTGCCAGCTCAGCATCAATCGACTGCATCTCAACGCCGGGATCTGTGCGCTTGAAGATGGGCGTATATTGAGCGTCGAATTCGTCGTCGTAGATCTTGGCAACCTGTTGAAGAGTCAAGCCCCAGTGCAGGCGCTCGGGAGCAATCTTGATGTCATTCTTGAGAATTGCAGGCTGGGCGGCCTTTGCTGGTGCCGCCGGTTTGGCCAGTGCCGCTTTGTTCCACATTGGAACCGCACAGGTGGCAGCTGCCAAGAACACGAACGCGGTGACTCCCAACAATTTGTCTCGTCTCTTCATTTCGATTCTCCCTGATGGGGCATGGCCAATGTCAGCTGAGTCCAGCCGGTGAGGTAGGCTCGACGGTTACCGGCTCGACGAGCGAGGAGTATTTTACAGGAAAGCACTTGGGCGCACCTAGTCATTACGCTGTCCCTGTCCGTTGATTCAAAGTCAAGTCGCTGGCTGGCGCGTCGGAGCTGCCCCGCGCACGGCTCGACTACGACACTATTTGCCGCTAAACCATTTGACCTTACCTGCAATGCACATTCGCAAAGCCACTTACTGCTTGATTTACGCCTTGGCGACAAGTTGCGAGGCCACAACACGGACAGAACCGGGCCAGTATGCCAACGATGAACCATTGGTTGGGTACTCCGGTCTTCTACGAAAACTGTTTGACGACGAATTCGGAGCAGTCGCACTCGGAACAACGTGGAACGATTCATTGGCCGAACAGAATTCCATCCTGGCAAAACGCGTTCTTGCGGCCAATTCAATACTGCGCTGCACAGTTGGCACGGTCACGGAGGGTTCGATAGACGAGACGATGGCAACGACCCTGGAGTTTAGGAACCCAGGGGTGTCACTCCTGGATGGGAACCCGCGTAAGTGCGAAAAAATACCAATAAATGCATCTAGTTACAGCTATTCGATTCTCAGACAATCGGGGACGTCACTGGTCGGGAAATCAGTGGTTGTTTTTCTTCGCAACTTCTATGACAACGGCGGACCCAACAGACATTGGCACATTGAACCAGACCGGCCGGAAATACGTGATCTGGTCGGACGGCTGAGAGGCCCAACCCGACAGTAGCGCAGAGGAAGCCTATGTTGCGAGGCGGCGCAGTAGACATAAAGACACCCAAGGAGATCGAGCTAATGCGCGAGGTGTGCCACCTCGCGGCTCAGACGCTCAGCCGCGTTGGCGAAATCATCAGCCCGGGAGTCACCACTCAAGAAATCGACGATTTCGTGTATCGGGATACGTTGGCGCGCGGCTGCCGGCCAGCACCGCTGAATTACCGTGGGTTTCCAAAGAGTTGCTGTACATCAGTCAATGAAGTCGTCTGCCACGGTATCCCGGGTCCCGGAGTCTTGCGAGACGGGGACATCGTCAATGTGGATGTCACGCATATTTACAAGGGCTTTCACGGTGATACCTCCGCCACGTTCTACGTAGGATCGCCGTCAGAAAGAGCGATTCTTGTCACCGAGGTCGCGAGACGCTCCCTCGAACTTGGAATCGCTCAAGTAAAACCGGGCGCTCGACTCGGTGATATTGGTGCAGCAATTCAAGAATTCGCTGAATCCCAGGGCTGTTCGGTAGTACGACAGTTCGTGGGCCACGGCATTGGCCGGGGGTTCCACGAAGATCCGCAGGTGAGTCACGTTGGTCAATGGGGCAGAGGTCCGCGTATAAAGGCCGGCATGACCTTCACGATTGAACCAATGATCAACCTTGGTGATTGGCAAGTGCGGATACTCGATGACGATTGGACGGCGGTTACAGACGATGGCTCGTTGTCCGCTCAATTCGAGCACACCCTGCTCGTGACTCTGACAGGATGTGAGATATTGACGAAACGAGCAACCGCTCTAGCCGCAAGTGAAATTTTCCCCGACTACTGGCAGAGGGACTAGTATGCTGCCCGTCAAGTCTGAGCGGCACCGGTCTAAGAGACGGTTTGCTAAAATAGTTACAAAAACTGAACTGCAATGTTGTTCTGACCTTGACGACACCCATTCGAGCCGGCTAGCTTGTCGGCTCGAAAATCCAGGGGAATTTGGCCCCTCCATTTATCGCCCGTCCCGCCCTGAACAAGTGCGAACGGCCGTCTCGGATCTCAGCTTTGACCAAGAAATCGGCCAAGACAAAAACAAAGAAAACGGCTCACCGTTCCGCAAGACCAATCGGAAAGGCCGGGCGGGGCTTGTCGCGGCGGGCAAAAAGCTCAGCCAAGACTAAACGCCCAAAGCGGTCGGCCACGGCCGCGAGGAAGTCGTCACGACGCAAGCCTGCGAAGCCGGCAGCAAGTTCCAGAATTGCAAAACGTCAGGCGCGCAGGGACAAGCGGAAGAAAGCTTCGCCAAAGCTTCGGGCCAGTAGATCGACAAGACCCAGTAAGCAAAAAGCGAAAGCGACTTCGTCTCGAAGCGCGCGCAAGCCGACGCGCATGTCGGCTCGAGGGCCCTCCAAGAAGTACTCAAGAGGAAGTCCACGCACGAGGGGACTTCGTCCCCTTCGAGCGCGTTCGGTCCCGAGCCGAATAGGGCCCGAGAAGACCAAGCTGGCAGATCGAAAAGCGAGAGAACGACTCAAGAAGCAGCGTGAGCGCGAAAAACTGCTCAAAGCGCGCCTGCAGGAAAAACTGCGCAAGCAGCGCGATGCAGAACGCGCGAGAAGACAGAAGGAGGTCGAGCGGACGCGTCGGGCTCGCGGACAGCAAGCAGTGCGTGCTGCCCGTGCCAGAGAAGCGCTCAAGCGGGCCAAAGACGAAGAGAAGCGTCGCAAAAATCAAGAGAGAGACTCCAAGCGTCAGGCCGAAATACGCGCGCGTGAGGAAGAGCGGCGGCGCAAGCAGCAACTGCGTGACGAGGCCAAACGCGCAAAAGAAGAAGAGCGTCAACGCCAGAAGGCAGAACGCGAAGCAGAGCGTGAGCAAATCCGTCGCCAGAAAGAGGAGGAGCGCGCGAAACGTGAAGCCGAGCGCGAGGCCTATCGGAAAGCCAAGGAGGCTGAGCGCGAGCGGCTCCGCGCAACGCGAGAGGCCCAGAAGCGCGCGCTCGAGGGCCGCATTGCGGAAGCCAATCGGAACGCCAACAAACTTGGCGGCGGTCGCAGCACAACGACTCGCTTTTATAGTCCGCGCGCCATTCCCAACCAATCCGGCACGACGCGGCGCATCTCCGATGCTTCAAATGCAGTATCGAGCCCGACCGCATTGAGCGGAACCCAAGGTCCCGAAACCGAGGGTCACGGGCATGACACTAGTAACGGCGCGGGGGGGGTACCTTTTGTTGGTGAAGAGGCACCTCGCGTACCAACGCCGCCCGAACGGCCGTTGCCAACAGCGGAAAGCGTCGAAGAGCGTTATCGAATCATCGAGGAACGGCTCAAGGAAGCCCCTGCTGACTTCCGGCATGGCTATCAGGAAGCCCTCGATATGTCCTGGATCTATCATGATTCAGCGCTTGAAGGTGTCGTGTACACGTTTCAAGAACTGAGGACGGCTATCGATCAAGGTTCCGGAGCGGTGGCTGACTCGAGCCTGCAACCGGTCGTGGAAGAAGTTCGCCGTCACAAGGCGGCGATTGAACTCGTTCGCGAACTGGGTGAAAAGAAGCGTGCGCCGATCACGGTGGACGTCATTCGAAAGATCTACTTGACGTTGCATCCCGAAGAAGGTGACCTCAAGACCGTCAAATACCGCCGCGACATCCCCCAGCATCGTCTGTACTTTCACGAGTACGCGCATCCCGAAAAGATCCAACACAAGGTTCGTCAGATTGTCAACTGGCTCAACGGGCCGGAGCCAAAGAAGCTCAAGAGCCCGATTCGCGTTGCCTCACGCGCCCACTACGAGTTGCTAAGGGTATTCCCCTTTCAAAGCGACAGCGGCAAGGTGGCTCGTTTGTTCATGAATCTTCTGTTGCTGCGCGCAGGACACCCGCCAGCGATTGTGCATTCGACGGAACGGCAGCGTTACTATGAAGCATTGCGCGGGGCTTTGCCAACGCTCATACAAATGGTGACAGAGTCGATCCTCAATGGCCTCGTGAGCATTGAGAAGCTCCTGGACGAACAAGAGTTGAAGCTGCGAACAAGTACATCGTAGCGTCGGTACGAACGCCGATACTAGCGTAGACAGGTAGCGCCGCTGACTGTGTCGGGCCTGCGCAACGAAAGCAGCTTGCGGAATGGTCCCTAGTCTTCCGTGATAGCGGCCTCCCAACCGGTGGCTTGTGACAACTTCGCGTACGCCATATTGAAATCGAACGTTGCCGACATTTGATTGAAGCGTTGTTGTGCGAACTCTCGTGCTGGCAGGACCAAATCCTCTTCATCAAGTGTCCCCACTTCAATGCCTTGTTGTACTCGAATCAGCCACTGTTGCGCCAACCGCGCCGCTCGCGATGTCGCGTCCAGTTTCACGCGAGCGCTTTGCACTTCGGCGTACGCTTCTTCAACCTGCTGACCTACGCCTCCGAGCGCGTACCGCTCAGTCGCTTCCATTTCCCGAAGTTGCGCGGCGGCTTGGTCAACTCGTGCCGCTTGCGGCAAAAAATCGAGTTTGTAGCGCATCATGATTCCAAATCCGTAGTAGAGGAAATTGGCGTCATCACGAACGTACGGGTTCGTTTGGTCGGCAATTTCTGGCGCATAGGACCACCTGACTCCGAGCACGAGACCCAGATCCGGGAAGAAGCGCGCTCGTTCCAAGCGAAGTGCTTCGCGGCGGGCCACAACTCCGGCCGCGGCCATGTTCACTTCCGGACGGAACAACCGAGCAGCCGACATATAGTGTGACATGGGTCCAAGCCCATGGGCGACTGGTCGCAGTGGCTCGTTGGGAATATCGAACGGCGTCGTCTGGCCCGTGAAAAAACGCAGCCCGGCCATGGCCGAAGCCTCCTGTTTCTTCGCATCCGCAGCACGGGCGTCCAGATCCGCGCGCTGTTCGCGCAGGCGTAACAGATTGATGTCGTCACCTTCGCCCTCGGCGGCGTCCTTCTCCATCTTTTGAATGTGGCCGTCGATCATGTCTGCCGCTTCACGGATAAGCGCCAACGCGTCACGCGAGAGCTGGATCGCGTAGTACGCCTTTCTCACGATCAAGCGCACATCGTTGATTTCCTTCTTGACCTCGTATTCGCTTGCTTTGGTCTGCGCTGCCAGGGCGCGCCTGCCAGATTCCAATTTCCCGAATGTGTAGAGCGGTAGGACACCGTCTACACCCGTTTGCCACGCCAATGCCATACTCGAACTCAACTTGACGTCCGTGTTTGGGCTAAACGTCGGAAGCCCGCGCATCGTCGGGGCCAGCGCTAGGCCCGCGGTGGCTGTGAATTCGCTGAACGGTGCCCAAAACCCTTGTCGCTCCTGCGCGCTCTTGCTGTCCAGGCGCGCGCTTGCCTCCGCTATTTTTGGATAGTTCCTTTCAGCTAACTCAAGGCAACGTCGCAATCCCAGGATACGCCGGGCGTCTATAGCGCTACTCGATGATACCGTCGCAGTGGGTGAACCTGACTGCGCGAGTGCCGTAACGACAACAAGTTCAATCAGGAGCCCGACCGTGGTGGATGCTTGCGTCCTAAACACCGGACCAGCGTAGCACTAGTCCGGTTCCACCCCACCCGCCACACCCACTCGCCTGGCAGCCCGCCGGAAGTTGGATCGATCCAAGCCAGCCTGTCTGGCAGCTTCACTTATGTTCCCGCCAGTGCGACGCAGCACAGCGTCAAAATAGGCGGCCTCGAAGGTTTCGAGCGCCTGTTGCTTAGCGTCACGGTACGGCAAATCCAGCAATCCGGACGGCAAGACAAGACCGGACGTCTCTGAGCTCTGCGGCGCATCCGGAGAATCGCGATGCCCGCGAAACGCGGGCAGGTTCTCGGCAAGGATCTCGTCGCCACGGCAGAAGACAAGGGAGTACTC
>CAWEUH010000015.1:0-74398 GCA_963811985.1 uncultured delta proteobacterium
ATTCCATGCAACGCTAGCCAATCGCTCGGGTGGATCGAACGCGGTCTGAGCTTGCTGTTGTGGCATGTAACGCATTCGGTTTCCCTGTGACACGACAGGCACAGCGGCCCCTGATTCATCGCAGCATCTCCATGTCGGAACACCCAATCGGCGCCATGTTCGATGGATCCAAGACTGTTCGAAGGCACGAGCAGCCCTTCTCTAAACCGCGTTTGCATGACGCCACCGCTTCCGACGTGACACACGCGGCAATCGCTACCGGCGCGCGCCGCCCCGGGCCCCTTGTGGCAAGTTAGACACCTTGCCATCAGCGGCAACTGTTCGACACCCGACACGTCGTCGCGCTCAGACACACGGCCGTGGCATTGTGCGCAATCAATCGCAGCGTGCCTTGCGTGCGAAATGCGAACTCTGGGGCTTGGCTGCTCCGTCACGGTCGCGTCATCGAACCGCTGCGCGTGACACTCAACGCAACGCTCTTTGGAAGGGCCAAGCCAGTCAGACGCCCGACCGCTTGCCGTTGCATTTTGATGGCATGAAAGGCACGTAAGCTGAGTCTTTTGCGCGTGAATTCTGTGCGCCGCTGGCAATTGCGCCTGGCGCCGTCCGTAGACAAGCGCACTTGGGGCACGCCGCACCCTGCTCGATTGGGCTGAAATTGGCTGGTTTTTTTGGGGTCGTTGGCCCCATGAATCCCCCGGCGTACCCGCGACATCGCTTCCGGCAATCGCGAATAGGGCGACCGTCATGGCAGCGAGGAAAGTGAGAAGAGCGCGTCCGTTCATGGCCACCTCACATCGACGGTCCCAACGACTCGAAAGCGTTGTCCGCCGACATCACTGAGTGAATGCTCCCAATCCAGGCCGAAGCGCGGCGCACGCACCGGCGCGTAGCGACACCCGAGCACGTACGTGAACACGCTCGAATTGAAATCGCTACGCAAGTGGTCGCGCCAACGCGCCACACTCACAATGGCGGACGGCGCGAGCGTACCCCCGTAGAGTTGATGAGAAACATAGGCCGTGCCGACGTACCGGTCGCCGGCATCGCCAACTTCCGCCGTATCTGAGAGCTGCACTAAAAGCACGCGCGTGTGAAAGCTCGAGTCCGTGCCAACGATCCAATCGTGCTCGGCGCCGCGCACGGTCCCCGCGTCCGTCATCGCCGATGACCAGGGCGCCTGGTACCAACGCGCGCCCATCGTTACGCCGAGCGACCAATCGCCCCGCACATCGAACTCCAGGCGAGGCCGCAGATCCGTGGAGCCTACGGCGCCGAACCAATTGAAAATCGAATCCGCGTCGAAGCTTGGCGACCGGTACCGATAATTCACGTAAAAGCGCGACGAATCGGCTAGGCGCACCACCGCAGCCGCTCGGTGCTCGATGATCTTGCTGCGATACAAATCGTAGACAAGCGCGCCGTCGGCGGAAACAGGCTCGCCGAAGTCATAACCGGCGCTCACGCCGGCACGCTCGGTCGAGACCCGCGACATCGAAACGGTCGCCAAGCGACCGTTCGCATCGACGAAGGGGGACGTGACGGCTTGGTCGCGCTGCCACACGCGCCGGTAATCCGCCCGCATTCGCAAGTGCGGAACCCCCTGCAGCACCAACGACGCGCCAGCGGCCGGCGCCAGCGACGTCGATTGCAGGTAGCTTGGCCATTGTGTCGCACCCATCCCTTGGCGATCACCGCGGAAAACGCCGCCGGCCTCGAAGTGCCCCGAAGACAACAGCGGCACGCCGCCGCGCTGCTCGAATCCAATGTAACCGGCGATCTCGAATAGGTGCACCGGAGCGAATGCAACGCGCGCCCCATCGAGCGACCACCAACCCAATTCATCGAAGAATGTCTGCCGTCCAAGCCGAAAGCCAACCGTGTTCCGGAGCCAACCGCCGCCTTCAACATACGCGTAGAGCATGTTGACGGGCGCCGTTTTCAGCCCCGGCACGAAATAGTCCTCGTTGGAAGGGTCTTGCTCGGCGGGGCTGATTCCGTAATCGCCGTCCATGCGCATGCGAATGCGCACGTTGATCCAGGGCTCATTGTTCCACGCAGAGCCAGCCACATCGACGACGTCCAAGCCGAGCGTATGCGTGAGCCGTTGCCGACTGACCGAAGGGGAACCGTAATAGCCCTCTACCGTGTAGAGTTGCAGAACACTCTGGCCGTCAACATTGGCTTCGTAGGCCGTTGCCAGTGACGTCACGCCAACGCCAATCGAAGCCAGCCTGACGATGTGCCCCAGCCGTGCGCTCGTCATTCACACCTCAGCAAGCCCGCCCGGCAAGCTCGTTCACTACGCCCTTCGGGCGTTGCTCGCTGCGCGAGCAACGTCTACCTCCGCGGAAAAGCACCGCGAGCGGTGCTTTTCCGTTCCGGTTCGATAGCGAGGCTTGCCGACGTCACCGACCTAGAGCTTCCGCTCGGTTTACGATGCGCGGCGTGAGGAAGATCACCAATTCACCGCGCTGATCGCTGGCGCGGCGGCGCTGGAACAAGAGGCCCAAGATTGGGATGTCACCGAAGAAGGGGACTTGGTCCAGGTTGCGCCCCGTGTTGCGCGTGTAAATACCGCCGATGACCGCCGTGTGTCCGTCCATCACGAGCAAGTCCGTCTCCGCTTCGCGCTTGAGAATCATCGGGTCGCCACGCGCTGAGGTCTGCGTGAAGTCCGGCTCGTCGCGGTTGATCTTGACGTGCATGCTCACGCTGCCGTCCGCGGTGACGTGCGGCCGCACGAGCAATTGCAGCTTAGCTTCCTGGAACGTCGTCTGAACGCCCATCGCGCTGACTTGCGAGAACGGAATCAACGTGCCTTGGGCGATGCGGGCGTCGCGGTTGTCGAGCGTCAACACGCGCGGACTGCTAAGGATGCGGACCATGCCCGTTGATTCCGCAGCAGACAACCGCAATGCCAAGTTGATCGAGTTGTCTATTGAGCCGAAGGTGAGACCGATTGCACCACCGGACCCGGTGCCGACGGCGGCGGGCAGGTTCACGGCAAAGTTGGGATTGTCCACGCGGTTGGAAGTCGGGCTAAGACCGGCCGTCGGCGTGTTCGTGTCGCTGGCGCCACCGACTACCCCGACCGAATTCGGGAATGCCAGCCCCGTCGGGTTGGCGGTGACGGGCGAAAACGACGCGTCGCCGCCCCATTGAATACCCACATCGCGCAGGTAGCGGCTCGTCGCTTCGACGATGCGCGCTTCGACGAGCACTTGCGGAGTCTGCGTGTCGAGCGCCCGTGTAAGTTCCTCGATTTGATTGAGATTGCCCGCCACGTCGCGAACGATCATGATGTTCGTGCGGTCGTCAACGGCGATACTGCCCCGCTCCGAAAGCAATTCCTTGGCTCTTCGGGAGATCTCGCCCGCATTGGCGTACGAAACCGGGATCAGGCGGGTTTCGACGGGTGCCAGTTGCGTCTCCTGCTTGAACCGCGCAATCGTCATCTCCCGCTCTTTTTCGAGTTCGGTAAGCGGCGCGACGCGCAGCAGATTGCCTTGCCGCACGACCCCCAGGTTCTTCGCTTGCAGAATGACGTCGAGCGCCTGATCCCAAGGCACATTGCGCATGCGAATCGTCACACTGCCGGTGACATTGTCCGCGGTTATGATGTTGACGTGCCCGACGTCGGCCAACAGCCTCAGGACATTGTGAATGTCCGCGTCCTTCAGATCGAGATCGATGCGTCAACCCGCGTAGCGGTCGCGGGCCTGGCCGAACAAAAGCGGGGGTTACCCCTTGCGCGGTCTCTGGAGCCGTAGTCACTTCTTTGACGACCGAATTCTCGACGGCGAGGCCATCCTCAATGCGCGGCACGTTGATCGATAGCTCTTCGGTCGATACCGTAAGAACCTTGCGCGCGATACCCCCATCACGTGCAACGCCCGTCAACGATGTGGGTGGATCGGCGCTTGCGTAGAATTCGAAAACGAGGGCGCCTGCTTCGCGCACAAGCCGGTGTTGCGTACCCGGCGCATGTTCGACCTCCAAGATGACCCGATCGGCGTGGGCGGGGTCGGAGAACGTGGCAATCTTGGTGAGTTTACCGGCGTACGCGCCAACGTCTAGTATTCTAGCCAGTTGCGGGGGCAGGCTTGCCCCTTCGAGCACGATGCGAGTGCCCACCGAGGTAATGCTGGAACTCGCATGCGTCGGGGGCGGGAACGCGCGAACCACCACGCGATCCTCGAGCCTGCCGTGTTCGAATCGAATGTCATCGACACGCGTGACTTCTTCGGTCTTGGCAGGCTTGTTAGGCACCGTGCGCGTCGTTTCGTCGATGACGCCATAGGAGCCCGGTTCGAACGATAGGACGAGATCGTTGCCGCGCGGCACGATGCCATAGCGAGCTGCTTCGTGAAGCGTCACCAAAACGCGGACCGTTCGGCTGCCTGACGTCGTGAACGCTTGCGTCAATACACCGGCGACAACCCCCTCTTTGGGCGTCAGCGGCGGGAACTTGCCGCTGAGCTCAGCGTTGGGCACATCCACGATCAGACGATTGTTCTGCTTTTCGAAGCGCGCCATCGGAGACGGCGGCGCATCGAAATGCACAATCACTTGCACGCGCTGATGATCCCCTGGCGGCAAGACTTCTGTCGCTTGTGCGAGCCTGCGCGGCTCAGCGTTGGCAGGTAACGCAAAGGTCAGTAGAGCCAACGTCAGCAGCGGAATGCCTCGTATCGCATTAAAAACGAACGACCCAGACCTCATCGGTTACTAACTCCGTTACGTCCGCTGGCCCGCCTCATGGCCGGACCTGCACGGGTGCATAGTAGCCCTTAGGGGGCCGCCGGCACAAATGCTTCCGCCAACGCGAACACCGAAATCGGCAGCAATGGCACGGGTTACAGTCAAAACCTGGCCGGAAACAACGCGGCAGACCCCATCCTGACCCGAGATACCCGGGCCCGGACCTAATTCGGAAACCTTGTCTTTTATGTCTTGTACCCACGGAACCGACGGGCTCAACTGGGTGACGCTTGGCCGATTGCCCGCGTTTGTCGGGGCTTGGCGATCTTGCGTCGTGGCGGTTTCTCAAGGCTGCTCAATCAGAGGCGCCTCAGTCGCGGGGTGCAGGACGAGCACGCGTGTCGAGCTCGGCACCTCGGGGTTCTTCGGGTCCTCGCGCACCAGAACCACGTCACCCTCGCGAATTCTGTCTACGCGCCAGTTGATCTCGTAGGACTTGTTGCCCTTGCCTTCGCCCTGCACGACCTCCGCGCGCCCGATGAATTGACCGTGGTGCACGACGTGCCCGTAGCCACGCGGGTCGACCAGCATGGCACGCGGCTCGACGCCGCCCGTGACGATTCCGACGAGTCGCATCTCGTCGATTCCGAAGTCCTCCATGACGACTTCACGCTGAGACTTCGTGTGAGACCGGGCCTCCTCGACGAAGCTTGAGGCAAAGGTGCGGAAGGGGTCCCGGCTCCTTTCGGATTCCGTAAACTCGACTTCCTGCAACTCGATCTTTGGCGGCGCCCCCGCATCTTGCGCGGAGGCTGGTACTTGCGGTTTCCGATCGACGACTTTGACGTTCGCGCCTTCAGTGCTGGTCGTTACCTTGGCGGAACATGCCGCCAACAACAAGCAAGCCGCCCACGAGCCGCGGCCCTTCATGGCTTGCCTCCCGCTGGGCGCTTGTCCGAAGCAACATTGTCGGTCGCGGACAGGGCCCGAAATGCCGTGGCGAGCGCGGTGACCTTTACGACAGTGTCCTTGTCAACCTCTTTCGGATCGGTCATCGAGATGTTCTCCATGTTGATGATGCGATCAAGTTGACCAACACCGTAGAAGAACTTGGCGATTTGATGAAACCTGCCCTCGACATCGAGTCGCATCGGCACGCGGGCATAGAATTTCTCGGTGACCTCAGGTTGCGGGGCCCAAGCGCTGAGTGTAATACCCGACATGTTGGAAACACTTTGCAGGGAGCTCAAGAAGGCTGGGTACTCCGTGCTGTTGGGCAAGACTTTGGCCAACTGATTTTGCCGCTGCTGGCGTTCCGTCAATTCGGCAAGATCCCGCTGATAGGCAAACTCGTTCTGCCGGGCGGTCGCCGAAATCGGCGTGGAGCGATTTTTCGCGCGTGCGCGCCCGGTCGATGGACTGAGCGAGATCGTCGTAGAAGAGAATGTAGTAAGCAGCGGCGCCCAGAAGCATCACGCCCGAGATGAGCCCAGCCTTGGCCGTCGAAGTGAGTCTGTTTAGGCCCAGCGTTGCCACGTCAGTACCTCACCTTTGCCTGAAGCTCGAAATTCACAAGTTCCAGGCCGAGCTTCGCGTCCGGCGCACGCCGACCTGGCAACAACTGTACGTCAAAGAACAGATTCGAAAGGTTCAATCGGCGCGCGAATTCGCTCACATCCTCGCCGTCGCGTGCCATGCCTACGATCTTCACGCTGCGCTTGTCTTCCGTATATTGCGTGAGCCACAGGCGGCGCGGGTCCCAGCTTGGGTTGTAGAGCGCCAGCGGGTTCTCGCGTCGTAGCTCGTCCAACCGGGCCGCGTCCGCCGTCGGGCCTTTTCCGGGGGTGAGGATGCGTGCAAGTTCCAGCAGCACCGCGGTTGGACCGGTACGGGCAGACTGGAGTTTGGCGATCGCTTCCTCCTTGGCGCGCAACTGCTCCAATTTGGCTTTCACCTCGGGGTGATTCGCCACAGCACGTTTCGATTGCTCAATCTGGTCGGACAATTGCGAGTTCTTCAGCTCCTGATCCTTGAGCTTGCCGCCCATCCAGCTGTGAAAGCCGAACAGGCCCGACACTTCTACAAGCAGCAGCACCCCCATTACGACAAGCCAGGTTTGCCGCACCTCGCTGCGTTCGATCCTTTTCTTGCGCGGCAGCAGGTTGATGCGAATCACTGCCGTTCCTCCCTGTCGCGCCTGAGCGCAAGGCCAAGAGCCACGGCCAATTGCGGCGCACGTTGAGTGAGCATCGCCATATCCACGGTCTTCGTGTCGACCTGGAATTTCTCGATCGGTGACCAAACTTCAACGGCAACCCGCGTGCGACGCTGGATTGCCTGGGCGAGGAACGGCAAGTTCGACGTACCGCCGCTGAGAAAAACCTTGGAAATCTCACTTTCTCCGCTAGTGGCTATGTAGAAGTCAAGCGAGCGTTGAATCTCGGCCGCAATCGTGTCCGCAGCGGCTTCCATCACCGCAACGGCCTGTTGGGGCACCATGCCATGCGGCGTAGGAATACCTGCCTGGCCACCGCATTTATACGCCTCAGCCTGGTCAAATGGGATCGAAAGCTGCTTCTGAATCTGTTCGGTGACGGAGTTACCGCCTGCGGCAATCTCGCGGGTAAACCCGCTGACTCCACCCGACATAATGTTCAAAGAGGCTAGGCCTGCGCCCACGTTGAGCAGCGCAATCGTCTTGTCTTCGACAACTCCCCGTGAGAATTCGAACAGATTCTGAACGGTAAAAGCATCGATATCGCACACAACGGGTCGCAACTTGGCGCTACGCACGAGTGCCGCGTAGTCGTTGATGTGGTCCTTCTTCGCTGCGACCAGCAAAAGGTCCATTTGGCTCGATTCGGGTCTTCGCTTCAGTACTTGATAATCCACCTCGACGTCTTTGATGTCGAAGGGAATATGCTGCTCCGCCTCCCATTGGATCTGTTCCCGCAATTCGGCGGGCGTCATCATGGGCACGGTGATCTTTCGGATGATGACGCTTTGGCCGGAGACGCTGACGGCGACAATGCGCTCGCGTATGTGCGTGTCACGCATGACCTTGACCAAAGTCGATATGACCGAGGCAGCGTCCATCACCTGCCCGTCTACGATGGTCTGCGGCGGCAGCGGCGCGTAGCCAAAGCGAACAAGAGTGGGCCCCCGCCTGCCATCTCTAAGTTGACAAACTTTGATGGAGCTTGTCCCGATGTCTACACCAACTAGGTTCTTGCCTTCACCCATCGTTCCTCGAGGCGCTGGGGTAACTGCAGCATCGTCGCATCTTGGTTGGCCCGACTACAAATAACCGGATATGCGAGGGGGGCGTCAGCTTTGCGACTAGTAGCGGCGAGGTTTTGACCGGGTCTTTAGTGACCCAATCGCTTAGCGTATCTTCGGCCAGTAGGGGAGTGTAATCCAGCTATTTTGCCGCGTGGGTCACAGGCGACTCCGAATGTAACTTATTGGAAATACTAGATTTCAATGACCGGTGTCGTCTCTGACTGCATCGTGGGTATCCTGAAACCCACCCCGACAGGCTCTGCCCACGTCGGCTTTCTTCCCAGATTGGACCAGCTTAATCCTCGAAGTTGCGCGGACACGCCGAGATCGGCTTCAGAAAAAGTTTAATAGCCTCCGTACAGTGTCGGAGGACTCCTGCCAGGTGTCCATAGACCCCCCCTGTCAAAGCTTTGGCGCATAACTTTAGTAATTTCAATGAGTTATACGACTGGCATATGGTTTGCTGAAACGGCTGCTGAATTCGGAGGCGGCCATGGAGACTCAGGCACTGCGACAAAATAACCGGGAAGCCGGCAAGACAATCGCCCCTTCAGAAATACCGGGATTCGATCTCGAAGCGGCTGATTGGCTCATGGCTCCTGACGAGCGCCCCTTGCGACACTCGGTTGCGCCAAGACCCTCGGTCGTTCCACGCCCCACGCGCAGGCACGAATCCACCCGCACCCTGGTGCGATCCAGCGAGACACGCCTGGCAGCGCGGCGCACGCGCAAGCACCTGGCGCGGCAGAAGAGCACCGATGATCTCAGAGCCGCCCAACTGCTGCAGCAATACGCGCCACTCGTCCGCCAGATCGTGGGGGGCTTCCAACGGAAATTGCCACGCAACGTCCTGCGTGATGATTTGATTGCGGCCGGCATGAGTGGACTATGGGATGCGATTCGCAGGCAAGACGGACAATGCGACGACAGTTTCGAATGGTACGTGCGGGTTCGCATCCGCGGGGCCATCCTCGACGAATTGCGCGCGCAAGATTGGTTGCCGCGACGGGCGCGTGCCGCAGCGGCAGAAGCCCAAGAATCTGGGAATACCTCACTGGCACCCCCCTCGGTGGTGCGTCTCGAAGACGTCAGCGAATGGGAGCAGGGCCGTGCGTTGGGTTCGGGCGAAGGCGCGAGCAGCGAGTCTGCGGTCCACCAGAAGTTCGTCGGTGAGGCGCTGGCTCGTGCCGTAGAACAATTGCCGGAGCGCGAGCGGCATATCGTGTCGATGCACTACTTCAAGGGTATCAAGTTCAAGGACCTTGGCGCTCAGCTCGGCGTTAGCGAGCCCAGGATTTCCCAATTGCATTCACGAGCAATGAAAAGGCTTCGGGCACTCATTTCCAAGCAAGCCGCTTAGCCTGAACGGTTCAGATCCAAGGGTTGGCAAGCGTCGGCGAAACACCGCGCTTCAAGCGCTGCAGCGTCTGCTGAACCAGTAAACCCCAGGCCGACAACAGTAGGCCCAAGACGACCCAGTGAACAACCACGTCGGCCCACAGAATGGCCCAGGTGTGGACGCAATAGCCCCAAACGATTGTCAGCCCCAACATCGCTACAGCCACGAGCAACCCCCTGCGCAGCAGCCAACCCGCCGTGTGTTGAAGACTCAGTGCTCCGAGAGACCAGCGAATCGTCGAAACGGTCGCCACAACAAGGCAGGATTTCGCAAGCAGCCCCGCAATCCCAAGCAATCGGTAAGCTGTATGATAATTGCTCGCGGCAGCCCCAAGACCTGGAGCTGCCCAACCGCCCAGTACCAAGACCGAGAAGAGCAGAGCTTGGATCCACAGATGGAGTCGGTTGGCGATGAACGAGATGAGCGCGGCACTCGGCGAATTCGCTGCGCCGTCAGCATTGCGCAAGGCTCCCGACCTAGAAATGGCAATATTCTGCGGCGGCGCGACGGCAGGGCTCAGCGCAATTAGGACGAGAATAGCCGAAGCGCAGAGCGCTGGATCGTGCACGATGAGCCAATCCTGCGGCCAGCCTCCCTGTGCGTGAACGATGTCGGATAACCGCATGGTGCGCGTGACGACAATGATCGATGCAATCAGCGTCAAGAGCGGAACCTGATGCAGCAGTGCCTGAGCCGCAAAAAGCAGGCCCCGGCGCGGCCCATTTCGCAGGTGAACGGTGCTCAGGAGCAATGCGATGAGCGTAATTGCAAGACTGGTAACAAGCCACCAAAGTAGCAAGTCGAGTTCAGCCGACAAGAGTTCTTCGCGAATCGCCATGAGCGCAGCCAGACTTCCAACGCCGACAACACCGCCCACCCCCGCTATCTTGACAGACGCAGACTCCGGCAGCGCCGAATCATTCGACCATTGCCGCAGAACCGAACCCACGCGACCTTTGTTCCAATTTGGCTTGTGCTCCTGAAGGCGCTGTGCCAAGCCCGTTGCAATGGCGTTGGACAGCAAGCGCAATAGGGATCGAATTGGAGACACGGCGGCCAACAAAAAGCCCAGCGCCGTGAGCAGACATGCCAACGCGGGGGCAAGCTCGCTTGGGATCGTCCAGCGAAATCCTTGTACGTCGATGTTGTGCACCATCGGTGACTTTGCGCCCTCGTGTCGTACCGTCAATCGCGCCGTGCGATTGCGTCCGGACGGGACGAGGTCAGACGGGTGAATCACTGAGACTCCGTCGAAGTCCAGGAGTCTATCGCCGGGCTTGAGCCCCGCTAGCAGCGCTCGACCCTGCGCTTCGACAACCGTGCAGCAGTCTGATTGACCGTTGTCACTCAGCAACAGACCCAAGAACCGCAACGCCTCATTGGAGACTCTCTGACGTTCTTGTTCAACTTGATATGACTTCTGCTTCGGCTCGATTTCGAAATCAACGTCTCGCAACGCGCCTGCAACGGGGGCCATCCCAGAAGCTGGCGCGGCAAAGGCGATGCCTACGTTGCCGCGAAACGTCGTGTGAGCAGCCGCATCGCCGGCGCCACAGAATGCACGTTCGATTTCGTCGTTTATGGACAGGGTGATTGTGTCTTTGGAAACGTCCTGACTCCGAACGACAATCTCAACGTTTCTTGAAGGCACCTGGCCCGCCCGAAACAAGTCACCATGGAATGACAGTCGCGCAGGTACGCCTTCTGGAAATCCGTGACCCGACAGCTGCATGGAGTCTCCCACCTCGACTAACTGTGGGCTTAGCCCGGTAGCACTCACCAGGTCGGGACTGGCTGGGTTTTCTACACAGGCGGTAGCCAGGGCCGTGACCAGGGTGAGCTCCGCTATGTCAGTGACGCGCATACCGCCCGTGTACCGTGCGGCCACGCGTTCGGACCAGTTATCGGCAAATGATCTTCGACGGCCACCAACCTGTTGCAGAACGTCCGCCTTAATCCTTGCGCTCAAGCTTGCGCGCGGGCAGCCTGCGTTGAGCGAAGGGCAATCATGGCCGAACCTGAGGAACTCTCGATAAATTCCAGCGAGGTGTCCGGTACCCGACGAGTGATCAAGCGCTACTCCAACCGAAAATTATACGACACCAAAGAGAGCAAATACGTGACTTTGCTCGAGATTGCGGACTTTATCCGTGCCGGAGAAGACATTCAGGTCGTCAACAACTCAACGAAAGAGGACAAGACAGAGGTAACTCTCGCCCTCATAATTTCCGAGGAACTAAAGACGCAACCCCGCGGGATCCCACTTTCTACGTTGAAATCATTGATCAGGGAACGCGGCGGCAAGTGGCTGAGCCAACTGCGCGAGGGTCCCATCGGGAAATTGATGCCCAAAGAAGCAGAAGGGATTGGCTCGGACAACAGCGACAAGTCCGACGAACGTGGCGTGGACACTCAGCCGCGGGAAACGCTGGCCCGGGGCATTCGTGCAACTTTGGAACAATGGCAATCAGCCATCGACGAGCGCGTCAGAACCATTATCCCTGCTGGGCCCGGCCTGGCTGAAATTCAGGCTGAACTGGCCAGGCTTGAAGACCGGTTGGCGGCGCTCGAAGCCAAAATCGCTGGCCAATCTGAGCGTACGGAGAAAAAATAGCACGGTGCGGAGCCGCCGGCTACCGGGCACTGGGAATAGGCGCAGGCTCCGCCGGGTTGAAGAGCCGAAGACTTGCGAACCAGGGAGATTCAAGTGGAATCGCTGAACGCCTTTGAACGTGACGCACTCGGACACTTGCCGAGCCTTCTCGCCGTCGCCACTCGGCTGACGCGAAACGTCACCGAGGGCGAGGACCTGGTCCAGGACACTCTGGTCAAGGCCATGCGGGCCAAGGGTCAGTTTGAACCAGGGACGAATCTCAAGGCCTGGTTGCTTCGAATCCTCACCAACACCTTCATCAATCGCTATCGCAGGGGGTCACTCGAGCGAAGTGTAGTCGAGGGCGCCGACGCCGATCCGCTTTGGGATGGGTGGATGAGCACAGCCTCCATGGAGGCTGTCCGCGACCCTGAATCCACAGTGCTGCGGCCGATGCTCGAAGCGGAAATACGCGATGCCCTTGCGGAATTGCCCGAAGATTTCCGGCTAGCAGTAGTGCTAGCTGACGTTGAAGAGCTTTCCTATCGCGAAATATCCGATATTCTGGGGTGTCCTATCGGCACGGTAATGTCGCGATTGCATCGGGGGCGCCGCATTCTCAAGACGCGACTAATTGACCACGCTCGCGACATGGGAATCATACCCGAAACCGTGGGCATAGACGCTGCACAAGCAAAGCCGGAAGCACAGCCAGTGAGCCTGAACCAGTATCGCTCTAGAAAGGTAGGCTCTGCATGACGACCTGCCGCGAGGTTTCGTCATGGATAGACGCCCACGTGGACGGTGAGTTGCCCATTGACCGCGCCGTCGATACGGAATGTCACGTTGCAGAGTGTCCCGCTTGCGCGGAACGTATGCGGTTCGAACGGGCGTTGCGCAACAGCGTGAAGCGTGTAGTTCGAGCCGAATGTCAACCGTCGGCAGCTTTGATGCATCGCATGGAGCGCGCGCTGCTTGCGGAGCGCGCGCTGAACCCTGTCTACGCCTGCACCCCCGCGTCGAGCATGGACCACGCTAGCGGTTCGAGTGCGCAGGGTCATGCCAGACGCCAACCGGTCAACTTGTCAACGGTCCGTCGCAAAAACAAGCGTGAAGTCGCCGCTGATTTCAGGCCCAATGCGCTGGGCGCATTGCGGTGGCGAACACTGCTACCTGTCGCGGCAGCGGCTGCAGGCGCCATTCTGTGGGCAGGCGTCACCAATCAGCGCCAAGCCCCCAATGCTCTGGAAACTCGCAATAACTCGGACCTTCGCCTTTCTGAGCTGGACTCGTACTTGGATGTGATGGTCAATCGACATCGCGGGTCCTCAGCAAAGGATCAGTCGATTCGGTTTGCGCATGAGGAGATGCTAGATCCTCCGTATCAGCTGCCTCCATTGCAGGACGTACGTGACTTGGACGTCCCTTCGTTGACCGTTCGAATGTCTGTTGCCAATGGCCGGCTATCGGCTTTGCGGGGGGCATCGTCGGGCTATCAAGTGAAGGGACACCACGTCATGTTTTTCGCATACGAGGCGGGCGCGGCGCCGTTGCGCGCCCGTCTGGAAGGACATTCGCTGCGAGGTCACGTCGTGTACGTCGGAAGGCGTCAGGGCTACTCCGTGGCAACGGTGGAAGAAGGGCCGGTTGGCTATGCGATGACCTCGGATTTGCCTCCCCTGGAGAGCGCCGAGCTGATCGCTTCGGCGATCGACGCACGCGTGCAACATTGATCGGCGCCGTACGCCAATTGTCGGTTGCCACTTTTGAAGCTACCTGCTCATATTGCCGAGGTGGACTCGCTACCTCGGTTCGAAGGGCTACGCCTCGTTGAACATATTTCAACGGAGAGCGTAGCGGAGACATTCTCGGCAATTCAAGAGCCCATTGGGCGCCCGGTGACTGTGAAGTCCCTACGCTCGAATGTCTTGCCGACTTCGCCGTTCGCGCTTGCTCTGGAACGTGAAGCCCGTTTGCTCAGCGAACTCTCGCATCCGTATATTCAACGGTTATACGAGTTTCGCCGCGATGAGACTCGGATGTGGCTCGTGCTTGAACGGATCGACGGGCAGCCGCTTGATCAAATCATCAAGCGACTCCAGCGCTTGTCAGTGCCGGCCGTTGCAAGCATTGGAGCCATGGTTTCCGCAGCGCTTGTTCACTGTCACGCCCTCGGCATCGTCCATCGTGACATCCAGCCCAAGCACATACTTGTGGCACCTGGAGGCCGGATAGTCTTGACGCACTTTGTCGGCGCCCTGAAGGATCGATTACCGACGGCTCCCGAGCTTCTGGACGGACTCGAGCGCCCGATGCTCATGCCCATGATGTCTCCCGAACAAATCCTTGGCGAATCGACGGACGGGCGAACCGATCTGTTTTCGTTGGGCTGCGTGTTGTATGAATCGCTTACCGGTCAAAATCCCTTCGACGGACCCGATGATCGGAGCGTGGCGCAGAGAATTCGTCACAGCACTCCGGCCTTGCCTTCGAGACAGGTCGCGGGCATTCCTAGCAGTGTCGATCGGATCATACTGCGATGCTTGGAGAAACTGCCTGCGGATCGCTACTACGATGCAGCGGAACTGAACATAGCGCTTGAGCGGGTGCTGCGGCAAATGGGCGAGGAGACTCCGCAAGCCTGCCTGCACACCGAGTTGGCTCGTGCAGGCCTGACCCGCGCTTCGACAAAGGCAAGGCCGTCGCAGCCAATGCGCGCCCATCCGCCGCTGCGCAACGACAGCCTGAATCGGGTCTTTCTTGGTCTTTTTGTGTGTTCGGCACTGATAGGCGCGGGTGGACTGTTGGCGCAAAGAAGCGGCGCGCGAAGCGGATTGGCGTCACGACTTACTGGGCGTCTTGCCTTGCGGCCCGAACGAGCAGGCTTTCTGCGGCTAGTTATCGACCCGTGGGCGAAAGTCACAATCGACGGTGAACTCTACGACACAACGCCCATTTCGCGGTCGATTCCTCTAGCTGCGGGAACCCACTACGTGCACCTTGAACACCCACAAGCACCGCCCGAACGGCGCACCGTAAACATTGCGAACGGCGAAACGGTATTGCTGGACGTGAAAATGAAAGTACCCGAAGGCGCACTGTTCGACGCCGGCAGCCCGCCGCTGGCAAGTCAGATAGGCAAAGACAACTCACCGTAGGGCGACCGGAGCTGCCTCAGACCGGTGTTGTGGACCAAGACTTCAGGAAGCCCGCCCGCAAAGCCTGGTTGCGGCCGCCCCGGCGAGGATCTGCGGGCGTCGTGTCAACGAAGGGTTCGGCAGCAATACTACAGCTGCCCTTGGTATTGGCGGTAGTAGGCAACAACCCGGGCGACGTAGGCTTGGGTTTCAGGATACGGCGGGATGCCGCCGAATTTGACTACGGCTCCTTCGCCTGCGTTGTAGGCGGCGAGCGTCAAGAAGAGATCGCCATTGAACAAGTTGGCCAACACGCGTAGGTATCGAACGCCGCCATAAATATTTTGCCTTGGGTCAAAGACATCATCGACAAGCATGCGACTGGCAGTCGATGGAACCAACTGCATCAACCCGCGGGCCTCCGCTTTCGACGTGGCCCGCGGATTGAAGCCGCTCTCAACCATGATCACCGCGCGCACCAGATTCTCAGGGATCTGGTAGAGCAGTGCCGCTTGTCTAATGTAGTTGTCGTAGCGGCTTACGGGAGCCGTAACGTCTTGCTGTTCGACCCGGTTCTTGACGGCAACGAATTGCCGGCTGGCGCTATTTGACAAGGTCACGGTGCCGTCGCTGTCGACCCGACGCGCGATATCGGCGCGCGCGCAGATGGGCAACGCGACGGCGACCGCCACCATGGCAACCCAGGTCCAGCGCTTGATGCTCGCCATTTAGCGCCAACCCGACTGGTTATTCGACCGATAGCTCATCTGTCCGCATCGGCTACAACGCCGATTGAACAGCGGGTATTCCCGCGGGCCAGTGGGCTCAGACCCCGGGATACGCGGATTGCGGCGTAGACCCCGTCGGCAGCTCCAATTCGGCATACAGGGGTTCATCGGGCGAAACGTTGACAATGCGGAATCCAGACCTCTCGAACAGATGCTTCAGGTTATCATTTTCCGGCAAGAATGCAGCCCTGAGCAAAGTCAGGCCTTCAGCTTTCGCCACATTGATGAGTTTTTGAAGAAGTTGGCCGCCGATCCCTCGACGCTGCCAGCGGTCAGTAACGACGACAGCGAAACGCGCGCGCTGGGAGAACGAGGATTTCTGCAACTGCGTCAGCCCGGCGATTGACTTTGAACCGTCCTTATTTTGAACCACCGCGACCAGCGCCATTTCGCGGGCGTAGTCAATGAAGCAGGCTCGTCGCAGCCTTGTGTGGTCAGTTCGCTCGTTGACGCTGCGCGGTTCAAAGTACCACGACCGAACGCTGCTCTCCGAGAGGTCTTGATGGAACTCTACCATCATGGACTCGTCTTCGGGCCGAATCGGGCGGAAAGTAACCGAAGTTCCATCCGACAACTGGCTGCTCTCGACGTACTTGCGTGGATAGGGCTTGATCGCCGGACGTTGCAGCGTGGCAGGGTCTTTGGTGGCCTCGAAAAGAACAACCCGTGCGTCTAGCGCGATGATGTTGGAGCCTTCCCCGACCAGCAGCGGATTGATGTCGCATTCCTTGATCCAAGGATGTTCGACGATTAGTTGGCTGAAGCGAACCAATATTGTTTCCAGTTCGTGCATGTTCACTGGCGCTCGCCCGCGGACCCCTTTGAAGGCCGCGTATATCTTGGTTCGCTCCATCAACCGGCGCGCAAGCGTCGTATTGAGTGGCGGCAAACCGATGGCTGAATCCTTATACACTTCAACGAGTTGGCCACCGGAACCAAACAACAGAACGGGACCAAACTGCGGATCAATCGAACTGCCCAGAATCACCTCGTAGCCTTCCAACTTGATCATCGGCTGCACCGTGACTCCCTCAAAGGCCGCGGCCCCGAATTTCGCGACCACCGTGGCTTGCATCTTCTTGAAGGCCGCGACAACTTCGTCAACGGTCCGCAGATTCAATACGACGCCCCCGACGTCAGTCTTGTGAGTGATGGTCTTCGAGTTGATCTTGATGACGACGGGCAGCCCAATCTGAGTGGCGATTTCGGCAGCTTCTTCCGGCGTTGCGGCCAGCCGCGTGCTTACCGTAGCAATTCCGTAGGCTGCGAGAATCTGCTTGGACTCATATTCGGTAAGGATCGTTCGACCTTCGGCTCGAACGGTATCGAGAATGGCAGCTGCCTTTGCGGAGTCGACGGGGCTCTCGTCGGACGAGTCCGTCAACTCCGGCGTTTCGTAAAGCGCCCTGAGATTCGACTCGTAGCGCCACATGTAGTTGAACATGCGGGCCGCCGTATCTGGATAGGCAAACGTGGGAATGCCGGCGTGGCTCAGTATTTCATTGCCCGCGGCGACCGCGTGACCCCCCATCCAACTGGCGAGCACCGGCTTGCCTGTCGACACGGCGTATTGGCGGAGTTTTTCAGCGGTCTGAGTCGGATCGGTCATGTCCTGCGGCGTGAGGACGACGAGATTGCCGTCGGTTTGGTCATTCTTGGCGGCAATCTGAAGTGCCTTGCCGTACTTCTCCGCATCCGCGTCCCCGAGAATATCGACGGGATTGTTGCGGCTCCAATGCGGGGGCAAAAATGCATTGTAGGCATCGAATGTCTCACGCGAAAGAGGCGCCAACGACCCTCCACCGGAAACCAATTCATCCGTGGCAAGCACCCCGGGGCCACCGGCGTTCGTGATGATCGTCAAGCGGTTGCCCTTCGGCAACGGCTGCTTGGCAAGCACCTCAGAGAGGTGGAACAGGTCGTCGATTTGCGTTACGCGAACCACGCCACAGCGGCGGAACGCCGCGTCAAGGACCGCGTCCGAACCCGTCAGCGAGCCCGTGTGTGAAGCGGCCGCTTTGGCTGCTGCATCCGTGCGCCCGGCTTTGATGACAATGATAGGCTTGGTCAACGCGATTTCCCGTGCCGCAGAGATAAATGCCCGAGCATCGCCGACAGACTCCATGTAGATGACGATGCTCTTGGTTCGCGAATCGTGCCCATAGTACGAGATGAGGTCGCCCCAGCCGACGTCAAGCATGGAGCCGATCGAGATGAATCCACTGAACCCGACTTGTTCTTTTACGCTCCAATCCAAAACGGACGTGCACAAAGCGCCCGATTGCGACAGAAATGCGATATTTCCGGAGCGCGCCATGACCCCGCCGAACGTGGCATTGAACCCGGTCAGTGGATTCATAACTCCAAGGCAATTGGGCCCAATGATGCGCATGCCGTAGCGACGGGCCGCGGCCAGCAGCCGCCGCTCCAATTCCTCGCCTGGCGCGCCCATTTCCTTGAACCCGGCTGAAATGACGATGAGCCCTTTGGCACCGTGTTCGCCTGCTTGTTCCGCAAGTTCTGGAATCGTGGCAGCGGGAACGGCAAAAACGACGGTCTCCACCTTTTCCGGTAGCGCCGCGAGCGAAGGATACGCCCGAACGCCAAAAACGTTCGCGCGCTTGGCGTTGATTGGGTACACAGTACCCCCGAAGGGGTTGCTGATGAGGTTCCAGAAAACCGTTCTGCCTACGCTTCCTTCTCGTTCGGAAGCGCCAATGACGGCCACGCTTTGAGGCGCCACCAGCGAATCAATCGGCGTACGCTGAAAAAAACCTAGGCGGTGGCCTTTGATGGGTGGAAATACTTCGTTTCTATTCATAGGTAATACTCAACATCAACAATTGCGGCGCGGGCTCCGTCTCAGTTTCGATGGTGCGTCGGCGAATTGCCATACGGCCACGCACGCTCAAGAATTAGAAAAAAGACACCTGTGGAGACAGGGTCCCAGGGACGCATTCCTTGGAGCCGGGCCATCATCGTTCGGGCGTACGTGGCGTCGAACCAGACCGACGTCGATCCTATAGCCAGAGCCCAAGGCGCACAAGCGACAAAGGCCGTTGTCCGCAATCAATCGCGGGTTTCGATGTACTCTATGGACACGAGCAGAGTTTCCACGCGACGGTGCAAAAGCATCGCCCGGATGGCAGCAATCCACCTAGTTTGCGCAAAAGTTGCGCAATTTGCGGGTGCGTCAATCGCGGCACTAATCGTCGCTTGTCAAGTACGTGTAACCGCGCAACGACTCTTCGTAATGTTGCATCAATGTCTTAACTTGCTGATTGGTTAGTTTTCCTGCTGCGACGGCTCTTTCAGCCTGGTGCCGCACGGCTTCAACCATGGTTGCGGGGTCGTAACCTACGTAGCGCAGAACTTCGGACACGCTGTCGCCCTTCAGGACGTGCCGGACTTGATAGCCATCTTCAACCAGTTTCACGCTGACCGCGTTCGTGTCGCCAAACAGGTTGTGCATATCACCCAATATCTCTTGGTAGGCGCCATTCAGGAACATGCCAAGGTAGTAGGGTTGATTAGGATCATAGGGGTGTACGTCCAACGTGTGTTTCTCGTCTTCGAGATCAATGAAATGGTCGATGATGCCGTCGCTGTCGCAGGTCATGTCAGCCAAGCGGGCTCGGATTGTCGGTTCTTCGTCAAGCCTGTGAATGGGCATCGTGGGGAACAGTTGATCAATGGCCCAAACGTCGGGGACTGACTGGAAGATGCTGAAATTGCAGTAGTAGATGGCGCTCAAGCTACTTTCAAGGTGTTGAAGTTCCTCGGGAACCATTTTCATGCGTCGCAGCGTGTGCTGCAGCTTCTCGCAACAATGCCAGTAGAGTTTCTCCGCTTGCGCCCGCTCGCGCAGCGTCAAATAGCCGTACTTGAAAAGGCTCTGCGCCTCTTCCTTGGCCTGGTTTGCATCGTGCCATGACTCTTGAACGTTCTTGGGAACGATGCCCTGATACGTCTCATACAGTTCGCGCAACAGCCGCTGACTGTCTTTGGGCGGCTCCAGGGCGTCTCCGAACCGCACCTCATTGACGCCAACAACTTCGAAAACGAGCACCGAATGGTGTGCCGCAATCGCGCGTCCACTTTCGCTCACGATAGTGGGGGGCTGGACGTTGGCCTTACTGCATGCGCCTTGAACATGCGCCACCACGTCGGCAGCGTATTCGTGCATCGTGTAGTTGCGCGAAGCGTGAAAATCCGTCTTGGAACCATCGTAGTCGATGGCGAGCCCTCCCCCAACGTCGATGTAGCCCATGGCGGCGCCCATCTTGGCCAGCTCGACGTAGATGTTGGACGCCTCCTGCATTGCGTTCTTGATCGGAATGATGCTGGAGACCTGGCTGCCGATGTGAAAATGCAGCAGCTGCAGGCATGCGAGCATGTTCTTCTCAGCCAAGCGGTCTATAACGTGGACAATTTCCGCCGTGGTTAACCCGAATTTCGCCCGCTCACCCGCTGAGTCTGCCCAGCGCCCCACCCCCTTGGCCGTCAACTTGGCTCGTACGCCCAAAACCGGGGATATCCCGAGTTTTTCGGAGGCGTGAAGCACCAGGTCGAGCTCTTCGATACGCTCAAGCACAATGATCACCGTCTTGTCGAACTTTTGGGCGACCAACGCTGTTTCTATGTACTTCGAATCCTTGTAGCCATTGCAAATGATGAGGCCACCGGCATCGTGCATTGTGGCCAGCGCAATCAATAGCTCGGGTTTGGAGCCCGCTTCCAAACCAAATTGCCAGGGTCGTCCCGCTTCGACGACGTCCTCGACGAGGTGCCGCTGTTGGTTCACCTTCACGGGATAGACGCCCCGATACGTACCCGTGTACTCGTATTCTCCGATCGCTCTGCGGAAGCATTCGTTGATACGCCGAATCCGGTCCGCGACGATGTCGGGAAAGCGAATGAGCAGCGGCAAATCCTGCCCGCGCATGGTCAAGTCGCCAACGAGTTCGAACAGATCGACAGCAAACTCTTGACGCGGATCGGGCCTGACCATGACATGGCCCGCATCATTGACGGAGAAGTACTCACTTCCCCAACCTTGAATTTGATAGAGCTGTGCGCTCTTTTCTGGGAACCAAAGAACGCTGCTGCGGCTTGTCGTATCGGTCACAATTACCTCTTGGCGTGCAGAACAAGATGGGACAGGCGCCCGATTGTGCCACGTGTTCGGCTACCGATCTAGCCGCCGATGAAGGAAGGCATGAAAACCGTCGGCAGAGCGTGCCGGTGCCACAATGCCAAGAGGTCCATGGACAGCGCGACGGTGATGTGCACGAGGAACCCCGCGTAGATGCTACGCGTCTTGGCGGAGAGCGACCCCAAAACAATCCCCGCGACAATCGCGCCGTTCGCCTCAAGGTAGGGCTTGCCATAGTGAATCATGCAATACGGGACGGCCATCACAAATATCGCGGCCGCGCCAAGGGTCCGCCGCAAGGTGCCGACGATGAACCCTCGAAAGAAGAGTTCGAGGGCGAAAAATTGAATGAAATAGATGAACTCCCACGCCATCAAGTCAAACCAACTGCGCGAGCTAAGCTTGTAAAAGGGGTAGTAACTGCCAAAATCGGGCTGATGGGCAACGACTAGCATAGCTGGCACGACGATCAGCAAGCAGACGCCGTAAATCCACAAGTGCCTCGAGAACCCTCGAATTCTCAGCCCAAGGTCGAGCAGGCTGTCTTTTGGATAAAGCAGCTTCCAAAGCGGGAATGGCAAGACGACATAGCCAAGCACGCGCGCAATGACCCACCACGCGTACCCATAATACTCGTCCATTTGAGCCATGTGCAACCGCTGCCAGCCACCGGCTTCCATCTGCACGAGCCAAGGTCGAATGACCGCATCATAAAGCCTGCGACCGCCGTAATACTCCTGAATGGTCAGCGACACGGCGACAAAGAGCAAGCACACGAAGGGCCGCGTGTCGAAGCGATTCGAGTGAGCCAACCGCACGCGGTAGTACGTGGCTTCGCGCTCGAGCTCCGCCCAAGTCGAACGAAAGAATAGCCAAACGACAGGCAGGATAAGAATCAAGATGGGGACCGGTACGAAAGACCTTACCGGCGCATAGGAGAGGAACGTATCAACCCACGAAGCGTGCGTGATCGCTTCAATCGGCAGCTTGACGGGGATTTGACCCGGCGCGCCTCCAATGTTCACTTGCGCCAGCATTAGCCTGACACACGGGCAGCGAGCTTTGCCCCCTCGTTGAGCCGTTCGAGCGTCAATTCGCGGCCGAGAACTTCCATGACCTCGAAGAGCCCGGGGCTCGCGGTGCGACCCGTTACCGCGACGCGTGCCGGCTGCGCCACCTGTTTCAACTCGACGTGCATGTCTGCGGCAGCGGCGGTCAATGCTTGCTCAATCTGCGCCGCCTGCCAGCCCTCGGTCTTCACGAGAACGTCGTGCGCGTGTGCGAGCAGGGCGCTTGTCTCGGGCTTGAGGAACTTGTCACGCGCCGCCGGGTCGAGCGTCGGCGGTTGCCTAAAAAAGTAGTCAAGTGCCGCAGCGGCATCAACAAAAGTGCGAGCGCGCTCACGGATCAGTGGCAAGGCCCGACGCAGCCGCTCACGCTCCGTTAGACTGAGCGCTTCTGTGCCGAGGGCCTTGAGCAACGGGGGCAATGTTTGTTTGATGTATTCCTCGTCACTCGTCAGACGGGGTTGTTTCAAGTGCTCGAACACGACGTCGGCGAACTTCTTGTCGTCGAATTTGCCGTCGCTCTTGTTCACGCGGTCCCATTCGAAGCAGGCAATCAGTTCGTCGCGACCGAAGATCTCCTGATCGCCGTAGGACCAGCCGAACCGCACCAGGTAGTTCAAGACGCCCATCGGGCTGTAGCCGCGCTCGCGGTAGTCTTGCACGCCGACGGCCGCGTGTCGTTTGCTCAGTTTCTCGCCCTTGGGGCTCAGCATCATCGGAAGGTGAGCGAATTCGGGAACCGGCCAGCCCATGGCCTTGTAGAGCATGATTTGTTGTGGCGTGTTGCCGATGTGATCGCGACCGCGCGCGACCATGGTGATGCCCATTGCGTGATCGTCGACGACCGCGGCAAGATTGTAAAGCGGGTAGCCATCGCGTCGCACCAAGACGAAATCCTGCTGCTCCCGATTGGGCGTTGCAATCAGGCCAAATACCTTATCGACGAAGTCTGTTGTGCCCTCGCTCGGCGCGATGAACCTCACGACGTGGGAACGCGCTGGATCATCGGGGGTGTTGCGACAAGTCCCCGGGTAGACGAATTGCGCTTTGGGATCCTTTGCCTTGAGCAATTCGCGCTGCGCGTCAAGGTCCTCTTTGGTGCAGTAGCAGCGATAGGCTTTCTTAGATGAAATCAGCTGCTCGACTACTTGTCGGTAGGCGTTCTTGCGCTCGCTCTGAAAATAGGGACCGTAGGGGCCGCCGACAGAAGGACCCTCGTCCCAATCAATGCCGAGCCAAGACAGCGAATCCAGGATGGCGCTGACGCTGTCGAGGCTGCTGCGCTCCTGATCGGTGTCCTCGATCCGCAAGATGAACTGTCCGCCTGTCTTTCTGGCCCACAACCAGTTGAACAACGCCGTGCGTGCGCCGCCGATGTGCAGGTAGCCGCTGGGAGACGGGGCAAAGCGCAGTCGGGGTATCATTTGAGGCCGCCGACTAGTACCGCGCGACTAGTGGGTGGCCAAGCCATTTGGTTCAGCGCGACGTTACAGGTCGGCCTATTGGCCCGCAAGCGCTTATGCTTGCTCAACTCGCACCGCGCTGCTATTTAGCCGCCCCTTTCGCGCCGCATGCGACGCGTATCGTGGAGTTGTCCCATGAAGAAATCCCCGCTCGCCGTCGTGAAGGAGCGCTTCGAGTCCAAAGAGAAGCTCGTCATCGCCATTCAGGCGCTTTCCAGCTCCAATCTCTGGGTCGACAGGCTTGGCGCCAAAGGCCTCAATCGTGTCTCGAACGCCAAGCTCGTAAGCTTGCATGACAAACTCAAGAGCGCCCAAGAAAAGTTCAAGAATCGCGACGGCCTCGTCGATAGCATTCTCATTATGATGAAGCGATCGAAGGACACGGGCTTGCGCGCGGCGCTCAACGCGTACCCACTGCCACGCCTCTTGGACCTTCATGGTAGCCTCACCAAGAAGACCAAGCGCACCGCCAAGCCATAGCTGCACCACACCCAAGCAATCAGTCGGTGACGGTTTGTCGCGTCTTCTACTTGGGGCGATTCAATCGCCTTAAGTAATCGGCCGTGAACACCGCTCCGGCATTGTAGCTGAGCTGCAGGTCCGCGATGATCTTCTTCTCGATGATGTTCCCCACGCCAAACATCTTGACTGAGACCTCGGCGTCAAAGATGCGCTTGTGGCGCACTTGGTCTAGCGGCTGCAGCCAAGTATCGCCCCGCACCGAAATCTTGTCGGCTAGCGAACTTGGCACCACAACGACGGAAAAGCGACGCGACTGTTTGTCGAACTTGCCTTCTTCGCGGTAGCCTAAGTTATCGCCGATCAGTGACTTTATAGCGCCGGGCAGATCGCCGATCTTCGGCGTCACGGTGACGGTGCGAAAGATCGATGTGTCGGTCTCGCGGTACTCTGTGACCTCCCACTGCTTGAATTGCAGGTACTTCAGGTACATGTCGCGATTGAATTGTTCGCTAAAGAAGATCTGTTCCCAGAACGTCTTCTCATCGCAGTCAAAGGCGTGCTCAATTCGAACGGCGGTCATGAGGTACCCTGCTCGTAGCAAGTTATGGCCGGTTCGTCCGCTAATATCGACCTTAGGGCGCCAGCCGCCGAATTGCTGCGACCTTAGAGCCTATCCCACTAGGCTGCGTGGCGGGAGCACCGTGTCGTGCGAGTTCGGGCTGACCTGACGCGTTTCTCGGAAGCCGCCAACGCGCCAAGGGCCGCCAGAGTTCTATTGTTTCTATCGACCTGAGAAATTCCTTTTGGCGAACTTGGCGCCTTTGGCGGTTTCACAGGCACCAGCAACCGGGATTACGGGCTGGGAGGGAAACCACGAGGCTGCGTTTTGGCCGCAAAACTAGCTTCCATCCAACGCATGGGTGACAAATTGCATCAATCCCTGATAGGCTGCGTACCAAATGTTGAGAAATCGTGACGAGGTCGAACGGTTCCTTGAGGCTCGAGGTCGCGCCTTCACGGCAGTCGACGACGCGACATTTCTGGTGACACTGGCACCCTCTCAACCGTCCGCAGTGCTACGCGTGCAGGCGCCTGTCGTCCTTGTACAAGTCGATATAGGGCAAGTTGAGTTTGCATCTATGGAACGCGAGTGCGCGTTCTATAAGAAGCTTCTCGAACTCAATTCGGCTGATCTGCTTCATGCGGCCTACGGGCTAAACGGCAACCGCGTCCAACTGAGCGCGGCGCTCGAATTCGACCACCTTGATGAGAATGAGCTCGAGGCGACGCTATCGGATGTAACTCTCGCCTTGGCCAATCACGTTCCAATCCTAAGACAAATGGTCACTGCAAAGGCATAAGTCACCATGGGAATTCTTGCCCGCATCGCCCAACTCATAAAGTCCAACATCAACGATCTCATCAGTCGTTCGGAAGACCCCGAGAAAATGCTCGAGCAGATTGTGCTCGACATGAATGAGCAACTGGTTGCGGCCAAAACCCAAGTGGCAGCCTCAATTGCGGAGGAAAAGAAACTGCAGCGTCAGGCGGAAACGGAGACGAACCAAGCTGCGGAATGGGAACGCAAGGCAACACTGGCCGTGCGCGCTAGCAATGACGAACTGGCCAAAGAGGCACTGCTCAGAATGAAGGAGCATGAGTCGCTGGCACAACAATTCCAACAACAGTGGCTCAAGCAAAAGCAGGGTGTGGACCAGTTGAAGTTGGCTCTCAAAGCGCTCAACGGCAAAATTGAAGAAGCCAAACGCAAGAAGATGCTGCTGATTGCGCGAAAGAAGCGCGCTGAAGCGCAGAAGGCCATTCAAGAAACGATGAGCGGTCTGCACAGCACCAGCGCGTTCGAATCCTTCGACCGCATGGCTTCGAAGATTGAACAGATGGAAGCCGAAGCGGAAGCCAGCGCGGAACTCACGGAACAGATGACCGGCGACGTGCTCGCCAACAAGTTCCGCGAGCTTGAAGCCACGAGTGGTGCTGACGAGGACTTGCTCGCGCTCAAGCGCAAGATGGGCATCATCCCTCCCGAGCCCGAACCACCCAAGGCGGCGCCGGTTCGGGTCGAGAACGCACCGGCGTCGGGCCAACTCGACGAGGCCGAGCAGGCGGAGCTGGCGCAGGCGCTGGCCGAGTTGGACCCGCATGAGCCGCTGCGCGCAAAGACGTAGGGCTATATACTGCCCCCTCCCTAATCCCTCCCCTCTGGGGAGGGACTTGAACCCCCCAAATCCCCCCAGTTTTGGGGGGATATCTAGTCGCAATACTTCGCGTTGCGTATTTGAGCTCGATCGATAAAAATGGCATCGTGTGCCCCAAGCGAGCACCTTCCGGTTTGCTTCCCGAAATGGTTCGCTATGCTTCGGCCATGATTCGACGTTTATTGACTCTCGGACTTCTTGGCTTGGCGTTGGTCACTGCCGCTTCATTGTCCAATGCAGCCGAGGGCGTCATGATTTCCGCTGATAGCGCCGCGGACGTGAAGGTAAAGCTGGATGGCGTCCCGGGCGAATTGCCGGGCGAATGGTCCACGCTCGGCACCGTGATCTCGGGCAAGCGTTCCGGAAAAACGGGTGCGCAGGTGGCGCTCGCGTACGATGACGACAACTTGTACGTGGCGATGCGCGTCGAAGATTCAAAACTCGTTCGCACCGCGAGCGCGGGGCCCAACGAAGATCACGCAACGTTGATGCTGGCGTTTCCCAACGGCAAAGGCCATTACCACACGTACTCAATTGACATGTTTCCGGGTGATCCCGGCAAGCTTCCGGGCGTCGTTATGCTGGGAGGCCAGCGTCCTTTTGGCGCGCAATTGGTGGAAGCACCCGAGTCGGGCGGTCTCACGTTTGAAGCCAAAATACCGTGGCGGACTTTCTCTGAAGCGGCAAGAACGCGCGTTGGAATGCGGGCGGGCATGACGTGGACTGACGCCACGGCACCCGGCAAAATCGGCTCGATCACCGCCACGACGTCCGGCAAGGAGGGCAAAGAGCTTCCGCAGCTGCTTACCGAATGCGAACAGGCGGTGTACGGCGGACTGGTTCGCGCCCAAAGCTTGAGTACGGAACCGGCTCGAGAATTGTTCGCCGATGTCGCCGGTGACTCAATGCTCGAGCGGGTCGCGCTCTACGACCATTATCTTACTATTGTGGGGCCCCACTTCAGGGGCGGCAAAGAATTCGTCGTGGCGGACTTGCAGGTCCAAGATGCTGCAAAAGTGCGCCGGCTACAGACAGCCGACTTCGACGGGGATGGCCACGACGAAGTTTTCACCATCATTCGCATCGGGGCTGACGACCGCTACCGCGACGTTGCCGAAGTGCTTCGCGTTGACACGGATAACACAATCAAGCCTGTTTTTTTGCACGAGGTCGGGTTAGCCACCGCGTCCGGCACGGTTCAAAACGACGTCAAGGTCTCAAAGAGCGGTACGCATGCCGTGCTCACGATTGCGCAGGGCACCGCTTTGGTCGAGCAACAGAGCTACAGCGAACCTAAGCCCGCGGACATGGACAGCGCGCTTTTGCCTTGGGACAGCGTCGGCAGCCTGACTTACGGGTGGCAAGGCGGCCGCCTCGTCAAAGTCGCCGAAACGACGCAAAAGCCCAAATCGAAGGGTAGCGCCAAGCGCGAGCCGGGCCACAAGCCCCGCGGAGAGGCAAGCCCCGCGGTGGCCTCACCTCCCCCGCCGCGCCCACCGAGTTCCGAGGAAATGCTCGACCAGGTGTATGCGCTGTATCGCAAGGACCGGCACGTGAAGAAAGGCAAGCCGCGTTTCGATTTCGTCACCGACGTGGCGGGCGACTCGACAAACGAACGCGTGCTGGTGCATGATCGCGACATTGTGTGCTTCGGCAAGAATTTTCACAACGGCGACACGTACGTTTACACGACCATCGGCGTCGCAAATGCAGATGATATTCTGGACATGACGGCACGCGATCTGACGGGTGACGGCAAGGCGGAGGTCATCGTGTTCGGGACGCTGCACGCCAAGGCCGGCAAGGAACTCGACGACGCGGACGTCGAGCGCACGGTCATGTTCGTCTACCAAATTTCGGAAACGGGTGTTCATCGCATTTTCGCCGTTGAAACAAGCCGCACGCTGAGCGAAAAGAGGGTGCTCTCGGGAATTCGGTTCTTGCCGCAAACGGCGGGGACACTCATTGAACTGCGGGCGGGCCGCTCCGTGGGCTTCACCGCCAAGAACTATCCTTTCCCTGACGAATCCGAGCCGAACGGCGGCATCGAACCCGTCGTGTTGCCTTGGTCGAAAAACGGCGCTCGATCGTACCGGTTCGACGGCACGCGGTTCTCGCTACAATAGCGCGGCGCTACCGCAACACAGTTAGCATCGCCATCGTCCAACCGCCGGGTTCCAGATTGACGGTTGCGCGTTTATGCACGCCCCGCGCAACCAGCTCAATCGTGTGTTGTCCCGGCGCGACGCGCACTCGACCAATGGCGATGCGCGCGGGCAGCGTTGACCAGCTGCGCGTGTCCGGCGTGTCGGCGGCGGTCATCGTCGCCTGCGTGCCGAGGCCTAGCAGAAACCCCGTCAGGCCGTCGCCCGTTGCCTTTTGCACAGCTTGCCCGGCCAAGATTCGCGCGATCACCCGAGTGATCGCCGAGGCGACCACCGTGCCCTCAACAGCGTCCCAAGCCTTCTTGGCCGCTTCATCAACCGCCAGCGCTTCGTCCAATTCTTGAAGGTGGCCGTTGACGCCGAACCGCGCGCGGTCGTATTGTCCTTGCGGTTTGCCCAATCTCGGGAAATTGACCCACGTGACAAGGCCCTGCGCCGCCAACTTGTTCGCCCGGGACTGATCGTACGGGCTCATCGCGCCCGACGCAAACGTAAGGGCCAGACCAATTGGAACGCGCTCGGCAATCTTGGCGGGCACGCGGCCGTAATTGACGACGACGACTATATCGGCATAGTCAGCTGGAAACTCTTGCGCCGTGCCCGCCTGCGCGATCAGTTTCTCAAGCCGCGGCGACTTGTACGATGCTTGAGCAGAAAGCCTTGTGACAGCGTCGGCGAGGCTGTTGAACCGTCCAAGTGCCAGCGCGTCGTCGTAGTATCGAAGGGCCTCCTGCGGTTGCCCGCTCTTCTCGAAAATGAAACCCGCCAGGTAGTCGCCAGGGCCCATCAACGTTTGCCCGGCATCGCCGGTGTCGTGAAAGAATTTCTCGAGCACGCTAAGGCGTCGGGCTTCGACACGCGCGCCTTGAAGGTCACCGCGCGCAAGATAGCATTGCATGTTGATCGTGTTGACGAGCAGCTTCTCGTAGGCAGGCGCGCGATACGGCCCTGTTTGATCGGAAAACAGATATTTTCCGATCTCGTCTTGAGTGCCGCGCTTAAAGTCGAGAATCTCGAGTTGCTTGTCGGCAATTTCGAGATCGCGCGACACGAGTTTGTACTTTTCGAGTTGGCTCAGAATCATTGCGCGGTCGAGCAATAGCAGGACTTTGTCGCCTTCTATCTTCGCCGGCACATCCTCGGCGCGGTCAACCTCGAGCTCCTTGTCCAAGTCGCGCACGGCAAGCTCCGCATTGCCTGTGTCAAGGGCCGTGCGCGCATGCAAGGTGTGGCTTGCATGATCGGCGCAACCCGCGGTGACTGGGCCGCAAAGTCCAATAAGAACAAGGCCTATGCTTCTTGCCCGCGAGGCCATGCTGACCATGCCAACCGGTTTCGTCAACGCGAGAGCCACCTACTTGACGATCGCCTTGGTCACGGAACTCTTGTACTGAAAGAGAATGTCGCTGGTTTCCGCGTCGAGCACCTGCGTGAACAGGTAGTACTGCACGCGCCGCTCGCCGGACATTCGCTCGTCGGACGTGAATACCTTGCCCGTGAAGAAGTAGCGGGCGCCGACTTGCTTGCCCCAGCGCGCGATGGCAGCCGGGTCGAACGCGTCGCCGTATTGCTTGCGAACCTCTTCGATGACTTGACCTTGGCGCTCAAGGCTCACAACACGCACGTGGCCCGCGTTGACGAGAATGGTCTCGACGTCGCTCGCCAGCGCTTCAAGCTCGCTGTCGATGTGCTCTGAGGTCTCATTGCGCAGCGGCATGATGGCCACCGTCGGGCGGTTCTCGCCCTCCCACCGTTTGACGAGCGCCGAAGTTTGCAGCGCGTCCATGTTCTGGTGCAAAAGCTTCTGCAGATCACGCTTGTCGAGCCCCGTGCTCATGGCTTGATCGTCGAGGCCGGCAACTTCTTCACCGCGCACGGCCTTGGGCCCGCCGCACCCAGCCAAAAACAGGCACAGTGCAACGGCGAAAACCGGCCCCGAACGCGGCCACTCGAACGCTTGATTCGAGATCGATGAGTTCTTTACATTAGGGTCGCTAACGGTCATGACTGAGTCCTTTCCACTTTAAGTGAACCTGCCGAGCGCAAGCCCGGCTAGCGTCGCACGGGAATGATTTGAACGCGACGTTCGTCGCCCTCGCCTTCGCTCTTGGTGATAACACCCTCGAACTTGGCGAGTGCTAGATGGACGACGCGCCGGTCACGGGGATTCATCGGTTCGAACGTAATGATCTTACCCTCTTCGACGGCCTGTTGCCCCAAGCGCTGTGCCATGGTCGCCAAGGTCGATTCCCGCCGAAGTCGGTAGCCTTCCGCGTTGACAATCACGTGGCGGCGATCAAGCCCCGGTCGATTGACCGCTCGATGGGTTAGGAATTGGAGCGCCGCCAGCACCTGGCCGCGCTTGCCGATGATTCTTCCGGAATCCCGCCCGTATACCTCGACGACGATTTCCGGTGCCTGGCCATCGACCTCAGTTTCGCGCGGAGGACACAGGCGCGCTCGGCAATCCATGCTCATTTGCTGCAGCAGAGTGGACACGAACCCCAGCGCTTCTCTGGCGCGTTCGTCCCCTTCGAATTGTGCCTGATCACTGGGCGGCTGATGGGGGTGACGACGGCGTGAATGACTGCGGCGGGAACGACCGCCTGGCATTGACTCCTCTTGCTCTTGCGGCGATGCGGCGGGCTCCTGCGTGACTTCTTCGAGGGCGTCGTCAACAACGGGTGTTTCGTTACCATTGGTCATCTTGTCAGACCTTTCCTTTACGGGGCAAAGCTTGGACCTTGGACTTGTTCGCCAAATTGGGCCTTTGGTTTGCCGTAGCTGTTTGCGCTTGTGATTTGGACGTGCGCCTCACATGCCACTCAACTGTCTGCTGTTGAATGATGCCCAGTAGGCCGTTCGTGAACATGTACACGCCGAGACCGGACGGCAGAAACAGCATGAAAACAGTGAACATGGCCGGCATCATGTACAGCATCATCTTTTGTTGCGCCGGGTCACCGCCCTGCATGGGCATCATGCGCTGTTGAACGAACGACGTGGCGCCGATGATGAACGGCAAGCACGAATACGGGTCCGGCATCGATAGATCCGGAAACCACAAGAACGGAATATTATAGAGCTCAACAGCTGTTTGCAGCGTCGTATACAGCGCAAACCAGACCGGCATCGACGCTAGCTGCGGGAGGCATCCCTTGAGTGGGTTGACCTTGTGTTTGCGCCAAAGCTCCATTTGCGCAAGGCCCCGCGCCTGAGCGTCGTCCTTGAATTTGGCGGTAAGGGCGTCGAGCTCCGGCTTGAGCTCGCGCATCTTGACCATACCGCGAATCGACGGAATCGCTAGCGGGAACAGGAGCGTACGTGCCGTGAGCGTGAGAATGATGATCGCGATGCCCCAATTGGGCACGACGCCATGAACGGCGAGCAAGAACCCCACGAGCACCTTGGCGATGACGGCAAAGAAACCGAGATCGATGAGCTCGCTCAGGCGGGTACGACCGCCGCCCGCCGCCGAAAGCACTTTGCGCTCCTTGGGGCCAACGTACGAAAGCACCGTGTAGGAAGCGGATTCGCCGGGCTCAAGGTCTTTTGCCGGATACGCCAGACGCGCGCGATAGGCGCTAGCTGACAGGGGGTCATCCGCGCGCTTCTTGAAATGCGCCGCGTCCCAGTAGTCTTCGATCTGAAGCTGGCACACGGGTGACGTGTTGCTCGGCGAGCGCTCGGGTACCAACGCGTGCGAGAAATACGCGTTTGAAACAGCGGCCACATCGACGGCACCTGGTACCTGATAAAAATCTCCGGGATTGAGCGGGCCAACCGCGAAGGGTGGTTGCTTGAAGTCGTCCGGTTCGAAGTCATCTTGGCGCAAGCGAGTTGCTTTGCCGTCAACACCAACGCACTCGACATGCGTCAGAAACGGACTCACGCGGAACATACCCCCTGTGACTTCGTGCTGCGTGCGCCAGGCAACGGTCTCGACGACGAGCGCGTGGCGCCGCTTGGCCGAGTCGCGGTTCTTGATCGTCAACTCGACTTCTAGCTCGTAAGGCTGCGACGTCGCCCTGACCTGCTTGACGACGTCGACCTTGGCGTCTTGATAGTGAAACGTGCAGGCTTTGCCGCTCTGGTTGGTTATGTCGTAATCGACACTGTCAAAGTCAATCTGCCAATCTGGGTCGGTCGATGGCAAAACGGCCTCATTGCGCAGAGTCGTGCGCAATTGTTGGCGCAATTCCATCGTGCGCGTGGTCGCCAAGTCGATGGGCGTCCCTTTGCGCCGGTACTTGGCCGTCGTCAGTTGAAAGCGCTCGAGCGACGCGCCGCGTGAAGTAAGTACCGCCCTGAATCGATCGGTCCAGATATCGCACGTTCGTTCAGCCGGGCGCGCCGGCGGTAAGATTCGGCTCTCTTGCGTCAATGGCTGCAATTGCGTCTTGCCATCGCTGCCGCACATCTTGGGCCCCAATTGCAGGGCCAAGAAGATCGCCAGGCCAATGAATATCCAGCGAAGAAAACTTCCCTTACTTTCCATATTGTTTCAGAAGACCCTTGTGCAATCGACCGCGTGATGGACGTGTTCGGTCACACGCAGTGACTCACAGGACGAAAGAGGAGTCGCTTCGCCCTGGGTCGATTGCCGACGGCGCAGCGGTGGAGGATCGTGGCCGCCTGGATTGAATGGGTGGCATCTGAGGACACGCCGAAACCCCAGCCACAGCCCGACAAAGGGACCATGGATCCGGATACACTCAATTGCATATCTCGAACAAGAGGGCTCGAATCGGCACACGTTTCCAAACAGCGGTGCCAAGGTCCACTGATACACACGAATTAGAAAATGAACAGTTGGGCCAACATCGGGCCGGGGGCAGTTTGTGTCGTTTAGGCGGACCGTGCCAGCCCAAGACGCGCGACGAGCCTCATAATTCGCTCGGAAGCGGCTAGCCACTCGGCAGCCACGGTGGAAAGGCTGGGGGGCTGCTCGAATGAACGGGCAATCACGACCACATCTACCCGGTCGCCGAATTGGTGGCGGGTCACTCGAAAGGCTTCGCGAACCAGGCGTTTGACTCGATTGCGAACCACAGCGTTGCCGACCTTACGCGACACGACAATTCCGAGACGTGGACCCTGTTCGGGACGCACACCCTCGGGGCGGTTAGCCAGAACAAACACGAAATGTCGCGTTTGAAGCCGGTGCCCCTGACTCTGAATCCGCTGATATTCGGCGTGTCGCCGGATCCGCTGCTCCCTGGAAATTCCCCCAGGCTGCGGTTGCGTTTCCCCAGTCACCTCAACTCATTCCAACGAACCACATTCCTGCACGGATTGCAGGCAGTTCTACTTTTGGTATGCCGTCACGGCCAGCCGCCAGCGCCCGCGCCGACGGCGATTCTTCAGCACTTTTTTGCCGCCGCGCGTGCTATTGCGCTTGCGAAAGCCGTGTGTTCGCAGGCGGCTCGTATTGCTTGGTTGAAAAGTGCGTTTCATCGTAAGCCTGCCTTCGGAGGGGCCGGAATTCAGCCATCTATCATGGCTGCGGTCAAGGCCAGATCGAATCGACCCTAAATTGGCCGACTAGGAGACCTTGCGTGAGAACCTCCAGGTGCGGGGCAAGCGCAAAGACTTTTACCCAGGATATCCCCGCCAGGTTCGAGACACCTCACTGGGCAAATCGCTAGTCGCGTCTTAGCGATATGGGGCGAACAAAGCTGTCCAAGGAATGCCTCATGAAGCACGTTAGTCGCAAGATCGAACAATTGGTCGAGGAGCAGGTCCACAAGGCTTCCTTGCGGAGTCAACCACGGACGCTGGCTGAGACAACGCAAACACACTGGCCGGTCATAACAGTCTCACGCGAACCTTGCGCTGGCGGCACTACGCTAGGACGTGCCGTCGCCGAGCGGCTTGGGTTCGCATGCTGGGATCAGGAACTTCTAACTCGCATCGCAGAACAAGCGGGCGCCGTTGAGTCAATTCTGGCCTCGGTCGACGAGCGCGTTCACTCCTCGGTCATGGAATTTGTCCGCTCTTTGTTGGTCGGCTTCGAGTACACGCAGGACGAATACAGAATGGCATTGACGAAGGTCGTCGGTGCGATCGCGCTGCAGGGTGCCGCCGTAATCGTTGGAAGGGGCGGACATCTGATACTGGGTCCCAGCCGTTCGCTTCGCATTCGAGTCGTGTGCCCTACGCCTGAACGCATTGCTCGAATGGTGCAAAGAGACGGCGTCAGTGAAGCCGCCGCCGCGCGTCGCATACGTGAAATGGGTTCGGACATCGCCGCGTTCATGCGTCATCATTTCCAGCAGGACGCGGCCGACCCACATAACTTCGACGTGATTGTGAATTCCGGTTCTCTGTCGGTAGCCGCGGCATCCGACATCGTAGTGACCGCTTACAAAGCCCGGTTCAGCGCTGCGCTCGAGTCGCTCTCACCCCCTGCCCTCGCCAGCCATATCGAACCCATGCCACCCCTGCGGTCCGCGAAAAGCGCGTAGCCGCCCACAGAGGCGAACCTAGCTGGTTCCCCGTGCAGTCTCAATCTTCGTCGAAGAAGATGGGCTCTCGCCTTGCCAAGAATTGCTCGATGGCCTCGACCGAGCCCGGTTCCAGATGAATGAAGCGCACGCCCATCCCCGGCGGCACATTGCTGCGTTCGGAGTACTCTCGCACCCACCTGACTTCACCGGTTCCACTGATGACCTTGTCGTCGTTCGGTAGGTGAATGGCAATTTCGAAGATCTCACCCACGGACCTAAGCATGTGAGTCGCAACGAACACGCCACCAGCAGACATATTTTCCACGAAGCCGACGTAGAAGTTGTGGTCGCTGCGAAGGCTGACGTCTAACTCGACCTTGTAGCGAGCGTACTTGCGACGGTGCGACGAATGGCTGTGCTCGCCGCTGCCAATGTTTTCTGCAACGCGTGTGAACTGGGCTTCCGCGCACTCGGTACGTTCCTCACGTGTTGGCGACGATTCGGCGGTCTTCTTTGCTGGCATCATATTCTAGCGTCCTTGAGTCACTCGGAACTAGAAACGGCCGCCCGCCGAATTGCTAAACGTCTGCCACGCAAGTTGCTGGAATTTCATCGTCATTGGAGACTAGCGGCCCAGGGGCCATCATGACAACGTCCCGGTTTTCGCTGCAAACCTTCCGACCTTCCGCACTACCTGTGCAACTTGGGCAACGGCACGAGAGATTCGCGTTACTGAGCCGGGAGGATTCTCGTTTTGCGACGGCGCGATAGACCCACGAGGCCCAACATCACAACCATTGCGCCGGAGGCGACGTTGCCACGTCGCGGAGCCGCAACAATGCTGCACGATGCGGCCTTCTTGCCGTCGCTCGCATCGTGTGAGTAAAGGTCATCGAGCGCCTGGTGATCGCCGTCACTGAGCGTCTTGCGGCGGGTTACACCCGGATCGAAATACGGGTACATGATCGCGGTCGGGTCGTCGGTGTTGTCGGGCAGGCCAAACCAATGTCCCATCTCGTGGGCGAGCACGTCGCCTAGGTCGTAGGCATTGTGGTTGCCTGTAGACCCGCGCTGGCCACAGTACTTGCCATTGTTGTCGAACTTGTAGACGCCATTAATGACAATGTCGGCATCAAGAATGCTCAGCTTCTCGCTGTCGAATGTGACAATCGTGACGGCAAGCGCGCCCTTTGCTAGAGGCTCGCCTTGTGCCGCATAGCGAATCGTGTTGAGATTCTCCTGCCCTTCGCGATAGCCCAATTCATCGGCCTTGCCGGGGATCGGCCAGACGTGAGGCAGCCTCGAGTCCGCGCCTTGCCAGACGTCCGCGGCTTCGTTGAGGGCAACGGCGGCACTGTCGAGGCTGAGAAATGTCGCGTCCATGTACAGACCGACATCGCTGACCTTCCAAGTCGCGTCGTGGCTATCTCCATTATCGCCAACGGCAACGGTTGCGGACGCGCGTGGGCTCGCCAGCAACAAGCCCATCGCCAAGGCGATCTTTGTCGTCAGCGAACCGGGCCAGGCCATACGACATAGAACGGCTCGATCGGCGATTAAATTTAGCCAATTCGGACCAAGACATAAATAATTGAAATTATTGATTTTTTTTGCAACCACTTGGACGCACTCGTCGTTACTTCCTGAGTGCGGCTCACCTTTGGGCCTAAGGCGTGTCAAAACGGCCGACGCCATGGCGAATTTCAGTGCGACCCCCTCCCAACCCGTGAGGCCATGCTGATCTGGGTCCTGGGATTTGAACCTGGAAAGTTGGCGGCTTGGGGTCGATGCCGATGAGTCTGCGCGAAGGGCTGCACAGAGTCGTCGCGCTGTTTGGACCGCGCAAGCGTCGAGTTTGGGTGGGCACCAAGCGCGCCCACATGGAGTACCGCGATCTCGATGCCGATGAATTGGTAGCCTTTCGCAAGTCGGTCGTCGAGCGGCTGTCCGCCTTGTCCGGCGTTGCGTGGGTTGAAGTCAATCCGTACACGCACCGGGTTGTTGTCGCATTCGAAACGCCAACCATCGACGCCGCACAGGTCGAGCGGGCCGTCTTTGCGGCGGAACACGAGGCGTGTTGCGCGGCGGCGTCATTCAGCGCTGCACCCACGCCTCATCCGGCGGATGTTGAAACGCTGACCCGCCTGGCTGTCGAGGTGGCTGCCGATGTGGTCGGTTTGCTAGTGGGCACCACGTTACGCGCGCTGCCAATTGGGCCGTCACGCGCAGGAGCGGCTCTGGCCAGCACACTGACGGTCGTCGAAATCCTCGGACCGTTGGCGCAAGCGCTTCGACGACTCCTGGGGCCCAGAACGCACGGATGTTGTCTTGAGTCTGTTAATCGCTTACGGAAACGGCCTGGCGCAGCGACCCGTCGCATCGGCCGCCGACGCCGTGCACAAGGCAATGCTGCTGCGCGAAGCCGGAGCCAGACATGGAGTGTGGCAGCGCCGTGAACCGGAGCTCTGCGCCGAGCAAGTCAACCACTCTGAACTCGTGCGCGTTTATTTGCGCCGCGCATTCCCGTTGCCGCCTGGCCCCATCGAGCAATACGCGCACCGCGCCTGGATTGTGTCACTCACGGGATTTCTCTTCAGCTTCATGACGACTCGCAGCTGGCGCCGAGCCAGCGCCGCCATCTACGGCGGCATCCCCAAGCCTGCACGCTTGGGGCGCGACGTGTTCTGCGCGGAGCTCGGACGCACGCTGGCAAACCGAAATGTACTTGTCGTTGACTCCGAGGTCCTGCGGCGTCTCGATCGAGCCAATTGTCTCGTTCTGGCCGAAGACGTGGTTTCCCAGAGTCGCTATACGCTGCACGAGTTCGAGTGTCTGGAAGACTACGACCGCGCACAGGCCCAGTCCCTGCTGACGGAAATCTTCGACGCCGATCACGCGCTTGAAACCCAGCGCAGCGGCGAGTGGACGATTGTGCCGTTTGGGCTCGAACCTGCGTTGTCCGATGCGCTCTCGCCCCAAGCGGAACGGCTTTCCGAATCCGGTAATCTTGTCGTGGAACTGCGGCACTTGGGGAGTCGTGTGGCCATTGGCAGCGTCGAACTCGAACCGCGCACGGGGCTCGAAGAATTGGTGGCGGCGGCGCAGCGCGCGGAGATGCGGGTCTACGTGACCTCCGATGACTCCGAGGTGTTGGAGCGGCTGTCGGCCGATGATCGCATTGCGACGGGTGGTCGGTTGGTCAACACGGTGGTTCGGCTTCAAAGCGAAGGCTATGTGGTTTGCACCTTGGCCTCCAACCAACCTGACGCATTGCAGGCGTCTGATTGCGGCATTGGGCTTCATCTCGATGGCCGCCCGGCACCTTGGGGCGCTCACGTCATCTGCGGGCCCGACCTGTCCGACGTCGAATTCATCATTGGCGCCACGGTGGTAGCTCGCCAAATCGCTCGCCAGAGCGTGAACATCGCGCTTGCCGCAGCGACGATGGGAACGCTCGTATCGGCGGGCGGGCTATTGCCCTTTACGTCGCGCCGCGTCGTCAACGCCGTCAACATCGCGACGCTCATTTCAATGCTCAATGGCATCAGAGCGGCGCGCAACCTGGCGCGCCAGCCTTCGATGCCTCCGCGTGATCGGACGCCTTGGCACGTGCTGAACGTCAAAGGCGTGATGCGCCACCTGGAAACGTCGGAAGTTGGCCTAACGCAGTTGCAGGTCAACCGCCGGCGCGTGCAAGGCGCCCGCAAGAAGACGGCCGTCATGGAATTGCTAGAGGCTGTGACCGACGAGCTGTTCAATCCGCTGGCCCCGTTGCTGGCGGCTGGGGCTGGCCTTTCAGCGGTCGCGGGGTCCACGGCGGACGCGGTCATGGTGGGCGCCGTGGTCGTTCTGAACGCTTGCGTGGGCGGCGTTCAGAAATTCAGAACCGAGCATCAGATCCGGGATCTTTCAGCCGTGGTTCGACGCCTGTCAACGGTCCATCGCGACGGCAGGATTTATCAGATCGAGGCGACTGAATTGGTCCCCGGCGACGTAGTCGTGCTCAGCAGCGGCGACGTCGTTCCAGCAGACTGTCGCATCTTGCACGCGGAGTCACTCGAGGTCGATACGTCCGGTCTTACCGGAGAGTCTTTGCCGGTCGAGCGCAACGCCCGGCCCTGTTTTCAACCAGCCTTAGCCGATCGCAGCTCAATGGTCTACGCCGGCACCACGATTGCCGCCGGGCGCGTAACGGCGATCGTGGTCGCGGCCGGCAGCGAAACTGAAACGGCCCGCGGCGGCGCGATTGTCGGCAGAATTGCAGCGCCAAGCGGCGTCGAACAACGCTTGCTGTCATTGATCAATCTGACGGCGCCAGTGGCACTGGGCGCGGGGCTCGGGTTGGTCGGCGCGGGATTGCTGCGCGGTCAACGCGTTGAGCACCTTGTGCCAGCCGGTGTTAGCTTGGCGGTGGCTTCGGTTCCGGAAGGGTTGCCGCTGCTCGCTACCGCGGCGCAATTGGCCGCAGCGCGCCGGCTTTCAGCGCGCGGCGCACTGGTGCGCAACCCAAGATGCATCGAGGCCCTGGGCCGAGTTGACACGCTGGGCCTGGACAAGACAGGAACCGTCACCCTAGGTCATCTGGAACTCGTCGGAATAACGCGCGGGTTCTCGCTGATTGCACCGCACGAGTTCGAAAATCACGAACGAGCAGTACTGGCCAGCGCAATCCGGGCGGCCCCCGATCAGCGGTATACGCTAGCGCACAACGACCCGACGGACGCCGCATTGTTCCGCGCGGCGGACGCCGCTCGGGTGACCGTTGATATCGACAACACCACCTGGGAACGAGAAGCGGAGCTGGCGTATGAGCCAGCTCGTGGTTACCATGCGGTGCTTGGAAACTCGGGCAAGGCACGTCGTGTCGAGGTCAAGGGCGCGCCCGAGGTCCTGCTGCGCATGTCGTCGCGCTGGGGCACCGTTGAGACCGAAACACTCATCGACGAACCTACGCGTGATTCGTTGAGACAGCTTATCAATGATCTAGCTCGGCGTGGGTTGCGTTTGTTGGCCGTAGCCACCGCCGATGTAAAGGCGGATCAGCAACCAGACTTGGCAGCCCTGCAGGGGTTGCGTTTGATTGGCATTACGGCATTCTCTGATCCGATTCGGCCCACGGCAAAGCTTGCACTGCAACGCATGCGACAGGCCGGCGTCGAATCGCTGTTGATCACGGGTGACCACGCCGAAACGGCCGCAACCGTTGCCAGCGAGTTGGGGTTGCTACGCGATCGACGTATCATGTCGGGAACGGAGCTTCAGCTGCTCGACGATGAGGAGCTGGACGCCGTCATCCGTCAAGTTGGCGTATTTGCGCGGGTCACACCCTCTCAGAAAGCGCGCATTGTAAGGTCCTTGCAGCGTTCGGGGCGCGTCGTGGCCATGGTGGGGGATGGCGCCAATGACGCGCCGGCAATTCGGCTGGCGCATGTTGGAATCGCGTTGGGTGAACTCAGCACGGGCGCGGCTCGCAGCGCCGCGGACGTGGTGCTCACGGACGAGCGGCTCGATACGCTCGTCGAAGCAATCACCGAAGGGCGCGCCATGTGGGCGTCGGTGCGTGATGCCGTATCGATCCTGGTTGGCGGCAATCTGGGAGAAATCGGGTTTACACTCGGAGCGGGGCTCATCGACGGTAGGCCACCCCTTTCACCGAGGCAATTGCTGCTCGTGAATCTGTTAACCGATGTGGCACCTGCCATGGCGATTGCCTTGCGCCCGCCGCCGCGTGACGCCTACGAGGCACTGGCACGAGAAGGGCCTGATGCGTCGCTCGGACGACCGCTGAATCGCGAAATTGCCAGTCGCGCGTTCATTACCGCGTTGGGTGCTGGCTCGGCCTGGCTCTTCGCTCGTCTGACAGGGACTGCCGATCGAGCCCACACGGTGGGCCTGTTGGCTCTCGTTGGAACGCAGCTGGGTCAAACCATCGCCTCCGGTGGATTCACGCGTCCCGTCGTCATCACGAGTCTTGCGTCGAGTGCATTGCTCGCAGCCATCGTGCAGACACCCGGCGTCAGCCAATTCTTCGGTTGCCGTCCGCTAGGACCGGTGGGTTGGGCTACCGCGATCGGCGCAAGCACAGTAGCCACGGGAGTGGCGTTGGCATTCCCGCAATTAACCTCGACCGTCGCGACTCGCCTTGGATCGATCGACAAGGTGCTAAAGGAGCCCGTTCGACCATCATTGGTGCCGCCCCCCGTTGCCCAGGACGAGGAGCCCGCGCCCTTGAGCGCGTTCGACAAGGTCAAGGGGCTCTTCAGCGACCTACCGCCGCTTAGCAGCCGCAGTGTGCCCCCTTGAGACTCCTGACGCTGCTTCGCTTCACACGGCAGCGTTTGGACTCGGTGATTTGGGCATCACGGCACGTGGACACGGTGTACGATGAATGGGACGGCTGGCGATGCGAAAGCGTAAGGTGGCGAGCTGGTGTCACTGTCCACGCTTGGAAATGGTCGCTCCTCAAAGACCCGACTGCAACAATCCACTAATTTCCACTTGCCGTCGGTCTCGGGGCGTGAATTGGGCAGCGCTATGACTATTACCACGTTATAGCCTCTTTCCATGGAACGTACCGCATGTTAGAGGAGGGCAATGGCCTATTCCCTCGATCTACGGCAAAAAGTCTTGGCAGCACTTGAGACGGAATCTTCGTCGGAAGTTGTTGCTGAACGGTTCGGAATTAGCGGAAGTTTCGTGCGAAAACTGCGAGTCAGAGTGAAACAGACCGGAGATCCGGTTGCCAAATCACCACCTGGCAAGCCGAGAATTGTCGACTCCGAGGGAGAGGACATTCTGCGAACCCTTGTGAAGGAAAGGCCTGATGCGACCTTGGACAAGTTGGTTCGACTGTTTCCACGCCGCGGTGGTCGCAAGGTGAGCGACACGACGATTTGGCGCACCCTGTACCGGATGGGCATGTCGCTAAAAAAAAGACCCTCTACGCGTCAGAACGCGACCGACCCGATATTATCGAAGCACGAATAGCCTTCCGCAAAGCACAAAAAGCATGGGATCCAGCCAGGTTGGTCTTTGTAGACGAGAGTGGTGTGAATCTGTCCATGACCCGAAGCATGGCGTGGGCTCCCGTTGGCGAACGAGCCGTCGACAACGTTCCCGGCGATCGCTGGTCAAACTACAGCGTTATTGCTGCCCTTGGAATTGACGGAATCGTGGCCCCTATGGTTGTTCCCGGCGCCATAGATGGCCAAGCTATGCTCATGTGGGTTGAGCAAAGTCTCGCCCCGGCACTGAACCCCGGTGACATAGTGATTTGGGACAATCTGAGCGTTCATACCGACATCCGGCTCAGGAACGCAATCGAACAGCGGGGCGCTTCCCTTGTGTTTCTGCCGGCGTACTCGCCCGATCTGAATCCGATCGAACAAGCCTGGTCCAAGGCCAAAAGTATTCTCCGAGAGCTGGGGCCACGATGCTGGGCCAAACTACTGACCGCCCTTGGTAAAGCATTGTTGGCCATCACAACCAAGGATGCCCTCAGTTGGTTCAGGCACGCCGGCTATGCAGTTCGCTGATCCGTTTCAATGAAAAGCGCTCTAGCGCGGGATTTGCCAATGACTTAGGCTACCATCGGCGTCTAACGTACGCGGCCTTGCGCGACGGTCTCAATCAATTGTTGGCAATGAGGGAACCATGAACCAACCGTTACCCAGCCAAGGCATAAAGCTTAGGATACTGCGTTCGGTCGAAAGCGTTCCTGTGCCGTCACGCGCGGCCGAGTCGCTGCGAGCGGTGACCCTCAACGCAGGTGCGATCGCCATCGCTATTGGCCTGTTCTGGTTGCAGGGTGGTGTCCGCGTTACGGGGCGTTCTCCGGCGCTGATTCACTAACAAATCTCGCCCAATTCGACTTTTCCGGGTCGTGAGCATCATTCGGGTATGCCGTTGCCGGGGTCGGGGCCCCGGCAACCTGCACGACAAAGCTTGCCAGGACCTACGCCTACGGGTGCAACGCCGTGCACGCGCCGCAACAACATCAAGAAGCACCAATCACTATTCGAGATGGATTGATGTTATTGGTCACGAACTCGTTCGTGCAGCCTACCGAGGAAATCTTCATTATTGTACACTGAGCAGCTCGATGTCGAATACGAGCATGCCCGCGGGCGCGCCCGGCCGCGGGTTGTTCCCGTAGGCGAGGTCGCCTGGGATCCAGAAACGCGTCTTCTCTCCGACGACCATCAGTTGCACGCCCTCGGTCCAACCCTTGATGACTTGATTGAGGCTAAACGAGGCGGGCCGACCGCTCGCGACCGAGCTGTCGAACAGCTTGCCGTCGGGAGTCCAGCCTGAATAATGCACTGAAACGCGGCTAGTAGCGGTTGGGTGGTCCTTGCCGGTTCCCTTCTGCAGTACCCTGTAGGCAAGTCCACTGGAAGTCTTCTTGGCGCTCGTGGGTGGCGCCTTAACGTCGGGCGGCGCCTTTGGTGGCTTGGTGATCTCGAGCAGGTCGACATCGAAGACGAGATCGCCAGCGGGAGCGCCCGCCATGGGATGTTCGCCGTAGGCAAGCTTTGCGGGGATCCAAAATCGGCGTTTCTCGCCAGCAACCATGAGTTTCAAGCCTTCAGTCCAACCTGGGATTACCTGGGACACGCCAAAACTGGCCGGCGCGCGCCGCGGGACTGAGCTATCGAACATCTTGCCGTCCTTGGTCCAGCCTGTGTAGTTCACAAGAACTTTGTCCGTGGCTTCTGGGTGTTCTTTGCCTTTACCCGGTTGCAGCACTTTGCTTTGTAACCCCGACGCCGTCCGCTTGGCGTCGGCTGGCGGAGCCGCCACGTCGGGTGGGGCAGGAACCGTTTCAGGAGTAGGTTGCGCCGACGCAGCAGAAGTCTCGGCAGCGACGTTATTCGCCTGCGGCGTCGCGCTGGGCGCTGGCGGAACGCTGACTGCCGCAGGCGCACTCTTGGCCTCAACAACCGGGGGCTGCGCTGAATCTTCTGGACGACTCTTGCATGAAAGGGACAGCAGAGCGAAAAATAGGCAATAGCGCTTTTTCATGGGGCGGCAGTCTAGCTCAAGTGCTGCCCCTTGGGCTCGCCAATGACGCGGTTTGTTAGCCGTGAGCGAAAATCACGGGCAAACTGCACCAGCGTTCTGCCATCCGGTAATGTCCTGCACCACGCTGGCGGGCCCAAGACCGCCCCCTTGGGGCATGTTGCCGCCGTTGCCAAACCATGTCAGCAGATACTGGAGCGTTGCCGACGCATTCTGAATGTACCCAGCACTCTTGAGCGCCGAGCATAGCGCTGCAGCACTGTTGAATGACGGCGTGTTCCCAGAAGCGTGACAGCTTGTGCAGTTGCCCAAAGAACCGGGGCCGAAGTAGGCCGCGTACAACTGGGTCCAGGTGGGTGTGGTGTTGCCGCCAGCAGCGCCTCCACTACCTCCAACTGCCGAGGAACCACCCAGTGCCGCTGCACCTCCGTTGCTTTGGCCTCCATTCGACTCCAGGCTGCTCCCAGTTCGACTGCCAGCGCTGAGGTCAGTTCCCGAGCAACCGAAAGCCGAGACCGCGGCAGCTATCATCACGTGCGAAAGGTGTGGTGCACGCAGCACAAAGCAAAGTGCCGACATAGTTTTACTCCCTTGAATTTTGGGGCAATCATCGCTAAACCCTTCTTGATACGTGGGGACACTCCAATCGGTTTCGGCCCAAAAAAGTCCTTGAGCCACCTCTGGGTGAGGCCTTCTTGCCAGTTCGCGAGATGAGTCTCGGGATTGACGCAAGTACCCATGCTGATTGGTTTGGCTTGAACTCAATGAAAACCACAGTGTGTGAGCCGTCAGGGGCAAACAGCGCCGGCATTTTGCCAAGCCGTAATGTCGGCCACTGCATTGGCGGGCGTTGGATTGTTGTTCGCCGGCATAATGCCGCCTTGATTGAACCACTTGAGCAAACTCTGCAGCGTTGCGGTACCGGTGCTGATGTAGCCTGCATTTTTCAGCGCGGTGCAAAGCGTCGAGGCGCTATTGAATGTTGGCTGCGTGGTTGAATGACAGCTGACGCAGTTGCCAGCGGTTCCCGAGGCAAAATAGCTATTATACAATTGAGTCCAAGTGGGTGCGGTAGAAGTGCTTGCATTGCCGCCGGTTGCCTTCGCGCCGCCTGTTGCAGCTACGCCTCCTCCCGTAGCCTTCGCGCCTCCTGTCGCTGCGCTGGCTCCGCCAGTCGCCTTGGTGCCGCCCGCGGCGGCACCGCCAACCGACCTTGTACCGCCGGTGGCCCGTGCACCACCCGTCGAGTTCGCGCCGCCCGTCGCTGCGATTCCACCATCAGGCATTGCACCCCCGGTGCCATTAGTGGCGCCACCGGTGCTATTGCGAGTGCCGCCAAGCGCCATACGACCGCCAGTGCTCGCAAACGATCCTCCCGTTGCGAAGCTGCCGCCCGTTGCTGGCCTTGCGCCCGTGGCAACCGATCCTCCTGTCGCTAGCCTGCCGCCAGTACTTGCGGATCCAACAACGTTTGACAAGCCGCCGGTTCCCATTGCGCCTCCCTCGGCACTAAGGGAACCGCCCGTTGCCACAGGTCCGACCGCTGAAGTGTCGCCGCCCGTCGGGTTAGTGCCGTCAACACCCAAGAAGCCGCCCGCTCCCGGCCCCGTGCTGATGATTTCCGCGCCCGAACATCCCCATAGGAGTAGACCAAGCCCAATGGAAACAAACGACTTGTGTAAGACAAGGTGAGACAAGGATCCATTCGCCATAAGTCTGTACTCCTTACCAACAGGACGCGTCCCAATTGGTGACGCGTCGCTGCCCAAAACAGGCACCGACTTCTCCCAACCGCAACTGATGCTTCCGCTATTGGGCTCGCTCAGTGTGCTAGTGACGTCACGAAACGAAAGTTTCTCCGAATGGACCCTAATGCATCGATCGCGTTGCACATCAGGAGAAGGCCAACAGAAGCCCGCTAATCCGACACCTGCGGGGGCTGTGAACTTGGGGGCAACAACCTCGAATCTCGCCGAGTCTGCCGCGGCACGCGGTCACATCGGACCCGCTCGGTTCCAGCAAAGTCGTTTCCGAGATTAAAGCCCAGAATCGGACGCTAACATTCGGTTGCTGGCGCCACGGCGAACGTTGGTGAGACATGTCGCGCGCGCCCCTGCGGAGCCGGGGATCCCGTTTGCAGCCAGAGTCTTCTTTTTGGCCGGGGCGAGACGATTCCCGCAAAAAAAGCGTGAATTAGGCCAAAGCCACGGCCAATCGCGAGACGGGCGCGTCGAGGGACTTAATTTCGGTCGGCTAAGGGTGGTAGGCTGGCGGCTACCCATGGGTATTGGCCTAAGTTTTTGGGGTGTTCGTGGCAGCATCGCCTGTCCTTCGCCCAATCACGTACAATTTGGCGGCAACACGAGTTGCCTCGAAATAAACGCCGGGGCGGAGCGAATCGTACTGGACGCTGGCACCGGGCTGCGTGAACTGGGTAATCAATTCATGCGAGATGACGTGCGCCATGCATCACTGCTACTGACCCACACGCATTGGGACCACATCAACGGGTTTCCGTTCTTCAAGCCCGCTTACATGGCGAATCGTCGCTTTCGCATCATGGCTGGTCATCTCAACAGTCGCGGCGTGCGTGACATCTTGTCGGGGCAGATGGCCGAACCTACGTTCCCGGTTCCACTTGAGGCCATGCGCGCGGAGCTTGACTTCGAGGACTTTGCGGCTGGAGACGAATTCGACTTGGTGCCCGGTGTTCACGTACGCACAGCTCAACTGAATCACCCCAATCGCGCTACCGGGTATCGAATCGAATACGCGGGCAAGGCTGTCTGCTACGTCACAGATACGGAACACGTGATTGGCAAGCCCGATCAGGCGGTTTTGGGTTTAATCGAAGGCGCCGATTTGGTCGTCTATGATTCCACGTACACGGACGAGGAATTCCCAGACCACATCGGTTGGGGCCATTCGACATGGCAAGAAGCCGTCAGGTTATGCCGTTCGTCCAGCGTCAAGCGGCTTGCCATATTCCATCATGACCCCGATCACGACGACCGTTTCATGGGACGCATCGAAGCGGCCGCACGCGCCCTTTGGTCCGATACCTTCGTCGCGCGAGAAAAGATGACGCTCGTTGTATAGCTGCCGCTGAACAGGTTACCGACGCGCCAGGTTGGCATGGCAAACATGGCTTCAAACTCATTCATCTTGAGTCATGCTTCCCCAATGCCGTTGTTTGGGCCGGGGCCCAAACAACCAACACAATCAAAACGTCGCGACGGACGAACAGGTAGCGCGGGTAGCGCTAAGGTACAGGTCACCGACGCTCCAGGTTGGCACGGCAAACATGGCTTCATTGGCTGGGACAGAGTCCCGTTACGTGTCTGGCTGCCAGACCAGACCCACAGGCAGCTCCTCACCATATTGCTGCAGACTCTCATTGGCAGCCACAGGCACCAGTTCGGACACTTGCCGCACCCATTCATCGGGCACTTTAAGTCGGGCCAGTCGAAGCAGCACTTCTTTGCGAACATTGTCTGACACGTCGCGGGCCCGGTCACCCGTCAACCGCGTCATGTTGACGGCAATCTTCGCCGCGTTAGGCAACTGTTCCCATGATTCGCGCATCAGCTGTTCAATCCAGCTTTCAACTTCGCGCGGCGCAATCACGTAGTGCGCACTGGCGTATAGAGGGACCCGGGCGCCCAACCTGCCCACCGCTTGCCAAAGCCTCGGCTCGTGTTCCGTCCAGGTTCGCTCGATGAGTCTGTTCCCCAAATCGATTCGCGCCGACGGCGCGAGACGTTCGAACAGACTCACCAGATCGAGGAGTTCCGGCTGTACGATTCCCTGGAAACCTTTCGGCGGCTTGGTGCGGTTCCTAGACTTGGACACTAACGGGACGAGCAGTTCGAAGGCTTGCGTTTGCTCGAGTTCCGTCATTCCCGGTAGCACACGGCGCCAAGCGATCAAAAACTGCTGCCAACTGCGCACTTGATCCGAATGCGCAAGCCCTTCGGCAAACACGGGACCGAGCAGTGCCACTCTTTGCCGGTCCAGCACGTGACCGAAACCGGGCCGCAACGTGAAACCGGCGAGCATGAAGTACAACCGTTCATGGTCAAGACTGCGCCGCCGCGCTTTGAATTTTGGGCCAATCACGTCGAACAGTGAGCGGCTGAGCTCCAACGTCCAACTGCTGCGGCCGCCAAGGATTCGCTCTAGGTTTCTAACAAGGTCTTTGGTTTCGCGCGACTCGACGTTCGAGCGCCCCTTGCCGAATACCCGTTGTATCAGTTCATAGGCTTCGCCCACTCGCTCTTGTCGCGAGGCCGTGGCAGGGCGCTCCGTCGCAACGTTGCTGCGTTCCTGACCACGCAACTCGAATGCGAGTCGGTAGGCGGACTCGTCGCCCGTGGCACGCACCGGAACACAATGCAACTCAAGCGAACCAACCGCCGTGAGCTCGCCCTCCAAGTGCACGGAGAGTTCGTCGGACACCGCAGAATCGGCAACAATCTGCGTGACGATGGGCGGCAACAACTCAAATTGATCGTCAATATCGACGAGGGTGCCCGCGGCGTGTGGCGCGACGATGTCAGAGGAATAGAGCTCGAATCGCACCGGAACCCCGGTTCTGAGTGTGAAGCGCTGCGACAGCGCGCGGTGCTTCTCCCCTTCGGCACTGCCTCGCGGAACGACGCAGATGGCGGAGCGCCGCGCGGCCCGTGACTCGAACGCGGCGTAGTAGCCGTGCGCGCAACCGCCTCCGATTCGCAGGCCATGCCCCTGAAGCACTAGACCATACTTTGCCGCACCGCGCGCGACGGCCAAGTCAGGTTGAAAGTTGGGCAAGAGCGTGCAGGTGTGCCCAAGCCTTTCGAGCACGTGAACCACTCGTTCAGCCAGCAGCGCTGCTAAAAACACGCCACCGTTCAATAACAGTGCGTCAACGCGCTCATGCGCCGGCAGATGACGCGCCAAAAATGCAGCGATATGGGCCGAAATGGAAGGATCTGCCTCATAAGGCAACCCGAAGCCAAGCAGTGCACTACGCTTTGGCGCGGGGGGCGCCGTCGCTTCGATCAATGGAAAAAAACCGTCTAGCAGAGCGCTGCGAACCGCATCCTTCGTCAGACCGACTGAACGTGAATGGCCCACCAGCTGCGCGCCGGAGCTGCCGACAGCCACTCTGACTTCACTGGGAGCGTCGGATCGCAACAATTGCTCTTTGGCTTCTCGACAAGCGAGTACCCACTTTACCAATTCTTGAGCATCGAAGCGCTGATTGGCACCCAACGTTGACTCAGCGAGGTGCGCGAGGGATAGGTCCATATTGTCGCCCCCAAGCAATAGATGCTTTCCAACCGCAATGCGGTCGACAAAGAGGTCGGCTGACTTCTGATACACGCGCAGCAGCGTCAAGTCCGTAGTGCCGCCTCCGACATCGCAAACGAACACGCGCAATGCATGGTCGTTCGTTTTTGCGGCAAGTGCTTGAAGCGGCTCCGTGCTGCATCGATCCAGATAGTCGTAAAAGGCGCTCTGCGGTTCCTCCAGCAACCGTACCGAAAGCCCCGCGGCTGCGGCCGCGGCCACGGTCAACTGACGCGCCACGGGATCGAAGGAAGCCGGCACCGTAAGGATGACGAGTTGCTCCGCCAATGGACTCTCGGGGAACCGAGAATTCCAGCGGTCGCGGACGTGCTCGAGAATGCGCGTGCTGGCTTCGACCGGCGAAAGTTTCGTGATGCCTTCGCCTGCACCCCACGGCAAAATAGCCGCATGCCGGTCCACCGCGCCGTGACACAGCCAGCTTTTCGCGGAGATTATGGATCGGCTCGACACTTGCTGGCCGCGGCGTCTCGCGTAGTCGCCGACAAGCCACTGTGAAGCCGCGTCCGCAATTTCTCCGGGCAAGGGCGCATACAGTGCCGATGGCAACGTCAACAAGCTTTGGATTTGACCCGGCGCGACGAGTCGTTCAATGTCCAGGACATTAATGGAGTTTTCTCCCAAGCGACGCAGCCTTGCTGACCCTGCTCCCGATATTTCAACCGCCGATGACCCCTGCGCCGGCATCTCGTTGGCGCTCGGCGTCTTCACCGGTTTGTCTCGATCCTGTGGTGTGCCGGGGCCCGACCCGGCACACGGCATCGGGAGAACTTGACTCCGGATCGATGGGTTTCCATCCAACCGGGCATACGCAACCACGGTGTGCGTCGTGCCAAGATCAATCCCGACGCTGTACGTCGCCGCCACGCTATGGGGTCCCTTCGTGCCTCACGTTGAGCTCGACCTTCCAACGCTCGTTCGGAACGACGGGTGACATCGGCACGGCTTGCAGCAACAGCGAGCCGACGGATGTGACGGCGGCCTGCAGACGCACGGCGACGATGTCACCCGGGGGCCTGCCTTCTGCGGGCAGTTCAACTTCAATGGGTGCCAATTCCTCGATTTCCTGCGGCATTATTGGATCAACGAGTGTGCCGGGCCTGTCATTGCGGCGCACGGTCGAACCAAAGAATCGGAATGTGACGGGCTCGCCCACAACGACACCCAGCGCCTGTTCGGGCAGATCGCAAGAGGTGCCTTCCTCGACTCCAATCGGCGCCACACACAAGGCGGCCATTGGCGGCTGCACCCCGGGGACGGCCGGCATCGGGCTTTCGATGCCCACATAGTAAGATCTGGCCGTGCCGCCGCGAATTCGCAGCCCTTTGCCGCGCCGCACAGCGCCGTAGTACGCCGCCCCGCGTGCAACGGCCAAGTCGAGATCTTCACCGGGCAAGACTCGAACCGGAGAGCATTGCGCACGCGACAGCCAATTGTTGATATTCGACAGCACGCGTTCACGAAAGAGACTGCACTTGAACACGCCGCCGTTGAATAGGACGGCGCTCGGTCTCAAAAAGCCGACCGACTCAGCGTGCGGACTTGGCTCATCGTTTGTAACAGCGTTTACCTGGCGACATAGAAAGTCTGCAAGATGCCTTGTAATGGCGGCGTCCGACGCGTACGGCAGCCCCAATTGCGTCAGCGCGATTCTGGCCCTAGTCTGGGGCCTTGCCGTCACGTCAACATTCGGGAAAAACCCGTCAAGCAGCAGCGTTTCGACTTCGGGCCTCGTCAATTCAGTCCGCAGCGAATTGCCTAGCAATTGCGAACCCCGCCCGGCGACCACCACCGGAACCGAGTCCAGTTCGGACCGTGTCAAGAGGTCCTCTTTGGCCTGCCGCGCCGCGTGCCAAAGCGCGAGCAATTGCGAATGTTCGATGGGGTGGCCCGCGCGCTCGAGTTTCGCTTTGAGCGCATGCGCGAGAGCCAGATCCATGTTGTCGCCACCGAGTAGAATGTGGTCGCCCACCGCGACTCGCGATAGCTCGAATTCTCCAGCGTGTTCTTGCACGAGCATCGCCGAAAAATCGGAGGTGCCCCCACCGACATCGATGACAAGCACCACGTCACCGACGCGTAGCTGCTTGCGAAAATCGGCACCCATCGATTCAATCCAAGCGTACAGGGCGGCCTGAGGCTCTTCCAAGAGGTGAACCCGTTCGAAGCCAGCTGCTAGGGCAGCTTCCAGGGTCAAGTCGCGAGCCGCAGCGTCGAACGACGCCGGTACGGTAAGGACGATGTCCTGCTCGACCAACGCGCGCTTGGAACCCTCGATGGCCTGGTAGGCTTCGCACAGGTGGTCCAAAATGCGATAGCTTGCCTCTACGGGAGATATCCGCTCAAGATCGGCAGGAGCATCCGCAGGCAAAAGCGCGCTACGGCGATCAACACCCGTGTGCGACAGCCAACTCTTGGCGCTGGATACCGCCCGCCCCGGCGCTGACACGGCGCGCTGCCGGGCGTACTCACCGACACAATAGCGCCGCGAAACATCCCAGGGTAACGACAGTGCAGCCTCGCCTTGATGTGCAAAGTAAACTACAGACGGCAGCAGCGCGCGCCGTTCAACCGCGTTGGGCCCGACCAGCTGTGGCATATCGACGACGTGCACGTCAAATGCCCCCGCGTCGGCCCAATGCGTCGTTGCAAGCGCCGTGTGCGTCGTGCCTAGATCGATGCCGATGCAGCTAAAGCTGCCGTCTGTCACAATTCAACCTCCGCGGGCGCGATGACAGCGCAGTCTGTATCGCCGACCGCCTCGGGCAGCGCAAATCCATTGGCGCGCCAGCCGCGATGCCGTAACGTGCCGCTAAACGGAGGCGACCCGCTGACATTGCCGCTCAACACAACCGATGTCGCGTCGTAGCCCGCCGGTACCGTGACGCTGTGACCCTCAAGAGCCTCATGAATGGGGACGATTTGGACCATGCGCTGCAACGCGCGGCGGCAGCCGTCATGCACGACGCGAGCCGCTGCTCCCACGTCGGCGTCGCTGAATGTAAGAATATCTTGCTGCAGAAAGTCGACGAGGCGACCTTCGCGCTGCAGCGCGCTCAGCAATTGTAGCGCTGGCCGCAGATCGCGAGTGGGTTTGGGGGCTGGTTCAGCCGCAACCTTGGGCGTGGGCAATTGCGCCTTAGTTCCGACACGTTGAATGCTCGCGGCATACTGCGCATTGGCAACAATGCGCAAGAACGCTCGAACGGCTAGGGCGACGCGCTGCAGAAGTGATGGAGTCTGTTCGGTCACAATGGGCGGGAGCATACCTGACGGCTGCTTGCCATGCCAACGGGACACGTCAATCTACGGCGAGGATGCCTTCGTCGCGAAAATCTAGCAATATGCCGAGCGTTTCAGCATGTGGCAGCGGCGAAACGTCCAAGATCTCTTCGATGGTAGTCGCTTGATCGATTCGCGACACCAGGAACATGTGGGCGGGGCTCAATGAGCCGTCATGGCTTGATGGTTTATGCGCCAATGAAACGGTCTTGTCCTTGCCCCCGAGAGCCTCGAGCAACACCGGCAGTAGCAGCTCCGTGGCGCTCGAAATGAGTCGGTCCGTACCTGGCGATTTCCCTTCATGCCTCAGGCGCAATGCGGCGCGAGCGCTTTGCACGGCAAGCGAGCGGTCGCCTTTGGCCAGCGCAGTTTCGACTTCTTTGAGTATCGACTCGGCCGATTTCGCACTCGGCAACTGTTTGGTGTCCGGTAGTGCGACTGAGTCTTGACGCTCGGCAACGGATGGCAACGCATCTCGTCGCCGCGGCCGTTGGTCGGCAGTACGTCGAATGCGTGCGGACCCACCTCGCGTCGAGTCGTCGCCAGATTCTTCGCGAGGCGCCGAACCGCGCAGCCGCGCGCTGATGGGCTTGGAATTGCTCGGCGCCGGCTGCGGTTGCGCGGGACCTGAGGGTGGCGGCTTGCCGCTGAGCGAGATGTGCTTCGGTGCGACAGAGGAATAGACCCCCTTCGTTATTGAGTTGTCCGCGTCCGCTTTGGCCGCGACCCTGTGAGGCTTGGTCGTGCGCTGACGCGGCTTGGCGCTGAGCGTGGGCGCCGTGTGCAGCGCATTGGGCGCCGGCTGTGCGCCAGACTCCGTCAACCACCGATCCGATGCGATGACTTCCTGCGCGGCACGCGCAAGGCGTTCGGAAAAATCGCTAATGGTGGGGAAACGCTGGAAAGGATCTTTGGACAGGCCGCGCAAGACTACGTCTTGTATGGATGCGTGGACCTCCGGCACATAGTGCGTCAACGGCAGAGGCGGCTCGCTGACGACCTTTGCCAAGATTTGAACGGCAGAGTCGCCGAAGAACGGCGCCCTACCGGTGAGCATTTCATAGGTTATGCAGGCCAACGACCACTGATCGGCGTGATGATCCACTCGCGCGGTGTCGAGAACCTGTTCCGGCGCCATGTAGTCGGGTGTTCCGAGAACATCATACTTGCCCGTCACGCGCGCTGACTTGGCATTGCCCTTGCTGATGCCAAAATCCAAGAGCTTGATGAACATGCTTTCGTCGCGCATCGACAAGAGAAATACATTGTCCGGTTTTAGGTCGCGGTGGACGACGCCGGCGCGGTGCGCCGCTGTCAGCGCACTGGCAATCTGCGAAACGATGGCTACCGTGTCGCGCAACGGCAATATGCGCTGCTGATCGAGCCGCCGCGACAGCGTTTCGCCCTGAAGCAGTTCCATCACGATGTAGGGCTCACCGCTCTCGACCGTGTCAAAGTCAAGAATGTGCACGATGTGAGGGTGATCGAGTTGACTTACGATGTCCGCTTCTCTTCGAAACCGTGCCAGTGCTTCTTGATTGGCCGAGAGATAACTTGCCATTACCTTGACGGCGACGGGACGCCTCAACCGCTGATGTTCCGCACGGTAGAGTTTGCCCATGCCGCCCTCGTCGAGCGCTGCCACGATTCGGTACGTACCGCGAAGGAGTCGCCCGACCATTGTGTCGTTTGACGGACCGGCGCCCGTAGCCGAAGATACATGGCTCTCAGGAGAGTTCTGGGGCGGTTCCGGCTGTCGAACGGTCATCGGATACAAGCCTGCTTTAGTAGCATTGACTATCGCACGCGACGTGCTCGATATTCAAGATCCTGTGTCCAAGTTTGACAGGCGAACTTTGGCACCGCCGTTAGGCGAACGCAACTGCTTCGGCCAATGCGGTCGGTGGGGCAACAATCAAACCGATCGTACGATGTTGTGCAGAAACGAGGTAACTTGGACGACGTGACTGTGGGCGGTTGTATGCAAATCTCGGATTCGTTGACCGACGCGCCCTGCGGCTGATTTGGCGCGGCAAGCGCCACACAAGGCCTGTTGTCTCGTAGACCCAAGCCTGCGATAGTTGGGCGCCATGGCGCCCTCCCTCGAACGATTGGGAACTTGCTGCGTTTCGTTGCAGGCCGCTGCCGTCGTGGCACTTGTCTGCGGCTGCGCAACGCCCACGAAGGTTCCTCAAACCTTTCCTGACGAAAACGGCGGGCCGCTATCCCAAGTTATTCTCTTGCCGTTGACAACGCGCTCGGCCGACGGTCTGCTGGGGCATGCATGGGACGTCGAAACGAATTGGGCGGATCCCTTGCGCCTGGTTCTCGGTGGGACGGTCGCTGTCGCGGGTACGGAGCAACACGTGTCGTTCTTCCGCGAGGTGTCCGCACGCCGGGAACTCGAAGCCAATGTAGGCGTCAGTAGCGCAGGCGCATCAGTCTCGCACGTGACTCACGTCGTCTATGACGTGCAGATTACGGCACTTGCGGCGCTTGCTGCAGGGAGTCAACACTATAATGCCGACTCGGGGTGCTGTCTCGAAGGCACCCCGACGTCTAGCTGTAAATCAGGCTACGTGGTTCGACTCCTGCGCGGTTCGGGGACGATTCGAATGCTTCAACGGCTTGAGGGGCAATTGTCCATGGGAGAAAAGGAAGTTATCGTGGCGCGCGGCGGAGCGAGTTATCGGATTGTCGATGAATCGACGTTCAGTGACGCCTACTTTGGACTCGAGTTGTCGCCGTTGCAAAGCGTCTGCCGCACCTTGACGCCCGAACAAGAAATGGCGCCGTTGAAACCTATGACACCCCCCAACTGCTTGGTTCAGCGCTTTAGTGCGTTGGGAGAAAAGGAGTCACTGGCCCGCCAATTGCCGAACGAGGAACTCTGTCGCACAGTGGCGAAACGTTATTGCACGGAGCTCTCCGGCGTCATATCTTGCCGCGTTCGCTTTGGAACCATGGATGAAACGGACCTCATAGCCCCAAGCAACCCGCCTTCGCCAGAATCACCGGCTGTGAAGCCACCGCCAAGAGTCAAGGGCCGTGCCGGTCCTTCGAAGTAGGGTTTTGGCCGCACTTGGTTACTCTACTGTTTCTCAAGATATTGCTCGCGCCATGTCTGGTCGCGATCGCGACCTCCGCGGGCACCCGTTTTGGCCCAAAAATCACGGGATGGATCGCCGGTTTTCCGGTTGTCGCGGGGCCCATTCTTCTGCTGTTCGCGCTTGAGCAAGGACCCGAGTTCGCGGCCAAAGCGGCCGAGTCGAGTCTGCTCGGTGTCGTGTCGCTGAGTGCGTTCTGCTTGATGTACACGCACGTGGCAAAGCACTATCACTTTAGCATAAGCCTTGCGTCGGGTTGGATCTGCTTTGGGGGCGTCACCTACCTCCTACAGAGAGCCCCCAGTATTTGGTGGTTGAACACCGCGGTGGCACTGGCCGCGGTTCGACTTTCGTTGCTAATGCTGCCGCACTCGACTTCTCCCTTGCTGCCAAGGACGATTCGCTCCACCGACATACCCGCTAGGATGATTGCCACGGCACTTCTGGTCTTCGGACTGACTGAAGCCGCCAATGGTCTTGGTTCCCACCTGAGCGGGCTGTTGACGCCATTCCCAGTCGTCACGTCGGTCATCGCAGTGTTTGCGCAGCGCGATCAAGGCTTTCCTGGAGCCGTTCGCACGCTGCAGGGGCTATTGGTTTCGATGTCCGCCTTCACCATCTTCTGCGCGGTCCTGAGTTTGACACTGGTAGGTTGCGGCCTCACCATTGCGTTCGCATTGGCGCTGTTAGCCAATGTGATAATCCTGTTTCTGGCGTTCTTCAGACTCAGGCGGGGCGGAGATTGAGCTTCGGGCAACGCACCACGTTGGACGAGCCGCTTTGATTGCGCTACCAAAGGCGGCGGTTTCCGCGGGTCTGGCTAAACGTCCGGTCTCGGCAAGCGGGAACGTTGGTTCTTTTGACGATGGATCGCCTCGATAAGCTTATCACCGTACTCGACCGGTCGCGCAAACGGCTCGCCATTGCGGTTTGCGTCGCCATCTTGCTCCACGTGCCCTTTACACCAGTCATGCCGGTTCTACGGCTGCTGCACCGTGTAACACGCACCAAGGATACCAGCGTTGCGGCCCCGCAGCCGTCGGCACCCAGGCAAGTGGAAGTCGAACTCAAAGAAGCATTGCGCAGTGAAGAACTGCGGCGCGAACAAGCACAACTTACACCACCGTCGAATGGGCCAAGCTTGTCGGTCAACACTCCGAGCAGCGTGAAATTCAGCAAGAACACGCCGGCCAAGGCGGAAGACAGCGCAAAGCTCAAGGACCCGAAGAAGGAGAAAGTCAAGAACGTCGGCCTTGAAGGCAACATGCAAAGCAAGATAACCGGTAAGCCCGCTATCACGATCGGGCTTTGGTTTCCCAGTATGCGCGATCATCCCCTCGGAAAGCGACTGACGCAGATTGCAACGTGTGACGTTGAGTGGAGGACCTTTGTCAACCTCGGCGTGGATTTGATGAAAGACTTCGACGGCGTACTCGTCGTGGGTCCGAATCTTACGGATTCCGGTCAGATGACGGCCGCCGTTCGGCACAATTTGCCAAGCCAGCGCGTGCACGAAGTCATGGATACGTTGGTGCAGCGCAGCGGAAAGAACGGCCGTTGGATCTCGCCGGATGTCGCCTCGGCGAAATTCGGCAAGATTCAGAGGGTCTTGATTCCGAAACAAGATGATCTGTTCTTTGTGGCTCCCAGCAAAGGGTGGCAAGCGTTGAGCAACGTGAAAGAACCGCTCAAAGTGCCCAGTGCCGAGGGCCGCGCCGCGAGCCTCGTAGTCGTACAGCCCAATCGGATGCTCGAACGCTTCGGGCTTACGCTGCCCAAGCGCTTGAACGAAATGCGGCTTGAAGTCTTCGCCAATCCCGATCAATCCGTGGATATCAAGGTGGAACTCGAGGACAGCAGCGTCTCGGCAGCGCGACAGGATGCGCGCGCGGTTTCAGACCAGCTCCACGATTTCTTCGCTGACATGTGGGTGGCCGTCGCAGCCGCACGCGCAATTACGGGAACCGAAGCCAATTCCGAACCTTCCACCGAAGCGCCACCGCTTGAGACGGCGCCAAGGCTCGACTTGACTCCAGACGAAAAGACACTCTCAGGGATGGTTCATCTGTCCCCTTCCCAAGCGCGAACCACTCTCGAGCTGATATCTTCGGTGGTCTGTCGCAAGAAGAAGAAAACCGTGGGACCTGCTCCCAACCGGTAAATCCAAGTTAGTTCTGGGCCAGAGTCCCCATGTATGGTCAAACTAAAGCCAAGACCCTCCGGTAGCAGCCTCGTGCTTGGCAGTCCGTATAGCGATAACCTCGTGTTGCAGCGTAATCGCTGCAACGTCATTTGGGGGTGGGACACGCCCCACCAGCGAATTGTCCTGAAAGTGAGCGGTGTGGACGGCGTCGTCGAAGCGACTTCACTTGCCGATAACACGGGCTGTTGGCAGCTTATCTGTCCCAAACTGCCCGAAGGCGGACCTTACACGCTGATGATTGATGGAAGCAGCCAAATCACGCTCAACAACGTCCTTGTCGGCGAGGTGTGGTTGGCGTCGGGCCAGTCCAATATGGAATGGCGCCTTAGCGCAATCAATGACGCCGAGGCAACGATTGCACGCGCCCACACGCCGCGGATTCGACTGTTCACGGTTGAGCACACCGCTTCGGATGGCGTCAATCCAACGGTAGAGGGAACGTGGGTCGAATGCAGTCCTGACACGGCAGAGAGTTTCTCGGCTGTCGGCTACCTATTCGCTCGTGAGTTGCACGAACGGCTCGGCGTGCCAATCGGCATACTGAATGCGTCGTGGGGCGGTACTCCTATTGAAGCTTGGACCAGTCTAAGTGCGCTGCGACAAGTGATCGACCTTCCGAGTGTGCTGGCAAAGCAACAAGAGGCAGCGTCTAGGGCTGAGGCGATTGGGGCCGCCGCAGTGGAACAAGTCGTGAAATGGGAAAATGAGATGCTCCCAGCCGACCCGGGAAATGTGGGGGCACAAAAGGGTTGGGCGGACTCCGATTTCGACGATAAAGAGTGGGCTTCGATGCGAGTACCTTGCCCTTGGCAGACGCGTGGGCTCAAGCATAATGGCGTGGTTTGGTTTCGCCGCGCCATCGAGATCCCGGCAGATTGGGTCGGTCGCGAGCTGGTTCTGACATTGGGCGCCATCGATGACTTCGACACGACCTACTTCAACGGCCGGCAAATTGGCGCTCATCCGAAGGGCACCCCGGAAGCCTACTGTATCCGCCGTCGTTATGTCGTGCCCAAGGAACTAGTCCGCACGAATCGGGCCGTGATATCCGTTCGAGTGTTCGATCATTTCGGCGAGGGCGGTTTCATGGGGCCGGCTTCCGAGATGCGGCTGTGCCTGGCGCATGACGCCAGCAATTCAATCCACCTGGCAGGAGAATGGAAGTACAAAGTCGAGCATGCGATCCCTCTCGTGCCATCGTCCGTATTTCAGTCGTATCCGCATCTCGACTTGCCGTTACCGCAATATCGGCTGTCCGCGCTCTTCAATGGAATGCTCGCACCGCTTATTCCATTTGGGATTCGCGGCGTCATCTGGTACCAAGGCGAGTCGAACGTCGACCAACACCAACGCTATCGGGACTTGATGATCGCCATGGTGCGCGACTGGCGCGGCCGCTGGGGCCTTGGACAATTCCCGTTCTTGTTCGTGCAATTGCCGAACTATCGGGGTGGCGCAGATTGGCCGTATATGCGCGAGGCGCAAACGCAAGCCCTTTGCGAGCCCAACACGGCAATGGCCGTCACGATTGACGTCGGGGACCCTGACGACATTCATCCCCGAAATAAGCACCCCGTGGCGCATCGTCTGGCCCTGCATGCGCTTGCGCTCTGCTACAGACAAGATCAACAAGCCGCTTTGGGCCCGGTGCTAAGTCAGGTCGAAATCGTCGGTAGCAGAGCGCATGTGCGGTTCGCGAACGCCCACGGCCTCAACGCGGGAGGCGCGGCAGAGGTGTTGGGGTTCGAGCTGGCCGGAAGCAACGGCATCTATCACCCAGCCAGGGCAACCATCGACGCCGATCGCGTGATCGTGAAGTCCGACGAAGTCCCCTCGCCCGTCAACGTGCGCTACGCGTGGAGCGATGCGCCAGCTGTCAACCTCTGCAACGCCACCGGTCTGCCCGCAATGCCGTTTAGAACGGACGGGTATTGATAGCATAGACTAGACTACCCCAACCGGGATGATATGGATTGCATCCTCGAGCAAACGTGGAAAGCCCCATTTACCAGATACTGCAGAAGGCAGGGAGTTCGGCCTGGGGCCTGTCGTTGTACGTGGTCTTCGGCGTGATTTTGGGCGAAGCCCTGCGCTACACGCCCGCCACCGCAGTGCTCGAGCGTATCTGTTCGAGGTGCCCGGCAGTGAGTTTGGTTCTTGCCGCGCTCTTCGGAATGGCCTCACCTCTTTGCACGTACGGTACGGTGCCGGTGGTCTTGGAGCTCTTGCGCGCCGGCGTTCCCGTAGCACCGCTTGCCACGTTTCTGGCTACATCGTCACTGATGAACCCGCAGCTTTTCGTGATCACGTGGGGCGGGTTGGGGCCCAAAATGGCGCTGGGGCGAGTGGGCGCCGTACTCGTATTCGGACTTCTTTTCGGCGCCGTACTTTATTTCTTGCCGCGCTCGTGGAGCGTGCTGCCGGTGCTTACCAACGATAGGGAGCCAAAAGGGCGTCGCGAGTTCACCCTGAACGACTTTCTCAAACGGTGTTGGCGTACGTTGGAATTCGTTGGTTTCTACGTTCTGCTCGGCGTTCTGCTCGGTGCAATCGTCGAGGTTCTCGTACCAGGACGCTGGATTTTCGCGATTTTTGGTTCCGGCGGCTGGGCGCAAATTTTGCTGGCGTCCATGCTCGGCGTTCCGCTCTACGCGTGTGGCGGCGGAACGATCCCACTCGTGAGTTCGTTTCTCGAGCAAGGAATGGCGCCCGGTGCGGCACTTGCGTTTCTGGTGGCGGGTCCAGCCACGCGCATCGCGCCGCTGATGGCATTGGGTACGATTCTTCGACCGTTGGTCGTCACGGCGTATGTTGCCGTGCTGGTACTTTACGCGGCCGGAGTCGGCATTTTGTACGGGTTGACTTAGTCGTTTGCGCTCTCATTGCGCGGTAATGTCGAACTCGCCCCGCGGACTCGAAAGGACGCACAACTTGCGTCTTGCGGCTTTTCCGTGAGTGCAAAAAAAATCACAAAGAGCGGCCGTCCTTGCATTCCACGATTCGGCATGCCGCTCTAGAGGAGTCGGAATTCTCTCTATGGCCTCACTGCCACATTCGGGTCAGCGCGCGTGCCTCGGGACCGCACTGGCAACAAGACCATCGCTGACGTGCGCCAGTCGTTCACCGGTGCCGCGGGCGGCGTCTGCGACTAAGTCGGCAAGCTTTGCCTGGCGCTCAATTAATCGCGGGCGGTGGACTGGCACTAAAGTGGGTTCTATAATAGGTCTCATGATTACGAGCCAGCCGATTTCGGCATCACGTAACTTTGTTAGTCCTTCTGCCGAAGACTTTAGAATGCCCGCCCGCAAAGCCTGGTCGCGGCCGAAGTTTTCGGCGAGCATCTTCGCTGCACGTACGCGGGTACTTGAGCACCGAAGCGCAGCCAAACCGCAGGCCCCGGCCAGGATCTGCGGGCGTCGTGGCGGGAAAGTTTACGGCAGTAGTGTTAGATTCATTCTTGGCGGCGCATGGCTGCTGTGCGGCGCGTGCGGTGGGCAATCACAATTGGACTCCAACAACGCCAATCTTGGCGGTACAGCCGCAGAGACCGGCGGCACTGCTGGGAGCGACGCCACCGGCGGTGCCGGACCTGAAGCTTCCGGGGGTGCCGGGGTTGCCGGTACCGGTGGTAGCATTGCCATCGCTACCGGTGGCAGCGTGGCCGTCGCTACCGGTGGCAGCGGGTTCGCCGGTACGGGTGGCAACGCGGCCGTCGCTACCGGTGGGTTCTGGGTCACCGCCGGTACCGGTGGTGCTGGTGGTTCCGGGGGCCTCGCCACCACCGGCGGTGCACCGCCCTGCAGCACGGTCGTCTGCCCGTCAATTCCGTCTTCGTGCAAGAAGATCATCCAAGATCCAGGTGCCTGTTGCCCCACTTGTACGGATACGGGCTGTGACGCTTGCGCGCCCGTTACTTGTGCTACTGGCAAACACGCGGAGACAGCCGCCGGAGCCTGTTGCCCAACTTGCGTCGATGACCCGCCGGATGCATGCACTGTAGGACAGCAGAATTACGCGTCGATCCGCGCCTCAATGATCGACAAGTACAGCTCTAGCGGGTGCAAGAACAGTGCGGATTGTGTCCTGGTGCCGGAAAACAATCTCTGCGCTTGGAACTGTGACATTGCGTTGCCCAGTTTGATGTCCAACAGCTTGGTAAGCAATCTTACTCAAAGTGCGCAAAGCGGCTGCGCCACCTGCCCGACGCCGACGGCTCCGCTTTGTGAGCCAATGCTTGCCGCATGCGTAAATAGCCAGTGCGTTGCGGTAAATTCTTCGTAAACTGTCGTGTGCTGCCGGATCCGAGTATTCGGCAAACGCTCTTTATACGGGTCGCTCGCCGCTTGTCATCAAATGCACAGTCTGTGTAGGAAACGCGAATTGTGTGCCCGCGTTCTTGACGACATCCATGAAACCAAGCAGAACCTCCTGCTGCACGACTTGAAACTCGTCGTAATTCTCAGTCAGAAACCAAGCCGTGATCTCGATGTTGAGTGCCGAGGCACCCAACGCGACGAATCGCACCGAGACGTTCTCACTCCAGATCTTCGGGTGGGCCAGAAGCTCGCGCTCGAAATCCTGAAGCACCTGCCGCATCTGCTCGGGAGTCGTTTCGTAGATAAGACCCAGCTTGCAATTCAACAAGAACCGATCTCTCGGAGCATAGCTCTCGACACGCATCTCCGAGAGCTTGCCATTCGGAATACTGATGAGCGTTCTGTCGAGGGTTCTGATTCGAGTGGAGCGCAGGCCTATCGATTCGACGGTGCCCGTGATCGTATCGACTTTTATGAAGTCGCCGACGCGGAAAGGCTGGTCGGCGCCAATCGCGAATGCGCCAAAGAGGTTCTCCACGGTTTTCTGGGCTGCGAGGGCCAAGGCAAGGCCACCGACGCCGAGCCCGGCGAGCAGGCTCGCAATGGGGTAACCCAAAGACGAGACCAGAGCGATAATCGCCAGAACGAGAACGGCAATCTTGGCGACACGAACCCCGAGGGGCACGAGTGTAGTAGATGCGGCTTGGGCTCTGCCCCATTCCGAACCCAGAACGGCATTACCCCAAACATCGATGAGTCGCGAGAGCACCCAGAAGAACGTGAAGAGAAAGCCGCCCTTCAGCAGGCTTTTTGCGAAGTCCTCGGCGAGCAAGCGAAGCCCTATCCAGGGCAACGCAAGAGCCATGAGTAAGAGCATCCACGCCAACGTCAGTGGGCCACTCAACTGCTGGACGAGCGCTTCGTCCCAAGTCGTGTGAGTCTTCTTCGCGATGATCAAGAGCACTCTACGGGACACGCGACTCAAGGGGATCCCGATTAACCAACTTGTCAAGACGAGGACGGGCAAAGCAATCCACTGCCAAATGGCAAATCGCACGGGCCGGAGCGCAGAAGGTACTTTGGCAAGTGCTCTAGAAACCAGCGCTGCTCTAGGCGATCGTACCAGCCGTCGATCTGCTCGACGGTGGTTCGAGAAAAGACCCAATGCGCCTCGGGCACCGGGTAAGCTTTCTTCACTAGATTGAGCGGACCGAGTTTGCCATGGGTTCCCGTAGGTTGGCCGATCTGCTCGTGCCCTGGGGGGAGCGCATCGCTTTTCGAGCCCTCGGATTTCGGGGAAAGGGCCTCGATATCGATTGAAAAGTCGCTGTCGATGACGGCTTTCAATCGCCGCGCGAGATCGGCAGCGCGCTTGGTTTGTGCGCCAGGAATACTGAGATAGCGCGCAGCATCCCGGTAGCGTCCTTGCCCACACAGCAAGAGATACGATTCGACCGAAGCCCGAGGGGAATCGGGTGCGACCACCTCATCGGAGTCGTCGGCACCGGAGGTTGCAGCGGCCGCAGGCTTTTCGGGGGTCTGCACGGGCTGCGCCAATGCGGGCACGGCCTGCAGCGTTCGAGTTTGAAGCAGAATGAAACCAAGAACCGCCAGGGTTCGCGCAAACGTCGTCTTGAGTTTCCTCGACGGAGCCATCGACGCACCCGTTACAACTCTTTTCGATACCCCTTGTCAAATCGCGCTTACAAGGACTCTTGGCCAGACGTTCCAGGTCACTTAAATGCTTGTTCCAGTGCCGCTGTGGCTGGAGGTTCTAACTGGGCGTGCGAGCGCGGGTTACCTACGGATCACCAGGGATTGGCCAAACGGGATATGATGGCGTTTCCCCAGTCGCTCGGCGTAATGGTCCAGTTGATCTTCGTGCATTCGTCCGAATCGCTTCCGACCAGCATATCAGGCCCATTCTGCGATGAAAAAGACCAGCCGATGTAGGGGATCTCGAGCTGCTCGGCCTGCGCCTGCAGGGCTTGAGCATCCGCTACTGTCTTCATATAGGTGCCATCTGGCCCGTACTCGCCAATAATCACGGGTATCGTCGCGGATGGGTCGATGAACATCGCCTGCCAATCCGCCTGCGGATTGTAAACATGAGTCTCGTACACGACGTTTACCCCGCTGCCCGCGGTGATTGGATGGGTGACGTAGTAGGCGAGTTCCCTTGCGTAGCTCTGGGTTCCTTGGACCGCCACTATATGGTGGGGGCCCGAGGCGGCCTCTGCGTTGCGGTAGGTCTGGACCGCGTTGTTCATCGCGGTAAAGACCGTAGAATCCGACGCGTCATGGGGCTCGTTCGTCACGCCGTAGAGTACTTGGGGCGAGTCGAGAAACGTCTGTGCCAACTTGGTGTACACAGCCTGAGTGGCGGCAGTCGGGAGTTCGTTGGCATCTTGACTTGGGTGACTAAATAGCGTGATCATCACGTAGACACCTGGTCTGGTCCCGATGTGGTCCACCAGCTTCTTCAAGTCCGCCAGGTACGATGCGTCCTGAGTAACGTCCATGTATTGGACGGCCGTAGTCCCATTGACCTGGTTGCTGGCCCAGCTAGTCAGATCCAGCCGGAAGAAATTCGCGTGCCAGGTGTCTATCAAGACGTTGACCCTTCGGATCCACTCGTCGATGATGGGCGGCGCCCAACCGCAGGCACCCGCGTCGCGCGTGTCGAAGATATTGACGCCACGGCCGTGGAACCTGTTACCATTTGGCAGAAGTATTTTATTGCCGTTCGTGTAAAGCCAACCCGTTGAGGACGCGCCGGCGGTCCCCGCTGATGCGCCCCCCGTATTACTTGGCAACCCACCGGTAGCAGCACCGCCCGTACCGAGGGTGCCACCGCTGTTGCCGCGTCCGCCGGTTACGTGCGCGCCACCAGTTGCAGGCGAATGTGTGCCACCGCTCGCGTTGCTCCCACCCGTCGATGGCGCGCCCGCAACGGTGCTCGTCGGAACGGTGGAAGACGCACCGCCGATGGTGCTGCCGTTCCCGCCTGTGACACTAGACGTGCCACCGGTGCCAAGATCTCCGCCTATGCTGGCTTGACCGTTGCTGGAAGCGCTGCCACTGCAGGCAGTAGCTCCCAACAAAACTAGTGCAACTCCGAGACCGTGTGGTTTGGACGTTTGGAACATGTCGCGATGACCTCCCGATTCCAAGTAGCCTTCTAGATTACCACAAGACGAAGTTGCCTTGAACAAGACGTTCATGATCTCGCCCCACAGGCTACACTTGCTTACACCGATGCTCAATGGGTTAGCGATCGTCGGAAAGCACCGCGTTTCAAGCCCTTCGCAACCGCGAGCCAGCTCTACGCCCGGCCCATGCCAAGGATCGCTTGCTTCACGGCGCGCCCCCGTCAGAAACTAGTGGCGCGAAGTAGCCCGGCGGATCTTTTTGCGCCGTGAGACATTGGCCCGGATGTGGGTGGTGGGTGTAGTAGCTCGCCGTCAGGTAATCACGACGTTCTGGATGCACACGTCAAAGGGAGTGGCAACGGCGGGTTGACTTGGGATTTCGAATTGGAACTCTTCGGCGCCCGTTCCGTTCCATGGGGTACCCCCTGTGGTCCAGCATGTCGAATTGAAGTCACTGGCTTTCAGAGTCAAGGGGCTGGTCGCGCTCTTGTGAAACTGCCCGACGCTGGGGTGGGCGTCCCGCAATTTGCTGTGCTAATTGCAACTGCACTTCCACCACCGGTCGTGGCGCCACCCACACTCGTGTAGAGGGCGCCCCCGGTATCGCTGGTCGTGGACTTCGCTCCACCCGTGGCAACCATGCCGCCCGTGCTCTTGGAACCGCCAGTCACGGGTGCGCCACCAGTGGCCTGCATCGGGCTGCCACCGGTAGCTTGCATCGGGCTGCCACCGACAGTCGCGCTGACGTTGCCGCCATAGCCAGTCGCAACTCCGCCAGTTCCTCGCACGCTGATATAGCCGCCAACGTCGACCGCACCCGCAACGCTACCATTGCCACCAACGACACCTGAGCCAGCCGCACCCGCACCGTCATCAACCGCACCGACCTTGCCTCCGCAAGCGGTGGTGAGACAGATTGCGACTAGGAGTGTGATTTGCTGCAAAGTCTTCATCGATTGGGGCGCTTTCCTTGTTGTCACGGCACTCTCCCGGCGAGGCGCACCGTGCCGTAGCTCAAGGCGGTCTCGAAGGTACCGTCGCCATTATTGAGGAGAACGCCCACGCCGCCTTGGAGGCCGCTGTTCACAACGACGAGGTCGAGCTTGCCATCGCCATTGAAATCGCCGGCCGCGATCGAAGAGGGACCTAGCCCCGTGCCGTAGCTCGCCGCAGTCTTGAATGTGCCGTCGCCATTGCCGAGAAGCACACTCATGCCACCGTTCGCAACCGCAAGGTCGAGCTTGCCGTCGCCATTGAAGTCTCCGACCGCAACCGATTCCAATTCCCCAATCGGCTCGCCGATGTCCGCCTCAGGCACGCTCGGCAACAGCAGAGTGGGGGAGCAAGCTGTGGTCGTGGGCGAGCCCGATGTGCCTGCGCCGCCGAGCGCAGCGTGGTTGCCAGCGGCACCGCCCGAACCCGCCGAACCCCCGATGCCGGCTGCGTTACCAGCACCGCCGCCCGACGTCTGTGTGCCGGCCGCAGGCCCACCACTCCCGCCATTGGTGCCTGCGGCAGAATTCGTGCCACCAATCGCACCAAATCCCTCCCACCGAGTTTCCCCCGCCGCCGCTCAAGGTGCCGCTCGCGCCGGCCATATTCTCAATTCCACCCACTTGAACGGGATCATCGATACAGCCCGGCGCAATTACTGCAATGGCCGCGCTGCCGAGGATCGCTTTGAGAATTGACTTCATTGTCGTGGTATTCGTTCTGTATCCTGACGGGCAGAAACGGACGCATGAAAACGGCACCAATTCCACATTACTCACGATTCTCCGCCCAAACCCGCGCCCCAGTGACTGGCGCCGGCAGGGAATGATAGGCTTGAGCCATGCGCGGCGGCTTGTTGACCGATACCCGTCCAACCGTCAAGGCTTTGATCATCGAAGGGTACCGGCTCATGTCGCCCGCGCAAAAGCTCGCTCGGGTGGCCGCGCTCACGCGGACCGTGCAAGAGCTGGCGCTTGCAGACATCCGCCGACGCCACCCCGCTGCCTGCATCGAAGAGCAATCGCTTCGTCTTGCGTCTCGTTGGCTCAAACCTGAATTGATGCTCAAAGCCTTCGGTTGGGACGTGGAAAAGGCTGGATACTGATGCTTTCTGAGCCGCTCGTCGTTGTGGCCAGGATTGCCGCGACGTTCGACGGGTTGTCTGTGCCGTACATTGTCGGCGGGTCGCTCGCTAGCTCAGTCTACGGCATTCCACGAGCAACACAAGATGTCGACATTGTAGCGGATCTCGGACTCAATCAGGTCGAGGCTTTTGCAGCGTCACTCATCAGTGAGTTCTACGTTGACGCGGACATGGCCACCGATGCCATCAAGCGCCGAGCGTCATTCAATGTAGTGCACCTAGCAACCATGTTCAAGGCGGACATATTCGTGCCAGGCGGCGACTCCTGGACGCGAGAAGAATTCAGACGAGCCCGATCGGAGCGATTCGATGTGTCGCAGAAGTCAGTCACCATCCGTTTTGCGAGTCCTGAAGACGCGCTACTTCACAAGTTGGTCTGGTACAAGCTGGGCAACGAGATCTCGGACCGACAGTGGAGAGACGTTCTCGGTATTCTGGAAGTGCAGGGAACTTTGCTGGACGACTCATACTTGGACACCTGGGCCGACGCGCTCGACGTCGAGGCTCTCCTCGTGCGCGCGAGACGAGAAAGTGGTCAGGCATAGCTCCGGCGGGACGACTTGCGGCGTGCCAGTGCCCGCTCACCGCTCCCAAAGACTACCTAGCGGCAATTCGATGGCATCGAACGGCTCGGCACGCACCACAGAATCTCCTTCGAATGTCTCTAGCAGAACCCAGTGCTCGCTTTGTAACCGGAATACTTCGAGCATTCGCTGATCAGGGCTCACAAGCCACAAGTTGCCCACGCCTTCGCGTGCATAGATGCGCCGCTTTTTGGTGCGGTCGACGCGCTCGGTGCGGTCGGACAAGACTTCACACACCCAATCCGGTGCAAGCTCGATTGCGGCGGTATCTGGGAGTTCCGGCATTCTCTCCCGCCGCCAACCAGCGAGGTCGGGCACGACCTTGTCCGGTCGCGGTCCAAGGTGAAGCTCGGGCTCATGAAGAATGATCCACCCACTGGGCCCACCCAGATCACTTTGGTCGAAGCCAGCAAGTCTCGCTCCCAATCGTGATGCCGCTCGCGCGTGTCGCACCCGGGGTCGAGGTTGCACGTGCAATTCGCCGTCGAGAATTTCGGCAACGCATTCTTCTGGCACAGCCAGGAAGGCCGCTTCCACTTCGGGAGAATTCTTGTAGAGGTCCGGGACTGGAAGTGACACGCAAGACCAAGCTTGCCACACGGCGCCCGCTTTGGCGAGATTTGCAGGCAAGGCAATGCGTTTCGGGCAATGGCTCGGGGGTAACTCGATGACGGGATGGGTGAGTCGCCGGCTCTCACACGCTATCGATTCGGCGATCCGGAAGAACGACGTCCGCCCATAGAATCGACAAGTCGAGTTCGATGGCATCGAACGGTTCGGCACGGACTTTCTCCTCATTTTCGTAAGATCCAACCAGGAGCCATTCATGCTCTTGATTCTTGAACACTTCGAGAGTGTGCTCGATTGGATCGACGAACCAGAGATGACCTACAGCTTCGTTGCCGTAGATTCGTCGTTTATGTACTCGATCGATGCGCGCCGTGCCGGGCGAGGTGACCTCGCACGCCCAGTCGGGCGCCAATGTAAAATACGGCACGTCGGCTACCAGAGCGGGCATGCGCTCCCGGCGCCACCCGGCGAGATCGGGGACCAAGACATCTTGCCCGAAGTGCAGCTCAGGCTCAAATACGATGATCCATCCGCCGGGGCCGCCGCGACCACGCTTGAAGGGCGGCCCCAACTCTTCACTCAATGCAGTCGTGGCCGCCGCATGTGGCTTTGCCGGCCTTGGCGATAGCACGAGCTCGCCATCGACGATCTCCGCCAAGCAATTAGCCGGCGCGGCGAGAATGTCCTCGTAGGTGGCAAGTCGAGGCACTGGGCTGACCTTGTTCGGAGCATAGCTTTGATGTGTTCCTTCGCCCAGTATTGGCTCAAAGTGGTTTGATTTTCCCCGAAATGTCTCGCGGGGACGCTACTAAGTTGGTGGGAGCACGCGCTGGCGTGCAATCAACCGTAAGCTCTAAACGCGATCGTCACGGGCCCGTAGCGGGTGCCACCCTCGTTGCGTCCGCATGGTATTGAGAGCCATTCTACCCAAAATGGACCTGAATCGGAATTAGGTCCGTCGGTCGTAGAGTCATTGCCGAGCTCGCCCACGCCGTTGGCGTCCCAACATTGCACGCCGCCGTTGACCAACGCGCAGTAGCACGGGCATTGCGTAGAAGCCCCAGTGGGACGACTAGCTGAACGTTATGCCGGTTACGCAGAGATTGGTCACGGTGATGGCCGCGGGACCCGCAGAAACCTGCACGAAGATCTGGTCGATATTGGGTACATCAACTGCCGTCAAGGCCGTTCCGTTAGGCGGAATATTCCAGCAGGCGGTGTTGAAGGAGGTAAAAGGGATCGCTGTTCCCGAGGTGGCACAGTACGCCACGCTGGTGATGGAAGCTTGCGAAGCCCCGCACGTTGGGGAGGAAACTGTATCAGTAGTTCCCACGTAGACATTGCCGTAGCCAGTCATGGCTCCCACGGCTTTGCCGTTGCTGAAGATTACGGTCCGGCTGCTATTGGGGGCAATATTACTGGTCGTGCCTCCGGTAGCCTTCGTTCCACCGGTTGATACCGGCATAGCACCGCCTGCCCCTCCGATGCTGACAGTGCCCCCAACGCTACCATTGCCACCAACGACACCTGAGCCAGTCGCGCCAGTACCGTCATCAACCGCACCGACCTTGCCTCCGCAAGCGGTGGCGGCACAGATTGCGACTAGGAGTATGGCTTGCTGCGAAGTTTTCATCGATTGGGGCATTTTCTTTGTTGTCACGGCACTCTCCCGGCGGGGCGCGGCGCGCGCCCGTTGCTCGTGCCACCCTCGTAGCGTCCGCTGACGGCGACCGGGCGATTGCGAGGCAACGCTCCGGGTTCGTTCACCGCGAAGGGTGGTTCGCTCCGGCGTCTGGTCGGTCATATATACCTCTTTGCCATCAAGGAGCGTTGGGCATGCACGTGTTGAAGAGCGCGCTGATGTTATTACTGCCGTTGTTCGCGGCGGCAATATCGAGTCTACCGTCGCCGTTGAAGTCTCCGGTGGTGACCGAAGTCGGACCGGACCCCGCGCCGTAGTCCAAGTGGATCTTGAACGTGCCGTCGCCATTGCCGAGCAGCACGCTCACGTCGTTGCTACCGTTGTTCGCTACAGCAAGGTCGAGCTTGCCGTCGCCGTTGAAATCCCCAGCCGTGACCGAAGACGGGCCGGTACCCGCGGCGTAGCTCACGGCAGTCTTGAAGGTCCCGTCGCGATTGCCTAGAAGCACCCTCACGTCGTTGCCGCCGGAACTCGCAGCAGCCATGTCGAGTTCACCATGCCTCAGGCGCCTCCCAAACTAAAGCAGTGTGAATCTCCCGTAAGTTTCAAAGTCGCGATCGAATCGCCATAGCGTGTTCGATCTTATTTCGCTCCATAATGACAAACTTGAGCGCGTCGCAGAACGAGTATTCCTTGTCAGCATGATGCCTGAGCGCGTCGATGGCTTCGATCTCGTCCGTATTCTCGACTCTCACTACGTCGCAGAGCCCTTCGAGTATCGAATCGATAAATGACAGTGCCAGCTCACGGCTGTTTCGTGCGCGTTTTCGAATCAGGGTATAGGTTTCCCACACTAACGCGTTGGTGGTGGCTAACTGCCACGACTCGGCAAATGCCCGTTCAAAGAGCAATCGAACGCGAAGATGATTCTTGTCTTCCGCAACGTTGTGGGCGAAAAACGCGCTGGTATCGACAAATACGCGCATCAAGGTTTTGTCGCGGCGATGTCAGCGAGGTGTTGGTTCTTGTCGGTGGAAACGTCCGTGAAGTCGGAGTGACCCGTGCCTGCGCGCACTAGCCAACGCTTCAATGCGTCTTTCCTGCGCGCCTCCGAGTGCATGTCGTTCCCCGACCCTTCAAGCTCGGCAACGAGTCGGCGCCTGTCGCTCTCCGGCAAGCCCCGCGCAGCTTCCAGAACTTCCTCAAGCGTCTGCATCTTCCGATTGATGCGCGATCGAGGAGCGAACTAAAGCCATAGCCGATGTCATGCGAAGATGATCGCTTGCTTCATGGAGCGCCTGCATCGGAAACTGCCGGCGTGAAGTAACCCGCCGGATCTTTTTGTGCGGCGAGACACTCGCCTGGATGCGGCTGATACGTGTAGTAATCCTGACTGGGCAGAGGCGCGTCGCATGCCTCTGAATCAAAGAATTCCACCAGGGGCTGGTTCTGCCTAGCGTAGTCGGAAGTCAGCATCCAGGCATCGTGCAGTGGAACGTAGAGACAATGGGCGTGCCGGCTAATCGACAACCGGCCCCGGCCTGTTCCCGGACGAGTGATCAACCTTCATCGGCGAGTCGCAAAGCGGTATCTCTCGTTTGCGGAGCGAGATGAAAACCTAATGTCGTCAAGCGGTCAATAAGTGGAGAAATGCTCTGCACGAAGCCAACGCGCTTTGCCTTGATTAGCAGTCCAATCGTTCCTGTGAATCGAATTCCCAAGAGCGTAGCGTGCCTTCTAGCTAGCGCGTCGTCCAGCAGTGCCAACAAGTTGCTCTGCTTAGCCAACGCGATGGCTTCACGTTCACCGATGCCTAGATCCGTAACGAGCGCCAACACGTCAACATTGGGCACTTGCACAATTTCAATCCAACTCAGTCTTCTGAGGTCGGGCACGTCATAACCGAGAAGTTTGCCGGCACTCAGTTCGGTCGCAACGCCCTCGGGAACAAGCAGTTTCCCATAAAGTCGTTCCAAGAGGTCCAAACTACCAATTTGGTGTAAGTACAGCAGTGGCGAAGTATTTGAAACGGCTTCACGCATGATCTACGTCATGACTCAGATCGTCTGCTGTCAGTTGGAATGTATCTATGCCGAAAGCTGCCAGCTTGCTCAAAAACGTAATCCGAGGCACCCCAGCAAGATTTGCCGCCGCGCCTGAGGACAATCGGCCCAGCTCATATAGCTTCATCGCAGCCGCTAGGCGCACTTCCGCCGCTGCATGTGGAGCATCCAACTTGAGGGCCACCAGTGAATCTTCCGGGATTTCGATAGCAACCTGACCCATGTCGGTACTTTAGCTCAAAAGTAGTGATTTGCCTAGTGGCACGCGCAAAGCCGCGATTGCAGCCACCGGCCACATCCGCTCCGAACACGTCGCCAGAACTAGCTCACTTCGCAGCAATCGCCTTGCACAACTTCACTCCATGGTGAGGTTGTACGTGATGTCTTCGGTGTCTCCACTTATACCCAAGGAAGGCACCGCGTCGTATGGTATTGAGAGCTTAGTCCCGAAGTGGCGAGATTTTGACCAATTCCTTCGGGACATTTCTCAATGTTGTCGTGGAAATCTCCTCGATTGGTCTCCCCAAAGCATGCTCAGCATTGGTCTGATCTTTCCTGGTCTTCTAGGGCCTGGAGCAGCTGGGCAGCAGGTAGCAGCCTGTCTAGCCCCCTGCGGATCGTGATGGAACCCGGTGGTCCGCCGGATGATTTGCCAGTGTAGCCGCCTAGTTCAGCTATCCACAACGTGGCCTGCCCGATTGTGGGCATGGCGTCAGTAATGACTTCAGTTCGTTTTTTCTGCTGACGTTTGAGCACAATGAGTGCTCTGATCTCGTGGCGTGTCAGCTCAATGTCCGCTGGTTGTTGGGGTTCAGTTCGCGCCAGGATCTTTAGACGTTCGATGCGTACGGCCACGGCAGCAAGTAGAGTAGCCCAAATGCGCACTGCCTGCTGACTTCTTAGCTGTGTCTGCTCCACGTTGCAGCTGCCGGTCTTCCAGGTTCTGTGGAATTCTTCGATCCGCCAGCGTTGCGTGTAGCCATGAATGACAGATTGCGCCTGCTGGAAATTCCCCACCGGAGCGTTCGTCAGCAGTAGCCAGTCCACAGGCTTCTCACCCGCTGGACATGTACCCTCTTCGCGTGCCCATACGACAGTAACGTCGAGCCAGCATTCACCATAACGTGGCACATTGCGCAGTCGCAGTGTCACACAGGCCCAACGCACCACGATGCGCGCCAAGCGCGCAGTTCGCTTGGGTGCAGCGCTAATTTCGAGCCTATATTCGCCTCCTGGAGCCTCTCGGTCCAGCCATTGCCGCAAGTACTGCTTATCGTTGCCGGTTGCGTCAATCAATCGGTCCCACGACCCACGGACCGTGAATTGTTGTCCGCAGTCGGCAAGTTCGAGCAGGATATGCTTGTTGTCAGCTTCGCGGTCGAGTTGCAACCAAAGCTTCGCATTCGTTGCCTTTGCGTGGGCGCAGGCGTCTTGGATCGCTTCCAACCAGTATCGCGTCTCCTTCTCTTGGACGTCACGCTTGAGGTTGCGTTTACGTTTCTGCTTTTTACTTTGTCTCCTGGCCTGCGTGCGAGCCCACCAGACTTGCGTGAACAGACCCAGCGGCATCCCTTTGGGGCTAATCGCCAGTGCGCTGATTACCTTCAACCCGCGGTTGCCGTCGCTCAGAGTCCCCACACTACCGAAGTCTTTGCCCGCAGTACGGTCAGCCAGTGTCACACTAGAGCCATCAATTGGCACAAACACGAACGGTTCATTGGCGCACTGTCGAGCCGTTGCCTCTGCCTGCGCCACGACCAACGCCACGGGATCCACCTGACCGCTTTCGAGCAAGTCGTAGGCACCCTGCCGTTCCTTATCCCGACAAAACACGTCAGAAACCTTGCCTGAAGGCGACTGAGCCGCTCGAGTCGCCATCGCGACGAGCCGGGTCGTCCGCCGACTATCTCCCACACGAACCTGTCCGAACTGATCCTGAGCCCACGCCGCCTGCTCGCCTTTGAATTGCTGCATGCGCAAACCGACGAGTTGTCGGTCCAAAAAATTCACCTACATGGAATCACAAAGTGCGATGGAACCAGTGCTGAGCAAAGCATGGGGGGATTCGGGGGGTTTGAAGTCCCGCCCA
>CAWEUH010000016.1:0-454655 GCA_963811985.1 uncultured delta proteobacterium
GCAAGAATGACGGTGACGCCGAACAACGTGTCCAACTTGGCAACGCACGTGCGCAACTTGCACGCGCTGGGGTTCAGTCGCATCGTCTATCAACCAGCCTACGAGGCGGGTTGGACCGAGCCTGCCATCGACGTCTATGCTCGCGAGCATAGACGCATCGGAACATGGCTCATCGGTGTTCAAAGCCTGGGTAAGCCGTTGCCGGAGATTCAGCCGTGGCACTCGATTGCGCATCGATTGCGAACAGGAGCGCAGCGTGTCCACTGCGGCGCTGGCGTGGACTCATTCGCTGTGGCACCCGACGGAGGCGTATATCCTTGCTATCGGTTCGCAACCGAGCGCGGCGGCGAACGCTATCGATTGGGTGATTTGGGTCATGGCGTCACGGCGCTTGCCGGCGAGTTTGCTGCTCTCGATCCGGCGCGCTTGCGACCTGAGAATGGCGCTTGCGCGGATTGCCCGGCTCGCGACGGCTGCGGCCACTTCTGCCCAGCGAGCGGCGCGCTGCTCGGCGAAGGACTCGATTCAGTCGCATCGGTGGTTTGCGCGCTCATCCGCGCACAGGTAGCTGCCATGCGACCCTACATTGTGGGCCACAGGCGCCCGCGAACGCCGAGCTGGGTTAGCCCAATTGCCGTGCTCGCCGCGGTGAGCGTTGTTGGATGCGGCGAAACTTCCGAACAGCCGCCAAGCCGAAACGCAGCAAACCCAGTGTTGGTGCAGCCCTACACTCCGAACCGCTCATCAGCGGTTGATTCTGGGACGAGCCTCCACGATAATTGTGACGATCCTGACGCGTCATCCAATTCCCCTGAATGCCACCACACCGGGGGCGGTGTCTGCGCTTGAAAGAGGACCATGTCGAACCAACACCAAGTCTCCCATGTCTTCATGCAATCGGATCGCATCGTTCTCGATGCACAGGCGCTTGCGCTAGCCACCATCCTCATCGCGGCGGCGTGCGGCGTCGCGTCGTGCGGGGGTGAAGTCGTAGGCCCGCAGCCGCCGGCAAATTCGACCGGGGGCGTTGCCGTGATAGGGCCTGGCGTTTGCGCTGTCTACGCCAGCGGCGGAACGGCGGGCGGAGTCGCGACTACGCTCGCAAGTTCGAGCGGTGGCAGCCCCGTGATAGGGCCTGGCATCTGCGCCGTCTACCCCAGCGGCGGAACGGCGGGTTCGAGCGTAGCCACCACTTCGGGATTTGTGGGTGGCGTGTGTCCAGTATCTGTCGATGCCACGGGTGGCGCAGCCAATGGGGTCGCGGACGCCTCCGTGGGCGGAACCGCTCCGGTTGGCGGAATCTGTTGACTAAGAATTCTTAGCCAGCTTTCGCGCCAGATAGACGATCTTTGGTGAACGCAGGGGTTCGAGCGGCGCATCGTCGAGCGCGCCGTAGGCGGCTTCGACCTGAAATCCCACGCGTTCCAGAAGCCGACGCAGCTCGCTCGGCGTATACAGCCGCACTGAGCTTCGGGGCAGCTCCTCGCGTTTACCGTCGGGCGTGATCAGCAGCCGGTCGGCAATGACTCGGCCCGTGATGGCGTCGTAAGCCGAGCGTTCGAGCCGCAACCCGAAGGGACCCTCTCGCCAGCTTTCGTGGGGCCCCTGCGATATAAGTGACAGTGGGTTGGATACATCGAGCAGAAACGGTCCGTTTGGCGCGAGCAAATCTGCGACCGCGCGCAACACGGCCTCGTTCGTCGCATCGTCGAAGTAGCCAAACACAGTGTACAGGCACACGCAGGCATTGAAGGGACCTAGTCCGGACAATTCGCGCATGTCCTGCTCGATCCAGTTGACCTCGACCCGTTGCTCAGCGGCCAGCCTTCGCGCCGCGCTCAACATCGATGATGACGCGTCGAGACCCGTGACACGATATCCCAAAGCCGCCAGCGGTACCGAGTGCCGCCCAAAACCACATCCCAAGTCGAGGACGCTCGCTTTGGCAGGCAGGGCCAATGCCCGATCAATGAATTCAGCTTCGCGCCGCGCAGCGTCCAGGTCGAATACCTCCGGGTAGAACCTCAAGTAACGATCGTCGAACAGCATCTGGTGCCAGTCGGACATTGTTTGATTGTATACGAAGCTTGCGTCTTGGTGCAGCCTTTCGATCACCAAAACGCATCCTGCGCCAGCCATCAGGCGCACTCGGCGAACTGCGACTCGCACCGCCTCGAAATTTGCCACGGTATTCGGGGCTGGCGTTACTGGCACAGGTCGTGACTGATCTCATCGCGTGCCGAGCGGAACCGCGTCAACATGTCCTCGCGAGTCAGCGAGGGGTCGTCCGTCGCCAGATCAGGAATCGGCCAATGCAGACGCCGCGCTTTACCCAAGAATACGGGACACACTTCTTCTGCGCTTAGGGTTATCACGATATCAACCGTGTTTGGATCAATCGTGTCCACGGACTTTGAATGTTGCTGCGTAAGGTCGCATCCCAATTCGCGCATGACCTCGATGGCGTACGGATTGACCTTGGAAGGCTGGCTGCCGGCGCTTTGTACCAGGATTTCATTCCCCAACACCAGGCGCTAGGCCCTCTGCCATTTGGCTGCGCGCCGAATTGGCTACGCACAGAAACAGAATTCCTTTTGTTTTTGTCGGCACGTTCGCCTTCACTTTCACCGCGGAGACGTCCACATCGGTTGCGCAAGGCGCCGCGACCAATTCGATGGTTGAACTCGGAAACAGCTTTCGTTGAAACCACAGGGCCACGTTGACCAGGCCTATCAACGCCGGGACCTCGACGAGCGGACCTATCGTCGTTCGCCGGCCCGACCTTGTTCCAGTACTACTTTGCGTATCAGGCGACACTTGGACCGCACGAGTAATCGGCGGCCGGTGATTCTCGCCACCTAGCGTCGAGCTCCCTCTGATTGTGGCGAAGTCCGGGCGGTGAGCGGGGCACCACGGCCCGACCCAAATTGGACCACGAGGCTTCCCACCAGTACCAATACTACGCCTGCCCAAGTTGCCGTCGAAGCGCATTCGCTGAAGTAGAATCTGCCGACCAAAAAGCTGGTGACGGCAAACCAACCGACGTACGCTCCAAGCATTCGGGTAAAGTCGAGGCCGAGGAGATTGACGAGCATGCCGTAGGCTCCGAGAACAACAAAACCAAGAGCGATCAGAATGATTCCTCCGCCGGTGATACCGCGCCGAATCAGCGCGTCGCCACCCACCTCGAAAACAGCGGCCAACGCCATGAGTGTGATTTGAAGTGCACTTGACACGCAACCAAAGATAGGTCCGGGGCCACACCTGACGCAACCGCCATGACTCACCGGATGTTCAACGCCCGAATTCTTGGGGCTATGACGGCACAGAATCCCTAGTGACTCCAACGTGGAGCTTATCCGGTGCTCGCCGAAAACTTCGGCCGCGACCAGTAGAAGTCGCGCTAACCGTCTGCTGATGCACTATTCCCACGACTCAATAATTACCGGCTCGCTTGCCGGTGAGGTGTCCGGCACTCTGGCGACGTCATCTGGGTTGTGTGTATCCTGCGCAAGTGCGCGGGCGAGTTCCGTGGCCGCCACCACGGATCCGTCTGCGAACGCTGCGTTCAGCACGAGACGTACATCGCTCGGCGCAAGAACTCGGAGTCCTTCGAGTGCCACCTGACACGCGTATTCAAGGTCGCCCCGCCGCGCGTGGATGTCGATGAGCAGCTTGATGGCGTCGGCTTGCAATGTTTTCGCTTGGCGTGCGCCTTCAAGTCGCCTCAGCGCTTGTTCGGAGTTCCCAGAAGCATCTTCGATCGCGGCAAGGCAATATGTGCTCACGCCGTGTGGAGGCGCGCCGCGTTGCAAGGCTTCCCTGGCTTTCTGTGGCTGGCCGAGGGCGACAGAGGACCATGCCAAAAGTTCCAGGGCGGCCCGTTCCATGGGCTGAGTCCTGGCCCGCTGGAAGACGGTCTCTGCGATCGATTGGGCTTCACGCGTTCGGCCCTCTGCCAGCAAGGCCTTGGCGAGTTCGAGTTGCTCGAACAGACCCAAGCGAGCCTCGATTTCGACCCGACGGCGTTTGCTCCATTCCACGAAGGAGACAAACGCGGCCGCGCCGAACACGAGTGCGAGGCCCAAGCTCTGAAACGCTAAGAGACCCGAAACGCCAATACCGGCCGCCGCGGACGCTGAAATCAAAAGAGCCGTGGCAGCTAGTTTTTCGCCGAGGGCCTCGACGAGCAGTCGGCCGCCATCGAAGGGGAGGACGGGCAAGAGGTTGAGGGCGCCCCAACCGAGATTCACCCACATCGCCACGTTTAGCCACGACGGTGAACCTGCCCTTACCCGAATCAAAGCGATGCATAACCCGAGCGTCAAGTTGAGCAACGGGCCCGCCAGCAGGGAAATTATGGAACGGCGTCGCGATAGCGGCGGGTCCATTTGAGTGATTCCACCGAGCGGGTAGAGCATCAATGTCGCCCTGCTTCCCCAGAGAATCCCGCACAGTGCATGGCCAAGCTCATGCACGATTAGCGACGTGAAAATGATCACGCTCCAAGTTGCCATCGCCTTGGGGCCCCAGGCGAGTCCGGGGAGCGTTGCCGTAATCAGAAATCCAAGCGTGATATGGACACGCAAGCCTGCTGGCTTTGGGTTGACGACACTCGCGGGCACGGTGCCGCGAGTGTTTGAGGTCCCGGTCCCTGAGGGCGCTTTTAAAGTTCCGGCGCGTACCGAGGCCTGCCGATTGGGAAATGAACATAAGGGGCGCTCCTGAGTCCAGAGTTGATCGCTCACAAGGCAGACCTTGACGGGGAAAGCACGCGCCGTGCCACCCATTGAGAGACCCAATGACGTACGATTTTGCGCGGGATCGTTCGACGAACTTTTGACAGATTGCAAAGTGCAAGCTCGACAGGCCGTTCCCATTGCAATCTGCAATTCTGCGTGAGTTCGGCGGGCAGGTAAATCGCCCGAGATTTCTGGCCAGCAATCAGGCGAATGGCTGGGTCAGTATTGATAGCTTCTTGATCATGCAGATTGCGAACTTGACATCCATTTGACCCCTGCGGACCCAAATTGGGTTCGTCGTGAGGTCAAGGAATTCGCGTCGAACGAAAGCAGCATCAGCATGTCCCGGGTAATATACGATTTCTGGCGAAGTTGTCGGCAACAATCCCACATAGGCAAGGCTCGAAATGGTGCTGCAAGTGGCGACTGCGCTATTGACCAGGTGCATGGCAGCGTGTCAATCGATCGCGCGCGAACGTTGACTCACGGGCTTTCGTATATGTCGCCGCTTGTCTCGACGCACTGGCTGTGTATATTCACTCGGGCGCCATCGAGCCGACTGCAGCAACTTAGGTTCGCGACGACATTCCCGAATGGCCGATCCAAAATCCCCGCAAATGTACGGATTGCACGGCACATCGCGTGGCTAGAGTTTCGGCTGGGGTCCCTGGTTTTCTCGTTCAATCACCTGTGACTCGAGCACGGACACTTCAGCAACGTATGTCATGTGTGCGGCTGCGGGAAGGTCAAGATTGGGTCAAGGTCGAGGGGGCGCCGAGTACGCGAAACGGGTTCGTGAATGAGCATGATTTGCCGAGTTTCGCGGCGACGGGTTCAGAGCCAGCGACCTTTTGTCATCGAACCTGGCGGGAACTACGTATGATTGGACCATGATGAGATCGGACCGGCCAGATGCCGAGGACTTCCTCGAACTCGTCGAGCGGGCGAGGCTGGGAAAACTGAAGCTCTACATTGGCTTCGCTCCCGGCGTGGGCAAAACCTTCCGGATGCTTGAGGAAGCGCAGGCGTTGCGGCGCCGGGGTGTCGATGTCGCTATCGGCTTCGTCGAGACGCACGGTCGCCCAGAGACCGAAGTCCTGCTCGAAGGGCTTGAAGTGATGCCGCGCCGACGGGAACAATATCGCGGCATCACCATCGAGGATATGGATGTGGAAGGGATAATCAGGCGCGCGCCCAAGGTTGTGATGGTTGACGAAATTCCCCACACGAACGTTCCCGGAAGCAAGAATAACAAGCGTTACCAAGATGTGGTGGAGCTTCTTGACGCCGGCATCAATGTCATCGGGGCGATGAACATCCACCACCTCGAGAGTCTGAAGGACCTGGTGCTACGCGCGACCGGTGTCGTTGTCAGAGAAATCGTGCCCGACACCTTTCTGAAGCATGCCGCGCAAATCGTCAACGTGGATCTCTCCGTCGAGGACCTGATCGAAAGACTTCAAGCTGGAAAGGTATACATGCCGGGAACGGCCGCTGACGCTCTCGAAAACTTTTTTCGCGACGAGAACCTGGCCACCTTGCGTGAGCTTGCGCTTCGTGAAGTAGCCGAAACCGTGGAAAAGGGATTGGAACGCCAGACCCGGCGTGCGGCACATGACTCGCTGGCGCCTGATCGGGGCCGGGTCATGGTCTGCATGTCCTCGTACCCGCCGCACGCACTGGCACTCCTGCGACGTGGCTCGCGCGCTGCGGGACGCCTGAACACCGACTGGTTTGTCGTCTACGTCGAAACGCCGCGTGAAGCTCCGGACCGCATCGATTCGGAGGCACAGCGACATCTACACCAAAACATCGATTTGGCGCGAGAACTTGGCGCGCAAGTCGTACGCATCAAGGGCAAGGATCCCGTGCAGACTATTCTCGAGTTTGCCCATTTCCATGGTATTGGACTGATTGTCATTGGGCGGTCGAGTCAGCCTTGGTATGCGCAGCTCTTCGGGCGTTCCGTTGCGCTGCGCCTGGTACGAGAGGCCCAAGACATTGATGTGCAAGTGGTCGCCATGCCGAGTAATAGGAGTCGCACGTGAGTTTGCGTCGCCAGTTGCTTGCGGGACTCACTCCACTTGTCCTCGCACAGATAGCAACCGTAGTCATCGCGCTCAATGCTGCAGCTGAAGTCGGTGTTAGTTCGAAGCAAGTCATGATCGTGATCGTGGCCGGGCTCGCAGTCAGTCTTCTCGCCCTATTCGTGTCCACGTTGTGGATTTCGCGCCTTCTGTGCCCCTTGGTTAGCCTGAGCGCGGCGTCTCGTCGTATCGGACAGGGGGATTTGGGTGCGAGAGCCCTAGTTCAGGGCAAGGGCGACCTAGCCGTATTGGCGCGCGATTTCAATGAAATGGCTGAGAAACTCGAAAACTATCGGAAAAGTTCGCTAGGGCAACTTCTGCAGGCGCAGCAGAGCCTGCACTCCACGATCGAAAGCGTCCCAGATCCAATTTTCGTGGTCGATATTGCCGGTGCGCTGACCCAAGCCAACCGTGCGGCGGGAACCGCCTTTGGAGTCGATTCCTATTGCTCCGATGCGTCATGGTTGGCATCGGTTTCACCCAGCCTACGAGAATTGATTCACCGGGTTCGCCACCATGTACTCTTGGGAAGGGGTCCCTTTTTGCCTCAGGGCCTAAAGGATGCGGTTGCAGTGGACGTAGCAGGAGGCCAAATGCAATTCCTAGCTCGTGGCGAGCCTGCCTATGACGTAGACGGAAGCATCACGGGCACTACGATTCTTCTTCAAGACGTAACCCGCATCGTTCGATCGGACGAGCTTCGTTCGGATCTCGTGGCAACCGTGGCCCATGAATTTCGCACGCCGCTTACGTCAATTCGCATGGCCATACACCTGTGTGCCGAGGGTGTGGTCGGCCCACTCAGTACCAAGCAGTCCGATTTGTTGGTCACGGCTCGCGATGAATGCGAACGCCTTCAGAACCTAGTCGATGAGCTGCTGGATGCATCGCGAATGAACACGGGTAAGCTCGTATTGCACCGTGAGAATGTGCCAGTCAACCTGGTTCTGAACGTTTGCGTTGACGCCTTGCGTGCGACTGCCGAAGCGCAGGCCGTACACCTTCGGACCGAGGTTATGCCTGGAATTGGTGAAGTATTCGTTGATCGAGATCAAATCAACATACTTGTCTCCAACTTGATCAACAATGCAATTCATTATAGCCCAGCCGGTGCGTCGGTGACGGCCCGTGCCCGACGCACGAACGAGAGAATCGAATTCGAGGTGCGCGACCAAGGGCCGGGGATTGCGCCCGAGCACCATCAGGCGGTGTTCGAACCCCACTTTCAAGTGCCCAACGGACACTCGGGGGGCGCGGGTCTTGGACTTGCAATTGCCAAACGCATCGTCGCGGAGCATGGGGGCGAGATTGGAGTTGAAAGCGCGCTGGGAGCCGGTGCTCGATTCTGGTTTCGACTCCCGGTAGCCGAGCGGTCGCAACCCAAGTTATGATGTAAGCCTTTGGTTCCGCCAACACTCGATTCCAACCCGACGCGCCCGGACCTGTGCCTCTGTGGAGCTATGATTCTTGTTCGTATTTGCGCCGTTTACGCCAGAGCGTCGATGCGTCGATACCAAGAATTCGCGCCGCTTCGTCCGCGGTCCTCGTGTTGGTCATAACGCGCATGATGTGCTCGCGTTCGACTTGTTCTAGGGTGTAACTACCGCCCACGAACGGCAAATCCGGCGAGTCCCCGCCGCGAATTCGTTCAGGAAATGCGGCGGGTTCGACGGTCTGCGCCGGCCAAAGAATGGCCACACGTTCCATCACATTTCGGAGTTCTCTAACATTGCCGGGCCACGCGTAGCGTAGGAGCGCCTGCAACGCGGCGGGGGAAAGGACAAACAAAGGACGTTTGGCTTTGACGGCGAAAAACGTCAAGAAGCGCTCAGACAATCTCAAGATATCCTCGCCGCGCTGCCGTAACGGAGGAACGGTGAGTTCCACCACATTTAGACGGTAGAGCAGATCCTGTCGAAACCGCCCGGTGGCTACGTCAGCGTCAAGATCGCGGTTGGTAGCCGCAACGATCCGTACGTCGGCGGACTGCGTTCGGTTCTCTCCGACCCGTTCGAATTGCTTCTCCTGAAGGAAGCGCAAAAGCTTGGCCTGCAGGCCCGACGAAAGCTCTGCGATTTCGTCTAGGAACAGTGTCCCCCCGTCGGCAGCTTCAACTCGGCCCGCCTGGTCGCGCACCGCCCCCGTAAACGCCCCCTTGACATGTCCGAATAACTCGCTTGCCAGGAGCTCTTCGGAGAGTGTCGGGCAGTTAACGGTCACGAAGGGACGATCGCGTCGGGTGCTCTGCTCGTGCAGTGTGCGCGCCAAAACGCCTTTCCCCGTGCCGCTCTCTCCGCGCAGCAAGACCGCCGCATCCGAGCGCGCCGCTGGCATCAGCGCCTCAAGAACTGCACGAAGCTCTGAAGAGGTCGAAGTCAAATCTATCTCGGGCGCCTCCTCGGCAAGCCGATTTTCGAGGTCAATGACACGACCGAGCAGTGCGCGCCGCTGCAGGACATCATCGATGGCGTGCCGAACCTGCGCGGGGGAAAACGGCTTGGGAAGGTAACCTTGGGCTCCCCTTTGAACGGCTTGGACCGCTGTATCGAACGTGGCATAGGCGGTAATGACGACTATCGAAAGATTCGGGCGTATCGCGAGCAGCCCTGGAATGAGATCTAGTCCACTTTCGCTCCCGAGCCGCAGATCGGTGAATGCCAAGTCGAATGAGTGCCTCGCAATCGCCCCACGCGCGAGCTCACCCGTAGCCACGGCGAGCACGTCGTACCCGAAGCCCTCGAGGCAAACGCTAAGCGTTGAGCGTATGCTTTTGTCGTCATCTATTACCAAGACGCGTAGCTTTGAATTGGAAGGGTCGGGCATGGCGGTTCCCCACCGTGTGGGCTGGGGCCCCAGGATAGCGTCCCCCCTCGTCAGCCGCATGCTCGGAAATGCCCGCTCGCTTTCACGTCCCGGTTCGAAGCCGCCAGCGCCGATAGTGGCAGCATAAGTTTTCACGTGAATTGCCCGCTTTCCGCGAGCTTTCTGGGTTTCACGGGCCCTTTGCCAGCATCTACGACGTGTCCTCGCGCCCAGTAGCCGGACCCAGTACTGAAACACTGCCGGGCTTCGATATAAGTGCGCGACTGAATAGCCATCATGTGTGAGTCCACACCGAAATACCCAAGCAGCAGGCGTGCCGACGACTGAGATTCATTTCTCGCGGATTTCGTAACCTCACGAGCAAGCCGCGATTGCAAAACGCGGATTGGCTGGCAGCGAAACCCTTGCAACTTGCAATGCGCAGCGTCCGAGGAAGTTGACGTCACCCAGCAATGGCTCGTGGTGCCTGCGAGTCGCGCTTCTCATTACCCAGGTATCTCGTGCCTTGCGATTTGCACGAACTGCATGCGTCGGCAATGTTTCATGATTTCAAGACTTACGATCACTGCTCGCAGTTCGCATTCGCGGCACGAGATCTGCTTATCGAAGCCTTGCAGCGGAAGACGTCGGTTGGAACGACGTCGCCAAGACCAAGGAACTACGAATGCTGGATCTTCTATTCGTCATGATCATGCTGGGCGGCTTTGGTGCCTGCCTCGTATACACGGTCGCCTGTGAAAGGCTTTGAACTATGGAAACCGCTATCATCGGCACGGTTGCGACTGTGCTCTTCATCTATCTGTTCATTTCACTCGTACGACCTGAAAGGTTCTGACCATGAATGCCAATGGTTGGTTGCAACTGGCCCTGATTCTGGGTTGCATCGTGGCTATTACCAAGCCACTTGGGCTCTATTTGCTGCGTGTTCTCGATCCTGAGCGCGAGGGCTCTACTTTTCTCGACCGTTTTCTGGGTCCAATCGAGCGATTCATCTACCGCCTCATCGGTGTCGATCCGACTAAAGAACAGAACTGGAAGCGGTACACATTCTCGCTGGTCCTGTTCACCGCGATCCCCTGTATCGTCACCTATGTGCTGCTGCGGATTCAGGGCCATCTTCCATTGAACCCCCAGGCTCTCGCGGCAGTACGCCCGGACTTGGCATTCAATACCGCCGTCAGCTTTTCGACGAATACGAATTGGCAGAGTTACGGCGGCGAGAGCACCATGAGTTACTTCTCGCAAATGGTGTCTCTAGTGAGCCATAACTTCATATCCCCCGCAGTGGGGATTGCCACTGCGGCTGCTTTGGTGCGCGGGATTGCACGCTCGTCGGGCACGACCGTCGGCAACTTCTGGCGCGACATCGTCCGACAAACACTGTACCTGTTTCTGCCCGCGTCGCTAATTTACGCCGTGTTTCTGATGGCACAGGGCATCCCGATGAACTTTCTGCCGTACACGGCAGCCAAAGTCGTCGATCAGGTCGGAGCGACCGGGGCTGCGGCTGTACAGAATATCACGCAAGGGCCGATTGCCTCCCAAATTGCCATCAAGATGCTCGGAACCAACGGCGGTGGCTACGTAAACGTAAACGCTGCTCATCCTTTCGAGAATCCGACGACGCTTTCGAACTTCGTTCAAATTGTGCTCTTCATCGCTATCTGCAGCGCGTTGACGTACTACCTGGGTCGGATGGTGAAGAATCAGAAACACGGCTGGGCCGTGTGGGCGAGCATGTTCGGCATGCTGGTCGCGGGAATCGTCGTTTGCTGGTGGGCAGAAGCCCATGGCAATCCGCGATTTGCGGCGCTCGGGATCGATCCGTCGATGGGTAACATGGAGGGCAAGGACATCCGCTTCGGCATCGCAAACTCGTCCATCTTTGCCTCGATGACTACCGCCACCGGTTGTGGCGCGGTCAACTCGATGCACGACTCGTTTACGCCTATCGGTGGCCTTGTCACGCTTGGAAATATCCTAATGGGCGAGGTCATCTTTGGTGGAGTTGGCTCTGGACTCTACGGAATGCTCGTCTTCGTCTTCGTTGCCATCTTCATCGCGGGTCTGATGGTTGGGCGCACCCCCGAGTACCTCGGAAAGAAGATCGAGGCTCGGGATGTGAAGCTCGCGGCGCTTTCACTGCTCGTTACAGCGGTGTTCGTCATCGGAGGGACGGCCCTTGCTTGTGTCTCGAGCTGGGGTCCAGCAGGTCTCAATAACGGTGGCCCGCATGGTTTCAGCGAGATTCTCTACGCGTTTGCGTCTGGCACGGGAAATAACGGCTCTGCGTTTGCGGGCCTGACCATGACGCCGCCGAACGGAAACATCATGTGGAATCTGGTGCAGGGTCTTTCGATTCTGTTTGGCCGCATGCTACCCGCGATACCCGTCATGGCCCTTGCTGGAGCGCTCGTCGTGAAGAAGGCCACGCCCCCGGATGCCGGAAGCTTTCCCGTGGCAGGAGGCACATTCGTCATACTGCTAACCAGCGTCGTCATCATCGTCGGTGCGCTCACGTTCTTCCCCGCGCTCGCGGTCGGTCCCATCGTCGAGCACGTGCTGATGGTGGGCTCGAATACGACGTTCTAAAAAGGTTTCTAACTTCGACACGAGGCATATAATTCATGACAACGCATGCACATAAGCGATCGGTACTAGAACGCGAGATCTTGCTCCCGGCCATCTGGGCTGCCTTCAAAAAGCTCGATCCGCGTCACATGATCAGCAACGCCGTGATGTTCGTCACGGAAGTGGGCGCGGTGATCACGACCTTTGAGGTATTCCGCGCCTCCTCTCACGGCGAATCAGTCGGATTCGTGACTCAAATCACCCTCTGGCTGTGGTTTACGGTTCTATTCGCGAACTTCGCTGAGGCGCTTGCCGAAGGCCGCGGCAAAGCGCAGGCCGACGCGCTACGCAGAACCCGCACCAAGACGTTCGCCCACCGCGAGACGAGTCCGGGCGTTCTGGAAAAGGTACCATCCGAGGCGTTGCGCAAGGGCGACATCGTCGTCGTTGCGGCTGGAGAAATCATTCCCGGAGACGGCGAGATCATCGAAGGCGCGGCGACCGTGGATGAAGCCGTGATTACGGGGGAGTCCGCGCCGGTAATCCGGGAATCTGGTGGCGACCGATCGGCAGTCACGGGCGGAACTACCGTTCTGTCCGACAGGATTTGGGTCCGGGTAAGCGCTGACCCAGGAGAGAGCTTCCTCGATCGCATGATCACGCTCATTGAAGGCGCAAAACGCCAGAAGACTCCAAACGAGATCGCGTTGAATATTCTACTCTCGGCGCTGACGATTATCTTCCTGCTCGTGTGCGTGGGTCTACGACCCTTTGGTGTGTACATACAAGGCTACACGCCGAACCTGGCCCCATCGGCGTTCTCGAACACGGTGCTGATTGCGCTGCTCGTATGTCTGATTCCAACTACGATTGGCGGATTGCTCAGCGCTATTGGAATTGCCGGAATTGACAGAATGGTGCAAAAGAACGTGCTCGCAATGAGCGGCAAGGCGGTCGAGGCGGCCGGCGATGTTCACGTGCTGCTGCTCGACAAGACCGGGACCATTACAATGGGCAATCGCCAAGCCGTGGCGTTTTACCCGGCCCCCGGCGTGAACCAAAGCGGCATGGCTGACGCTGCAAAACTCGCGTCGCTGGCGGATGAGACTCCGGAAGGCAAGAGCATCGTCGCGCTTGCATTGAAACAAGACGACAAGGGGGCCCATCAGCCATCCGATCTGCCGGGAGCCGAGTTCGTAGAGTTTTCGGCGCAGACTCGCATGAGCGGCGTGGACTTTGCGGGAAAGTCGATTCGCAAGGGAGCAGCCGACGCGATTCGTGATTGGGTTGGCAAGGCGTTCCCACGAGAAGTCCAAGCGAAAGTCGAGGCAATTGCCAATTCTGGCGGGACGCCGCTGGTGGTCGCCGACAAGGCGACGATTCTCGGAACCATCCACCTCAAGGACATCGTTAAAGAGGGGCTGGCCGAGCGTTTCCATCGTTTCCGAGCTATGGGGATTCGAACGGTCATGATCACGGGCGACAACAAGTTGACCGCTAAAGCCATCGCTGCCGAGGCAGGCGTTGACGACTTCCTGGCCCAGGCCAAGCCCGAAGAAAAGCTGGCCCTGATCCGCAAGGAGCAGAAGGCCGGATACTTGGTTGCGATGACCGGAGATGGCACCAATGACGCGCCGGCGCTGGCGCAGGCCGACGTGGGCGTCGCGATGAACTCGGGAACGCAGGCGGCCAAGGAAGCAGGCAACATGGTGGATCTCGACAGCAACCCCACAAAGCTCATCGAGATTGTCGAAATTGGAAAGCAGATGTTGATGACGCGTGGCGCGCTGACCACATTCAGCGTTGCCAACGACGTTGCCAAGTACTTCGCGATTATTCCGGCCATGCTCATCGGTGCGTTTCCCCAGATCCGAGCCCTCAATGTCATGGGCCTTGGCAACCCGTCGAGCGCAATCCTGAGCGCCGTCATCTTCAACGCGCTCGTCATCATCTGTCTGGTGCCGTTGGCATTGAAGGGCGTAAAGTTCCGAGCCCTCGGAGCAGGTGCCGTACTTCAGCGTAACCTACTGGTGTACGGCCTGGGGGGGCTTATCGTGCCATTTATTGGCATCAAAGCGATTGATCTCGTTGTCTATAACCTCCTGCATTTGGTGTAAATCATGCAATCTGTTGCCGAACACTACATCCCGCACCGTGTTGCCGCCGAGTCGGCGATTTCAATTATGGCCAAAGAGTCGGCGGTGTCATTGCGCGCGCTCTTAGTTATACTCATCGTGTGTTGTGGGATATATCCGCTCGCCGTTTACGGCATCGGCCAGGCGTTATTTCCATGGAAGGCCAATGGATCGCTCATCGGCAAGGACGGCAAACCTGCGACTCCAGCCAATGCCGTCGGTTCGAAGCTCCTCGGTCAGCCTTTTTCGAGTCCACGCTATTTTCACCTACGTCCATCGGCGGCGGGGGCTGGCTATGACGCCGCGAACTCGAGCGGCACCAATCTCGGTTCCATCAGCGATAAGCTGCTGAACGGTACCGTTGACGACCCGAAAACGAAGGACGTTGACGAGTCATTTACCGGTGTAAAACAACTGGTACAGAATTATCGGGAAGAAAACGCGCTCGCTCCCGGCGTGCTCGTGCCGGCGGACGCTGTAACCCGTTCCGCCAGCGGTCTTGACCCTCACATCAGTCCGCAAAACGCGCGTCTGCAGGCGGCCCGGGTCGCCAAAGAGCGCAGATTGCCCGTGGATCGTGTTCTCGCGCTCGTCGCACAGAACACGGACAAGCGAGACTGGGGCATCTTCGGGGAAGACGGAGTCAATGTGACGATGCTCAACATCGCTCTTGATCAAGCCTCGCCCCGCTAAACCGCGCTGAACCGTGTTGCCTCACGCTAGGTCTCAACCACGCCGGTTCGTCGAATTCGTTGCGGCGGTGTTCTTGCTCGCGCTCGGATGCACGAGCCGGCGGTCGGGACCCAACGAGGCCTACCTCGATCCGAAGGTCAGTGCTAACGACTGGGATCGTCTCTTCACTTCGCCAGCACGCGAGCTCTTTGCGCAACGTGAGCTCATCGTCCGGCTCGCTGACGTAAAGCCAGGAATGATTGTTGCCGACGTCGGCGCAGGCACGGGTCTTTTTACCATGATGTTGAGTGACGCGGTGGGAGCGAATGGACGAGTCTATGGCGAGGAGATCATAGCCAAGTTCAGCCGATTCATCGCCGAATCAGCCGCCAAGCAAGGGCGTGAAAACGTAGTGAGTGTCGTCGGCACCGAATTGAGCGTCGGTCTGCCACCTGATTCAATCGATAGAGTGTTTCTTTGCGACGTGTACCACCACTTTAGCCACCCGGGAGCGATGCTTGCTTCGATAAGGCGGGCACTGCGAAATGACGGTGAGTTGTTCCTTGTCGAGTTTCGGCGCGAACCCGGCGGTCCCGCCTGGGTATTCCACCACGTTCGTGCGGGAGAAGGGAATGTCATTCGTGAGTTCGAGACAGCGGGCTTCGAAGGTATCTCAAGGGACAATAGTCTCCGAGATAGCTACATTTGGAGGTTTCGTCGCTCCAGTCGTGCGGAGCAAAAAGGCCCAGAACCCCCAGTAACATTAGTGCAACATGCCGAGGCCATGTGATGTTGCCGGGTCCCCTCGTGCTCGCCGTTCTGTTGCAGAAGCATAAACACGCGGAGCGCGATGCGCCACGACAGGCTTGAATTTCGGTGGTGCGGCCTGCCAAGAAACGTGAGCGACCTGGGACATTGCGGGGGTGCCTTTCAATCGCAACATGAGCAGAACAAGAATTGCCAGACACAGCGCGAGTGTGTGCGACAATAGCGACGGAAATGCGGAGACCAACGCGCCGACACCCGCAGATATGCCAACGGCGACGTTTAGAATGTAGTCGAGCGCGAGCGCGGCGCCCGCGAGCAGCGCGGGAAGGCAGTTGAACGACCGATACGACACTCCCGCTCGACTCTCTTTTTTGCATTGGGAACCGACGGAGCGTTCAACGAACGAACATCATTAACCCTGGCTTGAGTGTGGTGCCGAGTTTGCAGAACAGCAACCCGACACTTTGGACGCGTTCTTGACGCAATCTTGACCGGCCCAGCCGTCCTCTTGACGGCATCTTGAAGCGTTTTGGATGCATATTCATGGCGTAACCATGACAACACTGGCTGTCGTCGCAACCAAAGCAGGCCCTTGGTCAGAACTTGCAGGTCCCACCGGAACGGCGCTCGCAGCCGTTCTGACGGTGTTGACGGTGGTTCATCTGCTCGGTGGAGTCTCGATCTTTACCGTGCGTTCTTCGAAGCGACGTCAACGCGAATATTTCGCCAAGCTTCAAAACGGGCAGTTATCCTGAAGGAGGACCTCAGATGCTCGCCCTGGGAATCATCGTTTCGTTTAGTGTCTCACTGATTGTGCTGATTGCGGCGCTCGAGAAGCGGCATCCGAACCGGATTCGACGCAACCCGATTGCGTGAATTCGGACACAATGGCAGTCCCCCTTAAAAAGCAGGTGGGGCGAGACGAGCTGCACTTCCGTTGCAAGGCGTCGCCATTTCCTGACTCAGGCTCGACCTCGACGGTTCTTGCACCTGCTGGCAGTCGAACGACTCCGCAGCAAGCGCCGGCAGGGTCGGTTTGTCGGCCCGGCGAAACGCAAAGTAGAGCCCTCTTGCGCACGGCAATCCGTGCCGTTGAAAAAGGGTGCTAAACGGTTGTGGTTTTGCACTGAGGTGCCCAACAAGTTCTCCCGAGAACTCAGCGAACGCCCACAAGTGCACGAGTGTCAACGAAGGTGCGCAAATTCTTCGCGACGCCGCTCAGTGCCGGATTCACCCGCATTTCCATGCATGAAAGACCCTTGAACCGCATATTCCATTGTCTCCGAGGTCCAATTCCCGTATTCGAACGATCGCAGTCGGCGACTCACGCATGTTGGGTGGCGGACTGGAAAGGAATGCCATGGAACTATCCCATGAAGTCAAGGAGATGATCTGCATCCATCGCGGTCCATATCATGGACCAGCGCCCATCCCGGAGGAGGGCAGGTGGGTTCAGGCGCGTGAGGTCAAGGATATCTCGGGGTTGACACACGGTGTGGGCTGGTGCGCGCCGCAACAGGGGGCGTGCAAGCTCACTTTGAACGTCAAAAATGGAATCATCGAAGAGGCGCTCGTAGAAACCGTGGGCTGCACAGGCATGACGCACTCGGCGGCAATGGCTGCCGAGATCTTGCCGGGCAAGACGATTCTCGAGGCGCTCAACACGGACTTGGTTTGCGACGCCATCAATGTTGCGATGCGCGAACTGTTCTTGCAGATCGTGTACGGCCGCACGCAAACTGCGTTCTCCGAAGGCGGGCTGCCGATTGGAGCGGGTCTAGAAGATCTCGGCAAGGGCCTGCGCAGCGTGACCGGTACGATGTATGGGACCAGCGCCAAAGGGCCGCGCTACCTCGAGATGGCCGAAGGCTACGTCACTCGCCTCGCCCTCGACGAGGACGACGAGATCATCGGTTACGAGTTCGTCAAGCTGGGGCCCATGATGGAACTTATCGGCAAGGGTACCGATCCCGGTGAAGCTTTGAAGAAGTGCACGGGCACGTACGGTCGATTTGCAGAAGCCAAGCGGACCATCAACCCGAGGAAGGAGTAAAGGCCATGGCACTATTCGAAGGTTATGAGCGGCGAATTCCGCAGATCAATGAGCTTTGCAAGAAGTACGGTCTTCCGTCCATCGAGGCTGCCGAAGCCCTGTGCAAGAGCAAGGGCCTGGATGTGGCAGCGATCGTCAAAGGCGTGCAGCCGATTTGCTTCGACAACGCCTGCTGGGCCTACACGCTGGGCGCAGCAGTAGCCATCAAGAAAGGTCAGAAGAACGCGGCCGACATCGCCACTTCACTCGGCGAAGGCTTGCAGGCCTTTTGCATTCCGGGTTCGGTCGCGGACGATCGCAAAGTGGGGCTTGGTCATGGAAACCTGGCAAGCATGCTGCTGCGCGAAGAGACGCAATGCTTTGCGTTCCTCGCGGGCCACGAGTCGTTTGCCGCGGCCGAAGGCGCGATCGGCCTGGCCAAGAGCGCCAACCGCGCTCGTAAGGCGCCGCTGCGCGTCATTCTGAATGGCCTCGGCAAGGACGCGGCTCAGATCATTGCCCGTGTGAACGGCTTCACGCACGTTAGGACGCAGTTCGACTATGCCACCGGCAAGCTCGCGATCGTCAAAGAGAAGGCGTACTCGCAGGGCGAGCGCGGCAAGGTACGCTGCTATGGGGCAGACGACGTGCGCGAAGGCGTTGCCATTCTGCATCACGAGCGCGTGGATGTTTCGATCACTGGCAACTCCACGAACCCAACCCGTTTCCAACATCCGGTAGCCGGCACGTACAAAAAGGAGCGCTACGAGCAGAAGAAGCCTTACTTCTCAGTCGCCTCTGGCGGCGGCACGGGCCGCACGCTGCACCCGGACAACATGGCGGCAGGTCCTGCGTCGTACGGCATGACGGACACGATGGGTCGCATGCACTCCGATGCGCAGTTCGCCGGCTCATCTTCGGTGCCCGCGCACGTCGAGATGATGGGGCTCATCGGCATGGGCAATAACCCGATGGTGGGCGCGTCCGTGGCGGTTGCCGTGGCTGTCGAAGAAGCCATGCGTAACTAGAACGTGATCCTTCGCGGATCACGACGGCAGAGGCCGAACTGCCGCTAAAGCGGTGGCCGGCCTAGCTGCAATCTCGACCACGGCTTAGTTGCGGTGCCCAAGGATTGGCCAAGAATCGCCCTGACGAACACGGCCAATGAACTTGACTGATCCGACATAGAGAACAATACTTTTGTACAGCTCTGCTGGCGGTGGAGTCCGCCAAGAACTGTCGTCCAAGTGGGCGACCAATGACTCCTGCGGTTGCCGTAGGAGTATGTTGGCCGTGACGAATCTGACCGTAGCTGAGCTCGGTGTGACCCGCGCGCGTTTCGCGGCAATGCTGTCACGTCACTTGGTGCGAGGCGAGCAACTCGCCGTGTACGGGCCTCGCGGGGTCGGCAAGACCACGTTAGTGTGCGCTCTTGGCCGCAATCTTGGGCGACGCCGAGTCCCCTGCGCGATCGCGGTTCATACGGGTGCGCTATCCGACATTACAGAAGCGCTGCGCGCCATATATTCCGTCGGTGGAGTTGACCTTCCGCAGCGTCGCCTCCGTAGTCGCCTGCAGTCAGCCACCGAGCGACAACGCGGGGTACTGCTCTTGGATCATGTTAGCAACGTCACCCTCGCGATGCGGAGTTTCGTGCGCTCGCTGCGCGGCGGCCTGGTTGGCGTGGGCTTTTTTGTCGATGCGGACACAAAGGCAGAACACGAGCGCATGCGCAGCTGGCATCTCGGGCATCAAGAGTATGAAATTCCGAGCATGAGTTTTTCGGCGTTACGGCAGCTCCTTTCCGACGAAAGCTGGTCCGACGTGCCTGAAATACAAGAGCATGTCGTGCGTGCGGCAAAAGGGCGACCCGGGTTTATCGTGCACTGCATCGAGCTGGCTGCTCGGGATGACTACTGGAAACAGCGCCGATTGCTCGTCAACACTCTCTGTTCGCATGCTGAGGTCGCAACGCGCGGGCTGCCGGACGGAATCAAATCCCTGGCAAGGAGCATCGAATAGATGGCAGACATGGAGGCCGGTCGCCCGCTGCTCGCATGTTTCCGTGAAAACCGCACGCTGAGCGATAGACGTTCAGGCGGCGCATCCCTATGGACTGTGCCAAGTCTAACGGACTTTACCGCAAGGAAATACGATAATGACAAGCACAACCATCGCCTCCATTTTTGCTCGAGAAATTCTAGATTCACGCGGCAACCCTACGGTCGAAGTGGATGCCGTGCTTTCCGATGGCTCGCGCGGACGCGCGGCTGTGCCGTCGGGGGCGTCTACGGGGACGCGTGAAGCCATCGAACTGCGCGACAACGACAAGCACCGCTTCGGCGGCAAAGGCGTTCAGAAGGCGGTCAAGCACGTAAACGAGATGGTCGCCAAGGCGCTCGTCGGTCGCCCGGCGTGCGAGCAGGCGGCCATCGACCAGGCGCTCTGCGCGCTCGATGGGACCGACAACAAGGGTAAACTTGGAGCCAACGCCATGCTCGGATCTTCCCTGGCGGTTGCCCGCGCGGCCGCAGCCAGCGTCGGAGAGCCCCTTTATCGTTATCTCGGAGGTGCAGATGCGCGCCTACTACCGGTTCCGATGTTCAACGTTCTCAACGGAGGCGTGCACGCGGACAACAGTGTTGACCCTCAAGAATTCATGATCGCGCCGGTTGGTGCAAAGAACCTCACTGAAGCGGTGCGGTGGGCGGCAGAAACGTATCAGTCACTCAAATCCGCGCTCAAGAGCAAAGGTTATTCGACCGGCGTTGGCGACGAGGGTGGCTTTGCGCCGAGCCTAAAGTCAAACGTCGAAGCCGTCGAGGTCATTCTGGAAGCCATCAAGAACGCCGGGCTCAAACCAGGTGAAGACATCGTGCTTGCGCTCGATCCAGCTGCAAGCGAATTCTTCGACGGAACTCACTACGTATTCAAGAAGTCTGACGGCAGCAAACGTACCCCGGCCGAAATGGTCGCATTTTGGGAGGATTGGGTGAGACAATATCCGATCCTGTCCATCGAAGACGGCGTCGCCGAAAATGACGAGCAAGGATGGAAAATCATCACCGAGAAGCTCGGAGGCCGTATTCAGCTCGTGGGTGACGATAGCCTTGTCACGAACCCCGTGCTGATTCGCAAAGCCATCGCCGACGGGGTTGCCAACGCCGTACTCATCAAGCTCAATCAAATTGGTACCCTGACCGAAACGTTTACGGCCATCAAGGAATCCAAGAACGCGCGGTACGGCACGGTCATCAGTCACCGCTCGGGCGAAACCAGCGACGACTTCATCGCGGACTTTGCGGTGGCAACGGGTGCGGGGCAAATCAAGACTGGCGCTCCCTGTCGGGGTGAGCGCGTTGCAAAATACAATCAACTGATGCGCATCGAAGAGGAACTCGGTTCCGCGGCTCTCTACGCGGGTCGCACTCCGTTTCGGGGAAGTCCGGGCAAGACTTGACGAGGCAAACCACAGGTTGGGCATCCATTCTCGAATGCTTGGCGGCATTGGCCACTGAAGCGGGTGCCGCCGTCCTGGCGCATGAAGCCACGGTGCTGCTCGACCGCGTGCGCGAGGGCCGTTTCTTCGTCGCGTGCCTCGGCCAGTTCAAGCGCGGCAAATCCACACTCATCAACGCGCTCATTGGCGACGAACTACTCCCCAGCGGGGTCGCTCCCGTAACCTCGGTCGTCACCATCGTTCGCTACGGCGAGCATCGCGCGCGCGTGCGCTTAGGCCTCGGTGATTGGCGCGAAATCGAGGTTTCGAACGTCGTGGATTACGTGTCTGAGGCCGAGAACTCCGAGAATCGAAAGGGCGTTGCTGGCGTAGAGTTGTTCCGTCAGAGCCCGTTGCTCTCCGGCGGACTTTGCCTGGTGGATACCCCAGGCATCGGTTCAGTGTTTGCAGCCAATTCGGAAGAAACGCAAACCTTCGTGCCGCAGATCGATGCGGCGATCGTGGTCCTCGGAGGCGATCCACCGATCTCAGGCGACGAACTCGACCTGCTAGGCACGGTCATGAAGCTAGTCAAAGACGTGCTGCTCGTGCTCAACAAAGCCGATCGGCTTACGGACGAAGAGATCCGCGAGGCTCACCGCTTTACGGAGGGCGTCTTGGCTGAGCGCGTTGGCTTGTCGAACCCAACGCTCTATACGGTGAGCGCCCTCGAACAATTGCGTCGTTGCGGACCCGAGCGAGACTGGCCATTGCTGGTTCGCAAACTGGACGAACTCGCGCAAAGCGGAGGCGTGCGGCTGATCGAACGAGCAGCCGCAAGAGGCTTTGCTTCACTCATCGAGCGACTGCGCCGTCACTTGCGGGAAGCGCGTGAAGCGCTCACCAGGCCCGTCGGCGAATCCGAGCGGCGACTTGTCGAACTGCGGCGCTGCGCGCGCGAAGCCGAACAGGCGCTGGTCGAGTTGACCCATCTGTTCAATGCCGAACAGCAAAAGCTCGCTATTCGCTTTGACGACCGGCGCCAGGAGTTTATCGAGTGCTCGTTGCCATTGCTGGCAGAAAGGCTCAGTGAAAAGCTCGACCGGGCAACCACCGGGCGCGGTCCGGCTCTGCGTAAATTGGCATTCGATGAAGCCTTCGCGATGGCACAAGATTCCGTTCGGGCCTGGTCGAACGAGCAGCGGCCGCACGTCGAGCGCGAGTTTGCGGCCGTCACCGAACGCTTTGCCGAGCACGCCAATGCCTTTCTCGATCGATTGCGAACCTCGGGGCAAGTGCCGGCGGACGCGCTGCCTACGCGAGTCGTCGCGGAGGCAGGCCTTCGGGCAAAGAGCACGTTCTTCTTTCGATCGGTAACTCCGCTTGCGCACCCGCTCTTGACTTGGCTCCGTGACATGTTTCTTTCTGCCACAGCGGCACGCAAAGCCGCACAGCGAGATGGGTTCCGTTTTGCCCGACAGTTGCTCGAGGTCAACGCCAAGCGTGTCCTCGGCGATTTCAACGGCCGCATCGTCGAAAGTCGGCGCAGCGTGGAGGGCGGGCTCAAGCGCACGCTTACGGAAGTGGTCAGCGTGGCCGAAGCTGCCGCTGTGCGCGCCGCCGAAATCCGCGAAAAGGGCGAGCAGGCTGTGAAGGACGCCGTGACAGAGGTCAACGCCAAGAGCCAGACCCTCAACGACCTCGCTGGGTCGGTTCAAGAGGATGGTGACTATTGGTTGTCCGAACCTAAATCATTGGTACCATCCGCATGGCCCGCCCAAGAAGGTGCCGAGCGTTGAATTGCTTACCGTGTTTTCGGTTAATCCGCTGAGAGCCCACCCGCAAATGAGAGGCAAACATGTCTGCATACCGTAGCCGCACAACTACCCATGGTCGCAACATGGCAGGAGCGCGAGCCCTTTGGCGCGCCAATGGAATGCGGGATTCAGATTTCGGCAAACCCATCATTGCGATCGCTAACAGCTTCACGCAGTTCGTCCCCGGTCACGTGCACCTGCACGACATCGGGCAGCAAGTGAAGCAAATCATTGACGCCTCGGGTGGCTGGGGCGTTGAATTCAATACGATTGCCATCGACGACGGCATCGCCATGGGCCACGGCGGAATGTTGTACTCGCTGCCAAGCCGCGAGCTTATCGCGGACAGCGTCGAGTACATGGTCAACGCCCACTGCGCGGACGCGCTCATCTGTATCACCAATTGTGACAAGATCACGCCGGGGATGCTGATGGCATCAATGCGCCTCAATATTCCAACCATTTTTGTATCCGGCGGCCCCATGGAAGCCGGGGTCGTGCAGTCTACCGACCCTGCAAAGGGGCTTCGCAAGCTCGATCTCATCGACGTCATGGTTGCGGCGAGCGACACGGCCGTTTCGGATTCGACCCTCGACGCGATGGAGCGATCGGCTTGTCCAACCTGCGGCTCGTGCTCCGGCATGTTCACCGCCAACAGCATGAATTGCCTTACCGAAGCCTTGGGTCTCGCATTGCCCGGCAACGGAACGGTGTTGGCGACGCACGTCAAGCGGCGCGAACTGTTCGAACGCGCTGCGCGGCGAATCGTGGAGATGGCTAGGCAACATTACGAAGGCAACGATGATTCCGTGCTGCCGCGAAGCATTGCCTCGTTCGAGGCATTCGAGAACGCGATGACCCTCGATATCGCCATGGGGGGCTCCACGAACACCGTACTTCACCTCTTGGCCATCGCTAATGAGGCCCAAGTGCCATTCTCCATGGCCGACGTGGATCGTCTTTCGCGCAAGGTCCCCAACATCTGCAAAGTCGCACCCTCGTCACACTACCATCTGGAGGACGTCAATCGCGCGGGGGGGATCTTCACCATCTTGGGCGAACTCGACAAGGCCCACCTCATCCACGGCGAAGCCAAAACGGTCCATGCACCCCGTTTATCGCAGGCCATTGACGTGGAAGATGTTCGTTCCAAAAAGGCGTCGCCGGTAGCCAAGCAACGCTCATTGGTCGCCCCCGGCGGAATTGCGGCGCGCGAAGCTTTTTCGCAAGCCCAGTACTTCGATTCGATGGACGACGACCGCGTCTCCGGTTGCGTTCGCTCGATCGATCACGCCTACTCCAAAGACGGTGGACTTGCCGTGCTCTATGGAAACCTGGCGCTGGACGGCTGCATCGTGAAAACCGCGGGCGTGGACGCTTCCATTTGGCGATTCGAAGGGCCCGCTCGGGTCTTTCACTCGCAGGAAGCCGCGTGCGATGCCATTTTGGCCGATGCCATTTTACCGGGCGATGTGGTGGTGATTGTCTACGAGGGTCCAAAAGGCGGCCCGGGCATGCAGGAGATGCTCTATCCGACGTCCTTCTTGAAAGGCAAAGGGCTGAGCAAGAGCTGCGCTCTCATCACCGATGGTCGTTTTAGTGGGGGCACGTCCGGGCTCAGCATTGGGCATGTCTCGCCCGAAGCCGCAGAAAGGGGAGCCATCGCCCTCATTCGCGAAGGCGACCGCATTCGGATCGATATTCCCGAGCGCAAGCTCGAACTGCTCGTCAATGACGAAGAGCAGAAGCGTCGGAGAGCATCCATGGACGCTCTAGGCCGCAATGGTTGGCAACCGAAGCGCGATCGCCGTGTGTCGCCAGCCCTTCGCGCCTACGCGCTGACCACGACGAGCGCCGCTCGGGGTGCCATTCGGGACATCTCTCGATTCGAGAACGGGGCGTTCGGCACTCAAACGGCCTAGATGGACCTGCCTGGTAAGTGGTTCAGGGATCGAGTATGCTAGCCGTGATGCTGGCACCTTGCCTACGCCAAGACGACGAGCGCCCAATTGACGACGGGCTGGTTGTGTTGCGAGGCGCATCGTGGGCTGACTTCCAGCGCTTGCTCGAGATTCGCGACGACGTTTCGGTCCCTCGTATTGCATACGTGGGGGGAGCACTTCAAATCATGACACCGTCGCGACCGCACGAATCCCTCAAGTCCACCATCGGCCGACTTGTGGAAGTCTGGTGTTTGGAGCACGGCATCGAGTTTTCGGCGTACGGATCTTGGACACTTGAGAAGAAAGATGCGAGCTGCGGAATCGAGCCTGACGAGTGTTACGTGTTTGGGACCGTCGCGAGCCCCGAGCGGCCTGATCTAGCGATCGAAGTAATGTGGACTTCGGGTGGCATCGACGAGCTGGAAATCTACCGCCGGCTTGGTGTGCGAGAGGTATGGATTTGGCGCCGCGGCAAGTTGACCGCTCACCAATTGCAGCAAGACTCGTACATCGAATGCAACGATAGTGCGGTGTTGCCCGAGCTGCGCCTCGATGATCTTGCCGGTTACCTGGACCGCCCAACGGTGAGTCAGGCCATTCGTGAATACCGAGACTTCATAGGTGCGCGTCGGAGCGGATAGACACGGCCGGCGCGAGGGTGGCCTACTTGCCCGGGCACTGCATTGCGATCGATGGTTGTCCTGACAGCTCCGTAGACCGCATTCGCCCCTTCTCATTTCGATTGGGCGTCGTTAGCGCAAGTACCTGGCGCGGAATTCACGATTGATATCCTCGATCTCTTTCAGGCCGTCGATGTACGGCTGATACATCTCATACGGATCGCCCGCGCCGTACACACCACACGCAGAACAATTCTCGCAGCCGCCCCCGCCGCATGACAATGCAGCCTGGATGATTCTCTCACGCTGCTCGCGGGTGGTGTTCTTAATGAGGGTTTGCTCCGACATGCGCTTTACCTTCCTCCAAAAGCGTAGGGGCAGAACGCCACTCGTCAATCTTGAGTCAAGCTTTTCGGGACGCAAGGGACGCCGCTTCGGGCGAAATGGAAAATGAGACCAATGGCCAGGGCGGGATTTAGGGTGGGAGAAAGAATTCGTATTCGAGTGCTGCTGTGACGGCAACCAGCGGGACTGTGAACGCCGGATGCCCGTCCACACGAACGTCTCGGGATTCCGGATAACTCCTCAGACCGGCACTGGCCAGCAATCGTTGGCCCGCAACGGTTGCAGCGTAGCCCGCACGAATTGTCAGCATGGGTTCGAACGTATTTCGTGATTTGGGCAAGAGGCCATTATTCGGTGTTAAGTTCAACACGGACAGCTGAGTCCCTAACGCAAGCCACCACTTTTGCCCGAATTGAACCTCTATCCCGCCGTGCCAGTGCCGAATCTCAATGTCACTCGGCTGAACTAGGCTCCATTGTGCGCCGCCCGTGAAGGCAATGCGCGAGCGCGGTGACGTTGGCACACCGATTGTGGCGCAGGGCCCGAGTTGAAGATTCGTGGGCTTTACCCAAAACTCCGCACAGGGACCCACTGCTAAGTTTAGCGCATGGGTTTGATTCCCATTGGGCGAATCGCGGTGCGGCGGCGCGGGCGGCGTTGCGGGCGCATTCGGACGTGATGATTCGTTCCGAGCGTTCTGCGCGGCAAGCGGTTCCTGGGGCCTGAGCACGGATTCACCCTGGCTATTGTTCGCGACGAGGGAATGGGTGAGCGCGAGGATTTGGTCTGCCCATAGAACCGTATCGGAGTCCAAAGTGGCTGAACTTGTGCGTACCTGGTTGCTGCCGTCTACTGCCTCTACGAGCAGCCAACGTGATACACAGTGCACCCGAAGCTGCGAGAAACTGCTAGGGCTCAACGCGAGTTCAGCCCGCGTGCGCACCTCGATGCTTGCGCGCTGTTCTTCGGACAGGGTCGGGCATTCGATGATTACCGAGGGCCCCGTTTGAGCCTTGGCTGAGAGTGGGTTAACGACAAAATAGTTCAGGCCGGCGATTGAAATCAGCAGCAGGACGTTGGCCCAACGGCGGCTCACCTGAGCGGTGATACCAGAAGTATCCCCGCTATTGGGCGAAATCTGCCGATTTTCGGCCAGTGCGGCCGAGTCGGCACCGTTTGGCAAAAACTCGTTGGGGGAATGCTCGAGACCAAAGGGTTCGGGTACTATTTGAATGTGAGCGTGCGTCTAACCCAGCCTCTCGACCCCCCATTGAAGCAGCTCGTTAGCGGAGAGCCGTCGGGTGGCCTCCGGCTGGCAACAAGGCGAGGTTTCGCATGACTGCGCGCCGCCTCAGGGAAGGCGAGTTGCGGCTGGTTGCGACGCGCGAGCCGTCGCCGCGTTCGCCGGCGCTCGCAGCGGCCAAATTGCGCGCTGAGGTTTTTGGCCTTGTCTATCGTCAAATGCTCGCCTTGGCTGGGCGGTCCCAGGATTTCGACGATTTTGGTGCAGATGGCCGCCGAACAGGTCTTTCGCTCGCTCGCGAATTTCGAGCATCGGTGCGCCCCGGAAACTTGGACTTACCGCATTTGCTACCACACACTCTTGAAGCAACGCCGCTGGTACCGCCGGTGGATTCGCCGATTCACATTGGCTCAGGCCGATGATCCCGTCATCGAGGCCGCGGACAGGTCAGACCGGCTCGAACAACGTGAGCGGGCCGCACGACTGTACGCGGCGCTCGATCAGCTGTCGGAGCGGCGGCGCACGGTCGTCGTGCTTCACGATCTCGATGGCCTCGACGTCGAAGAGATTGCAATCATCGTTGGGGCCAATGCCAACACAGTGCGTTCGCGATTGCGCGATGGCCGCAAGCTGCTCGCGCTGGCCTTGCAAGGCGACCCATACTTTGGCGACGAAGCCTGCAGAAAGGCGGCTCTATGACGAGCCTTCGGGAATTCGATCAAATCGAGTTTGAGCGACTACGCCGCATGAAGGAGTGCTTCGAAGCTACACAGCCGGATCAATCCGAATTGGTGCGGGCCGTCCAGCGTTGGCATCGGGCCAAGTCCCAGCGCGTTTCCGCTGGGCGCCTCAGACTGGCTTGGGTCGCCGCTTGCGCCATGATGCTCAGCGGCGCGGCCATGGCTGCATCCAACTGGAGAGGGCTGCCGAATTGGATAACGCACGCAGTCGCGTTGCGAGCCGAGCCTGCCAAGGCTCGGGCGAAAAATTCCACCGGGTATGTGGTCGAGCGCGGCGGTAAGCGTGTCCAATACGAGGAACCCACCGAACTTGTGCTGGCACCCGGCGAAACCGCAGCCTTCGTGATTGACGGCGCTCGAACGGAATTGCAGGGGCCGGCAACCGTGCACGTGCAGGCGGATGGCACGGCCCATGGGTGGATCACACGCTTCGAACCACAAGGATGGGCACCCGCCGCGCCTGTGCCGGCCTTGTCCTCGAGCCCTGTTGGTTCTGGCGCAGTCGACCTTGCGCCTTCACAGCAAGTACAATCTGCCTCAGAACGCAGCGCGCCGGCGAAAGGGCTGCCGCAGACCGATCGTGACGTGAATCTGCCCGTCACCAATGCGGATTTGGCTTTTGACTCACGTGAACTCAAGGGTGCGTGGGAACGCGCCGCCAGCGCCATGCGTCAGGGCAATGAGCGAGCTGCCATCAGTGCGCTCACCGAGATCAGCCAGAGCGCAGATCCCTCCAACCGCGATGCAGCGCTGCTGGCCAGAGCTCAGCTTGACATGGCAGCGGGCCGTCGCGGGCCGGCCCTGGCCGCCCTTCGCAACTTGGCAAGCACAGGCGCAACGGCATTCATTCGGCAAAGAGCTAGTGAGATACTGGCGAGTGGAAAGTAATGCGAGGACTGCTCATAGTCGCTGCCATTGGGTACTAACGAGATATGAGTAACTTCCGAGTTCAAAGCTGTGTCGTAGGAGCTTTCTTAGGCTTCCTTACGGGCTGCGCTGGTAAGACGGTCGATTTCTACGATCAATCTTCGGTATCTCTCGGCGGCTCGATAGCCACTGGAGGCAAGCTGGGCACAGGCGGCGGCACGGCCAGTGTGGGTGGCGGCATCCAAGCAAGCGGGGGTGATGTAGCTACCGGCGGAAGAAATTCAGGCGGCGCAATTGCCACGGGTGGTACACCCGCCTCCGGTGGTGCGGCTCACACGGGAGGAAGTGAGAGCACCGGCGGGGTCCGCAACACGGGCGGGTATGAAGCGACCGGTGGCACGCCGGCAACAGGGGGAACGCCTGTGGCTGGCGGCACGACGAGCATCGGGGGCGGAATCGCAACCGGGGGGCAACCCACTGGCGGTTCTGCTAGCGACGGAGCAATGAGTGCAACCGGGGGCAATGTCGCAATGCCGACGGGCGGCTCGCTAGCAACCGGCGGCACGTCGAACGGCTTTTCGACGGTCACAAGCACCGGCGGCACGTACAGCTGTCCGACGCAAGCGCCAACCGATCTGAGTGCCTGCGTATGTAATGAAATGCCTTGTGGATGCTCTTACGGATTCGCATCGTGGTTCGACAGCGCAGGCTGCCCGCCGGGCACGAAATGTATAGTTGAGGGAGGGTGGGGATACGCCTGCATAGGCGGAGTCTGGCGCATGCTGGGTGGTGGTGTTGGAGGTGGCTGTTTGTGCGCAGATCCGAGCACGCTTTTTGGCACCGGTGGCGCAAGCGCAACGGGCACGGGCGGTGCGCCCTCGAGCGGTGGCGCGTCAGGATTGGGCGGTACTCTATCGAATGGCGGCGCGTCGAGCAACACCGCGCCCATCGTCACCGCCTCTGGGGGATCATACAGCTGTCCAAGCTCCGAGCCGTACAATCCACAAACGCCTTGTGGTTGCACGAATCCCCCGTGCGACTGCAGTTACCGCTATACTTGGCGCAGCCAGTCCAGCTGCCTCGACGCCCATTTCTGCGACACGAGCGTTAGTTTTGACTACTCCTGTGAAAGTGGAGTCTGGCAAGGGGGCAGTCGGACTTCGGACGATTCCGGGTGCGAATGCGACGCCGGCACCACAGGTTGAGCCAGACTCTACGCCCGTGACCGCAACCAAGCGCGCAGGCGCTTCGGCCAGCTCGTTGACGCTTCGTGGCTCGGCAGATCGCCGACAATGCGGCACACCGCGGCGGTGAGATTGTCGTGGGTGCCCTTGTGGTTGGCGGCGTCGATCAATCGCTTGGCGACTACTTCGGCCGTGCCCTGCGACACCAATTCGGCGATCTCTGGTTCTTCGAGCGCGTTGTGCATGCCGTCGGTACAAATGACCAGGACGTCGCCTGTGTGCACGGGTAACGTGATGCGGTTGACCGCGGCAATCAATTCGCGGCCGAGGCTTCGGGTCAAGGTGCCGCGGTCGGGGTGGTTGCGCGCTTGTTCGGCGCTCATGCGCTTCTTGCGCAGCCGCTCGCCGAGCACCGTGTGATCCTTGGTCACTTGCGTTGTGGCACCGTCTCGAATCAAGTACAATCGACTGTCCCCGACGTGTGCGGCGTATAGCATGCCTTCTTCGACGGCGACGGCCGTCAACGTGCTGGACATGCTGCGAAGTTCCGGCACGGTAATGGCGCGGTCGTAGATGTCGATGTTGGCTTGCTGCGCCGCGCGATACAGCCGCTTGTCGGGGGCGACGGTCGCTGCCTGTTCGCGATACGACGCTAGCGTTACGTCAACGGCCATGCGGCTCGCCTGCTCTCCCCCCTCGTAGCCACCCACGCCATCAGCGACGACCAGGACCAGACTGCGGCCGCCCTGATACGAGAAACCGACCGAGTCTTCGTTGTTCTCTCGCTCGTTTCCGATGTCACTGAACGTCCCCACATCGTACAAGCCCGCCTCGACGACGCTCGCCGGAGGCTTGCTTAGAATGGATTCGTCAAGAGAACTCGTGCTCGATTCAATAAGCATAGCTTGCACGTTGGCCAGTTCCAATCGACCTCATTTCCACGTAATTGCGTTGGGTCCAGCCCAATATCGGTCATGTTATGTTTCCGAATCGTTAAGCCAAGGGCACAACCAGAGATTCTCGTCCGCAACCTGTTTGCGTGAATTGTCACTCACTCAGAACAACAAAGCGTGGTCCAAAGCCCCTGTTTGTTTCCGTGACGTTGCTGTCTCCCTGCGTGCTCCGTTTCCAAAGCGCTTGGCGTGTGTGTCGCAGCGACACTTGGTCGCCGTGATGCTTTGTTTACGGCAGAGAAAACGACGGGAAACAAAGGACCCGTTACGTTCATAGGCGTCCGGCAAATGCTGGTCCCCTTGTTGGGGGCCAGCCTAAGCAAATCGGAAGTTAGCCATTTACCAAGAACAAAGGACTACGCGCTATGGCTGAGTACACTGGATCCTCGACAGCGTCGGGACCGACGACAACGAAACCGACGCTGGGACTGACCGGGCTAACCATTAATGCAATGGCGCTCATCGCGCCCGGCGCATTTTTGTGGCTGACGTTTCAGATGCAATCGCTCTACGGCGCACCCTTGGCCGGGCAGGCTATGTGGATGGGCATCGTTGCGGCATTGCTGCTGTGCTTCGCAACGGCGATAAGCTACGCGGAGCTCTCGAAGCTTTACCCAGGAGCAGGCTCTTCGTACTTCTTCGCTGAGCAGGCCTTTCTGTCGAAAACGAAGGCTTACAAGTACGCGCGCCTTGCAAAGTTCACCACGGGATGGGCGAGCCACCTCTACTATTGGGTGTACCCGGGCTGTATGGTCGGCGTAACGGCGCTCATCAGTGGCTACCTGCTGAACCAATTCTTCCCCGACACGTTCAGCGGTGGCTTCAATAGCCCGCTATTCATGTACCTGTTCTGCATCGTGTTTTCGCTCGGCGTTGCGTACATCGCGTTCCGCGGCGTCACCGGGACCACTGGCGTCAACATGGCGATCAATATCATTCAGATCTCCGCACTGTTGGTGTTCTCCGTGATGGCAATTGCCTACCGCGCGAATCACCCCTCGGGTTCAACCGCGTATCACCTCGTCAACGGCGTTCCCGTTGACTATGTCGTGGCACAAGAGCCGGTCGTGGAAGACGGCAAGCCAAAGCTTGACCCGGCGGGCGCCCCCATGATGCAAGCAAAGATGGATACAGACGGCAACCCCGTGGCAGAGATGAAAGATGGTAAACCTGTTCCGTTTAAGCTGAGCTACGCACCCACTGACGCCGTCACGATGGACCCGACGGACCCCGCCAAACCTGCGGAACTAAGCCCCCACTTCCAATTTCATGGCAAAGGCTCTTCTGTCGTAGCCCCCCATGGCTTCTCGTTCATCTTCATCCAAGCGTGCATCGCGATTCTAATCTTGGTCGGGTTCGAATCCGTGACGTCGATGGGTGAAGAAGCCAAAAAGCCAAAGCGCGATATTCCGCGCGCGGTGCTGCTGTCGCTCGGGATACAAGGCATATTCTGCTACTTGATTGAGTACTTCGCTGCTAACTACTTCTTGAACCAAGGCTACACCATGACCAATGCAGCCGCATCGGGCGCTCCGATCGGCGACATGATGGTTCTGGTTGGCACCTGGATGTTCGGGAGCCCAGCGGCGGGTCGCGCATTCATGTTGGTCGAAGCCTTCACGGTCTTCTTGGCGCTGATTGGAACCACGCTCTCGTGCCTTAGCACTGGCGCGCGCGTCACCTACGCCATGGGCCGAGACGACGAAGTGCCCTCGCACTTCGGGCTCTTGCACGGCAAGACGCTCACCCCGTATCGTTCGATCTGGACGCTCGCCATTATCTCGATCGTCGTCGGCATAGCAACCGTTACGACCTACTTGGGCGGTACCACGCCGGCGCCGCTCGAGGCGAAGTACCACAACCTCTGGTACAGCATCGGTATCTTCGACCCAGCCACATTGGCCAAGCTGCCGAACTCGTTGGTGATCGTGACGCTCGTCAGCAACTTCGGAACGTTCTTGCTCTACATGCTGACCTGCATTACGGCCATGGTGGCGTTTCATCAACATCATTCGTTCCACGGTTTCAAGCACCTGGTTGTGCCAATCTTCGGGCTCATTGCTAACCTATTGTGCATGTTGTTCTACCTGGTTGGGCCGTTTGCGGTCACCGGGATGAGCATCAAGGAACCGTACATTGCGTTGGGCATAGTGGCACTCTGGGGCATCTACGGAGCGGTCTACTTCTCCAAAGCCAGCAAGACCAAGGATAGGCCAGTGTTCTCGCAGTCACCTACGGGAGCCGTGGCCGTGCGCTAAGGAGGCGCGAACGAACGGAGCAAGCAAGCTCCAAGCCGACATCGGGTGAACGCGGTAGGCTGCGCGTTCACCCGATGCGCATTTTGTCAGGGACTCAAACTCAGCTGTTTCGGTAAGCCTCGGCGCCCATCTCCGATTCATCTAGCCCGTTCCACTCCACTTCCGCCGAGACGCGGTTGCCGAGGGTGCGTTCGACGAGCAAGAAGAAGCCATACGCAACCCCGAACACGAAGATTGCGTTGGTCAGAACGCCAACTAGCTGCGCAACGAACTGGCGAGTGTCGCCAAAAAACAAACCAGCAACTGGACCGGGCACGCCGTTGTAGCCCGCTCCGTACGTGCCGTCCGCCAACAGCCCGAGCGACAGTGCGCCCCAGGCGCCGCAGCAGCCGTGGACCGCAATGGCGCCGACTGGGTCATCGATGCGCCAACGCCGTTCCAACAGGACGACGGCCTTTGGAACGATGAGCCCCGCGACTAGGCCAATCAGCACCGCAGAGGCCGGAGACACGAATGCGCAGGGTGCTGTGATAGCCACCAAGCCGCCAAGTAGTCCATTGCAGGTGAGCGAAATGTCGGGTTTCTTGTTTCTGGACCATTCGTACAATAGAGCGGTGATGGCCCCGGACGCCGACGCCAAGATCGTGTTGACGGCAATGGTGGCGACCCGCGCATCCTGTCCCGCCAAGGTGGAGCCCGCGTTGAAGCCGAACCAGCCGAACGCCAAGATCAGCGTGCCGATGACGGACATTGGTAAGTTGTGACCGGGCATGACGCCGACGTTGCCGTCATGCCGATACTTGCCAATGCGCGGCCCGAGCACGATGGCGCCCGCCAGCGCCGTTACGCCGCCCGTCATGTGAACCACGCTGGAACCGGCAAAATCCACGTGCCCATGGCCGAGCCCCAGGTTCACTCCCAAGGTTGATAGCCAGCCGCCGCCCCAGACCCAATTGCCGTAAATGGGATAGAGAATTGCCGAGATGAAAATGCCATACACGAAGAATGCGGAGAATTTCCAGCGCTCCGCCATGGCGCCGGTTGGAATGGTCGCTGCTGTATCCATGAACACGGCGGAGAACAGGAACATCGTCAGGGCTGCAGGGTCGGAGGCGATGTCTGCGAGCGCGAACTTCCCGAATCCAAATAGTCCCCACGATTTGCCGGCAATCGTAACGGCAATTTCGTGCCCAGTCCCTTGGCTGCCGAGCGTGGGCCAATGAGCCATGCCCCCCATCATCAAGCCATAGCCCACAAGCCAGAACCCGAGGACCCCAAGCGGATAGATGACAAAGTTCATTGCCATCGTGTGGACGGCATTCTTGGCGCGCGTAAAGCCTGTCTCCACCATGGCAAAGCCCACCTGCATGAACATGACCAAGAAGGCACACAGCAGGACCCAAACGAGATTTAGTGATTGCTCAGTGAGAGACGGCATCGCGCAATGCTAGCATCAATTTCACCGGCACCCATCATTGCACACTCGATCCAATCCCTTGTGACGATGGTGGGCGAGGGGAGCGCCGGGCAGTCGTGAAGATCAGAATGCAGAGTAACGAAATCACGGCGAACACAATGGCGCCGGTGCGAACCGGCTGGGGGATGCGCTCCCAGGCGCCCGCCGAAGCGCGAATCTGCGACCGATCGCGTGGTTTGACCGCTGAGGGGTTCTGCAAGTCCGCCAACATTAGGTCAGCGGCGGGGTAGCGTTCCTTGGGCGAACGCTCGATGGCATGCAAGATGACTTCCTCCAGACCTGGATCGATATCAGGGAAATAGTGGCTTGGGGCGAACGGCGCCTCCGTAGTCTTGGTGCGCATCAGCGTGTGCAGGTTCGCATCGTTGAACGGCAATTGCCCCGTTACCATCTCGAACAACAGGGTTCCGAGCGAATAGACATCCGTGCGCGCGTCGCCGCGCCGCCCGTTAATCTGCTCGGGTGCCATGTACGTTGGCGTGCCGATGGTTGCGGAGAACCCGGTCCAGGTGAGACGTCGTCCAGCTTCGTCAAGCGCAATGCCGAAATCTAGGATCTTGACTTTCCCATTGTCGTCGATCAGCACATTCTCGGGCTTCAGGTCCCGGTGGATGACGCCTTTGCTGTGGATGTAGACGAGTGCTGCACAAAGCTGGCGGGCAATGTCCAATGCCTGTTGGACGGGCAGTCTCTTTTGCTCGTCCAGCAACGCGCGCAAGGATTTCCCCTGCGCAAACTCCATGGCAAGGTAGATTCGTGTCTTGTACTTGGGCGTAAGGACCTTCACGACGTTCGGATGATCCAGGCGCGTGCCAATCTTCTCCTCGCGATTGAATCGCTCGTGAAACACGACATCGCTTTCGAATTGGAGGTACGGCACTTTCAGAGCTACAGTCTCCCCGGTCAGCGTATCCGTCGCTTTGAAGATGGAAGCCATGCCGCTGCGGGCCAGCAACTCATCAAGCTGGTACTGGTCTAGTTTGTCACCTGCAATCACATCGCGCATGTCACCGTACCCATCACTCGCACACCGGACCTGACGATACCTAGTGCTAAGTCTTTCGTGTGGCAATGTTGTCAAACGTTACGCAAGCTTGATGCGCACACGTCAATTCTTGATGTTTTGTTGATGTTCTGAACAATCCCCTCATTTTTCTGCATCAACCTAGCCTGTTAGCGTCAGCGGGCAGGGACCCGCTGACTCAGGTTGATGCTGCCTCGGACGCACCGCAGGCGCGACCTGATCGAGTTCCACCCGCCAACTAGTAGGCACTAACGAGCCGCGGGAAGCCAACTCCGGTGACGCTGAAGCCCGAAATCTCCCACGAAAGAGCCTATTTAGTCCAAGGCCCGAAATTTGCTATGCTTAGCCCCCAATGGACTGCTCCCTGTCGGCGCGCCTGAGAATTCTGGCCGCAGCTGCCAACCTTGGACTATTGGCCTGCGGCGGCTCTGTGGACAATCAATCATCTAGCCCTGCTGGCACCGCCGGGCAGGGTAATGGCGGCTCGAACACGGACTCCCAATTGTTGGCTGACTGTACACCGGGCTTTCCCAAGTCTGAGGCATCATCGAGCAAGCCCTGCTACTTCTTGAACGCCGACATTTGCTATTCGACGCAGGATGCAGCCTGTGCCTGCATCTGCCCCCGTGACCAAGGTCCCGTCGTGTGCGCAAGCGGATACGACAGCGTGTACGTTGCGGGTGGGCAGGTCATGTGGGTCATGTGCGGCCCACCTTAATCCTGACCGCGCCGCCGACACAGTGTGAGTCGCCCGAATTGACCTGACGCGTTTGCCGGAAACCGCCACGGCGCCAAGATCGCCAAGGGATTTTCACGAAAATCACTCGGCACACATGCTATCCGCCTGGTCGATTGCCGAGATAGGCTCTAAGCGTTGATGGCGCGACGCACGATCTCATCGGCATAGCGCAAGGCATGCTTCAAGTCGAAGCACCGTGACACTTCACTCTTGCTCAAGTGTTGGCCAATGTCCACATCCGCCAAGAGCAGCTGCTCGAAGTTACCCTCGCCGGCAAAGGCTCGCATTGCGTTGCGCTGAACCATTTCGTATGCCGTTTGGCGCGCCAGACCCTTGCCGACCAATTCGAGCATGATGGCTTCACTAAAAAAGAGCCCACCCGAGCGCTCCAGGTTCTGCCGCATGTGCTCGGGGTATACGACAAGACCTTCGACAAGGCCCTTGGCTCTATCGAGCATGAACGCCAACGTTGCCGTGGCATCCGGTGCCAGCATGCGTTCGACGGAAGAGTGAGAGATGTCGCGCTCGTGCCATAGCGAGATGTTCTCGAGCGCGGGTGCGACCGCCGCGCGCACGATGCGCGCAAGGCCGCACAGGTTCTCGCTTAGAATGGGGTTGCGCTTATGCGGCATTGCGCTCGACCCCTTTTGCCCTTGCGTGAAACGCTCCTCCGCTTCACCCACTTCCGTGCGTTGCCAATGCCGGATATTCGTGCTGAAGCGCTCGATCGCCGCGGCCATCAACGCCAAGGCCGAGAAGAAAGCGGCATGTCGGTCGCGCGCTACGACCTGCGTTGGCACCGTTTCCGGCACAAGCCCCAACTCGGCCAATGCGTCGCGTTCGATTTCCGGTGACAAGTGTGCGTACGTGCCGACCGCGCCAGCGATCTTGCCGCAGGCGACTTCCTGCTTGGCGGCAGAGAGCCGCGCACGCGCGCGCTTGACTTCCGCTAGATGTCCGGCCAAAACGACGCCGAATGTCGTCGGTTCTGCGTGGATACCGTGGCTACGGCCGATGATTGCCGTGTGCACGTGCTCTTCGGCGCGCCGCGCCAATGCCGTGACGAGCGCATCGCTCCGCGAAAGCAGTAGTTCGCCGGCACGCGACAATAGCACCGCAAATGAACTGTCGAGCATGTCATTGGACGTCATGCCCCGATGCAGCCAGCGCGCGGGCTCACCTGCCAGCTGCTCGACGTGCGTGAGAAACGCAATCACGTCATGTTTCGTCTTCAACTCGATTGCCTCGATGGCAGCTGGGTCCGGGTCGAGCCCCAGCGCTCGAATTGAAGCCGCTGTGCCCTGGGGCACGACACCGGCGCGCTCCATGGCGTCGCAGGCTGCGAGTTCCACTTTGAGCCACGTGCGGTAGCGTGTTCGATCCGACCAGAGTTCGGCAAAATCCTGGGGTGTGTAGCGCGGGATCATCAGGGCCCGACCGGTACCGCAATCCAGGACGGCGCGCTAGCGATTCCTGGCTCGGGCGTGCCAAGCGGCTGACTTGGCGGGTGCGCTGCTGCAGTAGCCAAGTGCCGTCACAACCAAGAAAGTCGGCTTCGAACTCTAGCCTTCGCGCTTGCTGAGAGACGCCAACAGCAAGCTCCAGAAGCAGATGACCCAGTTGAACAACGGAACCTGGAGTGCTGCGGGCAAGGCGTAGATGATGGCTACCGTCGGGATCCACACGATCCAGGAGGAAAACAAGACGATGACGATGCGCCGCCACAGCGACAGCTCGGCGAAACGCGGCTGCATTGCGGCGTGCGAGAAATTGGAGTCGTACCACAAGAAGCACCAAACTTGCGTTGGGCCGGCCCACAGTGGATTGTAGACGAACTGATCGACAAGAAGCTTTTTCACGATGACACTGAACGACGCCCCGTTGCCGAAAAGAGCACCCTGCAGCCGATAAAACGCGTCAACCTCGACCCCCTTCCACGTCCAGAACACGAGGTAGAAAGTCAACTGCCACGCTAGCGGGGCCTTGTTGGTGCGTCCGGTGGCCAGCAGTACGAGAAATGGAATGACGCCACCGAACAGGCACGTGCTCAGAGCCGAGAACAGATATCCGTAGTGGAGTTTTGCCTGCCCAACTGAGTCAAGCCAGCCATGAGCGGCCGGACTGCGCAGGTACAGCACAATCGTCGTGATCGCCGTCGCTTGCAGCACCAAGCCCGGAACCAGATTGCGCCGCATGGCACGCAGGATCGGCGAAATTAATCCAGAAACTGAGGCGGCCGACAAGATGCGCCCCCCTAGCACGGCAGACGACACGTGGGGCAATGTTTCCCCGTTTTTTTGCGTTGGTTGTGGTAAGATGCAGACTTCTGTTCAAGTACGCTCGCCCTCGAGTCTTCGGGCACTGTGTGGATGGGGCGAGGAGTCAACATTGATGACTTATTCCTCTGCGGCTACAATAGCAACCTTGGGTCCGGCAGCGAGACAACGCTAACCACCATTGTGCAAAACATGATGGCGGGATGGAAGCCGACTTTCGTGCGTGTCTCACTGAGCATGAACAGCTATACGGTCGTCAGCTGGCCGCAATCGGGCACGTACAAATCGGGAATGACCAACGTCATCAACGCGATAGGCGGGTATGCGGGCACGTACGTGCTGGTTACGCTTCGCAGCGACACGACGATGGTGAACACAGACGGCTCCGTATGCGGGCAGGGTGACGACGCGGTCTGCCTGCCATCGAGCGGGACCGATGACGTCTACCGGGCGCTGGTGAGCTCGTTCGCCAGCGCGCCTTACGTCCTGTTTGGCATCGCCAACGAGCTGGGCGGCCAGAGCTCGACTGACCAGGATCTCTCCAGCCGTATGTCTCATGCCGTTAGCGTTGTCCGCGCGCAGGAGGACACACTTGGTGTACCGCACCACCTCGTCTCCGTTCAAGGCAACAGCTGGACGAGCAAGCTCGGGTTCTATAACACCACGCCGCTCGCCTACGACAATGTCGTGTATGAGTACCACTCGTATCCGCCGGAGGCGACTGGAACCTACGGATACACGCAGCCGAACATCCCGGTTATCATCGGAGAGTACGGCCCTTCGGGCAGCGATCAGACGTTTCTCGCCACGTTCCTGCCGGATGTGGAAAATAAGCAGATCCCCAACCTGGCGTGGGACTTGGAGCCGTACAGTAGCTGCGCCCCGGATCTCGTGCAGGTGACGCACACCACGACCCTAACCGCGAACACGTGGGGACAGGCGGTACAGAGCTACCTGACCGCCCACTGAGCCCAATCACCGCCAAAGGCCAATCGGTTCGATGCTGAGCTTGTCGCTTGTTTGTTACAGCGGCACGCTGCAGCCGATTGGCGGCCAGTCAGGTGGCGCTGAGCGATCCCACGTTCCTTCCGCGCTGTGCTTCGTGTGGCGGTTCAGCGTGGGTTGACTGGGAGCATGGTCGTGCCGAATGATCGCGAGCGAAAGCGCCGCGAAGCAATGGAACGATGACCGGCCACGATTGCCTTTAGCAGCAGTGAAACGGGAGCCTGATTGGTCCCATGGCCTAATGAAGGTTGGAATTTGGCGTCTTTGCGCCGGGTCTCGAATTCTTTGGTCTAGTCGGCACTTGAAGCCCCCTCAAAGCCACCAATTGTAAAGGAGTAGCATCTTGAAGTTTGCAGTAGCGAGAGCGGTCGCCTAAGAAGAACCGCATGGCGGCCACACACAGCATCGAACGCATCTTCATCAAGAAGGTTCGTCACCTTCGCGACGTTGAAATTGTAATCGGCCGCTCCGAAAACGGCAGCCCCAAGCACTTGATTTTGACGGGTCCCAACGGCAGCGGAAAGACGTCGTTGCTGCAGGCGCTCCGTGATCATTTGCAAGGCGTACCGACGAATCAATGGTTGTATATCTCCGCGTGGCGACAGAGTAACAAAGAAGCCCAACAGCGCATCCAAACTTTGGAGGCGCGAATTGCGAGTGCAGATGGGCCTGAGCGTACCCGGATGGTCAATGAGAAAAATACGTGGCTCGCGAACATTCAGAACAACGAGAACGCGCTGCGCGATTATGAGAGCTTGGATGTCGACATCCAAGATGCGACGGACGTTCTGCCACTGTATCAAGAAGGAAGGTTCATTCTCGCGTTCTTTGCTGCACAGCGCAAAAATGAAATGCCTCCCGTCACGTCAATCCAGAAAATCACACCGCAACAGCGCTACGACCTGAATGAAGAGGCGCGAAGAGTATTCCTCCAGTACATTGTCGATCTCCAAGCCACGCGATCATTTGCTCGTGAGGCGGGAAACGTTGCCAAGGCGCACGACATTGAGGCTTGGTTTGCGAAATTCGAGCAGGCCCTGAAGGACATTTACGAGGATGAGGGGTTGCAGCTGTCCTTTGATATCGAGACTTTTGGGTTTCGCATTCAACTGAGCGACGGCCACGAACCCTTCGACTTCAATCAGTTGTCCGACGGCTATCAGGCCTTGTTGAGCATCGTAACGGAGCTAATTCTGCGCATGGAGTCGAATGCACCGAAAGCATACGATCTGCCGGGCATCGTACTTATTGATGAAATCGAGACCCACTTGCATGTGTCTCTGCAGAAGCAAGTACTGCCCTTCTTGACGCGCTTTTTCCCCAAGGTGCAATTCATCGTTACGTCGCACTCACCGTTCGTGCTCACATCCCTTTCGAATGCAGTGGTCTTTGACCTCGGCACGCGAACACGAGTAGAAGACCTGAGCGGCTATTCTTCAGAAGCGGTGCTCCAGGGCTATTTTGGTCAAGACAAATACTCCTTGGAATTGAAGAAGGACCTTGAGAAGTACCGCAGCCTTTGGCAAAGCAAAAATAGCCTTACGGATCCTGAGCTCGATGAACTCGAAGATCTCAGGGCGCGCTTGCATGAGCTTCCCAAGGCATTTTCTCCTGAGCTAGAAGCGGAGCTTCGTTCGATCGAGGAGAAGGCCTCTTGATTCGGATTACTCGCAGCCAGCCAGCCCCCGAATCACTAGCCCAACAGAAGTTACTCGCCAGCGGCAAGTATAATTTGGAAGACGTGATTGATCGGCTAAGGACTGACTTTCATAACAAATGTTATCTGTGTGAGGAACGACAGCCGAGCAAAGTCGAAGTCAACCATCTCAAGCCCCACGGCGATGAGGATATCGACCTGAAATTCGGTTGGGATAATCTATTTTACAGCTGCGGTCACTGCAACGGCACCAAATCCAACACTTGGCCTGTCTTGGACTGCACGGACCACCAAATTCCCGTGCTCGCGAACCTCAGGCACACGATTGACTATCAAGGATTGCGAGCGGTAGTTACCATTCAACCGCTGGCAAGTGACAAAGCGACCCAAAACACGGCCATGCTTCTCGAGAAGATATATGGCGGCATTACGCCCACGCGCAGCGTCGAAGCGGCTAATATCATCGAGAAAGCCCAGAGGGATTGCAGGGCCTTCTTCGATGTCGTTCGAAAGCTGGCGACCCAACGCGATGACGACGCCACCCGCAGCAGATGGCAAAAGCGCATCTCACGCGAGCTTGGACCAGAGAACAGCTTTGCGGCCCTGCGAGCCTGGTACGTCATCGAACAAGGCTTAGCACCGGAATTTAGCACCGAACTGGAAACATTGGGATATCGCTGATGGGAACCGTCGAAAAGCCAAGGCTGCTCTGATTGGCGACCGGGGTTCTCACGCTGGGCTTTGCGAGAAGTACCGCAGGAAGTGAGGGAATGATTCACGACGATGACGGCTGATTCCGTGCCGATGAAACAAAAAACAGAAATGCCGCGCAGAACCTGCGTTTGACGTGTCGATTCGCGTGACGTAAATTTCAGTGCCACCTGCTTCGAGGATTGCCTATGTCACGCATCGTTTCGCTTGCTCAGAGTCTCGTCGTTATCGGGCTGTTGGCGGGGTGCAGCGGTTCAAACAAAGTCACCAGTGATACCGGCGGAGCCGGCGGTGTGACGCAGCCGCCTGGCACCAGCGGCGGCCAAGGCGGTTCGAACACGACGGGTGCAGGCGGTGGGCAGAGCGGTTCGAACACAACGGGCGCCAGCGATGGCAACTCCAGCGGAGGCGCTGCCACGGGCAGCACGGGCGCCGGAGGCGGAGACACGGGCGGCGCGTCGGCGCAGTGCATTGTTCCGATGGACTCCAACACCCGTCGCGAGGCGGCGTATCCTGCGATTACGGCAAGCGACGCACAATGCGGCAACTGGGTGCTCGAAGACAATGTCTGCTGTGCGCAGAACTGCAGCAACGACAATACGTCGGAGGATTGCAGCAAATGCGGCGGAGTGGGTTCCGCGCAGTGCGTGCCCGTCAACAGCAAAGGGTGCGTGTCTGGTCAATGGCCTGAAGTTCATTGCGTCGGAGACAATGAACCCTGGCACTACTCGCGCTCGACGCATTTTGGGTTGACCAATGGCGGCGCCTGCATGTTCGGATACTATGGCTTGTGTACGACCTCGGACAAGTTTACGTTTACCGATTCGACCCAGAAAGCTAAGTGCGACGCGTTCTGCAAGGCGTACCCGGATCTGTGCGCGGACCCGGCGGGTATCTCGCTGCGCGGCAATTTTGCGGCACCGCAGGGCAACTACTACACGCAGTTTTGGCCGAGCCTCGACGGCGACCGTGACAATTACCTGAGCTGCGGCGAGTGTTTCGAGCTCTTGCGCACGAAACAAGACGGCACGGAATACCAACCGGGAGAGACGGGCTACACTCCGCCCATCGTGCTTCAGGTCGTCGATTCTTGCCCTTGCTCGGCCAATTCCAAGTGGTGTTGTGGCTCGGGGCGTGACCACTGCGGCGAGATTATCACCGGGTCGTATGACTTCAAGTATGGCTGCCCGCTGCCGCCTGGAGATTTGCCGCCGGATCACGACCCCCAAACGGATGAAAGCATCCACTTGGATCTGTCCGACATTGCCATGGCGCGCCTCCAATCGGGCGATCCGAACCAGGGCATCGTTAACGGCGTTATTCCGACCAAGTACAAGCGCGTGCCGTGCCCGGTCATTGGCAATATCTACGTTTGGGTGCGCCAGGGTGGTGACTACTACTTCCAGTTAAGCGTCGTCAATGCCGCAGACCTCGGTTCCATCGTCAAGGTCGAGGCGCAGTTGCAATCCGGGGAGTGGTCAACCCTGGTTCGTGACCAGAACTATACGAGCGCGCGGCCGCAAGAACGCACGGGCGAATGGGTCGTGCAGCAGGGTGCTGGTCCGTTCCAGTTGCCCATGTCGCTACGCTTCACGGACCCGTCGGGGCGCGTGTTGACGGCAGTAGGCGTTGTCAAAGCCTGGCCGGACGTATCGCAGCAGGATGGCTACTACGTTGACACTGGCGTGCAGTTCTGAGCCGTTGCACGCCGCCAGGTCGCAGATGAAGACTCAACGCGCGGGTCGAGTCCCGTCAACTACTTATAAAACGTCAAATCGTCGATCGTCACGTTGACTGTGCATGATCCGGAGACGGAATTGAATTGGATCTGGATGCCAAGCAGGATCGTACAATCAAGGTTGCTAACCGGGTTGCCACCGGTGAGGGCGGTCCACGGCACTTGGACGACCTGCGGATCGGCGGTAACGCCGCCAGAGAGCAGCGTGCTCAACTTGACGTGAGGATTGGTGCAGTAATTCCACCGGCTGTCGTAGCTGACGCCCGCGTCGCCGTAGTCGCACGACCCCTTGTTGCCGTCATTGAGCGGGTAATCACTGACTTGCTGCATCTGAATATCGACGTCCGCACCGCCCGTCGAGCCCGCGATGGAAAATGAGAAGCCACTATACGCGCAGGCATCGGAGCCACAATTAGGGCCAAAGTAGAAGCCAAACCCGCCATAGTGACCCGACGCGATGGTGGCGGTGATGTTAAGTGCGCCGCCGGTAATGGTGCCGAGCGGTGTATCGGCGCCCGCCGAATCTTGTCCGTAAACGAACGTGCCGCCGGTCAAGGATTTAGAAGTGCCCCATTTCAGTTGCGCGCCACCAAACGTTGAAGAGCCGTCGGCGATCTCGGAGAAATCGGTCATAAGCGCTTGTGGCACGGTCGCTGGGGCCGTACAACCGGCAGCCGAACCACCGGTGCTGCTGACGCCGCCGGTGGCACTCGCGGGGCTGGCGCCACCGCTAGCATTGCCGCCGCCCGTGTTGTTCGCGCCACCGCTGGCACTACCACTGGTATTGCCACCGGTGTTGGCGCCACCGGTATCTGCGTTGCCGCTGCTGGCGCCGCCGCTGCTGGCACCGCCTGCCGCACTTTCGCCGCCCGTTGACGCAGCGTTACTTGCCGTACTCTTGTTACTTCCGCAAGCCCCAAGCCCAATGGGGCCAACAACAACAGCAAGCACCATCTTAGCCAATGAAGAAGCCAACAACCTCATCCTATGTACTCCTCTTTGTTCCAACTTGGGCCACGCCGCGCCGCGGGCTGCCAAGATTCGTGGGCGTCGCCGCCAGATTCCGGGAGGCGATTTCCCCCCGGTTGTTCTGATCGTCCCGCATCTGTCAGCGACGTGCCGATACTACACCAATCACCGGAATCGTCGATGATCGAAGACGCCGTTTTTCGTGAGGATCGTTTCCATCATGACCACGCCAAGTCGCGGTCCGTCTGCGCGCGCGTGGGAACATCTCATTTTTAGCGGCGAAGCAGCTGGAAACTACCGTGCTTTCAAGCGTGCTCAAGATAACATCTCATTTTTAGCGGGTCTCGTTCCTCAACCTAGACTTTCTCACGCGCTCGGCTAGACGTCTGACTCCTCAGTGAACCTAAAAACCTAGCTCAGTAGGTGCATGGGGGTGCGTCGTCGCAGTCGTGCGAGGTCCAGCTGACCTGATGCGCTTGTCGAAAACCGCCAAGCAGCTGTGTTTCTTGTCAAGGGTTTGGGACTGGGTTCCAGGGACGATTGTCCCTGATCATTGCGTTCAAGATGGTCAGGAGCTTACGCATGCAGGCTGTAAGGGCGACTTGACCGCGTTTGCCTGCAGACAGGAGCCGCTCGTAGAAAGTCCGAAGAAGCGGATTGTGCGTGACGGCCGTAACGGTGGCCATATACAGGGCCGTTCGTGCGGCGGCGCGTCCTCCTCGGATGTGGCGGGGCAAGCTCCTTTGGCCGCTGTCTGCGTTGTAGGGCGCCAAGCCTGCTAAAGCAGCGATGCGCTTGCGGTCGAGTTGTCCAAGTTCCGGCAGATGAGCCAGGAGGTGTGCCGCAGTTGTAGGGCCGACACCAGGCACGGACTGCAGCAGTTCATCCTTCTGTTTCCACGCAGGCGAGCCTTGGATGAATTGCTTGATTTGTTCGTCGAACTTGGCGATCTCCTTTTGCAGCCATTCGATGTGGCGTTGCAGGCTCTGCTTGATGCGACTGTTCGCGCCCAGCTGTTGGATTTGAGGGCCGGTGCAGCGGTTTTTTTCACTCACTAACTGCTCGATGAGTTGACGTCTGCGCGTCATCACGAAGTCCAACTCAGAAGCAGCCTGATCGGGTAGAGGTGTGATGCGTGGCCGCAAAACTGCGGCAAACTCAGCCAGACACGCTGCGTCAACCTGGTCGGTCTTGGCGAGACGGTTGGTCGCCTTGGCAAAGTGCCGAGTGGCGCGGGGGTTGACGACTGCAACGGGCAGCCCGCGCACGCTCAACGCAGCGAAAGCAGCGCTTTCGTAACCACCCGTGGCCTCCATAACGATGCGCTCCGGCTGCAGTCCTGCGAGCTGCTTGAGCAAGTTCTCGACGCCCTCATCGTCATTGCTGACGCGAAACGCTAGCCCTGTCTCGTGGACATGAGCGTCGAGGTGTTTCTTGGATACGTCGATTCCTACGTGCATTAGGTCCTTGAGTCTTGTTTTGATGGTTGCTTGAGTAGTTGGCCAGCCTGACGCATCCGTTCTTGCCGTTCGATTCGAGCTCGTACTCTGCCAGCTGTTCGGATTCTGCAGGATTGGCCTACTCCGCGGCGCCCCAGGCTTGGCGGCGGTCTTCGAGACCAAGACGCCTTCGGGCTGCCGCGGCGTAGTCTGTTTTTCTGACAAAGCTGCTTTCTCCACAACTCCACAAGTTTTCAGTCTCCCCCCGCACCCCCCTCTTTGCGACGACGACCGGGTAGTTGTTGTCTTCTTGCGTGTGAAGGACATACAAGACGCCAGGTTCGCCAAGGGGCGCCAAGGGTTTTTGATTTCTGTGCCCCCACGCGTCCCCATTCAAAATCCCCTTGGCGAAACTTGGCTCTGTTGGCGGTTCCCTCAAACGCTGTGGTGGGCGCGATTCCGCCTTCGCCGCTTTATTGACGTCCGAGCACGTTTACGACGCAGCCAATCGTGCCGTGATAGGCAAACAAGCTTCGCACGTGAATCGGAATGACCTCCCATCCGAGTCTTCGGTACGTGGCATGGGCTGACTCATCCAGCGCTGGGACGTCGTAAACCGGAACGTATGCAATTCGCCGGCCACCACGCACTTCGAAGACGCCGTTGGTATACGCGAAGTAGGTCTTGTCGTCGAAAGGCACATTGACGATGCTCGTCACTTCAAAGCCTTGCGCCACCAGATCATCCTTTGCTCGCTTGAAGCGGGCAATCATCGTTGGCGAGAAATCGGCGGTGAGCGGTTCGTCCGTTTCAAGGCTTCTCTCACCGGGTTTGAAACCCTCGCCGACGATGGCCCGGGCCGCCACGGGGTCGCCCACCAACACTTGGTTCTTCGTGAGCGGAGTCATGTACATCGAAAGGTGATGCCGGGGAGTATCACCCGGTTGTTGACCTAGCGTAACCACCTGCATTTGGAAGTACTCGCCGAGGCGCCCGGCGAGTTGCTTGAGAGTGGTAAAGCCGCGCCGCCGGTTCTTCTCGAGCAGGTTCGTGTCGAAGATCAAGACACCGCGACCCACGGCAATATCACCCGCGTCGAAGTCGAATGGCGTCGTGTCAAGGTCGAACTCGGTCGGGTACCGCTTGACGACTTCGCTGACCGACAGCCAGTCATTGTGGCGCTCTTGCCAAGCACCCGTGGGCTCTGCTGCAATGATGAGGCGCGCGCGCCCTGAGCCCGAGTCTCGGTAGCTCACCAAGGCGCGATCCTTGGACCAAGCAGTGATCGGGCCGCTCACGGTCACACGCTCGACCCGATGCAGGAGTCTTTCGGTAGAATCGATCTGCTTCAACCTCGATTCGAGCAGTTTCTGGTCGAAATCACTGAGATCGCGCGACAGCACTAGCGTAACCCGAACGCTCTCGTCTAGAGCTCGCAGAAAATCCGTGTAGGGATTTGCCAAATCGTGATCGGCAGACGGGGTCCAGTGCAATAGCACGTGGCGCAGAGCACCGTCCGCCTCCGACAGTACGGCACTGCGAGTTGCCACGCGGCTTTTCGTGCCGTCTCTTGCCCAATACCAAATTGTCAGCAGCCCGAATGCCACTCCCACAGCGATAGCGAGAACCGTGCGCAAGCGTTGCCGCATGGATTTCCGTTTACTACATGGGACCGTCGAAGTCAGAGGGCCAACGCCAAGGTAGTGCCCGCAACCGAGTTTTTGCGGGAATGCGAGTGCGCCTGGGCGGTCTCAATCGGCTCGGCATAGACGCCGAAGTAGACATTGGGAGGCGAAAGCTTATCGGATCTTGAGGCACGCTCGACGGCGCTCTCTATGCGCGCAATCTCATTGCTAAGGTTCTTCGGTATTGGCACGTCGCGAATCAACGTCTCGCCCGGTTCGACGGCGATGGTCTCTGGATGCCGCCAGGCGATCTGCGGCGCTGGCATGACGCGTTCCATTACGACGCCCCGGGTGCGAGTCAGCTCGACCTCGACATTACCGCTAATTCCTTGAGCCGTGGGGTTGCGGCATTGAAGATGAACGACGCGCTGGCCAGGGGCCGTGTCACTTTTGGCCAACTCGGCAGAAATAACGAGATCTCCGACTTTTGCTTCCGTGTTCGCTAGCTTTGTGTTCTGGGGCGCCCGCGTCTCTTCGGCCAGCTGCGATTGCTGAACGACAGCGGCCATGGCCTTGCCGTCCGCGTTGACACGAGCCGGCCAACCAAGGAGCGCCGTCACTGCGGCTGCCAACGTTGCAGTACCAATGAATGAGGAAATGCTCGTGAGGGGTCGTGGCATGGTGTTAGGCTCCGATGTTTCGGGATATCAGCAACTACGCGTTGTCTGCGCCGACATTCCCTGAGTTGCTTGGAAACTAGCCGAAAATGTCGGAGGGTTCAGGATGTCTGTCGGAACTGCGAGCAAGTTCGTGACGGCAAAGTCCTAGGAAACCCACAAACCTCGGCCGGATCTTCGGAGCATCGTGCAGGTGATTGGCCCGGTGAACAATCGCATGGGGCGCTGTCACGTTTGCGGCAGATCCCCCGACTAGAGGCAGTATCCCTTCATTTGCAACCATGAACTCGGGTGATTTGCGCAGTCTGCTGAGCGAACCGGCAAGAATTCGGGCGCTCACCCAGTGCGTTCGCACCAAAATCCCATCACACGACGTGGACGATGTCGTGCAATCGACATTGACGGACTGTTATTTGTACGTCAATGTCCCTTGTGATGAATCCCCAACAAAAAAGCTGCATTATCTATTGTAGGACTTCGACGGCCGCCCAGAAAGAGGCAGACACAATTAAAGCCCAACTGGAAGTTTGCAGCAGAATTGCGTCTCAAAATAATTTGAAAATTCTTCCTTACGGCCCCGGAGCAGGCTGGCTTGAAGACAATGGCGTCCGGGGTTCACTCCTGGACGGGCGGGTCTTCAGTACCTTCTTGGACGACTTGGAAGGGGGGATCGTTCACCCCGACTACATCGTGATTTACTCTCTCTCCCGCATTGCTCGCATTGATAGATCGAGCAAGCGGCTAGATCGGCTTAAGGCCTCTCATGCTGCAGCCGCTCGAATCCAGGCGGTCTTAATTGGCTGTGGTGTCCAAACGTGGGATCAAGACGGGCCACTTGATGCAGGCTCCCTCATGTGGGGGGTTAAGATCCTTCTGGCAAGTGAAGAGTACAAGGAGATCCGGCGGAGAACCATGGACGGCAAGGCTCGCCGATTGAAGGAGGGATCCTTCAGCAAAGGTGGAAAGCCCCCCTTCGGATACAAGCAGGTGGGGGATCACAAATCAGGGTTCAAACTCGAACCTGACCCGGTGGACGCACCCAACTTATGCAAGCTCTTCAACTGGTACCTTGCAGGAGGGTTCCATTTCGCGGCCGACAGAGCCACCGAAGAGAAGATCCAGAACCCTATGTCGGCGAACGTAAACCGGAAGAATCGCGCCCATGGCTGGACACCCTCCCGATGGAATCACGGCAGCGTCAAGCATATCGTTCGAAATGTTGAGTGCTACTTGGGATCAACCGAGTACAGCGGACACCAGCTTAAGTTTGACCCATTGATAGACATCGAACTTTGTGCGCGAGTCCAGGCCAAATCCAAGGAGAGATCCCTGAAGCATCCTACAACATTTCTCTCTACCGGCTTTGCCGATTGTGTTTGCAAGAGGCATATTCACCAAAATAACAGTCATGATCGTTACTTTACAGCTTGCCGGGGTGGTTGTGGCTCCATGCCCTCTCCCAAATTCGAAGTGTACCTGTGGACGGCCGTCGTTTGCAGGCTTGCACAGATCAAGGAGTACGAGGGCATCACTTACACGTCAAAGTCTTTTGAAGTGGTGATCAACCGAGCCAAAGCCCACATTGAAACCATCAATGGGGAGATCTCAACACTATTGGACTTGCACTTAAGGGGGGGGCTAGATTGAGAAACCTGGGAGGCTCGGAACAAGGTCTTGAACCAAACGAAGACCCAGGCTCTTGCCGAACTGTCCCGGGTTCAGCGCGAGCTTGAGAACCAGAAGCGGAAGAGGGCACGCGAAGAAACACTGGAAGACCAGATCGCTAAAATCATGAAGGAGCTCCGGCACAGTGCAAACCCTTCCCTTGCACGAAAGAGAGAGCTTTTGGCTCAAGTGCTATCCGGTGGCCGTGTTCGAGTGAGATTCGATCCGCCGGCCCCACTGAAGAGAAAGAGTGGAGAGCCCCACAAAGCTGCCAGTACCTCTGCGGGTTTCACCATGACCTTCCCGTCTTTTGGTGGACTACCAGAGATCACCGTTGACACGAAACGGGACATTTGGAGTCAAATGCTCGGGCCTCGGTTCGTGGGGGACACCTACCTAGGCACGCAATACTTAGGGGTGGAAATGAAGGCTATTCAGAAACAGCTTGATGATAGGTTAAGAGCCATGGGGGGCAAGATCCTATCCCGGAAAGTGCTCCCAGACGGTTCAATCGAGACGATCAGACAGGTAGAGATCCCTGATTAGTAATTCACTCATCCGGTGTCATCCTTGTGATGGCACCCAGACCGAAGAAGCTCTCCCCCGAAGCAATTGAAGTTCTTGCCTCAATGAAGGTGGAGGGGAACCTAGCTTACCTTCCACCAACACAACTTGAGAGGAAGCTCTACGTCGAAGTCAACGCAGCTCTTGAGGCATTGTCAGGCCATTGGGTACGAGCCAAGAAAGCCCACCTCTTCGATGGAGATCCAGCCCAAGCAATTGAACAAGTTGTAGTCAACGGGGAATGGAGCGACGAGGCCCGGGACTTCGAGTACTTCTGCACCCCACTGGAAGTTGCATCCAGATTGATTGATTGGTAACCGTTCAGCCGGCGACGGGTAGAAACGGGCAAGGCCCGTGGCGACAATGTTGCCATGGCAAAGGTCAAGGCACTGGTTCGGCGCAACCGCGAGTATTGGATGGACGTCGTAGCGGAGTTCGAGAAGGGCTCGCTCAAACAGCAGGAATTCTGCGAGCAACGGGGCCTTGAGGTAGGGACGTTTCGTTACTGGCTCTATCAGCTTCGAGGGGAAACCAAACGGCCAAGCTCAGCACAGAGCCGTTTCGTCACGGTGCGACCGACGATGGCAGCTCCGAGTGGGGCCTGTCAGCTGCGAGTGGGCTCGGTCACGCTCAGTCTGATGGACTTGCCGTCGGCGAAGTTCATCGCCGAGCTGGCTCGACTCATGGACCGATAAGTCGATGCTGGGGCTTTCGACAGCGACGCGGATCCTGTTGTTCACAGGGGCAACAGACATGCGCAAGGGGTTTGATGGCCTAATCGCGCTGGTGATGGCCAGCGGCGAAAATGTCTACAGTGGAAATCTTTACGTCTTCATCTCGGGTCGGCGAAATCGAGCGAAGATTTTAGCCTTTCAGACGGGCGGGCTGGTGCTCTGGTACAAGCGGCTCGCTCGGGGGCATTTCAAGATTCATCTTCCCGAGGGAAACGATCGAGCCGAGATCGACAGCATCCAACTGACGATGCTGCTTGATGGGATCGACTTCGCCAGGGTACGGCGACCGCCGCATTGGACACCTGAACCGTAAAAAAGTCAGATTAGGGATCGACAAACGAGATCGATCATGATCTACGTTAGTCGATGACGTCCCAGGACATCGACGAGCTCGAAGCGACGCTGGACCCGACAGCGCGACTCGTCATCTCAGTACTGAGGGACGACAACGCGCAGCTGCGCAAACAGCTGGATGCGAGCACCGAGCAGAGTCGAATCCTGGCCGAACAGGTTGCGAGACTTACGGAGCAACTGCAGGACTTGAAGCAACGGCTCTTCGGTAATCGGTCGGAGAAGTTGCAGACGGTTGGCGAACAGCTTCGTCGTCGGATTGATCCCAATGAGCTGACGGTAGACGGCACGCCGATGCCGACTGAGCCCAAGGCACGAGCGAAAGAAAAGCGACGCAAAGCTCGAAAGGCAGGAGAAGCCGAGCGTGCACGCAAGCGTGGTCTTCGCAAGAACATCCCCGTCGTCGTGGAACAAAAGACAGTGGCCCCCAGTCAGCTACCCGAGGGCTACACGCTCGACGACTTTCACAAGCTCGGCGATGGCAAGACCGTGCAACGAGTGGAACACGTCCGCGAACATCTGATCATTGAGCGCTTCGTTTTGGAAACGTTGATCTCAAACGACGGCAGTCAGATCATCACCGCCGAAGCGCCGCCTGGCGTCGTTGACGGTGGTCATTACGGTCCCGGTCTTCACGCACACGTAGCGGTCAGTCGCTGTGATGACATCATGCCGTTGTACGGAAGCGAGAAGGCGCTAGAGCGCGCTGGGTTCCCGATCGCACGCAGTACCCTGTGCTCGATATTTCATCGCACAGCCGAGCAACTGCGTACCATCTACGAAGAGCTCCGAGGTGTCGTGCGCAGAGGACGCTACGTGCATGCAGATGAGACTGGGCAACGAGTGCTCGACAAGGAGCACTGCTTGAAAGGTTGGATGTGGGTCATCCTTTCGCAGCAGGCCGTCGTCTATCACTACAGCGACAGTCGCGATAGCAACACTGCCAGAGAGCTTTTGGGCGGTACCACTGGCAATCTCACCATTGATGGCTATGGCGCTTACAACTGTCTTAGCGACAAGGATGCCCGCCGCAATCGCAGCGGCTGTTGGGGTCACGCACGGCGCAAGTTTCTCGAAGCAATCCCGCAAGGGACGAAAGAACACGAGAACCGCGAAGTGCTCGAGCTCATCGGAGACCTCTACCAAGTCGAGCACGATGCAACCGAGCGCGGCATCGAAGGCACCTCAGAGCATCTCGAACTGCGCCAAAGCAGAAGCAAGCTCACCGTCAAGAAAATATGGCGCTGGGTGGATGCTCGCGTCGGCAAGTACTCACCCGATTGCAAAATGGGAAAGGCACTTAAGTATGCGACCAAGCAACGCGACAAGTTGGAGAAATTCCTCAGTGATCCGAAGCTGAAGCTCGACAACAACCGAGCGGAGCGCGCGCTGAGGATCGTTGCTCAAGGAAGAAAGCGATCACTCTTTGCTGGAAGTGCCGAGCATGCGCAGAACCTGGCGGTTCTGCATTCCATCGTCGCGACATGCAGGATGCATGGGATCAATCCCTACGAGTACATCAAAGACATGTTGATCCGGATCCAGACACATCCGGCATCTCGAATCGAAGAGTTGATGCCTTGGCGACGGCGACCGCCAAACGAGTAGTCGCCACTTGATATGTTGAACTCACTGGAACCACACCACCGATGGTGGCGTATGCTCAAAGTGCGCGCACCACCCAACAACCGAGGCCATCCACGAGACGGCAGCGGCAACCAACAGCCAGGTACCCATCGAGTTTGATCAGAATCTGGCGGGCAGCCCGCCCGCGCGACGAGATTCGCACCGGGCACCACTCGCCGCCAATCACAACCTCACATCCTCGGCTGAACGGTTACATTGATTGTTTAGATCTATCAGAGGGTGACTTGGTACTCGAGCCCTCTTGCGGCGATGGAGCTCTCATCGGGGCTATTCTGGCCAATGAGCCGAAGGCTGTAGTCCATGCTTATGAGATTAGGGACTCAGCGGCTAGCAAAGCCTACGAGAAGTTTCCACAGGCAATCGTTTGTACCAAGGACTTCTTGACCAAGGCACCCAAGCCCCAATTCAACTTCGTGGTGATGAACCCGCCATTCAGCCGTCAACAGGACATTGACCATATCCTCCATGCCCACAAGTTCCTCAAGCCCCACGGAAAGCTTGTTAGCATTGCTGGTGCTGGGGTGAACTTCCGAACGAACCGAAAGACCATGGACTTCCGCCAATTCGTAGAGGATCACGGGGGATCTATCGAGGCCCTACCCGAGGGAGCATTCAAGTCCTCTGGTACCGCGGTTAGAACTGTACTCGTAGAGATCCCTGCTTGATGGCTCGCCGAAGCAAGCCCAAACCAACACCCGTGGAGGATCTTCGTCCACCACTCGAAATCCTTGCAGAAATCGAAGCACTGGACGTTGAGATTGCCAAAGACACTGCGGCATTGAAGGCCATGTTGGTTGAGTGCCTCTCTCCTCGTTCAACAGCCGAAGAGCTGTTGGAAGAGATGGGTCTCTCCATCGAGGGTTAATCCACTTCTGGTGTAGCCACCTATGTGGCACCCTCTCTTCAATCTGTAGCCAGTACCGTCCTAGGCGGTGAATTCTCCCGCGATCTCTTCTGGCTCCTCGATACAGCTCTACCCACGGCCGAGCGGGTATTGACTGAGCAACGGTTATCGAAGGCCCCTGGGATGTTCATGCTTATGACACCTGGTGAAGTCTTCTCAAATCACCCCACCTTGCTTCTACGTCCCCACTTCGAGGAGTTGTGCAAGCGTTACAAAGCTGGTGAGGATACGCGCCCAGGAACCAAAGCCGAAGTGCTGGCGGGCTTACTCGGTGCCTCTCTTCGAAGTCCACTAACCAATACAGCAAATGCTCTCATCAACAAGCTGGGCGTAGAGGTATTGGGCCAGGATTTCGAAATCCCTCACCACGAGGGGTACCCGGGTCAGGTTGATGAAGCATTCCGTGATTGCCAACGGATACTCAGCCAACCTAGTTGACTGCTCCCCAAGGATAGGGTGAGCGAGGAGCCACCACCTGCAGAAGGAGAGCCCGTAGAGGCCCTCCTCGAGTCAATGGGGCTGTCGGCGGAGTAATGGGCGACTGGGGATTTGAGCCCGATCCAGACGTATCCCAGGGCAAGCGCAGAACCCTCTTCCGTGTTCGAAGTTACATTAATGATCCAGCTTACGAGCATTGGATCGTGGAAGTCTGGCAACTCAAGAGGGCTGGGGCTGGCCATGACTTCTGGGTCTTGGCTCACCTCGTGCGGTTAGAGCACCCATACTTCTCTGACTGGCCCCAAGTCGAAGGCGTCCGACTGACTCCCAAGTACTTTGACAACAACTTAGGCAAGGCTCGCAAGTGTGCTGAAGAGAGAGCTGACCTACTCGGCAGGTATTACGAGCCAGGCACCCAATGGACGCGGGAAGACTTCTGACGAAATGGACACTACTGGCCCGCTGATTTAAAATTGCTACAACTGTAATTAATCCAATGTACCTTATCCATTTGAAGTGAGGTCTCCAAACTAATTAGAGCAGTCCTCACTTTCATCATTGATCTCCTCTTCAAATGGAGGGAGCTTGATCCGTATGTAGAAAAGTAAGAGGCCCCCGCGTTGCGACTAACAACCGGAGGCCATGGCCAGAAAGGGTGAGTTTCTGACATGAGCAACATACCAGCAAATCTTCAGTTCATCCACATTGGACAGAATTTCCCGACAAATTCTGCCCAATACGCTATCAGCGGGGATTACATCTATGAGAGGACTCCCTTCCGCGAGGGAGACGGGTATTGGGTGCGCCGAGCCCATTGGCAGAAGTTAGTCGAAACTGCTTCAGTAGAGAGTCAGCCCCTGGGAATTTGGGAAGAGCTCGGCCGGGTGGACACATGACTGACGAAACCAGCAACGTAGAACTAGCTCGGATCATGCTTCGAAGGGTTCTGAGAGACAGCCGGCCCCCTGAATCAAAGCCAACCTTTCCTGATCCACCCAAGCCAGGCCTGGCCCCGAAGGGGCTAGCCGCGCTTGTTCCTGAGCATCTGACATGGGTTCGAACCAAGGATGGCAGCTACCTCGCGACAGACCGAGAGGTCATTTGGAGACGTCGGAAGAACCCTTCTGGAGAGGGTTTCATTTACTCGAGGGCAAAGCATGGCAGCTTGCGCCCAGCTGCACCTTGGACTGAGCAACCTCCACAGGCATTTGAGCCCGTCGTTCAACTCACTCCAGAATATGTGGCTATGCTGAGTGAGAAAGATCCAGATCTTCTTCAGACTGGTGACCCTGAGCTCCTAATTCTGTCCGGGGTAGCCTGTGAAATCGATGAGGTTTATCTCCATCTATCCACGCGGGAACACAAGAGCATAACCCTCCAGAGGGAGGATGCTCTCCTGTTGGCGTACAAGATGATTGATCGTTACAGGGCACGGCCCTTGCTATGATTGTTAGTCTACTCCTGCTCTCCCTGGGCTTTACCCAACCCGCCGAGCCCCTCTGCTTCGCGAGTGACGTTAAAGCCTATTGCTGTCCGTCCGCTTGTGCCGTCAAGAGTTCCCCCCACTGGGACAAGGCGGATGCAACCCTTCAATCCTGTATGAAGTCCTTGGGCTGCTCTGACTCAGCAGCCAAGGGCAAAACCGTTTCATTTACCTGTACTTGCAAGTGAGATTTATCCATGAAAACTATACGCATTCTGTTCTTTTGGTTCCTAGGTTCCAGCCTAATCCTGCTCCTCCATGGCTGCTCTGGTGATGGATCTTCGAGTAGCTCCACCAGTGAAACCGGTGGAGCTCTTCGGCTACCATGACCAATCCGAGTGATGGTACTACTGGAGGTGCTCAGTCCGTCCCAAACACTACTCCGGGGGACTCTACGGGAGGTAGTTCCTCTACGTGCAGCCCAGGTGACACTAGGACGTGCGTTGGCCCTGGTGCTTGTGTGGGCGGGCAGCAGTGCACCTCGGGTGGGTGGACTGCTTGCCTGTGCGGCTCCTCGGGCTCTGGTACTGGAGGTGCCCCGAGTACAAGCACAATCCCATGCATGACCAATAATGACTGCGCCGCTAGTGGCTATCCCCAGTGTGATGAAGTAACAAAGCACTGCAAATCCTAAGGGGGAAAAATGTCCGAGGATTTCTTGGGGAGTGTCTGTTAGAAGCTAACCAGCATCGTCGAAAGTTTGTGAAAGTTCTTCTCGTACCCCTCTCCCAAATCCTAAGAGGATCGCCAAAATCTTTTGAAGATTTCTTAGACGCTAGCCTAGATTGCGTATTCCGGGCTGACGCGATCACACATTCCGGCGTAACCCGATCATCGATTCCGGATTGACCCGATCAGGAATTCCGGGGCACCCGATCAAGGATTCCGGAGCACTCGGTCACCGATTCCGGAACACCTGGTCATGGATTCCGGAGCACTCGATCGGCCCTATGACCCGTGTCGGAGACTGCGGAATCGAAGCGGCGGGCACGCCGCGCTTGGGTCGCCGCACGTTCTGGGCGACTCGGGTGCGCATGTCGGAGCCAATTAGCATGCGTAAAGTTCGAGAAGTTCTTCGTCTTCGATTCGAGTGTCGCCGTCAGGTGCGCGAAATTGCCGCCTCGTGCCGCATATCTCCAGCAACAGTAGGTCTTTACCTCAAACGTGCCGTCAGCGCGGGGCTCGACTGGGAGCACGCCGCGATGTTGAGCGACGCCGAGGTCGAAGCTCGCTTGTTTTGCTATGAGCGGCACAGTGTCGGTGGTCATCATACGGTTATCGATTTCGAATGGGTCCACCGCGAGCTGCGTCGCAAGTATGTGACGCTGCAGCTACTGTGGACCGAATATCAGGATTCTGCACGTCAGCGTGCTGACGGAAGCGAGCCCTATCAATACAGTCAGTTTTGCGACCTGTATCGCAAATGGAGAAAGAAGCTATCGGTGGTGCTGCGCCAAGTGCATCGCGCCGGCGAGAAGGCGTTTATCGACTATTCGGGTAGAAAGCCGCAAGTCATTGATGCCGAGACGGGCGAAGTCCACGACGTTGAATTGTTCGTGATGGTGCTCGGCGCGAGCAACTACACCTACGCAGAGGCAACACGGTCTCAAACTGTGGGTGATTTCGTGAGTTCTAACGTTCGCGCATTCGAATACTTTGGTTGTGTGCCCGAAGTACTCGTCCCCGATCAGCTGCGCAGTGCCGTTGCGGGCCCTCACCGCTACGACCCAGACATCAACATGACGTACTTGGAAATGGCGCGGCACTACGGCGTGACCGTGCTCCCGGCGCGCCCGAGAAAACCGCGTGACAAGGCGAAGGTCGAAGTGGGTGTGCAAATCGCCCAACGCTGGATCTTAGCACGTCTTCGCCATCGTCAGTTCTTCAGTCTTGCAGAGCTCAATGAAGCCATTGCGGAGTTGCTCGAAGAGTTAAATCGACGGCCCTTCAAAAAGCTTGCCGGCTGCCGACGCTCCGCCTTCGAAGAGCTGGATAGACCTGCCATGCAACCGTTGCCCTCGCATCGTTATGAGCCCAGTATCTGGAAAACCGTAACAGTCCATCCCGACTATCACGTGGACTTCGATGACCGTTACTACAGCGCTCCCTGCGCACTGATTGGGGAAAGTATTGATATCCGCGGCACGCCCAATACGGTCGAGCTGTTTCATCGCTCAGTCCGTGTTGCTTGCCACGTGCGCTCCTACGGTCCCAAGTATAAGCCCATTACCTGTCCCGATCATCGGCCACGTTCACACCAAGAATACGGCAAGTGGCCGCCCGAGCGTGTCTCCAATTGGGCGGCCCAAAAGGGCCCCAACGTCCAGCAGGTAGTCGAGCTGGTCCTGGCGCGTTATCCGCGCCCCGAGCTGGGTTATCGCGCTGCAATGGGAGTTATCCGGTTGGGTGATCGCTACGGCACTCAGCGTCTCGATGCAGCGTGTGCTCGGGCGCTGAGCATCGGAGTGTGCGCACCTCGCTGCAAATATATCGAATCGATCTTGAAGCACGGTCTCGATGCGCAACCGCTCGCTGTCAGCGCAAATGAAGCTCCTCCGCTCGGCGTGCATGAGCACGTCCGCGGTGGTGATTATTACGATACGGAGGTATGAAGTGTTACTCGAAGAAACAATTCAAAAGTTACTTGAGCTCAAACTGGGCACGATGGCTCAGACGGTACGCGAGCTCGTCGATGCACCCCCAGAGCAACAGTTGTCCTGGCAGGAACGCCTGGGGATGATTGTCGACCGCGAATGGTCCGAGCGAGACAATCGGCGCCTCGCCCGTCGCCTCAAGGATGCCAAACTCGGCATCAAGGCCAGTCTCGAAGATGTCATCTGCGAGCCGAGTCGCGGCCTCGACAAGGCCCAGCTGCGCCAATTTGCAACCTGTCAGTGGGTGCGCGCTCACCAAAATGTGATCTTGTTAGGTGCCACTGGCGTTGGCAAAAGTTTTCTCGGTGCCGCACTCGCGGAGGCTGCGTGCCGCCGGGGTGCTCGTGCCCTGTTTTCCCGTGTTCCACGCCTCGTCGAAGAACTCGCCCTGGCACGCGCCTCCGGCAGTTACTCGCGTGAGCTCGCACGCATCGCAAAAATCGACGTCCTCGTGCTGGATGATTTTCTAATTGCACCACTCAAAGATGCCGAACGCCGCGATCTACTCGAAGTGCTCGAAGACCGTTACGACCGCAGCTGCACCATCATCACCTCACAAGTTCCGACCAAAACTTGGCACGAAGCCCTCGGTGATCCGACAATTGCCGACGCCATCTGCGACCGCCTCATCCACAACGGTCACGTCATCCAGCTCCGAGGCGGTTCTATGAGAAAACGAAAGGCCCTACCAATAAGTCAAACCACCCAATCGACCCAATAACCCCGTCGCTTCGCTCCGATTCCTGATCGAGTCCTCCGGAATAAGTGATCGGGTGTTCTCGGATTGGATGATCGACTACAGCGGAATATGCACCTAGATCTCTAATCGAGGCCTCGGAAAGTTTTCAAAAGATTCTCACCGCTAGCCTAGGGTTGGCTAGCGTAGGGGATCAAAATCTTTGAAGATTTCTTAGGCGCTAGGCTAGGTTCCTAATTTGAAGTCCAGGAAGTTCTCATAACTTTCTGGAGGGCTCCCCTCCCAAACTCTAGGAGCCCCTCGGAAATCCTCGAAGATTTCTTAGGAGCTAGCCTAAATCCCTAATCGAGCCCCCTCGGATCTTTTGAAAAGTTCTGGGGTATGCTGGTACCCCTGTCCCGCCTGTTTGCTCTTCTTTTTCGCCGATCCGTGACAGGTATGTCGGAGATGATTGCCTCCAATGCCTCATTGCGACATTGGATCAACTCACTCAGCTTGCGGTCAAGTTGCTCTGTGGGTGATTCCAGTATCTGTTCGACCTTGGCGGTCTCACTTGCTCCCCACTCCTCAAGTCGATTTCGATGATCTAGCTCGCTCTAACGCAAGCCTACGTATGCAGGTAGCCGCCGATTCATCGGGTCTGGCATGGCTCATCACCACACCAAACTCATCCTCAGTCACGTGTACGCTATAGTTAGCCCTCTTCATTGATTTGCTCTAGCGCAAGCCTACGTATACATGTAGAGGTTGGCTCATCCGGTAACCTCAGAGCCACTAGTTGCTCAAGCTCCCCCTTGGTCAATCGCAAGGTAAATGCCTTGCGTGGCTTGAGTTCCACCTTAACCTCTCGTCTGCGAGCCCAAACGAGTTTCATTGCAGCACCACGAGTAAGGGGTGCATACAAACCAACTGATTCCCTACTTAGACCGGTCTTTTGGGAAATTTCTCGTGCGCTCAGACCTGATTCCCTCATCTCGCGGGCCACACTCACTGTTACTTCAGGAACATAACTCCCCCTTCGTTTCGTGTCATTAATTAAGGATTCGTAGGGTATCTTTTTTGCTAGTGCCCTTCGGCCTCGCTTAATATCAGCTCGACCTTGTTTACTATCAGCGTCTGCAGTTGACAAGCAAAACAAGTGTCCACCCCATAGCTCGTGCCTAATAGCCCGCCTTGGATCTCCCATTGACTGAGCTTCCACGAATACCTCGAGGATCTCCACTTCTCGTGTGGATACTAATAGGGGTTTCACTTGGTTACCCTCGGAAAAATGACACAACTAGCGAGTAGGAGTTAGATCCTCCACCGGTACCAGGGGGGCCTTGGACTCCTGTCCCTTGGAAGCCTTGAGATCCCTGCCATCCCTGTGATCCTTGATTGCCTTGGTTTCCCTGCCAACCTTGATTGCCTTGCGCTCCTGTCCCTTGGAAGCCTTGATTGCCCTGGTTCCCTTGAACGCCGGTTGATCCGAGGCTCCCTTGGACACCTTGAACTCCTTGGACACCAGCGCCTTGGAACCCTTGATTACCCTGGCTTCCTTGGCTTCCCTGCGTGCCCCGATCCCCTTGGCTACCTTGAGTGCCAATCAATCCAACAGCACCCTGGAAGCCAACCTTGCCTTGCCAACCTTGGTTCCCCTGAACTCCTTGGACTCCTGTCCCTTGGAACCCCTGAGCTCCTTGGTTGCCTTGGTTCCCCTGTGAGCCAACCTTCCCTTGGTTGCCCTGGTTCCCCTGCGTGCCCTGCGCTCCAATTAAGCCAACGTCTCCCTGAAAACCTTGGTTGCCCTGATTTCCCTGACTCCCTCGGCCACCTTGTACACCAGTGCCTTGGAAGCCTTGGTTGCCCTGGAACCCTTGAACGCCAGTTAATCCAACGTCACCTTGGAAGCCTTGGTTGCCCTGGTTCCCTTGGTTCCCCTGGAAGCCTCGAACACCCTGCCACCCTTGAACACCCTGCAAACCTGGGAACCAAATTAACCATTGAACCAGGTTCCCATTTACAACGTTAATTCCATCAGGTGGGAAGGTATGCGCCGGAATCGCCACATACAACGCCCCGTGGGGCTCTGTTGGTGTAGAGTCAACCCAGATACAAACCCCGGGGGTGGCTCCTGCAAACAGGCTAAGCGCCTGGAGATCTGGCAATCCGTCAGGTAAGGTAACGATCGGTGGAGTGCCTGGCTCGTAGTCACCCGCTTTAATCACTATGGGAAACAGTCTGACGATCTGATCTCCAGTATCCGTCAGGGTACTGTTATTGAGCACACAAACCTGATCGACCGTACCCCCCGAAACGTAGACCGTTGTGGTCGTTCCATCAATGGTTGGGGTTCGTCCGTCAACGCCAAGAAGACATGTCCCAACGTCTACAGACCATGCACTCTCTACGATTGAGGTAGCCCCAGCAATGGATAGTTCCGCGCTCCAATCATAGGAAAAGGGGACATTATCCCCTACATTCTTGGAGATGAAACTTGGATTCAAGGAATTGTCTCCGGTGTAAGGCTCTTAGTTCTTTCAATGAACACCCTGCCAGGTAGCTCCTGGCGGGGGCTCCTAACTTGGGAGTCATTCGAAAGAACTGTTTGGAGCTCGTTCATGAGAGAGATTCCGTTAACTCAAGGTCAAGTTGCATTGGTCAACGATGAAGACTTTGAAGAGTTGAACAAGTACAGTTGGCAGGCTTTTTGGAGCGAGAAAGCAAAGGCTTTCTATGCTAAACGGGGTGGTGGGTTTCAAATGCACCGGCAAATCATGGCGGTCACTGATCCAAAGATTCATGTTGACCATTGGGATCACAACACCTTAAACAACCAGCGGCATAACCTGAGGCCTTGCACCTGCAATCAAAACCAGTACAATAAGCGCAAGTATCCAAGTTCTTCGATATACAAAGGGGTTACGTGGTTTAAGAGAACCAGGAGGTGGCAAGCGTATATCCGTACTCCAATACTTTCTGGAAGAGGGATTAAGAAGCATCTTGGATATTTTTCTGATGAGGTTGAGGCGGCCAGAGCTTATGATTCAGCTGCAAGGGAGTATTTTGGAGAATTCGCGCTACTGAACTTTCCCGAGTAAGGGTTCATACAAGTTCGTAAGACCCTGCTTTCACAACAAAGGCGAATCGCCTCACAAACTTGTTTCCTGTGTTGGTCTTGATGCTGCTGTTAAGTACAGCGGTCTCCCCCACTGCCCCCCCTGATACGAAACATGTAACCACAGATCCAACCGCGGTTGGGGTTCTACCTCCTGCACCAAGGACTACAGTTCCAGAGTCAACAGTCCACGAGCTGGTGACTATTGAGGAGTCACCGAAGCGGGCAAATTCATTCGAATAGTCATAAGCGAACGGTACGTCATCACCGGTAGTCTTGCTTAGAAATGTGGGGTTTTGTTTCATAGGACTCCCCTAGGGTCTCCCATTTTGGTGATGGTATCTGCAGACAGGAAATCCCTTAATCGATTGCTCCTCGAGTGTCTGCAATCGAGGGAGCACCTCGAGAGTGAGATCAGTCAATTGGGCTAGGATCTCTACCCTCATCTCGTGGATCTCCCCGTGAATACCTCGAAGATCATCGAGGATGTGTTGCAACACCTCGTTGGGTACTGCATAGACACCCGCAGGGAGCGAAGGAGGGGCTAGGCCCGAGGGATCGGTTTTGGCTTCATTTTCCATATTAGAGCCAGTTGAGTACTTAAGGGATCACGATTGCATGACTAGGCCCGCACGTAATGGGCAGGGAAACCGAAGTCCACGAAGCCCCACCATCCAAAGAGTATATGATCGCGGTATTAGCATAGTTGCAAGCAATTAGAGCCCCGTGAACCGGATCAAATCTCAGACTTCTCCAGTTGCTGTTAGTTAATCCAAGAGCCGATTGAACCCATGTTGTCCCACCATCTGACGAGGTCGCCATGATGCTATTAGTAGCGTCATCCGAGAGTGCTACGACCTTACCGTGAATCGGATCATAGCAGCAGGTGTGCCAAAAACCAGGTGAGTTTGGCATAGTACCTCCAGCAGACCAAGTTGCTCCACCATCTGCAGAGTAAGCAGAATGCAAACTATTCCCTGAGATTGTGATTATTCTTGAGTGCTGACTGTCGAAGGTGGCCCAGTACCATCCATCATTGTACGGTAGATACCCTCCGGGAGTCCACGTAACTCCACCATCAGTTGTATAAGCAGAGTTAGCCCCAGTTACATCGGTACTAGTGCTGGCTATAGTGACCATTCTCTGATAAACTGGATCCCAGCACATTGGGTACCAATTAGCCCCACTTTGAGGAGATGTTTTTCCTGCTAGTGGTAGTGCCCCGCCCGTTGTCCACGTAACCCCACCATCAGCAGAGTAAGCTGAAATTACAGAGGACTCAGCACAAGCTATCAAGTGTTGGTTAACAGGATCATACTCTAAATAATACCAACCCCATGCAGTGATTGTGCTTCCGCTCGGGTTTGGGTTTGGCAGGAGCCCACCAGCCGCCCAAGTTTTTCCACCATCTGATGAATAAGTTGACAGACCTTGGTAAGTACTACCATTCGAAATTGAGACTAATCTTCGGTACTTCTGGTCGAAAGCCATGCCATACCATCCACCAGTTGCTGGTGGGGTAGAGGCAGCAGTCCAGTTCTTTCCCCCATTGCTCGAGTATGCAGCTGCAGCTGCATTACGCTGGCAAGTAGCAATTAACCCACTATACCGACCACGCCCAGGGGGGATTCCTAGAAAGGCTCTTGGGATCATGTGACATCCTCGAACCGGTTAACCCACCAACGAGCGAAGGCATGACAAGCAACACCTGTAGGTCTAGTTGCAGAAATCGTAAAGCCACCCGTTGAGGCTGCAACCGTACAAGTTGCCCCAGCCAAACCGGAAGGAAGCTGAGACAGATCCGGAACAGGAGTGATGGTAAAGGTTGATGTTACGGCGGAAGATCCATCCGTAACCATGTTCACCATCACAGTAATGTCCATGTACCCAGCAACCGTGTGGTCTGAGTCCTTGTAGATAGTAACGCGACAACCAAGCGAAACACAGAATTTGTGTGAAGCTGTGAGGGTATACCCAGAGGACAGTATATTGACTGCTAATACTGCCGCCGAAGGATCTGAGCTAAGAGCAGTCCAACTAGTCGAATGACCGTTGTCAAAGTCATAGAAGGCATAACCAGAAGCATCGAGGTTCTGAGATAGCGCTCCACCTACGAATGCTCCTTGCCATCCTTGGTTTCCTTGGAACCCCTGATTGCCTTGGTTGCCCTGATTTCCCGTTCCTTGGAACCCCTGCCAGCCTTGAGCTCCTGGAGTACCCGATCCAGCTCCTTGGAACCCTTGAGGCCCTGCGGCCCCTGGGTTCTCTCCTTGGAACCCTTGCCACCCTTGGTTGCCTTGAACGCCATGATCGCCTTGGTTGCCTTGGTTGCCCTGTGAGCCTTGCCCCTGAGCTCCTTGGTTGCCTTGGTTTCCTTGAGCACCTTGCCAACCCTGGCACCCTTGCCAACCTTGGTTCCCCTGAACGCCTGGAGGCCCAGGGTTTGCGCCTTGAACCCCTTGCCATCCTTGAACCCCTTGGGCTCCGGTTCCTTGCCAACCCTGGCACCCTTGCCAACCTTGACTTCCTTGTGAGCCTAGTTGGCTAGAATCTGTAAGCCACAACAATTGAGACTCTGCATCTTGTAGGATTTCAGCATCGGTCAAAGCAGAGCCGATTACTTGAATACCACCAATGATGAACTCAAATTGAGATGTCGGAACTCCGGTATCATCAGAGCCGATACGCAACAATTGAACTGGGGAACCTCCAACTTCCGGTAGGTGGGAGGCTACGACAGTATCCATCAAGACCCCATTTATCCAGAAGGTTACGGTAGTTCCTGATCTCCTTACAGCTATATGTAGTGTCTCATTCTCACAAATCAGAGTCGATGCATTCACATTGACGTTAGTACCGGCACCATACTCCCAGAAACACTCAAGATTTGCTACAGGTCCACTGACTGCCACATAAACTGAGTACAAGTAGTTATCGTTCAGCGTCTCGCCTGTTCCTGCATAGGATAAGAGACAAGCACTTCCTGGAAGAGTCAGAAATCTGGCGATAAACTCAATCGTCATGTCGCCGACCAGGTTCAAGGCTGGAACCTGACTACTCACGTAGTAGACTGTAGATCCATCAAGGTAAAAGCCTTTGACACCCCCTGGAACGAATGAAGCATACTTCTGATTCCCCGTGTAGACGACCACGTTGTGTCCATACCCAGAGGAGTCGGTCAGCGTGTTATTACCAGTCAGTAGAATTAGAGGAGACCGAATTGTAGTGGGCTCAACAACTGCTAGCTGAACGATCCCAGGAGCTCCGTTAGTACCAGATCGCCCCTGAACGCCTTGATCTCCCTTTATCAGAGTTGGTGTTGTGACAGATCCTGCTGCTCCCGTGTAGTACCAAACAACACCATTGACCGTGGTGTTGTTCGTCGTTGGCTGACCCCCATTTACACCATTGATCCAAGTGAACTTCAAAGAGGATGCAAACTTGATTGGATCTCTGTCATGAAACCTGTATGTCCCAATAATAGCCGCACTCTTGTAAGTGCAGCCAACTTCTTTGGTATTTTCAGTACCAGCCTCAAAATAAAAACCTGATTGGAAGTAGTCCTCTGTGGAGTCGTACGGGTTTGTGATCGTTGGGCCATCAACGTAAAATTGCATTGGTCCTTCTAAGTACTGATCATTACCGCTCCCTCCTTGGAAGTAGATGTAGCACCCCATGAATTGCCCACCCGTGGCAGACGAGATATCTAACAGTGAGTACTCGGCATAAGGGATGACGGAATCCCCGGGCAAGCTTCGACACCATAGTTTGCCCATGGGCCCCCAGTTCATCCCTGTGCCAATAGCATACTCTACCCAACCTCCTAAGTTCAGTTGGCCCGTACTTGTTGCACTTGCGAATACGACTTTCAGGTGTGAACTGAACGGAGCTACCAGATTGAAGTAGAAGCTTGTTCCCATTCCACTCCCGTAGTCTTGGGAACAAGCAAACCAATCACTGAATAGGGTAAAACTGCCGGGCCTTCCACAGCACATGTCCATCATGCTCACATCAATTGATGGAGTGGACTCACCATCAGTATAGACCCTCATCCTAACATTCAGGGTGTCTGCCCCTGTTCCATGAGCGTTGAACGTCATGAAAACACGAGACATATACCCAGCGCCGTCAATATCAACGATAGTAAATGTTGAAAGACCTACAATTATCGCTCCATTGACTGACCCTCTTGCGATGATAGAGTTGAGTTCCCAAAGACCAGGATATTGTGCAGCACCTAATTGTGGTAAGAGAGTCTCACCACCTGCTTCGCCTTGGGATCCTTGGGATCCTTGAAACCCCTGCCACCCCTGAAATCCTGTATCTCCAATGATTAACCCATCCAGATAACTTGGGGAGGAATTGGGGTTAACGTATGCCATTGCGGATTGGTCTCATTAGAAATCAGTAAAGAGCTTCGATCTTGATGCGAGTGAAAATCACGTAATAACTGCCACTATTTGAAGAGCTGTTGGAATAGAGAGTTAACCCCCACTGGGACGCTTGTCCGAGTGTCGCGGTATCCTGGACACCAGCTAAGAAGTCTGAGTCAATTGCGGTTCCCGGATCGTTTAAGTATAGGGTCGCGTTACCTACCCCACTAAAGATCGTGGTACTCGAACCCGCAGAGACTAGCTGGGTACTTACGGGAGCAAACCCTCTCGGCAACTGAATCACTTGAGCATTGTGGTCAGACCAAGTTTGGGCATCTACTTCGGCAGTGCTGCTGCCCGCAACAACGCGGGCAACATTGACCAAATCATACGATGACCCAGTACCAGTAGAGTTCAAACTTGAGGCGTCAACCGTCACGAACCGAGTGGTGTTGCTCGTCGAATAGTAGTCAACCTGGACAGCGCCATAAGCTTGACTTGCCGCGGATACCGCACCGAGGGAGAAAGTAATCCTAAGGGGGATTGTGAAGTCAGTCAGTGCGGCGAACTGACTGAACGGGATACGCATGGAAGGTGCAGCTGAGATCCCTCGGTTAGTCCCGGTTGTAGGACAGAATTGAAGCCCAGTTCCATTAATGATCTTCGGGTGATTGCTGTTGTACTCGTCGGCTGTTAGCACCTTGGTGAAGGTGATCCCACCTATTGTGTAATTGCCATCAGTGTCAAAGGTTTGATTGGTCTGGGCGGTAAAGTCTATATCAACCAAGGTCTTCCAATTTTGACCAATGACTGAAGAAGAGACCTGAATCCCTAGTGGTTGTCCATCAGCCGGAGCACCTCCCGGACTAATGAACTCTATCCCCGTAGAGGGGTAGAATTCAGATGGCTTAACCTCATCAGAACCAATGTTTCCCGCGGCAGACCAAGGGGCTGATAAGTCCCCCACCGGGATAGACATCATCCCAAAGTCTTCACCTTCGCTTGGTGGGGTATAGATAATCGTCCCACCACCGGTGAAGTTCAATTTTTCCACCGGTGATCCGGTGACTTCCGTCCCGTCTTGTTCGACGGTAACCGCTGCACCAAAGTTCAAGATACCATCGAGATAACTTGGGGCAGAATTAGGGTTCACAACGGACATAGCTAAAACTGCCTATATTGGTTGACTGACAACCAGTCGAAACGCCCTGTTAAGCCCCACTGTGCGGTACTATCGTATTGAGGGCTGATTAGTTGAGCTAACCCGGCTGACGATGCTTTCGCCTGCACTTGAATGCTTATGTCGTATGCACCGTTGTTAGTATATTTGATCGGGAAATGAGACCGGAAGATCTACCCCGACAGCAACACGAGGCCCAAAACCGTAAATAGATTGAATGGAGTTTTGAGTTACAATCACCCTTGCCTGTAAGACCAGACCGACAGCACTATTGGACAGTACGAATGGGCCAATATCCATATCAAACCGGTCATTTAATTGGATAGCCCCTCCTGATGCTGAGAGGGTAAGACCTATATTCGTAGTCCCATCACTCGCGGTAACATTTGCCCAGCTCTCCGTCATACTATAGATGATCCGGACGGTCAGTGGTTGTCTAGTCAAGTTCACTAGCTGCCAATAAGGCAAGAGGTTGTCCAAGAGCTTCGGAGTAGTTGTTGCATTCCTGAGTAGAACACCATCCTTGTTGGCCCAGATCCATGTGCCTGAACCTATCCCAGTGGCGGGGAGTAAATAGGGAGCATTGACCGTACTAGTCCATGGATCGTAGTAGTACCAACCCTGACCCAAAACGAAGAAGAGATCCCCCGATTGGCCTCCGGTAATGGCCATCATGTCATTTGTGTGGCCTACACCTCGGATCTTGCTGCTCTGTAGAAGCGTCCACGCACCTTGGTAGAAAACAAACCTGTAGTGAGTAGGGCCACCACCAACCACTGCCAACAGTGTCCCGGTGGGTGTGTTATCCCTTACTTCCGTTGTGTAGATCGGATCAAGATCGTAAATGTCGTATGTGGAAGCCCCAGCTATACCGTTATCAAATGCCCCGGTATGGTTCATGACAAGTTTCCCACCCGGGGCCGAACCAGCCATGATGATAGTTCCATCGGCGGTAGTTACATCGCCGGGAATTATCGCGGCACTACTCTCAACTCGCTGGAACCGTCAACCATATCGCTCGAACAAAAAAGCTATATCGTCGGCCAGTTGCTGATAGGCTGGGTTATAGGTGGTTGCTCGTTGGGGATCTGAGTCCAAAAGCAGCTGGACTGTTTCGTTGAAGTTGGCGGGGTTCCCCGTGTAGGATGTTCCACTCATGTGGGCGTACCTCCCCAATAAAGGGCGAAATTACTTCGATTAACCCACCTATCCCAATGACCATTTGGGGGTGAGGCCCAAAAGGAATCATGGTCAAGCAACAAGAGGATCCCATCACAGAAGGTGTGAGGATCTCTTTGGACTTCCATAATCCGTTGAAGTTCGTCGTGGTCTGGTCTTGGGCTAGTGGTGTAGTTCAGGTAAGGAGTAGTAGAACCAACATCTCTCGAAGTAGGGGAACTAACCCAGGGTGTGGGTTGGCCTACGTTCGATGCTGCATCAAGGACAAGGTGATCCGTGCCGGTGACGTTGAGAGCTGAATTAGACAGCAGGATCCAGAACCTTGACCACTTGGTGGGATCCCCGTCCCAGTTCCAAGAAGTACTATCCACTGCCCATGAGCCATCGGTTCCTAGGGTGTACCGAGTTCCATTGTTCGAAACTATCTCGATTACATACTTGGCTGGCAGGCAATAGGCCTGCAGCTGTTGAGCCATCGTTAGGAAGTTTCCCAAATGCTTAGCAACATCCCACCAGGTGCCTAACCGTGGAAAAAATGAAGAGTCTGGTTCATTAGGCCCCTGGTATATCTTCCGATCCGAAGACAACCGAGGGATGGACTCCTTCGAGTAGAGCCCTTGAAACCGAATCTTAACAGCTGCTAGGAGAGCATCCCCGAGCATGTCTGCCACGAGCATGATCGCGTATAGAATCCGAAATAGTTCCCAGTTCCTAGCCCATGTGGGTAGTTTGTTATAGAGGGTGTTTCGGTGGGTGGTTAGGGACATTAAGCAGCTTGCGCGAAGATGTTCGCTCCCGGTTCAGCAACGTAACCAACACCGACAAAGAAGTCGCTGCTGGGGTTTGTGATCTTAATTAGAAGAGGCCGGCCATACCCGTCCGCCACAAATTGATCGGACAGGACGTCCCTCAGAGTGTTGATGGGAATCACGTTAGTGCAGACACCTCCGATAGTGATCCCTCCAATGGGAAGAACCGGAAGCCAGTTATTCAAGGCGTTGATCGCAACCTGAATCTGCTGGGCTGCTGTCACGTTAACGTTTGCGTCGAAGTAGGCCCAGAAAGTTAGATCCAGTGATTTATTGCCTGCCGTGGCAACCGTCAAAGTCACACACTGGGGCACTGCATTGGCGAGCAGGTTCGCGTAAACATACCCCTGGTCTGTTGGACTTAATGCCCCAGAAGCACTGGCAACCGTAACCGTTACACGACCGTATGAACTTGTACGGTGAGACCGTTACTCTATTGACTCCAATAGACGATCCGTCTCCCCTTACTGCATTCATTGCAAAGAACCTGTAGGCCCCCTGTGGCCCGTTGGGACTCAGAGACTGAGGTTTTGCCAAACAACGAATTGTGAGAGCTGAGTCACTCTCGATATCTGCCCCGACAAATGCACTCTCATTGGTACAAGTCACTCCTGCCAGGGGTGGACTAATTATGTTCGTGATAGTCCCGATCCCTGTACTAGCCGCGAGACCAGTTAGATCCGCTGCAAAGTTCACCGATACGGAAGACCCAGGGCCTGTGGCGATGGTAAACGGGTCAGTATTTCGATACGTGAACCCGTTCTCGTTCGAAACAGTCACGTCTCCAGGGTTGAATGTCCAGCCCCCCCCCCTCGGAATTTGTGAAGGTAACTAACCCTGCTGCAGAAACAGCAGGAGCTCTGGTTACCCCGTATACATACAGGGCCACGATAGTCAGCCAGTCACCTTGCGACGTTCCCAAGAATGCTGATTGGGCAATTAGAGAGATAGTGATCGAGAGAGCCGATAAGACAATCGAAGCAGCCGAAATGATCAGTCTAACAACACCACCGGGCTTCCAGTTCGTGGTATTCACTCTCAATTGAGCCAAGGTCTGGTAGATCTTTCCCTTCACCTGAAGGGGGGTCAATCCCGTGATTAGTTGGGAAATCAACAGAGGGGAAGCCATTAGGAGGTACTCAACTGGGCTAGGGTGTCCGAAGTGAGAGGCATCACGAGGGAGTAGGACAGACCTGTCTTTAACCTCCCATAAACAAATATGTTAAACGTTGACCCGGCTAGTGGCTCAATGGTGATCGTAACACTGTCTACCCGATCATCTTTCAAGCACTCATCCTGAGCCAAGTCGATGTAGGCCCGGATCTTCGTTGGATCTAAACCCACAGAAAGCAGTCGAATCAGATTGAATCCATAGTCTGGATCTTCTCCAACTGCAGTTAAGAGCTTCCTCATCATTGATCAATCGACCATGAGGAGTGGACAGTCTTCTGGCTAGCGCTTGTTCTACAGCGGCCGGTGAATTGGGATCAACTTCTGAAGCGTGGTCATCAATGTCAATCTGCCCACTAGTTCCGGTGAACCCACAGGAGAGATCATTACCCCAACCTAAATCACTTGGATCGTTAGCTGCCTGGGTTCCGAGGGCCAGACCAATGCCGTCAGGCTCGTAGCCACCGGCTTGGTATTGGCTGACCATTTCCGCAGTGAACCGGTCAATCTGGGCTAGTACATCGTAAGTCATGACGTTAAGAAGACCTTTCCCATTGCTTCCCAACAGGCGGGGATCGCCGTTGCTAGAATCAAGGCATTGCTGTGATCGTAGGCAGTGCCACCAGGGATGGAGTTGATTGCTCCGGTCACTACGGGGCCTAATTGGCCCGTAGGGCCGTCCCAGGCCCACGCATAGATCCCAGCCGTCGCAAGAGCTACTTCAATCTCCCCGATTAGGGATATCTGTCCCTCGAGAAGAGATATCAAATTAGCGTTAGCAACCCCTTTGAAGGTGATGCTGGGAGGAGGAACTAGAGCCGCCTGTGCCGATATCTGTGCAGCGATACGGGCTAGGGCATTGGCTCGCAGCTGAAGTGAAGGGATGTTGAGCTTCAAGAGCCCGTCAATGCTCAATGCCCCTGCAAGCTTTCCGTTAAGTTGGGCAAGAACCCCCGCAAAAAGAGTCACAACTTGGGGAAGTAATGCCCCAATTGAGAAGCCTCCCAGGAAAGTAAGACCCTGGTTCATCTTACTCAATCTCCTGTTCAGAGGCACTCAGCGCGTACCCGAATAAAGGCTGAACCGTCTCTAAATCCGCTAGTGTCCCAGTGGGTGGGGCAAGAACTGGGATTACATCAAATGCATTTCCGAAGTTTACGAGGTAAGGAACCCCACAAGCCACGACTGGCACCCCGTGCAAGTCAATGGCTGCTGCCCCTGGGTTTGGGATCCCCCCTGGCAAAACAGGTGTGAAGCTGAAAATAGCCCAGGTTCCATACCCACCCGAGCTGATGAGATCACTCATCCGCACGATCCCACTGACTTTGGAAGCGTCTCCCGGTGGGTAGACCGCAACAAACGGGGATCTCGCGTCCCCGTTGTCAAACATTACCCTGACAACATCGCCCTCCTTAAGCGTGGACAGTGACTTAGCAATGCCTACCGCTTGGGTAATTGGAATAATATCAGGCAGTGAGGCCGACAAACCAGCAGAAAGCGACCTCACTACCTGAAGAGCAAGTGTTCCGTCGGCGTTCTGTTCGAACACCTTGTATTTGTAGACCCCTGTAAGCCTCTGGTTTTCTCTTTGCTCAAGGTAAGAATCAAAAGCACGGCCTATTCGGGAAGTGTCCTCTTGTGACCCTCCGCAATACGCCTTGATCCTCATCTCATTCTTGTCACCGTGGATATGGAGCTCTCTAATTGTTTGGGGTTCTGAGAGCCTGTCAGTGAGTACAGAACCCACCCAGATAGAGGATGGGTCATCACAAGCAATGTTGGCGGTTCTGTGAAGAGGGGAGTAGCTCAGGGTTTCATATGAGCCATCAGCCGGGGTCAAGGTTGGACGTGTCCCCACGTGCGTAACCCCGCCCGTGTCAACCCACCATTGACTACCACCAATGACTTGACACAAGCTCGAAGAAGCTGGGCCAGATCCCCGCACGTAGTCAGTCCCAACTGAGAAAGATCCACAGTCGAAGGCCCCCAGAGTCTCACCACAGGAGGAGGCACAGTCACTGGCAATCAGGGAAGCGGAAAGGGGGCTAGCAACGACCGATGCATTGAGGGCACCGGTGATTGCCACGCCAAAGATCCCCCCTATGGAATCTGACCAGACGCCCCCTGTGTTGATCCCAGTCCCCGCTAGGTGACTGCTCAGGGCTGCCCCAACCGAAGCACCAAGGCTCAGTCCAAGTGATGCTCCAAAGGAAGCATTGGCTGACAATCCCCCGGACTTCAAAGAGATTATAGTCTTAACATTTAAGGATGAGGCTATGTGTAACGTGACTTGAGAGCTCAATGAAGCAATCAATTCAAGGACAACACGGGGATCCAGTGTCCTTAACATTCCCGTTAGAAGACCCTTCAGAGAACCCAGGACACTGTTTTGTACCTGACCCACTGCTGCCCCTGGGTTAGGTATAGAAGGGCTTTTGACAGGCTCGTGGTGCCACGCCTTGGCAGGGAGGAGGGTTCCCCAAGCCCCGGCCCCGGCAATGACCCTCACACTTCTTTGAAGGGCAAACGATCCAGTGTAGGCAGGTAGGGCCGTCCCTTGAAGTTGTAGCGATCCTATCTGGACAGTAACTCGACCGACTATAGAATCATCAGTATCGTCCAGGATTGCATCGATGAACCATGGCCCGGTCTGACCTGCGTGCAGATCCCAGCTCTGGGCTCTTGCATCATTGATAGTGCAAAATGCATCGGTCATCCGGGGAACCTCGTTCCAGTAGGGCCACCGGCAGCTGCATCAACTTGCTCCTGACTTGCTAATGCATTCCTTCTTCTCTTGTTTTCAATCTCCTGCTCCATCGGACTCAATGGGGGAGCATCAGCAGGAGCTTCTGGCTTTGCGTAAGCTTGCTTTGGGCTGATCACAACCTGCTTAAACTTGATGTTAATGAGCGCGGTCATGTCCTCTTGAATTTCTTCTTGAGGCTCATTCATGACTACGCACTGAGTGATCCCCAGTGGTACCAGTTGTGGGTGCCAGATCTGGAGGGACTTCCCTGGAGTGTACCCCTTGGTAGTTTGTGAAACTGGCCCTCTCGTAGGGACAGCATGAATGAGCTCCCTCCATGACTGCCAGTCATCCCAATCTTGTGGAGTGACTAGGATGATCTCGGTTGAGAACTCGGCAAGCTTCCGGCCAGTGAAGACAATTACCGCGAAATCCATGCCGTACCCGACGCGTTCATCCAGCTTTCGCTCAACGTTCGCACCGGTAGGGCCTCTACAAATCCCAGGTGACCAAGAACCCGCAAGCAAGAACTTGTTCACAGGTGTAGTGAAGGGATTCCAGCCGGCCATCACTGGAGTACTAGAGGGAGTCCAGTCAGCCATTAGACTGTGCCCCCCTTGTAAATAGTTTCTCCCTCAATGCAGGTAGCCAACATCCTCTTGAACTCCCAGAGGGGGATCGTTACTTGCTGTTGGTTACCCTCCCCATGAACGTGAATGTCCCCGAAGCTTACACTTTTGCTGTGAGAAATATTCGGAGAGCCTACAGATGGAGAAGGAGCTTGGGGGGCCGATGCTAGCTCCTTCGTTGCCGATTCAAATTGGGGGATACCCTTCTTCAAACCGTAGGTAGCACCCTCGGTCATCCATGATCCGAACTTAGTCCATACTTTAGATCTCGAGTGGATCTGCTGGGCATCCTGGAAGCTCTTGTTTGCAGCATTGGCCGCACTCTTCGCTGCTTCCTTTAATGCCGGGGTTCGTTGTTCGATCCCCTGGATGATCCCGTCTATCATGTTGAATCCGGACTCCATCGTCTTGTCCGGACTCATTAACTTGCGACCTGCAGCAGCTAGAGCTGTGATTGCCTCATCCTGCTTCTTTAGTCCACCAGGGGTTAACCCTCCCACAGTGAACTTGACGAGGTTCTTACCGATTGAAGCGACGGCTCCAATAGTTCTAAGAGCATCAACTAAAACCAGAGCAGCCTTGGCACCCTCGAGCAAAGCCACTGCAAAGTCACTGGCTAGACCCACTGCCGATGCTAGGGCATCACCAACAGAGTCAAATCCAAGGCTCTTGATGGAGAAAGCCTTACCCAACTTTAATCCATTCGTACTGAGCATCGAGAGCCATGATCGTGATGCTCTGGGCAAAGCTCTTGATGGCTTCACCAGCCTTTGGGGCATTCCCAAAGATAGGCTCGAAGAGGGTAGAGAAGATCCCCTTCCAAGCTTTGAACACAACGTTATTCTGTTCAAAGACCCCTAGGACTTTGTGTAGTCCTACGAGTAAGGGTTCAATGTTTAGGTGCCTGAATAGTGCTGAGAAGTTCTCCTTAAGCTTCTTCGTTTGGGTGTCCAACGAGAGCATTTGCTTACTAACAATTGGGCCAAACCGTGCCTTGAATAGGTTAACCGTACCCTCTACGGAACGTCCAAACATGGCATTGGACACCACGAGAGACTTAGCTGTTTCACCATAGGACTCACCCGCAGCCGAGGCGGCCATGGATACACCCAGAAGGGCTTCAGTCAGGTTGGTTCCACGAAGATGAGACTTATAGAGAGCCCGGGCATACTCGTCAACCTTGTCGCGACCGATGGACACTTTGGTTGAAACATCGTCGATAGCCTGTTGGATCTCTCCAGCATTGCCGGCGGGCAGTGCTCGCCCCCACATGGAGTACCAAGCTTTTGTCATCCCCTCGAGAGAGAGTCTCTCCGATCTGTAAGCATCCGCTGTAGCTACAGCGAACTTCCCCACATTGACTATTAGTTTGAGGATGTACGCGTCCAAAGCAATTAGAGCGGCTACCCCAGCCGCTACAGCAATGACTAACCCGCCCTTACCTATGATTCCGGAAAGTGATGCTACTTTGCCGGTGAGCATTCCGACGGGGCCACCCCCTAGCTTTGCTCCTTCAGCAAAGCTCTTTAGAGCACTGGCTGAGGCTTTGGACTCTGTGCTTTGCTTCTTGGTGGCTGTAGTTAGGAGACCTAGGCCCCCCTTCATTTTCAATTGCTCTGTTTGTTGAAGTCCAATAGCTTTACGGGTTTGATCGATCCGTTCCTTCAGTGTCTTGGCGGCCTCACTATTTTGGAGCCCACCAACCCGAAGGTTTTTGTAGGCGTCCCTCATCTTAGTGAGCTGGGCGGTACTATCCTTAATAGAGGCAGATAGCTTCTGGATCTTCTCTGCAGCAGCAGCCGTGTCAGCCGTGCCTTGTAGAGCCAGATCAATGGAGAAAGTCGTATCGGCCACTACTTGAAGTCTCCCAGAGCCTTAAGCATGGCTTCGATATTGAAAATGCTAGTTGCAACATCTGCCATTAGTAAGAGACTCACTTTGCGTTCAAACCAGACTTCATCAGAAGCCGGTGATGGAAGTAGGGACGACCAGTAGTTAGCTATTAGGCCAGGACGCTTCTTTGCTTCGTTCCTAGCCTCTATGATTTTCCCCCCAGGTCTTTCTGTGCAACGGCACAGAGTTGGCAGGCTAGTTCAGCTGCTGCGAACTTCGCTTCAGGTTCTAGCTCTGCATACACTTCGAGTTTTGTGGGATCTGGGTGTATGAGAGCTGGGGCTGATAGAAGACGATCAAGATCCTTGGCTTCTAATTTGCCATTAGTGACCTTGAGCTGATGAGCTTCAAAGACTAATTGTTGAGGCTTCTGAACGACAATCATTTCACCGCATCGAAGCCAGACAACCCCGAGATCCTTACCGAGGGTTAATCCGGTTCTCTCTTCGATCTCGCCTAAGAGGATCTCGTTTTGTAGTCGGACGGTTTCGACACTGTCCTTGTACTCTTGAAGCTTCTTGGCTCGCTTAAGAGAGACGTCCTTGGCTCGAGCCCTTAGCTCTTCGATCTTGCTGGTTTCCTGTGTCATTGTGCTAGTTTCCTTACTTGTTTAGAAGTTTGATTACTCCTGGCTAGAGTCGTACATCGTGTAACCGTTTACGATGAACCGTTTGCAAACATGCTCGGTCTCAGCCTTAAGACCGTCGGCGGTCTCCTCCCAAGTGCCCCCACGACCTACAACATAAACGTCACGCCACTCATAACGCATGTTGATCACATCATCGATGACCTGGAGGATCCAGTTCATGCGGATGTTGCCGTATGACTTAAGACCACTTGGCCCTGCGGGGGCTACCGATCCAAGAAGTTCTAGGTAGCTTGTGAAAGGAGCTTTGGAATTTGCATCCAGAGCATGAGCTAACCAACCGATCTTAGGGTTTGGAGGGCCGTATTTCCCAGAGGAAAATGCCATTGGCCCCTGGCTCCGGTTCTGCCCGTAAACTGGTTGCCGATCCCTCTTCTCACCACCCCAATCGAGAGAGTGGAAACCGTAGTACCTGCCACCAACATTGCCAAAGTCTGGCAAGCTGACGATCCACTTAATGTGAGCCCACGAAACAGCATCCTGATTAAGGTATGCAACGTCCATATCGGCCATATAAAGATCCTTTTGAAATCAGAAGGGGTTCTAGGGTTCTGGGTTAAAGACTGGCTACGATTTGATCAGTCCAAACAATGGTCTTTGGATAGATGAGGGAGACAAACTTGCCGCTGACGTGCATGGTCACGGGCTGATTGTTGAGATTGTCCGTCCTACTAACAGAGACTTTTTGGCCCGATATGTACCCGGGGTTAACTAAGAGGCCATTTTCCAAGGTGTTGACCTTGGTCTCCATGGTGTCGTACTCATCCTCGGTTAGAAGCCCTGTTGTCACGTTCGCACGCAACCCAACAGAGAGTTCTTTTCGTAGGGCATCTTTGGCATACCTCGTATGGAGGTTCAGAAGATCCCTGTGGTAAGTCATGGGGATATCAGTCCCAGGTGCCACAAACATTCGAGGATTAGCTACAAAGATCCCCTCGGGTTGATCTCCCCTCAACGCGATGAACTGGTATCCATCCATTGTCCCGTTGTAGAGGCCATCATCGTAACAGTCAGGATTTCCATTAGAGTCAGTCAACAGGCAGGGCAGACCTGGACGGTCAGTCCTTGCAATGTCAATGGACAGTCCAGCAATGGCAAGCTCACAACCTACGAGCATGGCAACGGGCCTCTTGTGCAGGTAGCCAGTGATTGCCGAGGTGAGTTTGCAATCACCAAAGCAGATCGATCCGAAGAAGAGGGAGCCGTTCAGGTTGGTTGTGAAGAGCTGCCCTTGGGTCATGTAGGTTGCAGTGGACTCTTGATCCTTCTGCATCCTGAAATTCGCGATCCAGCTCTTTTCTTTATCGATCCCGTTGCTGAAGTTAGATGCAAAGATCGCATCAATGGCCTGAGCCATACCCGTGTCACCAGCATCAAAGGTTCCGGCTAGTACTGCTCGTTCCCAGCTCTGCCTAATTTGGAACAGTGCATTAATGGCAGCCGAAACCGAGGCTGTGTTAAAGTTAGGTGCATAGCAACGGAAGGAGAGAACCGCTCCGGTACCAATGGTCTGAGCTCCGGTACCCAAGGTGACCAACGCACCGGAAATCCCACCAGTCCCCGTCCCTGGGACAAGGATCGTGAGTGCCGTTCCGAGGTTGTAGGTTTGTGACCAGTCTTGACCCGACAGGGCTCCGGAAATCGAAACCTTGTATTGAATTCCAGCTACTCCAAGAGTCCCACCTTGGACAAAGTCAATGATTACTTGATAATCATCGTCCGGGTAGTTTCCGGCTGTAAGAGAAGCCGAAGCCGTGTAACCACTCAGTGGGTACTGAACCTGGTTCAGAGTTCCATAACTCCCCTGGGCAATGTAGCTAGCCGTAACGGTGATTAGTTCGTTTGTGACTAATGTGTCCGCGGTGAAGTCCAGCTTTAGGACGGCGGTAACACCCAAGGAAATGTTGATGTATTCTGCGGTGCCCAGGTCTGTAGTTGTCCCAAAGCTGCGTATTCCGACACCACTTGAGCGTCCATTCCGAAACAACTTGAACAGTGATTCCGAAAGCACTTGAGCGGTCATTCCGACGCACTTGAACACGTCGGGCTCGGGGGCCGCAGCGCAGATATAGGTGGTCTGGGTGAAGGCTGTGAGAACTCGTCGGATGTGCCGAGCGACGGTGCGACGACGGGTGGATGTCGAAACGCCTCACCATGCGAAAAATACGAGAGATACTTCGGTTGACTTACGAATGCGGCCGTAGCCAGCGTGAGATCGCGGTCTCGCTGTCGATAGCGGTAGGCACGATTTGCGGTCACCTCAAGCGGGCTCGCCAAGCGGGACTCACCTGGGAACGGGCGCAGTCGATGACAGACAGCGATGTCGAGTCATTGTTGTATCGCTATGACAATCCTGGCCACGTGTCGCAACGCGCAGCGATTGACTATGCCCATGTGCATCAGGAATTGCACCGGAGTACGGCGACACTCGAGCTGTTGTGGGTTGAATATCAGGAGGGGGTGGCCGCCCGTGGTGAGGGTCTCAAGCCGTACCAGTACAGCCAGTTTTGCGGACTCTACAAGGCATGGCAGCGATGTCTCAAACCGTCGATGCGCTGCGTGCATCGCGCGGGCGAAAAGGTCTTTATCGACTACTCAGGCCGAAAGCCGCATCTGACTGACCCTTGCACGGGAGAGGTGCGCGAAGTCGAGCTACTGGTAATGGTGCTGGGTGCAAGTAGCTACACGTACGCCGAATCCACGTACACGCAGACGCTACGGGACTTTGTTGACTCGAACATTCACGGATTCGAATTCTTCGAGGGTGTGCCTGAAGTAGCCGTTCCCGACCAGCTTCGCAGCGCAGTGAAGGGACCGGACCGCTTCGAGCCCGACATCAACGCGACGTACTTGGACATGGCGCAGCACTATGGCATTACCGTGATTCCGGCGCGGCCCCGCAAGCCCAGAGACAAGGCGAAAGTCGAGGGCGCAGTGCTCATTGTGCAACGCTGGATATTGGCGCGACTGCGTCGGCGAACATTCTTCACACTCGACGAATTGAATCAAGCCATCTGGGAGCTATTGGATGAGTTGAATTCGCGTCCCTTTCAGAAATTGGAAGGCTGTCGCCGCTCGACATTTGTTGAACTTGAGCAGCCGGTGCTTCGAGCCTTGCCGCCGATGCGCTACGAGTTTGCCGAGCGCCGTGCAGCGCGCGTCAATATCGACTACCACATCGAATTTGACAAGCGTTACTACAGCGTCCAATACCGGCGTGTACACCAGCGAGTCGAAGTGCGCGCGACGGCGGCGCTCATTGAGATCTTCCAGAACAATGAGCGCATCGCGTCGCACCGACGGAGTCACGGCCCGCTCGGAACGTTTGTAACCGATCCAAGTCACCAGCCCGAAAATCATCGAGACCAAGTATGGCCGCCGGACAAGTTGATCAATTGGGGGGCTAGGCTGGGGCCCTCGATTGCAACGGTCGTCGAACTAACCCTGCAACGTTACGCCAACCCGGCACAAGGCTATCGTGCTTGCTTGGGTCTGCTTCGCGCCGCTGACATATACGGAGCGGGGCGCCTGAACGCAGCATGTGAACGTGCACTGAGCGTGCCCATCCCCGGCGGCCCCAAGCGCAAGTACATCGAGGCCATACTCAAGAAGGGACTCGACCAACAATCACCAGCAACATCACCCAATCGACGCGACGCGCGTCCCCACGAAAACGTGCGTGGCGGCGATTACTACGACAGAAAGGATACGATCCATTGACCACTATCGAAGAAACCCTAACGAAGTTACATGAACTCAAACTCACCAGCATGGCAAAGGCCGTGCGCGAACTCATGGATACCGCGCCCGGCAAACAGCTTTCATTTGATGAAAAACTCGGCATTGTTGTCGATCGCGAATGGACCGACCGAGACAACCGACGACTTCTACGCCGGCTCAACGAAGCCAAGCTCTCCACCCGAGCCTCGCTCGACAACGTGCTGTGTGATCCAGAGCGCGGCGTGGACAAGGCAACCATCCGAGGCTTAGCCAATTGCCAATGGGTGAAATCAAAACACAACGTTGCGGTTATTGGAAAAACCGGCGTCGGCAAGACCTATGTGGCTTCTGCGCTGGCTGATGCGGCATGTCGTAAGGGGTATCGATCGCTATTCTTTCGAGTGCCACGCCTGCTTGAGGAATTGGCACTGGCACGAGCATCAGGCGTGTATTCCTCATTGCTCGGCAAACTCTCGCGCCTTGACGTCTTGGTCCTTGATGACTTCCTACTCAATCCAATGAACGATATCGAGCGGCGTGACCTTCTCGAAGTCATGGAAGACCGTTACGACAGATCATCGACCGTAATCGCAACGCAAATGCCGACGAAAACTTGGCACGAAGCTCTCGGTGATCCGACAATCGCAGACGCCATCTGTGATCGGCTTGTGCACAACGCCCACGTGCTCAAATTGGGTGGCCCCTCAATACGAAGAAAGAAAGCTCTAGAAACCCTGCCCCAAACAGCCTGAACTCAGCCACTCGTCGCTTCGCTCCGACCCCGCTCAAGTGCCCCGGAACACCTGCTCAAGTCCGGCCGGAATGAGCGCTCATGTTGACTGGAATCCGCACCAAAGCTCTGTCCACCGTTGGTAGAAACCGCGTAAGTAATCCCACTAACCCCAACGGTTCCCCCGTTCATAACCTGAACTACAACAGTGGTGTTAAGCTCAGTAGTGCTGGAGACGTCAACGGTAACTACGCTAGCTCCGTGACCCGTAGAGCGTCCGGGAGTCCCGAAGCTACTCAGAGCCGTGGCAGAAGTCCTAACAGCTAGGACTGGCAACCTGTAAGCGGCAATAGCCTTTGCAGCCCACTGGGCTAGGGGGCCACCAGCAAAGATCGAGACAGCTTGTGTTGGCTGGGTAATTGGAGTCGGGACATTCAGAGGCCCTGAATCTGCTGGGCCAATGATAGGAATGAAGGGGACTCCACCTTGGGCAAATTCCGCGTTGTTAGCATAAATTGCATTAGCAATAACTGAGTTGAGCATTTAGGGTGCCTCTGCCGTTGTGGAGGTTGCCGAGTAAGATCCCGTGCCGTCGGTAATGACAGCTGTGGGAAACACGAGATGAGTGAGCAGATCCGAATCGAACATGTCGAGGATCGGAACCTGGGTCTCACAGGGGACGAGGAATTCACGCCCCAAAATCGACTGAGACATAGGCTTCAGGAGCCTCGGTTTTCCGATCTTTACTGGGGAAGTGTGCGAACGTGGAGGAGCGTCCTTAGCAACCCACTTATGAGTAGCTAGATGGATTGCTCTCAGAGTCTCATGGAGAGCTAGTAAAGCAATGTGATCGTGCCTTTGATCTTCTTGCAGCTGAGCCTGGGGATCTTTGGCGTACACATAGACTGAGAAGACCTGGTGCAGGACATACAAAGCCCTGGCAGGGTGAGGCCATTGGGTAGTCACATCCCTAACTTCTCCAAAGTCCCCGTCAGGCCCACCGGGCACGACTAAGACACGGCCTACCGTTCCCAAGTTGAGGTTTACGGGTAGTCGGTTTTGACCCCAATCAACCAAAACTAGACCTTTGAAGTCAGTCTCTATCTGAACCTTAATCAGGTCGTAGAGGGACTCGAGGGGGAAGACAGCAGGCATTAAGCTGCATCCCTCCAGATGTTCTTGAAGCGACGAGCTAATACATTCCGGATGATCCCCTTGAAGGGGCCGGGAAGTTTGCTGAAGGGAATTAGAGCTCTGCGATAGCCGCCTAGTGCTTTACTTCCCCCGTGATAGCCCTTTGCTGATCCAGTGTGATGCCTCGCCTCAACCCCAGTGACTTCAAAATTAATGACAGTGCCTTCGGCCGTGACACTGATGGCCTTCATTGCTCTCTGAAGAGCTGGCTTTCCATTCTTGGTGGGCGGCCATGGGTGCCCGTATGGATCAACTTCGAGGGAGATATTATCGGAAATTTGACCCTTGAGAGCCGTGGCTACATCGGCCGCAGCATCACTGTTCAACTCCTCACTCTTCCGGAGTTGATCGAGAAACTCATCGAGTTTCGCGTAGCTGTGGGCGTTGTTATCCATACCAAGGGTTGTTTTTCACTGCGTCCCACTGAACGTGCTGGGCAGTGAATGGAGACTGTTCTGAGTAAGAGAGAGTAACGGGCTCCTGTGCCTGAAGCTTTGTGAGCCCTTGCTGTAGAGGGAGTCTAAGCAGACCCGTTACCGGGTTTGCTGCTTCGGTGATCTGCTCGTCTGCTAGCTTTGCTTTGAGTTGATCGGACTGGTAGATATCATCTGATGGACGTTAACCCAGGGCATCCCAAGCTCTGATAGTGAGTAGATCTGCTACCCAAAGCTTAACGGTCTCAGGGAATGGGGGGAGGAAGCTCCCCCCATTCGACTGGAGATCAGCTCGGGTTACTAACCTTGCATCAATGCCAGCAGACAGGGCAGTTGATAGAGTCAACAACCACCCTGGCCGCTTGACTTCGAGCTCTTCCGCGAACTGCTCATTAAATGAGCTCCTCGCGGTGAACTCGCCCACATTGAGCAAGTAGTTAGGCAAGAACTCCTCTTACGGTGCTTGATTGAAGAAGATGTACTGAGGCAGACCGGGGCCAACCATGTTGCGGCCCTGAGAGATCCACTTCACCATATTTGACTCAGCTAGCTCGAGGTTGATACCTTCCGAGCCAGAGGTAGCCGCGTACATGTGCAGGTTAAAGGGCTCCAACACACCGAAGCAAATCGCTCCAAACTGACTACGAGCGATCTGAGGCTCACACACAAAAGCCCAGTTGTAGTCATTGCGGTTAGGTTGCCCAATGAGCTCATTGAACATAATCGGCTCAGACAGACCCAAGCGAACGATCATGCCTTTGATCTCTTGTGCACCACCACCAGCACCGGTGGAGTTTGCAGCAATGAACTGAGCATCAGTGAGGGTGCTCACTGCTTCAGCCAGTGCTGGGCCGAAGATGATCCCCGTCGGCTCCAAGTACCTTGGGGTGATCCCGTCAGGCATCTTCACGCTACGAACCCAAGCAATTGCCTTGAATAGGTTTCTTAACCCATCCTGACGGCTCATATCCGCGCCGGCCGAGTAATTCCAAGTACCCGCCGCATTCACGAACGGGCCACCCAACGGCAAGAACCCAGGGTTCCATGCCACTGTTGAGGCAGGAGCTCCGATTGCCAGGTTACTGAAGTAACCTAGGCTTGGCCTCTTGAAGTTGTACGGGTGGTTAAGTGAGAAGAGGGGTTGACCGTCATAGCACTGTAGCTTAATGACGTTCCCATTCTCAGTTATCATGCTGCTGTTCTGACCATTTTGGAGAACCTGGACAGCTCTCCTCTGTGGCCAGTAGGCACCGGCATAGCCAACATCAGCGCCCCATTCGGCGGCTAGTTGGATACCCTTACGGCCGTAGTCCCGAAACTCACCCTCTGGAAGCTGGAAACCAGCTTTTGCAAAGTGGTTGCGGAACTCCTGGACACCAATAACAGCATCCTCGTAGCGGATACCACCACCGGTCTCCCCAAAGTCCTCATACAATGCACTAGGGATCCTGTGTGCAAAGATTTGGATCAAGGTGTCCGTGGGTAGGATCTTGACTATTCTCTGGTACTTCAGATTCGCGGCTGCAGCCCAGAACTCGTTTTCAACCTTGTACTCTACAGTAGTCCTTAGATTGACTACCATCTGTGGATCAAGTGCCATAACTCAATTCCTTATCCTTCTGGGCTCACCCTTACAGAATCAGACTCGCGTCTGCAATTTGTGAGAGCCACGGCTCAAGCCAGACGCCCACACCTTGGAGGGAATCGACGTCAATAACCTTGCCAGCCTTTTGATAAGTGTTCCCCTGGCCGTCGTTGGCACTTAGGGTGAAGGTGTGATCGTTCAGGTAGTAAGCTACCTTCATAAAGTCAGTAGCTAGAACGATGGCCGAGTTAGGATCGTTGTCACAGTACTCGACATCAATCGGATACGGTAACTCGATGGGAACCGGATAGGCGGTGCCACCAATATTGTCAACCCCGGGACGGTCTTCCTTAACCGTTCCCAAAGACTTCATATTGGCTACAAAGCCCATGTTTGCGCATGTGTGAGTTAGTGGAACAGATCCCACGTAGTTACCCCTGTAAAGGGCACTCACACCCGCATTCATAGGAACGTTAAGATCCTTGAAGTGCTTGATGATCCTAACTCTGGTGGTGGTATTTGCTGCGCTCATAAATACTAGGCCACCTCTCCCTTCAGCTCGTTTTGGAGACGAGCAAGCTGAGCCTTGGCCTCTTCAGGTGAAGCAGCCGTGTTGAGGTAAAGTCCTCCGCCTTTGTGTTCCGATGCGGCGGAAGATCCCTGGACTAATCCAGCTGCCTGAAGGAACTCCTTAGGCACTGCATGGAGCTTTGTAGGGGTACCAGTCTGGCCCTTCCCTCTGGTTCCAGTTGCGCCAATAGCTGCAACAGCTGGGTGGGTGGGCAGAGCTGTGGGGATCTTCTTCCCTACTCTGGCCTCTACGGCCGTGAGCTTGGCAGCAAGAGCAGCATTGCTCTTGAATACCCGAGCCATGCTCCTGTGCTGCTTTGCACTGGCCTTTAGGGTCTTTGCACGAGCCCTGAGCTTTGCAGCTTTGGTTAGGTGCTCACTAGCCTTTGAGCTGTTTCCAGCTCGAAGAGCCTTGCGGGCTTCGGTGTCTTCGGACTCCGCATCATCTTCCGATTTGCGCGAATCCTCATCACAAGCCTTGGCCTCCTCCTCTTCGGACTCGGCTTTGCGGGTGTCGTCAGTCTCGTCTTCGGACTCTTCAGCCTTACGAGATGAGCTGGACTCAGACTCTTCACCTTCGGCTTCACCCTCTTCTTCGGGTTCCTCCTTGGGTTCGTCGTCTTTCTTCTCTTCGGGCTCCTTGTCATCCATCTGATCCAACAGCTTGCGAGCCTTGCGGCCCTCATCACTGTCTTCCCCAGCCATTTTGGCTAGCTTCCTGCGGATGGCCTCGAAGTCACTCTCAGCTTCGGCAGCCGATCCCCTATTGATCGCACCAGGCATATCAACCTCACTTCTGTTGTTAATAGGGGGCTGCTCTACAAGCATTGTGAGTGCCCCAGAAAATGAAGAAACCTCATCAGCCAAACCCTCATCGAGAGCTTGCTGGCCATGGAAGATCCTCGCTTGTAACGAGCGAACCTTATCCACTAGGAGTGATGTTCGGTGGCTCACCCAGTTGAAGAAGAGTTCAGATTCGTAGTTGACTGACTCCTGGATGCGTGCCGTTGCTTCTTCGGTGATCTCCGCCAGTGGGTGTCCATCGGCTTTGGCCTCACCGGATGTAATTAAGGCAACGTCAACTCCTTGTGCTTGAGCCTGACGGTAGAAACTCTGGAGTTCAGCAATAACTCCAATGGATCCAAACCTGGCCTCTTCTGGCAGGATGATCCGATCACAGGCCATCGCAAGGGCGAGGGCCGCTGAACAGGTCTGACCGTCAACGTACCAAATGAAGTCTTTATCTGGATGACCGTCTGCTATCTCCCTAAGAGTCCGAGCACTGGTGAAGCAGTTGGCAACATCACCACCAGGAGAACAGCACTTAATAACTACTGTCTTGGCTGCACTCTCAAAAGCCTTCGAAACTTTGGATAGGATCCCGTCGTAGGTCTCGAAGTACCAGCTGGGTTCAGATGATAGAGGGCCGCGTATGCATACGATGGCTACATCATCAACTAGGGTAGGCTCTGCCTCGGGAGGCCCCTCGAGCTCCCAGATCTTTGATCTGAAGTCCGAGTCCATCGCAAGGATCGGGGCATGAGCAACGAAGGCTCGCCCTTTGGACGTGACTGCATTGGCGTCCAATTTGGAGATTAGAGGTAGGCTTGTGAAGCCTGCACCTAGCTTCATGCTGCCCCCTTCTGGAGAGCTTGCCCCAGTGTGTAGAGGACAGCCGCCTGCCTTTGCTGACTCTCAGGGCTCTTGTCTTGCTGCATCCCCTGTGCGAGTACAGCGGTGATCCGAGCCTTTTGCTCTTCAGAGAGTGGACTAGAGTCAATCCCAAATTTGAGGAACTCGTTCTTAACGTTGATCTCAAGTCCAGCTTTGGCAGCTGCACTTTGCAGAGCATCGAGTCCAGCACCTAGAGCCGTATAAATGGCCGCCTCTGCCGTTAGATCCGAAGGCTTCTTAACCTCGTAGTCAAACGCCGGTGAGTCCTCAAACTCCTCTGGGTAGTTATCAAAGGTGTAAGCAGGTAGTACTTGGGTACTAATTGTGTATGCTAGAGGAGTAGAGCAATCCCGGATGAGATCTTGGCGAACTGAAGCGTATAAATCCTCTGAAGAGAACCCGGTTCCACCAGTGACCGACACCAACTGGCCACAGAGGCCAATCATAAAGGCCTGGTTTTCCTGCTCTATTGAACTGTCGAACCCCTCCCAACCTCGGCCGTTACTCTCAATAAGCTTGACGTCCCAACCCTCGTTGACCGCGAAAACAGTATTGATTCCCCAGCTAGCAACCTGCCGGAAGAAGTTCTGCCTGAGTTCCTTGGTTGAGCCGCGTGGGCTCACCGCGACCCGGGCCGCGTTAGCTAGCTTGAAAGCCCAGTTAGTCTTAAGCCGCTGGATGGAATCCTTACGAACCCAAGATCTCCCCAACGCGTGCCACTTGGCACTTTGCCAAGGAGCAATCCGAGGGCCTTGGAAATGTAGAACCCAGTTGCCGTCCCCCGGAACTACGTCCAGAAGTGTGGCGTTAGATATGTACTTCCACTGATTTGTGTTCCAGTAGTACCTGAGAAATTCGGGTTCTTTACGCTCGAGTACCCGGTAAGATCTCCCTTCAACCGGAACCATTTCCCCCAGTGCAACGCCCAAAAAATCAGCATCCTCGGCCATCGCCCTCACTTCAGATGGAGGACACAGGAGATCAAACCTCAGGGATCCCGCCGTCGCGAGACAGAAGAGAATCAATTACGGTCTGAGATCCATGCCAACGTTTTGGCAGTCGAGTGATCCCGCCAAATTTAGTGGCAGCTAGACCACTGATGATGGGATCTCTAATCATCGCTCGCTTCAAGCGAGCGGCCATTGAAAGATCCCCCAAGTCAGCAATCTTAGAGGCCTCGTTGACTTCTTGTAGGAACCACTCAAGCTTTGTGTGGGGTGGGGCGTTAAGATTCCCACCGAAAGCTTCACGGATACGCTCTACCAGAGCAGAATCGATGGAAGATCCCGGGAATCCGTTCTTGCCACTGAAGGCGGAAACGGAGAGCAGTTGCTTCGTGCGGTCAATGAGACCCATTCACTAAGGAAGAACTAATGAAGAGATTACTTACTACTTGGGAGCTCTAATCGAACCGGTGAATCAATAATGTACTGTTACCGTCACTCTTTGGTATGAGCCGTAAGTTTTGTGGAATCGTCTACAAGGTGACCAACAAGATCGACGGAAAGGTCTATATTGGTAGGACTGCCAAACATCTAGCAATTCGGTGGGCTTATCACTTACTCGCCACCCAATGCCTTGCTAAAGGAGGGCTTGACGAAGCCATTCAAGAGCAGGGGCCTGATTCCTTTGAGGTAGTTCAACTGGCTTCTTTTGAGGATGAAGATGAATGGGTGCTAGGTGAAGCCCGCTTCATTAGTTTATACAAAAGCAACCAACCCGAATGTGGCTATAATAAGAGCCCAGGGCAGAAGAAGTTACCTAGTCAAACACGGGCAGAGGATGAGAGAGCCGAGCAATACCGTATCTCACTAAGTAAGTACTGGGAGCGGATGGCTCAACGTGAGGAGTTCAACAACACGGTTGATGAAATTAGGAGGATTACAAGCTATGAACAAGAAGAGTAAAGTAACATTACCCGGTTACAAACTAAGACAAATTGCTGTCGCAGCAGATGTCCACCCAGAGACGTTAAGGCATTACCTGCAGGACAAACCTGGAAAACCCGTTGTGCAGGCTCGCATGGAGGAAGCTCTTCGAGGTCAGGGATATGATCGGCTCATACAGTCTGGAGATCTGGCTGTTTCGAGCTTGCCGAAAAACAAGGCCTAGTCTTCAGCCAGTATCCGTTCAAACCTCGTTGGTAGGGTTGTAGAACCCAAGGGACGACAAGTAGTGACTAGACAGGTACAAGTGAAAGTTGTTGTAGTCTAATCTTCATTCGTCACTTGGGTTCTAGTTACTACACCGGTTGACGTTTAACGAACCCCCCGGATCTTCTTCAAGAGCCGCTCTAGACCACCCTGGGCTTCCCAGTAGACCCGTTGATGCTCGTCCATGTGCAGTTGTCCCGGACGGCTGTACATTAGATCTTCCATGGGGAGCTCTTCATTAGTACCATTGAATAAGTCACTCACCGGATCGGGCTTCTTCGGGTGATGCTGTTCAATGACCTCTTCAACCGTGGGGTGCTTGGCTGACTCTAACCGGCTCTCAACTAATTTGAGAACGTCTCTAATTAGAAGCAGAGCTTGCCGACGGACGGTCATCGAATGACCTCGCGATAAATATCCAGGTGTCGGCGGGCCGTATCCTCGAGGGTGGGGAGAGTAATGGAGGGGATCCTATCATCGAGGGTGCACAACTCTAATGCATTCAGTAGCTGCTGTGCATCCCCCCAATCGAATGACATAGGGTCAGAAACTCTCTCCAACAAAGCTTGCACTCTTGGGAGAATGACCCTGCACCCGGCTTGAATCGCCTCATCCACTACTATTCCATAGGACTCTGACCGCATACACGCGGGGATCACTATGTCCACTTGTTGCAAATGAAGAGCTAGATCTTCGGGATCGTAAGCTCCGTGAAACTTAACCTGTTCAAGTCCCCAGGTCTGGCAACTGGGATCAACGTAGCCAATCACGTGGAGCTCGAATCGAGGATCACCTTGAATGGCTACCTCGTAGAAGGCTGCCCAGCCCTTTTCGGCACTGGCCAAGCCAACCCAGGCGACCCGAAGCCTGGGGGCTGGTTGGCGGAGTTCATGGGGTATTGTCAGATGTGCAGAGCCATGGGGGATCACTGTCATCGGTACATGATACCCGGCCGCGTAGATCCGATCCTGTAAGGACTTCGAAGGAACGATACAACGGTCGACCGACAATAAAGCGTTACTCGCTGAAAAGTGCCGGTTCTGAACCCGGTTGAAAACCTCAGAGTCAGGAGTTACCCTCCCAACATCCATGTGACCCTTAATGCATTCCATGCACTCATCATCGGGGATGCATTGCTCTTTCGTACATGCACCCCCAAGGCGGAACAAAGGGCAAATCAAATATTCATCATGAAGGGTCATCACTACCGCGGATGTTTCGGCGGCAATGGCTGGCAAATGAAAAGAACCCCAACCTGCCAAATGATGGAAGTGCACGACGTCCGGGCGGAGACCCTCGATCAACTGCCGGAACCAATGTTCTACTCGAGGGGCTTGGTTCTGTAAGGCGTAACCTCTGGCTACAATGTCCGCTCCTACGAGCCAAGGGTTAGCTTGCACTCGAAGAGCTCTATCCGAATCAAAACCTATGTGCGCGTCAGTGGTTTGATTGGGGGTTAAATAGGTTATGGAGTGCTCACACTCATCGGAAGTCGCTTGAATTAATCGCCTCGTAGTGACTTCAGTTCCTCCCACGGCCGGCTCATAGTGGTGGATCACATGGAGGATCTTGATTCTCTTCTTGCTATCACGGGGTCGGAACCGATCCATGATTCGAAGTTTGTGCGCACGAAGAGTGCCAGACAGAAGAAAGTCTCTAACCTCTTCTTCGTATTGAGGGTACCTCTCTCGGATGAGTGCTATCCCTTGGGCCCGTTCGGCCTGGGTTTCTATGCTGTCTCCAAAGCTGGCTTGCCCGCGGTGCCACACATATAGGTCATCACAGAGGACACAGTCAAACCCCTTGGCTCGGGCTTCCAGACACCAGGCTACTTCTTCCCCATAGCCTTTTCCGAACGACGGATCCAGCAGACCCACCTCCATGATAGCCGCCCTAGTGAGTAACATACAAAAGCCCATAACCACAGGAACGACTTGACCAGCTGGGTACTCATGGCTGGACGTCTCCTCAACGATGCGATCCATCTGATCCACGGAGAGCCAGGAGGGTAGGTCATTGCTACCAGCATTCGGAACTGAATAGACCGTGGCATAGTTACTCACCGGACAGACCGCACCAGCATTGGGCCGGGTCTGTCTCACTCGATCAAGCCTTTCCACCCAGTTGGGTGGAACCATCGTGTCAGAGTTTAAGATTATGACATCGTCATTTATGGTCTGACCGATGGCCCCGTTAACCGTTTCAATGAACCCAAAATTGTGTCCGTGTGTAAAAACACGGACGTTATTCTTTAATGACCAATGGTGTAGGAGGCTAATTAATTCTGATTCGGTGCTTGCATCATCGAAAATGATGATATTGACTTCTCTAGAGGTGTTAGCCCACACGGACTCCAAGCACTGCTTGACCAGCTTAACCTGATTGTAGACTGGAATGATGATCGTGTAGGCCATGATGGAGTTGAGGCCCCACTAATCAAAGTAGTTTGTCCAATTTGGTGATTGGAATCTAGCCCTAGTGGGTGATCCATCCATGATCACCAGCTCAGCCTTGAATTCGATTTTGTCCGATGTTCTGCTTTCAACATCGAGAAGCATTGATTTTAACCACTCAATTAGTAATGTCTTGCTATTCATGTTGCGCTTCCATTCCGTGGTTCGTTGCCACCTCGTATTGTAGATGTTGGTGGGTCATGGCTTGGGGGATCAGCCAAACACTGACTCGGGTTTTTCCTTGGGTAACTCGTTCGGATCTTTGAGTACTCGTTCGAGCAACTCCAATTTGTACCCCGGCTTAAGAACAAACATTCCGGGGGTATCACCGGGAGTCAGTACTACCCAGTCCCCCATTTCATCAGCCAATTTGGCGATTAAGGTGTCGAGGCCCTTTTGCTTGTCGGCGGGCCAAGTCTCTGGGACTTCCAGAGAAAGCTTCTGGACGTTAGTAATGATCTTGCGGGTTTCATCTTTGAATTGAATTGAATAGCTCATCTGAATTCACCTCTCCCCAGGGCTCTCAAGTACTCGTCAAATGCCTGGGACTCATCGACTGGTCTGAAATCCTCGAGTGACTCTGCATCCTGCTTAGCAGCGGGAGACACCGGATCGGGTACAGCTAAGACCCCCTGGTGGAAACTACAGGCGGCCATGATCCGGAGTGAGTCCAGTGTGTCTGGACTCCTGTGAATCAACTTACGGTAACCGTTGGGGCCATCCTTGCGCGTGGCTGATAGCACTTCAACTTCGCGCTCATTAACTTTCCTGCGAACCGGAGTCCACTTCGAATAACTCATTTCCTGTTCAAGCTTGGGGTCAACTGGGAAGGCCCCACCATGCCGTAGCCAGTTGGCTAGGTATGCATGGGCCTCATCACCGATTAAGTCATACTTCAAGTTTTCGTTTGCCTTTTGACCTAGGTACACAGGGATCACTTCTAGGCGGGCTTTTTGACTCTCGGGGAGCCTCGTAGAGTGTAAGTAATCTTCGACCCTTCGGATCACTGATTGGCCAGGGCCGTCAGCATCACAAGCAAAGATTGCAGGCTCCCCGTCAGCGATCCGGTGCTTGAAGTACAGATCACAAAGGAACTCCAAATACTCATCGTAAGACCAACCCCGGCCTTTGAGGAACTCAAAAACCTTTTTTCCACGGGTGATCCCAAAAACAGCTTGATCGCCAAGGCCTTCTTCTCGTGCCGGGTCAAGGGAGATGATTAGTTTTCCAGTGCCTAGGGTGGCGCTGTAGTGACTGTTATTTTGTGCTCTGATAATGTCAGCCGTCTGGTAAATAGAAAGCTCATCCACGGTCGGATACAGACCCAGCACTCGAATCATGTAGATGGGATTCTCTTTGCCCCTATCGTCCGAAAGTTCTAGTGCCTTTAATTCCGCAGGATCGGGTGCCCAATCCTCACCCGTGGCGGCGGCATCTTCTGTGGATAGATTGACCACGAACCAGCTAAAGGCTTGCTGGACACGCTCAATCATCACGGCCTCGAACATCGGCCCTGAGCTTCCCAACGGGTTCCCAGGCCCGAAGAACTTGTTTCCAGATCCGGATGTATTCCCGCGCCAGGCGTCATAGAGCTCTTGCTTGAGCCCTGAGAACTCATCGCAGATCACCATGAGATGAACGCCGTGGTAACCACCTAAAGCGGTAGGTTCGTCACCAGTGATACCGACAATGAACCGCTTTCGATCCTCACTCCAGAGCCCCCCACGAGGGGATTCACTGATCTTGCCATCGAGGCATTGAGAATGAGGGCACGGTCGTTGGGTAACCCCAGCTTCTCTACAGGAGAGGCAGATACCACTTGCCGCAAATTCAGCTTGAATTTCCCTCCAATCTTGCGTCCGTAATTGATCCCCAGTGAAATTACTGAGGCACACACACCCATCATTCCAACAGGCATATCTCCAGAGAGAGATCCACGAAACGCATTTTGTTTTGCCGGTTCCTTGCCCAGTTGGTGCGACCACACGTTTATGGTCACGGACTGCCTCGAGCATCCGGACTTGTCCCTTCCAAGGTTTGCGGCCGAGGATGGTTTTGACAAAGCCAACCGGATCTTTCTGAAACTGGGTGCACGGGAAGGTGATAGCCCTGGCCCTGTCGAGGGCCTCGGCAAGGTTGTTAGAAAGCTCTGTGTGCATATTCCGCTGTAGTCGATCATCCAATCCGAGAACACCCGATCACTTATTCCGGAGGACTCGATCAGGAATCGGAGCGAAGCGACGGGGTTATTGGGTCGATTGGGTGGTTTGACTTATTGGTAGGGCCTTTCGTTTTCTCATAGAACCGCCTCGGAGCTGGATGACGTGACCGTTGTGGATGAGGCGGTCGCAGATGGCGTCGGCAATTGTCGGATCACCGAGGGCTTCGTGCCAAGTTGTGGTCGGAACTTGTGAGGTGATGATGGTGCAGCTGCGGTCGTAACGGTCTTCGAGCACTTCGAGTAGATCGCGGCGTTCGGCATCTTTGAGTGGTGCAATTAGAAAATCATCCAGCACGAGGACGTCGATTTTTGCGATGCGTGCGAGCTCACGCGAGTAACTGCCGGAGGCGCGTGCCAGGGCGAGTTCTTCGACGAGGCGTGGAACACGGGAAAACAGGGCACGAGCACCCCGGCGGCACGCAGCCTCCGCGAGTGCGGCACCGAGAAAACTTTTGCCAACGCCAGTGGCACCTAACAAGATCACATTTTGGTGAGCGCGCACCCACTGACAGGTTGCAAATTGGCGCAGCTGGGCCTTGTCGAGGCCGCGACTCGGCTCGCAGATGACATCTTCGAGACTGGCCTTGATGCCGAGTTTGGCATCCTTGAGGCGACGGGCGAGGCGCCGATTGTCTCGCTCGGACCATTCGCGGTCAACAATCATCCCCAGGCGTTCCTGCCAGGACAACTGTTGCTCTGGGGGTGCATCGACGAGCTCGCGTACCGTCTGAGCCATCGTGCCCAGTTTGAGCTCAAGTAACTTTTGAATTGTTTCTTCGAGTAACACTTCATACCTCCGTATCGTAATAATCACCACCGCGGACGTGCTCATGCACGCCGAGCGGAGGAGCTTCATTTGCGCTGACAGCGAGCGGTTGCGCATCGAGACCGTGCTTCAAGATCGATTCGATATATTTGCAGCGAGGTGCGCACACTCCGATGCTCAGCGCCCGAGCACACGCTGCATCGAGACGCTGAGTGCCGTAGCGATCACCCAACCGGATAACTCCCATTGCAGCGCGATAACCCAGCTCGGGGCGCGGATAACGCGCCAGGACCAGCTCGACTACCTGCTGGACGTTGGGGCCCTTTTGGGCCGCCCAATTGGAGACACGCTCGGGCGGCCACTTGCCGTATTCTTGGTGTGAACGTGGCCGATGATCGGGACAGGTAATGGGCTTATACTTGGGACCGTAGGAGCGCACGTGGCAAGCAACACGGACTGAGCGATGAAACAGCTCGACCGTATTGGGCGTGCCGCGGATATCAATACTTTCCCCAATCAGTGCGCAGGGAGCGCTGTAGTAACGGTCATCGAAGTCCACGTGATAGTCGGGATGGACTGTTACGGTTTTCCAGATACTGGGCTCATAACGATGCGAGGGCAACGGTTGCATGGCAGGTCTATCCAGCTCTTCGAAGGCGGAGCGTCGGCAGCCGGCAAGCTTTTTGAAGGGCCGTCGATTTAACTCTTCGAGCAACTCCGCAATGGCTTCATTGAGCTCTGCAAGACTGAAGAACTGACGATGGCGAAGACGTGCTAAGATCCAGCGTTGGGCGATTTGCACACCCACTTCGACCTTCGCCTTGTCACGCGGTTTTCTCGGGCGCGCCGGGAGCACGGTCACGCCGTAGTGCCGCGCCATTTCCAAGTACGTCATGTTGATGTCTGGGTCGTAGCGGTGAGGGCCCGCAACGGCACTGCGCAGCTGATCGGGGACGAGTACTTCGGGCACACAACCAAAGTATTCGAATGCGCGAACGTTAGAACTCACGAAATCACCCACAGTTTGAGACCGTGTTGCCTCTGCGTAGGTGTAGTTGCTCGCGCCGAGCACCATCACGAACAATTCAACGTCGTGGACTTCGCCCGTCTCGGCATCAATGACTTGCGGCTTTCTACCCGAATAGTCGATAAACGCCTTCTCGCCGGCGCGATGCACTTGGCGCAGCACCACCGATAGCTTCTTTCTCCATTTGCGATACAGGTCGCAAAACTGACTGTATTGATAGGGCTCGCTTCCGTCAGCACGCTGACGTGCAGAATCCTGATATTCGGTCCACAGTAGCTGCAGCGTCACATACTTGCGACGCAGCTCGCGGTGGACCCATTCGAAATCGATAACCGTATGATGACCACCGACACTGTGCCGCTCATAGCAAAACAAGCGAGCTTCGACCTCGGCGTCGCTCAACATCGCGGCGTGCTCCCAGTCGAGCCCCGCGCTGACGGCACGTTTGAGGTAAAGACCTACTGTTGCTGGAGATATGCGGCACGAGGCGGCAATTTCGCGCACCTGACGGCGACACTCGAATCGAAGACGAAGAACTTCTCGAACTTTACGCATGCTAATTGGCTCCGACATGCGCACCCGAGTCGCCCAGAACGTGCGGCGACCCAAGCGCGGCGTGCCCGCCGCTTCGATTCCGCAGTCTCCGACACGGGTCATAGGGCCGATCGAGTGCTCCGGAATCCATGACCAGGTGTTCCGGAATCGGTGACCGAGTGCTCCGGAATCCTTGATCGGGTGCCCCGGAATTCCTGATCGGGTCAATCCGGAATCGATGATCGGGTTACGCCGGAATGTGTGATCGCGTCAGCCCGGAATACGCACCTGAATGCCGAAACATCCCGGTTCTCTGGGTGTTCTACACTAGAGACGAAACGACATGTAATAAAGCGTCCAAAACAATCGGAGGCCACCTCCACGTTCACGCCAGAAGCCAACCAAATCGAACGGTTAGGCAGATCGGCCGAGTTATTCGTACCTAATAAGCGACCCCCAAACACCGTGGAGGTGAATAAGTTCTGAAGTGTAGTTGTCTTCCCAAAAGGGACTCGTTCCTTAATGTTATCAATGAGGATTAACCCGGAGCCCTTCAAGAGTAGGCTAATGATCGTCTTGCGTTGTTCATCCTCGTCGGCCACAAAGGCTTCGGTGGTGATATCGCCTCCCAGGCATATCTTGCCCAGAGCTTTAGCCAGCAGTGTCTTACCTGTCCGGCTGCAGTTGGCATCAATGACCGTAACCGGGGTAGGGCCTTCGATCATCTCGCGACCGAAGAAGGATAGGCCATCAGCCAGGACTACGGACTTACTAGCGTTTGAGACACCCTCGAAGTCTGACAAGAGCTCTTCGATGAAGAACCGGGCCGCCCCCTGTGCTTGTTCCAATGTTGGACACTCCGGGATCTCTTCCAAGTCAACCTTAAGATGGAAGTATAGTTGACTAGCTCTGTCATAACCGCTTGTGGTAATGATGGAGCCGTCCTTGCCCATCAGAGGGACTGTACTAACACCCCGAAGGTACCTGAAATCATCGTACTTCTTCCATTCTGCAATGGTGGTACCCAACAATGGGGGCGGCTTGGTTTCAACACCTCCCTCGAAGAAGATCGCATTCTTTGCCAGGTAATGATTTGTCAGAACACTTGGGGCCACTTCATCGATGATCAACATGCTATGTTGTTCGTCGGGGTTGACCATGTTAACGATCTTTTGCCCTCGAGTGTAAAGCTCTGGATCACCAGCTAACACCGCGAGGCCCTCTTTAACGGCTTCGTGAACAGCTGTAGTGATATGAATCACGGGTAGCCCGGATTCCTTAATCTCACTCTGTCGCTTGATATTTGCGGCCTGCTTATCCAAATCCTTCAGAAGTGTGTTGACCAAGCTGAGAGGAACCCCGGCGGTTTTGAGCCTTGACTTCCAGATCTCCCTTTGGACTCTGTCGGCCACATAGAGCCGTTCGATTAGCTCCCGTAACCTGGTTGGGTAACATGGATCGGAGTCCGTTCCCAAGTCCTTCAATAGCTCTTCAAATGTCTTCTCAACAGCAACCGGTGCTTCGGGCTCACTCATTTGGCATCACTCCCAAGGCTAATCTCGCCCTCGCTCTTAGCTTTAGAATAGTGAATCATGTCCAGATTGCAGTGCTTGATCGCTGATTCGATCTCTGAATCAGTGAAGAAGACTCTCCAATCCTCTGTCTCTTTGTCCGTACAATGGCCATGAAAGCAATGAATGGTTCCCCAGTTCGTTCGCTCGTTGGCTCCCATCAATAAGGTATCCTTGGGGAGATCAGTACTGTGTTGGTGCTTGTTAGGGCACTCCACGAACCACGAACCACGTTCCTTTTGCCTCAGGATCCAGCCTTTCGCCTTGAACAGGTAGTAAAAAACCCCGGGGCCTCCATAGCTCCAGGTTAACCTGTGCTCGAACACAATAGGGTTTCCACTTGCGTCAACTTTCTTACCACTGGCCCGCAAAGCATAGATCCGATCCTCTTGGGCTAATGGAGGATCCCAAATCCCCAGGTGATCTAAATCACCATAGCTGGCTAGGCGCTCTGGTTCCGTACCTAGGACTTCGGTTCCGTCCGCTTGCCTTATGTTTCGGGTAGCGTGGGGAAGCCGAAAAGTCCGATCCCAGTTCGCGCAAGCTCCATCGGCAGCAATATCAAAAACCCTCTTCAAGTAGGCGATCCAGGTCAGATACCTAACCGACCACTCATCCCTTGCCTGTTGGTAAGATAGGATCGGGAATGGTTGGGGTAGTGTGTATAAGAGCCGATACCCACCCCGTGTATAGTAAATGAATCCGCCAGGGTGAACCTTGAAGAGCTTCTGAACCTTGCGGGCTTCTTGCACTTGCCAAGCCTTCTGGGCTGGGCTGCCTGCTTTTTTATGCGAGTCTCCGCAGTCAATATCGAACAGAGCTCGAACCATCGAGATCGGTACCTGGCCAATTGAATCATTTCGGAGCCGGTACCTCTTCGGAGAAACATAAGCTACGGTATGAGCATCATGCCAGAACGTGCCAGCAAAGGCTTCGTGGATACTGATATAGCGGATGGGCTTTGGTGTCTTGCCAATGATTTCAGGCCAGCTACGGACACCATGATGGAAGAGGATCGGAACTTCTTCAGGAGACTTCTCCGGAGTGAAGTCCATTCCATCCAGCCAGCTGTAATCCTCTTCGACTGTTTCTAGTGGCTTGCAGATCTTATCCGGTGTATTATTATCCATAAGCAACGCCCCTCCTTCCAGGGCAACGTTGGACAACTAGTGACGGATCCCCCGGTATGCAGCCGGGGGATCTAAACCTACACCTCTGGAGTCAGTGGTGCTTTTGTGTTTGGCTGATCGTCGAGCCTTGTGGCTACCCTATCAAGTACTCTCGCCATGAAAGTCCCAAACTTAAGCCCCCGTTTGTCGCAGAAGGATTTGAACCTCCGGTGCGTTGCAGTTGGTAGAGCTAACTGGACTAGGATCACTTTATCGGGCGGTCGGGTGCGCGTAGGCATGTGGTCACCTTCCTCTAATGCTCCGGTCATAAGAGCATTACCAATGCCTTACACCGGCACCGGTGTTGCAGGTTTATTAGTCGCCCGAAAGCTCGTGTTTCGCGCCAAAACAAATTGTCTCTAATGTTCCGAATCCCAGGTACCAAAAAGCCCGACTCAGATTGCCTGAGCCCGGCTTTTTGGCGTGACCGGATTGTTACTCGGGAGTTACTTGGATCGTTTGAACTGTATCACTCTATTCTCGTACTTGACCCTGACCGCATCATTTGGCACATCATCGGGCCATGCTGGCCGCTGAAGTGCCTGAGCTACTTGGAACTCTTCGTGTTCTGTATCACAGTTGAACGTGTGTGCCGGGCGCACGTCGTACCAGATCGACAAAGGTCTCCATAGTAACCCTCTGGCTCTCGTCAGAGTAGTATAAAGCATCGTCGTTCAGGTGGAGAACTTCCATCATTGGTGCTTGTTTATCAATCGGTATGATGATTAGTATCATTTGATTAACCTTCTGGAACACTGGAGGGGCTGGGGTGAGTCGATTACAGGTGCCACCGGTGAGAGTGGTGGTGTATGGTTAAGGTGTGACTGACTGGATAGCATGATTGACTCCCTGCTGTTTGGGTTTGTTGACAGGTGAAGCGGCCCCTCAAAGTCTGGCAAGGCATTAAGGGGCCGTTTTTGTTTACTGCGCTGGTTACTTCCCATTTTGTGCTGCGGTAAGAGCACTCACCTGCCCAGGTCGGAGCATTGGGCGAGTTTGTAGTACTTCTACACTACCCGGCGTTGATTCGGGTTCTGGGGTAGAGCTTAGCTCATCCTCGCGGATGGGCTCTGCTGATACCTCTTCCGGTTGAGCCTTCTTGCTGAGCCAGGTTTCGAGCTCTGCAATGAGCGCCGGGTTATCCTGTACTCTAGTCTCCACGTTGGAGAGCAACCGGTCAACCTGTACTTGCGTCGGTAGACGTAGAGGGATCTCTCCCGAGTTTACCGCCTCTAGCAGGCTTTCCACGGCTTGCCGGACGGAGATCTCTTCGTTTTCACAACGCGCAACGAATCGATCCCGTACCTTACGATTAATTTGAGCTGCAAACTGTACGATAGCCGATTGAGCGCTGACATTTTTCTTAGTTATTGATTTAGGTTTAGTCATAGTACATATCCTTACAGGGTTAAGGTCTGAGCCATGCGGGCTGAGACCTGGATCATATAGGCGCACGACGTGTGCCCTTTAGTTAGATCCATTAACCGTTGGACTTCGCAAGCGGTGCACCCGTCTACCACCTGGCCGAATGGGCGTATAAACGTCAACCCCTCTTGGCAGATGCCCTGACGGCCGCTGCTCCACCGCTCGAAGAATCGGCGCTCGACCGCTGGTTGAACGGCATCGCACGCCACAAGGTAGCCGACTATTACCGAAGCCACCGGCGCCACGTGCTGATCGACGCGGAATTGGACGGCCAAAGTGCGCCCACCCATTCGGAAAACGCCCGCGATCTGCTGCGTTGGGTCAAACACGAGCTACCCGTAGGCTCCGAGGCGCCGCGGACGCTCGAATGGATGATGCGAGAGGCTGACGGTGACAGGCTGGAGTCAATTGCCGAAGAAAACAACCTTTCCGCGCCTACGGTTCGGCAGCGCGTGTCACGGTTGCGTCGCCATTTGCGGGAACGCTGGGCACTGCAGTTGGCAGCCGCCGTGACGCTGGCTGTTGTCGTTGCCGTGTACGTGTATAAGAAGCGGGGCCCCACGATTGAGCCTGAGGTAGTGCGGCGCGCCGAGCCCCCGGCGTTGGTGGCGCAGAAGCTGCGACAAGCGGCACTAGCGGACTGTCGTAGCGGGCAGTGGCAGACCTGCCTGGATCAGTTGGACCGCGCCAAGGCTCTCGATCCGGCAGGCGAAGGCGCCAGCGTGATCGCGGAGGCGAGAGCAGACATCGCCCGTGCTCTGCAGCCCGCGCTCGCCCCGGTTCCCAGCGCGTCCGAGCAGCGACAGGCACCCGCCCAGCAGGTTACCAAGGCGACCCAGCCGAAGCACCGAAGAGCACCCGCTCCGGTTCAGTCACAATCTCCGAAATCGAAGTCGGAACCCAAGGTACTTCAGAACACACAGTCGGCAAACGACCAGGCAAATTCGAACAGTCAGAGCGTAGCCATGACGCAGTCTGCACAGGCCCCCGTGAGCCAAGTGCAGTCATCCAACAACCTCGCTCCTCGAAGAAAGTAGAAAACGCGATGGCCGGTGGAGCGCCCCAATCGACATCCCGCAACCAAGGTGAGATACGTGATTTTCGTTCTGTAGTAACGGCACGCGGCTGTGCGTGCCGTCACGCCAACAAATGAGCTGGACCCGCGCCCGGCTTAGCCGGCGCCCCCGATGTACTTCTTACATTGGGTGGTGCAGTCGCTCACCGTGGAGCCATTGCCGTTGGGTCCGGTGCCGTCGTCGCATTCCTCGGGGCCATTAATGACACCGTCGCCGCAGTGCGGGCCGAGCTTGCAAGTGACAAAGCAGCCGCCGTATACGGGGTTGTCGAGAGGTGAGTTCTGCGGACCAAGATCGCATTCTTCGGGTGGGTTTTGCGTAACGCCGTCACCGCAATACGGGGCTAGCGTGCAGTTGGAGTTGCATCCACCATAGTCACCTTTGTTCAGTGCCGTCCCATAGTCGCACTGCTCGCCGAGTTGTGTCTGCAAAACGCCGTCCCCGCAATATCCGGGGACTCTACAGTCCTGAGTGCAGTTCGGATCGTTCGATGAAGTCGGTTCGCATTGTTCACCCCAGTCGGTTTGAATGACACCGTCGCCGCAGCTCGGCGGCGGCGTGCAGCCGACTCCGCAAGTACCGTACGTTCCATCGTTGATGCCGTCGTCGCATGCCTCGGGATTCGTTGCGTCACCGTTTTTGACACCATCGCCACAATAGGGCCCCAGTTGGCACGTGTTGGTGCATAGGCCATAGCAGTCAGTCGTGGATGGATCGCAGTCGAACGACCCGTTGTCGCACTGCTCGTCGTATTCGAGTTGGACCTTTCCGTCTCCGCAACTCGGTGGTAGCACGCAACCTGGCGCACAGGCGCTGGAGCCGGCGGCTGCATAGCCGTCGGTGTTCGTCCCATTGTCGCATTGTTCGTGGTCGGACTGTACTTTGCCGTCGCCGCAGCGCGGCCCCAGCGTGCAGCTCGTCGTGCATTGGTTGTAGCAGTCCGATGTCGTGAGATCGCAATTGCCGGCGTCCCCGTTGTCGCATTGCTCGCCTGGGGAAACCGCGGGATTTGCGCCGCCGCAAACCGGTGTACACACGCTCTTGGCCGCGTTGAAACCGCTCAGATTAAGCTGGTAGGTCGAGGCTACCGTCTGACGCTCTGCCTGGAATACGGCAATCTCGTAGACGTTCCCGTCCTGAAGGCTGCCTAGATCGGGCGCTGTCGTAATTGGAGTTGCGCCGGTCACGGTCACGGCCGATACGACGGACGACGGAGCGCCCGTGCTGCCAAACGTCAAGACGCCCTGAACCGCGGCGTGAATGCCGCCGAGATCCACGGCCAGGTGCTTGTTGACGAACACCCACACGTCGTCGTCGCCCACGAACGTCAACTGGAAGGCTTGGGTCGGGTCGTACGCGAACCAATATCGCACCTCAGTCGTGAAACTGAAATTGTGCTGCTTACCGGATGGATCCGCTACCCAACGTGTGCCGTTGCCATAGTTGGGGGGGATCTGCGCCGTACTGCTCGGGTCATAGGGACTCATTGCGTCGGCCGGGAAGAACAGCGGGTTGCCGTCGTAGGCAACATTGCCTTGCGTGTACTGTGCGTTTGTCAGGCCGTCGCCGTTGTTGCCAAAGCGGTTCACATACGTGGCCGGGGTGGAATTGGCGATGAGATACAGACTAAGCGTGGTCGCGAGCGTCGCGTGGTAGGTATTGCCCGAGGCCGGCGCGGCATCATTGTACCACTGGGCAAAACTTGCGACGCTCGTAATCGCGGAAGCTCGACCTGCAGTCCCATTGTATGTACCCGTCGTGGATACTAGGATAGGCTTCAGGCCATTAGAGTCGAGCGTGGCCCCTACCAACCCTTGATTGGCATAGGCAAGGCCATTCGCGAAAGCCGTTCCAGGCTCGAAATCGCCTCCGTGGTTGAAGTCACGCACGACCATCGGCACGACCATCGCGTCGCCGAGCGGTGGCTGCGTGCACACAAAGCCCGCCTCCACTTGACACGTCGAAGAACAACCGTCGCCACTGACGGCATTGCCATCATCGCACTGCTCACCTTTGAGAATGAGTCCATCACCGCACTTGGTCGTGCAGGGGCCGCCGGCCGCCGGGCAACTCGGTTCGGCCGTGCACAAAGGCGTGCAGCCGTCGCCCAAATCATTGTTCTTGGTCGTAGGATCGCAGCCTTCATTGCCTTCGACGACACCGTCACCGCAGACGGTTTGGTGACAGCTGCTTGAGTCACAAACCCAGCCGGGGTTGACCGAACAATCCGCATTGCAGGCTTGCTCGATGTTTGCAACAGCCATGCCTGGGTCACATTGCTCGGCGGGTTTGACCAAGATGCCGTCGCCGCAGACCGGGACGCAGGGCGCGCCGGGGAAGGGGCATTGGTAGCCGGGTTCGAGCTGACACGTCGCCGAGCAACCCGGGTACGTACTCTTGCCCTGGTCGCATTGCTCACCAGCTTCTACGATGCCGTTGCCGCACACGGGCGTTTGGCAAACGCAGGCTTGTCCAGGCGTGCACGTGCAAGAAGAATCTTGCGTCTTGCAGTCGGCGGAGCATCCGGGATGCTGTGCGTCCTGGAACGTGCCTTGATCGCATTTCTCGCCCAAGCCTGCTTGAACGATGCCATCGCCACAATAAGGTAATCTGCTGCAAGACCCCGGCACGCAACGCCAACCGGGTTCTGTCTGGCACGCAGCGGAACACCCATTGCCGGGATTCGGCGGATCGCAGGTTTCGCCCTGCTCAATCCGTCTGTTGCCGCAGACGTTGATCGGCACGCATTGCTGGGCTGGCACGCACTTGTACCCCGGGTCTTGCGTCTTGCAGTCTGCCGAGCAACCCGGGCTGCCCTGGTACTGCCCTTGGTCGCAGGCCTCGCCTGGATTGACCACGCCGTCTCCGCAGCTAAAGCTCACAGTGCATGCCCCACCCCCTTTGGGACAGTTGTGGTTCGGTTCGGTCTGGCATGTTCCGCTACAACCGTCCCCAGCGAGCGTGTTGCCGTCGTCGCACTGTTCGCTTGGCTGATTGACGACGCCATCTCCACAACCGGGTGGGGCGCTACCCTTGGGGCTGGTTCCGGAACTGCCGCCGGGGTTGGAGGCGCCGCCTGTTCCAAATTGAAAACCGCCGCCCACGCCACTCACCGAGGTCATGCCTCCAGTGCCAGCCGCTCCGCCGACACCCGCATCTGTGGACCCGGAAGTATCAGTGCCGCTGTTGCCTGCGCAAGCCACGACTACGGAAACGTTTGTCAAACTTAGAATGCAGAAAAGGAGCCTCGCTGGATTCATGGCACCCATAACCCTTCCAACGTACCAAGCGTTGGCGGGAGTATAATCGGGTCTGGAAGAAAGCGCCCACGAATTGGATTCACTGGCGCAATGAGCCGTAGCTACAATTACCTACATGTACCGCTCGACCTGGGCGATGATGAATTGTATGTGAATGGTTCTTTCCCATCTGGAAGCGGCGCACTCGCACAATCGCCTGCAGCTTATGATAAACCGCACCCACAAACGATAAGGTGCGGCAGCGCATGGACGGTGCCGGTCGTCTCATCCGGCTGCCGGCTATCCCCAAGCCGCGGTCAGGCACCATGCTGGTGCTTTCGTTTGGCAGAGGCTGGCGCGCTTGTTGCGCGGGGGCGGGTGCCAAAGTCGGGAGCAGCGCTTCGGACTCATGCGCTCAACGCGGCCATTGCCGGGCCGGACACGGTGAGATGCCGATGGGACCGAACGAGTATGGAATGAAAGGCTTGCACCAGCATGCAGAGAGTGACAGAGCGTAGTAGAGCGTGCCCTCGGTGCAGAAGTTCCAGCTTGGGTCATCGAGATCAGCGGGGCAATCCGTGGCGACACGCGCTAAAGCTCCCGCGTCGTTGGGGGCAGAGATCTGCACAAAGCAGCTGTCGTCCGCTGCGACGTAGATGCGCCTGCCAGCGGCATTATGCAACTTGCGTCATGGGCGGAAGAGCTTGCGATTTACGCGCTGGCGAGACAACCCGATTGAGTCTATACTCGATTTGGGTCGTTCGGTTCTTTGCTTTAGTCTTGAAGGAGATGTTGCGATGAAGAAGGGTTGGTACACGGTTGCAATTTCTGCGGTCATCGTTGGCTGCGGCGCTGACACCGACAATGGATCATCACCCGCCCGAGGTGGCACGGGCGGTGCCACGTCGATCAACACGGGCCAACCTCAAACAACCGGCGGCTACCCGGCAGTCTTCTACGGTATCAATACGGGCTACCCCCAAACAACCGGCGGCTTCGCGGCGATTGCCTACGGCGTCATGATTCCAAGTGGAGGCGCCAATCAAGTCGGAGGCGCACCGAGCACGGGTGCAACCACCGGCATCGACACGGGCAATCCCCAAGTAACCGGAGGCAGGCCACCCATTGTCTATGGCGTATTGCCAAACACGGAACCTCGCCCGCCTGCGAATTCCCAATGACAAGTCGCTTCCGTGAAGCTAGAATGACGGCTGTTCGTTGGTTGGCAACCTTGTTTCAATAACTTCGGAATTTCCTTTTCGCTAGAGGTTGGGAGGTCACCATGAGTTCCACCCGATTACCCGTAACATATCGGCTAAGGGCGCTACTGAGAGGCAGGGGCGCGCCTCACAGCGCAGCCAGCAAGCTCACTTATCGGGATCTCGGCCTTTTGCTGGAGCAGCGCAGGAATGACCCGGCATTTTGGGCGCCTTTGACCGAGATCCTCAAGGAACTCGTGGACCGCGCCGTCCACGGAAAATCTCCCGTTTGGCAGCGAATCCCACAGTTGAGAATGCTCGCCACCTGGGACGTGGAAGAGCTTTCCAAGCGGCTCCGCGATGCGCTGCCACAGTGGCCGGACGCCGACCATGACAGCGACGTCGCACTGCGCGAACGTTCCGATACCTCGCACGACACGCGCGCCGCGGTCGTGTCCGCATTTCTGCTATTGGGTCTTGCAGCGGGTTGCGATTCACCGCCAACCAGCGGGGCGAACGACGCCGGGGCAATCTCCAGTGGCGGCTTCTCCACGGGTGGTTCTACGAGCATCAATATCAGTGGGACGGGTGGCACGTTCACGTGTTCCTATCCACCTATTGACGCGGGCAGAGTCGCCCTTTCACAATCCGATGCCGGCACCCCGAGCGATTGTTCGGCGCAGAGCGTTAGCGCGCTCTGGGACATCATTGATGAGGCTTGTCTTAGTAGTCAGGAGAAACAGGCCCTCTTCGAAGAGTTCGCCGATCTCAAGGCCAGTTGGTGCGACGGCCTCGTCGCGCTATTCAAGACTGAATCCCCGCAAGTGATCGCGGCTCAGTTGGAGAACCTCCTTGAGTGTCAAACAGTGCTGAACTCCGAATTCACAGCCGATGTGCAGCAGCGGCTCGTGCAAGGCATAACGTGCAATGTGGTCGTCTACAAAGGCGTAAGCTTTCCCGAGTCTGAAAGGTGACGCGAGTGCAGGGCGACGTAACGCTTAGCATCGCGAAGCTCCTGCCCCGCGTGCCGGAAAGTTGCTTTTGGGAAATCACGGACGCTTGTAACCTGCGCTGTCTGCACTGTGAGGCCGATGCCGGGTGTGCTTCGCCGGAAGAATTGACAACGAGTGAAGCGCTTGGCGTGGCGGTCGAGCTCGCTGAGGCGGGTTGCCAAAAGGTATTCCTCACTGGCGGTGAGCCTCTGCTGCGCCAAGACTGGCCTGTTCTCGCCAAGTGCTTCAGTGACCTGCGAATTACCGTGTCCATCATCAGTAACGGGGTGCTCGTCAATGCATCCACCATCGCGCAAATGCTCGAAGCGGGTGTCAGCGGGCTTTCCGTGTCGCTCGATGGCAATCGCGAAGTGCACGACGCGATTCGCGTCCCAGCGCATGGGTCCACACCATCGAGTTATGATTCCGCGATTCGCGCCATCGAGCTAGGCGTGAGATCGCCGATTAAGACCGCAGTGGTCTCGCTGATCCATCGAAAGAATCTCCACGAGTTGAGAGGGCTCTATGAGCTCATGGTTTCTCTTGGGGTTGCCGTCTGGCAGGTGCAAATCTGTATGCCGCTCGGGCGAATGCGGTCACGGACCGAAGAATTCCTGGTGGCCCCAAGCGACCTCGTTGACCTCGAGCAAACGTTGGCAGGTTTCATCGAAGAGGGTCGTTTGCAGCTCGCCGTTGGCGACAACATCGGGTACTACGGCCGGTGCGAGCCAACGATCCGCGGCGCGGTGCGCAACACGAAGTCATTTTGGCTCGGGTGCGTGGCGGGCTGCCGCGTGGTCGGCCTTTGCTCGAACGGTGACGTCAAGGGGTGCCCGTCGCATCCACGAACCCTTGTGGTTGGCAACTTGCGAGAGCAGACTTTCGCTAAAATTTGGGCCGATGAGTCGCGATTTGCCTACAACACGGGCGATGGTACCGACCAACTCGCCGAAAGCTGCCGAGCCTGTTCGTTCCATCGTCTCTGTCGCGGGGGTTGCCGCAGCATGGCGCTCGGCACGTCCGGCAACCTGTTCGACAATCATTATTGCCTTCAACGCATCTCGAATGGCCCGTCACTCTGCCAACAAGCGGGCGCCCCTTGTGCAAAGGCGGTATAGTGACGCAAGGATATGCAAAGCAGCAACCATACGGAGACCTCCTCGAACCCGACCGTGGCTGAGCCGTGGGCGCCGCGCACGTGTGTGTGGGAGCTGACGCTTGCCTGCAATTGCCATTGCGTGCACTGTGGTTCTTTTGCCGGCACGGCACGGGAAAGAGAATTGACGACCGAGGAAGCGCTCGGCATCATCGAGGAACTGCGAGTGCTCGGTTGCGAATCGATCACGTTCTCCGGCGGCGAGCCCCTGCTGCGGCCTGACTGGCAGGTGCTCGGTCGCGCAATTCGGGCGGCAGGGATGCGGCTCGAGATGATCACCAACGGCCTGTGTGTCGAAGCCCAAGCGGACGCCATCGCGGAAGCAGGCTTTTTCGGCGTGACGTTTTCCGTGGACGGCCCGCCTTCGATTCACGATGAATTGCGCGGGGTCCCCGAGTGTTTTCAACGACTAATGCAGGGCGCTCGCGCTCTAAAGGAACGTAAGGTCCGCATTGGCGCAACCACGCAAATCAACACCCGCAATTTCGCGTTTCTCGAGCAGGTCCATGAATTGCTGGTCGAGCAACATTTCGATGGCTGGCAGTGGCAATTAACGATGCCCGCTGGGCGTGCGCAAGATCTGGCCGATACCCTGTGCTTGCATCCCAGTGCGTTGCCTGCAATCGAACAGAAGTTACTGACACTCCGAAACTACAGTCCGCTATTTCTGCAAGCCGCAGACAACATCGGGTACATGAGCCATAACGAACCCCTGCTTCGGACGTGCCCCGGAAACGCGCCGACGTTTTGGACTGGGTGCGCAGCAGGGTTGAGCGCCGTGGGCATTACCAGCGACGGCACGGTGCGTGGTTGCCTAGCTCAGCCACCGGCAGCCGACGAGGGAAACGTGCGCGACCGTACGCTAACGGACATTTGGAACGATCCGAAGGGCTTTGCCTACAATCGGCTGTTTCAAGTCTCCGATCTGCAGGGCGACTGCGAAATGTGCGCATTCGGCAAGATCTGCCGCGGCGGTTGCACTAGCCTTGCGTGGGCCGTCTCGCCAGAAAATCCAAGATCAAACCGCTATTGCCTTTCAGTCGTAGAGCGCTAGGCGCGCGCACGGAGCCCGAGCATTCCAAAGATCCTAAGCCGCGGTGCTGGGGGCAGGTTCGGAGCGCGGGTCGCACTGCCGCGAGGGCGATTACGGGCAGGCGAAGCTGACGCCTGTGTCGGTAAGGTTAGTGTCACCCCTAAGCGTGCTGCCTGGGTACTCATTGGCGCCGATGTCCACGCTGTTGCCTGTGGCCGTACCATTAGGCACGCTGGCTATGTCCCAGCGGCTGCGGCCTTGACTATCCGTGGAAGGAACGTTACTCCCACAACCGCCCGCATCAATGGCGGGTGAGCCCTTCTCCAACGTGAGGTCTGAGTTCAGCAGGGGGTCTGAACTCAGGTTACCCGTTCCGCTATATCCCCCCTCAACGATACAGTACGTGACCAGAGGGGAACACGTGACGGTGCTGTTGTAGATTTCGTCTCCCGACAGGGTCGCCTGGTCCTTCCAGAAGATGGAGTTGAGCACGGTCGGCGAGGAGAAGTCGCTGTTGTCCATCGCACCACCGGCGGTTGCCGAATTGGTCGAGAACGTGCAGTTCGTCACGTCCGGGGAAGAAGATTCGTTGTACACCCCACCGCCGTAGACGGCTGAATTGCTCGAGAACGCGCAATTTGTCGCGTTGGGAGCCGAAGACTCGTTGAACATGCCGCCACCGCCGTAACCAGCCAAATTGGTCGAGAACGTGCAGTTCATCAGCGTCGGCGAGGAGGAGGAGTTGAACATCCCCCCGCCGTTGGAGTCGGCTGAATTGGTCGAGAACGTGCAGTTCGTCAGCGTGGGTGAGGAGGAGGAGTTGAACATCCCGGCGCCAAGCGTGGCTATGTTGTTATCGAACGTGCAGTTCGTGACCGTCAGTGACGGTGAATTGTTGTTGAACATCCCGCCGCCGTACGTGGCTTTGTTGTCCTCGAAGGTACAGTTCGTGACGGTCAGCCACGGGGAACTGTCGTTGAACATCCCGCCACCCCAGGCCAACTCGCGGCTACCATCAGCATAGCCGCCGGTGATCGTAAAGCCGTCAAGCGTGGCTCCGGTTACGCCCGCGACTGTGACCACGTGATAGCTGTTGTCTCTTGGATCATTGGGAACGCCGATGTCGCCCGAGAGTGTGGTTACGTTGTTGGAGTTGCTAAGGTCACGATCCGTACGACTGGATTCGTTCCCGGCAAACCCGCCGTAGACGGCAACGTTGGTCATGAGTTGAAACGTGGCAGTTCGTGAGTCGCTCGTGTCGGTCAGTTGGGTGGGCATGTAGATCCCCTTGGCCACCCACACCTCGACCGCGGAACACCAGCCGACTTGCAATCTGCTGCGGGCCACGATGATTGCGGTCTGTACGTTGGCTAAAGCCTGCGCCCAGCTAGTGCCAACGTTGTCGTCGCCACCAGACTTGGCCACATAAACGACACAGTTCGAGGGGCTCACGCTTCCCCCGGTGCCCGCCATGCCGCCGGTGGAGCTTCTGCCTCCCGTCGGCAACGATGTCTCGCCTCCTGAGGCCGCGCTGCCCCCTTTGGAACTTGCGCCCCCGGCAGCGAGGCTACTGCCGCCCGAGGAAACACTGCCACCGGTTGCGGCATTCGTCTGGCCGCCTGTGCTCAAGCCACCCCCAGTGGAACCCTCGCCGCCCGAACTCCCGCCAGTGGAGGCAGCCCCGCTGGCGACACCGTGGGCCACGTTGAAATCAGAGTAAGCGCAGCCAAAGGCAAGAACTGCGGTCACGGCCCAGCCAAACGCGTTACTTGGCGGCATACTGGGCCCGAGCATTCCAAAGATCCCGGGAATGTTCAAGCTTGGCGCCGATGTTCACGCGGCCCACACGGTCCTTTCGGGCATTCCCCGAGAGGGGGTAGTGATGATCGAATCTGCAACGGTTTCAGAGCGAACCTACGACGGACACAGGGCGGCAGACCGACAGGGGCAAATTGATGGTTCTGCCCAGGTAGGGCGGTGTATTCTTCGGGAAAATCCCCGAGGAAGGTGGGAAGGGACGGTCGTCCCGACTTGGTCCGGGCACCATCGGCTAACACGACTCACGATCACAGGAGTAATCTGTCATTGCACATTGCGGGGGTCCGGATCGGGTGCCCGGCGGCGTGCGTTCTGGAGCGCTGAAGGTTGCAACAAGGGTAGTTGCCGATGCCATCGGAAGAAACGTCCGCGCGTGAAGTCACCGAACACAAAGACGAGCGCAAACGGGCCGAAGATGCGCTGCTCAAGAGCGAGGCGCTCTATCGTGCCCTGGTCGAATCTTCCCCAGATGCCATCACGCAGACTGACCTGAACGGCAGGATCGTCGCGTGCAACTTGCAGACCGCGTTACTAGTTGGGCACGAACGTCCGGAAGATCTGATCGGCACGAGTGCGTTCGATCTGTTTGTGCCCGATGAACTCGAACGCGCCGCCATGAACATGCAACGCACCCTGAAGGACGGGGTCGTCAGAAATGTCGAGTACCGTCTGGTGAGAAAGGATGGTTCTCAGTTTCCGGCGGAGCTCAGTGCGACGGTAATCCCAGACGCCGAGGGTAAGCCCGCGTACCTCATGGCTGTGACGCGTGACATCTCGGAACGTCAGAAGGCGACACAAGAGGTTGCCGATGCTCTGAACTACGTCCAAACAATATTTGAAGCCTCGACAGCTGGTATCATCACTTATCGGGAGAGCGGCGAAGTGATCTCCGCCAACCCCGCAGCTGGCAGGACGGTGGGCACGACCGTCGAGAAACTGAAGCAGCAGAACTTCCGGAAACTCGAGTCATGGGCACAATCCGGTCTCCGAGAAGCTGCAAATGCAGCGCTTGTTTCAGGCGATGAAAGAACGGTCGAAGTTTATGGCACGAGCACGTTCGGCAGGAACGTAGCGCTCATCGTGCGCTTCGTGCCGTTCACGCACCAGGGCCAAAAAGAACTGTTGGCCCTATTCTCTGACATCACGGAGCGCAAACGAGCCGAAGAAAGACTCGAACATACGCTTGAACGGTTGGACCTGGCGACCAGTGCGGCACGCCTAGCCATTTGGGATTGGGACATCCAGACCAACGAACTGGTCTGGGATGACCGGATGTACGAACTCTACGGCATCAAGCGGGAGGACTTCGGTGGAGCTTACGAAGCCTGGCTGGCTGGCGTTCACCCCGATGATCGCGACGCAAGCAATGAGGCATCGCAGCAAGCGCTGCGCGGCGAAAAGGAGTACCATACTGAATTCCGGGTGGTTCGTCCTGATGGAAACGTCCGGCATATCAGGGCACACGCAGTGGTAGCCAGAGATTCGAATGGCAAGCCACTTCGGATGACGGGTACCAATTATGATATTACCGAACGCAAGCGCACAGAAGAGATGCTGCGTGAGAGCGAGGAGCGTTTCAGTCGCCTGGCTCAGGCCACTTTCGAAGGAATTGCCATTCACGACAAAGGCCTGGTTTTGGATGCGAACCGGGCTATGACCGATCTATTCGGCTTTGAACATTCAGAGCTCATCGGCATGAGCGTTTTGAATTTGGCTGCGCCCGAGTCACGCGATCGGGTGGGCAACAACGTTATGGCCGGCTACGAAGGACCCTATGAAGCAATCGGACTGAGAAAGGATGGCACTACGTTCACGGGTGAACTCAAGGGCAAGTCGATAATGTACTGTGGGCAACTGGCACGAGTGGCTGCCATCCGCGACATCTCCGAGCGCAAACGGGCCGAAGAAAGCCTTGCCGCCGAGAAAGAACGCCTCGCCGTCACTCTGCGCAGTATTGGCGACGGCGTCATCACAACCGATGTCAATGGCTGCATTGTCATCATGAACAAGGTCGCCGAGGAACTTACCGGGTGGGAGTGGCGAGAAGCGCAAGGCAAGCCGCTTGCAGTGGTCTTCAACATCATCAATGAAATCACGCATCAACCCTGTGAAAACCCGGTCGCAAGGGTCCTGTTGACCGGGGGCGTCATCGAGTTGGCAAACCACACGCTTCTGCTCACGCGTGATGGCGCCAAGCGGATAATCGCCGATAGCGGCGCGCCCATCAAAGACCGGGACGGCAACACCATCGGCGTTGTCCTGGTGTTTCGCGACATGACGGAGAAGCAAAAGCTTTTGGACGTGATTCAGCGCACCGCAAAGCTCGAATCACTGGGGGTACTGGCTGGCGGTATTGCTCATGATTTCAACAACCTGCTTGCCGGCGTTTTCGGTTACCTCGATCTGGCTCGCTCGGTATCGAAGGATGCGGAAGTTCTCGAGTATCTTGGGTCAGCAACTTCTGCAATCGGCCGCGCCAGGGCGCTTACGCTACAGCTTTTGACATTTGCCAAGGGGGGTGCGCCCATTCAGAAACTGACGCCCTTGGTCCCCTTCATTCAAGAGACCGTGCAATTCGCGCTTAGCGGTTCTAATGTTGCGTCCAAGTTCTCATTGCCCCATGCCCTTTGGGTAGGCAACATCGACAAGGATCAAATTGGCCAAGTCATCGACAACATCGTGATCAATGCACAACACGCCATGCCTAACGGCGGGTCCATTGAAGTGTCCGCCAAGAACGTTTCCTTTGGGCAAGGGGAGCATCCTTTGCTGGCCAAAGGCGACTACGTGAAGGTATCCGTCAAAGACTCTGGAATTGGCATGCCGATGAGCATCTTGCCCCGGATTTTTGATCCCTTCTACACGACAAAACCCAAGGGACACGGGCTTGGCCTCGCCACCTGTTATTCGATCATGAACCGCCATGGCGGTTGTATCGAAGTGGAGTCCGAACCCGGCCAAGGCAGCACGTTTCATGTCTATCTACCTGCAGCCACGAAGAGTACTGGCCCAACTGAGGAAGTGAAAATCAAACACAAGGGCAGCGGCCGGGTCATTGTGGTCGATGACGAAGAGATGATACGAATCACCGTTCGACGCATGCTTGAGTCGCTTGGGTATGCTGCCGTGTGCAAGAGTGATGGCAAAGAGGCCATTGATTATTACGTCAGCGAAACCAAAGCGGGCCACGCATTTGCGGCGATAATCTTCGATCTCACCATTCCGGGTGGCATGGGCGGGCTCGAGGCTGTTGCGGAAATCCGGAAACTGGACAAGAATATTCCTGTTTTCGTAGCCAGTGGTTATGCCGATGATTCGGTGATGCGAAGCCCCGCTGAATATGGTTTCACCTCGAGCCTTAGTAAGCCATTTACAATCGCCGAGCTTTCCGAGATGCTAAGCGGGCGTTCGAAAACTTGAGTGGTCTCAACGGTCCCACTTCGAAATCAGAGTAGACGCGTGCGCCGCCCGGATAATTCCGCTATAGCGTGCGAGCGCCAAGGCCGACTTGATGGACGAGCACGCACGCTATTGTGACCCCGGTTTTACGCCAGCCCGCCAGGAACTGGAGGCTGTCATTGTCTCGCTGCTAGAAGCGTCTGACGAGACTGCGCCTGCCATCGAGCGCGCGCTTTCACGCGCCGGCGTGGTTGCGGCAGAGCGCGCCCGGCAGCGGCTCTTGGAGGCTAGCCCCACGTCGCGTGTGCGGCTGCTGCGCCTGATCGCACGAGTCGCGCGCGAGAACCCGGAGCGTGATCTGGTTGCCGAGCTGTGCGCGCGGCTCGCCGACGGCGACGCCGCGGTGCAGCGCGCCGCGATCATTGGGTTGGGCAAACTCAAGGTGCCCGGCATCGAAGAGGCTTTGTTGGATTACGCGGCCCATGGCCACGCGTTGCCCGAGTACCGTCCGCTCGTTGAGGCTCTCGGCAAAGTCGGTGGGCAACGCGCTGCGGACTGGCTCGCGTCGCAAACCAGCGATGACGAGCGCACCTTGCGCGTCATCGAGCGGGCGCGGCTGATGCTCGCGCGCACGGCAGACCGCCCAGCTGAGGCGCAAAGCGTGCAGCTCGACATCGACGCCGAACAGGCGCAGACGCTGCTGTTCACGTGCCGTGAAGGCCTCGAACCGATTGTCGCCGATCAAGTTCGGGCGCTCGGCGAGGCCAAGGTTTCGCAGGGACGAGTCTGCATTCAGGGGTTTCGCGGTTTGCTGAGCCAGGGGTTCGTGGCGCGCTCCGCGCTTGGCTTGGGCCTGGAGCTGCCGCTCGTCGAAGCAGACAACGCCATCGATGCGGTCATCGAGACGCTCAAGCGTTCGGGGTTGCTCGATTGGATGCAGCGCTGCAATGGGTGCACGCCGCGTGTGCGGCTTGGCTTCGCAGGGCAGGGGCATCAACGCGCAGCCGTCTGGGACTTGCAGACGCGCCTGGTTCGCGAAGCCCTGCCGTTGGTTGCCGACCCGACCGCTGCATCGTGGGACCTCTGCGTCGACCACTCGCAAGGCCGGCTCGATATCATGCCGAAGCAATTCGACGACCCACGCTTTACGTGGCGCGTCGCGCAATTGCCGACCGCGTCGCATCCGACGATTGCGGCTGCTTTGGCGCACGTGGCGGGTGCCAAGCCGGAAGACGTCGTTTGGGACCCATTCATCGGCAGCGGGCTCGAACTGATTGAGCGAGCGCTGCTCGGGCCGTATCGCGCCATGTTCGGTACGGACATCGACGAGCGCGCGCTCGAAGCGGCTCGGGCAAACTTTGCGGCTGCGCAGCTAAAGCACGTGACCTTGCTTTTGCGCGAGGCCGCGACGGCGCCCGTGCGCGATGTGACTTTGGTCATCACCAACCCGCCCCTTGGCGCGCGGCTCGTGCGCGACGGAACGCTCGGAGAACTGCTCGAAGCGACTTTGGCGCACGGTTGGCGTGTGCTCGGGCCTGGCGGGCGTTGGGTGTGGCTCTCGCCAATGCCCGCGCACACGGCTTCGTTTGCGCATCACCTGGGTTTCGACGTGGAGCGAAGGGGTATCGTCGATGTCGGCGGGTTAAAGCCTGAATTGCAGATCTTGCGCGTCCCGTTGCGCCCGACGACGGTCACGCGCCAGCCAGCGCCCAATCGCAAACGACGCATCGTGCGGTGACGCAGCGTCTGCGTTGGAGACCGAGGGCGGCCACGTGCCGCCAAGACATCCAAGTTAATGAGAGGGCAGGTAGCGAGATCAAGCCCTTCGCCTGCGCAGGCGAGAGGCTGCCGCCAGAATTCCAGCGATGAGTAGCGTTGCTGAAGTCCTGCGCGTACCGCCGACGCGGCAAGCGCAGCCGCCACCGCCCGCGGTGATGGCGCTACCAACCGCGCCACCCGCGCCCGGAGCGCCGCCACTGCTGGGTGTAACGTTGCCGGTTCCTCCCTGGCCGCCCACTGAAGGGGTGCCGCCCGCACCGGTTGTGTCGCAGGGACTGGTTGCCGCGTCCATATCGGGTGAGCCACCCGTGAGCGGATTAGGAGTCTCTGTGGTAGCGTCCCAGTTCACGAACGTGACCACGCTCTGGCCTGGCAGTTCATAGCTAAAGCTATCGTCAGTCGTCGAGACCGAGACCGGCGTCTCTGCCGCGAGCGAGTCGTCTGCGGAAGTAACCCACGGGGTGAGGCTGCTCACGTCAGCACCGTTCAGAATGAACCTCTGTGTAACCGAATTCGAGTCAGTGTTGGTCGCGATAATCGCGATATGACTAGCATCGCGATACGCTTCGACGAGCACGCTCGACGACGGGTCCGTCGTGCCCAAGCGCTGGAAGCCCGGACGCACGAACTTAGACCAGTTCCCCAATGCGTACCCGCGCTTGAACATGAACGGATCGGTCCCACTGCTAGTCGCCTGTATCAAGGCCGGGTTTTGCCGGACTTTGTTGGGGTCTGCGGAGGCGAGTGCGTCGTAGGTGATGTAAATGGCCCACCAGCTCCACGAGTTCATTTGCGTTATCGTCAGGTGCTTGTGCATGTTTTGCACCATGTCGAGGGCGCTGTTCATGCTCGGGTCGGGTGTGTCACCGCTCATGTTTTCTTGCGACCACTCCGTCTGCCAGAATTCCTTCCCGTTCTTTTGGGGCTTGTTATAGGTGAAGTCGGGCGGCGTGTTGCCCTCCGGGTACGGATGCGTCGCAATGATAGGCACATAGCTCTTGGCCGTTGCATCGGCCATCAGCGGGGTGACATAGTTGTCACAATTGGGCCAATGTGCGGTGTCGGGCACGACGATCTGGACGTTGGGGCAACGACTCGCAAACATGGGGCCCAGGTTCTGGGCGACGAACGTCGTCAACTCGCTCCCGCTCCATTGCGCGTTGTCCCATGTAGCGACGTAGTCAGGTTCGTTCGCTGGCGAAAGGGCGATGAGCGGGACGCCACCCGTTTTCATCAAGTCCACGAAGTCCGCCAGGTACTTCGCGTAATCCTGGTAGTTCTCGGGCTTCAGCTCGTTGGAGCTGTAGTCGCTGCCTGAGCCATTCTTGTTGTTGGTTGTCTTCCAGATGGGTGGTGGGGTCCACGCAGTGGCCCAGACCTGGCAGCCGCGCGTATAGGCCTGCTTCGCCGTATTGTACTCGGGTGAGGTGGCGACTGGCCTGGCGCCCGTGGTCGGCTCCGAGCCGTCGCCTTGGGTGTCAGCCGGCACCCCGATCTGGATCCGCAGCAGTGAGAGCCCGATCCCCTTTTTAGCGTCGAAGAGCTGGTCGGCGACACTATTGCTGATCGTGTCTCCAAAGAATACCGACGAAGCGCCAAAGCCTTTCATGGTCTGCTTAACGTCGCACCAGTTGATGGTCACGTCTGCAGCGTTTGCTGCGCGTTCCGAAAGTGCGGTGAGCCCAAAGACGGCAGGCACCGAGGTCAAAAGCCACCACGTCCTGATAATCATTTCACCCTGCCCATTCGTGCGTTGCATTTCACGAAAACGCACAGCCCCTCTAGCACTATTTTCGTTTGACAGCCCGGTGAACCAGCGCGTGCTAGAAGCAGCCTTTGAGCCGGCGACATGGCGATTGCATTAACGAACCAGACATCTCAAAAGTGGCCGCTTTGGGCGCAGTTGCGCTTCGCTAACTCGAACGGGACTCCCTCGCAGCCGTGAGGATCGTGCTCGTCGAACAAACCGGGTGCACCCCTCGGATCCCGGTCGGGAGCGCGCGGACACGGTCGGCTGCCGGTTGGACGCCTGGGTAGGCGCTGTCCCCACGGTGGGACAAATCGTGCTCGCCTTCAAACGCGAAGGGGGCGAGCACGACCGCGTGTACAGCCTCGTGGAGTCGATCGCTCGGCGGGAAGAGTTTTGTCCATTCGTTTGTGAATGAGTCCGTGTGCGCTCGGTAGCCCCGTGCCTCGCTAGGGCTTTGGCACGGACTGCCGGTCTTCGTCGTCGCACTCTCTAATCCGCTGCTGCTCGTAGGTTGGGAGCGCAGTGCGATCGATTGAAAAGACGAAGAACTGATTGGGGTTGTCTATTCCCGAGGGGTGATTGCTATCGGTTACGGTGCCGAGGAAGTCATTGTCATTGGACAGGAACAACGTGTGTTGTGGGATGCCGTTAATGGTGACATCAGGGCCGAATGCAAGCCCTTCGAGTTTAGCGGGTATGTCGGTGGCGGCGATACTGTGCGCGCTGAGCGTTGCGACCACGTCGAGCAGTAATGTCTTAGAGACCGCGGTGCCGGCAAGGTTGGCGTCACCGGCGATGCCGCTGACTTCTTGCGCGCCCGCCAGATCGACATGATAGATATTCTTATAGGCGGCCGTTGAGTCATCGCCAAGGCCTTTGCTGTCTCGCTCGTCCACCAAGAATTCATGGTCGTTGATTGCAACGATATCACTCACCGTCGGGTATTTGGGTTTGGCCGCGGTTCCAATGTTGGTGAGTTCATAGGCAAATTGCTGGGTTGCTCCGCCGCGAATTGTAATCGTGATAAGGCGAATGAATCGACCGTTCGTGCCGCCGTCTTGAAGCAGCGGGCTCTGCATCGCACCGACCAAGGTTTCACCGTCGGGCGTGATGGCGAGACCCTCCATGCCCTTGTTCGCGACACGCCCAAGGCTGTTGTTGGCTATCTCGACCGCGCCCTGCGAGCTAAGATTAGTCACGGCGAACCCATCGGGGAGCGTAAATGACCGCAAGCGTTTGCCTGATTCTCGGTCAAATTCGTACACATAGGGTCCGTATTCATCGGAGACGTACACGCGGCGGCCGTCGTTCGATACGCGGATGCTCTCCGAATCGAAGCGCGCGTCACTCGAGTCCGTAGACGGCTGGGACGCATCGAAATTATCTGAGCGGCCTGTGAAGTAAAACTTGTGCCTGCGATTCAATGAAGGCGCACCACTGGTGAGCCCGGCCGCCTCGCCCGTTCCGTAAACCAATGGCTGTTCGCTCCAAAGCAGTGTCGTGTCCATCAACGTGGGCTCTAATTCGAACGGTAGCGGAGAACCGGCTGCACTTCGGTGTAACTTCAACTCGAGGGTTTGGAATCGGTTGATGTACGAGACCGTATCGTCAACAACGCTGTTATACGAGACGGCGTTGGGACCTCGGTCGGGGACTGCCAGAAACTTATCCCCGCCAGCGTGGGCCAGGCCCGAGCCGAGACCTCCGAGCAGATTGCCTTGCACGCCATTCTCGAGAAGGCCCGACGTTTCGCGCGACCGGTCCGCGATATTGCCGCTGATCTTGCCAACGGCAATCAGGTCCGCTGAATCATCGGTGACCGCAGATTGAACCTTGCCGGCATTTTCTTCGACGTTTGAGGAGTAACCACATCCAGATGCTGCCATCGTTACTATGACCCATGTTACGCCATGTGTTCGACTCATAACAGTGCTCCTTCTAATGGCCTTTTCTATAAATCAATCTTCGCAATTGCAGGTGACACCTATTCCAATTCCTCGCGACAAAGAGATCTTCTGTCGTCATATTTGTTATGCGAAGTACACACTATTCACATAACTGGGGTCTCGAGCTGCCACAATTCGAGTTTGATGGTGTCTAATCACCACAGGTGCCATCGTTCACCCCGATCGAGATGGTGTCGTGCATCTGACACAACAGACCGCGATGGGTCGTGCTCCCCCAATTGACGAGGGCTAATTGCCCGCAATTGGCGCCCACGATCAGCCACCGTCGCGATAGGTCGCCGGCTTCTGCGTGCCGACCTTGCAGAAGTGTTCCAATACGGCACGATTCTCGCTGGCGGGCGGCGCACCACAATACCTTCATGGTTGGTTTTGGCGGCTCGCAGACTGTGCACAGTCGGTGTCATCCGCGCCGGGTCGTCCGCCCACAATCGCGACCTGCGCGTGACAGCAATACGCCCGGCTGTTACGCAAAGTGAATTTGACTGGTATAAATCCGTCCGTGTCAACGAGCGCGAACATGACTCCCCCAAGCCGCGAACAACTGGTCCATGAGCTTTACGAAGCGGCCGAGCTCGAACACACTTTGATGTGCACGTACCTCTATGCTGTCTTTAGTCTGAAGGATGGAGAGGCCGAAGGTTTGTCGAAGGACGAGGCCGTTACCGTCGCCCGCTGGCGCGGCACAATCCTGCGAGTTGCGCTAGAGGAAATGGGACATCTTACCGCAGTGTGGAACATTACGGCGGCGCTCGGTGCGGCGCCTCGCTTTGGGCGTGGAAACTTTCCCCTGGATCCCGGGGCGTTGCCGGCAGGCGTGGTGGTGAAGCTTGCGCCCTTCAACCAAGACGTGTTGCAACATTTCATCCATTTGGAACGACCTGAGGGTTCATCCGAAGCCGAAGGCTTTGCTCCCGTATTTGCATTCACGCGGGGAATGCTCGTCCCCCGCCTCACGCCCATGGCTATCGACTACGACACCGTCGGCAGCTTTTACGCAATGCTGGGGGCCAATCTGCGGGCGTTCGTGGACCTTCACGGAGAAAGTGCGGCGTTCTGCGGCGATCCATCGCTTCAAATGTCTTCGCAAGAGGCAGGTCTCGCCGGAGTCGATCCGGTGGTCTGCTTGAAGACGGCGCTAGCTGCCTTTGCGGCAATCGTGCAACAGGGCGAGGGTGCTCCCGCGGATGCCGTGGGATCACACTTTCAAAGGTTCCTCGCAATTCGTGACGAGCTGACTGCTCTGAAAGCCCTGAATCCTTCGTTCGAACCTGCACACCCAGCCGCCGTGAATCCCGTACTGCGCCCACCGTTGCGCCGCGAAGGGCGGGTGTGGCTCGAGAACGAAGCTGCGGCCGCTACGGTCAACGTCGCGAACAGCGCTTACGCACTCATGATGCGATTGATCGCTCACGCCTATCTCCTGCGCGGGCCGTCACCCACCAAGGGCTTGGTCATGGATCTAGCTCGTGGCCTGATGCGTGCCGTCACTCTCTGGGGTGAACGCGCCGCGCGCCTCCCCGCTGGGCCTTCGAACCCGAGCTGCCATGCGGGCATGTCATTTACAGCGCTGCGGGATGCTGCGGCAATTCCTCCCGGGACCAGCGCCAACCGCCTCTTCCTTGAACGGCTTGATGAGATCGCGACTGGTGCGCGCGTTCTCGAACGATCGGGCGACTCGCGATCGGCAAATGCTTCCCGGATTGTCGCGGATCTCGTGAAGCGAGGGGCGCGTGGTCTGGATCGCGAGCGCGGGACGTTGGCTGCACCTTCCGCCGTTAGTGTCGCGCGTTCCGAAGCGACCGCTCAAACTCCAAGACACGTTACCCCGATGCCGGAAGCCACAACGGCCGGCCCCCCCGTGCCGACGGTCATCGACGGAGTCGAGCACATCGAAGGCCGGGGGCTCACGCTGCTGTACGACTTGAAGAAATGCATTCACGCTCGCTTCTGCGTAACCGGAGCTCCCCAGGTTTTTCTTGCGAACGTCAAGGGCCCTTGGATCGTACCCGATGCGATTCGCACCGAAGCACTCGTTGAAATCGCTCACGCTTGCCCATCGGGTGCAATTCGGTACCAACGCAAAGATGCCGTGCCCGACGAGGCTCCGCCACTGGTGAACTTAATCTCGATTCGCGAAGCGGGTCCCTATGCGGTGCGCGCCGATTTTCAACTGGACGGCAGTCCCGTGGGCACGTATCGCGCCACACTTTGCAGATGCGGCGCCTCGAACAACAAGCCATTCTGCGATGGCTCCCATCATGAAGTGAACTTCTCGGCCACGGGTGAGCCCCCCACGGGCAAGGCGGACATGCTCGAGCAACGTGGCGGCGAGCTCACGATTGATCCGCAGCTCGACGGCCCACTCAGGGTGCGCGGTAATCTCGAAATTACCAGTGGCACCGGACGCGTTGTCGCAAGAGTCGTTCAGGCAAACCTGTGTCGCTGCGGGGCCAGCAACAATAAGCCGTTCTGCGACGGTAGCCACGTGCGCATTGGCTTTCGGTCGAACTAGCCTGGGGAACCGCAATGGCATGAGCAGCGAGATCGAAGACTTCGACTATCTGGTGATCGGTGGTGGCTCCGGGGGCCTAGCTTCGGCGCGCCGCGCCCGCAATCATGGGGCACGTGTGGCTCTCTTCGAGCCGAGCGCGATTGGCGGAACCTGTGTGAACCGGGGTTGCGTGCCAAAGAAGATCCTCTGGAATGCCGCTGAGTTGTCGCACAGTTTGGCCGATTTTTGCGACTACGGCTTCAACGTCGAGCCCTCTGCGAGGTTTGACTACCAGAGACTTCGCAGCGCGAGCGCTGCGTACGTTAAGATCTTGAACGACTTCTACACTTCGCGTCTCGCCGACGCGGGGGTTGAGGTCATCGCCGAATTGGCCAAGTTTGCCGGACCTGGTTTGATTGAGACCCCCACTGGCCGCGAAATTTCGGGCACCGCATAGGCTGCTCGCCACTGGCGCGCGTCCACAGGTGCCGGCTCTGGAAGGCGCGGAACTTGGAATCACGTCCGATGATTGGTTTCAGCTAGCGGAATTGCCGAAGCGGCTGCTGATCGTCGGGGGCGGTTACATTGGCGTTGAACTAGCGGGCATTGCTCATGCCCTCGGTTGTAGCGTCACATTGGCTTTCCGCGGCACAACGCCGCTCAGGCAGTTCGACGAGTTGCTGGGTCAATCCTTGGCCCAGGCCATGAACGCTTCGGGCATCGAGCTATTGAGCGAATTCAAGCCGAAGCGAGTAGTCCGTTCGGAGGACGGTGCGCTCTCGGTTGATGCTGACGACGGCCGAAGCGTGCGCGGTCTAAACGCCGTGCTTTGGGCCATCGGAAGAACTGCCAATGCAAAGTCATGGGGTGATGTCGCAGGTATCGAGCTCGACGTGCGCGGATTCATTCGCGTCGATGAGTACCAAAACACCAACGTCGCAGGAGTCTACGCCGTAGGCGACGTTGCGGGGAGGGCATGCCTCACTCCGGCAGCCATCGCGGCGGGCCAGCGCCTCTCAGATCGGCTATTCGGGGGTAAGCCCGATTCAAAGCTCGACTACAACGACATCCCGACGGTCGTGTTCAGCCATCCTCCGATTGCTACCGTCGGGCTCAGCGAAGCCGAGGCACGCCGGCGTTACGGCGATCAAGTGAAGTGTCACGTAAAGCGTTTTACGAATCTGTATTACGCGGTTACTCGGACAAAGCCGTTTACGGCGATGAAGCTCGTCACATTACTCCCAGACGAGCGTGTCCTCGGGATTCATGTCATCGGACTCGGCGCCGATGAGCTAATTCAGGGTTTTGCTGTCGCGCTACGCATGGGTGCGAAGAAGGCGGATCTCGATTGCACCGTCGCGATTCACCCGACCGCAGCAGAGGAGCTGGTGACAATGCGATGAAGTCTCCTACGAGGCCTCAAAGGGCAATCAGGCAAGTCCGACCTAAGGCATTGACGTCCAGTACGAGTGCACTAGATGACCGCGTAAACCTGGGAGAACTGTAATGATTCGAACAAGTACTACACCCATCACCCTGTCGGTGAGACTGACATGAAGCCGAGTGCCATTACGGATCTCGATCACGTAGATGGGCCTTCAAACGCGGCCGTGCTTCTGATTGAATACGCCGATTTCGAGTGCCCATTCTGCGTGAAAGCCTTTCCGGTTATCGAGAGCGCTCGTGAGACTTTCCGCAGCCAATTGCGGTTCGTCTATAGGCATATCCCGAAGTCTGCCGACAAGGGGTTCACCCGGCAGGCCGCGGAGGCGTCGGAGTTTGCGGCGTCCCAGGGGCAATTCTGGGCCATGCACGCGCAGCTATTTTTGCATCCTGATCGGCACGATCTCGAATCTCTTGTAGCGGCCGCGACAACGCTCGGTCTCGATTCGGCGGCTTGCCGAAAGGCTCTCGTTGACAAGACCTACGCAGGCCGTGTGCGAGAGATAGCGGTACAGGCCGTGAAGAGTGGCATCATTGGCACCCCGACCCTTTTCATCAACGGAAACCGCTATCAAGATCGTTTGGAGGAAGACCTACTAGGTAGTGCGATCAGCCGAGAGATACACGCTGCCCGAGCCGCAGCTACCTAACGCACGTGACTTCTAAGTGCCGTCATACCCCACAGCCATGACAATGCCGCCCAGCGGCACACCTAGAACGCATGCACCGCGCTCAGCCCACCTAGTTCAGCGCCAGGAGCCATTGGTTGGATTGACCATGCCGTTGCTGGTCTTGGTTGTTTCGGTTCGAACACTACCAATCCGGCGGCGACGCCAAGCGCTACGATGCCAGTGACTGCACTGATTTGCGAGACGGTGGCGTACAGCCGCATTTTGCTATTCAGATCGTTTGATCGGGATACTTCGTCTCCCACCAGGGGGCGCGGATTGGCATCGGTGCAATTGTGATCAGTTCCACAGAGAGTCTGCAGGTCGGAATTCTTTCCGCGCTGGAGCAGGTAGAACACACCCGCATTCACGAGGGCGGCGGCACCGAACCCACCGATCGCGTACGGAACAACCCGTGATTTCCGCGGTGCAGGAGCAACATCGATCGGGCCGCGTATCTTTTGACGCTGAATCGGGATTCGCCTCTTTGGCGACGGGAGTGGTACCTTTCGACGCTAAGTCGAGATTCGCTTCTTCGGACAGCATTTCGAGAGCAATCGTGACTTTCTCGACCTGGCCTTCCCGTACTTCGATCGTGGAAGCGTACTGCTTGTACCCAAGTGCCCTTGCCTGGATCGCGTGCGGTCCCGGATCCAAAGGGACCTCCACGCCAATGGAACTTGCGCCGAGCGACACCCCATCGAGTTCGATGGTGGCTGCAGCGGCACCTTCTCCGCGCTCAATGACTAGCTTGGGGATCCTGGCGCGTACTGCGTTGGCGCGATTTTCGGTTTCCGTCTGGAACTCTGGACCAACACCCGTGGCTCCCTTCAACGCAAGCTCATATCCACCCAAGGCAGCGACGAGCCTGCCCAGTTTCTCCTCGCACGCTGCGATGTGAAACTGCACTTGGGGGGTCATACGAACCTGACCCACATCACGGAATAGCTGCAGCGCATCCGCGTAATTGCCGGCCTCCTCTAGCTCAGTGGCCCGCTGAAACTTCGCGCGAGCCTTGGACAATTCGGTATTGTCGCCCGCATAGGCCGAACTCACACAACCGCGTGGACCCACAACGCCGGCGGCTAGCACAAGCGCGAGACAGCCCATACGCGCTGCATGGCGGATTGCCATATGGGGACATCCTACATGGTTCCGTGTGAGTGATCGTCGATTTCCGCACAGCGAACACGCAACGGCCGGCCCCTCTCTCAGGATATTCTTGCTCAGCACTTGGACGAGAAGGTATCCAAGTAAGAGGACGGCTCAGGAGAAAACCCGGGACACCCCCTAGTCAAGAGCTACATGCACTGACATGCGCTGACAGTGTCCAGATGGTATTTGCTGTTCGCATAAACAGCGCGGAGGCGCTCAGATTCTTCAACGTCCATCAATACCATGACGTGCTGGCTTGTTTGATTCTTGCGTGGCATATAGTGCCTTACCGTGAATAGGTGGCGCCGGAGTCTGGCTATTACGGTTGCTGCTGTGGCCGTCAGCGCGTGTTCTGCGCCGGACTATGAAGTCGGTAGCTCCTCGTGCCACAATGGCGTCAAGGACTGGAACGAGACAGACATTGACTGCGGCGGCCCTTATGCTTGTGACCGTTGCCCGGATAGCGACCAGTGCCAAGCCGACAGTGATTGCGAGAGCGGGCACTGCATCGACAACGTCTGTCGGGGCGCAGATGCCGGAGTAGGCGGGAGATCTGGCGTCGGTGGCACTGGCCCGAACGGGAAAACATCAGGCTCTGGCACAGGGGGGCGTGGAGCTGCCGGCGCAACAGCAATCGGCGGCACGAACAGCATCGGCGGCGCTTCTGCAACAGGAGGTGCATCTGCGAGCGGAGGTAGTGTTGCAACGGGCGGCACCACCGCAACCGGCGGCACGATCGCAATTGGTGGCGCCATCGCAACCGGCGGCAGCGTTGCAACCGGCGGCACCATCGCGGCCGGTGGCACCATCGCAGCCGGTGGCACCATCGCAACCGGTGGCACCATCGCAACCGGTGGCACCATCGCAACCGGTGGCACCATAGCAACCGGCGGCACCATCGCGGCCGGTGGCACCATCGCAACCGGCGGCACGATCGCAATTGGTGGCACCATCGCGACCGGCGGTAGCGTTGCAACCGGCGGTAGCGTTGCAATCGGTGGGACCATCGCAACCGGCGGTGCGTCTCCATCTGGCGGTGAGCCTGCAACCGGTGGCACCATCGCAACCGGCGGGACCGTCGCAACCGGCGGTGAACCTTCAACGGGTGGTGCGCCTCCCACAGGCGGCGCCGCTCCAACCGGCGGAGAGCCTGCAACCGGCGGTGCTGCTCCGACTGGCGGTGAGCCTGCAACCGGCGGGACCGTCGCAACCGGCGGAGAGCCTCCAACCGGCGGTGCGCCTCCAACCGGCGGAGAGCCTCCAACCGGCGGAGAGCCTCCAACCGGCGGTGCGCCTCCAACGGGTGGTGCGCCTCCAACGGGTGGCATGCCTCCAACGGGTGGTGCGCCTCCAACGGGTGGCATGCCTCCAACGGGTGGTGCGCCTCCAACGGGTGGCATGCCTCCAACGGGTGGTGCGCCTCCAACGGGCGGTACCACTGCAACGGGTGGCACTACTGGAGTGGCCAACTTGTGCAGCACTCACACCGCTGTCCCGACCAGTGGACTCATCACCGATTTCTCAGAGTTCACCAATGGCACGAATTTCACCACGGCCAGCAAGGCTTGGGGCGGCACATCGATTTTGACTGGGACCACGTACGTCTACGGAACATCCGGGGTTACGCTGACCGCTACGGTTAACTCGAATGGTAGACTCGAGCTCACGGTCTCGCTGCCGAGCAACGACTACGTGGGGTTCGGGCTGTCGTTCAATATCTGCGGCAATGCATCCGCATTCTCCGGGATCTCTGCAAGCATTGGCGGTAATCTGGGCAATGCCACGCTAATTTGGCAATTGGCTACGAGTCACGACCAGCCGATCGACACCACTACCGGCAGAGGCGAATGCACGTACACCACAGGCTCCCAGTGGACCGACTGCGGTTACAACAGCTTTACAATTCCCGGTACCAGTGTCTCTTCGACCCCGGCGACGTTAAGATACACGTGGAGTCAGTTCACTGGCGGTAAGCCGATTGCTACGGTCAACGCTACCGAAATCATCGGAACTCAATGGCAACTCGAATGTCAATCCGGCTCAACCTGCACGGTCAACATCACAATCGACAACGTCACGTTCTATCACTAGTGCGAGGCGGCTGGCAACTGGAGCGACCGGGTGTCCTCGTTCACCTGTCCGGGGACAAAATCAGTGTTCAGGACAATGGCGGTAAGCCGATTGCTACGGTCGACGCTACCGAAATCATCGGAACTCAATGGCAACTCGAATGTCGATCCGGGTCAACCTGCACGGTCGACATCACAATCGACAACGTCACGTTCTATTAGTGGCTCGATTGCACTGGCGTGATGGGTCCAAACCCAAGATCGCTCCGCGACTGCGCCGGCTTGCCGCCGTATTGGCCACGTGAGTTGTCCGCATTCGTTCCAAGACGGCTCCAATTTGGAGCCAAACATCGGTTCGCCGTCGGTGGCGCCGTCCAAACGCACGCGTTTTCGCTGAGTTAGACAACCCGGGGCGACCGCGCTCTTTCCGATTGATCCGGACTTGGACCTGATGGATATTTCGACATGCGATGGTGTCGGGGTGCACGGTGAGCCAGCCGCACGTGAAGGGCGTGTCATTCCGCAGTGTTCTGCAGGCACTCGAGGCATTGCGTGGTAGCGAGCTCGTGAAGAACTGTACGGCACAGTTGCCTGCCGACCTAGCAGAAGCGTTCCAGTACGGCACGATTCTCGCCAGTGGCTGGTACCCCATTGGTTGGTATCGGGTATTGTTGGATTCCGCGCGGAAGGCTGCGTGCTCTGGGGAACAATTTATATATCAGATCGGACGCCAATGCATGATCCAGGATACGAAGGGTGTCTATCGCACGGTGTTCAATCTATTGTCGCCACAAACCGTCATCCGTGTCACCCCACGATTGTTCAACAACTACTATGACACGGGAACCTGCTCGATCATCGATGCCAAATTAGGCTTTGCGCATGCGCGTTGGACCCACTGCGAGCAATTCGATCGAAACATGTGGTGCGAAATATTCGGCGGTACGGAAAAGCTCTTGGAGTTGTCCGGGGCAAAGCACCTTCGCACTCGCATCGTAGCGGGCGGCGGTGACGGCGATGCGACCGCGGAGTTGGTAGGTTATTGGACTTGATGGAGTGCACCCACTTGCGGTCGGCTGCCGGCAGTTAGGAAGAGGGCTCAATTGATGAGCGCGTAAATTGACATATACCAGCGATTCGCAACCCAGGTTGAACCCGTTTCGTCGGGCTTTATCCCGTCTGTCGTGTTGTTGACGTCGAAGTTGGTGTAGAGATCAACCACGGACACCGGTGAAGCGGTCGTACTGACGCCCGGCGCCCAGCTCGAAATGGCGTCATTGAGCGCTTGAATACTCGTGGCACATGCACTGCCACACTTGTTCGCGCTCATGGGCATGATGAGCGCGATGAACACTTTCACATTGGAATTCTGGGCCCTAAGGGCTGACAAGAACAAATCGTAAGCGCTGATGATATCTGCTTGCGCGACGCCGCCGAGAATGTCATTCGCCCCCAATTGCATCAGTACTATGTCTGCCGGGCGCCCCGTAAACCAATCGGTTAGGTCAGTATTGCCGGCCTGAAGAACGTTGCTAACGAGATACCCGGCGTGCCCCTCATTGTCCTTGTCATAATTCGCCGACACATTGCACGCGTCGCCGTTATTCAAGGTCCCCGTGAAGTCGAAATTCGTGCGGCCGGAATTGACGAGTTGCTGCCAGAGTTTCGCCCGGTAACAGGTCGAAGCCGTAATGCCGTCTCCAAGCGGCAGCACGCGAATAGCAGCTGGCTTGCCACCTGTGCCTCCGAGCGAGGATGTGCCACCTGTTTTGGCGCTGCTGCCCCCACTCCCGATGGATCCACCGGTGCCAGTGGTACCCCCAGAACTTGGCCTGCCGCCTGTTGCGACTGCGGTAGAGCCACCCGTTGCAACGCTCGTGAAACCGCCCGTTGCGACATTCGTGAAGCCACCCGTCGCAACGCTCGTGGAACCGCCTGTTGCGACATTCGTGAAGCCACCCGTCGCAACGCTCGTGGAACCGCCTGTTGCGACATTCGTGAAGCCACCCATCGCAACACTCGTGGAACCGCCCGTTGCGACATTCGTGAAGCCACCCATCGCAACACTCGTGGAACCGCCCGTTGCGACATTCGTGAAGCCACCCGTCGCAGCGCTCGTGGCGCCGCCCGTTGCGACATTCGTGAAGCCACCCGTTGCAGCGGCAGTAGTGCCACCCGTCGAACCACCCGAAGCGCCGGTGTTCCCGCCGCTCGTGCCGCTCAAAGAGCCCCCGCTGGTGCCTGCTGCGATTGCTGTCAGGCCACCAGTGCTCGTTCTGCCGCTGGTTGCGCCTCCGCTAGTTTGATTGCCTCCCACTGCAACAGCAGTTTGAGCTGCGGAGGCCCCCCCCGTCGAACGAATTCCCGCTCACGTTGGTGACTGAGGTCGAAGAACAACCAACTGCTAGGACCAAAATGCTAAACGACGCAAACGGCGACTTGCACATTATAAGACTCATCTACTGAACCCGCCGGCATCACTTTAGCAAGAAAGTGCCGAGCCAGCAAGCGCGCACAGACTTGGCGGGCATGACCAATGAGGTCGAAACCCGAGCAATGCCAGGACACACGAAAGCCTCTCCGCTAAACCCAACTGAAAGACCTTCGGAAGCGAGACGGCTTCGGCACTTAGCAGCTGTGGCATCCGCGACACACCCGCCACTACCGTGACTCACTCGACCTCGCCGTGCTCCGGACAGCAGTGAAGAAGGGGGGCAGTGTGGTCGCCAGCGATACCGTCAAGACAGCGGGCACCGCGGCCAAGGTTACGCTGACGGCCGATCGCAGTTCTATTCGAGTGGATGGCAACGATCTGGTCTCCGTCATCGCCGACGTCCAAGACGCAAGCGGCGTCTTCGTGCCGGATGCGAGCAATTCAATCGCCTTTGCTGTCACCGGACCTGGTCAATTGGTTGGCGTTGACAACGGCAATGCCGCCGACACCACGACGTACAAGAGCGCGAGCGGCAGGGCCTTCAGTGGCAAGGCCCTCGCGACCGTGCGCTCGACGGGTGCTGCGGGCCAGATCACGGTCACAGCAACTACGTCTGGCCTCACGGCGGGGTCGGTGTACGCAACGGCAAATTGAGGCGACATGACGGCGGCACCCCTACGCCCCGACTTCTGCGGCGCACTCACTAGACCCCAGCTCAAAACAACGCGTGGACACGCTAGCGGGGTAGGTGCAGTACTCGCCGGCTGCGCGCGACTGAAGCGAGACGGCGCAGGTGAGTTTGCCATGAAAAAGGTCGCCGTGGGGCCTGTTTGGCAGCGTCCGCTCGGCCTGTGGGTGGGGCGACGGGCTGCTTTTCGGAGGGGCGTTAGTTGACCTTTTCGGCGGCTGGTCGATCGTCTATCAGCACTAAGGCACACTGGTACCAGCCAGGGACGGGAGCATGTACGATGCAGGCGCACACGCAAATTGCGATACGACATAGCCGAGTTCAGGGTGGGCTTGTTCGAACGCCACTAGCTAGGCGAACTTGCTTCTTCGGGCCGTGTATTGCCGCGACCCTCGTTCTTGGCTGTTCTGGAGCAGATTCGTCAAGTGGGGGAGCGGGTGGCGCAAGCGCGGCCATGGGCGGTGCGGCGGGCAATATAACTGGCGGCGCAAGCCAGGCTACCGGTGGTAGCGCGGCGAGCGGCGGTGTGACTGCGATCGCGGTTGGCGGTCAGAGCAGCGCCACCAGCGCAGTGGGCGGTGCAACGGCAAGCGGCGGATACAGTGCCATGGGCGGCAGCAACAACACCGGGGGAGCCAATGCCACGGGTGGCAGTGGAGTTGGGACTACGGGCGGAGCGCCAAATACCGGTGGCGCGGCTAATACGGGCGGTCGGGTCGGGACTGGCGGCGCGACTTTTGGCGGTTCCAAGCCAACCGGCGGCGCATCCAACACCGGGGGCAGCAAGTCAACGGGTGGCACAGCGAGCACGGGCGGAGCAAAGGCTACGGGCGGCTCGGCAACAACCGGCGGAACCAAGAACACGGCAGGCAGCACCAGTTGCTACACGGCGCCCGCAGCGCAGGTGGGCACGCAGGCGCCAGGCGGCTCGGTTAGCGGATACGGAAGCGTTACGATCTGGGCCAAGACGCCGCACCAAATCGTGCGACTGCAGACGACGATGGTGGTTCCGCCGAAGCCGCCAGCATCGGGCACGCTATTTTTATGGCCGGGTATTGACCCCGATGGCGTCAACTTCGATCCGATAAATAACGGCGTGCTGCAACCCGTGTTGACATGGGGTCCTTCGTGCGCACCTGGCACGCAGCCTCGCGCCTATTCCACCTGGTGGATTTCTGGCCAATACGTCAACACGAATGGCAACGTACCGGGCTACACAGATTGCAACGGCGGCCCAATCATGTCCGTCAACGTGTGCGACACGCTGAATATGGACATTGCGCTAGCCGGCACCGTATGGACGCAGACAGTAACCGACGTGCAGACCGATCAAACTGTAACCTATAGCATTGACATGCAGAACCAGGCGCAGAACCTTGCGTACTTCGTGATTGAGGAATATTCCTCAGCTCCGGTGTCTGAAGTGATATTCACGGATACGACAATCACGTTTGACTCGCCCGACACCGCAGACTGCAAAGTTAGCGCACGCGGTCAAACCGACTACATTTCGACCCCGGTCGCAGCTGATGGCGGATTGCAGTGTTCCATACAGCAGATCATCTTGCGCGCGCAGGGCATCCAATAATGCAGTAGCTTGCATGTCGCCACGGCGCACGAACTGCCGGAGGCCAAGCCGCAGCCAAGGTGAAGCCGTAACTTTGGGCCGAACGAACCTCGGATCGCCCGACACTTTCAAGCGGTGAGATCAAATCGCCCGATCGCGGGCATTATCTCCAAACCTCTGGTCGCTAGATTCGTGAGGCGTAAGAAACGTTTACAGGTGGCTACGCGCGGGGTCGGGTCTCGCCAGAAAATTCCGACGTGAAAGACTTGACCCACTCTGGCGTCGCTAAGTAACAGTCGCAACAGTGAATTTCTCCCCAATTGCCCAAAAGCGCGGTCGGGTGGCGCGGTTTCCCAGTGAACGCCTGGGCGATGCGGAATTGGTCCGGGCCGTCGTGCGCGGGGACGTGGACGCGGTTGGCGTAGTTTGGGACCGCTATTCAACGCTGGTCAGGGCGGTGCTGCGGGGTGCGCTCGGCCCAGATTCGAGTGTCGAGGATTTGCTCCAAGACGTGTTTTTCGCGTTTTTGCGCTGCGCGCACGACCTGCGCGATGCCAATGCTTTGCGCGCGTTTCTGATTGCCGTCGCCGCGCGCTTGGTGACGGTGGAACTGCGCCGCCGGCGTGTGCGGCGTTGGGTCACGTTGTCGCCGACCGACGAGATGCCCGACTCCGCAGTCATGCCTCGCGATTTTGCCGGGCTTGAGACGTTGCGCGGCCTTTATCGAATCTTGGGGAAGATGCCGCATCGCCGTCGTCTGGCCTATGCGCTTCGCCACATTCAAGGACTCGAGATTAGCGAGGTTGCAAAGGTTCTGCATGTTTCGGAATCGACGGCCAAGCGCGAGGTTGCGCGCGCCAAGGAAGCCATCCAGGTCCGTGCGCGCAGCCAACCGGCTCTTTGGCAATACCTGCAAGGCCTCAACGGGGGCAGCCATGCTTGATTCACGTACCGAAAGTGCAGCGCTCGCTAGACTTGCCGAGCTGGCCCGTGAAGCGGCGTCGGCGCCCGTGGCAGCGCAGGTGCATGCCGAGGGCCGCCGTCGCCTTACCGCTCTGGCGCGGCCTCGTCCGTACCTGCGAAAGACCGTGCCTGCAGGTGTCAAAGTCACCCTCAGTGTGTTCGCGGCTGCCGCCGTGTTTGCGGTTGCAGCCTGGTCATTCATGCACGTTAGGCCGATCACGTACGAAATCAACGGCGGCACCCGATTCGAATCCGGTTACCTTAGCGCAAGCCCCGACCGCTCTGCGGCAGTTTGCTTTTCGGATGGGTCCACCATTGATGCTGCGCCGGGCGCAAGGCTGCGCGTTGACTCGACGTCCAAAGACGGCGCGCGCATCTTGCTCGAGCGAGGATCAGCCCGAGCGCAGATTCAGCATGGCAAAGCGTCAAGCTGGCAGTTCTTTGCTGGGCCCTTCGAGGCGCACGTGGTGGGCACTCGTTTTACATTGACCTGGGATCCATCCAAGGAAGAAGTCGATCTTGCGTTGGACGAAGGGGCCGTAGAATTGAAGAGCCCAGTTGGCAAAGGGCCATTCGTCATCGGCAAGGGCCAGAGGTTTCATGCGTCCCTGCTGACGCGAACTGTTCGCATGGAGGAAGCCAACGCCAGCAGGCCTTCCGGCTCCGCCGCTGCGGTTGAGTCACACCAGGACTCTTGGCAGTCATGGGTGTCCCACGGTCGGTTTCAGTCGGTTGTTGAAGCGGCCGAGGCCAAGGGCATTGAGGCCTGTTTGGGCGAATGCAGCCTCGCTGATGTCCGCGCGCTTGCGGACGCAGCTCGCTACACGGGCCGCTTTGATCTCGCCGAGAAGAGTCTACTCGCAATTCGACTGCGTGCTTCAGCCAGCGGCCAACGCGCGACTGCCGCATTCTTGCTCGGCCGTAACAGTGAATCGCGCGGCCAGGCGAAGGTCGCCAATTCCTGGTACGATACGTACCTGATAGAGTCCCCCAACGGCGAATTTGCAGCGGACGCTCTGGCTGGAAAGATGAGGGTTACCGTTCGGACGCAATCGCCCCGTGCGAGGGCGGCAGCTGCACCGTGACACCGTTGTGACGCGTGGCCACGTGCCGCTGTGACAAAGGACCGCTCAGTGACAGCCTTGGCCTTCGCGCAGCGAATAGAAGATGCCCGCATCTTGTCCGCTCGACTGGGCGGCGTCTTGCGCCGCGTCCACGGCGCTGAGCATGTCCTCGAGTGGTACGGCGCCCACTACGGCAATGCCGTTGAAGAAGAAAGTGGGCGTCGCATTCACGCCGGCACGTGCGGCCAAGTTCTCGTCGGCTACTATGCGTTGCTGCGGGGGCTCAGAGCTCAAGCAGGCTTGCCAGGTTGTCATGTCAAGGCCAATTTGCTGGGCGTAGTTGGCAAGGTCCGTGTCACTTTGCGCATCTTGGTGTTGGAAGAGCAAATCATGCATCTCCCAGAAGCGATTCTGTCCGTAGGCACATTCAGCGGCTATCGCGTCCGGCAACGCCCTTGGGTGGATACTCGTGAGGGGAAAATTCTTCCACACCCAACGAACGACACCCGGCCGCGCCGCATCCACTTGCTGAATTGTCGCTTCAGCTTGCCCGCAATACGGGCATTCGAAATCAGCGAATTCGACGGCCGTGACCCATGCGTCAGCCGGGCCCCTGGTGGGTGAGTCAACAATCGGGACCACACAGTTAGGCAGCGTGGGGCGCTTCGCACTGCAGGCGGCTGCGAAAAGCCAACCTGATACGGCGAAGGCAAGTAATCCACGATTCACGGTAAAGTCTGATGATGCCATGCCTATTTTCCGTCGTCCACCACGAACTCGACGCGTCGATTCTTGGCGCGTGCTTCGTTGGAGAGTCCCTGCCTCAATCTCCTTGGTTGTCGGCCATCATTTCGCCAGGTCGTCAAGAGAATATCGTTGCCAGGCGGCAACGGTTCTCTCAATAATCGCTGACCCACGGAAGTTGATTCTGGTAAGGTTCTGGCCCCCATGCAGTCACTCTTCATCCCCAAGCTCAACCGGGACATCAGTCGCCTCGGCATCGGGAGTCTTAAGTTCAACACGGATACGGCAGCAGAGACGGCCAGTCTTCTCGATGCTTATCAGTCCGCAGGGGGCAATCTCGTCGATACCGCGGAAATCTACGGCTGGGGCAAATCAGAGCAAGCCATTGGTCAATACTTGAAGGGTCGTCGGTCGCGTGCTGATTGGGTCATTCTCACCAAAGCGTGCGTCGAAACCGAACTCGTGCGTCCCGACTACATTCGCAAGGCCGTGCCCAAAAGCCTGGATCGCTTGCAATCGGACACCATCGACTTGTTCGTCCTGCACCGCGATGATCCTTCGGTGCCCGTGGGTGAACTCGTCAACGTTCTCAACGAATTGATACACGATCGTCTCATCACCGCCTACGGAGGGTCGAATTGGACGACGCGCAGGCTGGGCGAAGCCAAGCGCTACGCACAGCAGCATGCGTTGGCTGGGCCCTGTCTTTCGAGTCCGCACCTTGGGCTGGCTACGCCGAATGAGCCTACCTGGCCGGGTTGCACCCATGCGACTGCCGAAGATCTTGCTTGGTACGCTGAACAGGGAATGCCCGTATTCGGTTGGTCGGCGCAATGTCGAGGCTTTTTCGCGGCCGACTCCAGTGCATCGAATCGGTCGAACGCGGACCTCGTACGCGTCTATCACTCAGCAAAGAATTTCGCGAAATTGGCCAGGGCCCGGGAACTGGCGCGCCGGCGCGGCGTACAAAACCGCGCAAGTTGCCATTGCTTGGGTCTTGAACCAACGTGCAAGGACTGTGGCGCTCGTGGGGCCGAATTCCGTGAGCGAACTGCAGGTTGCCGTGGGCGCCGTCGATATTCAGCTTAGTCCCGAGGAAATGAATTGGCTTGAGGACTTGTGAAGACTGCTGGTCTATAATTCAAAAATGTCGCAAAGGTCATCTACTATGCGTACGTCATCGGGGCAAACTTGGCTGCGCCTCGGGTCGCTCATATTCAGCGCGTTGGTTTGCGGCGAGGGGTGTTATAGCGGCGGCATCTTCGGACCTCTGAGCGCGACATGCCCCGGGCTCAGCGCGGCCGATCCCCTCAGTCTCCGCTATTCACAGAATGCGATCGCCGACGGCAAAATCAAGACGTTCGTTGCCGCGTCGCATGACCTCGTTTCCGTCTCAGTGCAAATGGAAAACGAGGTACTCGATGCTTGTCGGCGAATGGCATTCGACCTTGGGGTCAATCAAGCCGAAATGACGCCTCGCAATTCGGATCAACCCGGCGCGGCGGCGCAAGCCGCTTGCGGCGCCGTGGCAAACCACGTCGATGCCATTTTGAGGCAAGGCATTCAGGTTCAAGTCCAAGTGACGCCGCCCATGTGCCAAGCCAACATGCAGGCGAAGGCGCACTGCGACGGCGCATGCAGCGCTTCGATCGACCCAGGTCGCATTGTCGCCACGTGCGAGCCCGCGCGATTGAGTGGGTTTTGCGGCGGCACTTGTCACGGTCAATGTGATGCCAATTGCCAAGGTCAATGCCAAGGTCAATGCGCCGGGCAGGTCAGCAATGGCCAATGCTATGGTCGGTGCCTTGGAACCTGTAACGGACGCTGCGATGGAACGTGCCACGCCTATTGCCAGGGCAATTGGCAGGCCCCACAATGTCAGGGCATGGTGCAGCCGCCAAGCGCGGATGCCGAGTGCAACGCCAGTTGCAACGCGCAGGCTGAATTTCAAGCGTCCTGCACGCCTCCGCAGGTTACAGTTCGCGGTGCGCAGAATATCGAGCTTGCTGCACGGCTCGCACGGACACTTCAAGCCAACTTGCCCGAGCTGATCCACGCCGAATTAGCACTTGGCAGGCGCCTGAGCGGAAATGCTCGTGTGGTCGTCAGTGTCGGGTCGCAGCTGCCGAGCGTCGTCGGCAATGCGGGGGCGGAAGCGATGGCTTGCGTCGCTGCAGCCAGCAGTGCCACGGTGAAAGCGTCCATGCGAATTGACGTGTCGATTCAAGCCAGCGCCAGCGTTACAGGACGAGTGGGCGCCTCAAGCGGCTGAAACGGCGCTGTCGCGGGTCGCACACCTGGTCCTGGGGCGCCTGCGCGGCGCGCGTGCCGTGCCAATGAGCGCATCGTCACTTCTTGCGGGCCAGCAACAGCCCATCGCCTATGGGGACCAAACTAGAGACTCGCGGGTCAACCGATACCTTGCGTCGCCTTGCCGAGCACTTCTTCGATGCCGTCGAAGAAGTCAACCAGCCCCGTCTCGAGCGAATATTCGGCTCCGACGACGAGCAATCCGCCTTTCTCGATGAGGAGCTCGAGGATCTCCGAGCCGTAGCGCAGGTGATCCGTCGAGGCGCGAATGTTGGCTCGTACCGCCTCGCGAACCAGCGCTTCACGGTTGCGCTTGAGTTCGGTGGCCATCAACGCCTGCACCGAGGGGCGCACCCGATCGACGATGGAGCGCAAGTTGAGAGACTGGTGTTCGACAGGTTGCGAAAGCTCGTCCACAGTAGCCAAAATCGCCCCGCAATTCGTGTGCCCGAGTACGACGACGAGCCGCGTGCCAAAGCGTTCGGCGGCAAATTCGATGCTGCCGATCTGCGAAGCAGCGACGATATTGCCGGCGACGCGAATGACGAATAGATCGCCGAGGCCTTGGTCGAACACGATTTCTGCCGGAACTCGTGAGTCCGAACAGCCAAGAACGATCGCAAACGGTTCCTGGCCCGCTGAAAGTTCGACCCGGCGCGCCTGGCCCGTGAGCAAAGAGCCGCTCTTCGTGTCTGCAGCGAAACGATGGTTGCCCTCGCGGAGTCGCCCGAGGGCTTCAAGCGCGGAAATCATGATTGATCCCAGATTTAGTACAGGAACCGCGGGACGGAAGCCTACCCGCGACCCCATTTAACGAGTTGCTCGAGGGGCCACCGCTGCTTTTCGCCTGAGTGATCCGAAGAAACTGTCTCTGGTGCTGCCAGCGCAGAGATCGAAATCGATGGCTACACCTCGAGTGTCGCTTGACCGTTTGAATCTCGGGCGCGCGATCGCTGAACTGAAAGTGCCGCAACAGCGCACCCGGCCGCCCCGCTCCCAGCTTGCCAATGGCTCGGGCTGGCTCCAGAAATGGGTTGACGCCGATCGAAGTTGGGTGTCCGGTAGGTTCATGTCACGGCTACACGATCCGGAACGCGCGTTCGACGAGCAAGTCGCCACGCGCTACCGCCTGTATTCTGGGCTTTTCTTGGGGTTACCTTATGAACGCTTGCAACGCGTTGGCCGGCTGTTGCCTGTGTTCGCGGACTTCTGCCGGAAGAGCCTGGCCAACAACGACTCACCAAGGGTCATCATCGATCGATTCTTCTCCGAGAACCCGCTCTTGGCAGACGTGGCCAGAAATGAAGCTCTGTTTGTATTCCTGCAACTGGTCGAACGCCAGGTTGTCCTGTTCGACGCCCTGGAACAATCATCGTTCGTGCACACCCACGATCTTGCGGCGGTCGGCAGTGTTGCCCAGCTAATCGACACCGTGCTGCGCGGCGATCGCACGGACGAATTGACCAAGCTTCTTGAGAAGACGGCGACGCGCATTGTGCTGACGGCGCACCCCACGCAGTTTTACCCGGACGCAGTTCAAAACGTCATCCAAGATCTTCGCACCGCACTAAGTATCGATGACCCGGCGCAGGTCGAACGGCTCCTGCTACAGCTCGGCAAGACGCGCTTTTCCAATCGCGAGCGTCCAACGCCCTTCGACGAAGCCCGGAGGGTCGTCAGCACGCTAACTGACGCATTCTACGACGTGCTACCTGAGATAGCCGCCAGAATGCTGGCCGCCGCCCACGGTCGGCAACAACTTACTAGCAGCCTGCCGCGGAACCCCAACCTTCAAGTCGGCTTCTGGCCAGGCGGCGATCGCGACGGGAACCCCTTCGTCACCGCTGAGGTGACGCTTAGGGTGTCTCGCCTGCTAAAGGAGCGTGTCCTGTCTCAGCATCATGCGGCGGCGGGCAAACTCGCACGGCGCTTGACGTTCGACGGAGCGAGCGAAAGCGTTCAGTCGATCGAAGAAAGGCTGCACGTTACTTGGCTGGTCGCAGCCGGCCAGTGGTTGCACAATCCGACATTAGGCGCAAGCGGCGCCACCAAGCCCTATGAGACGGCCGCAGAGTTGCTTGATGACCTGTTGGCGCTGCGTCGTCTGATCGTGCGCGACCATCAAAGCCTGTTCGTCGAGCAAGTCAACAATTTCATTTTGAAAGTGCATCTGTTCGGCTTCCATTTTGCGTCGATTGACTTGCGGCAAAGTAGTGACATTTTCTTCTCGAGCCTGCGTGAAGGCGTCGAGGTGATGGGACCAAAGCTCGGCCTTGGTCGGCCGGCTCGCGATGCTCTGGAAAGCTCTGAAGCCGCGGAATCGGTGCCCTTACGGTTGCTCGAACAGCTGGCAAGACTCGGGCAGGCCCTACCGGTTGAATGCTATGCATCGCTGTCGCCGCTCGCCAAAGATACGCTGGAGGTACTGCGCCTAGTCCCGGATATTCAGCGCAGCAATGGCTCGCTTGGGCTGCATCGCGTCATTGTCAGCCACACGCGCAGCGCGCAAGACGTTTTGGTCGTGCAGGCCCTCGCCCAATTCGCGGGGGTGGAAGAAGGTCGGCTCGATATCGTACCGCTCTTCGAATCCGTCGAAGATTTGGAGCAGGCCGATCGCATCATGAGCGAGTTGCTCGACTCGCCTTGCTACAGCGAGCTTCTAGAGCGGCGTCACCGTCGCCAAGTCGTCATGGTGGGCTTTTCCGACGGTACCAAGGACGGCGGCTACCTTACTGCCAACTGGAGCATTCGGAAAGCCAAGCGGCGGCTCACGGCACTCGGCCGCAGCCGCAACGTCGAACTCGTGTTCTTCGACGGCCGTGGCGGGCCGCCGGCGCGCGGCGGCGGCAACACGCATCGCTTCTACCGCTCGCGCGACGCTTCTATCGAGCAACTAGAAACGCAGCTAACCATTCAAGGGCAGACTATCAGCAGCAACTTCGCCAACCCGGAGATGGCGCGTTACCACGTCGAGCAACTCTACACGGCGAATCTCGAAAACCTGCTCTTCCCTGCCCAGACGGAGGATCCCGCCGCGCACTTCGTCCCACTGCTCGACGAAATGTCGTCGATCGCGTTCGACGCCTATCGCGCATTGCGCGACGACCCAATGCTCATCGAATTGCTCGACGCGCACAGCCCCTTGCCGTTGTTCGACTACCTCACAATCGCCAGCCGCCCGGTAAGCCGTCGCGCTTCGCCAAGCCTCGAATTGGCGACTTTGCGAGCGATACCCTTCGTCGCCACCTGGAGCGTCATGAAGATCCAGATATCCGGGTTCTTTGGGCTTGGCACGGCACTGCAGAGTCTCATCGACTCGGGCCGCGAGCAAGAAATCGTTCGCCTCTACCGCGCCTCGCAATTCTTCAGGGCGCTGCTCGACAACGCTGCCATGAGCCTGCTCAAATCGCGCTTCGACGTCAGCGCGCACCTCGAGCATGATGAACGCGTCGGCCCACTCTGGCGGCGCATTCGCGATGAAGCCGCTACCGTAGAACGCTGCATTCAGCGCATTTCGCATCAGCCCTGCCTGCTGGCAAATGACCCGCTTGTCCGCGCCAGCATCGAGTTTCGCGAAGGGATCGTACTGCCTCTGCTCGTCATTGTTCACGACGCGTTCGCTCGCTACAACGAATATCGCGCCAACGGCACGTTGGGTTGCGCCGCAGCGGCCGAATCGCGCCGTATGGCGCTCAAAGGCATTGCCGCCGTGATCAACGCAACCCGCAACGCCGCGTAAGGTGGTTACGTTCGGCTGCAGCGAGAACTGCACGCCATCGGCGGTTGCGCGGCGCGCGTGCCCTGCCAATGAGTACGGGGTCACTTCTTTCGGGCTAGCAACAACCCATCGCCTATGGGGACCAAACTGCTGAACACTCTGGGGTCAACCGAAACCTTGCTGTTCAACGCGCGAATCGCGCACGTGCTCGAATCGAGGATGCCATCGTCCGCTACACGCCCATCCCATAGCGCATTATCCACGGCAACGAGGCCGCCCGGGCGTAGCAGCTTGAGGCAAAGCTCGTAGTACGTGTCGTAGGCTTCCTTGTCCGCGTCGATAAAGGCAAAATCAAACGTGTCACACTGGTTAGATGCGACGAGTTCCGTTAGCGTTTCGGCCGCGGGCCGCAACTCGAGCTGGATTACGTGCGAAAGTCCGGCGCGCTCCCAATACCGCTTGGCGATGCTCGATGTCTCCGGATTTACGTCGCAAGCGACGAGCAGCCCGTCCGCAGGCAGTGCAAGCCCGACGCTGATCGAGCTGTAACCGGTAAAGACACCGATTTCGAGACACCGCCTAGCGCCAAGCAGTTGCACCAGCAGGCGCATGAACTGCCCTTGTTCAGGGGCGATTTGCATATGAGCGTGGGGCAGGCGCCTCGTCTCTTCGCGCAGCTCTCGCAGCACACTGGACTCTACCACGGTGATGTCGAACAAGTACCTGGATATGGCTTCTGTCAGCGTAATTGTTTTCGGGGACATATTGAGTAATCTCGTCAGCGTTGCTAGGTCAGGGGGCCGCTGCTAAAGCGCGTTGCAGGTCGGCGATTGAATGCACAGGCAAACTGCAATCGCTATCGCGGCACAGATACACAGTGGGCTCTACGGTTTCACGAAGTCGGTCAGCGAACAGGGGCAAAGACAATTCCTCGGGTCCGGGAGACTCGGGCAGGCGAGCCAGCAATGTTCGATGGGCTGCAGCATCAGCACAAGCGCGCCAGAGGGCCCGATTGGCGGCGTCGTTGCTGCCGGGGACAAAAACGATGATGCGATGTGGCCCACGCACAGCCTGCGAGGCCACGATGAGGTCGCAGTGGCCCCGAGGTACGTCTGCGACGGTTTGACCGTGCGCGTTCAGTATGGCTTCGGCGATGTCTCGCCAAGCCGTGCGCTCGAGCAGCAGACTCAGCCGCGTCAACACGACCGCCGCCACCGCTGTGGCGTTAGGGGTTTGGCCGTCGTGACCTTCTGCCACTCGAAATGGCAGAGGTTCATGAACGTTGGGGCTGTGATAAAGCCGCTGCGTGGTAGGATCGTAGAAATCGTCGAGGAGTTGCCTGGCGAGTGAGTCAGCGGCCAGCAAGTAGCGAGCAAGCCCCGATGCCTCATACAGATCGATCAGACCGTCAGCCAGGTAGGCGTAGTCTTCAAGCATCGCGGGCTGACCGCTGACGCCGCGCCGTGACGCCCTGGCGAGCCGCCCCGTGGCACCGACCATCTGCTCGAGTACGAAATCAGCCGCGCGTTGCGCCGATGTTACGTAGTCGGGCTTGTCGAGCGCAAGCCCCGCCTGCGCATACGCACCCAGCATCAACCCGGATTGTCCGGCGAGCACTTTGTCGTCGGTCAGCGGCCGAGCCCGGGCGTTGCGTGCGTCGAGCAGCCGAGATTTTGCCTGCGAAAGCCGGGTTGCCAGCGTTGTGGCATGAAGTCCCAAATCACTGGCAAACTCGTCGAGCGGCCTGCGCGTGCGCAGAACATTGGTGCCTTCCCAATTGCCTTCGGGGCGAACGTCGAAGACCTGACAGATCAACTCGGCTTGGTCGGCGGCTAGGGCTTCGTGAACTCGTCCCACGTAAATATGTAGAACAGACCTTCTTCTCCCTCGCTGTCCGCGTCAAGGCCCGTATAGAAGCCGCCGTCGGGCGCGGTTATTTCGCGCGCGAACCCAGTCAAGAATGCTTCAACGTCGCGAGATAATCTACATTGTGGGTTTGTCGATACGCAAACAGGAAAGCGAGTGCCAATTGTGCGTTATCGTAGAGCATCTTTTCGAAGTGCGGTACGTGCCAGTGCGCGTCGGTCGCGTAGCGCGCAAAACCGCCTGCCAAGTGATCGTGGATGCCCCCCTCTTGAAGGCGGTCGAGTGTTGTCGTCATCATTTCTAGACAATTCGTTGCGCCGCTCTGCAGAATGCAATCCGCCAATAGGCGTAGCGCTGCGTGCGGCGGAAACTTCGGCGCGCTGCCGAACCCTCCCCATTGTTCGTCGAATTCGGCGCGCAACTGCATTATCACCGTATCGACTAGCCCATCGGGCAGTGCTTGGGGCGCCTTGGGGGAAGCGAGCGACCGAAGCGTCTCAGTGATCTGCACGGCATTGATGGTCACTCGCTGACGATCGCTGTGCCAAACCTCGGCAATGCCTCGCAGAAGGCTCTCGAACCCGGGGCGACCATAGCGGTCTTGCGGCGGAAAGTACGTGCCGGCAAAGAAGACGTCGCCGTCGGGAGTTAGAAAGACTGTCATTGGCCAGCCGCCGTGACCGGTCAAGGCGACGGTCGCCGTCATGTATACCTCGTCAATATCCGGACGTTCCTCGCGATCCACTTTGATGCACACGAAGTTCTCGTTCATCAGGTCGGCGATCTTCGGGTCACGGAAGGACTCGCGCTCCATGACGTGGCACCAATGGCAAGTGGCATAGCCAATACTGAGCAAAATGGGCTTGTCCTCGACCCTGGCGCGGCAGAGGGCTTCTTCGCCCCAAGGGAACCAATCGACGGGGTTGTCTGCGTGCCCCAACAAATACGGGCTGTTGGTCAAGGCGAGTCGATTTCTCGGTGTGGATACGGGTGAATTCATCGCCCTCGATCCCTGGGGAAACGGCCGACGAACCGCCAGCGCCGTCGGCGACGCCAGAACAAGAACTAGGCGAATTTCGCACGGTTGCGGGGATTCGGCTGCTTTTGGTGCTATGCGATGCACGCTTCAGATCGTGGAACCCCGCCGATCAACATTGCTCACCTCGCCATTGTCGATGGGTGACTTTGTCCTGCGTCTGTTGTTCTTTTCACTGGCGCCCGTGGCGATCGTGTTTGCCGCGGAGCTCTTTCCGGTGCGGGGAGCGCTTATCGACGTCGGGCTTGCGCTTGGTTTGTTCATTGCCGGCGAAGCCGTTCAGAGCTGGGCTAAGAGGACACGCTTTGTAAGGTATTTGTTGAAGGAAGCGCTCGCGTTCGAAGCGTACTATCGAAGCCGCCCGCCGCGGCCGTTTCTCTACTATCTTGCCTACCCTTTGCTGTTTCCGTATTGGCTTTACAACCGCGACGCCCGGCGCGAATTCCTGCTATTTCGTGGCTACACAATCACCGGCTTCTTGATCCTGTTAGTGTCGCTCGGCTGGCAATACACCTCGACTTGGGCGCCCGAACTTAGCCTGCGCGACTACGCGCCTTACGTGCTTATTACGCTGAGCGTTGAAACGCTGTTAGCGCTTGCGCTGTTGATGCCGATCGCAACCACCGTGGTCTGGTACCATAGCAGCTTTCGTCGCGGTCGCTTGGTAGTGGTCTTGCTGGCGGGTCTGATCTCGACCAGCATTGTGTCCTATAGAGTCGCGAACCGCAGGTCCCCCATCGTCTCTTTTGCCACGCGTGAACGCGTGGCGCTGCGGGTGCAAGCAGCCCCGCGCAAAGCACACAAGAGTTTGCTCAATGCGGTACGCGCGGCCAACAAGGCCATAGCCAAGGTGCGGGCAGTCGAGGGCGACGGCAAAGTGGTCGGCGCGCCGCTGGATACTGCAGCCGAGGCACTCGAGCCATTCTTCAAGAGTGACGAGGCCTATGCCTTCAGTCTTTGGGCGAGCCCGCGCCGTCACCCGAATGTGCTCGTGATCTACTTCGAAGCGCGCCGCAAGCGCCCCCCGATTTGGGTCGCGATCAAAGGGGATGGCACTGAAATTCGGTCGCCGTCACAGTTGCCCAAAGGGGCATTCAGGGCGATGCGCGCCGCCTCCGATGAGGATGGCGCGTTGCTGGAAATGTGGCCCGACGCATTGGATTTGACCGAGCCTGACACTCCCCATCCGTCTGGTGCGTCGCGGGCCGCGCCCATCCAGCGCCAAGTGAGTCCGTTGGCGTCCGGCTCGGCAAGTCGGCGTGTCGCCAAAGACGCTGGGCACCATGCGACCGACTAGGGGCTGTCCCTAGCGACCTTAGCGCGAAAAACTCATTCATCTTGAGTCAAGTTTTTCCGATGCAGTTGTTTGGGCCGGGGCCCAAACAACGAACACAATCAAAACGTCGCGACGGACGAACAGGTAGCGAGAGTAGCGTTGAGGTACAGGTCACCGACGTGCCGGGTACCACGGCAAGCATGGCTTCACCGGCTGGGACGGAGTCCAATTAGTAATTGGTACGGGCTTGTCCGATGAACTCGGATGACTGCACAGCAAGTGCGGAAGGTCGGAAGATTTGCAGAGGACGGCGCAGGAGAAACCCGGGACACCCCCTAGCGCACCTAATGGACTCCCTTCGAGCCGGGCGTTCTTCGGGCAACCATGGGGACAACTTGTGGGACGAAATTTATCCTTGCGAAGCTACGCTGAGCGAGTACCAGTCGAAATCGCATGACGGAGTTCGACCAGACGGGCGAAGACGCCACACTCGAAGGTGTAGAAAGGCGTGTCGAACGGCTTTGTCTGAGCCTCGAGAGTCACCACGCAGCGAGTGACAGTCGGCTCCAGTTGCATTGTCACCACGAATTGAATCGTTTGCGTAGGCTCTGGCATCTTGACCCCTCGGTGTTCTCGACCCAAACGATTCGAAATCTCAGAAATCTCGCTGAGCGGCTAGGAAGCGCGCAACTGCGCCTGGCGCGAGCCGATATGACGGACATGCAAGCGGTCGAAGCTCCCCGCAGCAGTCCCGAGCAAATCTTGAAGAATGTCTTTGGGTACAATTCCTTTCGGCCTGGTCAACGGGAATTGATCGGCGAAGTGCTTTCGGGTCGCGACGCGGTGGGCATCATGCCAACAGGCGCCGGAAAATCACTAACCTACCAAATTCCAGCGCGAATTCTTCCGGGGACGGCGTTGGTCGTAAGCCCGCTGATAGCGCTCATGAAAGACCAGGTGGATTCGGTGTCGGGCGTTGGCCTGCGTGCCACGTATCTCAACTCAAGCCTAAGCGCCGAAGAACGCCGGCGGCGTATCGAACAGGTGGCAAGGGGCGCTTATGAATTGATATACGCGGCGCCTGAAGGGCTTGAAGCCCATGTGGGCCAAGTGCTGGGTCGAGTCAACCTGAGCCTCATTGCTGTCGATGAAGCCCACTGTATCAGTCAATGGGGCCACGACTTTCGGCCAGCGTACCGCAACTTGGCGGGGCTCAAGCAGCGTTTCGGTAACATTCCGGTGCTAGCCCTGACAGCGACGGCTACTGATGAAGTCACGCAAGATATCGTTGAGCAGCTGGGCATTGTAAACCCTGCCATTTACCGGGGGTCGTTCTTCCGAAGTAACCTCAAGCTCTACAGCATTGCCAAGGGCAGCGGGCGCAACGGAGCCGCGAAGATCCCGCCGGTCAGGGAAGCGATCGCCAAGCTGGCTCTGGCACATCCGGGTGAAAGCGGAATCGTGTATTGTCTGTCGCGCAAATCGACGGAAAGTCTGGCAGAGTACCTGACAAGTCGCGGGTTGAAAGTGGGCGCCTATCACGCCGGGATGCACACCGAAGAACGCTCGCGGGTCCAGGACGCGTTTTCGCGCGACGAGATCGACATTGTCGTGGCGACCATCGCATTTGGCATGGGCATCGACAAGTCGAACGTTCGCTACGTGGTGCACCGCGACATGCCTCGGTCCATCGAAGGCTACTACCAGGAAATTGGCCGCGCGGGGCGTGACGGGCTCGACAGCGATTGCATCCTTTTCTATTCGTGGGCTGAAGTGATCGCCTATGACCGCTTTGCATCGGACGCTCCGCCCGACGTCGGTGAGCGAATCCGCCGTCAGGCGCGGGAGATGTTCCAGTTTGCCAGCAGCTCGGGTTGCCGCCACCAGCGGCTCGTCAGCTACTTTGGCAGTTGGGAGCCTGAGTGCAGTAGCTCGTGTGACCAATGCAACCCCCACAACCCGGTTCTAGCCGCAGCCGAGAGCGAGCGGGGCAAGCGAAAGTCAAATGCCGCAAGGCGGGCCATTGCGCCAGAGTCAAAGGGTCTGTTCGAGCAATTGAAGGCGCTGCGGCGCCGCTTGGCTGATGAACAGGGCGTGCCGGCGTTCGTCGTGTTCAGTGACGCAACGCTTTGCGAGATGGTGGCAAGGCACCCGGTAACGCAAAGCGAATTGCTCGACGTGCCGGGAATTGGCCCCTTCAAATTCCAACGATACGGGTCGGTGTTTCTAGAGCTATTGCGTCAAAACTGGGCCCCGCCGCAGCGATGCTGAACTGCGCGTCGCCAAGAGGGTACAGGTCTTCGCAATGACGCGATTCTACGCCGCCGCCGGGGCGGGACCCGGCGGCCAACACAATGAGCAAATCGTGGTCTTGTTGCGACGTTGATGCGGGTATTGGAGACACGTACCCCTCAGAAAGCTGCCGAAGGCAAGGCTGAAGCAACGCCAAGGCGCAACGGTGGTTTGTGTCAATCTCTCTTACGGAACAACTCCGTGCTTAGATATTTTTCGCCTCGATCTGGCAGGATCATTACAATCGTGCCACTCGTGATTTCCTGGGCAATGACGCGCGCTGCGAACAGGGCGGCCCCGCTGCTCATTCCCACGAACACCCCTTCTTCGCGAGCGAGGCGACGCGCCAACCCGAAGGCGTCTTCCGTTTCAATCATGATGTGCCGGTCGATCTTATTCTCATCGTAGATCGCTGGCACTATGGCCTCTTCAAGGTTCTTGAGGCCTTGGATGTAGTGTCCGCGGACGGGGTGGGCGCTGACGATGCGCACGTCTGGCAACCGCTCTTTCAATGCCAGACCAACGCCCATCAAGGTGCCACTGGTTCCAAGTGTCAACACGAAATAATCAAGCTTGCCATTGGTCTGCGCGATGATCTCGCGCGCCGTCCCCTCATAATGCGCCAATTGATTGTAGTGGTTGGAGAACTGGTCGGGCATGAAGTAGCGATCCGGGAACTGCTGCAACAGCTCACGCGCTTTCATGATGGCCCCGTCGGTCCCAAGCTTAGCGTCCGTGAGCGTTACCGTCGCGCCAAAGGCTTGAATCATTTCGCGCCGCTCAAGGCTCACTGCCTCGCTCATCACGATCTCGACTGGGTAGCCCTTGACAGCGCCGATCATGGCAATGCCAATCCCCGTATTACCGCTGGTTGGCTCAAGGATTGTTTTGCCGGGCGTGAGATCACCTTCGGCTTGTGCCTGTTCGATCATCTTCAGGGCGATGCGGTCCTTGATACTGCCCGTTGGGTTGAAGCCCTCCAACTTGGCGAGCATGTGCACGTTGGGATTTGGGTTGAGCCGGTTTATACTTACGATGGGGGTGGCGCCAATCAAGTCGAGAATGGTAGGCGCTGGCGGCGGAGGCTTCATCGAATTGGGCATGACAGGCTCACGGCGGGCGGGCATTTAACGCGCGACGTCGTTGCCCTGTGCCAATACTCGACGGCGCAATAATCGCAAGCTAACGAACTCTCATTTCGGCGCGTTCCCATACACCCCGAGGATGCGTACAAGGCTAGACACAAGTCTACCGGCAGTCCTCCCAGCCGGTGATCCTGGTTGTTGGTTGCTGGTTGCAACCACGCGACCTGGGAATGACAAAACGGTGCCGCACGAACGTGCCGGGAAAATCTCGTGCGATTGAAAATCCACGATTCTTCCCGTTGAAGTCGGGCGAAGTGAACGGAATTCGGTGGCCCATTGCGAAATGGACGATTGATCTCACGGGACTTTCGTGTTCGTCTCGGAAAGTGCGGGCAAACGTCAAGTGAAGTGAATCTGCACGGCGATTGCCCCTTAAATTGAACTTCCCTGGAGGATTCGGCGAAATGAATAAGTCTCGATGGATTCTGGTATCAAGCATCGTTGCCGCGGCCCTTTACGGCGTTGACGCGTCGGCTCAATCTCCTGCCGCAGCGGCCGCTCCTGCTGCCGCAGCTGCCCCGGCTGCCGCAGCTCCCGTGGCAGAAGCTCCACCCGCAGAAGCCGCAGCAGCACCCGCAGTGGCCGCGCCCGTTCCTGCCGCGGCTGAGGCTGCTCCAGCCGCTGCTCCTGCGCCCGCCGGCGACAACGATCACGAGGCTGTCGTGGGGCACCTAGCGGTAGGTTACCTTGGTTTCGTCAACGTGCCGTTTGGCTATCTCTCGGACGGATTCAACAATACAATTTCTCCGACGCTCCAAGGTGTCGATCCGGTGGCGAAGGCGCCGGTCATTGGCATTCGCTATTGGTTCACTCAGGGCTTGGGTCTTGACGTGGGCATTGGCTTTAGCATGGTGCACGGGAATAGCTCAACCCAAGATACTGCAACAGGTGTCACGACAACGGTCAATGCGGCAGCTCCGACGGCATTCGCGGTTCACGGCGGTCTGCCCCTATCGTTTGCGTCCTCCAAACACTTCAATTTCGTACTGGTGCCAGAGGTCAACGTTGGCTACGCGTCGATGTCGGTTCAGACAACTCCCGCAGGCGCCACTGTGACCGATACGTATGACTTGTCAGGCCTTCACTTTGACGTTGGTGCCCGCGTGGGGTCAGAAATCCATTTCGGATTCATCGGCGTTCCCCAGTTGTCGCTGCAGGGCAGTGTCGGCGTGCGCGCGGACGTCGATTCGACACAGATCAAGTATACGCCGGGCACTGCTGGCCAACCCATTGTCACGGACACGTGGTCGCGCTCAGTGATCGGCACCTCGGTCTACGACAACCCGTGGAACATCTTCATCGGCAACGTCTCGGCGCTGTATTATCTCTAATGTGAGTCCTCTTACCCGGTGAGGCGATGCAAGTCCGGTTCATGTCATCCCAACCCTCAAGTCGAGACGCTGCTGTCGCGCGGGCTCGCGCTGGGCGCGACCGCAGGAGGTAACCCATGCAATCCTTCAATTTGACCGTAGCTAGCTGCTCGCTGTTGCTAGCCTGTGCAACCACTGGCGGCGCACCAAGCCTGGACGGTGGTACGTCGTCAGGCAACACCCAGCAGGTTCCGAACAACTCGCAACAGCCCCCGAACGACACGCAAACGGCTCCCAACAACACGCAGACACCACCGAACAACTCGCAGCACTGGCCCCCGGACCCGACCGAGACTACCGAGACCTCCGAAGGTGACGCTGGCACCAATGCGACGACGCCCACGTGCTCGCCATCGGACAACTGCGACGGGTGTACGACTCCGTGTGACGTCTGTAAATGCGCGAATGGAGCGACAGCGTCAAGCTGCAACTCGATTTGTACGACAAGCGGTTGCACGACCACGAATAACTGCGCCGGGTGCACAACGACGTGCGACACGTGCAAATGCGCGGCTCAGCTCTCGGGGCAGGCTGTCTCAACCTGCGACTCGATCTGTGGATCAAGCACTTGCACGGCCACAGATAACTGCGCAGGATGTACTGACACATGTTCGGCTTGCCGCTGCGCTGCCACCCTTGCCGGAGAAAGTACTTCGATCTGCGTGCCGACGTCCTGTTCGAGTTAATCCGACTGGATCAGGCACTCTTGTCGTCACCGCTCGCCTCGGCGAGCAAGTTATGTCGAGTGCCTCTGCGGTGAATCACGGCCCAAAGCTGAGTGATCCCTTGTCAAATAAAGTCGGCCAGCCGACTGTCATAATCGGCTCACCCACTTAGCTAGGGAACTGAGCCGAACGCACAGACGTGAATGGGTGATGGTCGCCAGATGCCCATCCCTTAGAAGTGACGTAACGCCATAAAATAAAAGCGATTTATTGTTCGACCGTACGCCGCGCGTCTGCCGCTTGACAGGCAAATCGGGTTATGGTTTCTTATTGCACATGAAAGTCATTATCAATACTGCAGTGTTCACCATGATGGTAGGCGAGGCGACCGCGGCTGCAACCCCTCGAGTCTTGCCCTTTAGCTACCCGAACGAGACGCTCAGCGAAAACGCGGTGGAACTCGAAGTGATAACCGACGCAAACCCGCTGCGCGTGCCCGCCGATGCAAACGACGCATCGCTTGGAAACGTTTGGGAACCCGAATGGACTATTCAAACGGAACTCGAGTACGGGATTACGGATCGATTCGAACTTGGCCTCTATCAAGTGTTCAAAGCCGAGCCGGTGGCGGGCGGCGACAATGCTTTTGCGTTTGACGGGCTCAAGTGGCGGCTGCGCACACGTTTGGCCGAACCCGGGCAGTGGCCGGTGGATATTGGGCTTTACTTCGAGCTTGAGACGATGCACGACGAGCTTGCGCTCGAGGGCAAAGTCAATTTGCAGCGCCGCTTCGGGCGGGCACTCATGCTCAGCAACCTGTGGGTTGAAGAGGAATTCGAGCGGCCCTACGACACCAAAGCGCATGGCCGCGAAGTCCATTTCATCGTTGACCCGACAGCGGGCGTTGCGTACGAGATCGCGCCCGCATTTCAGCCGGGCGTCGAGTTTTGGGCGCGGGGGCAATTGGTTGCGTCCGGTGACACCGCGCAAGCGCGCGAGAACTCGCGAGTGCATTACTTCGTAGGCCCGACGACGCACGTGAACCTCGGCCGCCTTTGGTGGACAATGGGTTTTTACCTGAACGCCAACAGCCTGCACACGCCGCAACCGGGCGATGCCTACGGGCCATTTTGGCTACGCACGATGCTGGGGTTGGACCTATAGATGGTTCGCGTTCCGTTCGAATGTCGCTTTCATCCTCCCTAGTCCCTGCGCGGGACATTTTCTCCCACCCTAAGTCCCGCCCGCTGGGCGGGACTTCAACCCCCCAAATCCCCCCATCCTTGGCTCAGCATTGGTCTGATCTTTCCTGGTCTTCTAGGGCCTGGAGCAGCTGGGCAGCAGGTAGCAGCCTGTCTAGCCCCCTGCGGATCGTGATGGAACCCGGTGGTCCGCCGGATGATTTGCCAGTGTAGCCGCCTAGTTCAGCTATCCACAACGTGGCCTGCCCGATTGTGGGCATGGCGTCAGTAATGACTTCAGTTCGTTTTTTCTGCTGACGTTTGAGCACAATGAGTGCTCTGATCTCGTGGCGTGTCAGCTCAATGTCCGCTGGTTGTTGGGGTTCAGTTCGCGCCAGGATCTTTAGACGTTCGATGCGTACGGCCACGGCAGCAAGTAGAGTAGCCCAAATGCGCACTGCCTGCTGACTTCTTAGCTGTGTCTGCTCCACGTTGCAGCTGCCGGTCTTCCAGGTTCTGTGGAATTCTTCGATCCGCCAGCGTTGCGTGTAGCCATGAATGACAGATTGCGCCTGCTGGAAATTCCCCACCGGAGCGTTCGTCAGCAGTAGCCAGTCCACAGGCTTCTCACCCGCTGGACATGTACCCTCTTCGCGTGCCCATACGACAGTAACGTCGAGCCAGCATTCACCATAACGTGGCACATTGCGCAGTCGCAGTGTCACACAGGCCCAACGCACCACGATGCGCGCCAAGCGCGCAGTTCGCTTGGGTGCAGCGCTAATTTCGAGCCGATATTCGCCTCCGGGTGCCTCTCGGTCCAGCCATTGTCGCAAGTACTGCTTATCGTTGCCGGTTGCGGCAATCAATCGGTCCCACGACCCACGGACCGTGAATTGTTGTCCGCAGTTGGCAAGTTCCAGCAGGATATGCTTGTTGTCAGCTTCACGGTCGAGCTGCAACCAGAGCTTCGCACTCGTTGCCTTTGCGCGGGCGCAGCTGTCTTGGATTGCTTGCAACCAGTATCGTGTCTCCTTGTCTTGGACGTCGCGGTTGAGGTTGCGTTTACGCTTCTGCTTTCTACTTTGTCTCCTGGCCTGCGTGCGAGCCCACCACACTTGCGTGAACAGACCCAGCGGCATCCCTTTGGGGCTAATCCCCAGTGCGCTGATTACCTTCAACCCGCGGTTGCCGCCGCTGAGAGTCCCCACAGTACCGAAGTCTTTGCCCGCAGTACGGTCAGCCAGTGTCACACTAGAGCCATCAATCGGCACGAACACGAACGGCTCATTGGCGCACTGTCGAGCCGTTGCCTCTGCTTGCGCCACGACCAACGCCGCGGGATCCACCTGACCGCTTTCGAGCAAGTCGTAGGCACCCTGCCGTTCCTTATCCCGACAAAACACGTCAGAAACCTTGCCTGAAGGCGACTGAGCCGCTCGAGTCGCCATCGCGACGAGCCGGGTCGTCCGCCGACTATCTCCCACACGAACCTGTCCGAACTGATCCTGAGCCCACGCCGCCTGCTCGCCTTTGAATTGCTGCATGCGCAAACCGACGAGTTGTCGGTCCAAAAAATTCACCTACATGGAATCACAAAGTGCGATGGAACCAGTGCTGAGCATCCTTGGGGGGATATCTCGGCACAATACTCCATTTTACACGTTTGAGACCAAGCGAGCAGCTTAGAGCGGCGTGCCGAATCGTGGAACGATTTCGCGCTTTCGCGCGCGCCTTTCGGCAGGCACACCGCTCTAGTTTTGTTCTGTGGGTGCGCTGCAGCGCCCCCCTCGGCTTCGCTGAGCCCGCAAAGAAATCCTGACTAGATACCCCCCAAAGGGTGGGGGTTTGGGGGGTTTGAAGTCCTTCCCCAGCGGGGAAGGATTTAGGAAGGGGAGAACAAAGTCCCTTGTAGGGATTAGGGAGCAATCAACGGCCAATGAAATGGCCAACACGACGGGCTTGTCCGCTCGACAAAACCATGGCGACTCATTCGGAGCATTGCCAAACGTGCTGCGCTGACGATAGACTCACATACGCTACGATCGGGAGTGCCGGCGCGACAAAATGTGTAACGGACCATCGATAGGAACGAAAAGCCTGCACCTGCTAAGCCTCCTTTGCGCAGGCATGGGCTGTTCGCAGCCGCATGATTCCGTTGAGTTCAGCGACTCGCTCAGAGTATCGGCCCAACCGCATGCAGCGTATCTTGGATCGGGAGGCGGTGCAGGCGTTGGTGGCACATCGACGCTGGAAGGTGCCGCTACGTCGGGAGGAAATCCTGCAACCGGCGGGACCAGTGCAACCGGCGGGACCAGTGCAACCGGCGGGACCAGTGCAACCGATCCCGACTCACCCATTAGTGGGCTTCAATCCCTCACCTGGAACTGGGTGCCATTTCAAGACGCCCATTGCCGGAAAGGCTCGAGCACTGGGATCGGCGTCAACCCCAATCCCGCGTCCAATAAGCTAATGATCCTATTGGAAGAGGGCGGTGCTTGCTTCAACAGCGACACCTGCGCGGCAAACAATTCAGTTTACGGGCAGACACAATTTGACACCTTCGCGGCAGATTCGCAATCTGGCGGAGGGGCGGGTGTCTTCAATCGCAATGACGCGGCCAACCCGGTAAGGGATTGGAACTTCGTGTTCGTGCCGTATTGCACGGGAGACGTGCATGCGGGCAACAATCCCGATGGGATGATTGCCACAGTGAAGCAACAGTTCGTCGGCTATACGAACATGGGCCTATACCTGCGACGCCTAGCGCCGACGTTTGCCGGAGTCACCCAAGTACTATTGACGGGTGTCAGCGCCGGCGGTTTTGGCGCCCTGGCTAACTACGTGCAGGTGGCGAAGAAGTTCGCTCCGGTCCCGGTAACGCTGCTTGACGATTCGGGGCCACCAATGGATACGCCGTACCTAGCTGCATGTCTTGCAAACCTGTACTTACAGACTTGGGGTCTCGATAAGACCGTTCAAGCCGACTGCGGTGCTGATTGCCAAGACACCTCGCACTTGTTGATCGATGTTCTCAAGCACGTTGCGCACGCTTACCCTGACAATTCGTTTGGACTGGTGGATTCGACCGGCGATTGGGTCATCTCCGCATTCTTCGGCTACGGCAGCGACAATTGCACGACTTCCGGCTATTTGCCGGCAGCAACCTTTACGGCAGGTTTGCAGGACATCCGGGCGCAAATGGCGGATCAGAGTAATTTTGGGGCTTTTGTTTTTTCCGGCACGGACCACACCACGTTGCTCGATTCAACGACTTTTGACTCGCGCAACACGGCTAACACGACGCTCACGAACTACATAGCTTGGCTCATCGCCGGACAGGTTTCAAACGTCGGCCCTTGATCGGGACAGCCCCTAGAGCGGCGTGCCGAATCGTGGAACGATTTCGCGCTTTCGCGCGCGCCTTTCGGCAGGCACACCGCTCTAGTTTTGTTCTGTGGGTGCGCTGCAGCGCCCCCCTCGGCTTCGCCGAGCCTCCCCCCTCGCCCGCTCCGCGGGCGGCTAGAGCGGCCGTCCTTGCGTTCCACGATTTGGCATGCCGCTCTAGTTCACGGCAAATGCCACGTTGAATGCGGCGGTGTTGGCCGTATTGCTGCCCATGCCTATTTGACGTTTCGTCGCGTGCAGTGCATCCATTATAGCGGCAATGTCGGCGAAGGAGGTCGTGTTGTCCACGTGCAGTACAGCACGGTCAAGCTTGAGATCTGCTACTGCTCTGTGCTGCCCGTTGCGGTTCCACTCGGATGCGACCTTTGCGGCAAGGTCTGGGTAGCTGTAGTCCCCCGAATTGCCGATACTAACACGCCTTCTGTCCACTTCAGCCGTGTTGATAATCGTGCCATTTTCCTTCCAGGATAGACGAAACCGGTTGGCTCCCAGCGCGTCCACGTGCAGTTCGCGCGGGGTGTCGGTTGGCCCGCATTCGATCGGTCCAGGGACTTGGGCATCCGCGCGCAGCCGGGCCATCTGTGACCAAACGGCAGTCACCAGCAGAAATGCGACCAAGCACAATAGAAAATCGATGAATGGAATCAACGGGATCTCGTGATCCAACGCGCGACGCCCGCCCTTTCCACTTCCAACGTCTATGGTGGCCATAGGACTCCTTTCGCCAATGAAAAGCCTTCGGCGAACTCGCGCGGCGAGTCGCCGTTATGTGTGGTTCTCTACGCCCTATAGCTGACAAGCAGCGTCCCAAGAAGTTCCCGAGAAATCCCTGACTGCCCCTACCCGCTGACGGTGGTAGGCCACGCTAACGGCCTAGTCGGCGGTGAGATGATTCCCATTGTTGCCAAAATACCAAAGGATCGCTCTGCAGGAGTTCCAATGACAACGTGAAACGGCAACCAACGTCGGTTAATGTTGCCTGGGCGTCACATTCGATCACTCGCGAATTTCTGGGCTTGGGGCCGTCAAGTCGGCGTAGCCAGTCGCGCCTGCCTGAAGACAATATTTGACCGAAAATTCCAGGGACATTCGCCGAACTCGGCGCCCAGGGCTGACATACGGCCAACAGATTTCGCTGGCGCGTCGCCACTCGAGACGTTAATGGGAGCCCCGTCTCAGCCGGTAAATCCGTGCCGACCTTGGTTCTGCCATTTCAACCTGACTAGTCGACGGCCCATGCGTAGGTATCTTATTGGCAATCGGCGCGTTCGTTCTGGTTTGTGTCGATCATGGGGTGTTCCGGGGCCCGGCCCGGAACACGGCGACCTGAGAACTTGACGCGAGTGCAACGAGACATTCGCCTTAGGGTCGCCAATCGGCGCGCGAGCTCAAGCAAGAAAACGGCCCCTGGGGCCTGAACCACCGAGCGTGGTGAACATGGTGCGGTTGTGACCATCGAACTTTCGAAACTGAGAAACATCGGAATTAGCGCGCACATCGATTCGGGCAAAACGACGCTCACCGAGCGCATGCTCTTTTACACCAAGCGGATCCACGCCATCCACGACGTCAAAGGCAAAGATGGCGTCGGCGCCAAGATGGATTCGATGGAACTTGAGCGCGAACGAGGCATCACCATTCAATCTGCAGCGACTCATTGTACGTGGGCCGGTCACCACATCAATATCATTGACACACCCGGGCACGTAGATTTTACGATCGAGGTGGAGCGAGCGTTGCGCGTGCTGGACGGCGCGGTGTTGGTGTTGTGCGCCGTGGCCGGCGTGCAATCGCAATCATTGACCGTGGATCGGCAAATGCGCCGCTACGGCGTGCCCCGTATCGCATTTGTCAACAAATGCGATCGATCGGGCGCCAATCCGCTACGCGTCAAGCAACAGCTTCGTGAAAAGCTCAAACTCAACCCAGTCTTGATCCAACTCCCGATTGGGCTGGAAGACAAGTTTGAAGGCGTTGTCGACTTAATCCGTCTCAAGGCATACCGCCACGCCGGGCCCAATGGAGAAACCGTCCTCGAAGACGGAGTACCCCAGGACATGTGGCCCGAGGTAGCCAGCGCCCGAGAGGAAATGCTCGACGCGCTCTCGATGTTCTCCGACGAACTCACCGAAGCAATCTTGGAAGAGCGGGCCTCGGAGGCGATCATTGTCGCGGCGCTTCGAAAAGCCACGATCGGACTGCAAGTGGCGCCCGTGATGCTGGGTTCGGCCTATCGAAACAAGGGCGTTCAGCTGCTGCTGGACGCGGTCAACGCGTATCTGCCGCACCCGGGGGAGGTCATCAACCGGGGAGTCGATCTCGATCGAGACGAAGCGGACGTCGTCCTTGAATGCAGCTCGGACAAGCCGTTGGTCATGCTCGCGTTCAAACTGGAAGACGGCCGCTACGGGCAGTTGAGCTACCTGCGCGTGTACCAGGGGGAGCTGCGCAGGGGCATCGACATCACCAACACCCGAACTGGCAAGCGTCACAAGGTCGGGCGCCTGGTGCGCATGCATGCCGATGAGATGGAGGAAATCGAGCACTCGGTGCCAGGCGATATCGTTGCCATGTTCGGCGTCGATTGCAATTCGGGCGACACCTTCACGGATGGCACCGTCAATATTGCCATGTCGTCGATGTACGTGCCGGACCCCGTGATCAGCCTTACCGTGACGCCGAAGGACAACAAGGCACAAACGAACATGTCCAAGGCGTTGCGGCGTTTCACCAAAGAGGACCCCACATTTCATGTGGGCGCCGATCCGGAAACCGGTGAGACCGTAATTTCCGGCATGGGCGAGCTGCACCTCGATGTCTACGTCGAGCGCATGAAGCGCGAGTATCAGGCCGAAGTCGTCACTAGCCCGCCGCGCGTGGCCTACCGCGAGACGATCACGCGCCGCGTCGAGTTCAACTACACACACAAGAAGCAGACAGGCGGGGCAGGCCAGTTCGGTCGCGTTGCGGGCCACATGGAACCGTGGACTGAGTCACCCTTCAGGTTCGACGATCAGATTGTTGGTGGCGCAATCCCGCGCGAGTACATTCCGGCCGTCGAGAAGGGCTTTCTCTCCATGATGTCCAAGGGCGCTCTGATTGGGGCGCCCGTAACGGGCGTGTCCATTACAATTGACGACGGCGCTGCACACACGGTCGACTCCTCGGATATCGCGTTTCAGGAGGCCGCACGCGGCGCTTGGCGCGACGCCTATCTGAAAGCAGCACCGCAAATCTTGGAACCCTTGATGAAGACGTCCGTCGAAGGGCCTTCCGACTTTCAAGGCGGCATGGTCGGCTTGCTCATGCAGCGCCGCGGCATGATTATCGGAACGACTGAGGGAGACGGTTTTTCACGCGTCGAGGCCGATGTCCCGCTTGCGGAGATGTTTGGCTTTTCCACGGCGCTGCGATCGGCTACCCAGGGCAAAGCTGAGTTTACCATGGAATTCTCGCGCTATGCGGCGCTGCCAGGGGCTCTGGCAGAGGAACTGATCGAGAAGCACCGCAAAGAACAGGCCAAGAAGGCGAAGTAAGGAAACCGCAGCCATGTACCGAAAAGAAGTGAATCAACGGAGCCCAATGCGGGTCTTTGAGAAGTCCATGCACGGAGGCCTCGGGCGCGGCAATCTCGGCATAGTCGCTTCAGGTCCTGGCATGGGCAAAACCCCATTATTGGTGCAAATTGCCTTGGACGACTTGCTACGGGACCGAAAGGTGCTGCACATATCTCACGAACATGCAGTGGACCATGTGCGCACCTATTATAGGGAGATATTCCACGATCTATGCGTCTTGTCACAGCTTAGCGATGCCGATGCGGTCATGCTCGACGTCGAGCGTAACCGAATGATCTTCTCGGTGTTGAGTGACCACACCGAGAGCCCGAAGTCGCAGCGCGGCGGGCGCTCGTCGATTACGCGCATCTTAGAGATTGTTCAATTCGCCAAGCAGGCGGCAGAGTTCACGCCGGACGTCCTCATCATAGACGGGTTCGACCTCGCCCACAACGCCGCTGATGCCTTCCGTGCCCTGGGCGAGTTGGCCAAGGAACTCAATGCGGAACTGTGGGTGTCCGCAAACACCGAGCCCAAGCAATCAGCGCAGCTGCCGAAGCCGCTCGAGGGCATAGCCCCGTTGACCAGCGTCATCGTATTTCTGGAGCCCGAGCACGAGGTCGTGCGGCTGCGGCTTCTCAAAGACCACGACAACAGCGAGATCCAAGATCTGCATCTTCGTCTCGATCTTCCGACGATGCGCGTCGTGGACGCGGACTTGCCACCCACAACGGAGCGGCCCCGCGACCCTCGGAGGTTTCGCCTCGTGTCAGGGGGCAGCCGCGGTGCGGAGGCGGAATTTGGAGCTTGCGCTGAACGTTGGGGCATGCCGGAAGTCAACTACAGCTTCGACGGACACAGCACACGGGTACGCCAGCGCGGGGTTGTCATTTTGAGTGATCAAGAACTCAACCGTGGTGATTTCAGTCTGCTTTACGCCTCGAAACGGTTGAATCGGCAACTGACTGAAATCCCGCTCGTGAGGAATGTCCTGAAGACCATCTGGCATCAAATCACCTATGCAAGCCAGGTGTTCGCCGTAGGCATCATTCAAGATAACAACACCGTGCGAGGCGGTACAGGCTGGGGCGTTGAGCTATCTCGGTTGTGGAACAAGCCGCTTTTCGTTTACGATCAGGAGCGCCATAGCTGGTTCAAGTGGAGTGGTCGTGCCTGGGAGATGACTCAGCCTCCCGTCGTTTCGAGCGAATCCTTTGCCGGGGTCGGCACGCAAAGCCTCTCGGAAGCGGGGCAGCGCGCGATCCACGAGTTATTCATGCGTTCCTTTGGCGAACCGCCTAGTGTTTGTTTGTGACTGACCTGCGCGCAGGGTAATCCTGAAATTGGAACAGGCTGGGGCCTTGAAATCACGCCCAGATTTGGTGATCACGCTGGCGCGCGGGGCCCCGATGGTTTCGTCTTGTGACTGACCTACGTACCGAGTGATTGTGAACCTCGATAGGCAGTGACTCTTGTCACGCCTGGATTTGCTTCATCGCGTGGGCGCGCGGGGCCCCGATGGTTTCGTCTTGTGACTGACCTACGTACCGAGTGATTGTGAACCTCGATAGGCAGTGACTCTTGTCACGCCTGGATTTGCTTCATCGCGTGGGCGCGCGGGGCCCCGACCCCGCGCGCGTTTGAGTACCGCGAATTGTGTGGCGGGTGCGGGCGGCTGCGACCAGGCCTATCGCGCACAGTGCGAGCACGAACGTGTCCCTGAATCGAACCGGGTAGGGCGCCATGCGTGCGCCGCAACCGTAGCGCTCCGCGGGACCGGGAGTGGCACCCGTGCTAGGGTCCAGGCCCATTTCTATCTGCTGGATGTCGGGCGTGCCGTCGCCGTCCGAATCTGTATGGTCAGCGTTGAGTTTGTCGAGCGCAGGATCCAGCGTGGCAATGTCCGTCGTCAGGCCTGCAGCGAGCATCGCGTTGCCGAACTTGGTCGCTATGGGACCGCCGCCCTGCGAGGTAGCGTGACAGAATGTGCACGGCGGTGTGTAGTTGAGGTTGAGATGAGTCTGGATCTCTGCCGGGAAAGTGGGCATGCCAAAAGCCGGGCTGGTTGCCAGCAGCGACAAGCCCACGAAGGCGAACACTCTCGGTCGTCGGGTCATGGTGCTGAGTTCCAGTCTTGAATGCATCATAGCTACCTGTCTCTCGCTTCACAGTGAAACGTGAACCATTCCTAGCGCCGCCCAGGAGTTATCCCTTACCCCCGGTGCAATGGACTCCGAAGTATGGAAAATGTCGCCGCGCACATCAAAGTGCGGATAGAAGAACCAAACGAGCGAGAGCCATTCTCGACTATCGAAATGATGCCCCTGCGTATCGTCCAATTCTGGCTTATGGTAGATCTCGCCGGCTACCATCGTGTGAATGCCGCGTAGAAACTCCCAGTCGAGTTGGGTGACGCCCACCAATCCATATTGCGTGAGCGTTTGCGTGGCCGAAAAGTGCGTGAGGTCGAGTTCGGTGAGGACAGCCACGTTGTCGATAGGCGACCAGCGCAGCATTGGACCGTGGGCCCCGGTGAACGCCGAGTCCTTTAGTGTGCTTGTGCTCAGATCCCACTTCGAATACGTCACCATGCTGCTGAACCCCAGCTGCATTCCAGGGCGAACCGCGTACTCGATGTAGCCAGCGTAGCCGCGCTTTCGAATCTCATCGGGCGCTATCTGGTAGTTTCCCGCAATCGCCATCACTTCATACCGGTATTGCTCGGCATCGTGAAAGAATGCGGCCCCCACCTGTTGCTGGCCGTCGATGTTGGTGCCTGTCTCGCTCCTGACGTAAAACGTGTGCTCAATAAATCGAATGCCGAAGGGCAAATACATGCGGCCCGCGCGAATGACGGTATTTTTGTCTTCGCCCAACTGCACGCCAAGCCAGTATTCGCGCGAAACGAGCACGTTCTTGTCGCCCCTGGTAACTTGTGCCTCATGGTGCCCGTCTTGCAAGTAGCCTATCGAGCCGGTGGCAATCACGGGCCCCAGTGTCAATGCAGCGCGAAAATCTGCCTGCATGAGTATCGCGCGCGACAGTGCACTGCTCTTTAGATAAGCCTCGCGGACTGATGCACCCAAATTCACGTGGTCGTTCGGCGGCATCGCGCCGAACGCGAATTGGCTGCGGCGGTTGACCTCGTCGCCTTCCTTGCCCTTGCCCAATGTGCTCAAGAGCACCTGAGTCTGTGCGCGACCGTAGGCCGTGAGCAGGTAACCGCCCGATGGATCGACATGACACACCGCGCAACCGGTGTATTGATGCTGGATCATCCAAGGGTATGCGTGCCCGGACCTATTCCAAAGCAGTGCAACGAAAATGAGCGCGACGCGCGCTAGCCGTGTAGCGTTCCTGGACAATGGCCCATGGCATCGAACGACAGCTGAGGCGACCGATACTTCACTGAGTGCTCCACGATTCATCACGCCGCAAGACTGTACGTATCAGGAGCCGTCGCATGTTTCGCGACGAAACCGATCCGATTCGGTCACAAGTGTGTTATATGCCGGGGCCCGAGGCCCCAATCACCCACGCGATCGGAGGCTCCCAATGCAGCTTGGCGGTGAGCCGTCAGCTGGCGCGCTTGCCCCTTGCCTTTTGGGTTGGGCGGCACTTGGACGCAGCCCTGCCGACCACGGCGCGCAGACGCGCCAAAGTCCCACGAATGTCGCACAGAAGCAAGAAAATCAATTAGCCGGCCAGTGTCCGCCCGGCGGCTTTTGGAACCTGTGCTATGGGGTGCCCGTGTCGTGGCTCCGGAAGGTACGTCAATTCTGCCTTGGCCACACTGCGTGTGCGGCCCTCGCGCTGGGCGTTGTCGTCTTGAGTCGCGCCGCTGGCGCAGCCATTGTCGAACGCATCGTCGCCATCGTGGGTGAGCGCGCCATATTGATGAGCGATTTGCGCGACCGGGCGCATCCCTTGTTGGTTCGCATCCATCAAGAACTTCCCGCCGGCGCGCAACGTTCAGCGGCGATATCCCAGTTGTACAAGTCGGTCGTCGAGCGCCTTGTTGAACGAGGAACTGATTTCACGAGTTGCTCGAAAATCGAAGATTGTCATAACGGAAAAGGAAGTTGACAACGCGCTTACGACGTTGGCGCGCCAAAACAACATCACCATCGAAAAGTTATTGCTGGAGGCGCGCGCTCAGGGCCAAACCGATGCCAAGTATCGCGAAGAGATTCGGCGGCAGCTCTTGGAGTACCGTGTGATGAATGTCCGCATCCAGGGGCGGATTCAAGTGCGCGATGAGGATTTACGCCGTTCGTACCACGAGGTTGTGCTTCAGGAACGTAAGAGTTTGAACTTCACAGCCGCCTGGATCTTGTTGCGGCCTCGGCCACAAGGTCCCCCCGTTTTGGAGCTCGCCAATTCCATCGTTCGCGATCTACGGCAAGGCCGCGACTTTGCAGAGTTGGCGCGCCAATATTCGACCGACAAGAAGAGCGCCGCGCGCGGCGGCGAATTGGGCCGTTTTGAGCCCGGCAAACTGCCAGCGCCCATTGATCGCGCTCTGTTGAGTCTCGAGCCGGGTGAATTCACGATGCCGATTCATGTCGGTGACAGCTACGTCATTGCCAGGTTGCTGGCGCGCGACGCCTCGCAGCTACCAACCCTTGAAGAAGCAAGGGCCGAGCTTACGGAGCGCGTCTATTCTGACAAGATGGGTCAAGCTCGCCGGCGCTGGTTGGATGGGTTGCGTAAGCAGATGCATGTTGAGATTAGGTTGTAATCTTCTGGCCGTTGGCCAGATGATTTTCGCCCTAATCCCTCCGTGGGATTTTTTTCTCCCACCCTAAATCCCGCCCGCTGGGCGGGACTTCAAACCCCCCAACCCCCCATCCTTGCTCAGCATTGGTCTGATCTTTCCTGGTCTTCTAGGGCCTGGAGCAGCTGGGCAGCGGGTAGCAGCCTGTCTAGCCCCCTGCGGATCGTGATGGAACCCGGTGGTCCGCCGGATGATTTGCCAGTGTAGCCGCCTAGTTCAGCTATCCACAACGTGGCCTGCCCGATTGTGGGCATGGCGTCAGTAATGACTTCAGTTCGTTTTTTCTGCTGACGTTTGAGCACAATGAGTGCTCTGATCTCGTGGCGTGTCAGCTCAATGTCCGCTGGTTGTTGGGGTTCAGTTCGCGCCAGGATCTTTAGACGTTCGATGCGTACGGCCACGGCAGCAAGTAGAGTAGCCCAAATGCGCACTGCCTGCTGACTTCTTAGCTGTGTCTGCTCCACGTTGCAGCTGCCGGTCTTCCAGGTTCTGTGGAATTCTTCGATCCGCCAGCGTTGCGTGTAGCCATGAATGACAGATTGCGCCTGCTGGAAATTCCCCACCGGAGCGTTCGTCAGCAGTAGCCAGTCCACAGGCTTCTCACCCGCTGGACATGTACCCTCTTCGCGTGCCCATACGACAGTAACGTCGAGCCAGCATTCACCATAACGTGGCACATTGCGCAGTCGCAGTGTCACACAGGCCCAACGCACCACGATGCGCGCCAAGCGCGCAGTTCGCTTGGGTGCAGCGCTAATTTCGAGCCGATATTCGCCTCCGGGTGCCTCTCGGTCCAGCCATTGTCGCAAGTACTGCTTATCGTTGCCGGTTGCGGCAATCAATCGGTCCCACGACCCACGGACCGTGAATTGTTGTCCGCAGTTGGCAAGTTCCAGCAGGATATGCTTGTTGTCAGCTTCACGGTCGAGCTGCAACCAGAGCTTCGCACTCGTTGCCTTTGCGCGGGCGCAGGCGTCTTGGATCGCTTCCAACCAGTATCGCGTCTCCTTCTCTTGGACGTCACGCTTGAGGTTGCGTTTACGTTTCTGCTTTCTACTTTGTCTCCTGGCCTGCGTGCGAGCCCACCAGACTTGCGTGAACAGACCCAGCGGCATCCCTTTGGGGCTAATCGCCAGTGCGCTGATTACCTTCAACCCGCGGTTGCCGTCGCTGAGAGTCCCCACAGTACCGAAGTCTTTGCCCGCAGTACGGTCAGCCAGTGTCACACTAGAGCCATCAATCGGCACGAACACGAACGGCTCATTGGCGCACTGTCGAGCCGTTGCCTCTGCTTGCGCCACGACCAACGCCGCGGGATCCACCTGACCGCTTTCGAGCAAGTCGTAGGCACCCTGCCGTTCCTTATCCCGACAAAACACGTCAGAAACCTTGCCTGAAGGCGACTGAGCCGCTCGAGTCGCCATCGCGACGAGCCGGGTCGTCCGCCGACTATCTCCCACACGAACCTGTCCGAACTGATCCTGAGCCCACGCCGCCTGCTCGCCTTTGAATTGCTGCATGCGCAAACCGACGAGTTGTCGGTCCAAAAAATTCACCTACATGGAATCACAAAGTGCGATGGAACCAGTGCTGAGCATCCTTGGGGGGTATCTAGTTGGGATACGGCGAGTCACGTATTTGAGCTCGGTCGAGACGGCTTTCTCCCCTTCCTAAATCCTTCCCCGCTGGGGAAGGACTTTGAACCCCCCAAATACCCCCAAGTTTTGGGGGGATATCTCGGCACAATACTGTGAGTGACCTATTTGAGCTCGATCGAGAAGGCTTTCTCCCCTTCCGTGGCCGTAACCGTGGACACCGACCGCGCGGCATTGGATAATTCATGGGGGTCGTGACCGCTCGCCAACTCGGACTCCTTTGCGTTGCGCTCGGGGCCATCGATTGCGGTGGTCCGGCTGACGTGGCCGTGGACGCAACGAGTGCCTACTGGACCAACCAGGGCGGCACCGTGATGAAAATAGCTATGGGCGGCGGCGCGCCAACCGTCATCGCCACGCCGGGGGGGAGTCCGTATGACATCGCCGTGAACGCAACGACCGTTTGCTTTACCAGTGACAACTACAACGTCATGAGCGCGCCGAGCGATGGCAACGTCATGAGCGTGCCTAGCGACGGTGGCGCGGCAGTTGTCATCGCCTCGGGATCAAGACCCGCCGGCATTGCCGTGGATGCAACAAGCGTGCATTGGACCGATTACTCTAGCGGCACCGTGATGAAGCTACAGCTGAGGTGATCGTGGCGCACGGTAGAACCGGCACGACTGTCCGAAGGTGTGACGCTGCGACAGGTTGGCATCGACGGTTTCCGGGCCGGACTGCTTGGCCACACACCTTGCCAGTGCCTGTCCCGATTGTCGTTTGCCCGAGCAAGCTGATCGCCTCTGACACCAGCTTCGGCCGTGAACAGGGTTTGCGGGCGGGCTTTCTGAAGTCTTCGGCAGTAATACTGGAGCCAGTAGACCATGTATCCAGTCACGCTCGATCTCCGCGGCCAGCATTGTCTCATCGTGGGGGCTGGAGAGGTCGCACACCGAAAGCTGCTTAGCATCATTGCTGCAGACGCTGTAGTCAAGGTCGTCGCGCCCACGGCAATCGAGCCTATTGCCCGACTTGCCGCGCGGGGTGCCATTACGCTCAAGCTTCGGACGTTCATCGAGTCTGACTTGGACGGTTGCCGACTCGTGTTGGCAGCCACGAGCGACCGAGATGTTAACGAGAGCGTCGCCCGCGCCGCTCGAGACCGCGATGTCTGGGTCAACGTTGTTGACGACCCCACTCTCTGCGACTTTTACTTGCCAGCGCGTGTACAACGTGGGGACTTGCAGCTCACCATCGCGTCAGCAGGGGCCGCTCCGTTCGCAGTGCGGCGGCTGCGCGAACTGCTTGAGCAGAGGTTCGGCTCGGATTGGTCGGCGTGGCTCGAGGCTGCTGCCCGTTTCCGACGCGCGGTGCGTGCCCGCATGCTTCCCAATGCCGCAGCCGAAACTTGCTACGATCGATTCTTTGCTGCGACAGTCGATGAACTAGCACTCTTGGCGCGAACCCCAACCGCAAGCGAGGAGGCCGAGTGGCTATCTGCTCCCGATGGTGCCGCTCGATCAGAGCCTGTGATAGGTCTGGTCTCCCTGGTGGGCGCCGGCCCCGGTGATCCGGGGCTCATCACCGCACGCGGTCTGCGCTGCTTGCGGCGCGCCGACGCGGTCGTTTACGACCGGCTTGCGATCCCCGCCATCCCCTTGGATCTTCCTGATCGCATCGAAATGTACGGCGTGGGCAAGGAAGCGGGGCATCATCCCGTACCTCAGGACGAGATCAACGCGCTGCTGCTCCGCCTCGCGCTTGCGGGCAAGCGGGTTGTACGGCTCAAGGGCGGCGATCCGTTCGTCTTCGGCCGTGGTGGTGAGGAGGCGCTTGCCTTGAGAACGGCAGGAGTCCCCTTCGAGATCATCCCGGGCGTCACGGCGGGCGTTGCCGTGCCGGCCGCCGCCGGAATTCCGGTGACGCACCGTGGCGAGGCGGCGCGTCTGACCTTCGTCACAGGTCACGCGGGAGGCGCGGATCGAGTGCGCTGGGACCTGCTCGCGCTGGACACCCAGTTCGACCCTAGTTGGCTACATGGGCGTGAGCGTCTTGGCTGAGGTCTGTGCGGCCCTTATTGCAGCCGGAATGAGCGGGACCACACCGTCGGCAATCATCGAACAAGGGACGCTCTCGCGCCAGCGTACGGTGCGCGCCCCGCTTGCCGAGTTGCCCACGCTCGCAGTCGAGGGCGGGATCCGTCCCCCGGCGATCTTCGTCATTGGCGAGGTCGTCTCCCACGCTGATGCCCTCGACTGGGTCACTTCGCGGCCGCTTTTCGGTGCACGGATAGGCCTGTTTACCGACGCGTCCGGAATAGCAGTAGTGCTCGAAGACGCCGGGGCGGAGGTTGTCTTGTCACCAAGGCCGTTTACCGCGGCAACGCGGTTGGTTGTGAGCTCGGTGCCGCCTTGGGGGTGGATCGTCCAAAGTCACGACGACCTCGACTGCCTCGACAGCGAGCGATCGACCGGTGGGATGCTCATCGGAACGATCTTGTGGTGTATGGAGTCCTCGCTCGCCGCGCGCGCACGTGCTCGCGGCTGGACTAACGTTGTGGAGAACGAAGGCGGGGTTTCATCGTCGGAGATGATACGTGCGCTGCACCGGTCTCTGGCCAATTTGAGGGCCATCAAATAAGACGGCGACGCCGCACGGGGCGCATAGCTGGTGTTGCGGCGGCGGTGGTGGACTGTCGGCCATGAATGAGATCAAGGAATTCAGAATGACGCTGTCCGGCCTGAAGAAGCGCGACCAAATTCGTGCCACGGGAGTCGCCTACGTGGCTGCGCCCTGTGCCAACTGCAAACGCCAACTCGGTCAATTGATGGAACACCACCCAATGCGCGTGGCAGTGGGTGGGGTGCATGACTTCTGTGCTCGAAGTGCAGTCTTTGTCCCGGCTCAACTTGAGCGTTACTGCCATCAACCGACACGGCCCAAGCCGTTATATTTGATGGGTCGCGCGAGAACCCGAAGGATTCTGGCGCCCACACGAAGCGCAGGCATTGAGCTTCGCGCATGGAGGTAGGGCTATCATAGGCGCTCTGTACTGCCGGCCCGATTAATGCACTGCCCCGGGGCGATGACCAGGGTCCCCTATCTGCTGACATATCTGGCGGGCATCTCGTTCGTCGTGGTGGTGATTGCACGAATCGTCATGTGGTCGAGGTTGCCACTGCACGTTCGCTGGGAGCTTTATCCAGTGCCTCACGAACCGGCGCACAAGGTTCGTCACGGCGGCTCGTACCTGGAGGAGGTGGATTGGTGGAAGAAATCGCGCAAGAATTCGCGATGGGGGACGTTCAAAGCCGTGGTTCCCGAAGTGTTGTTTCTGTCCTCCGTCAGACACCACAATCGCCAGCTCTGGTTACGCACGTTTCCCTTTCACTTGGGAATGTACCTGTCTGTCTTCGCAGCGATGCTGGCACTCCTGGCCGGCACGTTGCGGGCGGTCGTGCCTCGTCTCGTCACTTCGCGCGCGCAGGATGCGTTGAGGATGGCTGTCTTGATACCGGGCGCAACCGGTTTGGGTCTCGGTTGTCTCGGTGCACTGTTGCTTTTGCACGGGCGAATCTCGAATCCAGAACTCAAGCGAGCCACCGTTCCCGCCGATATCTTCAACCTGGTATTTTTCGCATTGGCCTTTGGGTGTGGCTTTCTCACGTTCACTCTCATCGACAGGAACGCCGAGGGAGCTTTCGCATTCGCTAGCGGTCTGTGCAGTGGACGCATGACCGGATTGCCTGGCACGGGGTTCGCGTCGATCCTGTGCACAACCACCGTCGTGTTGCTCAGTCTGCTCGTCGGTTATGTCCCGTTCACGCACATGTCTCATTTCGTGGGAAAGTTCTTTGCGTACCATCGCATTCGCTGGAACGACGAACCGAATCTCGCGGGCGGCCCACAGGAAGCCCTGATCAATCGTGCCCTCGCGTACAAGGTCCATTGGAATGCCGAACACATCCGGGCAGAGGGGACCAAGACCTGGGCGGAGGTTGCCTTGGAGAATCCCACACAGGTCAAGCAATGACCGAGCCCGTTCAACTTCTGCTCCTTTGCTCGGGGAAACGGCCCCGTCTCGCAGGTATTACCCGAGGATCAAACACCGCTTCCTCCGCCGTTCGACAAGCTGGAAGAGGAACCCTGGATTGCCTCGGTTTCCAGCGAAGCGCGCGAACGATTCGCTTGCTTGGATGACACCATCGCGCTGTGCATCCCAAAACCGCGGAGCGTGGCACAAGAGAAATCGATGGTTGATGCATTCCTGTCGGGTTTGAGAAAACTCTTCTCGAAGGACGACAACTGGACCTTTCTTCGGCCGTTGCTGTACTCCGTGCAGCACTGTGCACGTTGCCAAACGTGCTCGAGTGCTTGCCCGATATTCGAAGAAAGCGGGCGAAATGAGCTCTATCGTCCGTCATTTCGGTCCGACATATTGCGCCGCATCTATTTCAAATACGTCAAAGGCGCCTCAACCTGGACTCACGGTGATATCGAGCTCAATTGGCACACCGTCGCACACTTGTTGGAACTCGCCTATCGCTGCAACCTTTGCCGCCGCTGTGCGCAAGCGTGCCCGATGGGTGTCGATAATGGATTGATGGCGCGCGAAATACGCAAGATAGCGAGCCAAGAAATGGGAATCCACCCCAAGGAATTGCACGACAATGGCTCGATGTTGCAGCTCAGGGTCGGGTCCTCTACTGGCATGAATCCACAAGTGCTCAAAGACAACGTGGCGTTTATCGACGAGGATACCAGCGAAAAGACGGGCATACCCGTCGTTACGCCGTTCGACAAAAAGGGCGCTGATATCCTGGTGATTCACAACGCTGGCGAGATCATGGCGTGGCCGGAGGCTGTTGGAGCATTCAGCCTTCTCTTCAACCGGACTGGGCTCAACTGGACGATGTCGAGCGAGGAACCCGGCTATGATGCGGTCAACTACGGTGTCTTCTATGACGACGTGCAGTTCGCGCGGGTCGCGTTGCGCCATGTGCAGATTGCAGAAAAATTGGGAGTCAAGAAGATTGTCCTGGGCGAGTGTGGACACGCTCACAAGGCCCTTACGGTGATCGCCGACAGGGTTCTGACCGGTGGACTGAACATTCCTCGTGAAAGTTGCTTGCCCCTGTTGCGCGATATCGCCTGCTCGGGGTGCATCCAGTTTGATTCTAGTCGAAATGATTTCCCGGTTACGCTGCACGATCCCTGCAACTTCGTGCGACTGATGGGGATCGTATCTCCACAGCGTGAAATCATCCGCCGCGTCGTCCCGGAGGCACGGTTCGTGGAGATGACCCCGCATGGGGTCAACAACTATTGCTGTGGCGGCGGTTCCGGATTTGCCATCATGAGCGGCCACAACTTCGCTAGCTGGCGTCATCATTTGACCGGTCGCCGCAAGTTTCGGCAAATTCTACAGGTTTTTCAGGGTGAACCCCTCAATGCCGACAGCCACAAGTACGTGTGCGCGCCGTGCAGTAACTGCAAGGGACAACTCCGGGACATCATTGCATTCTACAAGGCGCACGAAAAGGCCGGGTTGTATTACGGCGGTATCGTCGAACTCATGGTCAATGCCATGGTCGAAGCCAGGCCTAACTACATTGCCTGGGAATGGCGCTGAACGCGAGCTCAAGCTTCGACGGGCACCTTGGCATGCAAGGGTTGGCGGCGACGCAGAAAATTAGGTGTAGCGCGCAATATCACTGCCGGTAGGAAGGCTACGGTCGCGACACTACTGGTTACCATGGTCAGAGCTACGAGCAGCCCCAACAACACATGAACTTTGAAGAATGACAAGGTCAAGCACAGGTAGCCCCCTGCCACGGCGCTTGCGACGTAAGCGATAGCTTTCCCTGAAGTGGTCAGTGCCGTTGCCGTCGCCTCGCGTAAGTCACCCGTCCGTTGGAATTCCTCTCGAACGCGGAAGAGAAAGTAAACGGCGTAGTCTGCCCCTATGCCGATAGCCATGGCAGATATGGCCGCCGTACCCATGGACAAGAGAATGTTGCTCCACCCCATTAACCCAAGATTCACGAGCGCAGCCGTGGCCAAGGGCAACAGGACGAGCATTCCTCCCGTCAGTGAACGCAGCAACACGGACGTAATGACGAGCACAAGCAAGGATATCTGAATCAGGTTGATTGTCTTACCTCTGACCATGGTCTCGTTCAAGGCGATCGCATTGGTAACGCCGCCGCCTACACTGGCTCTTACGGGAAGCCCTTGGAACAAGCGATCCGCCTCAGCCTGGGTCGCCACAGTCATCGACTTCATGGCCCGAAAGTTGTCGGTTCGAAGGTAGGCAGTGATGACAGCGCGCTGAAAGTCGTGATCCACGAGGCGGCTCAAGTCCTCCTCGTCGCCCCCCATGGAGTACAGCAACAAATACTGGGCGACCCCGTCGGTTGAATCAGGAAGCTTACCAGCGTCTTCTCCACCGATGGCTCGGCTCATCTGCTTGAGCAGATCGACGATGGAGACTACCTTGCCGATGGGCAACGGCTGGCTCGAAATGAAGGTCGAAAGCTGGTCCATTCGGCTCAGAACCTGCGGGTTCTTGATGACGTCGCGATCGTTACCCTCCACCAGGACCTGAATCACCCGCGTACCGGTCAATCGAGAGTCAGCCAAACGAAAGCCCCGAACGGGAGCATTGCGTTCAAAGAACTGCGAACCTAGCGTATTACCTGCCTCCAACCGCATGACGCCCACAGCAGCAATGGCGATGATTGCGACGAATACCCAGAGAATCGGCCGCTCTTTTCGCTTTCGAACGACATCAGCGAGCTTCTCGAGCAGCGGGTCGAAGTATTCCTTGCGCTGCTCGCGCTCGATCTGGCGAGCTGACGGCGGCGCCATCAGCACGCGGATGGCTGGAATGAAGGTCATCTCGACTGCAAGCGCCGCAAGAATGCCGAATGCCGTACACAGGCCGAAATTCTTGATGGTCGGGAGCCCGAATGCGACAAGGGAGCCAAAGCTGAGAGACGCAATCATGCCCGCGGCTAGCATCACGACACCCACCTTGGTGGTGGCCTCAATGACTGCGCGCCGATTGTGCTCGACGGGCGACAGGTCGGGGCGCGCCTGGCGAATTCGCCCGTATTCCTCGTAGTAGCGCTTCAAGATCTGAACCGAATGCCCCGCTCCTATCGCAAGAATGAGGATCGGCGTCATGATGTTCCAAGGATCCATGGGCGCCCGGGTCAGACCCATGAGACCCAAAGCCCAAACGACCCCCATGACCGCCGTGATCAAGGGCACGAACATACCCTGAAGTGTGCGAAACGCGCGGTAGTGAAGGTAGCCGATCATGGCAAGCGCGAGCACGAATAGCGCAGCAACCCTGCGAGTGTAGATGAGCAACCAGTGCAGTACGGTCGGTGCTCCCGCGGGTCGGATTTCCAGGCCCGGCTCACGCTCGGGGCCTACGATGCGCTCCAATCGATCGTAAAGGCCCGCAGCGCCTCCCGCCTTTTCGAAGTCGTCGAAGTCAACTAGCACGGAGGTGGCCCGGCCGTCGTCGCTGACGAAGAGGCTCGTAATAAACGCGTTTGCGCGGACGCGGGCTCGAAACGACGACATTTCGGCATCGTTTTGGGGAATTGTCTCTGCAAGGGGGGTAATTTCTAGCGTATCGTCGGAGCTGTGGACATCCTTTACTCGGCGTGACGTCAATGAAATTACGCTGCCCGGTTTCACACCCGGTAGGTGTTCCAGCGCTTCGGTCACACGTTTCACTTTGGAAAGAATGCTGGGCGTGTATACGGTACCGTCCTTGGGGTAAAATCCGACGATAGTGACGTACTTGCCGCCGAATAGCTTTTCGATTCGCTGCCCGACGACCACTAGCGGATGACCAGGGGGTATCTGAGCGTCCACATCCAATAACACGCGCAAGCGGCTCACGAAGAAACCTAGCGTCAGCGTAATGAGGGCGATCACGGCTACCACGGTTTTTGGCCGTGCAACAATTCCTGTGACGTACCGGCGCAACATAAAACGTGCGCGACCTTGCCACGACACTGTATGCGCGGCAAGCAGCTAGACATACCCGCACCGGCACCGAACGCCGCAATAATTCCTCGCCGCGAGCGCCATCTGCTTTGCCGGTATAGTTTCAGCCACATTGGGTGCGGCTCGGTTCAGGTCGTACGCCCCGAATGGGGCACCGCGACTGCGATTACTCTTGCATTCGCCCGCCACCGCCACCATTATGGAAAAATCGTTCTAAGCGGCGCGTTCTCGCGGCGGCGATGTGCAAATGGGTCGTACTGTTCAGCTAGCGCTCTTGTCGAGTCATCTCGGATGTGCCGCGCATTTGAATTCCGCCAGCAAGGGTTCGCATAACAATAGTGGTACGTACGCGGAGCCACGTCGCTAATTTGCCTATGGATCGGCCCATCATCAAAAGCCAATCTTCGCCCCCAAAGCCCGCCATGCTCGTAAAAATCGTAGGTACCGGCCGCCACCTACCTGAACGAATTGAAACCTCGGAAGAAGTGGCGCTACAGCTGGGCGTCACCGCAGAATGGATTGTGTCGCACATGGGCGTGCTACGCCGTCATCTCTCGGACGAACCGATGGCGCTCATGGCTGCGCGCGCTGCCAAGCAGGCGCTGGGCGAAGGTCCCCCGCCGGATTTGATCATCAACGCATCGGCAGTCCCTCACCAGCTGGTTCCGGACAGCTCAGTATTCATCCAGGATGCGCTCGGATTTTCCGGAATTCCGAGTTTTACCGTCAACGCCACTTGCCTATCGTTTCCGGTGGCGATTTACAATGCGTCCAGCCTGATAGTAGCTGGCGCCTATAGCAGGGTGCTGATTGTGTCGAGCGACCTGGGTTCCCGGGGTCGCAACCTCAAGGAAGTGGAGAGTGCCGCACTGTTTGGCGACGGGGCGGGGGCTGCCGTTCTGCAAGCAACGCCGCAGGGTGAATCGAGTGCCGTACTAGGTTTCCAAATGGGTACGTGGCCCAAAGCGGCGAAGTTGACCGAAGTGCGTGGTGGCGGAACGCGGCAGCACCCGCAAGACCCGTCGACCCGCCCCGAGGACAATCTCTTTCATATGGACGGTCCACGCGTCTACAAGTTTGCGTTGCCTCGTGTGGCCCCAACCTTCAAAGCCCTATTTGACCGCTGCGGAGTGAGCGCCAAGGATATTGCGGCGGTGGTCATGCATCAGGCATCCGGACCCGCGGTTGAATTCGTTTCGCGGTTCTTTAGGGCTGGGGCTGTTGTCAACCGGGTCGCCGAGGAAGGTAACTGTGTGGCCGCCTCGATACCAATGACGCTGGCTTATGCGCACCAACAGGGGCTAGTCAGGCGGGGAGACCTAGTCGTAATTTGCGGCACGGGCGCCGGACTATCCGTCATGGCCATGCTCCTTCGCTGGTAGATCGAACCCATAGCCAAATGCGCAGCTCGCTGATGCCAACCTGTCAGGGCGCCGGCCGGGGCAAAGGGCGACACGGGAACAGCAGCGTCGTTACGTTTCCGTGCAACCGCTCTCGGCACCCGAGACGGACTGCCTCGAATTCAGGGAGGTAGCATGAATTATCATTTTGGGGTCTACTGTGCCGCATGGATCACGTTGCCAGACCTCACCCCATTCAATGCACATTGCCCGAAAGTCTTTCCGCGTGGCGTCGTTCTGAACGCGTGACGCGCCTGGCCTGCGCCGCGGTCTTGTCGTTGGCGTCACTCATCGGTTGTGGGGGTGACAGTTCGAAGCCTACCCAAAGTGCCAACGCCAGCATCGTACTTTACGACGAGAACAACTATAGCGCGACCAGCAGTCTCAATCTGGGCACCATTGAAACAGCTCCAGGAACGAATCTCGATATTTGCTGGACCAACGTGACACAGGATCTCCAGTGTCACGACGTCGATCCGCTGACGGGTCTCGACAATGTTAGCCTAATCCGCTTGCTAAGCTCCAGCCAAACGTCAGTGGAGGACATGCTCATTAGCGGTTCACTCGTCATGGGTGATGTCGATAAGTACGATGATTATCATCTCGATCATCAATCAACGTGCACCCAACTTGCGTCTTTGAATTACCTAGGCTCGCCGATCAATATTGCGCAAGACTACGTTGAAAGCAGTGACTACACATACGTGCTTATCGCGTCCAAGGGTATGACCCCCGGTGTGAACTCGAACACGATGACGTTTCTCAAACCGACTGCGTCATCGACGAACACAGCGGTTGATATGCCCACTGGGTGCGGAATCCTCGATTTCGAGGCCAATCTTCATTCGGCAACGAAGGTACCCGTATCCAGCGACGGCCCGTGGGTGGTTGATTGGAGCCATATTACCCACGACGCCGAGAATCACCAAGTAATCTTCGATACGATCGACAACCTGCTCATAGGCTTTTTTCAAGGCATGACCGTGACTCAATTGGAGACGAAGATATTCGATCTTGAAACTATGGCTACGACGCTCTGGCAAATCACGCTGACGGGCCAGCGAAGCGTTAACCTGGCTTTGGCACAGGATAGAACGACAGGCGATCTGTTCCCCGGGTTTCTGCGAACCGATGGCGTGTGGGCACTGGGTCTTCGCTGCACCACGTGCCAGAACCCGGCACCGCTCGTGCTGGCAATCCTAGACCCAGGCGGGGGTGAATGATTCGACTATGCGCCATCCCGCAGCCAATTCCCTTGGTCTATGCGCATGACAGTCGGCTCTCGTCTCGCACAGGCTGCTAAAAGGTGAAGCCTTTGGCGCGATTACGGGCAACCCTGCTAGGGGTCCTCGCCACATCTCCTGCATTTGCGCAGGGGTATTTTTCGGGCGTTCAAGGGGCTCGTGCCTCCGGACGGGCAGGAGCTTTCACGGCCCGTGCCGACGACCTATCCGCCGTTGAACTCAATCCGGCCGGGTTGACTCATATCGACGGTACCGTCATTCAGGTTGGCAACCGTTTCATGTACAACGGCTACGCATACACACGCGCGCCAACGCTCGATTGGGGCCATCCAGACAGTCAGGGGGTACCTCCGCAAGTAACATTTGCCACGGTTCACAACGAGAAACCCTGGCAGTATCTCGACCCCATCGTGGGAGTCGCTTCTCACCTGGGTCAGCGTGATTGGGCATTTGCCCTCGCCGCCTACGGTGCCCCCGGCATCAGTCAGGTGCAATTCCCCGTGGATGGGGGCCAGCGCTACATGATGGTCAGGCGCGAGGCTCAAATTCTTTACTACACGGCGAGCGCCGCCTGGAAGTACCACGAGACCTTTGGTTTGGGCGCAAGCCTACAATGGATAGCGGTACCCCGCCTTAGCTACCAGCTCATCATTGATGGCAATACGCTGTCGCGCGCGGCCAATCCCGTTTGGAGCGAGGTCGATATGCGAACCACCGTCACGGGGTCTGATCCATTTACGCTCAATGCCGTTGTCGGTGCGTGGTATCGCCCAAGGCCTTTCCTCGAGTGGGGTCTCTCGGCACAGGTCATACCCAGTCAAATTCACGTCAAGGGCCACCTGGCCGTCGAGCCCTTGTCATCGGACATCACCGATAAGGTGGCGCTGAAGCGCAACGGCGAATCCGCCGACGACGTAACGCTCTCGCTTCCTCTGCCCATCACGGTTCGTGAAGGAGTGCGCTACCGTCACTTGAAAGGCGGGCGCGAGGTGTTCGACGTCGAAGTCGATGTCACGTATGAGTTCTGGTCGCGAGTGAAGGAGTTTTCAGTCAACACCGACGGGTTGGTTGCCTATTTGATGGCGCAGCGCGTGCCCATTGGTCAGATCGACATCCAAAAGCACTGGCGCAATACGGTTGGCATTGCGCTCGGAGGTGATTATCGGCTAATCGAAAATGTCCTATCTGTGCGCGGCGGGGTTTCGTACTTGAGCGCCGTGTCGGACCCCGGCTATGCTAACGTGGATTTCGTAAGTGGCCAGCAATTAGGGGCGGCTGTCGGCGCTTCGATGTTTGTTCACGGTTTCGAATTGGCGCTCGCATATGGCTACACCTACCAGCCGCCTCTGTCGGTTTCAGAGAACGATTCGCGCTTCTATCAGGCGGCTCCAGCAAGCCAGTGTCGGCCGCCGTACACGGATTCACGGACGTGCAACGTGCACTACCTGGGTATTCCTGCCCCACCCGTTAACGCGGGCACATACAGCGCGTACTCGAATGTGGCCGCTCTGGATATACTGTATCGGTTCTAGTGCCGTGTCTCACAATTCGCAATCGCGAATTGTGATGCGTGGCTTCGCCCCGCTGCGCCGCTTCGCGGCGCCGGCCCTTGCCAATCGAGGGGGGCGTTCCCGCCCCCCGAACCGGCTTTGCCGGTTTCGCCCCCCTCAGGCGCTCCGCGCCTGTCTAGTGCTGCTTCTCACTTGCTCCTCGTTCAGTGACGATTGTTACTTCTGAGACGCAGCACTAGAACGCATTCCATAACCCCCTCAAGAGGATAACGATGCAGGCGAGCTTGAGGAAGGCCAAAAACATTGTGGAATGGCATTCCCACCGCGTGACCAGGCGACGAAATCGTTGTAGCCAAGCGAAGAATCGCTCGATCCGCCAGCGATGGCGATAGCGTCGCAATGGGCGACCATCCTGCGTTTTCGTCTTTCGAGTGGGGTTATGTGGCGCGATCATCTCGATGCCCATCAGGGCCAGATCAGCATCGAGCGGATTGCTATCGTAGGCCATGTCGCCAATGAGGCGCTTGGGAAGTGCCCTCAGGAAGCGCTGCTTGAGCGTCCGCCGAACAAGCTTCGTTTCATGGCGCTGACCACTCGCAATCCCGACGGCGATAGGAAGACCATGGCGGTTGACCACTGCCATGATCTTGGTCGCTTTGCCGCGTCGAGTTTTGCCAACATCAAGACCCCCCTTTTTGCGCCGGCGTGAGAGCCGTCGATATATGCTTCGGTCAAGTCCACTTTGCCTTTGGCAAGCAAGTGCAGCGCCAAGGCATGCAAAATCCTATCGAGAACTCCCCCTCGGTTCCATTTGGTAAACCGGCGATGGCAGGTCGAGTACGGGGGATACTTGCGCGGCATCTCCGACCACTGTGCACCAGTACGCAGAATCCACAACACGCCATTGAGCACATCCCGCGGGTCGCGCCACGGTCTGCCGCCCTTCTCGCTGGTCCGAACCTGTTCCGGCTCGGGTATGTAGGGTCTAACGATATCCCATTGCTCGTCGGTGAGGTCCATCGACCAATCTACAAACATATCCTCGCTTGGATGGAAAGACCCTTGCGAAAGATGGAGTAATATCGATCAGTTACGCTCGCCTACCGGTTATGGAATGCGTTCTAGTCGCAACGAAACTCAGTGTGCACTCTTAAGTAGTGACCGGATCAGTGGCTCGCGAAACTCGCTGCCCGGTGCGTAATAGCTGGCCAAGACAACGTGCGCTATTTCTGCCTCACGGTTGTTCTGGTCCACTAATATCTTGCCGTTTGCCGCAACCACGACTGTGCGCAAGGAATCGGGCCGAACTTCGTACATGAGCCGATCGCCCTTTTCGTAGCCGCGCTCACGAATCGGTGCAAACCACTTGGGAAGACTGTCGATGACCCGCTGACGAACCTTGGGGCTGACGAGGCCCGCATTGCGCGCTTGGTCCAGGTTCTCTCGTACGACATCCATCCATTTTTCGAGCGCGACATCGCGCAAGAACCTCAGCTGCACAACGGCGTGGTCAGACTCGATTGCAGCTTGGGCTATCTGTTGCGAAAGAGCGGCAGAATATGATTTACCCTGAGCCAATTCTGCGAACCGTGCTTGCGATTGTTTGCTGAACCGGACGTCCAAGGTCAAAACATCGACCTTGAGGAAGGTTCTTTCGAGCAGCATATGCATGGTCGAATAGGGCCCATCGCCTAGCTCCTTGGAATTCAACGAGGGCGGTGGTTCGGAGGCCAAGATTGAAGCGGCGCATACGCTTGCCAGTAGCCAAACTCGAAGGGCGAACAAGGTGGACTTCATGGTTCCTACACTCCTACAGAGCAATCGTAGAATCGATTTTCAGTCTATTCCCGGGGGCAATCAACGCCAGACTTCTTTTGCGTCGCAGCAACGCCACAAAAATTCTAGCCAAACGGACTTGCGGCTACTGAAATACATTCCACGCCGCGACCAACGGCTCGACTGGTGTTGCCGCGTTTCTTAGGTTAAGACGAGAAGGACCGCCCAAGAATTCATTCGATGCAGCCCAATTGCAATAGTCCGGCACGCCTGAAGTCTCCACGCGCCGCTGGCGGCAGAGCTGGGCAGCTTATGAGCTGAAGAGGTCTCCTTCGTATCTGCAAGGAAACTTTCGTTACCATTGCACCGCTTCCACTGGCCATCCATCGCCACGGGGAAGGTTTCGTACATTTCCAGGACCCGACCTACGAAATGGGCTAATAGCTGCTATACATGAATTGGTACGTCGTTGATCCTGGCAGCGTTTCCCAGGATTCCCGCCTAAGGGATTTGCCATGAACGTAAGAAAGATCACCCTGGACGCCCTCTTGTTTGCGTTGGTTCCGATGGCTTGTGCCTGCAGCAGCAATAGTTCGAAACCCGGTACGTCGAATTCCAGCCCTTGGCTTGATCACACCTATTTGCTCGAGATACCCGACTCGCATTGGACCCAACCTCCGCAAGTGGGCAAGGATATCGGCGCCTACGTGCCCAAGTTCCTACTCCAGGTGAAGAGCGTGTCGGCGAGTTCAATCGAGGTGTTGCTAGGCACACAGGATTCTACCGGCGCGCAGGACCCGTGCAATCCAACTACTCTAATTCAAGGTACGGTTCAATACCCTCAAGTTCACCTGGAGTCTGCCGAGGTGCCTCTCCACATTTCAGACAGTAAACATGGCAATTCGGTTATCGCCAATGCTCGAGACTTCAAGATGGACAACATACTGCCCGGCGATGGCGACGCAGCCGCGAGCGAAGGGAACTTCAGCGCCGTCGTAGACGCGCGTGAGCTTTACCCCATGTTCTATCTTCTACCGGACGCCGACGCCGACCTCGTGTGTACTGCGCTCGGTCAAGCCGGTGGGTCCTGTACTGCCTGCCCGCAAGACGGGGCAGCGTACTGCTTGACCCTGGTGGCTACCCAATTGGGAGCCAGCCTGCTTGACGGAGCTACCGTTCAAGCCGTCGATGCCAACGTGCCTGCAAGCTGTAGCTCTGACGCAGGTTGACGCGACTCGTTGAAATGAACGCTGAGAGAACCACAAGAACGCCCGAATGGGAAATCAACCATGAAGTTCAGGAGAGGAATCACGTGATGACCCACAACCATTCAAGTCGGTTCGGAACCTGCGTTTTGGTTGCTGTCGGCGCGTTTGGTTGCAGCGCGAATCAAGCCTCGACCAGCCCGAACAGCTCAACGTCGGACTCGACCGGAGGGCTAAGTGGTGTCAATTCTTCCAGTTCGAGTATGGGCGGCAACGCTGGTAATGCAGCGTCAGGAGGCGCCAGCACTCGGAGTACCGGAGGCATTGCAGCCACCGGGGGCAAGGCGGGTGGCGGCGCACCCGGCACCGGAGGCACTGCAGCAACCGGGGGCAAAGCCGGTGGCGGTACCGGCACCGGAGGCATTGCAGCAACCGGCGGCACGCCCGGCACCGGAGGCATTGCAGCAACCGGCGGCAACGCCGGCGGCGGAACGCCCGGTGCGGGAGGCGCGGCGGCGGGTGGCACAGTTGGTGGCTCGAGACCCACTGGGGGAACCTCGAGTAGCACTGCCGGCGCAAAGTCCACTGGTGGGAGCACCAGTGTGACCACCACCAGCTGTACGATTACGCCAACTACCACCATGAGCACCGCTATTTCAACGGTGGCCATCGTGCAGTTCACGACGACGTTGGCCAACATCGACAGCGCGCATATCGATTTTGGACTCGACACGTCATACGGTCTGACGGCGCCGGTCACGATAAGCTCGTCCAACAACAACCGAACGCTTCTGCTGGGAATGAAGCCGAGCAAGACGTATCACTATCGCGTGACGGTAATGGCGGGCGCCACTCAATGTACTGGTGACGACCGTACGGTCACCACTGGCGCTTTCCCTAATGCGCTGCCAAAGCCGACCCTGACTACCACGACCGCCTCGAAGCTGTACGGTGGGTACCTGGTGACCGAGGGTTACAAGGCCACCAACCCTGACGACTATGCCTTCATTCTCGACGCGGACGGCGAGTTCGTATGGTGGTACAAGCCCAGCGGTGGCTCGGATCTAACGGCCGCCAAGATGAGCTACGATGGCAATTCCATTTGGATTGCGCACGGAAACGTGCCGCAAGGCACGGCAAAGGTCGTTGAGGTTTCGATGGATGGCATGACGGTAAATGACTACTCTAGTCAGTTTACCGATCAAAACCATGATCTGACGGTACTGCCCGATGAAACTGTAATATTCATCGCCTACAACAGCAGCAAAGGCTGCGACGACGTCAAGGAGCGTTCTCCGACCGGAAGCGTCAGGACGATTATCAATTCCAGCGTGGCTTTCGGCAATGCCACCTCCTGCCATTGCAATGCAATCCAATACTCAAAAGATGACGATACCGTCATCGTGTCCGACGACGACCATAGCGGCTATTTCAAAACCACACGTCAAGGACAAATCAAGTGGGTGCTGGGCGGAGGCACGTCCAATAGTTTCGATAAGTCCGGAGGCGGAGCATCTACCTGGTCGGGGCAGCACAACTTTCACATCCTCGCTTTGGATCGCATATTGTTCTTCAACAATGGTGTAGCCGATATCCTTGCGGGTGGCGGAGGGACGCCGCAACCCTCCAAAGCCCTCGAACTACTGCTCGACTTGACCGCCATGAAGACGTCGCTAGCCTGGTCGTACAACGCGAACCCAACTATTTCGAACAACGTCATGGGCGACGTCCAACGCTTGGACAATGGAAATACGATGGTCGCCTACTCGACCCAAGGTGTTGTGCACGAGGTGGACTCGGCCGGCAACGTACTGCAGAAAATTACATGGCAGCTGCCCGGCGCGATTGGGTACATCACGAAACGAAAGTCGCTTTACGGAGTACCGCCGCGGTAGTCAGCCAGCGTTCGTCCCAAGTTGATTCTGGTGACAGCGTGCTACAACAGCTAGACTGGATAACGTGCGTCGCACAAACGCGGCCCAAAGCCGTCGGCAGGCACGGTGGTTGGCATGACGGCGTGATTCAGGGACAACGCCGTCCCCTTCGACAACCCGGCTGAGTCAGATACGCTGTACGCGGGCAGGGGTCGTCGCCGCAAGCTTTGCGGCTTAGCGCAAAGACCTCGCTCCGGTGAGGATTGTTTGGTACAAAGTTTCACAGGCTCATACGAGGTTTGCGAAATGAAACACCAGACATTCAAAATTCTGCCGGGGCTTCTCTTTTCGTTGGGTGTCGCTTGCAGCAGCAACAGCGCCACGCCGGGGAATTCAGCAGGTGGTAGTGGCGGAGCAGGGGGCGCGTCAGGATCGTTGGGAGGCTCGACCTCGAATTCCACGAGTGTTGGCGGCACCGCCAACACCTGCGTCTCGCTTACCACTGACCCGACCGGTAACCTCAAGCTGGTGGCGGATGCCGCTCACAACTATTCCTTTTCAAGCACGCTCACGCTCAAGGTGGTCCCCATAGCGCCGAAGAGCAAACTTACGTTCGACTGGAGCGGCCTTACCACGAGCATGCTGGGTCATACGATGAGTCCAACGACGGACGTGGGAATGGTCTGATTTTTCCTCTGGGATCTGACCTTAGAGCAATTCGAAAAGGAACTCAATGACGACGACGTCCAGCAAAGCGACATGGTGGCCATCTCCATGATTTACACTAACGGCACGACCACCAGCGGCACGTCCGACGACTTGACTTTGTACCACAACCCGATAACTCCCGCGAATTTGATGTCCTATCTTGACCCCGCCGTTCAAGACCCCGCCACGCATATCTATACGGTCATGGTGGCTTCAGGCGACACGGCGGGCCAAGGCACCGACATGATGATGGCTGCCCAGTTGGACCCTTCGAGCTCGAATACGACGATCACAATCGACTCGACTTCCACGTCACTCGACATGACCGCCGACCTACATAGTTTGCAGCCATTTCAGGTGCCAACCGGGAACGCTAACCTCCTTATTGACTGGGGAGGCATGGACAATAAGTTGAATGCAATGGGACATCCATTCATCGCAACGAATATTACACACGCGCTCGTTGCAAGCTACGACCAGACTCCCACCGAACTCGAACAGCGACAGAACTTCTTGAATCTGCAGACCATAGCTACAGGCATGTGGCAGAGCGACGTCGAGTCTGGAACGAGCATTTCTCTGTCGGCATTCACGGACTCCAACGGCAATGCTTTTGGTGGCATTGACGCAACCCATACTTGGATCATTGCGCTGGAGTGTGGCACTTGCCGGAATCCGGCTCCCTGGTACATCACCGTGCTCAAACCCTGCGCAAGCTAATGCGTCGATTGAACAGACCTGATGTACCGGAAAATTGTGAAGTGATTTTGGGTTTGGGCGAATGCGCAAAGTAATGAGGATAGTAGCGCGATTAGCCGGTGCCTGGCCCCTCATTGCCGCAAGCATGACCTTTGCGTGGCAGGCGCATGCTCAACCCCAGCCATTGGACTCCAAGGCTCCGAACAGCACGACCAAAGAGGCGCCAACTGCTGGCGCCAACGCAAGCGGCGCCGAAACGTCGGGGTCGGGCACTGTTGAGTCGAGTGCGGACGCCGGCACTCCGGCAGGCAACGATTCGTCAGGTGCGGGCTCCAAGGACGGTTCCGTGCCGCCCAAAACAACTTCGGAATCACAAGCGCCGCCGAATGAGGTGCAGCCGTCGCCGCCCTCGACGACAACCGAGCCCGCCAATGCAACGCGCAGTGGCCTGTTCGAGCAGAGTGTCGCCGAGTCATCGTCGGCTGGAAACGGTGAGCGAACCGAAGGAGCCGCGCAAACGAGCGGTTTCGACCTGAACGGATACGTGCGCGGCGATGTATTCGTTGGAAAAGTTCCGGATACCCACGAGGGCATGATCAAGGCCGGCTACGGCGAATTGGCCTTGAAATTTCGGGTGCAGAAAGAGCGCTTTGGAGACGCGTATGCCGAAGCGCGTTTTCGCGATGGTCTGCAGGGCGAGACACGCACGCTGTTCGTCGACCTACGCGAGGCCTACGTCAACGGCTACTTTGGACCGCTGGATCTTCGCTTCGGCAAACAAATAATCGTCTGGGGCCGCGCGGACGCGTTTAACCCCACAAACAATCTAACGCCGATTGACCTGCGTATTCGATCGCCTATCGAGGATGACCGTCGCGTTGGCAATCTTGGCGCGCGCGCGTTCTTGAACTTTTCGCCCGTTCGCCTCGAGGGCGTATGGATGCCGCTCTATTCGGCATCGGAACTGCCCTACTTCAAGTTGCCTGAATACGTTGCATTCGGCGACCCGGTGTATCCTAGCCCGAATCTGAAAAACGGCCTGGGCGCAGGGCGCTTGCATTTGGAGTTGCCAGCAGTCGAAATGTCAGTGTCATACCTGCACGGCTATGCGCCGCTTCCCGGCCTTACACTGGAAAGCTACACGCTGGGCGTGAACCCGCCGGTTATTCTAGTATCGCGAACGGCCTATGACCAAGATGTTGCCGGTTTCGACTTTGCCACCTCGCTAGGTGATTTTCTCGGACTCCGGGGCGAGGCTGCATACCGGCGTCCGGTTGACTATCAACACCGACTTTACGCGCCGCGCCCCGATCTGCAGTACGTCTTGGGCGTTGACCATTCATTTGGTCCGCTGAGCGTCATTGCTCAATACATAGGCCGATATGTGTTCGACTGGCGACGCGAGAATGGCCCCGCCAACCCCATCGACCCGACGGCATTAGTTACATTTACTCCACCGGTGCCAGCGACCATCACTCAACAAATCAATGACACCATCGCGGGGCAGCTTGCGCAGAAGAACCAAATACTGTTCCAGCAAACAGCGCGAGTTCAGCACTTGGCGTCCGTGCGAGTGGAGTGGCTGACGCTGCACGATACCTTGTCGCTGTCGGCGCTGTGCCTGGTCAATTTCACTACCAAGGAGTGGCTCGCCTATCCAAAACTCACGTATCAACTTAGCGATAGGATGAGCACCGCACTCGGCGCGGAGATTTACATGGGTCCAGAAGGGACGATGTTAGGTCTGATAAAGGAGGAACTGAGCGCAGGTTATGCGGAGCTAAAATTTGCATTCTGACCCACGGTTCGTTGCCGTCCGCGGGCCCATCATTACCACGGGCAGCACCGTAATTATGGCGGCACAGAGGCGTGGCAGTCCGCATCCTCGAGCGTTGGCTCGGGCTCGAGCCGCCGGTTGCGGTACGCCCGGCCGGGTGCTAACCTGGTCACAAAATCAGCAGGATTTGTTGAATCTTTCGTGGCAATCGAAGTCCAACATTGTGTGTCATGCGCCAGGAGTTGGCAGGAGTTTCCGATGAACTATCGAAGAAGTGGCAGGTCGCTTGTCTACATGTCGTCCGCAGGGCTCGCCCTGGGGCTGCTCACCGCAGCTTCCGCATTAAGGGCGGGTCCGTCGGCACGCGAGATCATGGAGAAAGTGACGACCGCGCGCAAACTCGACGGATCCGAGGCGGTGGTCAAAATGAGCGTCATCGAGAGCAGCGGCAGCAAACGGGAGCGCAGCATCTCGATGGCGACGAAGCTCTACGACTCGGGCGACACTGAGAAGCGACTCTACAGATTCCTGTCTCCTCCAGACGTCAAAGGAACCGGCATATTGGTTTTTGACTACGTTGCCAAACCGGACGACATTTGGATTTTCATGCCTGCCCTGCACAAGACTCGCCGCATAGTGAGCTCCGAACGCTCGAAGAGCTTCATGGGCAGTGATTTCACCTACGGCGATTTGAACATCCCGGCACTGGATGAATTCAACTATTCGCTGGCGAAGGAAGAAGACGTCGGCGGTGATAAGTGTTGGGTGATCGACGTTCAGCCGAAGACGAAGCAAACCGCGGAAGCCGAAGGTTACGAGAAGAAGACCTATTGGGTAAGCATGAAGACCTTTACCGTGCGAAAAGGCTTGTTCTTCGATCTCGAAGGCAAGCCTCTCAAGGAACTCAAGACCGACAATGTCAAGTTGCTCGACCCGAAGAAGCAAAGATACCGGGCCATGCGCATGGAAATGATCAATACGCAAACGGGACGACATTCCGTGTTCGAGTCGGTCAAGGTTGACTTCGTGCCCGATACGAATGACGACTATTTCACCACTCGGTATTTGGAACGTCCGTAGGGGCGCGATTCCACTGAAGGAGTAGGTCCTTCGGCCCCGGCCTTCACGCGGCTATCGCACCGCCGAACTTACGCATCGGTGGCCTCGGCCGATGGTGCCAACGGCGGCAAGAACGTCTCGTAGAAGAACGCGCAATCTCGGCGAATATTCGACTCTAGGAGGCCGAATTTCTCGAGGTCGTACTTGTGTTCGGACTCGTACTTGCGTTGCTTGTCGGCGCGTTTCTTGACGGTGGCCCGCAGTTGCGGCGTCATTTCACGGCCAAGGAATGCGCACATTTCCTCCATTACGGATTCGAAATCGATCATCATACGGTCGTAGCGGACGATAAAGACGCGCTCCTTGTCAATTGCTCCGCTCGTCCAATCATCGTGGAACTTGCGCAGCAACAAGATCCAGGCCTTGTACATCCGGTCTAGCCACCGCTGACGGACATTTTCTGGCAATGACCAGAACCCAAATGCCCGGTCGAGCACTCCTACCACCAGGCTCATCGAGCTCGGAATGATGGACAGAGGATCTCTCGCCATGTAAAGAATTTGAGCGTCGGGAAACCGCTCGAGAAAGCGAGGAAGTCTGACGGCCAAAGAGAAGAGCTTCGCGATGTTTCGGTCGGTCTTGTGTAGAATGAGGCTGCGCCGCCAGAGTTTCTCAAGCCAATCGAAATCGCGCTCTGACGTGTCGCGAACCTTTGGGTCCATCGACGGCAGCAAATCTTCATCCTCGAAAGACAGGAAGAACCCATATAGGAAGAAACCATCTAGGTACCTGAACAACACGCCTACGTCGTCCGTCTCGACTGAACTCAGGCTGGTTTGATGGGCTTCGGTTGCGTGGAACTTAGCAGGACTCAGTCTTTCGAGAACCGGGAGGATTGGTCTTAGCGCCCGCTGCAGCAGTAGCGACGGGTAAAGCATGAGAAACAATTCCATTCCGGACCCGAACCCTTCGTCGGCCAAAAAGCGCTGCAGGAACGTCGTGCCGGTTCTTGGGTTGCCAACGAGTACAATTGGACGCGCCAGCCGCGTGCGCCTGAGCCGTGGGAAAAACACGTAATCCAGCGCCATGCAGAGCCCGACGAAAATACGCAGGCAACAGAAGAGCGCCCCAATGAACAGAGGTGCAATGACAACATGATGTGTCCGTCGCAAGACCCGATAGACTCGACCCATTCTCGAGAATATATTGTTCATAGTAGCTCGTTTGACTAAACTGGAGGTTCCCCTCTCGGCTCCCGCGCGGTATTCTAGTCCAAACAAAGTCGATGCCACATAAGTCTAACCTCTAATGGTTGTGCGCGTCTCGAATTGTTTACAATCGCCATTGAGGCTTTATGTTCGGCACAGTGCCGCCTATGTCGGAATGAGTTCGATGCGGCCGCATTCGCGACAATAGTTCGGCCTAGCGTTCCGAGCCGTGGAATGCCGTACATTGGTATTCAAACTTTGCTTTCTGCTGCAATTCGCCTAGCACGCAAGAACTTTTTGGGGCTTGTTCTGAAACGAGTCTGCTACTAGAAATTCGCGGAGCCAATTTGGGTTTGGTTGAAAGCCCGAGAAAATGTTGATATGGCTGCGATGGCCGTCCAAAGGACCATCAATTCAGATGAATCGCGGCCGCAGTGACAGTTTGCCCTACGCGAGACCTCCCTACGCACCTAGATTCAATCCATGCCCTTGACACATTTGGAACGTCTGGAAGCTGAGGCCATTCACATTATTCGTGAAGTGGCCGCCGAGTGCGAGCGGCCGGTTATGCTTTACTCGATAGGAAAAGACAGCAGTGTAATGCTGCGCTTGGCGCTCAATGCTTTCGCGCCGGGTAAGCCTCCATTTCCGCTCATGCACATAGACACGACCTGGAAATTTCGCGAAATGATCGAATTCCGCGAGAAGACCGTCAAAGAGCATGGTCTGGACCTCATCGTGCATATCAATCAAGAAGGTCTGGCGAGGGGCATCAACCCGTTTACGCATGGTTCGGCCATTCACACCGATGTGATGAAGACGGAGGCCCTGAAGCAAGCGCTAGATAAGTACGGCTTTGATGCCGCATTCGGCGGCGCGCGTCGCGAAGAAGAGAAATCGCGGGCCAAGGAGCGGATCTTTTCCTTTCGAAGCGCCCAACACCGCTGGGATCCCAAACGGCAACGTCCTGAGCTGTGGCGTCTATACAACACGCGCATAAACAAAGGTGAAAGCTTGCGCGTTTTTCCCCTTTCGAATTGGACTGAACTGGATATTTGGCAATACATCCACATCAAGCAGATTCCCGTGGTGCCCTTGTACTTCGCCAAGGTAAGACCGGTAGTGGAGCGAGACGGAGTGTTGATTATGGTGGACGACGACCGAATCCCGCTGCGCCCGGGTGAACAACCGATGATGCGCAAGGTGCGATTCAGAACTCTCGGCTGCTACCCACTCACAGGAGCCATTGACAGTAACGCAGAAACGTTGCCTGCGGTCATTGAGGAGACTTTGCTTACTGCCAATTCCGAACGCCAGGGACGTGTGATTGACTTCGACAGTTCGGCGTCCATGGAGAAAAAAAAGCAAGAAGGTTACTTCTGATGCACGATATCGGGCAAATCAAAGCCGAAGGCATTGATGCCTACCTCAAATCGCACGAGCACAAGCAGCTGCTACGGTTCATTACGTGTGGGAGCGTCAACGACGGAAAAAGTACGTTGATCGGGCGCTTGCTTTACGAATCCAATCTCATCTACGAAGATCAGCTTACCGCTTTACATTCGGACTCGGCCAAAATGGGAACCCAGGGGGGGGGCTGGATCTGGCGTTGCTGGTGGACGGGTTGGCGGCCGAACGTGAACAGGGCATTACGATCGACGTCGCCTACCGGTACTTTTCCACACAGAAGCGTAAGTTCATCGTAGCGGACACGCCGGGTCACGAACAATACACGCGTAACATGGTGACGGGTGCATCTACGGCCGAGGCAGCCGTCGTACTCTTAGACGCGCGAAAAGGTGTGCTGAACCAAACCCGCCGGCACACGTACATTTGCTGTTTACTTGGCATACGCCACTTGATTCTCGCCATCAACAAGATGGACTTGGTTGGCTACGCGCAGGAAGTGTTCGAAGACATCAAGGGGGCCGTTCATCAGCTGACACAACGACTAGGCGCGCCAGACGGCATTTGCATCCCGCTCTCCGCCCTCAAGGGCGACAACGTAGTGGAACGAAGCAACGCCATGCCTTGGTACACCGGCCTGCCATTGCTAGAGCAGCTTGAATCATTGGTTGTCGAAGACGATACCGTCAACAAGCCCTTTCGATTGCCGGTCCAGTGGGTTAACCGTCCGAACCCGGATTTTCGCGGCTTCTCGGGTTATATCTCGAGCGGCAGTGTGCGACCCGGTGACGAAATCATCGTGTTGCCGGCAGCAAAGCGATCGAAAGTGCAAACGATTATGGGGCCGCAAGGTCCGCTCGCGCGAGCCGTGGCCGGTCAATCAATAACCCTCACGCTTATTGACGAAGTAGATGTCAGCCGCGGCGACATCATAGCGGAGTCAACGTCGAGGCCCAAAGTAGCCGACCAGTTTCGATGTACGTTGGTGTGGATGCATGAAGAACCCATGCTGCCAGGACGAGCGTATTTGATGAAAATTGGAACGCGGACAGTGACCGCAACTATCGCGGAGCCTCGTCACAAGATAAACATCAACACTCTTGATGAGCTAGCCGCTCGAACTTTGGAACTGAATGACATCGGCGTGTGCAATTTGTATGTGGACCGACCGATCGTCTTTGACGCATACGCCGACAATCGAGAAACCGGCGGTTTCGTTCTCATTGACAGGTTGACGAACGATACCGTTGGTGCGGGTATGCTCGACTTTTCACTCTGGCGCGCCGACAACGTCCACTGGCAAGCACTCGATGTTAACAAGCAGGCCCGGGCCAACATGAAGAGTCAAAAACCGTGTGTGGTTTGGTTCACCGGCCTTTCGGGAGCCGGAAAATCGACGATCGCAAACCTTCTAGAGAAACGATTGCACGCGAGCGGACGTCACACCTATTTACTCGACGGTGACAACGTGCGTCACGGCTTGAACAAGGACCTGGGGTTCACCGATGCCGACCGAGTCGAGAACATCCGGCGTGTGGCCGAGGTCGCCAAACTCATGGCCGATGCGGGCCTCATTGTCATGGTTTCGTTCATATCGCCTTTCCGCTCTGAACGGCAAATGGCACGCGATGCTCTAGACGCAGGCGAATTCATCGAAGTGTACGTCGCGACGTCGATCGAAGAGGCGGAGCGACGTGATCCGAAGGGGCTCTACGCGAAGGCTCGCAAGGGCGAGATCAAACACTTCACGGGTATCGATTCGCCCTACGAACCTCCAGAGGCACCCGAGGTGCACATCGATACCGAGAAGCTTTCGCCCGAGCAGGCGGTCGAGGTCTTACTTCAGAAACTGAAAGAACACGGTCGGATTGACGGATTGCCGCTGGAGCCAGCAACATGAATGACAGCTTACGGCCTTTGGACTTTGAATTGCTGCTGGGTGCAGTCCGTGACATCGCACAGTCTGCAGCGCGGCGAATTCTCGAGGTATACGAATCGGATTTTGTGACAGAACTCAAGGACGATCGCTCTCCCCTGACGGCGGCTGATTTGGCGTCACACGCTACCATTTGCGAAGGCCTCCAGCGCCTAACGCCGGAGCTTCCCATCCTTTCGGAGGAGGCCGCAGCCTTGCCGTACGCTCAGCGCTCACAATGGGCGCGTTACTGGCTCGTCGATCCGCTCGATGGCACCAAGGAATTCATCAAGCGCAACGGCGAGTTCACTGTCAATATCGCGCTCATCGAGGGGCACGCCCCGGTTCTAGGCGTAGTCCATGTTCCTGTTTCGCACACAAGCTACTTTGCTGGATTGGGCCTTGGTTCTTTCAGGCAAGTAGGCGAGAATGCGCAATGCGAGCTCCTTCGAACGCGGCCTGTGAACCCGCAAAAAATCGTAGTCTGCGGCAGCCGTTCTCACGGCAGTAACGCCGTTCAAGAAATGATCCGAAAGCTGCCCGGAGAAGTGGAGTTTATCAGTCAGGGTAGCTCGTTGAAGTTCTGTCTCGTAGCGGAAGGGCGCGCCGATATATATCCGCGCTTCGGGCTCACTTCCGAGTGGGACACTGCAGCCGCTCAATGTGTGGTCGAGCTGGCCGGGGGCGTCGTCACCGACACTCGATTTCAGCGCCTGAGCTACAACACCAAGGAAAGTCTGCTCAACCCGCATTTTCTAGTTATCGCCGATCAGACGTATCCTTGGCGGACCGTCGTGCCGGAGCTCGCTGACTGATAATTATTCGAGCGGGAAACCATGTTATGGGCAGCGGACGTGGGCCGAATAGTGCTGCCCGGTGGGCTCAGGGTTCATAGCTCCAATCTGCCGTCAAATTTGACGGCCGCGGTCCGTTACATTTGCTGGGTACCCAGCACTCGCTCAAGCAAACTTCAAATAATGACATCCGTTTTGCGAATTACCGTGTTGCTGTCAGCTGGTATGCTTCCTGCTAGCGGAGAGGCGCTGTGAATCCTTCCCTGTCTGCTCAGCAAGCACCTCGCTCGACAGGCGCCACAAAGTCCAGAGCGCATCCTCGCAGCGTACGTCTTTCGCGCTGACTACCAACGGTTGAGGCGACGTTGCATGAAACAGGATTTGACTCGGCGCGCATTGCTCGGCGGAGCGGGAGCCACCGTGTTGGGTATTGCGGTTGGGGCAGCTGCCAAAGCCAGCGGGAGCGCTTCAGGCGTCGCTGACCCAGGGCATCCAAACGTATCCTGGGCGCTATTGATCGATGCAGAGCGCTGCGCAAGCCGGGACGGATGCCGCGTATGCATTGATGCGTGTCACGAGGGACACTCGGTGCCAAGTCTTTCAGATCCTCGGCACCAGGTCAAATGGCTGTGGAAAGCGGCATTCGCCGACGTATTTCCTGAGCAGATTCATCCCGCCGTCCCGGTCCAGCAGCGATCCCTTCCTGTGCTGGTTACTTGCAATCACTGCGGCTCGCCGCCTTGCACACGGGTGTGCCCTACGCGCGCAACCTGGAAGCGCCCTGATGGTGTCGTGGCGATGGACCCGCACCGATGCATTGGCTGCCGCTACTGCATGGCGGCCTGCCCCTACGGAGCGCGCAGCTTCAATTGGGAGAATCCACCCCTCAGGGCACATCGTGGAGCATACCCTCGGCGTAGCGCCGGTGTAGTCGAGAAGTGTACGCTATGTGTGGAGCGACTCGACGAGGGGCTCGCCCCGCTCTGCGTGGACGCTTGCCAACGCTATGGCTCGAAAGCGTTGGTCTTTGGCAATCTCGACGATCCGGCATCAGCGGCTAGCCGAATCCTCGCGTCACGGCGCGCGCTTCGCCGAAGGCCGGAACTTGGTACGCTTCCAAACGTCTACTACTTTTTCTAGGGGATCATGCAAGAAGCAGTGCAAGTTTCGTCTCCGAAGTACCGCGCTTTCGTGACGGCCCTCATTGCGATATGCTGTGTCGGTATCGTCGCTTACGTTCAGCAGGTTCGTTACGGCCTGTCGGTTACCGGTTTGTCGCGCGACGTTCCGTGGGGCCTCTATATCTCCCAATTCACCTTCTTGGTCGGCGTGGCCGCGTCCTCCGTACTGGTTGTTTTGCCGCATTACGTCCATGGCAAGGAGTACAACGCGCCCCTGGTCATCGTGGCGGAGGCGATCTCGGTCGTAGCGCTCATTGAGGCGTTCTGTTTCGTGCTGGTTGACCTTGGAAGGCCCGCTCGCGTTCTAGGCGTGCTGATATACGCGGCGCCGTCGTCCCTGATGTTTTGGGACATCGGCACGCTTAGCGTCTACTTGCTGCTCTGCGGGACCATTCTAGCCAGTTCCCTTCTGTCACCCGGCGGTTCGCATCCGCACTGGGTGCGTCCTTTGGTGCTCCTTTCGATCCCGTTCGCGTTCGGTATTCACATTGTCACGGCACTGCTTTATTCCGGCCTCGCCGCGCGCGCCGGCTGGTTCTCCGCTATCCTCGCTCCGAAGTTTCTCGCAACGGCCTTCGCATCGGGCTCCGCTCTGCTGACCGTCGTGGCAAGCGCACTGGGCGCAAACCACTCCGTTGCCATTGATCGCAAGGCGGTAGCGCTCCTGTCGTCGATAATGACTTATGCCCTCGCCGCGGTGTTGCTCTTCACTGCCCTCGAAATATTTACCAATCTCTACTCGGGCGTTCCCTGGGCAGAGGAGCACACGGTTCACCAATGGGTACCCGGCGGTTCGACGCCGGGCATTGCCTTGAGCACGCTCACGTCCATGGTCCTTGCCCTAATCGCATTCGGGATCTTGCTTCACCCCGCGCTTCGACGACGTTCGCGGCCGCTGAACGGGGCTTGCCTGTTGATATTCTTGTCCGTCTTCATCGAGAAGGGCTTGTTGTTCATCCCTTCGGGCTTTTCCCCATCCGTATTGGGCGGGTCAGCCAGCTATCGTCCAAACATCATCGAACTTGCCATTGCTGGCGGAATACACGCGGCAGGTCTGCTCATCTTTCTCTCACTACTCCGGAGGACTCATGCCAAGTTTCGTTATTGCGAGCAAATGTGACGGCTGCAAAGCACTGGACAAGACCGCTTGCCAATACATTTGCCCTAATGACCTGATGACTCTGAACAAGGAGACAGCGAAAGCCTTCAATCGCGATCCCAGCATGTGTTGGGAGTGCTTCAATTGCGTCAAAATCTGTCCCAATCAAGCCATCGAAGTGCGAGGGTATTCCGACTTCGTTCCCATGGGTGGCACCGTCAGCCCACTCAGAAGCACCGATCAGATACTGTGGACGGTGCAGTTTCGGGACCCGTCTCTCAAACCCAAGCGATTTCGCTTTCCGATTCGACGAGGCGTCGCCGAGGGGCAAATTGAGCCATTCTGTCAAAGCACGACCGCCACGACGGATCTGAAAAGCCCTCTGCTCATGGGTGAGCCGAACGTGCTCGACTTCGAGAATGGTCCCATAAAACACGACGTTCTTCCAGCGCTATCCACCGTCACCTCCCCGAAGAAGTAACTATGGCCCACTTCAAAACAGTAATCGTTGAGACCGATCTCCTCATCTGCGGCGGTGGCATGTCCGCGTGCGGCGCCGCCATCGAGGCCTCGCATTGGGCAAAGCAACACGGCCTCAAAGTGACCTTGGTCAACAAGGCGGCCGTAGAACGCTCTGGCGCGGTGGCCATGGGGCTTTCGGCGATCAATCTCTACCTCGATCACAGCAGCGGCGACAACACGGTGCGTGACTACGTGGACTATGTCAGAAACGACTTGATGGGCATCACGCGCGAAGATTTGGTCGCCAATATCGCCCGGCACGTCGATGGCACGGTTCACCTCTTCGAAAAGTGGGGTCTGCCCATTTGGAAGAACGAGCAAGGTCGATATGTCCACGAAGGCCGCTGGCAGGTCATGATCAACGGCGAGTCGTACAAAGTCATAGTCGCAGAAGCCGCCAAGAAAGCCTTGGCAGAGTCTGGCGGACAGTACTTCGAGCGCGTCTTCATTACCCATCCTCTAGTGGAGGAAGGTCGCTGCGTAGGCGCCATCGGGTTCAGTACGCGAGAGGAAACCCTGTACGTCTTCAAAGCCAAGGCGACACTAGTTGCAATGGGCGGAGCGGTTCATGTATTTCCACCGCGTTCGACCGGCGAAGGACTCGGTCGCTCGTGGTATCCGCCGTTCAACTCAGCCGGGAGTGCTTTCTTCACGATTCACGCAGGCGCGGAAATGACTTGCCAGGAGGTAAGGTTCGTTCCCGTGCGTTTCAAGGACGCCTATGGTCCCGTCGGGGCTTGGTTCTTGCTGTTCAAGGCCATTGCGACCAACGCGCTCGGTGAAGACTACATGCTGACGAATGACGCGGAGCTCGACAAGTGGGGCCCGTACGGTCGCGCGAAGCCCACCCCAGCCAACCTGAGAAATTGGTTGATGATGCTCGATGTCATGAAGGGCAAGGGCCCGATTCAGATGCGCACAGAGGACGCTATCCGCCGCATCAGTGAACAGATCTCGGATGCTAAGGCTGCGCAGCGCAAGCTCAAGGAGCTCGAGTCCGAAGCCTGGGAAGACTTCCTCGATATGACGATTGCGCAAGCCCTACTCTGGGCCTCGACCAACGTCGAACCGGAGAAAAAACCGTCGGAAATCATGGCTTGCGAGCCCTACTTCATTGGCTCGCATTCAGGCGCATCCGGCGCCTGGGTCTCCGGCCCCGAAGATCTGCAGACCGAAGTCACCCGCGGCGACTACTTCTGGGGCTACACGAACATGACCACGGTGCCTGGGCTCTTTGCGGCAGGCGATGCCAGCGGGGCATCGAGTCACAAGTTCTCATCCGGTTCCTTCACGGAGGGTCGCATCGCCGGCAAATCCGCGATCGCCTTCATTGCCGAGGCGGCGGCAGCCCCACCCGTTTCCGACGCCAGAGTGGCGGCACTCGCCGCCGACATTCTACGACCCTTGTTGACATTCGAGGAACACCGCAACGAAACGACCGATCCTGATGTCAATCCCAAATATCTGCGCCCCAAACAGTTCATGCATCGGTTGCAGAAGGTCATGGACGAATACGCCGGCGGCGTGTCATGCCAATTGGCAACCAGCGAACACCAACTAGTGCGGGCCTTGGACCTGCTGCAGCTGTTGCGCCAAGATTCAGCCCATCTCGCAGCGGAAAGTCTGCACGAACTCATGCGATGTTGGGAGAACGTGCATCGTCTGCACCAGGCTGAGGCCCATGTTCGATCGGTACTGTTCCGGGACGAGACACGCTGGCCGGGCTACTACTTCCGCGCTGACAAACCCAGTTTGGATCAGGAAAATTGGCTAGCGTTCTGCAACTGCCGGTTCGATCAAGCAAGCGGCGACTGGTCAATGATCAAACGTCCAGTCAAGTATATCACTGACACTGACGGAGCATGAATCCATTGGTGTCGCCACCACTGTCGGAAATCCCCCGCGCAGACGTGCTCGTCGTCGGCGGGGGCATTGCCGGCCTGACCGCAGCTGTCGAAGCCGCGGAATGTGGCTGCCAAGTCGTACTCATCGAACGCGAAGGCCACCTCGGCGGGCGAGTGGCGCAAATGCACCAATATTTCCCGAAACTTTGCCCACCGCTGTGTGGTCTCGAACTCAATCTCAGGCATTTGCGCGGCAGCTCGAAAGTAGCCTGTTTCACGCTGACCGAGGTGCACGACATCGCGCAACAACAGGGGGCGCTTCACGTTACGGCTCTGCAGCAACCGCGCTTCGTGACCGAGAATTGTTCCGCGTGTGGCGCCTGCGCCAAAGTCTGTCCAGCCTCGCGCCCCAGCTCTTTTGATTTTGGATTGGGCGGCACGGAAGCGATCTATCTCCCGTATGCCGCGGCCTATCCTTCGCGTTACATCATCGATCCCAGCGTCTGCACTGGGCTCGACTGCGCGCGCTGCGTCAGTGCGTGCCCCCAATCTGCCATCGATCTTTCGATGACCCCGCGTCAGCTCGAATTCATCGTGCGTACGGTGATCTGGGCCACCGGCTGGGAACCGTACAATCCGAGGGCTCTCGAAGAATTGGGCTTTGGAGCACACCCCGACGTCATTACGAACGTCATGTTGGAGCGCCTGGCCTCGCCGCAAGGACCGACATCGGGTCGCATCGTCTGCCCATCCAACGGTCGCGAGCCACAACGTGTTGCCTTCGTTCAGTGCGCCGGTTCGCGCGACCAAAACCACCTGGACTATTGCTCCGGTGTGTGCTGTCTCGCTTCCGCCAAACAGGCCCGCTACGTTCGCGCCGCCATACCCGACGCTGACATCTCGATTTGTTACATCGACCGCAGAACAGCTGGCAACGGCGAACGGTTCCTTGCGGTAACCGCGGAGGATCCGAAGATTCATTTTGTGCTCGGCAAGGTCGCAAAGGTTGCCACCGACGGCGCTACACCCGTGATTGAATTCGAAAACGTCCAGACTCAACGCCGAGTCGCCGAACCGATGGACCTTGTGGTTCTCGCTACCGGCATGGTCCCGACGCGCAGCGACACACCAGCCGCATGCCAACTTGCGCGTGATGCGCACGGCTTTTTGTTGGAAGAACAGCCGAGCCTCGCGCAAATTGTCGCCGGTTCCGCCAGGCAACCCATGGACGTGTCCACGACCGTTCGCGATGCAACGAGCGCTGTAGCTCGCGCACTCGCGTACTGTCGTCGGGGTTCGGCGCCGCACGAGCCTCGACGAACCGGGGGGGCCGTTGAATCATCACGCTAGCGCAGAATCCGCAGGTATCGAAGTGTACATCTGCGAAGGATGCGACATGGGCGCGGCCCTCGATATCGCCGCGCTCAAGCGCCTGGCTCTCGCCCACCCAGGCGTCACCGACGCCCAGTCCGCTCCCTGTCTCTGCAATCTAGACGGCGAAGCTCTGCTTTCGACGAGAGCTAGCGGCGGCAATAGGTCGTTGGTCGTCGCGGCCTGTTCTGCCCGTTTCGTTCCGTTAGCGACTGCTTCGGAGCCTTGTCGCATCGAGCGAGTTGCGATGCGTGAACTCGTCGTATGGAGCCACGAGCCCGGACAAGAAGAGACGCAGTCGCTGGCGGAAGATACGTTACGAATCGGCCTTGTCCGGGCTCTCAAGTCGCAACGCCCCGTGCCTCAGACTTCCGATTGCCCGCAACGGATACTAGTGGTGGGCGCTGGGCCGGCAGGCCTTGCTGCCACGCTCACGGCCGCACGCTCCGGTTACGCGGTTACTCTGCTCGAAAAAGAGTCGGAGGTCGGCGGTTGGTTTCTCGCCACCAAACGCCTGCTGCCCACTCGTCAGCCCTATCGTGAACTCGAGGAGAACCCGCGGCACGCTCTGCTGGACGAATTGGCGAGAAACCCGCTCGTCGAGGTCCACACGAACACGAGCATCGCTCGAATCTCTGGCGAGCCCGGCGCCTTCGAAGTCGTATTGAACAAGAATGGCAAGCAAGAACAGGTTCGAGCAGGCGCCATTGTGCAGGCAACGGGTTGGAAAGCGTATGACGCGGCACGTCTGCCTCATCTCGGTTATGGCAAGCACCCTGACGTAGTGACGAATGTCGAGTTCGAGCGGATGCTAAACGCAGGCGACCTGCGTCGGAGATCGGACTCAGGGCCCGCGCGGCGCATTGCGTTCGTGCAATGCGCCGGCTCGCGCGACCCATCACACCTGCCCTATTGCTCTTCTGTGTGCTGCCGCACCACGCTGAAACAAGCCATCTGGTCGAGAGAACTCGAGCCCGACAGCGAGATCTACGTCATAGCCAAAGACGTACGGGCATCAGGGCTGCACGAGAGCTTCTACCGCCGAGCTCAGGAAGACCCCCTGATCTTCTTTACCAAAGGCGAAGTGCGAAGAGCCTACGAGAACGAGGCGGGGCAGCTGTACATCGACGTTGCGGACGGTTTGCTTGGTGAATTAGTGGTTCTGGAGGTCGATCTCGTAGTGCTTGCAGTTGGCATGGTTCCTCGAGCCTCGAATAATGACGTCTTGCGGGAACTCGCCGACGCACGCAGCAATCTCTCGAAGGGGAATGAACTGGCAGCAGCCGAGGCGACAGTTTCGAGGCTGAAGGCCTATTCAGGAACGGAAACGCTGCGACTGGACTATCGTCAAGGGCCAGAAATTCCCCTCGATCGATACGGCTTTCCGGACTCTCACTTCATTTGCTTTCCGTACGAGACGCGACGCACCGGAATTTACTCGGCCGGCGCCGTTCGAGCGCCCAACGACATCGCGGCGTGTCAGCGTGATGGTGAGGGGGCCGCGCTGAAGGCCATTCAGTCCATTGAGCACGCCGCTGCGGGAATTGCGATGCATCCTCGTTGGGGCGACGTGGCTCCGCCCAGCTTCGCCCTGCAGCGCTGCACTCAATGCAAGCGCTGTACCGAAGAGTGTCCGTTCGGCACCTTGGACGATGACGAGCGCTGTACACCCAAGTTGAACCCGGGTCGTTGCCGGCGTTGTGGTATCTGCCTAGGCGCTTGCCCGGAACGGATAGTTTCATTTCCCGCAGTACTCTTCATCGACATCGTCTCCAGCCTCATCAAGTCAGTGCCTATTCCGGACGAGTTCGCCGAAAGTCCGCGTATCTTGATACTAGCCTGTGAAAACGACGCTCTGCCCGCGCTGGAGCTTGCGGGTTTCAGTCGCCACCCTTACAGCGCACGGGTCCGGACTATTGCGGTGCGCTGTCTCGGCTCCGTCAATATCGTTTGGATCGCAGACGCAATGGCCATGGGTTACGACGGGGTGCTGTTGCTGGGTTGCAAGCCCGGCGAGGACACACAATGCCACTTTCTGCGCGGCAGCGATCTCATGACGACTCGCAGTGAAAATGTCAAGCAGAAGCTGCATCAGCTCGCGCTCGAGCAGGAGCGCGTGCACATCGAATATGTAACCATGGCCGACTATTCGAACTTGGCTGACCGCATTGATGCATTCGTGGAGAAGATTCAAAGCATTGGATTGAATCCTTTCAAGGACGCGTAGCCGTTTGCAATCCCGGCGATTGTCATGCAAGACCAACCCTGTCCCGAAGCCGTGCGCCGACCAGGTACCGCTCAGCCGCCCATTGCGCCGGATCGCGACTTCATCTACCGGGTGCTACGCGACGGCGGCGACACGCTTCGTCAATGCGTCCAATGCGCGACTTGTTCCGCTGTATGCAATCTGACGGCCCAGGATTCTCCATTGCCGCGCAAGGAAATGTTGTGGGCACAGTGGGGATTAAAACACCGGCTGATTGGGGATATCGACCTCTGGCTTTGCCACGAGTGTCACGACTGCACTCTTCGTTGTCCGCGCGGCGCGCGCCCCGGCGATGTGATGGCCGCACTGCGTCGGGAATGCATTGCCCACTTTACCGTGCCGCAGTTTGTCGGCCGCGCGGCGACGCGTCCAGCTAGCTTGTGGGTCTTTGCGGTGTTTTCGACGGCCCTGCTGTGCTTGGGCGCCGTAATCTGGAACGGCGCAGGCGCATCGGCCTACGAATTGGCACATCGGGGAGAGCGAATTATCATACCATTTTGGACGAAGCTTCCGCATGGCTTTTTGGCAACTTTGTTTGCGTTCGTTGTGATGTTCGACGTCTTGGTGTTCGGGCTGAGCCTCAGCAACTTCTGCAAGGCATTGTGTCGATCAGAGCCGCTGCCGCCCAACACGACGAAACTCGGCTTGTTCGCTATCCTCCGCAGAATCATGTGGCACGAGGATTTCGCGATGTGTGTCCACGAAGTCCGTCGGCGTGTCAGTCATACGCTCGTGTTTTACGCCATGCTCGCATTGATGCTGGTGGACCTGTGGGTCATCACCGCTCGATATAACCCCTTACGCAGCGGCCTGGTGTATCCAATGGGGTTTGCTGATCCCTGGAAACTCCTGGCGAATCTGGCTGGGTTAGCCCTCTTCGCCGGTTGTGTCCTCATGAGTGTCGATCGATTGAAGCGTTCATCGCGCTCAGCCCCAGTCGTGTCCATGAGAGGAACCTATTCGGACTGGCTGCCGCTATGGCTGCTCTTGGTCGTCACCGCGACAGGTTTTCTCACCGAAGCCTTGCACTTCGCACGACTCGACGATCTTCGACACGTAGCCTACGTCGTGCATTTGGTGTCCACCTTGACGCTTCTGCTTCTGCTTCCCTACTCGAAACTTGCGCACATGGCCTTCCGCACGGTGGCGCTCATAGTTGCTTCTCATCACGGCCGGGTCTCGGTAGCGTTGCCCAATCGCAACCGGAGCGGGTCGTGACGCGTTGGTACTATCGCCAGGCCGTCGCGGCAGGCCTGCTGATCATGGTCACGCCATTCGCTATGAGCGTCTGGGCCTTCGCCCGCGACGAGGAAAAGACGCACATCATCGCGACCCCTAGAGAAGCAACTCGGTGCGTCCGAGATGCCACTTGGATGCGTTACGAGCACATGAGCTATCTAAGGCAACTGCGAGATCGCGTCGTCCGCGGCGGCGAACGCGCCGAGACACGGACCATGGAATCATGCCACGGATGCCACGTTAGCCGAGCAGCTTTTTGCGACAGGTGCCACGCCAGGGCTGGTGTTACGCTCGATTGCTTCGGGTGCCACGAGTACTAACATCGCGGACGGGCGGGGCCGACTACCCCGGCTGCACTGGATGAGCGGTGTTCAGGCCCGAAAGGCATTCCAGTTGATGCCAAGCTTTCGCATCTTGGCCCTCAGGGTGTGTGGATTCAAGCCGAGCAAATTGGCCGCGCCTGCAGTGCCTTCGATCTGACCCGAAGTACGCTGCAATGCGGACTCGATGTGTTGCCGGATGACTCCTTCCAACGTGGCAAACTCACTATCGGGGCTAGGTGGGATACTCGAGCCGACCTGTTCGACGGCACCCAATGCACCGCGAATGTCCAGATAGCAACCGTTGCCCAAGATCGCCGCGCGTTCAATAACCGCTGCAAGCTCGCGTACGTTTCCAGGCCATTCGTAGCCGGCCAACAAATCGAGATCGCTCGTCGATACACCCAGCGGTTGCCCGCCCAACCGTGTTCCCGCATGCCACGCAAAATGCGCAGCCAAGGCAGGAATGTCGGACTGTCGTTCTTTCAATGGCGGTAACCGAATCGGAAATACGCTGATGCGGTACCAGAGGTCCTTGCGAAACGTTCCTTCAACGACCATTTCCGTCAAAGAACGGTGGGTAGCGGCCACGATACGAACGTCAACCGTAATGGCATGTTGCCCTCCGACCCGTTCGAGTCTTCCCTCCTGCAAAACTCGAAGCAGACGGACCTGAGCGGCCAAGGGCAGCTCGCCTATTTCGTCCAAGAAAAGCGTGCCTCCGTCGGCCCGCTCGAACCACCCCGCGCGCGTAGCAACAGCACCCGTGAAACTGCCACGTTCGTGACCAAAAAGCTCTGAATCTACAAGCCCGGGAGGGATAGCGCCGCAGTTCACTCGCAACATGGGACCCTGATTGCGACGCGAACGGGAATGCAGAGCGCGAGCCACGACTTCTTTTCCGGTGCCCGTTTCGCCGAGGAGCAACACCGGAACGTCCGCCGCCGCCACCTGTTCCACGCGATTCATCACTTCCTTGAAGCCGGCATCGGCGCCAATGATGGTACCCATTACCTCCTGTCGTCCCAATTTCGAGAGCAACGTACGGTTCTCCGCTTCGAACATTTCGCGGAGGCGCGCGAGTTCCTGAATGCGCTGGTTGGTGGCGAGCGCCACCTGAAATGGCTCAACCAGGCGAGTCATCACGGTCTTGTGACGTGAATTCATCGACCCTGGGCGTCCCAGAAGTATCAAGGCGCCGAGCGGTGCCTCGCCGTTCTCGTCGCTGAGTGGGCCGATCGTCACATCGGCGTCAAGCCCAACACCGGTAATCGTGCGCAGTAAAGTGCCATTCGTCGGTTGTCCCGTGAGCACGTCTTTGGATCGAAACCACGCTAGGAGTTGCTGAATCTGCTTTGGTGTACAGGTACTGTGAGCGGACGGTAAGAGACTCCAACCGCTGACTTGCCCCTGAGCCACGGTCGTAAGGCTGCTCTGTTTTAGATCGAGTGATCGTACGGCGAGTCCGGAAATGCCAACTTCTTCAGCGAGTGCTTGCACGATCCCGCCAATAGAATCGTCAAGACGCGGCTGACGAAACAGTTCCTTCCACACGCGAGAAGCAAACACGGTTTAGCAGGCCTCCCACACTTGAAGGACTTTGGCCATCAAATATGACGGCTCGGGACCGTGAAGGGCGCTGGTTTCGGGGCTGACTCGACCATGGTATACGAAAACAGCTTGTTTAGTGGCCGTTCTGGACGGCGAGTGACTGGCACGGATTCTGCTGCTGGAGCCCTGCAAATCGAGGAGCCGCTGATTGAGGACCCCGAACGCAGGCACATCACCGGCACGGCTAACGATGGATCGCCGGCTCACTCTGGTTGCGCGACGTAGCGCTGCAGGTCCGCAGGGTTTGCGCGCCTGCTGACGGATACGGGTGGAGAGATAATTTTCGTGAACAATAAACGCTCGCTGCCATTGATCGATCAACTTAGGGGCGGCCCATGGCCAAGCTTCGTAGACGAAATCGATAAGAACGCCGATAACCCCATGAGTGCCGATTTGTTGGGGGTGCTAGAGCGCTCCTACCGAGATCGCGTTGGACACTGGAAGCACGGGGGTCTGGTAGGCGTCAAGGGGTACGGTGGGGGTGTCATTGGCCGTTACAGCGACTTGCCCGACGAATTTCCCGAGGCAGCCGAGTTTCATACTATTCGTGTAAACCCACCTGCTGGCTGGTTCTACACGTCCGATGTCTTGCGCAAGCTTTGCGATATTTGGGAACGGCATGGTTCCGGCCTCACGAACTTTCACGGTGCCACGGGTGACGCGGTGCTACTCGGTGCGAAAAGCCGCGAACTCGAACCAGTGTTCAACGAGTTGCTCGAGGCCGGGTTTGATCTGGGCGGTTCCGGGTCGGCGCTGCGTACCCCGAGCTGCTGCTGCGGGATGGCCCGTTGTGAATGGGCGTGCTTCGACACGCTCGGAGTCACGCATGAGTTGACCCACTCGTTTCAAGATGAACTGCACCGACCGGCATTTCCGTACAAATTCAAGATCAAGGCCTCGGGGTGCCCCAACGATTGCGTCGGTGCGATTGCCAGAGCGGATCTTTCGATTATTGGAACTTGGCGGGACGACATCCAAATTGATGCAACCGCACTAGCAGCGTACGTCGAAAACGGTACGCCCGATATCCTGGCCGATGTGGTGTCGCGCTGCCCGGCGCATTGCATGACCTACTCCGAAGGCGAACTGCACATCGACAACGAAGAATGCGTGAAGTGCATGCATTGCATCGATGCGCTTCCCTTGGCTCTCGCACCGGGACTCGATCGGGGTGCTATGTTGCTAATCGGAGGCAAAGCTCCTGTCTTGGGAGGAGCCTTGCTTTCTTCGGTTCTGGTCCCATTCTTGAAAATGGTGCCACCCTATGACGAAATTAAGGAACTGCTCAACGCCATCTGGGAGCTATGGTCCGACCACGGCAAGAACCGTGAGCGCGTTGGCGAGTTCATACAACGGATCGGGCTTGGAAACTTTCTCGAACAGATTGGTCTTGAGCCCCAGCCCGAAATGGTCGCGCATCCAAGGACGAACCCGTACATTGCACTGCAGGGGGATGAGCCATGAGCGTCACCGTCCTTGCACGTGAAGGCACCAACGATGGCTTCTGAGACGCCGAAGCGAAAAACCGATATTGGCCCGCCGGACTTTCGGAGGTTTTTGCCGCCGATTATCCAACGAAACTACGGCCAATGGCAGCGGCATGAGTTACCGCGTCCCGGAGTGCTCGTTCACACTGCCGAATCTGGAGAGAAGCTCTACTCGGTTCGCGCCGGCACGCCGCGTTTGCTCAGCACTAGATCGATTCGGCTCTTTGCTGCTTTGGCGGACGAATTCTCGGAAGGGTACCTGCGTTTTACCAGCCGCAATAATATCGAGTTCTTGCTCACCGACCCCGAGAAGGTCGAGCCGCTCATTGAGCGCCTCGAGATCGAAGGTTACCCTGTGGGGGGGACGGGGCCGTCCATCACCAGCATTGTGCACACGCAAGGGTGGGTGCACTGCCACTCGGCCGCGTCCGACGCATCCGGCGTCGTAAAATCGGTGATGGACGAACTGTTTCCTTACTTCACGTCGATGCGTTTACCGGCGCGTGTTCGGATTGCGTTTGCGTGCTGTCTGAACATGTGTGGTGCCGTGCATTGTTCGGACATCGCAATCCTGGGCCTGCACCGTCGTCCGCCCAGGGTCAACCACGCTTCCTTGCCGAAAGGGTGCGAAATTCCGACGACGATTGCCTCGTGCCCAACCGGCGCGATTCGTCCGGCGACCGTCAACGGCGTGCCTTCGGTCGAAGTCATCAATGAGCAATGCGTGTGCTGCGGCAACTGTTACACGGTTTGCCCTTCGATGACCATGAACGACCCCACGGACGGGGTTTCCATTTGGGTCGGGGGCAAGGTCTCAAACGCGCGCAGCGAACCCATGTTTTCGAAACTCGCGGTGCCTTTCCTTCCCAATAACCCACCGCGCTGGCCGGAGGTGACTGCCGCCGTGTTGAGCATCGTCGAGCTCTATGCAACCCACGCCCGCAAGTTCGAGCGAATGGGAGAGTGGATCGGTCGCATCGGCTGGCCCAAGTTCTTTCGCCTCTCCGGTATTCCGTTCACCAAGGCCCACATCGACGATTTCACGCACGCGGGAGAAACGTACAAGCGATCATTGCAATTGAAGCGCTCGCCCGCCTGGAACATAGGAGGATAGGACGATGAGTGACGTGACCGCCAGTGTCTTAGCGGAAGACATGTATGCTCTTGTCAAAGAGTATCACGGCAAGCGGCAACTCAAACCCATTGATTTGACCAAGTCGATGCTAGAACGATACGGGTCGAGGTGCGACAAGGCCATGTGCAAAGAAGCCATACGCCTACTCATTGCCGACGATCGCTGCACGTACTCGTACCTCGGTGGCAGCTACATCGTGCTTCCGCCCGAGGAGTGATGGAGTGGGCCTACTTCGCAAAAACGACAGCGTGAAGCCGCTAAAGGCGCGGTCGAGTATTCCCGCGAGCAGCAATGTCTCGCCTCTTCGACCCCATCCCATCAGAAAGTCAAGCCCCTGCGGGAACGCATGCTTGGCAGGTACAGACGTACGTCGTGTCATTGCTCTACTGGCGCAACACGAGAAACTCGGGTTGACCGAATCACAAGCGTTGGATCAGGCCTGGCGCAAGCTTGTCGAAACGAATCCGTTTCCCGCGATCACCGGTCGCATCTGTCCGCATCGATGTGAGGAAGGCTGCAGCCGCCATTCCAAGGACGGCGGGATAGCCGTTGGCGCTATCGAGCGTTTTTTGGGTGATTGGGGACTCGAACGCGATCTGCAGCTGCCTGGCGGCCCAGGGCCAGTCACGCACGCGGAAAGGATAGCGATTGTCGGAGCGGGTCCTGCGGGTCTCTCTTGCGCCTATCAACTTAGGCGTATCGGGTATGATTCCACGCTCTTCGAAAGCATGCCGGAACCTGGCGGCATGTTCCGCTACGGCATTCCCCCGTATCGATTGCCCACCCGCGTCGTCAGAGGCGAAATCGAACGCATTTTGAGCCTCGGAGTCGAGTTGCACACGGGCACTCGCGTAGGCCGAGACGTAAGCCTCGATGAGTTGCGCAGAGACTTTGCCGCGGTGTTCATCGCCCCGGGGGCGGGGGCAAGCCGGCAAGAGATCCCTGGCGTCGCTGGAGAAGGCGTCCATCTTGCCGTGGACTTCCTGCGTGACGTTGCGCGGGGCATGCCACCGCCGCTCGGCAAGAACGTTGTTGTGGTCGGCGGCGGAAACACGGCCATTGACGCCGCACGCGTCTGCGCTCGCCTTCTGGGCAGCGATGCCGTCATCACGGTGTTGCGCCGGAGAAATCCGAATCTGGGGCCAGAGTTGGCCGAGGCCATGGAAGAGGGAATACGTGTCGAGTTGCGCACGACGCTCAGCTCGGTCATCCGCGACGCAGAAGGACGTATGGTGGCCGTGGTCGCCGAGCGCGTCGAATTGGGAGCCAAAGACCATCGGGGTAACTCGGTGCTGCTTCCAGTACCCGGAACAAGTTTCGAGCTGGCTGCCAATACGGTCATTGTCGCACTCGGACAGATGCCAGACCTTGGCGCCTTGTCCAAAGGTGACCTGTCATGTCTGGAGGTCGATGCTTCGGGCAAGACTCGGCTTGCCAGGGTTTGGCGAGGCGGAGACGCCGTCACTCCGAGTTTGGCAGCGGTCGTGATCACCCAGGGACGGCAGGTTGCGCTGTCAATCGATGCTGAATTGCGCGGAAGCCCGCCAGCCAAGAGCGAAACGCTTCCGGAATTGGACCCGGGCCGCCTGAGGCTGGCCTATTATGAGCCACGTTCCGGCCTCACGAGACGGTTGGCAGAAGTGAAGGATCGCCTCGCCGACTTACAGAACGAGGTCGAACTTGGACATAGTGCTGCCGAAGTGTTTGCCGAAGCCGAACGGTGCTTGTCCTGCGGCGAGTGTTTTGGTTGTGAGCGATGTTGGATGTTTTGTACTCCAGGCTGCATGACGCGTCTGCCTGAAGTGCAGCCAGGCGCGTACTTCACCATCAAGCTCGAGAACTGCGACGGTTGCCGAAAATGCGCCGAAGAGTGTCCCTGTGGATATCTCGAGATGAGCTAGACATGCCCCGCTTGAATTCGCAGCGATTCGCACGCAAGAGTGCTCCGGCAGATGCCCTAGGGGCCGGTGTCGTGTCAGAGGTTCGCTTACCCAGGATTGTCATCGCCGGTCTTGCCGGCGGAACGGGAAAAACGCTCGTTTCAATGGGTTTGGCGCGCGTCTTTCGTAACGCGGGGTTCCGTGCCGCTGTGGCCAAAAAGGGCCCGGATTTCATTGATGCCGCTTGGCTGGGCGTCGCCGCCGGGACTGAATCTTTTAGCCTGGATACATTTCTCATGTCCGACGAGGCCATCTACCGTTCGTTGTATCAAATGCGGAACGCGGATATAGCTATCGTCGAGGGCAGTCGGGGCCTGTTCGACGGGCTCGACGCACAGGGGAGTCACTCCACCGCCGAGCTCGCCCGGCTAATTCGCGCGCCACTCGTGTTGGTAGTGGACGCGAGCAAAGCCACTCGAACGATTGCAGCGTTGGTTCTTGGGTGTCAGGCGCTTGAGCCTGACCTGCCGCTCGTAGGAGTCATTCTGAACCGGGTCGGTACGAGCAGACAACAAGGCGTAATACTAGAGGCGCTTGCGCGCTGCACGCAAACGCCCGTGCTGGGCGTAATTCGAAGGCAAAACGTCGACTGCCTGCCATCGAGGCACCTGGGCTTGATCATGCCGAGTGAGCGACCAGACTTGGAATCTACACTCGATGAGATCGGCGATATCATTTCGCGGAGCGTGGACGTAGCGGCTATTCGAGACTTGGCTCTACGCGCTCCTCCGCTGCGAGCAAATATTCCACCGTGCGTTTCTCTTGCACCGCACGAAAATCACGTGCAAATCGGTTTTCTCCGCGATGCAGCATTTTCATTCTATTACCCGGAGAACCTGACCGCATTGAGCACACAAGGCGCGGCTCTCGTAGCCATATCGCCGTTGGATGACGCAGTGTTGCCCGCCATCGACGCACTTTACATGGGAGGCGGGTACCCCGAGGAATATGCGGCACGATTGTCGGCAAACCGTGAATTTCGAAGCGCGCTCGCAACTGAGATCGCACGGGGCCTGCCGGTGTGGGCGGAATGCGGTGGGTTGATGTACCTGGCGCGCGAACTCGTTTGTGCCGATACACACCATCCAATGGTGGGTGCCATTCCCTTGGTCGTGGAACAAACCAGTGTTCCACAGGCGCACGGTTACGTTGAGGCTTGCGTTGACCGCGTAAATCCCTTTCTCCCCGTAGGAATGCGCCTGCGGGGTCACGAGTTTCACTACTCGCGAGTGGGCGCAGCCGATGCGTCGATCGAGACAGCCCTTGCGCTCGAAAGAGGCGCCGGCATCGGAGGCGGTCGCGATGGCATCATCGCGGGCAATGTGTTTGCCAGCTACATGCATCTGTTCGCGCCGGGTGTGCCCGGCTGGGCGCGAGCATTCGTTGACGTTGCCCGGCGTCATCAAGCTGGGCGGAAGCGAACTCTAACCAGCGAAGGAAGAACCAATGGCCAGCATTGCAGTGGGAAGCAAGACAATCGAAGTGGACGAAGACGGGTTTATTCAAGAGCCCGAGAAATGGGATGAAGACGTTGCAAGGACGCTCGCAGCGTCGGAAGGCGTAGACGAACTCGGCGATCGACACTGGCAATTGATCCACTACCTGCGCGAATACTACAAGAAATTCGGAATTGCCCCGATGATCCGCAAGATGTGCAAGGAAGTCGGAATCAAGCTCAACGAGGTGTACGAGCTGTTTCCAACCGGTCCTGCTAAAGGTGCCTGTAAAGCTGCGGGGCTCCCTAAACCAACGGGATGCGTCTAGGGACGAAGAATGGCCGTCGCCAAGTCCATCCACCCCACTGTTCTGCATTTCGGGGGCGCCTCTGCCTTGGTCGTATTCATTGGCTCATTGGCGGTTGGGGCCAAGCAATGGTTAGGCGCTGGCTGGCGGTTTGCAATGGTTGGGATGTGTTTGGGAGTGGCCTGCTTCCTATTCGGCTTTGCCTGGAGAATCGCGCGCTGGATGCGAGCGTCCGTACCCTTTCGAATCACACTGACCGTGGGCCAGCAGCGGAGCTTGCGTACGGTGTCGCACGACTCGTTTGGCAATCCGCACACCGCATTCGAGGTTTGGGGCCGAGTGCTGCTCGATGTGTTTCTCCTGCGTCCCTTGTGGCGCGCAACACCCACCGCCTCTAGGCTGCCTGGCAAACTGCAGGGCTACCGAGGCCGATGGCTATGGCTGTTCGCGGTTGCGTTCCATTCCTCACTGGCTGTAGTCGTCGTGCGCCATCTGCGGTTCTTCTTGACGTCCGTGCCCAGTTTTGTCGCCCTAATCCAGCGGCTTGACGTGGCAAGCGAATTGACCTTGCCGAAGGTTCACGTGACGAGCCTCCTGTTGTTGGTTTCGGTCGGTATTCTGATTGCAAGGCGCCTAGCCGTGCCGCGATTGCGCGCCATTTCGCTGGCGGCAGACTACTTTCCACTCCTGCTGCTCGCGGCCATTGCGGTGACGGGTCTCGTCATGCGGCACGTCACCCAAATCGATCAAGTCGCGGTGAAAGCCATCATCACGATGCTGCCAGCCGCGCACGTCGCGTGGCCTTCGTCAATCGATACGTTGTTGCTCGTGCACCTGACTCTTGTCAGCACGCTTGCTGCTACGTTTCCATTGAGCAAACTCATGCATTTTCCGGGTGCGCTCATGAGCCCCACTCTCACGCTCGCAAATAACAGTCGCGCCGTGAGGCACATCGATGTTCATAATCCCGAGGTTCAGGTCTTGCACTACGCAGAGTACGAGGCCGTTTTCCGGGAACGCATGATCGAAGCGGGCCTTCCCGTCGAGGAGCCGTAACGTCATGGCTTCCGCCAAGCCAGACCAAGCCGAATACTACGACAAGGGCGATCTGGAGCGCGTCGGCGAACAGGGTTCAGGCGCGGCCGCGGCACCGGCCCAATTCAAGCTGGGCTCGATGTTGCATCCCGCAAAACCCAAGAACCTGGAAGTGTTGGGTTTGCCCAACGCTCACTCGTGGTCGCCACTCAATGATGATTGGAATTTGCCGCAAGGCTGGCAGCAAATCATGATCGACGGACTGCGCGAACGGCTCGCAAGGTCGCGTTCACTGAATATCTTCATGGATTGTTGCGTGCGCTGCGGCGCTTGCGCCGAAAAGTGCCCGTTCTTTATCGGCAGCGGCGACCCGAAAAACATGCCAGTGCTGCGCGCTGAACTGCTGCGCTCGATCTATCGCAAGTACTTCACTGTTTGCGGTAAAGCGCTCGGCCCACTCGCTGGGGCAAGGGAACTCACGGCTGATGTCGTAAAAGAATGGTTCAAATACTTCTATCAATGCAGCGAATGCAGGCGTTGCGCCGTGTTCTGCCCCTACGGCATCGACACGGCGGAAATCACGATGCTGGCGCGAGAATTGATGCTCAAGCTCGGCATAGCCCCAAACTGGGTGATAGAACCGGCCGCCAACTGCTATCGCACGGGCAACCACCTTGGCATTCAGCCGCAGGGCTTCAAAGACTCTCTTGAATTTCTCGCGGACGAGCTATGCGACGTAACGGGAATTCGTGTACAAGTGCCGATAAACCGAAAAGGCGCTGAGATTCTGTTCGTGACGCCTTCGGGCGATCTCATGGCGGATCCGGGCACGTACACGGCCATGGGTTACTTGGCACTATTTCACGAACTTGGCCTCGATTATACGTTCAGCACGTACGCGTCCGAAGGAGGCAACTTCGGGCTCTTCGCGTCCCCGGAAACGATGAAGCGGCTCAATGCGAAAATATTCGCCGAAGCCCAACGTCTTCGGGTCAAGTGGATTCTCGGCGGCGAATGCGGTCACATGTGGCGCGTCGTCAACCAGTACATGGATACGATGAACGGTCCCGCAGACTTCTTGGAACCACCAACGTCGCCCGTCACGGGCACTCGGTTCAACCACGTGCGTTCGACCAAGATGCTGCACATCGCCGAGTTCACCGCCGATATCGTCGAGCAGGGCAGACTGAAACTGGATCCAAGGCGTAATGCGGGCGTCTCGGCCACTTTCCATGATTCGTGCAACCCCGCTCGCGCGATGGGTCTACTTGACGAACCGCGGCTGGTCTTGCGTAGCGCATGCAGTGAATTTCACGAGATGGCGAAAGACACCATTCGTGAACGAACCTTGTGCTGTGGCGGCGGGGCAGGACTGGGTGCCGACGAAAACATGGAGGTGCGATTGCGCGGCGGCATGGCACGCGGCAAAGCCGTCGCCGAAGTTCGCGACGCGTTCGGCGTCAACACCCTCGTCACGATATGCGCCATCGACCGCGTCACGTTGACCACAGTGTGTGACTATTGGGCGCCTGGCGTTCGCGTCGCGGGTTTGCACGAGTTGGTGGGTAACGCGCTGATCATGAAGGGCGAGAAACCCCGAACCGAAAACTTCAGGCACGAGCCCATTCAACGAGGGGATTGACGGTGATTGACGGTGGCCGAATCGTGGGCGGAGTGGCAATCGCGCTGGCGCTCGGCATTGTCCCGCTCTGGGTGGTTTCAGTTCGGGCCGCGGGGCAGAGCGAGTCATTGCGACCAGCCACTGGTTCCTGTTGTCTCGAAACCGCACCACAAATGCGGCGACACCACCCGGAACTTCTTGCAGGTTGGCGCATTGCGGCAGTGCGCAATGGGAAAAGAGTGCACACTACGATCGACGGTCGGCGTTTTCGCATCAGCCTGGACGAAACATGCCTTGGGTGCCACGGATCAGCAGCTGACTTCTGCGATCGCTGTCACTCCAGATTTGGTGTCACGCTGTCATGTTGGACGTGCCACTAGTGTTATTCGCCCCCCGAACCGGCTTTGCTGGTTTCACCCCCCTCAGCCGCTCCGCGCCTGCCTAGTGCCGCTTTCCACTTGATCCTCGTTCCATGACGATTGTTTCTTCTGAGACGCGCTCTAGTTCTCTTGAGGCGCAAGACTCATCACCTCCGACGCCCGTGACCGTGCTAAAAGTAGTCGTCTCGTGAGCCCTTGATGCCCAGTTCACGACCCGCCCATCCAGTTGCGCGCTTTGTCTGCAGGTATGTGCCGGCAATTGACTCGCTGCGCAACTACACATTGACAGCCTGTCGGGCCGATTTCCTCGCCGGACTCAGCGTAGCCGCTGTAGCCGTGCCACAAGCGATGGCCTATGCCGTCTCCGCGGGCGTGCCCGCGGAATATGGGCTCTATACGGCAATCGTTATGACAGCCGTGGGTGCCTTATTTGCTTCATCGAAGCAACTCATCAATGGCCCGACCAACGTGATATCGATTGCGGTTCTGAGCGCCATGGCGCCAATCCCTGCGGAACAAAAGCTGGCGGGTGTATTCGTGTTGGCGTTCTTGGTGGGTAGCTTTCAAACGCTCGTTACATTGCTAAGACTCGGCGATCTGACGCGCTACATTTCGCACTCCGTCGTGGTCGGATTCACGACGGGCGCAAGCCTTCTGCTCGTCATCGACCAGTCTCGCAATTTATTCGGTTGGGCCGCTTCGGGCGGTGCACACGAGCATTTTCTCGTGCGCACTTGGCACACTTGGGCGAGGGGCGGCACACCGCATCTGGCCACTGCGCTCGTCGGTCTAGGCGCAATCGTTATGGTCTTGGGACTACGCGCGTTCAAGAAATGGATCGGGTGGCCCCTGATGCCCGAGCTCCTTATCACAGTCATTGCGGCGGCATGGCTCGTTGCAGCAATGCGTCTGGACCAGCACGGCGTGAAGGTGGTGGGCCATATTCCCGGAAATTTCCCTAAATTTGCCGTGGCCGAGCGTCCCACTGGGCCAGCTGCAGACCTTGTCGGAAAGCGCCATGGCGATTGCCACGTTGGGCTTGCTCGAGGCGCTCGCCATGGCCAAACACATTGCCGGTCAAACCGGTGAAAAGTTCGATCTCAATCAGCAATGTCTGAGCGAAGGGCTGGCAAATCTGACGGGAAGTCTGTTCCATTGCATTCCCGGTTCCGGATCACTGACGCGATCGGCAATCAACCATCAGGCGGGGGCCCGTAGCCAATGGTCAGGGGTATGGTCCGCCATGGCCGTGGCGATCATCACGATCCTGTTTGCGCCTTACGCGCGCTTCGTGCCGCGCTCTGCTCTTGCCGGCATCTTGATGGTGACCGCCATGGGGATGGTTGACTGGCGTGCGCTGCCCTTCCATTTGCGTGCGACCCGTTTCGATGCCTTCATCGTACTGACAACTGCCATTGCGGCTGTCGGCATCTCCGTGGAGTTCTGCATCCTAATTGGTGTGCTGTCGTCCTTTTTGCTGGCCGTGCCGCGCGCAGGTCGGATGACGCGCACGGAATTCATCGTAGGGGAGAATGGGGTGGTCCGCGAACGTGTGGATGACGAACCGGCGGATGAGCGGCTGCTACTCTTCGGTCTTGAAGGTGAGCTGTTCTTTGGGTCCAGCTTGGCGCTCGATGAACACCTCGATTGGTGCGAGCAGCGCGCAGCGGCCGGCGCCAAAGTCATCGTTCTCAGGGTGAAGCGCCTGCGGAATCCCGACGCTGTAGGCATGCGCGAAATCGACCGTTTCATCATCCACATGCGCAACTTGGGCGTGCGCGTGATACTGGCGGGAGTGCGCGCTGACCTGCTCGAGGGGCTTCGCGCCGCAGGCGCACTGCACCACCTCGACCCCGACCAGGTCTTTTCAGAGCGCAAGACACGCGGCTCTAGCACGATGGAAGCGGTCGCCGCAGCTTACGCCTATCTTGAAGCGCATCCTTCTGATCAGCCCGGGCTCGCACGCTCGCCGCTATCGCTGACCCATTTTCAGGTTTGAACGCCAAGACAGCCGGCCGCAGCGCGGGTCAATACTTGGGCCGCAATCAGGGTGACACGAAGACAATATCGTCAATTTCCAAGTATCCAGAATCAGAATTGCCAGTACCCAGGTACCCTGAGGCATCTAGACCCACCACGGACGGATTGAAGGACAGGCCGTTGACGTGCTGGCGCACATTATTAAGAACGTCCGTAGTACCGGTTCCCCAGGATGGTAGCGTGGCATTGTCGAGCAATAGGTCCACCGCACTGATGCCGTTGCTGACGGGTACGTCCCAGCCAAACTTGATGCGCTTGTCCGCTGCTTGGTACCGGTCGCTTTCCAGATCAATGCGCACGGTTCTGGGTTGATCCGTCAAGAGGAGCATCTGAACGTGCCCGACTGAAGTCAAATCATGGAAGCCGCCCTCAAAAGGCAACATGAAATAAATCCATTGCTGCGAGCCTTCACCGGGTGCCTCCGTGGGATCACGATACACAAAATCAGACCGCAGATCCTGGTGACCATCCAGCCCCTGAGCGGTGTTCAGTTGCTGCGTCACGTCGGTATGTGCATTGGCTTCAAGCTGCAATCCCAGCAGAGCCTCCACGGGCGAGGCCGATTCAAAATCATTGGTCCTGGTCAAGGACAAAGTCAAAAGAGTGATGGCCTCGCGGTCGCGAATCTTGGCTAGCCTGTCCCTGAGTATAGGAACCGTGTTCTTGAGGTCCTCGACAGCGGAGTTCCAGGAGGCCTCACCGTCAGCGGTTGGGTCCGCAACCACGGAGTCGTGAATGAAGCTAGACCACGCGTCAATCTTGCTCAGCAAGGTAGTGGCATCAAACGGACCCGCCAATAAGTTGTCCACGGCGGCTTGATAACTCGGCCAATCCTGGGAAAGTGCCTGAAACACTTGATCGCAGCCGGGAGCTTTGACCCAGCCCCCGTCCCACACCGGATAGTTCTGGTTGCAGTTCGCCGGCTGAGTGTTCCAATGCGGCACTGCAGCAAACGCGGGACAGGTGGTCAGCGCGCGGGTCAAATCCCAAGGTACAAGCCAGAAGATATCACGCGTTTGTTGCTGATAAATGAAGTAGTTGTGGTTTGCCCAGACGGGCCCAGTGCCGCCTGCGCAATAGAAGGCCGACATCCCGTCGCAGTTCATGATGGCGTCATCTACCGCCATGTATCGGTACAGGTACCCGAGGTCCATCCATTTTCCAAGCGCCTGGCTTAGCCCATCCGAGCTAGATTGGGTCAGATCATTGGCGAAAGCGATTATCTTGTCGTTATTGGGCGCGTCCTCGTTGGTTTCAAGCTTTTGCGAATAGTAGGAGGAGTCCGTCGAACTCGGGCCAGGCTTCCTTGTAGAGATTCCCGTCTCTATCGTCAGGCCAGCGGTCGGCGACGAAGCGACCGTCAATATCTTCGACCATGGCGAATAGCCCATAGCTCTGCCCATTGACCTTCACGTTAGCCCAAGTGCTTCGCGGCGCCGTGATGTCACTCAACTGATAAATCTCGTAGCCTAGGCGCTCATGCAACTTGGTGGGGTCCCTGACCATGGAGTTCAGGTTGAGGGACTTTTAAGCCGAAAGAACCGATTGTCAGCATCGTATTTCCCGAAATTCACCTTGAAACCCAATTTGGCGCAAATCAGCACTCCCGTGGTCGTGTCAAAGCAGCTGTACAAGCTTCCGTAGTTGCCTTTGAAGCGCAGGCCAATGGTGCCCGCTGGCTGGCCCTCGTACGTAGCCTCGGCTTGCACATATTGTTCTTGGCTGGCGTTGTCTTGAAGCCATTGCCAATCACTAGCAGGCAAAGTGAATTCAAACTGCGGCACGTGATCAACGTTGAACAGACCCGCTGCGTCTCGGTCCTTCCACGCGGCTTCCAGGCTTGCATCTGGGCTGCCGCCAGTCCCCACATTTGATGTGGCCACGTGACCGCTGTCCGACGCGTTGCAGCTGGTCACACAGGCCAGCGCCACGTAGGCATGTCGCTGATGATTTTCATGGCCCGAGCTCAGGCTGGAAAAGTAACCCCCTTATACATGACTACATTACAGACACTCGATTTATCAGTTGCTTGCTGCGCGTCGTGAAGTCTCCAGTGAGCGAGCTGGCATCGCTCCGCAACAGGTCAGAAGATCTGACAGGTATTGAGCGATCACTTGCGGTGTCGCGGTCTTGAACAGGTCCACCAAACCATCACACCAGGTGGCGTTGAGGTTCGCGAAGCAGGTGTACAGCGTCTGCTTCTCGGAAGCGTCCAATGTGGAACTATCAATGGCCTGCCACAATGCTGAAGCCGTATCGACGCAACAATTGGGCGGCAAGGGGTGCCCTGCGACGGCCGTCGCCCCTGCGGCCCCAGCGTCTTTTTGACACGTGAACGCAGCGCCGCCAGTGGCCTTGTATCCTCCAGTGTTTCCCACGGTTCCGCCATTGCCACCCGAGCCAAGAGTTCCCCCGGTATGGCTCGATCCGCCGCTGACGGTACTGACGGTTCCGCCATTGCCGCCCAAGCTTTGGGTCCCCCCGGTATGGCTCGATCCGCCGTTGACGGTACTGACGGTTCCGCCATTGCCGCCCAGGCCACTAATCCCGCCACTGGGGCTCGATCCGCCGTTGACGGTACTGACGGTTCCGCCATTGCCGCCCAAGCTTTGGGTCCCCCCGGTATGGCTCGATCCACCGGTGACGGTACTGGCAGCACCACCCAACTCCGTATTTCCTCCAGTGGTTAGCGAGCCACCCGTGTCTGCGGTGCCACCCTGCGTTGCACCGCCCGCGGCCGCAGATCCTCCGATGCTTCCCGCCGTACCGGCATTGCCGCCGGGGCCGAGAGTTCCCCCGGTATTGCTCGATCCGCCAGTGGCGGTACCGCCCAGTCCTGTTGAGGTGGTGAGCGAGCTACCCGCTCCACCCGTGGCTACCGTGCCACCCGTAATACCCGTGTCGCTTGCGCCGCCGTGCGAGTCCGAGCCGCCGCAAGCCGAAGCCGCCAAGCTCAGCAATAGCATAAGGCCCAGCGTGTTGGGCGAAAGCACGCGCGAGAACCCAGGCCATTGGGTACCCGACGAAGGCTCGGTAACGCCAGCTTCTGGTTGTGGCTCATGTGGCAAAGCCGCGCGCAACAGTTGAGCGAGCTCATTGATGTCCCACAATGCCAAGAGCCTGGCCTCTGGCGGCAGTGGCACATTGGGGTTCTTGGACTTTACGACGCTGTCCACCAGATCCCGCATCAGCTCTGTGAGCGCGCCCAAAATGCGTCATCTTCGCGATGCCGTTGCATCGCGACACAGAGCTGATGGTAGTTGCGCGTGAGATCGGCACGCGGTGGGGTTCCTGATTCAGTTAGAAATGTCATGAACCCGTTTCTTCAGTGATGTGCTAAGCAAGGCCATGAGTCCTCCACTTGGCGGTGAAAGGCTGCGATTGGCTTTGCACCCAAGCGTCCTTGGGCTCGATGAGAGAATTATCCCGCCAATCCCGCCATCTGTCACGCAATAATGGTGCTCGTTGGCTGTTGCGATTCAAACCCTGGCTGGCGTGGGTTTGCGCGGGCCCGCCGGGCACGGGTTGCGCATTCTTGGTGCCGTTTCCGTGCCGTTGCGACAGAACGATCATGCCAGAGCGTAAGGGCCGTGCGCGTTCCGGTGGCATGGTGAACGGTGCCGAGTGCCGTGTCACACGATTTTAGCGTGCCCATGCAAACAGCCACACCGCTAGTCACTCTGACCAATGGACTATTTCTACGCACAGGGTTATGAATGCGTCGAGTCAAGATGGATGTCGCGCCGACGCGGGTTATTGGTTCCTTTTCGCGCTATCACGTTGCCCGTTTGGGACCTGGCCCAAACGGGTGCATTGCCTGATACCGCTTTTGTTGCTGCCGTGGTTCGCGAGCTGCGTGACGGGTCCCAAAGCGGGAACCGAGCGGCCTCGACAGCCAGCGAACTCCACTCGAACGTGCGGGTCATGGACGGAGTGCAAGAGATTCTAGAGGATTTCTTGGTTCCAAAGGGAACGGTGTTGATCATACGTCCAGGCACTCATCTCCGGATGGGACCGAATGTGCGGATTCATGTGGAAGGACGGATCATCGCCCGGGGTACCCAGGAAGCGCCAATCGTCTTTTCCGCCGCAAAAGCCGGTACCTATTGGAGGGGTATCGAGATCAAAGCGTCAGAAAGGCCTCCTAAGCTCAATCGGTATTGGAAATGGTTGACGAAAGGAGATTCGAAGTCCGAAACGGTATTCTTCGACAAGATCCGAAACGGCAATTGGTTCGAGCATTGCGTGTTCCGAAACCTGGCAACCGCGAAGATCCAATGGGAACGAGATCAACAAATGGCGCGGAACCATCGAGGCCTATGATACGGCGCTGCGGGTCAAGAACTGCAGTTTTGAGGATGTTCTTTACTTTGGAGCCGTTCTCTCGCAGCGGTCCTATGTCGTGGTGGACGGCAATCAATTCGACTCGAAAACGCTGCACAAGGCCATCAATGCCACCGACCGGGTCGTAGGGATATTCTTCAACAACACCATTCGCGGTCATCGCACCGAGAACTTCCGATGTGCCGATGGTATTTGGGTCAAGACCTTCGTGGGCCTGATCGCAAACGAATCTCGTCGAAACGGTTGCGGACGATGGACTTGATCTCGATCGATCGCGAACGATTGTGATCGGAAACAAGATTGTCCAGGCACACGATGACGGAATTGACGTAAGTAACGAGGGCTTCGCCTACCTCATCCGCAATCAGATCTCGGGGATTACCGAAAATGGGGTTCTGGTGTCCAACGGCTCTCAGGTGCATTCTCGACGGAGATCGAATAACCAAGAGTCTCGCTGGTCTGACGGCTCGCGACGGGGGCTGGGCACAAGGCCGCCACATGGAGATCTCCGACAATCGGACTGGGGTCCTGCTGTTTCAGCAGATCCCGTGTGCGTTGACCAAGGCCGACTACCAAAGAGTGAAGACACAGATCCAAGCCATGCCGCTCGACGAGATTAGGAAACAGCAAGAACTCCGGGTGGTGCGCAAGGCGAACGACGACGCTTCTTCAACGGCAGTGGGAGACATGTTGGATCGTTATTACTCCCTCAAGAACGATCGGTTTGTCCTCTCCATTGACAAACCCGAAAGCCTTGGCGAACTCGACGATTTGATGAAGGTCTTCAAACTGGTCGACATCTTCGGTACTGAATATGTTAAAACGGCGGAGACTGCCGCTGATCCGCTTTGCCAGGCATTGAAAACCAGAGTGTCCCTGTCCGATTCCGTAGTCACGACGAACCAACGCGACGTGGCCGCGTTTCATGGATACGAGATGGAATTTGCCTCGACCAGGTTCAGTGACGCTGGAACGACACGAGACGCAGAGTCAAAGGTCAAACGGTTCAGCCAATCCTTGAACATCGAGATGGATACGAGTGCCCTGGAAACAAACGCACAACGAATCATCCAAGAGTTGGGGAAGCTCGAGGCTGCAACTCCAACATGGTAGACGCGGGTGTTCTCGGAGTGCTGTTTGGTTTCGTGGCTCAACGAACGGGTTTCTGTGGCGCCTCTCTCATAAGCTCTGTGGTTCTATCCAAGGAGGCCAAGGGTTTGCTGGCAGTGTTGATTGCAGTCTTGGTGACCATGTTGGGTCTCGCGTTTTTTGCGCGACAGGATTGGATTGTGGTGAACCCCACCCCTCTGCGGTTAATACCTGCCGTCTTCGGAGGAGTCCTGTTCGGCGTTGGCATGGTGCTGGGAGGTGGTTGTGTTGCGGGGTCATTGTACAAGGCGGGTGAGGGCCGAATACCGTCGATGTTGGCCGTCATTGGGATCATGATCGGCGCTCAAACGGTTCGAGAAGGCAGTCTGGCTAAATAATGCACTAAGTTGCGAGCTCAGCTAAACAACTCGCAGAAACCAGCCCGTTATCATATCACTCGCGGACCCAGTCTAGTAGATTCGCGTCCACTCTTATCGAGTAGGTTTTGCTGGCGGGTTTGGCGTCGTCGAGCAGGGTTTCGACTTCTTCGGTTTCTTCGTCGATGATTTGCTGAAGGTGCGGCCGTGAGATTTCGCCCTCGATGCGCAGGCCATTGACGAAGAGAGTGGGGGTGGCGTGAATTGCGTACGCTAGCGCCGTCAGCCGGTCGCGTTCGATCTTCGCGGCGGCTCTCGCGGCTTCCGTCTTGGCGTTGGTCTTGACTTTGCCGCTAGTCAGCCCGGCTTCTAGTGCCTCAAGATCGATATCCGACGGCGATTCGTTCAACTCACTGACGGCAACTACGAACCGCCAAAATGCGGCTTCTCCGGAGCGTAGCGCGAGCCGCTCGGCGATTGAGGCGGCCTTCGGTGCGTTTGGGTGAATGTCGAGCGGCCGCTCGCGCCACACGAGGCGGAAAGCCGAGGGTTGCTCATCGAGCCACTGCCGTAAAATCCCGAGCATGTGCCGCGTAAACGGGCAGTACAGGTCCCCGAAGAGCATCAACGTTACCTCTGCCTTGTACGTTCCAAGACAATGGTCGTCTGACAAGATCTCCAATGCCGCGTCACGGTCGCTCGGGCTCGGTTTGTCTTTCGCGACGGGCGGCTTCCAATGCGTGGCGCGTGTCAGCGCTTCGTTGACTTCCGTGATCGAATTGGCAGCAGCCGGGCCATCAAAGGGAGCAAACGGGGTGTCGTCGAGCTGCGACGCGGCTTGCACGTCGGCAAGCGCGGCGCTCGCGGCTTCGGGGTAACGTGATACGACTTTGGCGTGCCGCAGCGCCAAAAAAACAATAAGACACACGGACAGAGCCCAGGCGCTCAGGGCAATGACGATGTTGCGCCACTTGCCCGAAGAGCGGGGTGGCGCACTCGATGGCGTTGCGCCGGGGGGCGTCGTGTTCGAACTCACTTGCGCCCGTGCTTTGTGGCACATTCACGCGCCGATCCGCAACCGGGGCCCGACCCGGCACATGGCTTCGGGTTGAGGTGACTCAAGATCGCCACGCGGGCGGGCGCGGGCCGCTTGTGACATTCTGGCAGGGCATGGCCCGAGCGGCGCCATCGAGTCATACTGAATTGGTGCCCACACTTGCTCGGGCTTTTGCGAAATGGCCAATTAGCCGCTGCAGAACCTGGGCGGTTGGTCGTGCGCAGCCCCCGCGGGCCGTGGCACAATCCCTGCCTGGAGTACCGCCCATGTCGAAGCACCCGGATGTCTTGGTTCTGGCAAGCTTTACTCCCACTTTTCACTCGACTTCCGTGCGTCAACTTCGCATGGCGGCGCGTTTGGGGTCATGGCCCCGAAAGCTCACACAATCGAGAAAACACGGAGCGAACACGTGCGTCACCGATGAGAAGCCGTCGCTCGGGCTGCCGACCTCCCAGGCTAGCACGGCGAGACCAAGACAAGGCCGTCCTCACGGGCTGAAGAGATTCGCATTCGCTCTTTTTGTCTTGACGGCACTTGGGCTCCTGCCGCGTCAGGTCCTTGCTCAAACGATTACGGTCAACACGGGTTCGCAAGCAACGCAGCTCGTGGACGCAAGTGGCAACGCGATCAGCCGCAACTACGTGCCAGATAAGCCCTTCTGGGTCAATCGCGCGGAGTGCGAAGCCGGTTGGCAATATCAAATCAGCATCACCACCGATGCCGGCATGCAAGGGCAGGTGCTCGAAGTGTGGGCTACTACAACCGGCGGTGATTGTAGCGCCACGACGTCAAGGTATGGTGTGACGAGCACAGCGTGCTGGAAGCTTCTGCCAACATTCTCAGACTGGGCCGTTGGCTACGGCGGCTCCACCACGCTGACGATTCCCGCGCAAAATGTCGTGGGCACGCACACCAATTTCGGCAGTGATCCTAATTTCTTTCAGCAAGGTACAGCGGCTGACTGCAATCCCGCGAATCACGTCGGGGGTACCGTACCATCGACGGGTGTTGCCATAACGATCTTCATTTACGGGTTCGTTGGCGTTGGAAATAACGGGACCCCGACGGTCACTGCGTCCTGGACCAACGCTGGCTATGATTTGGTTGGTCCCACTGCGCCCACAACGGTCAGCGCGGCACCTGCCGATACCGAGCTGTACTTGAATTGGTCGCAAGTCGTGGATACGGACCTTGCCGGCTACCATATTTACTGCAAAGCTCCTGATGGCAATGTGCCAGACGGGGGCGTGCTGTTGTCTACCGGGGGTGCCGGCAGCACGGGTGGCGCCGGTTCAACGGGTGGTTCAGCCGGCGCAGCCACAACGGGCGGTGGGACGTCCACCGCTGACGCTGGGCTTAACTACAACGCAAGTTGTCCTGATTCCATAATCTACCAAGGCGCATTTCCCACTATCGGAATGACACCGTCGGGCAGCGCAACCGACAAGTCGGCGACATCCGGTGTTGCTTCGGGTCTCACCAATGGCCAACAGTATGCTTGCGCGATTGCGGCCTACGACACAAGGGAAAACGACGGCCCGTTTTCCGCGGTTCAATGCGGCACGCCCTGGTACGTTGACGACTTTTTTTCCGTGTACCGCAAGGCTGGGGGCAAGGCGGGCGGCGGTTTTTGCACGATTGGGCATGCGGGATCCGCCCTAGGCTTTCTAATACCTCTTGCCTCGATCGCGCTGTTCGCGCTACGCCGCCGCCGGAGAAACCGTTGAAAGCGACTCATCCGGATATGCTTGACTATACGATGCGCGAGCTTCAGGCGTCATGAAGGCACGTTGCCGTTCAGCGAATTGGGGTCACCTGGCTCGGTTCGGCTTGGGTCTTGCTGTGGTTGCGTTCGCTTGGTCTCATCCTGCGCGGGCGCAAGGTGTTGACGAGTTCGGCCCCTATGGCCGTGCGCAGGACGAGAAGAACTACGAGTCACCACAGCGGTGGGCCTTCGAACTTAGAATTGGCCCGTACTATCCGCAAGTAGACTCGGAACCGGGGTTGAACGGGACGCCGTTCGCCAACACAATGGGCGACCATCACAGAATCATGGTGGGCATCGAAGGAGATTGGGAAGCGGTGCGCTTGCCAAAGGTTCTGTCGTTCGGTCCGGGCTTTGGTACCGGGTACACGGTTCTCAGCAACCCGGCGACCTACGGATCCGGCCCCCCGGGTTCCACGCCTCCGGCTGGCATTACGGTGGGCAGTCCCTCACCGATGAACAGCTCATTGAAGATCTGGGTACAGTGGGTCGATGCGGTGGTTCGTTTGGACGCGCTCGATCGAAGCTTCCACGTCCCGATCGTGTTCACGGCCAAGCTTGGCATGGGTCAAGCGCTGTGGTGGGCGGGCAAGGGCAACCTTGCAGGACGGGACCCCAACACGGGTACCATTGGTCACGGTCGCTCTTGGGGCCCGCACTGGGCGCTCGGCGTCATGTTCGATATGAACTTCATGCAACCGGAACGCTCGAAGCACCTCGACGCCGTGTCCGGCATCAATCACATGTATTTCTTTACCGAGTACTATCAGCTAAGGCTTGGCAGTTTCGGCGGCAGTGACCAAATGCGAGTCGGTGACAATGACTGGGTTCTGGGCTACGCCTTGGACTTTTGAGAGGTATTTGGGTGAATGTGACTAACATTACTGCCGAAGACTTCAGAACGCCCACCCGCAAACCCTGGCAGTGCAAGCCCAGCCCGCGTGCGGTGCAGTGCGCCGTGTACTCGGGCATCATGCTGGCGACCGTTTCTTGGTCCGCGTCGGCACTTGGCTCTGACGTTGACGTGTTCGGCCCGGTTCGCGACGAGCGACACGAACGGAGACCCAGTGAGCAGTCGCTCGCGTTCGAATTGAGGTTTGGGCCCGTATTTGCCAGCACTCCCCAACCCCACGACGATAACGCCCTCCTTTGGCGACGAGATCCAGCGCAAACACCGAATAATGGCCGGACTCGAAGTGGACTGGCAAGCCCTACGCCTGCCGGAGATTCTGAGCCTGGGGCCCGGGGTAGGCATGGGCTACACGCGCCTCACCAACGACGGAACGTACGGAACCCCACTGAAAGCCTATGATGCCCGTCTGAAGATTTGGACCCAATGGCTGTGGGCCGTTTTGCGCTTGGACATCCTTCAGCAGAAATTCGCCGTTCCGTTCGTCTTCTACGGCAAACTCGGGGCCGCGCGCGCCAGCTGGTGGTCGCACAACAGTCCCCCCTACAACAACACTGTTGACCTTTCGGATTCCGGCAGTGCCCAAGGAATGGCGTGGGCGCTTGGGGCCATGTTCGACTTAGGTTTTCTGGAGCCCGAGCGGGCCGCCCGCATGGACGCTATCAGCGGCGTAAACCACATGTATCTGTTTTGGGAGTGGTATCAATTCAAGCTAGACGGCTTCGGCGGAGGCGTGAACCAATTGGGCGACAGCACCTGGGCTCTTGGGTGGGCTGTCGATATGTAGTTCAGCGAAATCGCAGCAGTCTGTGCAGGTTTCTGCGTTCCCAGTCTAGGGCCCGGATGTACTGTGGATAGTGCTGTTCGCGCTGCGAAAACTGGACTGGGTGAAGCACCGTGGTCCTTCCAATACGAACGGGAGGGATCACGTGATGCAACAGTTCGTGGAATACAATGTAGGTGATGAAGTAGCGAGGCACCCAGCGCTGGTCCAGGACGGGGTGGATTCGGATCAGTCGCTCCGTCGCGCTGTACGTTCCAAGTTTGATAGCCGCGCGCGTGGCACCCTTCGGCGCCGTGCGGCGACCCCAAGTGATTTGGGCATCTGACGCCTGCCCGCCGAAGTAGCGAGCATTGAGTGTGCCAAAGATTGCCTCGAGGTCGTGATATTGACCCTTGGTTCGGAGGGCGTGACGGACAGGTCGCTCCGCTCGGATTCGGAAGCTGTTCGAGTCGATGTACTCACCGACGATTTGTGACGCGTCGCGGTCCCCCCGAACGATGTATCGGACGAGTGCCTCTTTTACGCGCTCTGGCGCGTCAAGGAACATCATATGAATGCGTACACGCAACGTCCCCCGCGAGCGCCGATTCGTAATCATGCGCCGCACGTTGTCCGTGACCGCCAGCTGGACCGGCCCGGAGCCGGCCAATTCGATTCGACGCTCAAGCGCCTGGCGAGCACCCTCGTGCACGAATATTTGCGGCCCACCTCCGGGCAGTTCCGGGGGCCAAGAAATTCTTGCAGGCTCGGGTATGCGCACGGCCGCCGTTGACATGCGCGGTGCCAACACAGATCCCCTTGGGCGTGCGCGCCTCAAAACGGCGGCCCTAGTTGGGGCCGTCCAGGGGAAAGTCTGCTGCGTCATGGGACACGTATCGGGTTACGGGGCGTAGGGACTAGCGTCAAGTCTTTGAAAAAAAACCTATAATTACAATAAGTTATGAACATGTTAGGCCGAGCACCCCCAATCCGCCAAACTGGCCCAGAATGGGCCCAATCCTCACTTTGGCTCAAGCACCGAGCCTCAAAACAGGCCATCCACGAAATCTTCGCAGCCCGGGTCTGCCAACGGTTAACCCCAAGCTTTTCCCGAAGTTATCCACAGCCTGGACCCCAAACAGGGTGTCTACAACCGCAAGTCACACGCTCCAGATCGGCTCGAACACGATCCGAGTTGTGCTCAAACTGCTGTCCGCAACCTGTGCCACTCGGCGGGCCACCCACTTCAAATTTTGTTTATTTGGCGCTCGCTCTCTTGCCGGCGTTGTTGCCGCGCGGGTCACTGGTGACCTTGCTAGCTGCCGAAGGTGCTACCCGGATCTCTGACGCCGCCTTGGCTGCCGGCTCCCGCGCCGGTGATTTCGTCAACGTGGAATCAGTCTGCGCGGACTCGGCGTTGGAGTTTCTGACGTGGCGATGAATCCCATGTTTCTCAAGTAGACGTGACTCGAGCTTCACGAGCAGCTCCGGATGGTCGTCCAAATATGTCCGTGCGTTGTCACGCCCTTGTCCGATGCGTTCGCCGTCCAGCGAGTACCAGGCGCCGCTCTTTTGGATGATGCCCTCTTCGGAGGCCATGTCAACGACCTCTCCCGAACGACTGATGCCATAACCGTAGAGAATATCGAATTCGACCTCGCGGAAGGGTGGGGCCATCTTGTTCTTCACGACCTTGACACGCGTCCGATTGCCGACGACCGCGACGTCCTTGCCCGCGACGGAGGGTGTCGCTTCCTTGATGGCGCCGACGCGCCTGACGTCCAAGCGCACGGAAGCGTAGAATTTCAGGGCATTTCCGCCGGAAGTCGTCTCCGGGTTGCCGAACATGACGCCTATCTTCATTCGGATTTGATTCGTGAAAAAGATGATACAGTGGGAGCGCGACACGCTCCCGGTCAGCTTGCGCAGAGCTTGGCTCATCAGGCGCGCCTGCAAGCCCACGTGGGAGTCACCCATGTCGCCTTCAATTTCGGCTTTGGGCACCAAGGCGGCTACTGAATCGATGACGACCAGATCGACGGCGCCCGAGTGCACGAGCATGTCGGCGATCTCGAGCGCCTGCTCACCATAGTCGGGTTGACTGATGAGCAGTTCCTCCGCCTTGACACCAAGCTTCTTGGCGTAGTTGACGTCGAGCGCGTGCTCGGCGTCGATGAATGCGGCGACACCCCCTTGGCGCTGAATCGACGCGATTGCGTGCAGCGTGAGCGTTGTCTTGCCGCTGGATTCTGGTCCGTAAACCTCGATGATGCGCCCGCGCGGGTAGCCACCAATGCCCAACGCAGCATCAAGCCCGAGCGACCCGCTTGGCACGACCTCAATTTCGCCCCCAATGGTTTCGCCCTCTTTGAGGCGCATGATGGCGCCTTTACCAAATTCCTTTTCAACATTCGCGATGGCAAGCTCAAGTGAGCGAGTCTTTTGCTTGATGTCTTCCATGGGGGAAGGTTCCTTGTTAGCTGATGAGCGGCTGGAGCGCCTCAAGCGCCGCCGACCCCCTTAGTACTGTGCAGCTGTTCAGCTGTCAACGCGAGCTAGGGCGTTTTTTGTCTTGTCGCTGCGTCGCGCTAGGGCAGGGTTAGTAACTTCACAAGTACTTATCGGCATTTACCGCTTAGTCGCCGCCCGCTCGGCTTGGCGGCGCAACCGAAGCCGTGGGCCCCTCAACCTCGCTCAACGGGCTTTTCACAATCGACACCCGCTCCGCCCGCCGTGCCGTTGCGTGAAGCACTTCGAAGCGAAAGCCGCACCAATCGAACGCGTCGCCCGTGCGCGGAATTCGTCCCAGCTGGTCCGCGACAAACCCGCTGACCGTGATGGTGTCCACTTGGCTTTCGTCTTCCTCGTCAACGCCGAGCAGCGTGAACACCTTGCGCGTTTCGGCCAGCCCCCGGCACACGAGGCTCCCGTCCGGGCGCCTGACGATGTGCGAGCCGATACGGTCGCTCTCGTCCTCGATTTCACCGACGATCTCTTCGAGCACGTCCTCGAGCGTGACAATGCCCTGCGTGCCTCCATACTCGTTGACGACCACGGCCATGTGCCGCCGTTCCTGTTGAAACGTCCGCAGAAGCCGCTCGAGCGGGATCGATGAGGGCACGACGAGCAATGGGTGCAGCAGCGCCTTCCAATCGACGTAGGTCGGCGACTGATTGAGATGGAACAGCAGATCCTTGACCAGAATAACCCCTTCGACTTGGTCCAATTCGTTGCCCGGCACGAACGGCAAGCGACTGTGCCCGCAGCGACGGACCACGGCAAGATTGTCCTGCAGGCTGCGTTCGGGCGACAGAAAAACGACTCCGTTGCGAGGCACCATCACGTCATAGGCCGTCAATTCCGTTAGCGCGATTGCACCCTCGATCACGTCGGCCGTGCGCGCGTGCAGCGCTCCCTCGGTTCGACCCAGAGTCGCCAGCAAGCGGATTTCTTCGAGCGAAGTAACGGGCGTCTCACTGCCGCGTCGGAGCAACCCAGACACGAACTCCGTGACGAAGAGAAATGGGCGCAGCACGACCACGAGTGTCTTGACGTAGTAGGTAACCGGCACGACGAGCTGCGCGCCGTAGGCGACGCCCAGGGTCTTGGGCACGATTTCGCAAAGAAACAGGATAGACGACGCAAACGCCAACGAGAAGATCCACAACGTGTGCGCGCCGAAGAGCACCGCATAGCTTGCCCCTGAAAGCGCGGCGCCCACCGTGTGAATCACCGTATTTACGGTCAATATGGCCGCGATGGGCAGATCGATTTTTTTCTTGAACCCACTGAGAATTCTCCTCGCCCAGAGATTTCGAATCGCCTGAATCTGCGCCGGTCGTACGCTCAGCAGCACCGCCTCGGATATCGAACACAGAAACGAGACGATGTGGGTGATCGCCAGCCCGAAAACCAACAGTCCCATCGTCAACCACCTTCAGGTCGCCGTGTTCCGGGCCGGGCCCCGGAACACCACACGATGGGAAAAACCTGGAATGAACGTGTGGACCTCCAATGAAAACGCAGCGCGAGGGGAGTTGACCTCTTAGGTCGAAATGGAAGAAACAAGGTCAGCACGGCCTCACCGGCTGAGAGCAAATCCAGTTCGCGAATTCAGGTTGCATAGTGAACTGTGGTCTTGCCTGCTTGGTGAAGCGCACATCGCCGCGCCGAACGAGTCACGCCACCATACTACCGTGACTCATCCGAACGCAGAGTTGTCTTTGCTGACGTGCTTCTGGGCGCACCGGCCACTGATAAATTCTTACGCCGGGGTTGGCGAGTGTCTCAGCAGCCACAGAAGAAGTCGCGCGCCACAAACACGCATTTGCCAGGAAGATCCCGGCAAAGACGTTCCGCTCGCCGACAATGATCAACGATTGCGATCGGGCGTGACGCGAACCGTCTGCGCGGCCGGCTCCGGTCGCGACAAGCCACGCGCCACGGCGCGCACGAGATCTGTCTCGCGGGCCGCAGCCAGCGCTCGGCTGTCGTTGCTTACAGCAGTCGAGGCGTGGGCCAGCCCGGAGACGGGATCTGAAACCGAAGTCTTCGGCGCGCAATCAAGAGGCTTCGCGATCACGGGCGTAGCCTTGATGCCATCCGTGTTCGGCATGTGAAGGTAGTCTTTGGCGGCAAACGTCAGTGCGCAGCCAATGGCAGCGCCAGCGATAACCCCGAGTGTGCCGCGAGCGTCCGAGGCCCAAGTGGAGACTCGGGCACCGAGCGGCAAAACGCGCAGGGGCAAAGGTGCCGTTCCAAACCAGCGTTTCTTTTCGGGCGCTAGCGGTCGCAAGCGATCGGTAGAGCGCCGCCCCGCCACGTAACCCGTGGCTGGCGATCGCTGGGCAAGTCGGTGAGCGATGCGCTCGAGGCGATCGAAGACGGCCTGAGCCGATTCCAAGCGGTGCTCACGGTCTTTGACCAGGCACGCTTCGACAAGCTCGACGATTTCGGCGTCGATGTGCGGTGACAGATTCGACAGCGAATCATGTGGCGCGCTGGCGATCGAGAACATGAGTGCATTGTAATTGGCAGCCGAAAACGGCAGACGTCCCGCGATGCACTGATAAAGCAGCACGCCGAGCGCCCATACATCCGAACGTTCGTCAACTTTCTCGGCGCCGCAGGCTTGCTCGGGGCTCATGTAGGCGGGCGAGCCGAGCACGGCGCCGTCACCGGTGCGAATGCGCGTCGGACGTTCCGAGGTCAGAACCTTGCTGACCCCGAAATCCAAGACCTTTACGACCGGCGGCTCATGCTCGTCCACTTGACTCAAAAAGACGTTTGCCGACGACAGATCGCGGTGAATCACCTTGCGCTGGTGAGCATGCGCCACAGCGCGAGCCACTTGCGCCATGACGACGCAAGCGTGCAGCGGCCGCAGTTTGCCCACACGCCCCAGGCACTCATCCAGGCTCTCGCCGGTGAGCAACTCCATTACCAGGTACGGTCGGCGCTCGTGCATTCCCGCGTCGAGCACACTAACGATATTCGGATGCCGCAATTGTCCGGTGGCCTTGGCCTCGCGCACGAAGCGATACAGCGCCTCAGGGTGCTTGGCCAATGCCGGCAGCAAGAGTTTGATAGCGAAGTCCCGATTCGTTCGCTCATTGCGAACCGACCAGACCTCCCCCATCCCTCCCTCGGCTAGGCGCCGCAGGAGGCGGTATTTTCTCGAAACAAGGTCGCCTGACTTCACGTTGCAGGATATTCGGCCATAGCAGGGGGACTGGGCCAAAATCTCGGCTATGCCTCCCCACTCGATTTCGTCGGCCGTTGCTCTTGTTGGCCTCTGCTCGCTTGCCGCCATCGAAACCGGCGGCTGCAGCAATTCTTCGAAATCATTGGCCTCTGTGACGCGCACCGGTCTGCCCATGCTGGCGGCACTAATGCGTGGACCCCTCGGCCAATTGTCGCAAACAAAACTTTCCCGTGCCGCAGCGGCCAACAATCCGGAAGGCCAGAAGCCACTGACCGTGGCGTTCGTCGAGCATGGCCAGGGCCAGCTGCCACCGGCTCAGAATGCCGCTCATGACATCGCGCGCGGTGCCGAGCCGAGCCGATAGTTCTTTCTTTGTTGTGACGGCACGTGGACCTAAGGGGACCCAGTGCTGGTTACTGTTGCTGCGACGGCAACAGTAACTGGGATTGCTACAGCAACTGTGTCTGCCAGCTAGCAACCCGTCGCATCGCGACGGGACAAGCTTTCTCTGCTACACTCCGGGAGATGCTCGAAGCGGCGCTACGAGAGCTTGTAACGCACTATCGCTCGAGGCTTGGCGATGGCCTCGAGGGGATCGTACTCTATGGTTCGCGCGCACGGGGCGATGCGCACCCGGACAGCGACTTGGACCTGCTTCTAGTTACCAAGACTCTGCCGAGCGATCCGTTCGAGCGCGCCTGTCTGTTGAGCGCGCCGCGACTCGCGCTGGGCTCACCGCCCGTGTCGGTTCGCGGCTTGACGACGGATGAATACGAGCGAGACATTGCCCCGATTGATCTCGACATCGCCATCGACGGTCGGGTACTGTTCGACTCCAATGGCTACATGGCGGAGCGGCTGTCGCTCATTCGGCAACGCCTAAAGGAGGCTGGCCTGTCCCGAGATTCCGAACTCGTCTGGCGTTGGCGCAGTTGGCCAAAGCGGCGGGATTGGGCAATCACCTGGCAAGGGGTTCGCGTGTGAGTCCTGACACCAGCGCGGCATTTCGATTGAACCTGGCTCAGCGTTCGCTCGAGAGCGCGCGCGACAATTTCACGCGCGGCAACTGGAGGGATTCGGCGCTGTTTTCGCGCGCGGCCATCGAGCACGCGGCCAAGGCGGTGCTTGCGTGCTTTACCGCCGTTCCCCGTACTCACGAACCGGCAAGGGTCCTGGAGTTGGCATTGGAGGCTGCTGGTTTTCCCGAATCCTGCCGGGATGGCGCTGTCGCGCTATTGCCGCGGCTCGGTGGCTATGGGATGCGGGAGCACATTCTCCTTAGTTACGGTGACGAGGAACATGGGATCGATCCTTGGTCAATCGTCAACGCAAGGCGGGCAACATCGCACCTCGCAGATGCCAATGAAATAGTGCTCTTAGCTACAACGTGCTGCGAATCAGTGGGCGTGCGGTAAAGACTGAAACCCGACTACGACGGCCGCGCCGCGCTTGCGAGGCGCTGTTGCTGCTGTTGCAGGAACTGCGCGACGTGCCGCGATTGCTCGACGGCGAATTGCTTGACCTCACGGTTCTGCGAGCCGGCAAGGGCGTTGAGTAGCTTGGTAACGCTCTCGATTTCGCGATTCTGGAACAGCGCTTGGAAGTAGTTGTTCGCGAGGCGCACATCGTTGGCCATCTTGGCTTCATGCGGGCGCAACAAATCAATAACGGCCTTCAGATCGCCCATCTGCCCGTACAGGGCTGAAAGTGAGATCAAGGCCAGCGCATCGTGAGGATTGCGTGCAACGGCGAGCTTTGCGTATTCCACAGCCTTGTCACGCGTTGCTTCATCCGCCGAGTACAGCCCCTGCAGCGCAATGTACGGCGCGGAGCGCTTCTTGTTCGTTTCGGCGTCGGCAAGCTCCTTGATGCGCACGAGCGCCGCTTCCTCATTTTCCTGCTCCTTGATCTGCGTGAACAGGTACGCCCAAGCATCGACGCAATTGCCGTCGATGTTGAGGGCGCGCTCGATGGCTTCGCGCTCGCGATCCGGCTCACCCTTGCCTTTGAGGGCGCGCGCCAGGTGTAGTGACGGGAACGGGTTCTCCATCAACAGGTTCTGCGCGCCGCGCAGCGTTGCTATCGAGTCATCCCAGCGCTCTTGCTGCAACTGCGAGATTCCGAGGCCCAACCAGTCCTCGCCACCGCCACCGCTTGCGACGATCTTCTTGAGCACCTTTTCCGCCTTCTCGAAGCGGCCGTACTTCATCAACTCCTGCGCATAGAGGCGTGCGCGCTGAATGTCGTCCTTGTCCTCTTGCCAATGCTTGTCGAGGCCGTCGAGCAGATCCTCGAGACCGATTGCAATCGGGCGCCCTTCTTGATCCTGCACTTGTACGGCCGGGCCATTGAAGCCGAGCAGTTTCCACATCTCATCAATCTGCACGACGATGGGCCCCTCTTTGATCTTGTTGAGCAGATCCTCGGTGGGTTGCGCAAGCGGCACGACGACGAGCGCGTTACCCGGGATGCCAGTAGGGAAAGCGGCAGGGGGTGCCACGATGGCTGCCCCGCCTCGCAACTGAAGATTGGTAGCAGCGGCACCACCGGGAACATTGGGCTGACTCATAACGGTTACCTCGTCCAAATAGGCAGAATGGGGAGGCGCAAGCTAGCAGCCCCGCTGCCCGGGTTCAATCACAACCCGGGGCCGACGCAATTTGTGAACCATTTCAGCATTATTTTGCCGCGGCGGCACGGAAAAGACTGGTATACGAACGTGTGTTCGCGGCGACTGATTTGGCTGTGGTTTGTACCGCGCCGGGCACGGGTGCTATGGAGTGTGCCCATTGAGCTCACGATTTGCGTAATCGTCTTCCAATGGACTTTCGGATCACCCGCCTGTTAGCCTGCGCCGCTGCTGGTGCGGTATCTGCCGCGGCCCTGGCGGCGTTCGCGAGCGCGCCGGCAGCAAGTCTGAATGTAACGATCACGAGCGACGCCAGTGATTGCCCGACGCAACAGGCCATGTCGGCCGCGATCAACCGCGTTGCCGGGCACGTGGCGGTGACCGCGAGCGACCCGGCACGCGCGACCACGCGTTTGACGCTGGCGGTGAACCGTTTAGCTGGCGTCTATCGCGCCGTTTTGCGTGTACAGGGCCCGTTCGGCGGCGAGCGTGTTTTCGAGGATAACGGCAATAGCTGCGCTGGCCTGGCCAGTGCGGTGAGCGTGAGCACAGCGCTGCTACTCGATCAAATCGAAAGCTCGAAGAGCAGGGAACCGAGATTGCCCAGACCTGTCGTGCCTCGGCCTGCGCCATGGAGGTACGGCATTGAGTTGGGCGGCAACGTATCGTTTGGGCTGACAAGGCCGGCTTCGCTTGGCTACTCGCTTGAGTCCCTGGTTGGCCGCGGTCAATTCATGGGTGCCGCAGGTGGCCTTTGGTTACCTAGCCGCGGCAACTCAACACCCCCGGGAAAGGTCAACATCGGTCTTTTTGCGATCACCGCACGTGGCTGTTTGGGTTGCACAACCATCACAAGGCAGCAAACTCGACGTTTGGCTATGCGCTCGCGGGCTGGGCGGGTGGGTTCACGCCAGCGCGCGCGGGTTCGACGGTGCCAAGGATGTACGCAAACCCTGGCTTGGTGCGGCCGGAGACGTCAGCCTGACCGGGCCGATTTTCGGTCCTTTGCGCTGGGTGTTACGGCTGGACGGCGTAGTGCCCGTTGTTGAACAAAGGTTTACAGTGACCGTGGATGGGAACAGAACCGTTGCATTCGATCCGGCCAAGGCGGGCGTGCTTGGCGGCTTGGGGCTAATGGTGTCGAATTTCTGATCACGAGCCCGCCGTTATGTCATCCATGGCTAAGGTTGGCTTGGCGCCGCCATCCATGGATTTCGATTCGCTGTACAGAGTGCACTTCCGCTACGTCTGGCAGACGTTGCGGCGGCTCGGAATCATGCCCAGCGACACAGCGGATGCCGCCCAAGAGGTCTTCATTGTCGTGCACCGAAAGCTCGCGACATTTGACGCGAACTGCAAAGTCACGACCTGGCTTTTTGCCATCTGTTATCGACATGCCCAGTACTACCGCAGGTCCGCCAGTCAACTGTTGCGCGAATCCGCATTGCTGGAACAAGGGCGCAGGGCGCTTCGCGCCGGCGACACGGCAGGGGCCTGGCGCACGTTGCAACAGTTGGCCGCGGAATTTCCCGCGGGTCAGTTGGTGCAGGAGCGCGAGGCGCTTGCCATTGAGTTGCTCTGGCGGGGCGGTCGGCGCAGCGAGGCATCCGAGCGGATTCGGCGCTTTGTGCGCGCCTACCCGAATTCTGCCCACGCGGCGCGCCTGAAGGCCTTGCTGGCCGAGCCAGCGCCGTGATTTCATGTGATCACGGCAGGGCTCAGGCGTCATTCACTCATTGCCGGGCGCAGCACGGTGGCGCGGGTGTCAGGAGCTCATTATGAGGACATTGCAGAGGCATTTTGGTTTTTCAGTGGCACTTGGACTCCCGCTTACCCTGGGAGCCTGCGTTGGCGAGACCGACCTGGGGCACGCGGACTCGTCGGTAGCTGGCAGCAGCGCGTGCAGTGGCGCAGACTGCGCAGCGACTGGGGGCAACGCCGCTTCAATGGGAGGCAGCCTCGCTACAACCGGCGGCAGTGTCGCCGCGACTGGGGGCAGCAACGCTTCAACCGGCGGCAGCAACGCCTCAACCGGCGGCAGCAACGCCTCAACCGGCGGTAGTAGCGGTGCGAGCGTGTGCCAGGCGGGTTTCGCGGATTGCAATGCGAACTCGGCAGACGGCTGCGAGACCAATCTTGCCTTGTCGGTGACAAACTGCGGAACATGCGAGAATTCGTGCAGCGTGCCCAACGCAATGCCTGTCTGCACCAACAGCGTTTGCGCGATTGGTACGTGCAACGGCGGTTTTGCGAATTGCGACAACAATTCAAGCAACGGTTGTGAGGTCAATTTGACCACTGATGCGAACAACTGCGGCGGCTGCGGCAATTTCTGTGGGAGCAACATGCTGTGCGTCAACGCGCAATGCGTCGTCCCCGAATAGCGGAGCTGACCGAACTTGCCTCGAGCGAACGCGGCCCAGCCGAGCGCGGCCGCTGCAACCACGGAACAGAGGGCACCGGCCGAGGCCGATGCCCGTTTCCCACAAGCCTTACCACCAACCAAGGGCATCCAGGTCGCTCTGGATGAGATTCGCTGCGTCCTGCGCTGCCGCGTCACGTTCTTCGGGTGTGTCGTAGTTGGGATCGGCGCCTGTCGGATCCTTGCAGAAGAGCGGGTATAATCGTGCCGGCAGAATCGTATAGAAGACTTCTTTGACGTCGGGCAAAAACCCGATCCAGTGTCCAGAAGGCAGGATGGGCGCGATCTGGGCCAAGCCTGGAGTATTCGCCAGCAGACCGGGGTCGTTCAAATTCTCCTGGAGCGCCGGGATCGTTCCGGTGGTTGCCGTCCAACTCAGAGCCTGGGTTGAATTTGCCGTCAGAGACTTGATGAAGTCCCACGCCTGATCCGCATGCGTGCTGCTCTTGGGGACGCCATACGCCCAACCCGCGTTCGTGACGAACTTGTGCTCTGTACCCACCATGGGTGGCGCCAAGGCGTAAGCCAAGTTCAAGTTCGGGTCGGTAGACTTGACCGCAGGGATGAGCCACGTGCCGCAATACCGGCTGACTTCGCGCTGGTTCAATGTATTCTGTATGGGGTTGACATCGTCGAGCGTGTTGGCGCAGTGGACCGCAGCATGATCCTCGGCAACCCACGCCTTCTCCCAGATCCAACGTATCGTCGCTGCGGCCTCTGCAGAGCTGAAGTTGAGCTTGCTGCCGTTCCAAATCGAGCCACCGCGTTGGAGTATGCCACCAAGAAAGACATTCCGGAGCGGATCGGACTGCAGGAAGCTCATCCCGGATGTGCCTTTGAGGCAGGCCACCTTGTCAGTCGCGGAGGCGCAGTAGTCGGTTGGAGGAGTTACAGCTTTGCTCGCTACGTCAGTAAACATGTCGTCAATGTTGGCCCATGTGGGAGGCGTCGTCCCGCCGTAAAGGTCCATATTGACCACGATGCCGCCGTATTCCATGTTGTATTCGATCGGCATCGCGAGCAGTTTTCCATTGCAATATGAACCCTCCAAGGGAGCAGCAAAGAAGGCAGCATCAGCCTCTGCCTTCGTCATCACACCTGCGGGTACCTCCGCCAGGTAATCTGCATACTGGCAGGTCTCGGCGGGCGGAATCGTGACGATGTCCGCATTGATGCTGTTGGTGGGCAGGAGTGTTTGAAGATCCGTGGTCAAATCCGCAAAACTGCGGGTCTGAGTCGTGAATGTGACGTTGGAATGCGATGTCTGATACGCGGTGATTGCGGCCTGATCTGCACTATCGAACGATGGATTGTCGTGATGCAGAAGTGTCAGTGTAACCGCGTCGTTGCTGGACTTATCGTCGCCACATCCGCCCATGAATGGGCTTGCTGCCAACGCGATGTACATTGTTGCGGTTGAGAGTAGACGTTTTGAATTCATGGCTTCCTTCCTGACTGATGACCGGATGTGCCGCTTTAGGTTGTCAAAAGACGATGTCGTTATGAGAGATGTGCCAGTATCCTACCGGTGCATCCGTTGATAACCCCTGATTGCTAAAGTCGAGCGTGTTGCAGATGCCTTCGTAATCGATGTCTTCACCGCGCCGCACAAGGTCCAAGGCGTGGCCGACCTCGTTCCATCGCACTGCGGTCCCCGGCGGCTCAGCTACCATGTGAATGTATTCGGTAAGTTCGTCAGCTGAAGGAAGCGAGGCTCCGGCGTGGGCGCTATACGCCTCGAGTGCAAGCGCCACTAGGATCGTTGCATCGTAGTAGTAGGGAGCCCCAAAGGATGGGGAGTCACCGTACCAGCGGCTTGCAAACGCGTTGCTGAAGTCGGCACCGTGGAGGCTGCAATCATAAGTTACGCCAACCGCTCCCTCAAGGGCGCCCGGCATGACGTCGGCAACCAAGACTTCCGTGCAAAGCTGCGGCCCCAGGTACCATCGCACCTGCCCAACCTGATTCATTCCACTGATAGCCAACTCACTCACCAAAGTCGCGGCCGTGGTGGCTGCAGTCAGGACCACTACCGCATCCGGATTCTTGCTGATGATCTCTGGCACCACGGCGGCGTACGTGGCTGCACCGGGCTGTACGCTGATCGGATAGTCGTAATTGAGGTTGTCCAGATCGCTGTATGTGCGCACGTCCCTTCCAATCACGTAATTGTTGTTGTCAAGGTCATTTACGATGACAGGATTGACGATGCGATCTGACTTCATCTTGTCGTAGAGGGCCTTGGTCATGGGGGAAATTAGCGGCGCGAGCAGGAATGTCCTCGGCGGGAAGTACAAGTTGGTGGGGTTGGGTCCGTCGGTGCTGGGAAGTAACCACACCGTGTTTGCCGCCGTGACCTGAGGCCTGACACTGACGGCGATGCTGGCCTCGTCAGGACCAATGAGCGCGACGAGGTTCGTCTGGGACGTCACCTGTTGTACAGCGGTCAAGCTGCGGCCCGGATCCCCGTGTGTGTCCCGCTCATCAAGTGCGAGAGGCCGTTTGAGAACGCCACCGCTTGCGTTGACTTGCTCGGTCGCCATAATCATGGCTTCCTCCAGGGGGACGCCCGCGGTGGCGTCGTCTCCCGTGAAGGGAAGCAGCGCACCAATCTTGATCGCATTGGGATCCTCGGTGCGCTCGTTGTCGTCGAGACATGCGGAACAGACGACGCTCGGCACCAAGACAATTGAGGCGACCAAGGCATGTCGCCGAGGAACGGCAGACCTTTGCTGCTCTTGGGAGCGCCGTTGCACCAACCACGCGATGCTGCGCCGCTGTTTTGCTGAAGGTTCCTTCATCCTCTCTTCCAGGGGTCGGTATCGGCGGGCCGTGCCCTTGCACCGCGATGCTCAACTCAACGACCGAGGTATCCTTTGGGTTAAGGCAGGACTTTGCTGAGCCGGCCCGCCCGTCTTTCACGGCCGCGAATGCCGCGAAGTCCTGCCGCCCTGCTGGCCAGCGGCGGTGGCCTGTGGCATGGAGCTAGCGACGCGCGAAGCGCTTCAGCGAGAGTCCACCTGGGACTTCTGGAACGGACGATTGGGGCTCGCTCCTATGGACGCTGTAATCGAGAATGCGTACGCTGCAGGCAGGTGGGATTGGCCAGACCTGGCGAAGCCGGAATTATCTGACTATTCGCAGCACGTGCGCCGCTTGCACACGTCAGCAGCGGACCTCGAGCGTTACGGGTCCGATTTGTACCTGGCCCTCGGATGCGGCATGGGTGACACGCTGGCCTTGCGGGCACTAAAAGACACTCACTTTCCAGTGTTGGAAGCGGCACTAGCACGATCTGACTTCGACAAGACCCAGATACAGGACACCCTGCAGCAAACAATGTTGAACCTGTGCGCCGGCGAGACGCCGCGGATGCTGACCTATGCCGGGCGGGCAAGCTTGGCTACCTGGCTGAACGTCACGACTCTGCGCTTGGCGCTCAATATTTGGCCGCGAAAGAGCCCTGTCGCGCTTCCCGTTGCGTTGGAAGGCCTCGTCGCTGATGATCGTACCCCAGAACTCCAAGTGCTCATTGAGAATGCGCGACCCGCCTTTCAGGCTGCTTTGGAGTCGGCCATCTCTGCATTGCCGGAGCGGAACAAGACTTTGTTGCGCCTATGCTTTCTTGATCGCCTTTCGATTGACGCCATAGGCGACCTATACGGCGTGCACCGCGCGACGGCCGCCCGCTGGATATCGGATGTCCGCCAAACAATTCTGCACGATATCCAGCTGAAGTTGTGTCAAGAACTACAGCTTAGCCCATCGGAGTTCGACAGCCTGGCCTTTCTCATTCGCAGCCAGCTCCAGCTGAGCCTAATTCGGGTTTTCGGTGCAGCCTAAACCTTCAGGAAGCCCCAGAGTAGGCTGTCCCACTGAGGATGAGCTCGCGCGTTTTGTCGACAAGCAAGCGAATCCATCGCTGATAGCGCATGTGCTGCGCCATTTGGATGCGTGCCCCAATTGTCGTCTGCTACTGGCTGCCACTTTGCGATCCTCTGAGCCGCCGACGAGCTCAATCGCGGTCGCCTGCATGCCCCATACCTTTCCCTTGGGAGAAATCGTCGGTGAACGCTACCGAATTGATCGGTGGATTGCCCGGGGAGGCATGGGCGAGGTCTACCAAGCTTGGGACCTGCAATTGCACGAAACCATCGCGCTCAAGACCATCGCGTGCACTGCTCTCGACGACGCAAAGTTCTACCGTCGAATTCGCAAGGAAGTGCAACTGGCGCGAAGGGTTACGCATCCAAACGTGTGCAGGATTCTGGAGTTTGGCCTGCACCAGCAGCTTTACCGGGGGCAAAAGGAAACTATCCCATTTTTCACGATGGAGTTTCTCGACGGGGAGACACTCGCCACGCACCTGGGGCGCCAAGGGCAGCTTTCGCTACCGCTATTTCTGCAAATCGCTTCTCAGATACTCGAGGGGTTGTCAGCCATTCATGCGGCGGGCATCGTGCACCGTGATCTCAAGCCAGAGAACATCTGCCTGTTGGGCTACTCGGGCGGTGACCTGAGAGTCATCGTGATGGACTTTGGCCTGGCTCGCCTGCAGGAAAACCGCGGTTCCGCACCTGATTCGAGTGTTAGCTCAGCCGCCGGTACGCCGACTTATATGGCACCGGAGCAAAGTCTGGGCGGCACCCCCAACGTCAAGTGGGACATTTTCGCACTGGGCGTCATATTCTTCAGAGCCATTGCGGGGCAGCTGCCTTTCAAGGGCGACACGAGAGTGGCGCTTGCGATGGCGCGGATTCAGGAGTCGGCACCGTTGCTGTCTTCGATCGTTCCGGACGTGGATCGACGCGTGGAGGCCGTCATTACGAGTTGTCTCGAAAGGGATCCGGCACGCCGCCTAGCAAGCATTGACGAAGTCAAACGGGCTCTCGTTGAGGTTCACACGCGGCCTGCGCCGCGCGGACGTTTGCGTGTTTGGGCGCTTGCGAGCTTGCTGGTTGCTACGGTTATTGGCGTTTCGGCAGTCCTATTTTCGAGCTTCGGACATCGAACTGCACGGGCGCCGGCTAGCCCCGGCAGCGTTGCCTTGCTGCCTGCGATTACCGAGTCCAAGCACGCGGATAGTCGCCCGCTGGTTGCGGCTCAAGCCGCTGCGTCGCCCCGGGCCCTGTCTTCGGCGCGGGCGCCGCTTGGCGAAAATGCCGCTCAACAGAGCGCGCCGCGACCAGCCGTCGCTGAAGTGCATCTCAAGCCCTCGGTCGCGACCGCGGTTGCCACGCCGTCTGACCGCGTGTCGAGCACAGCCGAGCCGGTTGCTGCAGTAACGCCGTCCACGCCGGCACCGCTACCAGAGGCCACACCTTCGACGAGTCCGCCCGTTGACCAACCTGCGACAACGGTCCCAACCGTCCGCACGCCCAGCGAGAATAACGTCGAGGAGCGCGTAGGTTTCTAGCGAATCCCCGTCACTTCTTAATCGGCCCAGCAACCCCGCCCTCTAGGCTTCGCCTAAGCGGCACGACGCTGTTCGGGGCCGGTGCCAGGGGCTGGATCGTCACGAGTGCCACGGCGTGTTCTGTGCGCACACGGCCCGCGACGCGATCGCAGACCTCGACGCCGTGCGCGCCCGGCTCGAGTACGACGTGGGCGCTGACAGCGTCCACGTCGTCACTGATTGCCCACACGTGCAGGTCCGCGCAGCGTGCGACGCCCGGCGTTTGCAGGATGGTATGCGAGATCGCAACCGGGTCCAAGTGGGGCGGAACTGCCTCGAGCAGAATCGACGTAGTTTCCTTGAGCACGCGCCAGCCGCTTAGCGCAACGAGTATGGCTATTGCGACACTGAAGAGCGAGTCAGCGCGCGTCCAGTGCAGTAGCATGACGCAAATGCCGGCTGCAATTGCGCCCACCGAGCCTAGCGCGTCGGTCAGCACGTGGGCATAAGCGGCCCGCACGTTGACGCTTTGTTCCCGACCCTGCATGAGCAACTTGGCAATACCAAGGTTTACGAGCAGTCCGAGCACGGCCACGGCGAGCATCGCCGAGCCGACGATAGCGCGCGGGTGGTAGAAGCGCTCGATCGCCTCGAGGATGATGAACAATGCGGTCACTGCCAAGAGTACGCCGTTGACGAAGGCCGCCAGCACTTCTGCGCGTCGCCAGCCATACGTCGAGCGTGCCGAACGGGGCTTGGCGGCCCAGCGTTGCGCCCACAGCGCTAACCCAAGCGCGCCCGCATCGGCGAGCATGTGTCCGGCGTCCGCCAGCAACGCGAGGCTGCCCGACCACCAGCCGACGAGCGCCTCGACACCGAGAAAGCCGAAGGTCACGAAGAAGGCGATCGCCAACACACGCGCCTCGTGGCCATGATGATGATCGTGTGCTTCGGCGTCGCGCGCCGTTTCGCGACTGATCAACGGAGGGCCGTGTTGATGAGCCACAGGCGAGTCGTACGCGCTGTCATGACCCAACAGCAAGTTGCCTTGAGCAATTGCGCGGCAACCGGCCCGGAATGCGTGTTGTCCCGCCGGCCAAGCGACGCGTCTCACGGGATTTTGACCATCAGTCGCTGACACTTTCGCCGTAGGCAAGAGCTTCCGACGACACGCATACACTTATCCTAAATAAGTACTATTATTCAAAAGTAATGTGGACGGTCCTTGAAGCGACCGAAGTCAAGAAGGAACTGCGCCGATGCCCACAACGAATTCTCGAAAGGTACGAGCAGTGGAAGGCTCTCGTCACGCACGGCGGTCCGCAGAGCCTCCGGCACCTTCCGGGTTTGCACGACGAAAGTCTTCACGGAAGATGGGACGGCTTGCGTTCGTCGCGTCTCGATCGGCAGTGGCGCGTAATTTACACGATACAGCGCGAACGAATCGTGGTCGTGGTAGTTCGGATCTCCGCACACGACTACAGAACGTGACGCCGGCACAGACGTTAGTTGAGCTGACCCCCGGGCAAGCCGTGCGAATCACTCGCGAATTCTCAGAGCTCACCCAGGCTGAGCTTGCTCGGTTGGCAGGGCTCACCCAAGCAACCGTGTCCGCCATCGAAACTGGCAAGACTGCGCTGGGCATCGCACGCGCCAAACGGCTTGCACGTGCAATGAAAGTTCACCCGGCGGCGTTGCTGTTCCCGGCGTACGAAGACTGAGCTTGCAGCCCGTTCAGTCCACGTTCCCAATGGCCGTCCCATTGGCCAGGGTTACCCGGCTTTTCGTGCCGTTACGCCATAAGAAAGACAAAATCCGTCGCGACTGGCCGCACCAAAAACCTGGTGTAAAGTGGGCCATGTTTGAACAGACCTTGCGCGAATGCCTGACGTTCGATGACGTCTTGCTGGTGCCTGCGTACAGCGACATCGTGCCGAGCGACGTCGATATCAAGAGCCGACTGACCCGCAAGATTGACCTAAACATGCCGATTGTCAGCGCGGCGATGGACACGGTGACTGAGGCGCGCTGCGCGATTGCCATGGCGCGTAACGGCGGCATCGGCATCCTCCACAAGAACCTGAGCGTATCGGCACAGGCTCAGGAAGTCGATCGCGTGAAGCGCGCTGAGAGTGGCATCATCACGGACCCGGTTACCGTCGGCCCGAACCAGTCGCTGCGTGAAGCCGTGACCATCATGCGGCAACATGACATCTCGGGCGTGCCCGTCGTCGAAGGCACGCGCCCGGTCGGTATTCTGACGGCGCGCGACATTCGCTTCGAAAAGAACCTCGATCAACCGGTGAGCGCGCTGATGACGCGCGACCTGGTTACCGTGCCGCCTAGCGTGAAGAACGACGACGCGCGGGAACTCTTGCACAAGCACCGCATCGAGAAGTTGCTCGTCGTGGAAGACGGCAAGCTGGTCGGGCTCATCACTATCAAGGACTTAATGCAAGCGGAACGCAACCCGAATGCGCTCAAGGACGAGCGCAGCCGGCTGCTCGTTGGCGCCGCGCTTGGCCCTGGTCCCGATCGGATCGCGCGCATGGATGCGCTCGTCGAAGCGGGCACCGACGTGCTTTGTGTCGATACGGCACATGGACACACCATCGGCGTGATTGAAACGGTGCGCGAGGTGAAATCGCGCCATCCCGACGTCCAAGTGATCGCCGGCAATGTCGCGACCGCCGACGGCACGCGGGCACTCATCGAAGCCGGCGCCGACGCCGTCAAAGTCGGCATGGGCCCGGGCAGCATCTGCACGACGCGCATCATCGCTGGCATCGGCGTGCCGCAGATCACCGCGATCTCCGACTGCGTCGCCGTGGGCAAACAGTTCGGCGTGCCGATCATCGCCGACGGCGGCATCAAGTTTTCGGGCGAAGTCGTCAAAGCGATTGCGGCCGGCGCCTGCAGCGTGATGATTGGGTCGCTGTTCGCCGGCACGGACGAAGCGCCCGGCGAGTTGATTCTCTACCAAGGCCGCAGTTACAAGGCGTACCGCGGCATGGGGTCGCTCGGCGCGATGAAGAAGGGTTCCAAGGATCGCTACGGGCAGGGTCAGCAAGTGGACGAAAAGCTGGTGCCCGAGGGTATTGAAGGGCGCGTACCGCACCGCGGTTCGCTCGGCTCAATCCTGGCGCAGCTGATTGGCGGACTGCAGGCGGGCATGGGCTACACGGGGTGCCGCAGCATCCGTGAGCTGCAAGAAAAGGCGCGTTTCATTCGTATCACCTCGCAGGGCCTTAGAGAGAGTCACGTGCACGATGTGCTGATCACGGAAGAGGCGCCGAACTATCATGTGTGAGATCGATAGTCGGCAATCGGCAATCGGCTGTCGGGGCTCTCGGAATAGTGAGGCCATGCTGGAGCCAGAGCGTCAGCGCGCGACGACGTCGTAGCGATACTCGAAACCTGCGTCGAAGACCTCGGCGATGTAGCGTGGATTTTGGTCACCCTTGAGGGAGTCGGACATGGTGATTGTGTGCGCCCCGGGTGGCACTTCGAAACTTTGCTGTGATGCGGGCGGAACCGTTGCTCGACGCTCGTTGTCAATGAACACATACTGTGTGGTCAAGTACGAATTGTGAACGAACACTGACGCCACTGCGCCACCGCGGTTGCTTGGCACCACGTCACGTCGAACTTCCGACGCAGGGCTAACCGCCGAGGAGCTGGCGGTACCCGCGGCCGGCCGAGCCGAATTCTGCTCTGCTGAGCGCTCAGGGGAAGTCGCCGGAGTGGTTCGGGCACAATTGGCAACCGCGCCAAGGAACATTACGGGCCCCACCGTCCACATAAGACTGAGAACTCGCCGCGCCATGGTCATCGAGAATTCGGTCTTAATTGTAGTCATGTGGGAACGCGATGTCCTACATGCCTTCAATCTGTTTCCGGGTCAATGCTTTGTTCTTGGCCAGGCTCCGGGAGCTTGGCCCTTTCCGCCGGAGCTGATCGGCGCACGCTCGATGACACTCGTCGATTACACCCGTAGGCTTCCGCGTTGGTGTCCAACGGGTTGTACATTGGAACCTGGGCAGCGCGTTGCCGCTGACTTCGGCCGTTTTCGCATTCTCGCCTGTGCGGAGCAGGGTGAGCGCAGCGATGAACCCTGGCGTCCACCACGGTTTCTTGATCGCTTTATTGCATACTTTGGGGCAAGTGCCGTGGCGTGGTCATTGGCTCTGCTGGCAGCCTGCTACGCCGAGCCGCCGCTCACGCGCACCGATCCATTGCCGTTCGTGCGAGAGCATGTGCTGGATCTTCAAGGATTTCGAAAACGCCATTGCGGAGCCGGAAGCCGACGATCCTCCCGCCAATATCGCGAGCCGCGTTTTCGCGACGATTCACGCCATCACGGGCAATTCGAGTTGCGGAGGGGACATTGACATGGGAACCAAACACGACCCGCGCGTGGCTCGCTATGGCGTCCAAGGCCCCCGCGACAACCCCGATCCGCACATGAGTCGCTGGCGACTTGACTTCAAGCCAGAAGCCCGTGTCTATGCCGAGCCCGGCTTGCTTGCGCTGCGGCCCGAAGACAGTGCGGCCCCGGCCGCGCCTTGGGGCCGCGACTATTCGCTCGGTACGGATGAAGTGAGCGCACGCGGCAACATGTGGGCTGACGACATAGACAGAGCCCCGGGCGACGCGGAGAGTCTGGGCATCGCCCACGTCGATGGTGGACAAATCAAAGTGATCGATGTCGCGCGAGCGGCATCTGTTGCGCGGCCGCCGCGCGTTGTTCACACGCAATTGCGGGTCAACGGTCCGCTGCCAGCCGCGGCAATCGAGCAGGCACTTGTGTCCAAGCTCGAGGGCTTTCGCAACTGCTACCGTGCCGACCCAGCAAGCGGCGGCGACCACGAGGGCCGTATTGACGTGAAGATTTCTATCGACAGCGAGGGCAAAGCGAACTCATCCGGTGCTTTACGAGCCGACAACGTTGCACCCACAACGACCACATGTATCCTCGACCAGATCAAGACAAGCACTTTCGCCGTTGCGTCATCGGCAACCGAAGTCGTTTACCCGCTGCTCTTGATCCCGGGCGAAAAGCAGACGTCGCAGGCGGTTGCGCGGCTCGAATCTGGCGCCCCCAATTGCCCGCTCCAATGAGGTGCCAATCCCCTGCAGCGGGTCGACTAGACGACATCCGAAGACACAAGGCCAGTGCAACCGATAGAGCACGTGCATGAGAGGCTCGTGCGCTTGCCCGTGCGTCGAGTGGCACACGAAGTTGCGGCGGCCCCACGCGGTCGGGAACGGCGACTGCTGATGGCGCGAGAGCGTCCTGATGCTTGTGCAACGGCTCAGCGCGTCGCAATGGGTTTTCCCGCGGCAAAGTCCGCGAGCAAGCCGGAGCGGCGCAGTTGGTTCAAGCTGACGGCACTGAGTGGTTTGCCCTTGTCCGCTCGGAAGTTCAGGTGGCTAATCATCGCTTCGTCCCCGTCGTACTCGTTGTTGTCAGCCACCACGACGCCGCCGCAACGGCGGAGCTCACTTTGCGGCGTAGGGGGTGCCCCTATCAGAAGATTCACACCCGCCCCGTCGCTCAATCGCATGAGACGGTCGGCCCCGAAGGCCGTGACTTCTCGCGCCCAGCCGTGTACGAACTCTTCGCCCAAGAGGTGCTGAATGTCCATGGGTCCTCGGGGGGTCGGAATCGTTCGCTCGATGGTCATCGTTTTTGCGTTCCACACGCGCAGCTCGGTGCCGGTCGGCGCCGTGAGAAGGCGCGTCCCGTTCGGTGTCCAAGCCACGGAGCCATACGACGGCGGGTCAGGCGCCGGCGGCCGAGGAAACGCAGGACCCAGCATTCCCGAATCGAGAATCTAGGACTTGTACTTCCACTTCCCGAGCCGCGACTGCAATCCGGTGCTCGTGCAAGCTGAAGTCCAGACTATCCAGATTGTCGAAAGCGATCCGGACCCGGTGCGTCACGCGCCCAGTCGCGATGTCCCGCACTTCAGCGTGCGCTTCGGGGGTGCCGAGCACGAGTGGGATCACCAAGAGAAGCTTACCATCCTTGGTGGCAATCGCGTAGGAAATGGAATAGAATGGATGAATGCGCAATAGCGTGTGTCCGTCGCTTAAGCGCACGATTGTCACGGTATCGTCTTCGGGAGGCATCGCGTTGTGGGCGCCGAAGCGGACCCCCGACCGCACCATGAGCAACTTGCCTTGCGCCAAGAATTCCAGAGTCTGGATGGGGCGACGTGTTCGCCAGGTAAAGACGGTGCTTCCCGTCTTCACCTGCCACACGCGCACTACGCCGGGTTCCCCGTCCCATGCCGTCGCGATACGCGCGCTATCGTCAGTGAAGCTGAGCCCCTCGTTGAGGCCGTTGTATGCAATGCACTCCGCCTCTATTGGTCCGGTCGGTGCGGGACGTGTGAGTGGCAGACGAACGCGATGGTCGAGCCGGCGATTGCGATGTGTGGGTCGTTCGGGATTCCAACGTGCTGGTCCACTTCGTCCCCTAGCTTGGGTACCAGGTGCGCTGGCAAGTTGGGTTGAGGGAGTGCAGAAGCCGCTGGGGGCGAACTAACGTAAGCCGGCAGCAAAGGGCGAGTTGTAGGCCGGGGGGCGTTGCAGGCAACAACGATTACGAGACCCACCATCGGCAACGCATGGCGCGCCGCTCGGCATTTACGACAAGGGGCGTCGTCTCGAGTCATGAGGGTTTCACAGAGCGCCAGAATACGATCGACCGCTTCGCAGAAGCCATCCAATTCGTCGGGAGCGAAGTGACTCGAGCGCACCATTCACACGCATGCGTCAAGGACGCATCACCGGCTCACTGGGTCGGCTTGGGCGGCTGGGTGAGCGACGGTGAACTTGGGGCGTCCGCGCGCGTGCCAGTCCGCCGAGCGGCAAACGAAGTTGCGACGGCCCCACGCGGCCGGGAACGGCGACTGCCGTTGCGGCCCGGTATGCCCGCATCGGGAACAGTCAGTTGACAGAGCCGCCGGGCTCTGCCTCGATTGAGGCCTTCTGACCATGCGATGACCCATCCAGTGTCTGACCCTCACCCGCGACATCGAGCCTTTTCTGCACTGGCCTATCCGAATTATCGGCTTTGGTTTTGCGGACAACTGGTGTCGCTCATGGGCACCTGGATGCAAAACACGGCGCAAGGGTTTCTGGTGTTTCAGCTGACCCACTCGGCCACTTACCTTGGTATCGTCGCGCTGGCAGCCGGTATTCCTTCGTGGCTGTTGATGCTCTATGGCGGGGTTGTCGCCGATCGGGTTCCGCGTCGCTCGCTATTGATCGTCACGCAAAGCGCCATGATGCTGCTCGCGTTGGGCCTGGCCAGCCTCACACTGCTCGGCCATGTTCGTGCCTGGCATGTCGTAAGCTTCGCTTTCCTGCTCGGAGTCGCCAACGCGTTCGATGCGCCCGCGCGCCAGTCCTTCGTGCTCGAGATGGTTAGCAAGCCCGACCTGACCAATGCGATTGCGCTCAACTCGAGTATGTTCAATGCGGCTGCCGCCGTGGGTCCTGCCGTTGCTGGAGCAACCTATGCAGCCTTCGGACCCGGGTGGTGCTTTCTGCTCAACGGCGCTTCGTTCGTGGCCGTGATCATTGCGCTTGCCCTAATGAAACTGCAGCCCGCGGCGCACACTTTGGCAAAACGATCGTCGTTGGGCGATCTCAAACGGGGCCTCACCTATGTCGCTGGCGAACGTCGTATCCGCACGTTGATGGGCCTGGTTGGGGCCACGACACTGTTCGGTATCTCGTATGTCACGCTCATTCCAGCATGGGCCGTACGCATCCTGCACGGCAATGCGACGACCAACGGCCTACTTTTGTCGGCGCGCGGAGCCGGTGCCATGCTGAGTGCCGTCGGCCTGGCAGCGCTGGGTAGGTTTCGGTTCAAGGGCAAAGTGCTCGTCACGGGTTCCTTTCTGTTCCCGGTGTTGCTCGCCGCATTCGCATTCACGCGCACGGTCGAGTGGTCGTTGGTGGCCATACTTGCGGCCGGGGTCGCCGCGCTGCTTGTCTTGAATCTGGCCAATGCACTCGTCCAAACGCTGGTACTCGACGAATTGCGAGGTCGCGTCATGGGCGTGTACAGCCTCATCTTCCTCGGAATCCATGCCGCTCGGAGGCATGCTCATGGGTACCCTTGCCGAACACGTCGGTGAACCGAAAACAGTCCTGGTCGGTGCCTGCGGCATGTTCTTCGCGGCTCTGGTCGCGCGCTTCGTCGAGCCGAGCCTCAAGGACCTCGAGTGACGCTAGGCTCGGGCCCCGATGAGCCCTGATGACGTGTTGATCACACTGCGGCGTTGATGACATGGGTCCTCGCAGCGCGATTGTTTGACGATAGCTGTCAACGCTTGCGCCGCAGGGCACTCGCCGTCATAAAGCTCGCGGAGTTCATTGACTGTGAAATCTAGGACATTGACTGGGGCCGTATCCATCGCTGTAGCACTGACTATGCTCAGTTGCGGGTCCGACGCGCCTGTCAAGCATGCGCACTCACCGGGGCAAGCTGGCAGTCAACGCCGGCACAACTACTCAGCGGCATGGATCTACTCTGTAGGTGAAGTTGACTCGTTAGGTGCCAGTGACTGCGCCAAAGCCCGCTCGCTGCTAGAGGGCGAAAGAGACTGCAATGGCCAAGCTTGTCGTCCAGCGCGCGACATCGCACGCGACTACCTCGCTAGTTGTGGTTCCATCGACTCGCCGGACCAAGTTTCGAAGGTGAAGAGAGGGTTCGAATCCTTGAGGCAAAGTGCGGCGCAGCCCCCGTACCAATGTACTGACAAGGTCAACCACTGGATGACCGACGGTTGCGGCGGGGACGGCGCGTGTCAGCCCGACGTACAACGTTGGGCAACGCGTTGCGCGGCAAAGATCCGCAGCCCGTTGACGGTCCAAATACTCGAGCGCGTCATCGAAAACTCACTGACTGAACCGCACCGAGTCAAGCTTGACGTCCAAGGCTGTCCAGATCTCGCGAAATCACTGAATCAGACGAAGAACTGCAGCATATCGCTCACCTGTGACGCCGCGCTTCTTGCGGCAGCGCAGTATCTGGCGCGCTGCGCGGAAGGAAAGAACGGCGAGGTGCCGTTGCGCGAAGCGCTGAGCATTGCGAGAATCACGCTGGATGCCGAAAAGGACTTCAAGCCCATTGCAGTCACCGCGCAGCCGTTAGAATTGGATACTACATTGACGGCGCCGATTCTTTCGGACCTTTCGGGTCAGGTCCTCAAAGTCTGCGGGGAGCCCACGACCGATCTCGGCGGCTACCTGGACCAACGCCGGCAATGTGAGAACGGCGAGGTAGTGTTGCTTCGCGCAGCGTCTCGCGATGGCAATCGTGACTTGGGTCTAGTGCGCGCTCCGCATCGTTCCGACGAAGCATTTGCCTTGGCGTTCCCTGGTTTCGCGATGCGAAATGAAGACAAGGAGCGAGACAAGCGCGGGCTGGCGCAACTCAATCAGGTGCTGGACTCGCTCGGCACAAGCAGGGAAGCCGCCCTGAAGGCCCTCAACACGGCCTACGCAGCCCTGCCGCTCAGCTTGCGTCGTAGCGATCGCGTAAGACAGGTGCTGGCGCAGCATGAAACCGTGTTGATCCCTATTATGCGCGAGTTGTCAGACGCCAAGACGGGAGAGCTCACCGGCCACCTCAGCGGACCTGCCCTTGTATCGTTGGTGAATCGCGCCCTGAAACTGCCATTCTCGGACGTGTCTGCGGACGGCCAGGTGCGAACGGGTGCGGTTTGCGACTTGAGCGAATTGTCCTTCGGTCCCGAACTCAAGACTGTCCATGATGCCTACGCAAACCCATGGACGAACCTCGAGCAGCGCGCCGCAAAGACCAAGATCAAGGGGACTCCGACTGCGAAGAGCCTTTCGGCCTTTGCGCGTAAACAAGCGAAAATCTGCGGCACGGCTCGGCAACATGCTATGGCTGCCGTTTCACAATTTAACGCGTGCCTCAGTGCACGCGAACCCTGTGACAATGACGAGCAAAAGGTACTCTGGCAGAAACTGCGATCGGCACGCGACCAATGGCGCGAAGCGCGCGCGCGTGAAATTGTGCTCAATGTGTCCGCCGGCCTTGACGATACGCCCTCAGACGCGTGTGGTAGCTTCTGAACCTCACGGCCCAGACGGCTTCTTCGGTACTCGCTCGCTGCTTTGTCGGTCGATCATCCAAGCCGGGTATTCGGGTTTGATAGCGCCAATTTCCTCGAGCCTGAGCAACTCCGCTATGTCGAAGGTGACATCCGATGCGGCTAGGTTGTCGTCGAGTTGTTCGGGGGTCTTGGCGCCGATGATAACGGTGGTCACGTACGATTTCGACAGGAGCCAGGCGAGCGCAACGCGCGGCACGGATAGGCCCCTGCGAGCCGCGATGTCACGCATTACGTCGATGATTTTGAAGGCGTGATCCTTGTTGACAGGTGGAAAATCGAAGTTGGCGCGGCGCGTGCCTTCGGGCCCCGTGCCATCTTGGTTGAACTTGCCGGAAAGCAGCCCGCCGGCAAGCGGACTCCACACCATCAGGCCCAGCCCTTGATCGAGCAAGAGCGGGACGATCTCGCGCTCAAGGTCGCGGCTGGCAATTGTGTAGTACGCCTGCAGTGTGTCAAAGCGCACCCAATGGTGTTGGTCGGATAGCCCCAGCGCTTTCATGATGTGCCAAGCGGCGAGGTTCGAGCAACCGATGTAACGCACTTTGCCGGCGCGGACGATGTCATCCAGAGCGCGCAGTGTTTCTTCGAAGGGTGTGAGCGGATCGAAGCCGTGGATTTGGTAAAGGTCGATGTAGTCGGTCCCGAGCCGCTGCAGGCTTGCGTCGATGGACGCCATGATGTGTCCACGTGAGAGACCAACATCATTAGGACCAGGCCCTGAGCGACCGCGCACTTTGGTCGCGAGCACTATATGTTTGCGTTGTCCGCCAAGCGCCTTGCCGAGCAAGCGCTCCGATTCGCCTTCGGAGTAGACATCGGCGGTATCGAAGAAATTGACGCCTTCGTCGAGCGCGCGAAACACGAGTCGGTCCGCTTCGCTTTCGCCGAGCTTGCCGACAACGGACCAAAAGCCGCGCCCCCCGAATGTCATTGCGCCAAAACAAAGTTCAGATACGAAAAGGCCAGTACGGCCGAGCCTTCTGTATTTCATGTTCCCAATTCCTCTCCCATGGACATGGGTACCGAGTGGCCCCGCAACAAGGGGCGATTATGTCACCGCAGGGGCTTGGCCGGTAAGCGAGCGAGCGGAAGGAATCGCAATTCCGCGCGAAGAACGGCCGACCAATGAATTCGAAACGAATGTCTGCCCACGACGTTGACAGCCCCCGGGCCCGCTGCCAGATTCGGCCGCGGAGAGATGTCCGAGCGGTCGAAGGTACCTGATTCGAAATCAGGTGTGCCCTAACGGGTACCGAGGGTTCGAATCCCTCTCTCTCCGCCGAGTCGAAGTCAATTGAGGTCACGCGATCTCGGTTGAATGCGCCAAATACCTGGAGAGGTGACCGAGAGGCCGAAGGTGCATGACTGGAAATCATGTGTACGGGAAACTGTACCGTGGGTTCGAATCCCACCCTCTCCGCAGATACTATTTTTATTTTTGTTGGTGCGGCACTCGCACGTCTAGGGGCAACACGCCGAGTTGGCGTCACTTGGAGTTCTGATTCGGATTCGGAATCAGAAACAGAGTCTGATTCAGACTCAGAATCTGATTCAGAGTCCGATTCGGCATCAGAATCTGTTCCGGTTCCGAGCGATCGCGTACATTGTCGCGAAACGTTCAATCGCCGCTTTGTGGATTGTGCATACCCGGCGGCGCACCATTCGCGCCAACGGACATCGAATTCAACCGAGTTGCACGGCTTGCCGTTGTCACGAATGCCGCGCCATTGGTGGGCATGCACAATCCACAAAGCTTCCTCGATTTTAGAACACGCAATCAACATCGCCGAACTAGCACGGCCTCTTGTTGAGACTATTCAGCGTAAGGACCGTGACCTTGCTTCGCAAGTTCGTCGTGCCGTTAGTTCAATCGCGCTCAACGCGGCGTAAGCGCTTCACGAAACCCATCTAGATTGCGTGGGCGGGTGCGTGGCACGCCGGCGGCATGAATCAACGATACAGCGAGGCACAACGCAGGGGTCTGTTCGAGGAGCAGCAAAGGACGGGGGAATCGCTTCGAGCCGTGGCAAGGCGACTGGGTATCCACGAAGCGGCGGCTTACGAATGGGCACGACAGAACAAGCGGGGCGCGGGCAAGGCAACGCCGTTGACCCGCGTGAGCTTTGCGCAGGTCGTGCGGGCAACGCCGGTCTCGTGGTTGGTGGTGGAGGTGGGGCGAGTGGCAATCCGGGTACCGAGGGAATTCGACGCGGAGCATCTGCGCCGGGTCGTGCAAGCGCTCAGCGGGGAGCATCGGTCATGATCCCGCACGGTATTCCAATTTACATTGCGTTGCAGCCGGTAGACATGCGGATGGGGTTCGAGCGCCTCGGAGGGCTGGTTCGAGAGCGAATGCAGAGCGAGCCGCGAACACGGGCACTGTTTGCCTTTGTTGGCAAGCGGGGCAACAGCATGAAGATTTTGACCTATGACGGCTCAGGCGTGGTGCTGGTGCATAAGAAACTCGACGCAGGGAAGTTCGAATTGCCGAAGCCGACGCGAGAGGGTGAGCAGCATATCATCGTGAGCGACGCTATCTTCGATGTCGTGTTTGCAGGCGTTCCGATCGAGAAGTGCGTTCGACCACGACGCTTGCACTGAGCGCGCATGTAAAAACAAATTCTGGTGATCTTTTTTCTTGAAGAAGCTGATCGGTTTCTTTATAGGGATGGGTGTGTCAAGCGACGCAACCACCGAGGCAAAGGCAGTCGTAGCCGAGACGCACTTCGGCGAACTGATGGCTGCGATGCAAGCTGAGATAGCTGGGTTGAAGGTGCAGGTTGCGTCACAGCAAGACACAATCGTCAACCTCACTCACGAGAACACGCTGCTCAAGCGGCGGCTGTACGGCAACAAGACGGAGAAGTCGCGCACCAGCGAGCTGCAATTGACGCTGGGCGACCTACTGGACTCGGAAAAAGAGCTTCAGAAGGAGCTAGACCAAGCCGTGCAGGCTGCCCGAGAGGCGGCTGAGAGTGACGCGGCGAACAAGCCTTCAAGTCCAGACAGCGAGAAGAAGGCAAGCAAGCCCAAGGGGCGTCGAGACCTGTCGGTCAGCAGCCTGCCCAAGGTATCGGTGGAAATCATTGACGCAACGCTCGAGGATCGAGCCAAGCGAATCGGGCATGATGTGAGCTACCAGCTGATTTATCGGCGAGGTGGTTTTGCGGTGTTGGTACGGCAGGTGGTCAAGTACGAGCTGCCGACCAAGGATGGCGAAAGCACGGTGCTCGGAGCCGAGGTACCCAAGAGCATCTTCCCGCGAGGGCTGTTGCACGAGTCGAGTGTGGCACACATCATCGTGCAGAAGTTTGGACTGGGAGTGCCGCACTACCGGTTGGAGCAGCACCTGAGCGACGGGGGCTTGGACCTGGACCGCGGCACGATGGGACGATATGTCGAGCACGGCGGCAACACGCTTGGGGCAACGGTGGTACACGCGATGTGGCAAGACGCTCGCGAGCACGCCGCCATCCTTTCGACCGATGCGACATCGTCTTTGATTCAGCCAGTGCCGGGTCCCAAGGGGCTGCATCAGAGCTGCAAGAGGGGGCACTTTTTCACGGTGGTCGCGGACTGTGACCACGTGCTGTTTCACTACACGGAAAAGCACAACCAGCATGCGGTCGAGAAGCTCTTTGCGGGATTCAAGGGACTGCTTCAGTGCGATGCGAGCAACGTGTACGACATTCTCGAACGCGGGCCGCCGAAGGATACGGACGAGACCAGTGATGACGGGTTGAAGCTGGTCGGGTGCTGGACCCACTGCAGGAGGTACTTTTTCGAGGCGGCGGTGTGTCGCTACGCAGTGGGGATTCGGGGATTGACGCTCATTCGTGCGATGTATGCGGTAGAAGACAGCTTCGGCAAGGTCGCTCCCTCGAAACGAAAGCAGTTGCGCAATGTGCACCTACGTCCGCTCATCGACCAATTTTTCGCATGGGTGCGCCAAGCCAAGGATCAGACGCCGGGGAGAAACCTTGCGACCAAAGCGCTGGGATATGCCACCAACCAGGAGACGGAATTACGCCGCGTACTGCTCGACGGTCGATTGCCCCTAGACAACACGCGGTCAGAACGAAGCTTGCGGAAAATTGTTGTCGGCAGAAAAGCGTGGCTGTTCTACGGCAGTGACGACCACGCCGAGAGTGCCGCGGCGCTGTTCAGCATCATCGCGTCGTGCCGGCTGCACGGCGTTGCCCCCGAGCAGTACCTCGAAGAAGTGTTGCGGCTATTGCCGTACTGGCCCGCGGAGCGATACCTCGAACTTGCACCCAAGTACTGGGCGGCGACGCGCGCCAAGCTCAACCCCCAAGAGCTCGAGGCACCCGTCGGCGGATTCACGATCCCACAGTGACCGCCGTCAATACGCGGCTCCGGCTAGCAGCGTCGCTTTGCCCCTGCAACATGGGTTTCGTATAGCGCTTACAACGCGGCGGAGGCGCAGGGCAACGCCGGTGGCAACTCTCGCTTGCGGTTTGAGTCGGCACTTGGGTCACTCTACGAGGCACAGGCTGGTATTCGGCTTGCTGTTGCTTGGGGGTACTTCTCGCAAGCAGCCGCCGCTGAGGTGCTTGAATCCATGAATCGCATTGGTGGAAGGGTTTATGGGTTGGTGAGGAGGTGAGGCATGCCCAACGCGTGGAGTGGGCTCCCTCCCAGGTGCGCAAACCATGCAGGAAGACGCTTTTGTTAGCTGGACAGACGGCGCTCTTTCGCTTGTAGCATTCCTCCCAATGACCGAAACTCAAGAACCCGTTGCTTCTTTGGCTGCAACTTCCGTTACGGCATCGTGCATCGCCCGCAGTACCGCAGCGATCTTTTGGGCGGCTGACTCGATAAAATTACTGCCCGCAAATCCAACCTCAATTTCAAAGATTTGATCGCGAGTTGGTCCTTCGACGTCCTTGAGCCCAAGCGACCTATTGTCAATCAATCGTCTGATCGCTTCAAATCGTGAGTCGTCCTTCATTCCGGTCCCTGCATACAAAATAATGCGCGTAGGGCTTAGAAAGTCGGGGTCGTCTCCAAACCAGAGATACGCAACTTTCGAATCCTCTCCCAACCACCAGTACCAGTATTTGGTGGGTTTCTTTGAGTTGAAGGCTCTTGGTTCGACGAGACTCCCGATTCGTGCCATCAGTTTACCTAAGCACTTACCAACATCCTCGCGGTACGCATTTTCCGCAGCCCGTACCACCGCGAAATTCTCGGCATATAGGCGCCCGAGTTCCGAAAAACTGAAATCGTCCATCGCATCAATCCCTTCATAAGCTCATCGGCACCAGCGTTGCCAACTGATTGACCTGAGGTAAGGTATCGATTAGTTGACGATCATCGCTCGTATCGGCAGAGTACTTCGTTACAAACTCGCGGAGTTGCAAACCTGGCGTTGCCTTGTCAATCCAGTGAGACGCCAATACGTAGTACGGCCACGCGTCTGCCTCACTAGCCCCGGTTTCCTCGATTGCGTCCAAAATAGCAAGCGCAAGCGCCGTGAAAGTCGCTGCGATCGCGTCTTTGTTCTCCGGCGTATCGCCATCCTCAGTTAAGAAGACCATGTGGCCCTGGACATCCCGATTTTTGTAGCGTCCCTTGTGGATCTCCTTGGGGTAATGAACCGTCTGCTTTTCTTGCGATTCAGCGGCGTCGTGTTCGCGAGATTTCGTCTTGACTTCAACCGCCACGAACGAGCTTTCTCCAGCAAGCAGGAGGTCCAGTATCCCGCCACTGTCTAATATCACCTGGTCCTCAACTTGGAGCTGCGGGTCCGTTGCCGATTCAAGGTTCAGGATTCCAAGCCAGCAACGTTGCACACTCATGGCAAGAGCTTGCTGCAGTGTGCCGCCTCGTATGCTCGATGGATGTTCCTTCCCTAGTGCCCAGGCCACAAGCCGCGTGTAGCTGTTCTCAACACGCGTGTAGCCAGCAATATCGATCAGGTCAGGCATCGGGGGTAGTTTTCGAATTCGCCTGGCGTGTGGCTCAAACCATTCCAAGTATCTGCGGGCAAAATCCGTTGCCAATGGTTTGGCATCAGTAACAAAGTTCCGGAACTGTCTGACTCCAGTCGGTTCCTGGTCTGAGACAATCCCATGATCCCCCGGCGGTTCCTTCCCCGGCCCAGTGCATTCACAAACTAATGCTCGCGCATTGGCGACGAATGACTGAAACGCTTCTATCGTGGCCCCGTTCACATCCGCATCCTACCCGCTCCTGCTCGGCTGTCAACAGTGGCCCTGACATTCCCTGTCACGTCTCCGGGCGAGCGAACTTGACGCCAGCATACTGCCGCTATTGAATGATTCCTATGGACCCATTTCCAGCGGGGTTTGCGTTTGTCGATGTGGAGACCACCGGGTTCTCACCACGGTTCGATCGAATCGTCGAGGTTGCCGTTGTGCGAACGGACGGCGAGATGAAGATTCTCGGGGAGATGTCAACTCTGATCAATCCTGAACGTCGTGTTACCGCCACCGACATTCACGGCATATCCCAATCCGATGTGGCTAAGGCGCCAAAGTTTCGGCACATTGGGGGCGAGCTCGGACGTCACTTCTCGGGCGCTGTTATTGTCGGGCACAACATCTCATTCGATCTCGGCTTCCTGCAATCGGAGTTCGCGCGAGCCAGGTTTATGTTTCCAGCGAAAGTAGTCTTGTGCACAATGTGCCTTGCAGATACGTACTTGCCGGGCCTCAGCCGGCATCGACTTTGCGATTGTTGCAAAGCCGCCGGCATTCGTGAGCGTGGTGCGCACCAGGCTCTATCGGATGCAAGGGCGGCGTGCATGCTGTTCGGATTTTACTATCGTAAGTCGGCCGAACTCACTGCGAAACCCTTCGCTAGGGAGCTCAGGCGGGCTTGGAATGTGAAGTGGCCTACCCGAGAAAGTATTACTGCTCTCTGTCCTAGGCGTTGCTTTGGCCCCAGAATCGGCTAAGGCGAGTTCACGAAAATGACCCGACGTAGCTGGAACGATTTGCGTTGGCGATTTCAGCCCGAACTCTCTCCACCGCCTCCGCCAACCGCGCAAGCACCAGTTCAGCGTCAAGCCAAGGCTATTCCGCCTTAGATATAGGTGCAGGAGTACTTCGCAGATTGGGCGTTATGTCCACTGCCGCGTGTCTCTGCGGCGCAAGTTGGCAGGACCATAGCCTTTGCATTGCCTAGACGCATCCAGCGAAAGTGCCAGCACCGCGTAGTACCGTCCTCCTGCAACGGAGAATAGCGTCACGTCTGCCGGGGAATTGCGGGCTTCTCCGCTTGACTACTCCTGTCCGCGGCATTGGGCCGTTGCTTGGTAACACCGATTGTCCAATCTATGTATGCGCTCGCAATACCTGGAGAGTTTCCAAATGACCTGAGGAGTTCCAAGAGGCGAGGATTAGCTCGCCATTGTGCTAGCCGCGCCTCGCGAACGCCCGTCTTCTGCTGGGTTCGAGCGTCTGCCAAGAGGTCAACAATCAAGCGCGGGTCTTCGCTAAGCCTGTCAATGAATCTTGGCCAACAAAGTTCCAGCGCGACGCATCTTCCCAATTGAGGTAATTCATATTCCAGGTCAAAATTCCCGTCGAATTGGCTTGCCTTGTACAGCACATGATAGCGGAGCCGGAATAACCCCAAGAACTGCTTGATACGCCTTGGATTGTTACCCAAATAGCGTGCCATATTATTCACTATTCTCTCAACTAATGGTCCGTCTGCATCAGTAATGTCTTTCGTTTGCTCGCTCTCGTGAACAAGGGCTCTGACGGACGAGTCTGTAGTATCACTCGACGCATTAACCAAAGACCTGACGTAGTTCTCGACTCCGCCGTCGTCCACGTGCGGCAAACGAAAAGGCAATTGGACGAATTTCTCAAGATATTCGTACCAATAGGCCAATATCTCGCTCGTTCGACGGAATCTGTGACGCGGGCAGATTCGGCGGATCCGAAATGTACCTTGCAAGCTTCCTGTTCATTGCTGCGAGACCGGCTGCAACTTTGGCTCGATCAATTGCTATGATAAATACAAGCTTGTCCACTTCCTTCGAGTCGAGCCGAGAATTATCGACCTGATCAGCAGAAGACGCATCTGGGATCAATAGGTTGATTGCCTTTAAGAGTTCGGCCGCCTTTATCGGATCGCAACGGTCCAAGTCCTCAATCATCACGAATATGCGACCGAACTTACGCGCATACACGCGTAGGAATTCCGAAAAATCTTCGTGAAAATCCTCAACGAAGGACACTTTTGTTCTGTAATCAGGCCGTCGGATGTTCTTCTGAATCGTATTGGCAACATGCCGAATGATGACTGGGCGCGCGGAGAGACCGTAGCTGACTGCCGCAACTGCAATGCTGACAAGACCAGCGCTAGGTAACCGTTCAGCCGAGGATGTGAGGTTGTGATTGGCGGCGAGTGGTGCCCGGTGCGAATCTCGTCGCGCGGGCGGGCTGCCCGCCAGATTCTGATCAAACTCGATGGGTACCTGGCTGTTGGTTGCCGCTGCCGTCTCGTGGATGGCCTCGGTTGTTGGGTGGTGCGCGCACTTTGAGCATACGCCAACATCGGTGGTGTGGTTCCAGTGAGTTCAACATATCAAGTGGCGACTACTCGTTTGGCGGTCGCCGTCGCCAAGGCATCAACTCTTCGATTCGAGATGCCGGATGTGTCTGGATCCGGATCAACATGTCTTTGATGTACTCGTAGGGATTGATCCCATGCATCCTGCATGTCGCGACGATGGAATGCAGAACCGCCAGGTTCTGCGCATGCTCGGCACTTCCAGCAAAGAGTGATCGCTTTCTTCCTTGAGCAACGATCCTCAGCGCGCGCTCCGCTCGGTTGTTGTCGAGCTTCAGCTTCGGATCACTGAGGAATTTCTCCAACTTGTCGCGTTGCTTGGTCGCATACTTAAGTGCCTTTCCCATTTTGCAATCGGGTGAGTACTTGCCGACGCGAGCATCCACCCAGCGCCAGATTTTCTTGACGGTGAGCTTGCTTCTGCTTTGGCGCAGTTCGAGATGCTCTGAGGTGCCTTCGATGCCGCGCTCGGTTGCATCGTGCTCGACTTGGTAGAGGTCTCCGATGAGCTCGAGCACTTCGCGGTTCTCGTGTTCTTTCGTCCCTTGCGGGATTGCTTCGAGAAACTTGCGCCGTGCGTGACCCCAACAGCCGCTGCGATTGCGGCGGGCATCCTTGTCGCTAAGACAGTTGTAAGCGCCATAGCCATCAATGGTGAGATTGCCAGTGGTACCGCCCAAAAGCTCTCTGGCAGTGTTGCTATCGCGACTGTCGCTGTAATGATAGACGACGGCCTGCTGCGAAAGGATGACCCACATCCAACCTTTCAAGCAGTGCTCCTTGTCGAGCACTCGTTGCCCAGTCTCATCTGCATGCACGTAGCGTCCTCTGCGCACGACACCTCGGAGCTCTTCGTAGATGGTACGCAGTTGCTCGGCTGTGCGATGAAATATCGAGCACAGGGTACTGCGTGCGATCGGGAACCCAGCGCGCTCTAGCGCCTTCTCGCTTCCGTACAACGGCATGATGTCATCACAGCGACTGACCGCTACGTGTGCGTGAAGACCGGGACCGTAATGACCACCGTCAACGACGCCAGGCGGCGCTTCGGCGGTGATGATCTGACTGCCGTCGTTTGAGATCAACGTTTCCAAAACGAAGCGCTCAATGATCAGATGTTCGCGGACGTGTTCCACTCGTTGCACGGTCTTGCCATCGCCGAGCTTGTGAAAGTCGTCGAGCGTGTAGCCCTCGGGTAGCTGACTGGGGGCCACTGTCTTTTGTTCCACGACGACGGGGATGTTCTTGCGAAGACCACGCTTGCGTGCACGCTCGGCTTCTCCTGCCTTTCGAGCTTTGCGTCGCTTTTCTTTCGCTCGTGCCTTGGGCTCAGTCGGCATCGGCGTGCCGTCTACCGTCAGCTCATTGGGATCAATCCGACGACGAAGCTGTTCGCCAACCGTCTGCAACTTCTCCGACCGATTACCGAAGAGCCGTTGCTTCAAGTCCTGCAGTTGCTCCGTAAGTCTCGCAACCTGTTCGGCCAGGATTCGACTCTGCTCGGTGCTCGCATCCAGCTGTTTGCGCAGCTGCGCGTTGTCGTCCCTCAGTACTGAGATGACGAGTCGCGCTGTCGGGTCCAGCGTCGCTTCGAGCTCGTCGATGTCCTGGGACGTCATCGACTAACGTAGATCATGATCGATCTCGTTTGTCGATCCCTAATCTGACTTTTTTACGGTTCAGGTGTCCAATGCGGCGGTCGCCGTACCCTGGCGAAGTCGATCCCATCAAGCAGCATCGTCAGTTGGATGCTGTCGATCTCGGCTCGATCGTTTCCCTCGGGAAGATGAATCTTGAAATGCCCCCGAGCGAGCCGCTTGTACCAGAGCACCAGCCCGCCCGTCTGAAAGGCTAAAATCTTCGCTCGATTTCGCCGACCCGAGATGAAGACGTAAAGATTTCCACTGTAGACATTTTCGCCGCTGGCCATCACCAGCGCGATTAGGCCATCAAACCCCTTGCGCATGTCTGTTGCCCCTGTGAACAACAGGATCCGCGTCGCTGTCGAAAGCCCCAGCATCGACTTATCGGTCCATGAGTCGAGCCAGCTCGGCGATGAACTTCGCCGACGGCAAGTCCATCAGACTGAGCGTGACCGAGCCCACTCGCAGCTGACAGGCCCCACTCGGAGCTGCCATCGTCGGTCGCACCGTGACGAAACGGCTCTGTGCTGAGCTTGGCCGTTTGGTTTCCCCTCGAAGCTGATAGAGCCAGTAACGAAACGTCCCTACCTCAAGGCCCCGTTGCTCGCAGAATTCCTGCTGTTTGAGCGAGCCCTTCTCGAACTCCGCTACGACGTCCATCCAATACTCGCGGTTGCGCCGAACCAGTGCCTTGACCTTTGCCATGGCAACATTGTCGCCACGGGCCTTGCCCGTTTCTACCCGTCGCCGGCTGAACGGTTACAGCGCTAGTCGCCAAAGGCCACCAGCGTCTTACATAGGCGATCCAAAGATTAAGGGTAGTTAGAATAGTATCATCATCCAAATGTGGAAAGAAGAGGTTCTTGCCAACAAGGAATACGGTGACAATAATCAACATTAGGGCTGCGACAGTGACCGCGATGTGCCCCCAGCGCTTTCTGTGGTCATAAAGTCGCCAGGACAGCCAGAGCCCGTAGCCAACCCGGGTCAGTACGTTCTGAGGCTCGCACTGCCTAATGAACGCCAGCGCGAATGAAGCCCACAGCGACTCGTCTGTTTCATGCCGCCAAGGACTAAATCCCACAAAATGCGGATTGCCGATCCGATCAACAGAGGGAGTCTGGCTTCGTCTTCTAAGTTCCTTACATAATTGCGACATGAACGACGACTTACCGCTTCCCCATCGCCCTTCGATTGACATCGTAAGAGGCGGTTCGGTGTGTTTGTTTAACAGAAATTCAGCGAGCCCTTCCACGTAAGGACCAAAACCAAGTTTGTCGATTGGGGTTGGAAGGTCGTTGGGAGTCTCCGTGCGAGCGCCAACAATTGGTGATGGAGAAATTCCCTTGATGGAGGATGAACCAACGGCATTGCCGGTGGCACCTGACGTCGTGGACGGTTCGCCTGATGAGCGAACGTCCGAGTCCACACTCCCAGGTACTTCGGCTCTCGTTTCTTGTGGGGTTGCGTCCCTTTCTTCAATACCGATAGCCCAGCCGCCGGCAACGCCGCCAGCGGTACCGATGCCCGTTGCCTGCCCAGCTTCGGCACCAAGTTTCCGATCCTGCCTCAGTCCCGCCGATGAGCCAGCACCAGTCGCGGATCCCGATTCTGCCGAAAGCACGTGGCTTTTCGCCTTCGGCTTCGCGTTGGTGTCGTTCGATTGCGTTGACTGTTGCGATGCACGAACGTCAGGCTCGTTCCCATCAGCAGGCGACGCCACACTCTTTTTGGAGTTCGCTCCAGGTTCGTCTCGGTTGGGCTTACTCGAAACATTTGCTTCAGCGCTCGTTGCGCGATGAATCTGCCGGTTTGCGGTTGCTGCAGTATTGACGACAGCTGCAGCCGTCATGTTGATGATTTTTGCTGCTGGCGGGCTCGAGTCGCTTGGCATGGTCGGCCCCACGGGTCCGTTGGCATCGCTTGGAACAGGAACTAGTGGCAAATTCGACTCTGTCGCGCCAATGGAGACCCCGCCTTCACCCGATGCCTCGAGCGGAGACAGACTGGCCGCCCCTGCGCCTTTATCGTTCACCTCGTTCTTCTTGTCCGCCATTCGACACGTGTTACCCTCTTCTAGTTCAGCGGTCTAGCAAGGCCGGCACCGTGCGGCACAGGGCGAAGTGTGTTCGAGCCCGGACTTAGTATTGGGTTACCCCACGGTAGGGTTGCTCGAACGCAGAGAACCCCCGTGGTTCGAGCAAATCCGCACACTTAGCGAAAGAATCGGCACAGGGGAGGGTGCCATGAAGACAGAACTCATTACCGCAAATATCTTCGATGTGAGTCGCGCCACCAAGTTCGGACGCTTTCGTGGGCCCATTCTGGACGTAATCAAGAATTCCCCGAACTCACCGTTGGTCTTGCACGTGCTAACCAATCAGCACACGAACACTCGCCACGGCCACCGCCAGCCGCGTAAGCACCAAGTCAGCGTCAAGCCGCAACACCCGATACCCAAGCTGCTTCAGGTGGCGCTCCCGGCGAGCATCAGCAGCACCGCGCCGAGCGTGATAACCGCCATCAACTTCAACGACAAGTTTGATGCTAGGGCACCGATCGACTAACCGATCGAGTGTCCCCTGCTGCTAGAAACAAAGTGATTTCGATCGGTTGCGCAAGGGGGGCTCCAACAGGATCGACAACAGGACTTCGATGTGATCTTTGATAGGCATGTCGAAGTCCAGTGAAGGTATACGTTGGGAGTTTCCAAGGGAGCTGACTCGAGTCGAAGGGCTGGTCATGAAACGCCTGACTCGTACGGGGCGCTTATTTGCCTTTTTGCGCAGGCATCGCCACGAGTTGTTCGATGACGCGTTTCAGGATGAGCTCGCTGCGATGTATTCGGACATGCCGCGCGGAACGCCACCGAAACCGCCTGCATTGCTCGCGATGGTCACCTTGCTGCAGGCATATGAGCGAAAGTCTGATGCCGCAGCCGTCGAGGAAGCCGTATTTGACCGCCGCTGGCAGATGGTTCTCGACTGCATGGGAATGGACGACCCTGCATTTTCGCAGGGGGCATTGGTTGATTTCCGACGCAGGTTGATCGAGCACGACATGGATAGGCGTTTGGTGGAACGGACCGTGGAGCTGGCTCGTGTAACCAACGAGTTCGGTCACCAGGCACTACGCGTTGCACTCGATTCAGCGCCCCTTTGGGGTGCTGGACGAGTTGAAGATACCTTCAATCTGTTGGGACACGCACTCGAAACAGTTGTCCAATGCACGGCTCAGGTTCTCGGATGTAGTACCGCTCAGGTGCTTGCCGAGGCCCAGATGAAACTGCTTGGACAGTCCAGCCTGAAAGCAGCTCTCGATATCGATTGGGACGATGAAAGGCAACAACGCGATGCGCTTGGGCGCCTGCTGGACGAAGTAAAGCGACTCCGATTGTGGCTCGTGGCCAAGCTGCCCGACCAGATCAATCAGCCGCCACTCAAGGAGGCACTTGCATTGGTCGAACGCATTATCGAGCAGGATTTCAGAGCCTGACCCTGATGGTACAGGGTCGCGCATCAAACGTGGAGTTGCCAAGGACCGACTCATCTCCGTTGTCGATCCCGATATGCGCCACGGTCGAAAGGCAAAAAGCAAGCTGTTCAATGGCTACAAGCGTCACATCGCCCGCGAGCTTGACTCAGGCCTGATTCTCGCAGCCACGGTTCGACCTGCCAACGAGCCAGAACACTACGCCGCCGACATCCTTCGTCCCGAGATAGAAGCGCACGGTAAGATTGCTGAGCTACACATCGACCGCGGCTATCTCGCCAGTCATTGGACCCACGACAGATTCGAGACGGGGCAGCGGATTCTAGCAAAGCCTTGGACGCCAAGAAACGGCGACCGATTTCCTAAGACGGCATTCATCATTGACCTCGACCACGCAGTGGTGCGATGTCCCGAGGACCGCACCGCGGACATTCGCCTCAATGTGGCAAGATTTGAAGCAAGCGATTGTGATAGCTGTCCCTCACGCGAGCGTTGCACTCGTGCCCAGCGCGGGCACGGACGTTCCATCACAATCCACCCCGACGAGCGTTTGCTAATTCAACTGAGAAGTCTGAAATCTACCCCTGAAGGGCGGCGGAACCTGCGAGAAAGGGTCGCTATCGAGCACTCCCTCGCACATGTTACCCGGCGTCAGGGTCCACGAGCCCGATACGTCGGCGTCCGCAAGAATGTGTTCGACCTTAGGCGCACCTGTGCGATCGAGAATCTCCACGCACTCGACAGACAGGAAAAAGCCGCCTGAATTTACCTGTTCGGTGTTCTAGGCGCCAGAAAGTCCACGATGTACCGATTGCCGACGGGCGCCTGGCGGCGAAACGCAACGCCGAGTTGATTACGCGATATTTTGGACCAAAGCGCGGCTTCCGACGGTGTAAGTTGGTGGCGCATTTCATGGGCGCGCTGGGTAAGGAGGATTTGGCGATTGAGTTGTTGACGGGATTGATTGTGCATGGCGTGCTTTCGGCGCCCAGCAAATCAGCCGGGCTTCGCGGCACATGGAGCAAGCTCCGTGACAGGCGCGAGCCGTCGCTCACGTCAATTGCCGGCGGCTGGCGCGGAGGTTGCGCCGCCCTCGCGGAGGCCGGCTGATTTGCTGGGCTGTGGTGGACGGTCTCACCAAGTTGCGAACAAGCAGACCTCACCAACTATCGTGCGCGGTGAATTTGTTCAAGCGCGATCTCAATAATTGTGGCTGTGACGAACAAACTGCTGGTCGTCTGAAGCAGCCGAATCGCATCCTCGGCCTCGCTCAACTCGAGACGGCCAACACGGTACGCGCGAACGATGATACCAAGGGATCCCACGGGTGTAATGGCCAATCGTTTGGCTGCATCGCGAGCCGCTAGGTCGTCTGTTAGCAAGATCGATATGTTTTCGCGACGGCATGCGTGCAGGCATTCCTGCTCGCCCGGGTGCAAGGCGCCAAGTTTGTTCGCTTCGACGAAATGAGCCAGCTCGTCGAGGTAGGGTTCACAACGTACTCCAAGTTCGAGCAACGGCCCTTCTGGAACCCTCTGTTGACCAACCGTTTCGCGCCAAATCTCTGAAGGAACTCGCAGCGCGGAGAAGATAGCCAAATGGCGCAAAGCGCCCACCTCGTGAAGGTGAATTAGGGGACCCGCGTCAACAACCGCAGCACTCACTTTTCGAGCGCCCAAGCGAGATCTTCGTTTACCGCCGCAGTTTGCCGATCGGCCATTTCGACCCAATCGATGCCAACCGACTCGATTGCGTCATTGCGCGGAATCTCTCCGCGCAAATACCTGCCCAGTACTTGCTCGCGCCACAGCTGACGGAGCCCGGTCTCAAATGCCAAAGCGACGACTTCGGCTTCGGTCTTGTGGGTGTCCCTTACCAAAGACTCCAGGTAACCGCGCGAACTCACCATGACGCCGAAAAAGGTACCACACAATGCGGAAACGCCAACTGGGCTTACTGGAAGCGCGCTCGAATTTGCCCGCCGCAACCACCTCCTTCCCGCCACGCGCAGGGCGCTGGAGGCGACCGAGCATGGCGTTGGAGGAGGTCGGCCGCCCGCAGGTGGCCACGCCGAAGAACCCCGTTACATCCCGTCACACGCCCACCGAGGACGGACGGGTGGAGGCACCACCAGAGAGGCCGAAGGTGCATGACTGGAAATCATGTGTACGGGAAACTGTACCGAGGGTTCGAATCCCTCCCTCTCCGCAGATACGATTTTTATTTTTGTTGGTGCGGCACTCGCACGTCTAGGGGCAACACGCCGAGTTGGCGTCACTTGGAGTTCTGATTCGGATTCGGATCCGGAATCAGAAACAGAGTCTGATTCGGATTCGGAATCTGCTTCGGAGTCTGAGCCTGATTCGGCATCAGAATCCGTTCTGACCAATCGCATATGTGTAACCGTTCAGCCGAGGATGTGAGGTTGTGATTGGCGGCGAGTGGTGCCCGGTGCGAATCTCGTCGCGCGGGCGGGCTGCCCGCCAGATTCTGATCAAACTCGATGGGTACCTGGCTGTTGGTTGCCGCTGCCGTCTCGTGGATGGCCTCGGTTGTTGGGTGGTGCGCGCACTTTGAGCATACGCCAACATCGGTGGTGTGGTTCCAGTGAGTTCAACATATCAAGTGGCGACTACTCGTTTGGCGGTCGCCGTCGCCAAGGCATCAACTCTTCGATTCGAGATGCCGGATGTGTCTGGATCCGGATCAACATGTCTTTGATGTACTCGTAGGGATTGATCCCATGCATCCTGCATGTCGCGACGATGGAATGCAGAACCGCCAGGTTCTGCGCATGCTCGGCACTTCCAGCAAAGAGTGATCGCTTTCTTCCTTGAGCAACGATCCTCAGCGCGCGCTCCGCTCGGTTGTTGTCGAGCTTCAGCTTCGGATCACTGAGGAATTTCTCCAACTTGTCGCGTTGCTTGGTCGCATACTTAAGTGCCTTTCCCATTTTGCAATCGGGTGAGTACTTGCCGACGCGAGCATCCACCCAGCGCCATATTTTCTTGACGGTGAGCTTGCTTCTGCTTTGGCGCAGTTCGAGATGCTCTGAGGTGCCTTCGATGCCGCGCTCGGTTGCATCGTGCTCGACTTGGTAGAGGTCTCCGATGAGCTCGAGCACTTCGCGGTTCTCGTGTTCTTTCGTCCCTTGCGGGATTGCTTCGAGAAACTTGCGCCGTGCGTGACCCCAACAGCCGCTGCGATTGCGGCGGGCATCCTTGTCGCTAAGACAGTTGTAAGCGCCATAGCCATCAATGGTGAGATTGCCAGTGGTACCGCCCAAAAGCTCTCTGGCAGTGTTGCTATCGCGACTGTCGCTGTAATGATAGACGACGGCCTGCTGCGAAAGGATGACCCACATCCAACCTTTCAAGCAGTGCTCCTTGTCGAGCACTCGTTGCCCAGTCTCATCTGCATGCACGTAGCGTCCTCTGCGCACGACACCTCGGAGCTCTTCGTAGATGGTACGCAGTTGCTCGGCTGTGCGATGAAATATCGAGCACAGGGTACTGCGTGCGATCGGGAACCCAGCGCGCTCTAGCGCCTTCTCGCTTCCGTACAACGGCATGATGTCATCACAGCGACTGACCGCTACGTGTGCGTGAAGACCGGGACCGTAATGACCACCGTCAACGACGCCAGGCGGCGCTTCGGCGGTGATGATCTGACTGCCGTCGTTTGAGATCAACGTTTCCAAAACGAAGCGCTCAATGATCAGATGTTCGCGGACGTGTTCCACTCGTTGCACGGTCTTGCCATCGCCGAGCTTGTGAAAGTCGTCGAGCGTGTAGCCCTCGGGTAGCTGACTGGGGGCCACTGTCTTTTGTTCCACGACGACGGGGATGTTCTTGCGAAGACCACGCTTGCGTGCACGCTCGGCTTCTCCTGCCTTTCGAGCTTTGCGTCGCTTTTCTTTCGCTCGTGCCTTGGGCTCAGTCGGCATCGGCGTGCCGTCTACCGTCAGCTCATTGGGATCAATCCGACGACGAAGCTGTTCGCCAACCGTCTGCAACTTCTCCGACCGATTACCGAAGAGCCGTTGCTTCAAGTCCTGCAGTTGCTCCGTAAGTCTCGCAACCTGTTCGGCCAGGATTCGACTCTGCTCGGTGCTCGCATCCAGCTGTTTGCGCAGCTGCGCGTTGTCGTCCCTCAGTACTGAGATGACGAGTCGCGCTGTCGGGTCCAGCGTCGCTTCGAGCTCGTCGATGTCCTGGGACGTCATCGACTAACGTAGATCATGATCGATCTCGTTTGTCGATCCCTAATCTGACTTTTTTACGGTTCAGGTGTCCAATGCGGCGGTCGCCGTACCCTGGCGAAGTCGATCCCATCAAGCAGCATCGTCAGTTGGATGCTGTCGATCTCGGCTCGATCGTTTCCCTCGGGAAGATGAATCTTGAAATGCCCCCGAGCGAGCCGCTTGTACCAGAGCACCAGCCCGCCCGTCTGAAAGGCTAAAATCTTCGCTCGATTTCGCCGACCCGAGATGAAGACGTAAAGATTTCCACTGTAGACATTTTCGCCGCTGGCCATCACCAGCGCGATTAGGCCATCAAACCCCTTGCGCATGTCTGTTGCCCCTGTGAACAACAGGATCCGCGTCGCTGTCGAAAGCCCCAGCATCGACTTATCGGTCCATGAGTCGAGCCAGCTCGGCGATGAACTTCGCCGACGGCAAGTCCATCAGACTGAGCGTGACCGAGCCCACTCGCAGCTGACAGGCCCCACTCGGAGCTGCCATCGTCGGTCGCACCGTGACGAAACGGCTCTGTGCTGAGCTTGGCCGTTTGGTTTCCCCTCGAAGCTGATAGAGCCAGTAACGAAACGTCCCTACCTCAAGGCCCCGTTGCTCGCAGAATTCCTGCTGTTTGAGCGAGCCCTTCTCGAACTCCGCTACGACGTCCATCCAATACTCGCGGTTGCGCCGAACCAGTGCCTTGACCTTTGCCATGGCAACATTGTCGCCACGGGCCTTGCCCGTTTCTACCCGTCGCCGGCTGAACGGTTACATTGGTGGGCATGCACAATCCACAAAGCTCCTCGATTTTAGAACACGCAATCAACATCGCCGAACTAGCACGGCCTCTTGTTGAGACTATTCAGCGTAAGGACCGTGACCTTGCTTCGCAAGTTCGTCGTGCCGTTAGTTCAATCGCGCTCAACGCGGCGGAGGCGCAGGGCAACGCCGGGGGGAACTCTCGGTTGCGGTTTGAGTCGGCGCTTGGGTCACTTTACGAAGCGCAGGCTGGTGTTCGTCTTGCTGTTGCTTGGGGGTATTTCTCGCAGTCGGCTGCCGCTGAGGTGCTTGAATCCATGAATCGCCTTGGTGGGCGGGTTTATGGGTTGGTGAAACGATAGTAGCATACCCTGCCCGCTTCTGCTGATACTGTTTCAGGTTTAAACATTTCAAGTCAGTCGCGCTGCCTAGCCATCAGAAACAACTATGGCATCCGGCTCAACAGATACCGCTGCTGGAAATATTCGCATCAGCTTTTCTAACCAAGGCCTCAGCTTATCGCGCCAATGATCAAGTATTCGCCCGTTCGGTAGACGCACGCTTGGCAGCTTGTCGAGTGAAAAACTTTGAAATCCGCGCGTCTTGGGGACACTGGGCTCCAAATCGAAGCCGACCTGAGTGCGGACTTTGCCGAGAATATCTCCAACGAGATCTATCTGTTCTTTAGTCGCGTTGGCATTATAGGGTTCCGGATGGCAGAAGAGTTTGAGCGTTTGGGATTGCAGCTGAAGTCCGACGCGTACTCGTAATTGATCCGAATGTAAAGCCTCCAGGTTCAGCAATGCATTTCCGTTTGTATTGCCGATTGCGTATCGCCAAGGATTACTAATTTCTAACTTCTTGCCGAGTTCTTCCATCCACAGCCGCTGAACGAGGCCTTTAAGCTTCATCTTCCTGACGTAATTGTGCAGTTCGTTTTCGGGCTGCCGTTTTTCGCCTTCAAACGCGTACGTCACAATTCCTGAATTCTCCGATGGTGACAAGTTTTCGGACTCCTCACGCACTGCTTCCACGACTTGCACGAGACGACCACATGCGTCGCAGAAATCTTTCATATACAGGTCGCGGCAATCTTGGCGAGCGCGCTCCAAAATTTTGTGAAGATCCTTGTATGCAACAGGCTGCCAGTCAATACCAGATTTAGGCAAATCGCCAGCGAGCGTCAGAAACAATTTCCTGCGGACGTAATCGGACAACTTGGCCAGCTTCTTGTCGTAATCTGAGAGCTGCCCCTTGCGTTCGCCGGATTTGATCTTGTTCTCAATCGCGATATAAAGCCGTTCGCCATCTTCTTGGCGAGGAATCAAGGTCAACAAAAGGTCTAACTTCGACCATTCGGTGGCGGCTTCAATTGACCGAAAGTCTGCGGCGTTCAATGACAATCCTGCTAATTCACATAATGCGGAAATACGCATTTGTAGTGAAAGCGGTGAAGATTCACCTAGCGCCCAGGCGAGCGCCGCCGAATATGCGGGTTCCCGCGCCGCAAGCGATACGTGTTCGAAGAACGTGGTCGGTGTGAATTTGTCCATTTCCTGAATTTTCCCCTTTTTCCGGGCCGAAGACCGACGGTGATATTAAAAACCTGACGAGTAATTCGCGTTACTTTCCTCGACACGTTCCCGAGCATTCGTTACTTGCACTTTGGCAGTCGGCGAATCGATCCGTGTGAGCGACACATGAACCAGGAAATCCCTTTCGCGCAACACACGCCTCGAGGCACTTCCACCCCGCACAGGTAAAACCGTTCTGCTCTGCCGCGTGCTGTTCGTTTGGCGTACACAGTGCGATCGATGTGGATCCAGTGATCGTTGTGTCTGCAGGAGGGAGGCCCCCGTTGCCCCTCGCTTGCCCTGTGACGCTTGCTGCCGCGTTGCCGAGCGGAGTACCCTTGGGATCATGTTCAACTACCGTTAGCGAGCTCGCGTCGGCGTTGACGGCCCACATCCACGTGGTTTGCCCCAGTTGGCGAACGGGTGTGCGTAAGAGTACGCCGTCCGGATCTCGCTTTGTGTCAGCCAATGGTACCGAAACGATGTCGCCCAAGGCCAGATTGCTAGCGCTGTCCGCGACGCCGGACACGCGCAACATCGAGTGTGGCAATCCCTGGCAAACGATGGTGAACCCAGCCTTGCCCTTTACCAAAGCGCTCGCCGAACAGAAGAAACGATCGGGGATTTTCAGGCCCTTTGCGGCTAGCCGCGTCATAAGCTCGGGGCCTCGGCTCGGTGGGTCTTTGGTTCCAGAGTACAAGTATATCGTAGATTTGGCCGGACTAGTTTTCCGCCACACTCCTTGGAAGCCGGAAAAATTCGACGGCATTCTTTTCTCGCATTCAGCCTTGGAATAGGCCGGTTTCGAACTTCCGTCGCTCGCGTAGAAGCATCCAAACTGGGCAACGGGAGGCCCCATCCGAACTGCCCAACTAAGATCTATTCGATATTGCTTCGCCATCTCGTCGTCCGAAGTGCCAGCAGAGACAAAATCGGTCATGAGTTCATCGAGCCCAGCAAGAAATCGGGTAGATGCTTGGTTGGCCTTCTCCGGCATCGCAGTCGTCGCGGACACGCTAGCGTTGACAACTGGCTTGTCAGTTCGTGTAGCAACCGGCGGAGGCGGATCCTTTTTGCACCCGGAGCTGATGCAGATGGTGGTTAGCGCGACGAACGTCCACAACAAATCCCGCTCAAGCGGCGCTTTTCCATTGTGAGTCATGTTCTTAGTCCTCTGGGACCCTACGCTAGGCGTTGGACACGGAGCAAGACAAGACCGGCACCCGTCGCTCGTTGCCGTGCCATGGCGATCGAACTCAGGGGCCCAAGACGATGTAACCCCTACCGAAACTTGCGTCCTACCGGCCGCCGAATATGGACGCTCATCGGTGTGTACTTTGGAACTGCTACCAGTTCTACCCAGCCGCCACCCGAACCCGACTCACCGCCTCATGCATGTTGCACCGAACCAATTCAGCATCAAGCCGCAGGACACGGAAACCCAGCCGCTGAAGCACCCGGTCCCGGCGCGCGTCCGCTGAGACACGCCGCGAATGATATTTGCCGTTGACTTCAACGACAAGTTTGATGCTAGGTGCCAGAAAGTTGACGATGTACCGGTTGCCAATGAGCACCTGGCGGCGAAACGCAATGGCCAGTTGATTGCGCGATATTTTGGACCACAGCGCGGCTTCCGACGGAGTGAGTTGTTGCCGCATTTCGTGGGCGCGCTCGGTGAGGAGGATTTGGCGTTTGAGTTGTTGACGAGGTTGATTGCGCATGACGTGTTTCCGGTGCCCAGCAAATCAGCCGGGCTTCGCGGCACATGGCGCAAGCTCCGTGACAGACGCGAGCCGTTGTTCACGTCAATTGCCGGCGGCTGGCGCGGAGGTTGCGCCGACCTGCGGAGACCGGCTGATTTGTTGGGCAGTGAGTACGACACGCAATCAATCGGCGATTCGACATCTGTCGCGGCGCCTACAATTGCAGCGAGTGGCAGGCCAAAGGCGTAGTCTATTGATGAAGCTCAATCACCCTGGGGCGCCGCCTATTTTGCTCGCGATGGGCGCCGGCTTCATGCGATACTCAAAGGCGGCTGAAAAGTCTGGACAAGGCCATGCCACCGAAGCCAAGCGCATACATAGAGACAACAATTGTTAGCTACCTAACGGCATTGCCGTCTCGCGATCTCGTACTCTCCGCTCATCAACAAATTACTCACGAATGGTGGTCGGCCCGAGGCGCGTTCGAGCTATTTGTGTCGCAGTTCGTTTTGGATGAGGCCGCGGCCGGTGACAGCGCTGCAGCTGAGCGCCGACTTCAAGTTCTCGAGGAAATCATGCTGCTGGATGTGACAGAGGACGCGATATTGCTCGCCGGGCAGCTGGTTTCCGGTGGCGGATTGCCCCCGAATGCCCGGGTAGATGCTCTGCATGTCGCTGTTGCGGCGGCAAATGGCATGAACTACTTGTTGACCTGGAATTGCAAGCACATTGCAAATGGATCAACTCGTGGCAGAATTGAGGAGCTATGTCGGGCCGCGGGGTTTGACCCACCGATTATATGTACGCCATTGGAACTAATGCAGGAATGAGCAAAATGTCCTCCGATCCAATCGTCGAAGAAATACATGCGATTCGGGAAGCACTCTCGAAAGAGTCGGATGATGACATTCGCAAGATTGCCGAAGCGGCCAAGGCGCGGCAAGTTCAAGGCGACCGAAAGACGGTGCGACGCGAACCACGCAAGCCACCGTCTGCGCGAAGAGCATCCTAACGGGCAATTGAGTGTAGCCTGTTAAAGGTACAGACGATGCGGTAGGTTCACTGAGAACGTTGGTCGGGCCAACTCAAACAGAGCGCGAATTGTCCCGACTAAACCACCTCCTTCCCGCCACGCGCAGGGCGCCGGAGGCGACCGAGCATGGCGTTGGAGGAGGTCGGCCGCCCGCAGGTGGCCACGTCGTTGACCGCCGTTACACGTCTCAACACGACCACCGAGGACGGACGGGTGGAGGCACCACCAGAGAGGCCGAAGGTGCATGACTGGAAATCATGTGTACGGGAAACTGTACCGTGGGTTCGAATCCCACCCTCTCCGCTGATACGACTTCTATTTTTGTTGGTGCGGCACTCGCACGCCAAGGGGCAATTCGACGGGCGGAGTCATTTGGAGTTCTGATTCGGATCCGGAATCAGAAACAGAGTCTGATTCAGATTCAGAATCTGATTCGGAGTCCGAGCCTGATTCCGAATCCGAGTCGGAATGAGATTCCGAAATGCGCCAATATTCGGAATTCAATCGCCGCTTTGTGGATTGTACGTAACCGTTCAGCCGAGGATGTGAGGTTGTGATTGGCGGCGAGTGGTGCCCGGTGCGAATCTCGTCGCGCGGGCGGGCTGCCCGCCAGATTCTGATCAAACTCGATGGGTACCTGGCTGTTGGTTGCCGCTGCCGTCTCGTGGATGGCCTCGGTTGTTGGGTGGTGCGCGCACTTTGAGCATACGCCAACATCGGTGGTGTGGTTCCAGTGAGTTCAACATATCAAGTGGCGACTACTCGTTTGGCGGTCGCCGTCGCCAAGGCATCAACTCTTCGATTCGAGATGCCGGATGTGTCTGGATCCGGATCAACATGTCTTTGATGTACTCGTAGGGATTGATCCCATGCATCCTGCATGTCGCGACGATGGAATGCAGAACCGCCAGGTTCTGCGCATGCTCGGCACTTCCAGCAAAGAGTGATCGCTTTCTTCCTTGAGCAACGATCCTCAGGGCGCGCTCCGCTCGGTTGTTGTCGAGCTTCAGCTTCGGATCACTGAGGAATTTCTCCAACTTGTCGCGTTGCTTGGTCGCATACTTAAGCGCCTTTCCCATTTTGCAATCGGGTGAGTACTTGCCGACGCGAGCATCCACCCAGCGCCATATTTTCTTGACGTTGCTTCAAGTCCTGCAGTTGCTCCGTCAGTCTCGCAACCTGTTCGGCCAGGATTCGACTCTGCTCGGTGCTCGCATCCAGCTGTTTGCGCAGCTGCGCGTTGTCGTCCCTCAGTACTGAGATGACGAGTCGCGCTGTCGGGTCCAGCGTCGCTTCGAGCTCGTCGATGTCCTGGGACGTCATCGACTAACGTAGATCATGATCGATCTCGTTTGTCGATCCCTAGAGCGCTTTTCATTGAAACGGATCAGCGAACTGCATAGCCGGCGTGCCTGAACCAACTGAGGGCATCCTTGGTTGTGATGGCCAACAATGCTTTACCAAGGGCGGTCAGTAGTTTGGCCCAGCATCGTGGCCCCAGCTCTCGGAGAATACTTTTGGCCTTGGACCAGGCTTGTTCGATCGGATTCAGATCGGGCGAGTACGCCGGCAGAAACACAAGGGAAGCGCCCCGCTGTTCGATTGCGTTCCTGAGCCGGATGTCGGTATGAACGCTCAGATTGTCCCAAATCACTATGTCACCGGGGTTCAGTGCCGGGGCGAGACTTTGCTCAACCCACATGAGCATAGCTTGGCCATCTATGGCGCCGGGAACAACCATAGGGGCCACGATTCCGTCAATTCCAAGGGCAGCAATAACGCTGTAGTTTGACCAGCGATCGCCGGGAACGTTGTTGACGGCTCGTTCGCCAACGGGAGCCCACGCCATGCTTCGGGTCATGGACAGATTCACACCACTCTCGTCTACAAAGACCAACCTGGCTGGATCCCATGCTTTTTGTGCTTTGCGGAAGGCTATTCGTGCTTCGATAATATCGGGTCGGTCGCGTTCTGACGCGTAGAGGGTCTTTTTTTTAGCGACATGCCCATCCGGTACAGGGTGCGCCAAATCGTCGTGTCGCTCACCTTGCGACCACCGCGGCGTGGAAACAGTCGAACCAACTTGTCCAAGGTCGCATCAGGCCTTTCCTTCACAAGGGTTCGCAGAATGTCCTCTCCCTCGGAGTCAACAATTCTCGGCTTGCCAGGTGGTGATTTGGCAACCGGATCTCCGGTCTGTTTCACTCTGACTCGCAGTTTTCGCACGAAACTTCCGCTAATTCCGAACCGTTCAGCAACAACTTCCGACGAAGATTCCGTCTCAAGTGCTGCCAAGACTTTTTGCCGTAGATCGAGGGAATAGGCCATTGCCCTCCTCTAACATGCGGTACGTTCCATGGAAAGAGGCTATAGTGAGACTGTCGGTCGAATGCTCGTGCAACACTACGTTCGAGTTTACCAAACGCGCGGTTGGCTGCGGCGTAGTAGTTCTTACCCTTGGCGCTTGCAACCAGGGGACCAAATTGTCCAACGGCTTCAACGGTGCAGCGCTTGTCAGGGCCACCTTTGGGCCCATTCAGATCTTCAAATCGCAGGCACAAAGCCCGAATACGCTCAGCGAAGCGGTCGAATGTCAAGTTGGCCCGCTTGCGTGCATACACCTCCGCCGCTCTTGAACGTGTGCTGGTTTTCCAATGAATATCGTATCGCATGGCAGGGTAATCCTCCCGGGTAGGTTATGATTTGCAGGGCTAGAAACCAGCGGACTGGGAATTCGCCTCGTTGGGAGTGTGTGCGCGACCCGGGCAGGCTACGCCCAGGCACGCCAAAAATGCCCGAAATGTCAGTGTCCAGCGAACGATCGGCATGACATTCACTGGTCGTTAGTCATGCAAACCTTGATAACATCGCTGATTTGTGGGTCCCTTCCGCAATAGAAACCATCACAACATTCGTTGTTGGATTCACATTCTCTGGGCTTATTGCTGTCACCCACGCATTGGCTGCGCGCGATGATTGCTTTGTCCTCCTTTTCGGCGTTTTCATCAATCAATGACGACAGACTGGTATCTGTTCCTTCCGTTCGGGCGGTTTGCGATCGGGTTGATGCGCCGCAGGACGAAACCGCCAACATGAAGAAAACACCCAAATGGCGTATAGACATTGGTGCCTCCAGACCGGGGACGTGACCGGTCAAATTCGGCTTGTTGACGCCATTTCAACGTGCGACACGTAACTTTCATGCCCGGCGATGCGATATTCCCGAATCGCTCGGAATCGTCCAGCGTGGCGTCCCGGAGGGCATGAGATGGGAGTGACCAGCTAGTACAAGGTCCAACAGACCAGGGCCCGCGACAAGCATGTGGGCTAATTGCGTATTCCGACACCACTTGAGCGTCCATTCCGAAACAACTTGAACAGTGATTCCGAAAGCACTTGAGCGGTCATTCCGACGCACTTGAACACGTCGGGCTCGGGGGCCGCAGCGCAGATATAGGTGGTCTGGGTGAAGGCTGTGAGAACTCGTCGGATGTGCCGAGCGACGGTGCGACGACGGGTGGATGTCGAAACGCCTCACCATGCGAAAAATACGAGAGATACTTCGGTTGACTTACGAATGCGGCCGTAGCCAGCGTGAGATCGCGGTCTCGCTGTCGATAGCGGTAGGCACGATTTGCGGTCACCTCAAGCGGGCTCGCCAAGCGGGACTCACCTGGGAACGGGCGCAGTCGATGACAGACAGCGATGTCGAGTCATTGTTGTATCGCTATGACAATCCTGGCCACGTGTCGCAACGCGCAGCGATTGACTATGCCCATGTGCATCAGGAATTGCACCGGAGTACGGCGACACTCGAGCTGTTGTGGGTTGAATATCAGGAGGGGGTGGCCGCCCGTGGTGAGGGTCTCAAGCCGTACCAGTACAGCCAGTTTTGCGGACTCTACAAGGCATGGCAGCGATGTCTCAAACCGTCGATGCGCTGCGTGCATCGCGCGGGCGAAAAGGTCTTTATCGACTACTCAGGCCGAAAGCCGCATCTGACTGACCCTTGCACGGGAGAGGTGCGCGAAGTCGAGCTACTGGTAATGGTGCTGGGTGCAAGTAGCTACACGTACGCCGAATCCACGTACACGCAGACGCTACGGGACTTTGTTGACTCGAACATTCACGGATTCGAATTCTTCGAGGGTGTGCCTGAAGTAGCCGTTCCCGACCAGCTTCGCAGCGCAGTGAAGGGACCGGACCGCTTCGAGCCCGACATCAACGCGACGTACTTGGACATGGCGCAGCACTATGGCATTACCGTGATTCCGGCGCGGCCCCGCAAGCCCAGAGACAAGGCGAAAGTCGAGGGCGCAGTGCTCATTGTGCAACGCTGGATATTGGCGCGACTGCGTCGGCGAACATTCTTCACACTCGACGAATTGAATCAAGCCATCTGGGAGCTATTGGATGAGTTGAATTCGCGTCCCTTTCAGAAATTGGAAGGCTGTCGCCGCTCGACATTTGTTGAACTTGAGCAGCCGGTGCTTCGAGCCTTGCCGCCGATGCGCTACGAGTTTGCCGAGCGCCGTGCAGCGCGCGTCAATATCGACTACCACATCGAATTTGACAAGCGTTACTACAGCGTCCAATACCGGCGTGTACACCAGCGAGTCGAAGTGCGCGCGACGGCGGCGCTCATTGAGATCTTCCAGAACAATGAGCGCATCGCGTCGCACCGACGGAGTCACGGCCCGCTCGGAACGTTTGTAACCGATCCAAGTCACCAGCCCGAAAATCATCGAGACCAAGTATGGCCGCCGGACAAGTTGATCAATTGGGGGGCTAGGCTGGGGCCCTCGATTGCAACGGTCGTCGAACTAACCCTGCAACGTTACGCCAACCCGGCACAAGGCTATCGTGCTTGCTTGGGTCTGCTTCGCGCCGCTGACATATACGGAGCGGGGCGCCTGAACGCAGCATGTGAACGTGCACTGAGCGTGCCCATCCCCGGCGGCCCCAAGCGCAAGTACATCGAGGCCATACTCAAGAAGGGACTCGACCAACAATCACCAGCAACATCACCCAATCGACGCGACGCGCGTCCCCACGAAAACGTGCGTGGCGGCGATTACTACGACAGAAAGGATACGATCCATTGACCACTATCGAAGAAACCCTAACGAAGTTACATGAACTCAAACTCACCAGCATGGCAAAGGCCGTGCGCGAACTCATGGATACCGCGCCCGGCAAACAGCTTTCATTTGATGAAAAACTCGGCATTGTTGTCGATCGCGAATGGACCGACCGAGACAACCGACGACTTCTACGCCGGCTCAACGAAGCCAAGCTCTCCACCCGAGCCTCGCTCGACAACGTGCTGTGTGATCCAGAGCGCGGCGTGGACAAGGCAACCATCCGAGGCTTAGCCAATTGCCAATGGGTGAAATCAAAACACAACGTTGCGGTTATTGGAAAAACCGGCGTCGGCAAGACCTATGTGGCTTCTGCGCTGGCTGATGCGGCATGTCGTAAGGGGTATCGATCGCTATTCTTTCGAGTGCCACGCCTGCTTGAGGAATTGGCACTGGCACGAGCATCAGGCGTGTATTCCTCATTGCTCGGCAAACTCTCGCGCCTTGACGTCTTGGTCCTTGATGACTTCCTACTCAATCCAATGAACGATATCGAGCGGCGTGACCTTCTCGAAGTCATGGAAGACCGTTACGACAGATCATCGACCGTAATCGCAACGCAAATGCCGACGAAAACTTGGCACGAAGCTCTCGGTGATCCGACAATCGCAGACGCCATCTGTGATCGGCTTGTGCACAACGCCCACGTGCTCAAATTGGGTGGCCCCTCAATACGAAGAAAGAAAGCTCTAGAAACCCTGCCCCAAACAGCCTGAACTCAGCCACTCGTCGCTTCGCTCCGACCCCGCTCAAGTGCCCCGGAACACCTGCTCAAGTCCGGCCGGAATGAGCGCTCATGTTGACTGGAATCCGCAGGCTAATAGCGTTTAGCCAACTGAAATCGCTCAAGATTCTACCCGATTCTTTTTGACTCTCCCGCGCTTAAGCCAATGATAATCAAGTGATGCCTTGCCCGCGCCGGCCAGCGCAACCCATGTCAAGAGCACCAAATAGGTCCACTCAACCAGACCGAAGAGATCGGGCAGCCCATGCACTTCATGGCGCTTTGCCGTCACGATCGCCACCAGCATTGAAATAATCAACGGGACTGCGGCGAAGTCCGCAATCAATCCGAGGAGAAGTAGTGCCCCACCTATGAGTTCCACGTAGGAGACTAATGTGGCCTGAAATGCCGGCGCGGGAATCCCCAGTTCGCTAAAGAACCTAGCAACCTTATCCAGATGATGCACCTTGCCCCAGCCCGTACTCACGAAGAGCACCCCCAGTGTCACCCGACCCAAAAGCGGAGCCACCCAATCGAGCTTGGTCAAAAGGATGCGGACGCGACTTTTCGTACTCACCAGTAGCGAATGCATTGACACGAAGTGTACTCTTTCTGTTCTTCTTGCTGCGTAAGGCACAGACAGCAAATCGTTACACGGCCTGAAACGTAAGTGGGCTTCAACACCCGTTTACGTGGGCTTACGCCCGCGCTGGAGGAATGATATTGATCTTTGGTCGCAGATTTCACTGACGGTATGCCGAAAATATTTTATGTAACGTCTGCAATTGTGACGGCATACGTAACATCATTGCAACCCGGTACATCACCGGAGAGGGAATGAAAGGACGATCCATGAATCCAATGACTCAGAGTTTGCTCTTTGCGGCCGTATCCGGCACCCTGCTGGGAGTAACTGGATGCGCCAACTCCAACCAACCGCCAGCCAATTCCGCAACCCCAATGACCGCACCTGCAAGCGGCACGACTGCCATGGCAGGGGCCAAACACGCTTGTAAGGGCCAAAATGATTGCAAGGGTCAAGGTGGATGCAAGTCCGACAAGAATTCCTGCAAGGGTCAGAACGCGTGCAAAGGCCAGGGCGGCTGCAAAGGTTGATGAACGAAAGGGGCTAGTAGTGAACCGTTTCGGACTTCCCGATCTTGGAATTGGTCTCGGATTGAGAACGGTTCACTACTCGCATATTCTCGAACACCTCCCTAAAGTCGAGTGGTTCGAGATCATCAGCGAAAATTACATGCAGACGGCAGGTAAGCCTCTGATCTTTCTCGATCGAATCGCTGAGCGCTATCCGATGGTGATGCACGGGGTCTCACTCTCGATTGGATCGACCGATCCTCTCAACTATGAGTACTTACGTGAGCTAAAAGCGCTACGCGATCGGATTTCAGCGCGTTGGGTATCCGATCACCTGTGTTGGACCGGTGTTTCTGGCAAGAATTCGCATGACCTGTTGCCTATGCCCTACACGGAAGAGGCATTGCGCCACGTCGCTAGGCGAGTTCGAGCCGTGCAGGATTATATGGAGGCACCTTTAATACTCGAAAACCCGTCAACATACGTTGGGTTTTCGAGTTCGACAATGAGTGAGTGGGAATTCCTGTCTGCGCTCACGAAAGAGGCCGACTGCGGGCTCTTACTGGACGTGAATAATGTCTACGTGAGTGCGCAAAATCACCAATTCGATCCGCAAGTGTACCTGGCCGCCGTTCCATACGACCGTGTGGTTCAGTTTCATGTGGCTGGTCACACTAGCAAAGGAGCCCACATAATCGATACTCACATTGGACCCGTCATTGAACCCGTATGGGAATTATTAGGTGATGCGTACAGGCGTGCCCAAGGCGCTCCTGTTCTTCTCGAATGGGATGCCGAAATACCGGCATTCGAAGTTGTGCACGACGAGGCGCTACGGGCCCGAGACTTCATCGAGTTTCCAACTGCGCACGAGCCTAGCGTGGAGGTGGCATGACTGCTGGAGTACCAATCGAGTGGTCGCTCAACACCTTGCAGAAATGGTTCATGAATGTGACGATGCATCCCGAGTCGGTGGAGGCAGGAGTTGAGGCGCAGTCAAGCCTAGTGCCAACACTTGAATTGGCACGGGTGGTTTCTCCGAGCGATGGTGAGTCACCGCTCGAACGACTCGCCATCTATCATCACGGTTATTTTGCGCGGCTCACAGAATGCTTGGAAGACGACTATCCTTCTCTAAGGTACGCGCTCGGGCCGGACATATTTTCCGATGTTTGCCGCGCTTACGTGAACGCGAACCCATCGCGCGAGCCTAATCTCAACGGTTTTGGCCGCAAGATGCCAATCTTCATTCGGGAACTCGATTTGGCCCCCGCGTGCTTTACGTCCGAACTCGCTCGGCTGGAGTGGGCGCTCGTAGAGGCATTGCATGCTGCAGCGCCGGAGCCAATTTCTGCGCAAATGCTTATGTCGATTCCTGAGCAGGAATTGCCCAACGTGCGTTTCGAAGCGAGTGATTCGTTGCGCATGTTCAGCTTCGAATATCCGGTGAACGCTTACCTGCAAGCATTCTATGAAGACCGGCAACCGACGATTCCCGGTCCCGAGTTGTCGTCTGTTGCTGTGGTTCGCAATGGCTACACGATATGGCGGTTTGACCTAAAAAGTGCCCAGTCTTCGCTCCTGTCGCGCCTCGTTCGGGGTGAAATGCTCGGCGCGGCACTGGACGGAATCGAAGCAAGTGCGACAGAAATTCAGGCGTGGTTCAGCGAATGGACGAAACACGGCCTATTTGCGGGCCTACGATTCGACCGGAACTAGACGAAGGTTCCTGCTCAGCGTGATGGCGTGGACAAAACAGATTGCCAATCCCAGGGGGCGGGCGCCGCGACTCATCGAAGGCGCCATCCTTATCATTGTTATCTCGGCATGTACTTCGTTTGCGCCGCCTCGATTGCCGCCGTCGAGACCCGACTACATCGCTTGGAAGTATGAAGTCATCAGCAAGGCGGATCTCGAACTTGAAGTCGAGGCGAGCTTTGATTCGAACCAGGATTCTTCGTTTGGTGTTGACCAAGACGCGAATGACTTCGTTAGTGATTTAGAGCAAGCTCGTGGATCAAGTTGGGAGCCTATTGTGCGGAGCAGCTCGGGATGGAATATTGCCTGCCGTGCGGGTTGTCGCGTTCGATACCACTTTGCCCTTCGGAACGCCGCTGACAGTCTCGCCGACGTCAACACTGCGATAGCGTCGGGAAACGCGGTTTTCTCACCCCCGTCAACTTGGCTGCTACATCCAAAATCGCCAGGTCCCGGGGCTCGGTTTGAATTCCACGTCGCACCTGCGGTCGAACTCCCGTTTTCTTGCAGCGATGCGACCCGCAGTTGGTGATCGTCTCAATACTTACACGGCTTACACCGACGAAATGGATGAATCGAGCTTCGCCGCATTTGGCCCACTCAAAGTAGCATCCATATCGGCCGGCAATGCATCAATTGTTGTGGGGATTGCGACTTACCAACTCGCATTGTCTGACCGCGATGTGTTGGATTGGATTGCCGCATCGGCTAATGCCGTGGCTGCTTATTATCGGGGCAACTTGCCGGCGCACCGCGTACTAATACTCGTAATGAATGGGGGCAAGGGCCCGACACGTGGAGAGACACTAGGCGGCGGTGGTCCCGCGATTCTGGTGCGTGTTGGTGAAGGCGTAACACATGCAAATACTCGCAGCGATTGGGTCGTCACGCACGAGTTGTTGCACGTCAATTTCCCGGATCTGGGTCGCGCACACACCTGGCTGACTGAAGGGCTTGCTACATACATTGAGCCGATTGCACGGGCGCGAGTCGGGTTGTTGGATGTTGCCAAGGTCTGGCACGATCTAATTGAAGGTTTGCCACAGGGGCTACCTAAAAAGGGGGACCAGGGGCTCGAGTTGACATCCACGTGGGGCCGCACGTACTGGGGTGGCGCGCTTTTTTGCTTGAATGCAGATATTGAGATTCGTGAACGCACCAAAAACGATCACTCCCTAGACGACGTGCTTCTGGCAATTGCCCAACTTGGCGCATCCGTCCAGAGCCATTGGGAAATATCCCAAGTATTGGATGTTGGCGATCGAGCCACGGGTACCCGAGTGCTGCACGAACTCTATAATCAGTTGGCCTTGAAGCCCGGGACGGTGAAGCTTTCCGAGTTTTTTTCCAGCCTGGGTATTGTACTGCACGGAGACGCAATTGCTTTTCGTGATGACGCTCCGCAAGCGAAGATTCGACGTTCAATTACGGCCCCACTCGCAGCGGCGAGATAGCCCCTGATCCGAGGCCGCCTGCCCAATTAACACAAGATCTACGTAACACACTCGTGCTGGCGGCATATGTCTCGATAGACCTCGGCCAATGCCACTTCGGCTAGGCATTCCAATTTTTCAAAGGGCGATTCAAGCCGTCGGTTTGGCTTCGCTCTGGCCATCACTGCGCTGCCGGGCGCGCCAGGCCTCGGGAGACGTACCGGTCCAGCGTTTGAACGCGCGATGTAAGGCGCTAGGTTCAGAGTACCCCAGCAGCCAGGATAGCTCGGCGATGGCAGTGCCGTTCTTCAGGAAGTAAAGCGCTTGCTGGCGGCGAACTTCGTCGAGCACCGATTGCAACGAGGTTCCCTCATCCCCCAAGCGACGCTGCAGCGTGCGCGCACTCATGTGAAGCCGCGCGGCAAGAGTGGAGAGCTTGAGATCTCCTTCGGGAAGTTGGCGCCGAATCAACGCACGCAAATGGTCTGCGAGGCTCGTGGTACTCGGGAGTTGGCTGAGTCTTTCGCTGGCATAGCGCTCGAAGAACGCGCAGAGTGTGGCGTTGGCGTCTGGAATCGGCAAATGTAGCATCCGCTCGCTGAAGCGCGCCTCGTACTCGGGGCAATCGAACTCCGCAGGAACGCCGAGCACGCGCTCATAGTCCGCCGAGTGTTCCGGGCGCCCATGGCGGAAGTGAACGCGCTCGAATTGCAGTCCGGGAACGAATCGCGCGCTGTTGACTACGAAGTCGCACATCGTGACCTGCGCCATCAAGACGTGAGCCGGTCTGTAGGGTCCGTATGGCTCGTAGACGACGCTCGCGTGGGAGTTTTCCACTCGCATTTCGAGCCGCTCGCCCTCGTTCCACAAACGTTGATAGCGCAGCGTGCGTTCGAGTGCGCCACCGAACGTGGCGCTGGTGATGAACAGGAAACCGAGAGCGTCTAGGGCGTCGATCTGCAGTCCCAATGGCAGTTCGAGCCCGAACCGACTGTCACCGGTGTGCCGTTCGATCGCTTCGAGGATGTCGTAAATCGCAAGCAAAGGGACACGGCCATCGGGGTTGGCAAGCGCAGCCTCGTCGAGGCGGGCTGTCGCGAGTAGCTCGTCGCGCGAACTGCCGCGGCGAACCGCGAAGTCCACGAATAGCGACGCGATGCGGGCCCAAACCGTGGGACCCGCCGGTGGCAAAGGCGTTGTCATGGGACCGTGGCGCGATCTATCAGTCCTTGTGGCGGGATTCATCAGTGTCCTGCCGTTAGACGGGTCTAAACTGGGTTCATGAGCGAATTTCGAAAGGCATTAGGGCGCTACGTACTTGTGGTGATTGCCCCCATGGTGCTGCTAACGGCGCCGGCCCAAGCATCGGATTCGTCGATTTCGAAGTTGATCAGCCGGGCGGATCATGTACTGCGCGGCAAGACCACGGCCGCGTTGCTCGACATGCGGATTCACACCTCCAGCTACGATCGCAGCTACAGCATGGTGTATTGGGGTGACGAACGCGGGGGCAAGAGTCGGGCGCTCATCAAGATCCTCGGGCCTGCGCGCTGGCGCGGCCACGGTACGCTCAAAGTGAGTGGGCGGCTGTCACTCTACGATCCGAGCACGGACCGCGTTACCGTGCTTAGCAGCTCGATGCTGGGTGACAACTGGATGGGTAGCCACTTTACCAATGACGACCTAGTCAAGGAAACGGACCTGGCCAAGGACTATCGCGCTCGGCTGCTCAAGCAATGGAGCGCGCAAGTAAGTGGCAAACCGGCGACGTACTATCGCGTCTCGCTGCAGCCCACCCCCGAGGCGCCGGTTGCCTGGGATCACATCGTCATCGAGCTCTACGAGCAAGGCGACGCGGTGATCCCGACGCATCAGGAATACTATCGTCGTCAGCAGCAGGGCAAGCCAACGCGCACCATGACCTTGGACGAAGTCAAGGATATGGGCGGCCGGCTCGTGCCCACTCGCTTGTCGATGCGCGTCGAGGCCAAGCCGGGCGAATACACCGAGCTCGTGTACAAGCAATTACGCTTCGATGCAGACGTGCCAGCGAGCACATTCAGCGAACAGAAGCTGCGAAAATAATCATGGCAAGCCCACTTTACCTGCTGGTCCGCATCGCCTGGCGTAACCTCGGGCGCAACCGGCGACGCACACTCATTGCTGGCGGCGCCATTGCCTTGGGTGTCAGCATGTGCATTGCGAGCTTTGGCATCATGGATGGCATGAGCAGCGACATGGTGCGCTCGATCACCGATGTGCAACTGGGCCACGTCCAAGTGCATCAGCCGGGGTTTTCCACGCAACCCAAGCTAGGCCTCGCATTTGACAAGGCGGGGGCACTGGCGCGTGAGGCACAAGACATGCCCGGCGTGCAGGCCGCTAGCCCGCGCGTCATCGGATGGGCGCTCGCCAGTAGCCCGCGCGAATCCGCGGGCGTTCAACTCGTGGGCGTTAGTCCTGCTAACGAAGCCAAGCTGACCCATCTCGATCGTCGCGTCGTACGCGGCGCCTATCTGCCCGAGGCGCCCGTACCCTGGCCGCGCGCTCGCCAGCTTTCCGCCGCCGAGCAAGCGATCGATGACCGGCTGACCTCACTCGAGTCCGAGCGTGCAGCAGCCGAGATCGAGGCACTCGGAAATCCAGAAAACAAGGCCCCGCCAGCGAAGTCGGCAGCGACGCTGACGGCTGAGACCCAGCAGCTGCTTGCCGAAGTTGCGCCGGGGCCTTCGCGGCCACCGCCTATTTTACTGGGTGAAAAGCTCGCGAAAAAGCTCGGGGCTGGGCCGGGAACGCGGCTCGACACGATGGCGACCGACATCGACGGCAATCCCGCCAACGTCGCCTTCGAGGTAGTCGGGGTCGTGCGAACCGGCGACTCCGCACTCGATGCGGTTCGAGCAGTCGCCAACCTTGCAGACGTTCAGCGCTTTCTCGGTCTCGAGGACCGCGCCCACGAACTCGCCCTGCGGCTCGCCGATCCGCGTGACGCCAAGGCCGTCGTGCAAAGGCTCGCCGCCAAACCCCAATTCCGCGGTCTCGAGGTGAAGACCTGGCAAGAGTTGCGGCCGGATGTGGTGGCGATGATTCAGACCAACAGTGTCTCTTCGGGTTTGATGATCTTGATCATCTTCGCGATCGCCGCCATCGGGGTTGCGGATACCGTTCTGATGGGGGTGTTCGAACGCCGCCGCGAGCTGGGCGTCTTGAAGGCAGTCGGCATGCGGCCGGCGGCGATCGTACTGATGGTAGCCACGGAAACACTGCTGCTTGGCATCGGCGCCTCGGTGGTCGGTCTGCTGCTGGGCACGGGCGTCGATCTGTGGCTGCAGCGCTGGGGTATTCCGCTCGGTGGCCTCAGCGGTTTCACGATGGCGGGAGCGTCCGTCCCACCGGTGTTACATGCCACGATTACCGAACAAGGCGCGTTGTTGCCGGTGGTACTGATGGTGATAATGGCGCTGCTGGCGTCACTGTGGCCCGCCGTGCTTGCAGCCCGCACCGAACCCGTCGTGGCCATGAGGGATCGCTAGTCATGATCGCGCGTCTAGCATTGAGAAATTCCATCCGCAACCGGCGGCGCACGCTGCTAGCGGCAATCGCGATCAGCCTGAGCTTCGCGCTCTTGATCGTATTTCTCGGAATCGGCGACGGGGTGCATGAGAAGATGGCGGGTATCGGCGTCAGCATGGGCCTGGGCGACGTGCTCGTGCACCAAGAGGGCTACAGCGATGATCCTACGCTCGACCGGCTGTTGGCTGACCCCGCTTCGCTGCGCGCCGAGCTGCTGGGCGTCCCCGGCGTCGTTCAAGTAGCACCGCGTTTGCGTACCGATGCCCTGATCACCGCCGGTGCCACGAGTATGGGCGTCGCGTTGACGGGAGTTGACCCCGCAATCGAACCGTCGATTTCGAAGATCGACACTCCGGCATCGATGATTGCCGGAAACGCACTGGCCCCCAAAAAGGGCCCGCGCGCGCGCAGCGAGCTGCCGCCGGTAGTGATTGGCAAGGCGCTGGCTCGCACGCTCGGCGTTGGGGTGGGCGACCGCGTTACGCTAACGCTACGTCCAGCCGGCGGCGGCGAAACGCACAGCGGCGCCTACCAAATTCACGGAATCTTTGCGACCGGCGTGCATGAAATCGACGCATTCTGGACCGAGGTTCCGATTGACGACGCGCGCCGCCTGGCAAAGACCGAGCACGGCGCAACCGTGCTGTCCGCTTTCCTCGACAACGTGGCCAACACCACCCAGGCCAAGGCGCGTATCGAGCGCGCGCTTGGTGACAAGCCAGTCGAAGTGCTCAGCTGGATGCAGGCCGCGCCGGACCTGTACGCGTTCATCGTCGTGGACGAGGGCGGGCTCTACGTGATGATGGCCATCATTTTCATCGTGGTGGCGGCTGGTATCTTGAACACGCTGCTGATGAGCGTGATGGAACGCACCCGCGAGTTCGGTGTGCTCTTGGCGCTCGGTACGACACCGCGGCGCGTCGTCGCCATCGTCTTCGGCGAGGCACTCGTGCTCGGCGTCGTTGCCACAGCAGTGGGCCTCGGCCTGGGCCTGCTCGGCAACCACTACCTGGCAACCCGAGGCGTCGATCTCACGCGCTGGATGGACGCGAACTACGAAACCAGCGGCATACTCTTGCCCAAACACTTCTACGCGCACCTGTATGCATCCAAGGTCGTGTGGAGCTCCCTCATCATCCTCGGGCTGGTGATGCTGGGAGCGCTGTACCCCGCGCTGCGCGCCGCGCGGCTCGAGCCCGTGGAGGCAATCCGTCATGAATGAGGCACCCAAGGTTCCAGCGGTCGAGGCGGCCGGGCTCGTAAAGACGTACCGTCAGGGGCATCTCGAGGTGCATGCGGTCAGCGGTATCGACCTGCGTATCGAGCCCGCCGAGCTGGTCGTGCTAGCGGGTCCCTCCGGCTCGGGCAAAACCACATTGCTCAATCTGATCGGTGCGCTGGACCGCCCGAGCGCCGGCAAAATCAAGGTCGGCGGCCACGACATCGGCTGCATGAGCCCTGCCGAGCGGGCGCGCTTGCGCCGCGACCACATAGGCTTCGTGTTTCAGGCTTATAACTTGTTGCCCGTGCTGTCGGCACTCGAGAACGCCGCGCTGGTTCTTGAACTTCAAGGGCTGCCCCACAAGCAATGCATCGAACGCGCCGAACGGGTGTTGAGCTCGGTCGGGCTCGGCGACATGCTCCATCGTCGGCCCGGTGAACTCAGCGGCGGCCAGCAACAACGCGTAGCCGTAGCGCGCGCCATCGCGTCGGCGCCGGTGCGCGGTCGCCCGAGGATTACGTCGCCGAACTATCGAGCGCGCGACTCGCGGTTGGTGAAGTGTACAACGTCGGGCGCGCCTACGCGGGGCTCGCTGCAGACTGGCAGATACACCCGCTAGTTCACGCCCAGCTTTCGCTGATGGGCAACCTCGAAGATCCGAGCGCGATCATTGCATCCCTGCTTCGCTACAGCGCGGCCGAAAACGCCTCGATCGTGGCCGGCTCCTTCATTCCGCTCGGTCGCGCGCCAGACTACTCGAGTGGCATCGTGGCAAGCAGCGAATTCGGATTATACCCACAACTCTACCACGTTGACGCGAAGCTCTGGTTCTAAGCCACAGAACGGGTGCTTAACCGCAACCTTCCGAAACCTTTTGTACTTTGCGAGTGGCGGTTCGCCCGCTCCGGCCCAATAGAGGCAGACCAGCCCGCCTCGCGGGCGTAATGGCTGTCCGATTCCGCCAGATCGTCGCCACCGAATTTGGTTGCGACAAGAAACTGCAATCGGAGCTAGTCTTTCGCGCGATGTCCAAGGATGCCCTCAGCGATCTGCTGGAACGATTGCGCAGCAAACAGGGGACTCGAGTCCCAACATCGTCGCTAGGTAGGTTGCGCAGAACGGCGTCCGCCGGAGCGAGAGCAGGACTTGGAGCCCTTGCTGGGCGCTTGCGCGGTGGAGAGCTCAATCTCGGCTCGCTGTCGCCCGAAATGTTGAGCGGCCTCGTCGAATCGTTCGGTGAGCTGAAGGGCGTCGCGATGAAGGCCGGGCAGATCCTGTCTTACGTTCGACGGGTCGCTCGATCCAGAGGCACGCAAGCTGCTTGCGGTATTGCAGGTTCAATCGCAGCCCACGGCATTTGCCGACATCGAGCGGACGATTCGGGAGGATCTTGGAGATCGGGCGTCCTCGCTGCTGGCGAAGCTCGAGCGCAACCCCGTATCCACTGCATCGATTGGTCAGGTACAGCGTGCAACGCTCGATGACGGGACCCATGTCGCCGTGAAGGTGCGCCATCCCGGCATCGAGGCGACGATTCGCGCGGATTTCAAGGCCGCCGCGGTCGGTCGGTTCATGGCGCGGGCTATCGTCCCAGGCGCAAACGTTGCGGAGGTCATTGCAGAGGCGCGAGACCGATTCTTGGAAGAATGCGACTATGCTCTCGAGGCACAACGCCAGATCCGCTTTTTCGAGATTTTCGATGGCCACGACTCAATCACAATCCCAAGGGTGCACCTCGATTGGTGCGGGCCTCGAGTTCTGACAACGACCTTTCACTCGGGTGTCGGGCTCGAGACATTCTTGGACCATTCCGGTTCATCGGAAGTCCGCGAGCGAGCGTCGCGTGGGCTCTACGAGTTTTACGTCGGAACCCTATATCGTCACGGGCTGTTCAATGCCGATCCGCATCCAGGCAATGTTCTTTTCGCCTCGGACGGGCGCGTCACGGTTCTCGATCATGGCTGCGCACGCGAGTTCGACCCGCGAACCGTGTCAGCGTTGGCATCCTTGTCTCGCGCGGTCCGGCGCGACGACGCCCGCGCCATACAAGAGGCACTTAGAAACATCGGCATGCCCAGGCCAGCGGCGGATTTCGACGTTACCCGCAGTCTGTTGCGGGGCTTCTACGAGCCCCTGCTTGCGTCGGGGCGTCATGTGGTGGCGGCCGACCGCGCCGTGGCGCTGGGCGAAACCGTCAAACTCAAGAGAACACTGCTTCGAATGCGGCTGCCTGGTAAACTGATGTTCCTGTTTAGAATCCGATTCGGGCTCTACGCAGTTCTCGCGCGCATCGGTGCCGAGCTCGATTGGGCGGCGCTCGAGGATGAAGTTACCGCCCAGTTAGTCGATTTGGACTCACCGCTGTCTACGTTGGACAAAGCGCCAAGCGCCCGCCTTGATTAATTCTTGATGCCTCGGGCCGCTACAACAATGAGCGCAGGTCTTTGAAGCTCGGGCCAAGGGCCTGGCTGACCTCCAGCAACGGCAAAGATTGTCATGTGGACTTGCCGAAGTGTAGTTAACCGTGTGGGTCATGGTGGATTTCTTCGGTGGTTTTTCGATATTCCTGAGACGCTCATCATATCGCCTCCGGGAGCCAATCCGGCCTGTAACATGACCTAGGAATCGGCAAGATGATCGTGGGAGTGGCGAGCCAGTCGCCTGGCTTGTGGAGGTTGCGGCGGTGCGTATGCATGACTGGCAATTTCGTTACAAGGGTACATGAGAAAAATTCTCACTTCATGATGCTGGGGTCTGTCAGCCGCGCATTCGTATCGCAGGAATCAAATCGCGAAAATTCTTTATTGGGCTGAGTAACACTTCACGACCTCTGTCAAAAGCCCGTTTGGACCGCGCCTATGATGGGCGCGACTGAGCGTACACATCTTGCGTCTGCATTCCCGGCATAGTGTCGTGAATGTCGGCGTGGGGCTGGATGACATCCTGCTTGTGCAGCGATTGAGAGGGATACTATGCGGTTCAACTCATTGAGTACTCTTGGCCTTTTTGGGTCTCTATCCATATTGGCCTGTTCGAGCAACAATTCTGGGCCTTCGGACAATGCAATCGGTGGCGGCATGGCTGCTGCAGAAACTGGAGGGGCCATGACCACGGGCGGCATGTCGAACATGGCAGGTGCGTCGAGTCTGGGAGGCAATGCGAGCACCGGTGGAATGATGTCTACAGGTGGCGTTGCAAACACGGGCGGAATGATGAGTACGGGTGGCGCGATGAATACGGGTGGAATGATGGCAACCGGTGGCATGATGATGACCACTGGAGGCATGACGAGTGCAGGCGGCATGACGGTAGCCGGCGGCATGTCCACTGTGGCCGGCATGTCGAGCATGGGTGGCACGAGCGGCGTCACGAACTTCAAGTTGCGCGTCGAAAACACGTCCACCAATTCGGCGCTTCCGACGTTGGTGGCGCCCGGCGCTTATGCTGTCGCTAACGGGACGACAAAGCCATTTACCAGCGACATGATTGCTTCCGCGGGTCTTGAGAAGGCTGCGGAGGATGCCAGTCCTGCCATGCTGGCGGCAGAAATCATGGGGGCGCAGGGTGTTGCTGCGTCAGGCATATTCAATGTTCCGGTTGGAGCGAGTTCTGCGGGACCCCTGAATCCTGGCGATGCCTATGAATTCACGTTCAGCGCCATGCCCGGCCAGACCTTTCATTTTGCGTCCATGTTCGGACAGTCCAATGATACCTACTTCAGCGCGGCTTCGGGAATTGCGCTGTTCGATGGCGCCAACAAGCCGCTGAGCGGCGACGTCACATCGGCGATTTCACTTTGGGACGCGGGCAGCGAACGCAACGAAGCGCCCGGAATGGGACCCAATCAGGCGCCGCGACAACCCGCACCCAATACGGGTCCCACCGAAGCAGGCGTATCGTTGCGCACGGATGGAACGCGCTCGATCCCTATCCCGAGTGCATTGGTTAACGTAAGCGTGTCCCTGATGGGCAGTGCCTATACCGTGACGCTAACAAACAAATCAGACAAAGGGCCACTCATGAGCCCGCTTTCGCCGGCATTTTACGCATTGCACAATTCCGCCTATCATTACTTCACAGCAGGTTCCGCCGCCTCCGCTGGCCTCGAGCGGCTAGCAGAAGAAGGCAATACGTCCGTTTTGGTCACTGAAGCCAACGCCGCAGGCGCGGTAGCCGCAACGGCGGGCACTGCCGCTTATGGCCCAGGCGCGTCGGTGATGTTCACTGTGACTCCGACGAGCGCTATGCCGCTACTGAGTATGGCCATGATGATTGGTCAAACGAATGATGTTTTTATCGGCACGCGCCCGCAAGGTGTCCCCCTTCTCGACACCGCCGGCATGCCCCGTGCAGCCGCCGATGTGCAACTAGATATCGTGAACTTATTGGCAGTCTGGGACGCAGGAACCGAAGCCAATGAAGTTCCTGGAGTGGGTCCCAATCATGCACCTCGCCAACCTGCGCCGAATACAGGACCCGCAGATCCGATCAACATGGTGCGCCTTTATGCGGACAGCACGAACGATCTGGCCCATTTATCCGGCCTCGTCAGCGTGGTAGTTACTCATGGCACGGGCACCACGTTCAGTGTGACTGTCTCGAACACGAGTAGCGGCAGCACATTCCCGCTCAACATGTCGCCCGTTGCGTGGGCTCTACATGGCGATTCGTTGGCCACGTTTGCATTGGGCGCCATGGCGTCACCGGGACTGGAGCACCTCGCGGAAGATGGTGCTTCGACCACGCTACTCTCGGAGTGGGCTGCCAACAGTATGGTGAGCGCTTCGGGCGTCGCGGGTACGGCTCCGTTCGGCGGTGGTAATTCAGTGAGCTTTCAAGCAACCCCTGATGCAACTCATCGATACCTGAGTATCGAGGCGATGCTCGTACCGTCCAATGACACTTTCGCGGCGCTCGGCCCGACGGGAATTGCTTTGCTGGATACGTCGGGCAATCCGCGCAGCGACAGTGATATCGCTACGGACGTCATGACGAATCTAGCCGCCTATGAATCAGGGACCGAAGCCAATCAAGGCAGCGCGCTGGGCCCGGACATGGCTCCGTATCAGTCCGCCCCTAACACCGGCGCGAACGAAGGTTCCGGAAGAGTAAGACCCATCGACGGAGTTTGGCCATTCCCGGCAATACCTCAGGTGCTCAAAGTGACACTCACGCCCCTGTGATCGCGTTCACGCTAACCCAACTTCCGCAGTTAGGCGGGCCAAGTAACTTTTTTCGGGTGGTTTGGACGTCGCGACAAAGTCTAAGTGTCGAGAATCAGATCGACGTGGATGGCGATTGGAGCGCGAGAGGCCGTGTAGTGCCAACCAAGTGGGTTGTCGTAGAACGCGCGGTGTGAGATTTCCATGCCGGAGCTCACGGCATGTATCTGCGGCACACGACGGTCAAGAAAGGGGGAAAGGTTCACACCTATTGGCGTCTCGTGCGCTCGGTGCGTCAGGGTCGGAAGGTCAAACAGCAGGTCGTGGCTCATCTGGGAGAGCTCGATGCCGAAGGTCGCGCCCAAGCCGCAGCATTGGCGCGCGAGATGATGGGAGAAGCGGAGCAGGTCGATCTATTCGAAACGCCGAAGGGAGAGGCCGACGCGATACCTGTGCGCGTCGAGCAGGTGCGCACGGAACGAGGGCGACGCTTCGGAGACGTATGGTTAGGCCTGAAGTTGTGGCAGGCGCTGGGGCTGGAGCAGTTCTGCCAGGAGCACATGCCCCGGGGGCGCGAGGTTGTGCCATGGGCGACCATGGCGGCGATCCTGGTGATTGCTCGGTTGTGCGAGCCATCCAGCGAACTGCACATCGCGGAGGACTGGTACCGCAAATGCGCACTGGAAGACCTGCTGGGCGTTCGCGGGGACCAGGTCAACGATGACCGCCTTTATCGCTCATTGGACCAGCTTTTGCCGCATCGCGATGCGCTTCAGGTGCATCTCAAGAATCGGCTCGGCGAGCTCTTCGAGCTCGACTACGACTTGATGCTCTATGACGTAACGAGCACCTACTTCGAGGGGCAAGCCAACGGCAACACAATGGCCAAGCGAGGGTACAGTCGAGATCATCGTCCCGACTGCAAGCAAGTCTGTATCGCATTGGTGGTCACACGTGAAGGCATGCCAGTCGGCGACGAGGTATTTGACGGCAATCGAGTGGACGTGACGACCGTCGAACAGATCGTGGACACGATGGAGGGGCGCTACGGCAAGGCCGGAAGGGTCTGGGTGATGGACCGTGGAATGAGCAGTGCATCTAATATCCGGTGGTTGCAGAGAACCGAGCGTCGCTACCTGATCGGAGCCAGCAAGCAAGAACTGAAGAAATTCGAGCGCGAGTTGATTGACACCCGGGATTGGATGAAGGTGCGAGACGACGTGGAGGCCAAACTCTGCACCGGACCGGATGGCACCGAGACGTTTGTCATCGTGCGCTCGGCAGAGCGGCGCGAGAAGGAACGCGCGATGCACGAGCGATTCGCCACACGCATCATCGAGGGCCTCTGGAGCCTGCAGCGGCGGCTTGAGAAGGCGAAAAGGCCTATTGATCGCGGTCCGCTGGAGCGACAGATTGGCAGGCTGCTTGGCAAGAACTCGCGAGCTGCCGGCAAGTTCTCTGTGCAGGTTGTCAACGACAAGCACGCTGCCGCAAAACTTCGTCTAGCGTGGTCCGAACGCACCGAGTGGGACGAGTGGGCGCAGCAAAGCGAGGGCTGCTACCTGCTTCGCACCAACGTACACGACTGGACGCCCGATGAACTCTGGCGGACCTACATCCAACTGACCGATGCTGAAGCGGCCTTTCGAATCCACAAGACTGATCTGTCGATCCGACCCGTCTGGCATCAGATGACCAACCGAGTCCTTGCGCACATCTTCGTCTGCTTTCTGGCGTACGTCATGTGGAAGACATTGGAGCAATGGCAGAAGCGCGCAGGACTCGGCAATAGCCCGCGAACGATTCTAAAAGAACTCCGTGCCATTCAAAGCACAGACGTCGTCTTGCCAATCGCTACAGATCCAGTTCGCGAGCTGCGAATACGTTGTGTCGTCAAGCCTGACGATGCCGCGTGTCACTTGCTGGATCGCATGGGGTTACGCCTGCCAGAGCGGGTGCGCCCTGCGATTTCGGCCACGCGGATGTAGTGACAACTTTGGAGGCTAACCCATTGAATTTACTTGATCAGACCCCTCCAACTGCGGAAGTTGGGCTAATTCAGTCAAGTGCCGAGGGACCACCTATCTCTCGGCACTTGGCTATTTAGTCCATTCCACTGCCGCAGTGCAGTCCGATGTCCCAGTACCACTCACGACCGTGGACTCGTCAACTCCGGAAATTCGGTCACTATTGACAATAGTTGCGGATTTGTCGCAGAGAACGTTGCCGTCCATGTACCAATCAACTACCTAGTTCATTCGGCAGCCGAAGTCGTCTATTCTAGAGATCGGGTTGAAATGAACTATCGTAAGGCCAAGAACTGTACGCGCATTCCTTGTTTATCGTTGGTGGTGGCACTCGCCGCTTGCGCCAAGAAGGTGGAGCCGCCAGAGACACGCCAAGCGCTGCAAGTTGCTTCGGCCTCGCTTCGCACAGTAACCGACACGCTGGCTCGCGCGGTGGATTCGTCGGGAGCTGCCAAGCTTCGTATTGATGCGTCTCCCGACTTTGGTGTAACTGCGCATAGTGCCGGAACATCCGTGCCAAAAACGGCGGGGCGCATGAAGCAGTACGCAACGACGCCCGATAGTCGCCTGGGAAGATTGGCACCCGGATATGGTATTCCAGTAGAACAGTTAGCCCCCAATGCGTCGCTCAAGGACGCCGACGGCCACAGCGTGCATCTCTTGGACTTCACCAAGTCCGGAGCGATATTGCTAGTATTCTATCGAGGCGGTTGGTGTCCCTATTGTAGTTTCGAAATCCACGAACTGACGGCAAATTATGGCGAATACAAAAAACGTAATGTGACGCCCGTGGCCGTCAGCGTCGATCGCCCTGAGGAGGCGAGCAAGAGCCGAACGACATTCAACATCCCTTTTCCCGTTCTAAGCGATCCCGACTTGGCCGCGCTTCAAGCGTATCACGTGGTGCATGAAGCTGACGAAGCTGAAATAGCCAGGCTAAAGAGGTCTGGGATTGATATGGAGCACGCATCAGGCCGAAACCACCACAGCTATGCGGTGCCGTCGCTATTTCTCATCGACAGAACCAATCGCGTGCGTTGGGTCCATACTGACCCAGACTACAAAGTCAGGCCGAGCACGCAGCAGATACTTTCAGCTATCGACGCGACAGGACTAGCGAATGAGATGGCCCTGTGACACTGTTAATCTCATATCCGAGGACCACTTGTCTCTCAGTACTGGGCCAGTTAGTCCCTTCCAACGGGGCGGATGTCCGATGTTTTGCGCGTTCGAGACCGAGCAAACATAATCGCGGCACCGAGGCAGACGAGCAATACCAAGCCAACCGTAGCGTGCCCCAAAAGTTGGTGAGCGGGCTGCTCATTGGGGCAATGCAGTAATAGGGCAAAATTGCCAGCGGTGCCCCCAGTCCATCCCAAAAACCTCATCCCGACTGAAGAGGGACCGAGATGGATGAGCCTAGAGCTTTGGGGACACGGTTACGCGGCTCGCGGCAGCCACCAAGGTCCTCTTGGGCATACCAGTCGGTATCGCCAGATGCGGCACTGCGCAGCACCGACTGCCCGGAGATGTTTACGCTGCCCGCCGTGTGTACCGATGATGCAGTCCGCCAACCAACGGCAACTCGACCACCTTCCCCATCGCGGGCATTTCCACTGCTCGCGGTTCTGGGGGGTCCTTGCCGAGCGAGAGATGCGTGCGGTACCGATGGTAGTAATCGTCAACAAACTGTCGCAGCAAGTGCCGCAGGTGTGCCTCACTGAACACGATAACATGGTCCAGCAGTTCTCTCCGCAGCGTGCCGATCACGCGCTCCGCGTAAGGATTTTGCCAAGGGGAGCAGCGCGCAATGACGACCTCCCTGATGCCCAGGTTTTGCACTCTGCGGCGGAAACATGCGCCGTAGATGCGGTCGCGATCGCGCAGCAAGTACCGTGGCGCACTTTCCCACGGGAACGCCTGGACCAGCTGCTCGCCCGTCCACTCCGCCGAAGGGTTAGTGGTTACGTTGACGCTGAGGATACGCCGTCGATCGTGTGCCAATACGACAAATACGAACAGCACGCGGAAGAACACGGTCGGAACCACGAAGAAGTCCACGGAGACTAGGTCCTTGATGTGGTTATCAGGGAACGTCCGCCAGTTTTGCGATGGGGGCTTCCTGCGCCGAGGCATGTACTTGGAAACAGTCGCTTCGGATACTTGAAAGCCCAACTTGAGGAGCTCACCGTGGATTCGAGGGGCGCCCCAAAGGTTAGCGGTGGCCATACGCTTGATGAGCGAGCGAATTTCCGGATCAATAGCGGGACGCCCACCCTTGGACCGGCTGCGCCAAGCCCAATACCAGCGAAAGCCTGCCCGATGCCACCGGATGACCGTGGCGGGCTTGACGATGATCAGCGACTCGCTCCAGCGTGCCCACCGACGCGAGAGCCGCACCCAAAGCCTGCGGTCAACATTGGTTAGCCGCGGCCGCTTGACGGAGCGCTTCAGGACCCCGAGTTGGTGGCGCAGGGCAAGGATCTCGGCAGCCAACTGGCGTCGGGTTCTGAAGAAGGCGAGACCGGCAAGGACTAAGGATCGGAGGAGGTTCAGCACGGTTGGACAGCGTGGTCCGGAAGCGCTCAAACTTCAACAACTACGCACTGGTACGGGTTTTCAGGAGGCACAGATTGAGTTGTTGCTCATTTCCTCGGCAAAGCCGGCAGCTGCGCTGTTTATCAGACGCGCGTAGCGATTACGCAGTGCGAGGCTCAATGCAGCGCTATGCCGACCAGAGCTCCTTCAGCGCGATCCCCAAAGATTCGAAGGGCTCGCAATGAACTACCGCATCGCCACTCCACGCCCCTATGATGCGATACCCGTCGCCATCTAGACGCAAGGCCTCGAGCGTTTGTGCCAGAGGATCGACGAGCCGAAATATGCCCAACTTCTTCACGAGCGTACACAGGGACTTTCGACGTACGATCAAGGGCCGCCGTCAACGGTGACAGCACCTCGCACACCCAATCCGGAGCCAGCTCGAAGGCGCTGGTTTGCGGCAACGTGGGCATGCGTTCACGATGCCACCCCGCGATGTCCGGGACAAGAACATCGCCATCGAGGTGCAATTCGGGTTCGTCCAAGATGATCCAACCACCGGGACCACCACGACCGCGATCAAATGGTCCGTGAAGCTCACCTCCTAGGCTGGAAGCAGCACGAGCATGCGGTGGGGAAGGTCTGGGGCTCGTAACCAATTGGCCATTGATTAGCTCCGCCACCAAGACGCTAGAAACTCTGATGAGATCCTGATATGTGGCGCGACTTCGAGCAGGTTCGGCCATGACACGGCCATTCTAGCAGGTCGAGGTCGCAGAGTCCGACATGTGACTGCGAGGTCCATGGTGACACGGGCCCCTCACGAGTCCATAGACACTGCTCGTTACAGCGGTCGAGAACGATTCGCTGCGCCAAACGACCTCACCTTGGAAAAAACGCCGAAGGGGCCTAATGGGCACCTAGCGCGAACTACCCCGACGCACCCACCTCCTTCCCGCCACGCGCAGGGCGCCGGAGGCGACCGAGCATGGCGTTGGAGGAGGTCGGCCGGCCGCAGGTGGCCACGCCGGTGAATGCCCGTTACTTCTCGCGACGAGACCACCGAGGACGGACGGGAGGAGGCAGCCCCAGAGTGCGCCAAATACCTGGAGAGGTGCCCGAGAGGCCGAAGGTGCATGACTGGAAATCATGTGTACGGGAAACTGTACCGTGGGTTCGAATCCCACATTACGAATCCGACTCCGAAATGCGCCAGTAATCGGCATTCAATCGCCGCTTTGTGGATTGTGCATACGCTGCCAGGCATGCAGTCAATCGCCTTGGCGACGCGCAGACGTTCGAATCCGCGACGGGACGACCTAATCGGATCCCGTCAGGACGGCGTATTCTCGCGGAGTGTCCGTTACGATGAACGAGATTCTCGTTCGTTCGTAGGTCGTTAGAGCGTCGTCGAGGAACTGCCAGATCAGATCTTGGCGATCGGTGGGTGAAAGGGGCTCGAAGACCACCGATAGCACGAGCCCACCAATTCGGTCGGGCTCGACGTCATCTAGGCGAATCTCTGCATCCTGATCGTTTTCGCAGGCTTTGCGGAGTACCTGCTCGACCTTCTTCTTCAACTTTAAATCTGCTGCCATCGTTCGACTCCCACCGTAATTCTTGCGTTACTTGCGTCGTGCAATTCCTTCTCGGAGTCGCAGGCGCCAAACATCAATTCAATGTTGTGTCTGTCGTCGAACTCCCGATCAAAATGGAAAGCACGCAGCATGCATTCAACCGCGACCCCAGCAAGGTACATGGCGATTGAGTATTGTTGGGATCGATAGAGTTGGCCAGCTTGAGTCATTCGCTCTCCCGAAGCTTCGAAGTAATCGCGCGAATGAACAGGAGTAGCCATAAAACCAGAACAGTCTACTACAGTATTGCCAGGGATGCCCCTTCAAATCCGGAGCAGGCTAACCGTCAGTCACACGTCCCAGTTCGGAACGACGTGTCTCCCCCTACTGCGCGGAATATGCGGCGCAATCACGGGCGTGGCCGTTCTCGCACAGCGCATGGCTCACTAGCGATGGCAGGGCAATGTGCGCGGAATTTTGTCGTCAAGCTCCCAGGTACTGGGCGGTGCCCAATCCGTCAAAAGCCAATTCTCGAGCATATCTGTGACCTTGGAGTTGGATCGCCCAACGGCGAGCCAAAGGTGGCCTTGTTGGCTCCAGGCTCGTTCCACGTAGAAACCGAGCGAGGCGGGGAACAGGCGTTCCTGATTGATCTCAGCCGCCGACCGGATCACTTCCGAGTCAACCTTGCGCCGGCCGAGTTCGCGCCACGTGCCCTTAAAGGCTAGGTCCACGGCTTCGTAGCTTTCTTCTGGCGCATCATACACGACAGTTACGCCGGTGTCGTTGAACGTTGTGGATGAGTACGAGTTGACGGATCGCACTCGATGGCGGCGCATCACGCCACCAGAAGTCCAGCCTCTGAGTTCGACCGTTCCATCGTGGGTCACAGTAACCAGCACCAATGTGTCGCCTAGGCGTGCTAAATCGACGATGCTCAGGGTACTTTGCGGAAGTTCAGTCAGAACAGTCCTTCCCTTGGGGGAATAGGCCACAACCTGGTGTTTGACACTGGTATTTGAATCTAGGCTAGTCAGCAAAAGTTCCAATACGGCGACCCCGCGCTGCCAAGCGACGCTCTTTCTAAATAGCTCGAAAGAATCCCCTACTTGTTTGGCCCGATAGACTTCACTGAAGCGACCGCCTATCCAGCGATACAACACAGGGAGTTGTACAGACCGCATTTCGGGAATCTCTTTGAGCAGAGCCCACGTGTTGTCAGGCCATTGCCCCATTATCGCGAGGATGCGAGAATCCTCGAAGGAACTTCCATTGGGACACTTGGCATAGTTGTACTGAGCAATTCGCGGATAAGTGCGGGCGGCCCATCGCCAAGGGCTTTTCGCCGGCTGGCCCAGATCTACGCGACCGAGAATACCAAAATCGCGCAACAGCTCGGGAGTTTCAATCCAACCCGAGTCCTTGAGCTCACGGATCCGCGGCTCGACGCACGACTCGCCAAAAGCGACGCATGCCGAAACCAGCATCCTTCCCTCAAGCGGCTCGAGCCCGAAGGTCCAACGGGCATTTTGGGACTTGCCGTGGGCCACCACGAAGTAGCCGGGCGGAACTGGAAGCGCACTCGAACTCGGCACAGCACGTGCATTCGTGCTCATTGGCGTGTTGCTCGATGGGGGTGGCGCGGACGATTCGGTCGCAGAGGCCGCCAGGGCCACACTCGGCGGCCAAACGTGTGCAGCACATAGAAAAACGGCACCCAGGAACAAAAGGTCAACGCGGTGACGAAGAACATCCCACATCCGAGTCATTCGAACAGCGTCGAACATTGTTGGCCCCACTTGATTAGTTGCTTGATAGGCTATGCTGAGAAATCCACGCAAGTCAACCCCACGGCTCCACCATAGCACAACGGACATTCCCCAACTAGAAGAGGACTCCCATGGATAGCGAGACCATTGCCAAGGCAGAGCAAACACTGCGCGAATTCTGGGCTGAGATGAACGCTTGGGAGACCGATGATACTTTTCGTATCGCGAAGGGTGCTAAGCACTCCAAAACGGTACACCATTGCGGTGCCCTCAAGAGACACGTGGCAGATGCATAACGCCCAATCTGCGAAGTACTCCGTGCACCTAAGGCGGAATTTCGAGCAGCCTTGGACTATGCGCACGCACATGAACTTGTTCGGTCACTCGCAACCACCCGTTGCTAAAAAAGAGATCGAACCCCCTTGTTCGGCTCAACCTTCCCCCGCAAGGTGCTGATTTTCTAACACCGAGGTGAGTTCGTTTGGGGGCCCAGGCACTCGCAAGACAGCCGCCCGTTGGGCGATTTGAATGCTATGCTCGGCGATAGGATCTGGTGAATCGACTCAACACAATCGAGGGTATTCCCGTTTTACCATCGAACACTGAAGCGGTTAGCGATGTGGAGCGCGGTCGGGAGCTTTACGCTCAGCGCGCCTGGCTAAGCGCCTATGAGCACCTCTCAGCAGCCGATTCTAGGTGCTCGCTCGGCGTTGACGACATTGAACGGCTGGCGTGGTCCGCGGCGCTCGTAGGTCGCGACGAGGCGCTGCTCAAGGCTCAGGAGCGTTTATATCATATACATGTGCAGTCCGGGGACTGCGCAAAAGCAGCGCGTACAGCATTTTGGCTTGGGTATCGGCTGTTGTTCCTCGGCGAACGAGGGCGCGCTACGGGCTGGTTGGGTCTCGCGCAGGAGCTCATCGATCGGCGTGGTTGTGATTGCGTTGAACGCGGCTACCTGCTGCTTCCGTTGGCGCATCGCCATTTAGCAACCGGTGACTTTGACGCAGCAATCGAGGTTGCCCGCTGTGCGTCTGAATATGGCAATCGCTATGGGGATGCGGATCTCAATGCATTAGGGCTGAATCTTCAAAGTCGCGCTCTGATCCCACAAGGGCACATGGAGAGGGGGCTCGCACTTTTGGACCAAGCGATGGTCGCGGCGACAAGCCTGCAACTTTCACCAATTGTGACAGGGTTGATCTATTGCGGAATGATTTCGTCGTGCCACAAGGTGTATGCACTAGCGCGCGCACGGGAATGGACGGATGCGCTCGGTGAATGGTGCAACTCGCAGCCAGAGCTCGTGACGTTCGCGGGTAATTGCTCGATTTATCGGGCCGAAATAATGCAGCTGAGTGGCGATTGGAACGAGGCAATTGCCGAGGCGCGCCATGTTTCGGATCGATTCTCTAATGGCAGGGATCCGGATGCCGTGACCGCCGACGCTTTCTACCAACAAGCGGAAATTCATCGACTGCGGGGCGAGTTTGACGCGGCCGAAGCCGCCTATGGGGACGCATCGCAATACGGCAGGGAGCCGCAACCCGGGTTGGCATTGTTGCGACTGGCACAAGGGTGCGGCAAGGTTGCCGAGAGCGCGATGCAACGCGTGATGGCCGGCACGACCGACTCGTTACAAAAGGCCCGGTTTTTGCCGGCTTTTATCGAGATTCTGCTCGCGGTGGGCAACCTGGATGCCGCGCGCAGTGCTAGTTGTGAGCTTGACGCGATAGCCGCAAAATACAATACCGACGTGATTCATGCGATGGCCGCGCACGCGCGCGGCGCTATCTGCCTTACAAGCGACAACGCGCAGGCTGCCATCGAACCTTTGCAATCGGCTTTTAAGGTGTGGCGCGGGATCAATGCGCCCTACCTCGCAGCTCGCCTACGTGTGCTGTTGGCGCATGCCTATCGCGCCCTGGGCGACGAAGAGGGCGGGTTGCTCGAGCTTCAATCAGCTCGAAAGGTTTTCGAGACGCTAGGCGCCAAGACGGACTTGGCCAATATGGAACATCCGGAGCAACGTGTGAGTGCCGGCCTGGAACATGGTTTGACACCGCGTGAGCTTGAGGTACTTCGCTGGGTCGCCGCGGGCAAGACGAACCGGGCTATCGCAGCCGAGTTATGTTTGAGTGAAAAAACCGTTGATCGTCATCTCAGCAACATCTTCAATAAGCTGGATGTGCCCACGCGAGCGGCAGCCACGGCCTATGCCTACGAACACGGTCTAAAGTAATCAGGCCTGCTTGGCTGAGAATAGCCTCGCAGGCGATCTTTTTTTGCCGCTGCGGCACGGAATCGTCGCATTGAGACAAACTGCGTTGGCGTGCCGTACCCACAAAAGAAAGGCGACTCGAAGTCTCCGCGCAGCACATGGGTAAAATTACCCATACGAATCAACCCGACAAAATGGGGACAATCCCCGAAGCGCTAAGCGCGCTTGTCGTCCTAGGTTCCTTTTGAAACCAAGGGCTTTACACCGAGCTCACTAGTGCATCAATTCTATTGAATTGATGCACTAGAAAATCGCGAAGCGATTTTGGGTTTGGGCGAATGCCCAAGGAAAAAAGGATAGGGCCGCGATTGGCCGCAGGGCGGCCGGGTTCGAAGAACCCATCACTTCAGTGGAATCGCGGCACTAGGAGGAAGACATGGGACATTCGCAAAACACAAGGGCCAGTCGATTCGAACCGCAAACAGAGCATCTAATCGAGGAGGGTGAGGCATTTCGGCAGTTGGCTGGCATTGACTCAGTCACTGCAGCCCAACCGATTTACGACGTCATCGTGGTTGGAGCGGGTCAGGCGGGCCTTTCGGTGGGTTACCACCTCGCTAAGCGCGGGCTTCGCTTCGTCATTCTCGATGCTAATTCGAGGATTGGCGACAGCTGGCGCAAGAGATGGGACTCGCTGCGCCTGTTCACTCCGGCCCGCTACGATGGGTTGGACGGCATGCCGTTTCCCGCACCAGGCGATTCATTTCCCACGAAGGATGAGATGGGAGATTTCCTCGAGGCGTACGCCTCACGCTTCAATTTGCCAGTGCGCAATGGGTTTCACGTCAACCGCCTCTTCAAGCGAAACGCACGCTTCGTGGTTGCGGCAGGAGACATTGAATTGGAGGCCCATCAAGTAGTCGTCGCGATGACTAACTATCAACAGCGACGCGTCCCGGACTGTGCCCGTGATCTGCGCGCCGATATCGTGCAGATCCACTCGAGTGACTATCGTAGTCCGTCCATGCTTCGTCCCGGCGGCGTCTTAATCGTCGGCGCGGGTAATTCAGGCTCGGAGATTGCCATGGAGCTCGTGCGCAGCCATAAAACGTGGATGTCCGGACGAGACACCGGCCATGTTCCGTTTCGCATCAATGGGTTTTGGGGGCGCAATGTGCTCCTTCACATCGTGCTTCGGCTCGTTTTTCACTATATCTTGACGATTCGAACGCCGCTCGGTCGCAAAGCGCGCCCACGGATTTTGAGCAAGGGTGGCGCGCTGATTCGCGTAAAGCCAAAAGATCTCGAGAGCGCTGGCGTTGTACGTGTACCTAGGCTAGCCGGAATTAGGGACGGGCTGCCGTTACTCGAAGATGGTCGCGTACTCGATGTCACGAACGTGATCTGGTCTACCGGCTATCATGCCAATTTCTCTTGGATCGAGCTTCCAATTCTCGATAATAACTGCGAGCCCATTCATCAGGGTGGAATTGTGGGACGTGAACCGGGTCTCTGCTTCGTCGGGTTGCATTTCCTTTACGCCATGTCATCCACCATGATTCACGGCGTCGGGAGAGATGCGGCGCGCATCGTCAAATCCATCGCCAAGCGCGCTAATACGAGTGCAATTGAACGACGCAGAGTCGCATGAAGAGGTAAAGACAATGGAGAGTTCAATGCCGACAACATCGATGCTCGCTCGGGTGCTAAGCACTCCAAAACGGTACACCATCTGGCGGCGCCTTGGCTGTCACTGCGGGGTACGGCCAAGCGTGCGCGGTGCTGATCAGCGGTAAAGTGGAATGTTGGGGCTGGAACGACAACGGCCAGCTCGGCAACAGCAGCACCGATACCTGCGATTCACCTGATTTGGGCAATTCCTATAGTTGCAGCCTAACGCCCGTAACGGCCTCCAACATCAGCAACGCCGTGGCTGTTGCCGCTGGTAGCGCGCACACCTGCGCGGTGTTGAGCAAAGGCTCGGTGAAGTGCTGGGGCGGAAACAACTCTGGCCAGCTCGGCAACGGCACTACGACGGACAGCGAGACTCCTGTCACAGTCGCCGGCATAACCGATGCCGTGGCTGTTTCCGGTGGCGACGTCCACACCTGCGCGGTGCTAAGCGGCGGCTCGGTTCAGTGCTGGGGACGCAACATCTACTGCGAGCTCGGCAATAGCACTACGACGGACAGCCAGACTCCTGTCATGGTCTCCGGCATCAGCAATGCCGTGGCTGTTGCCGCTGGCGCCGACCACACTTGCGCAGTGTTAAGCGGCGGCTCGATTCAGTGCTGGGGCTTGAGCAACTACGGTCAGGTCGGCAACGGCACCACGACGAACTGCTCCGTGACAGTCACCGTCTCTGGTATAAGTAATGCGGTGGCTGTTGCCGCTGGCCCCGCCCACACCTGCGCAGTGTTAAGCGGCGGCTCGGTTCAGTGCTGGGGCTACAACAATGACGGCCAGCTCGGTAGCGGCACGACGACAAACAGCTCCGTGCCCGCCACGGTGCCTGGCATCACCAACGCAATTGCCGTCGCTGCCGGCGGCGACGATAGCGGCGCCTCCCATACTTGTGCCGTGCTCAACGGCGGCTCGGTTCATTGCTGGGGGTACAATAACAACGGCCAGCTGGGTGACGGTACCACGACGAACAATGTCGTCCCCGTTGCGGTCTCTGGGATCACCAATGCCACCGCTGTGGCCGCTGACGACTCGCACACCTGTGCGTTGCTGAGCGACGGTACGGTTCAGTGCTGGGGATACAACCTCATCGGAGAACTCGGCAACGGCACCACGGCAAACAGCTCAGTGCCTGTTACCGTCAGCGGATTCTGAGCATTCCGCACCGTTCACGATGGGCGCGCAATTAGATGCGCTGAGAGCTGTGCTTACCAAAAAGCCATCCGCAGCGAAATTCATGCTGCTTCCCTCACGTAGCGGTGGTGCGGGCCACCGACTTCTGGCAGTTCAATTACCGAGGTTGCTCGCATTTGGCAGCCGGGTGGCATCTTGGCTCGCAACTGCGCACAGCGCAGGCACGAAGCTTTAGCCTAGATTGGCCGATTCTTCTTCCCGTACGGCAACATGTGCCGGGTCATGGAGAACTCGAGCACGAATGGAAGGATGGAGACCCCTGGCGATTGGTAGCTGATACAAGTCTTGAACAACGACCCTCACACTTCGGCAACTCAGGCGTTGCGCTTCATCGTAGCGTCAATGGGGAAGTGCATCCTTCATCCTTGACCGCCATCATGGAAGGTAAAGCAAAGCCTGTCAGCTTGCAAAATCACGTCTCGATTACCCATCCAAGTCACACCGGCACGCATCCGTTCGAACTCCCGATCCAGCTGGACACCGAGAAGGATTCCGGGTGACGCTCGCCGCGGGGCCTCGCGCACACCGAGATTCGGAAGTCATTTCCGATTATCAAATGGGTATCGATTCGATTCTTTGGGTCGGGATCCATAGAAGTCGCGCGATTCCCAGGTATTGCGCGATTGCTGGTTAGGGCCCCGAGTTGGCGCAGAACTTGAACGCCGAAGTGTAAGCGGATTCTTGTCCCGGGCAGAATCTCGATTCTGCTTGGAAACGGGGAGTATGTCTTATGAGATCAGTCATTAGCAAGTCAATGATGCTTGGACTCACGCTAGTCGCATTGAGCGGCTGCAGCAGCAGCGATAAGGCTCAGGTCGGCGGCACTGGACAGGTACGGATGAACGTGACGCTCCCCGAAGACGGCGCCACCATCAGCACCGTGTTTTGGACGCTGGATTGCGGACCGACCAATCCCGCGATACCCAACGGCCAGACTCAGGGCCCCTATCACCAGACCGGGTCATGGGATGTTAGCCACAGCAATACGGTTTCTGGCGTTATCGGCGGCATTCCGAATGCAGACGGGTTCTGCACGCTCAGCCTCAGCGCCACGGATAGCCTTGCTCCGACTACAGCGCCCAATTGCACCGGCGTGGTAGCCAACGTGGCTCCTGGGTCGCTTAGCGCGGTTGGCCTCACCTGCGTGGATCAGAAGACCATTGTGGTTGGCGGGGGAACGCAGTCAATCAGCACGCAGAGCACCGTCACACCACCCGTTTGTCAATCGCAGTCTTGTGTTCACACCTGCGCTGGCCTGACGTTCTACAGCGCGTCACCGGCTGAGGTGAGCGTGGGCAGCTCGATCTCTCTATCGGCCACAGCCACCGCCCCGGCGGACGGTGCCACTGTGACGATCGGCTGGAGCGACGGCGGCAGCTTTAGCGCCACCGGCACTTCCGCGACATACACATGCACATCGGTTGGCCCGGTCAGCATCACCGTCACCGCCAACGACAACTTCGTCGGCGTGAACGGTACGACCTGCTCGCCGCAATCCTCGGCCGGGTTCACCGTCAACTGCACGTCGTGCGGGACGTGTGGCTCAACTTCGACTGGCGGCGCGCCCGGCACGGGCGGCGCCCCCGCGACTGGCGGCGCATGGCCCACTGGCGGCGCAATGCCCGCCGGCGGCACAGCGACAGGTGGAACTCTTGCAACCGGCACCAGCGCGACCGGCGGAACGCCTGCTGGAGCGGGCGGCGCGCCCATGCTGGTCGATCAGCAACTCTTGCAAAATAAGGGCGCTGCTTGTCTGAGTTGCGCTCAGCAGAACTGCGGCTTCGACCTCGGTACCGCCCCGGTTGATCTGGCGACGCTGCACGGCGGCTGCGAAGCGCCGCCGATCGCCGGGCTCAATGTCACCACGAAGAAGGGCGATCCCTGGACCGGAACAGGAATCCAGCAGAACTCGACGACCATCGCGCCCGTTTACAGCTTCACCAAGGGCACCAGCCAGACCGGCGACAAGCTGTGTGAAAACCTGCTCAACTGTGTAATAAAGAGCGGCTGCCAGGCTGGCGGCGGGTTGCTGAGCGTTTGCTACTGCGGTTCGGCAGTGGGCGGGGACTGCCTCGATGGAACGAACTTCATTGGCGGCGACGGCGACCCGACCATCCAGGCCAACATCGACAATGGCACGGCTCTGCCAACAGGTCCCATCAACGGCCCGTGCGTTATTGAGGAACAAATCGCGTGTAACAACACGACGGCGACTACGCCGAACTCGCTAGGCGACAACACCCTGGCTTGTGGACCCGCCAACAACCTGGCCACCTGCCTCTTCAACAGCCACTGCAGCACCTGTCTGCAGGCTGAAGGCGGCGGCGGCTCCGGCGGCACGACCAGCACCGGCGGCTCGTCCTCGGTGGCCACCGGTGGCGCAACGACTGGAGGCGCAGCGACCGGCGGCTCCGGCGGCGGCACGACCAGCACCGGCGGCTCGTCCTCGGTGGCGACCGGCGGCGCAACGACTGGAGGCGCAACAACTGGTGGATCAACGTCGCTGTCCGTTGATGAGCAAATCCTGAACGCAAAGGGCACCGTTGATGCGATAACCGGACGATCTGATTGCTTGAGCTGTGCCACTGAGTTCTGCGGATTTGATCTTGGTACGGCCCCGATCGATCTGCCGACATTGCATGGCGGCTGCCTAGCGCCGCCGATCAGCTCTCTCGCCGTAACAACGAAGAAGGGCGATCCCTGGACCGGGACGGGATCCCAGCTGAACTCGACGACCATCGCGCCCGTTTACAGCTTCACCAAGAATACCAGCCAGACCGGTGACAAGCTCTGCGTAAACCTGCTCAACTGCGTAATACAGAGCGGCTGCCAGGCTGCTGGCGGCTTGCTAAGCGTTTGCTATTGCGGTTCGGCAGTGGGCGGGGACTGCCTCGACGGAACGAACTTTGTCGGTGGTGACGGCGATCCGACGAATCCCGATGCAGGCAATCCTCTCGCCACCGGCCCGATCGACGGCCCCTGTGTAATTGAGGAGCAGATCGCGTGCAACGATACGTCGGGCAGGGCACCGAACTGGTTCGGCGACGACACGTTGGCTTGTGGACCTGCCAACAACCTGGCCGTTTGCCTCTACAACAACCACTGCGACGCCTGTCTGCCGGCTGCAGGCGGCGGCGGCTCCGGCGGCACGACCAGCACCGGCGGCTCGTCCTCGGTGGCGACCGGTGGAGCAACGACTGGCGGCGTAGCGACCGGCGGCTCCGGCGGCACGACGAGCACTGGCGGCTCGTCCTCGGTGGCGACCGGTGGCGCAACGACTGGAGGCGCAGCGACCGGTGGCGCAACGACTGGAGGCGCAACAACTGGTGGATCAACGTCGCTGTCCGTTGATGAGCAAATCCTGAACGCAAAGGGCGCCGTTGATGCGATAACCGGACTATCTGATTGCTTGAGCTGCGCCACTGAGTTCTGCGGATTTGATCTTGATACGGCCCCGATCGATCTGCCGACATTGCATGGCGGCTGCCTAGCGCCGCCGATCAGCTCTCTCGCCGTAACAACGAAGAAGGGCGATCCCTGGATTGGGACAGGAACGCAGCTGAACTCAACCACCGTTGCACCGGTGTACAGCTTCGCCGAGGGTACCAGCCAGAGCGGTGACAAACTGTGCGTAAACCTGCTCAACTGCGTAATACAGAGCGGCTGCTCGGCTGCTGGCGGCTTGGTAAGCGTTTGCTATTGCGGTTCGGCGGTGGGCGCGGATTGCCTCGACGGAACGAACTTCATGGGCGGTGATGGCGATCCGACCATCCAGGCCAACATCGATAACGGCACGGATCTGCCAACAGGTCCCATCAACGGCCCGTGCGTGGTCGAAGAACAGATCGCGTGCAACAACGCGACAGCCACTACGCCGAACCTGATGGGCGACGACACGCTGGCTTGTGGACCCGCCAACAACTTGGCCGTTTGCCTCTACAACAAACACTGCGACACTTGTCTGCAGTAGGCGATGCAATTGTGCAGCGTTCAGCGAATCGGAACGCTGCTCTAGCTAAAAGCCTTGGCCGAATACGCACAAAGCGTGATGATCGAGCGCGTTTAGTCACAGTCTCTCGACTCCTTCGCTTGCGCGCGGCGTGCGCACGCCGCGCGAGAACCGGCAACGTGTCGCCCCACACCTGCGCCAACTTGGTGCCAGGTGCAGCGGAACGTACTTCGACCTCAAATGCGCCAGGCAGGCCCGGCGCGCCGTGGATGCTCGGGGCTACCTAGTTGAAAGGCCTCGACCACGTCATGGGTGAGCGGGCGCAGAGAATCATGGCTGAAGCAGTGGCGCTGCGCGCCTGCCCGTGCGAGCGCCAGGGGTCTGCGCCCACCCAGTTGATGACTCCAGACGTCGTTTAGCAGCATGACCCGCCCCTGCTCGTCAACAGCGTCGCGCGTATTGATGGTGACCTCTCGATGCGATTCGTCGTCGGCCGTTATGGCGACCGGCGTGAGCCGGTTGGGCTCTTCCCACTGAAACACTATGCGCGCGCCCTCGACGTCACCGGCGCCATAGAGAAGCCGCTGCAGCCCCGGAAATACGAACAAAAGATGACTGTAGAAAGCGTCAACGACCATCGCCGGCACAAGCCAGCGACTCAAATCATTGTCTCCCCACGGGCGTTCGGTGCTCCAGTAGGCGTAGTAGCCTACGTGCACTGTGTAGCCCTTGCGGCGCCGAATGCGGTACAGCATGGCCTGACCCAGATCGCCCGCCCAAACCTGTTTTGTTACGATGCAGATCGGCACGTGCCTCACGAGCTCCTCGAGATTGTCATCGTTTAGATGCTGATCGGTTGCATCAACAGCTGTGTCGACTGACTTCGCTGGTATTGCCGATGAGCCGTCAGTTGTGTCCTCGTTTGAGATTGACGCGAGCGCGACTGGCCTTGGCCAGGTCGGTTCAATCCAGCTTACAGGCTGCCACATCAACAGCAAGAGTGCCCAAAGGGCAATCCTTCTGTGGAGCGGCTTCATGACAGCCGCAGACTAACCGTCCGCAATGACGATTCGGATCAGTGACTGAAAAATCGAGGTGAAATGCGCGAGGCGTTCGTGCTGCCCCGCTGACCGTGACCCACCGGGTTGCTAGATCGACCTTCGAAATGCCGCCAGTTGCTGCCCAATGAACCCGCGCGGGTAGGTTGCGGCATCCGCCAAACCATAGTTGCTTGCGCGTTCATTCGGGCAATATGCCGTCCCGAAGAGGCGGTCCCAGATCCCAATTTTGGTCCCAAAGTTCGCGTTCCGATCGGCGAGGACCCTGGCGTGATGCCAACGGTGCATGTCAGGTCCATTGACGACGACCCCCAGTATACCAAGCCTTGCGCGCAGATTGGAGTGTATGTACATGCCCCAGATGGCGTCGATCGTGGCCTTGATCAGCCATACCTGCGGGGCTGCGCCCAGCAGCACGATCGGGGCAAATTCGATGGTCTGGTTGATGAGGATTTCCAAAGCATGAGAGCGAGTGCCCGCTAGCCAATCGACGTCGTTTACGGAATGGTGCGCCTCGTGGATCCGCCAAAGGATTGCCGAGGCGTGCTGAGCCCTGTGGAACCAGTAGATGTAGAAGTCGTGAACGACCAAAAAGAAGAGCACCTGCACCCAAAGGGGCCAGCCACCCACAATATGCATCTGGGAAAGACCGGTTCGAGCGTCCAACCCTTTGACGACTGCGGTGATGAATTGGCCCAACAGCCAGCTCTGCACAAGACCGTACAAGACGAGGTCGATGAAGAAACCTTCCCTGAAGACCTTCTGCCCCGGATTGTAAGGGACGATTCGTTCGAGCGCTACAAACGCAAAGCCCGAGCACACGATGAGCACCGGCGACAGAACCGTCCAGTCAATGGCCGCTAGCATGTCTGATCACTGCAGCCCGTGCGGTCCGTGCGCAAGAGCTGCAAGCTTGGCAAGGCGGTTCGAAATCCGGGCCAACCCGAGCTGCAAGACGAGGTGAGCGCCGGATTGCCCCTAGCAATATGTGACCAAGCATTCCGATGGCCTTTAGACATCCTGGCTGCCGATGATGTGAACTGTGAGCTCGACCGCGTCGAAGGGCAGCTCAAACAAATGTTCCCGGGAGATCCCGCCCGCGTCGCGTCTTATCTCGCAGCCACCCGGCGTCAACGCCCAGCTCCTGCCCAGCCCCCGGATCCCGAGCCGCCGCCACCGGCCACGCCAACCGAGTGACAATCCGCCGAGCGAGCCCAGTTCCCCACGCGCAAGACTCACTTGGCCCCCATTAGGGCTGATTGATCGAGCGGGAAAGCGCACCGGGCGCCCCGGTAAGCAATCCGAGTGACGGACATTGCTCACCAGTCCGTCCGGTGACCACCGCACGCGGCGCACGACGCGTACCTGGCCGCCCGATGACCGCCGTGCGTGAATCGCGAAGCGAACCTGGCCGCCCGGTGACTGCTGCGCGTGAAGCGTCTAGGCAATTGAAGAACCCGGCACATGAGTAACGAATCAGACCGGTCACATAGGTGACAGGGTCAAAGTGTTTCCTTCGGTTGAATTCTCGGTGTATTCGATGGAATTGTATCCGTCAATGCAAAGGCTATGGTCCTGCCAACTCGCGCCGCAGAGACACGCGGCAGTGGACATAACCAGAAAACGCCCAATCTGCGAAGTACTCCGTGCGCCTAAGGCGGAATTTCGAGCAGCCCTGAGCGAAACCAAAGCACACCGATCCTCTCGCTATTCACGAAACAGTGAATAGATGCAAATAGTTGCCTCGAAGTGTCCGTTGATCGAAACGCGGCGCTTCCCCGAAATCGTCTCCACTCCGCATAGCGGACCACGCAACCTCCTCCTCGAACACACAGCAAATCACGGCACCTCGTCGAGAGGGTGTGAGCTTCCCTGTCGATGGAGTTCCTACGGCCTCAAAGAAGAGATGCTCCCCCTCTGCCAATTAGCAAAAAGCCAGTCCTCGGGCCTGCCGCTGGTAGTGACCGCCGGCTACTTGGCAACCTGAACCTCGCGGACGATGCTGTTCTCGAATCGTATCGGACCTCCAATGGCACCGTCCATTGCGAGAGAGAACCCTCCGGGCCTGGCTGACTCAAAGGCGAGCGTTCCAAAGAAGTTCTTTCCATTCTGGATGATGACGCGGACAAAGGGACCGGCGAGTCTCTCCGGCAGTGGGGTCGTGGCCGGTGCATACTTGGTGACCTGGTTCTCGGCGTCAAGATGGTTCCAGACAGTCTTGGGTCCCTCGAGCAGCTCATAGTAGTAAGTTACCTCTTCCTTGATCATGTCCCGCTTGACGCCATTCTTGAACGTGAGGTGCCCCTGTGTTGCCTTCGCATTGGCGTCAATGTCAAGCGCAAGTATCTGTACGATGCCAAGCCCCGCCGGAGGATTGAGGTATGACATGGAAACAATTCGGGCATTATTGTCCGTCTCAAGCGTCCACGATCCAACTTGTTCCTGAGCTGCTTGTGCCCCTTCAAGGGAGACTAGCGAGCAAGCCAGACCAAAAATTGCTGCCGACCTAATCCAGCGCATAGGATGCTTCCTCTTATTTGGGGGCGAACATTTGCCCATCCCATTAGTGTTGACTACTGGCAATCGTCCGTCGAGGCGTGCGTCACGCCTGCTCAAATAATGCGTACACGCGCACGCTTCGCGACCACTCCTTCCGTCCGCACCGGATTTACTGGAAACGCTCACGCGAAACGGCGCACAACTTTTTCGTGTTGGAAGTACTCAAGGCTTGGATTGATCCCGGCACAAAAAACCAACGCTGCTTCGCCAAGCCCCTTAGACGCCCTAGCCGAGCACAATCGAACTCGTTTCCGCGCCCAGGTAGAGCGGCTCTTTGATTCGGACAACTCGCTGCTACAATTGAGGGGGCGTGACGAGATCCAAGTTCATCCTGAAGCTCATCGGTGGCGTCGTCTATTCGGTGGCGATCTTCGGGGGCCTACTGTTTCTTGGCGCGTGGACCTTCCGCTGGTGGCGGGCGTGGTTGTTCCTTGGCGTCGTTGTCGTCGCATCGTCGGCCACGATGTTCGGCATCTTCCCGAGCCGCCCCGAACTTCTCGACGAGCGGTACAAGGCGCCGATTCAGAAGGGGCAGCCGTTTTCGGACAAGGTGCTGACGCCGTTGCTCGTGCTGTCGTTCCTTGGCCTTGTCGTATTCATTCCGCTCGATGTGTTCCGCTTGCGGCTGCTGGGTGAGACGGGACTCGCAGCGGCGACGGTTGGGATTGTCCTCTTCGCCGGAGGCTGGGCGTTGATTGCTCTAGCCATGCGCGAGAACGCCTTCGCAGCTCCGGTCGTGAAGTACCAAGGGGAGCGCGGACAGGTTGTCGTGGAGACCGGACCTTATCGAATCGTGCGCCACCCGATGTACGCGGGTGCAATCCCCCTTACCGTTGGAATGGCCCTCTGGCTGGGCTCTCGCGCCGGAGTGCTGCTCGCCGTGGTACCAATCCTCACGATCGTGGCGCGCGTGATGGCAGAAGAGCGGCTCCTGCGACGCGATCTGCCGGGGTACATGGACTACGGCCGCAAGGTCCGGTGGCGGCTGATTCCGCTCGTCTGGTAGAGCCGTGGCAGCATTAACCGCGGACTTGACGGCTAGCGCTGGCGCTAGGAAAAGGCGACGTGCATTGCCAAGACTGCTCGCATTTGGAAGCCGGGTGGCGTTTGGGTGAGCGACGGCGAACTTCGGCGGTGGTTGCGGCATGATTTGGCAAGTGATGGCCTTTGACCTTGAACCCCAAGGAGCGTGGAGGCAGCGATGGTATCGAACTACTGCTACTGGTAAACATCGCGGTCGGCGTGTGACGGCAGCGCCGGGCACGAAGCTTTACGGAGGTTGGTATGACGAACAAGATGACACAGTGGGGCATTGGCCCAACCCTGGCGGTGGTATCGATAGTCTACGCGGTGGCAGCGGGCGTTTTCGCACATGGGAAGACGGCGCTCGCGATCACCGTCATCCCGCGTCCAATGATTGTTGCGATCGGGGTTGCGTTGATCGCTGTCGGTGTGCCGATGTATCTGGCATCGGCCAAGGCTGTCATTCGCGCGTTCAACGCCGGCGAGTTGGTAACCAACGGTGTATACGGGCTTTGTCGTCACCCTCTGTATGGAGCCTGGATTGTTTGTATCGTACCGGGGATCGATCTCATACTCGGTTCGTGGATTGGTCTTACGACACCGATTGTGATGTATCTGGTGTTCCGAATTCTCATAGCAAAGGAAGAGAAGTATCTACGGGTCCGCTTCGGCGAGCGCTTTGCTGCCTACCAGCGCAGAGTTCCGCTGGTCCTGCCGTTGGGCTGGTTGCGGTTTGATCAGCGCCATTAGGCGCTGGGAACCGTCGCTCTTGGCTGCTCCGATCTGGCAGCCAGGCAGCGACTGACTGAGCAATGGTGAATTTAGTCGAGGGTTGTGGATCAGGACACACGCTTGCAGACGCGAGCACTCAAGCAAACGGGCGTCTCAAGGATTACTGAGGAGAAAGTCTTCGGCAGCTGCCGGGATCGTTTCCAGCTGTAACGCATACTTGAGCAGCCAGCAGATGCCACCGTCCCTGACCTGCTTTCAGATGCTGGCGTCCGGATCGTGCGTTATCCGGGAGGTTCGACCGCGGACGTCTATCACTGGCAGTCGAACAGCACCGAACAGGGCCAGAGCTACGCAAATCCCAGCAATACCTTTGATGCGTTCATGGGGGTGGTCGAAGCGGCGCGGGCCCGAGCTATTATCACCGTGAACTACGGCTCCGGAACGCCCGCCGAGGCCGCGGCTTGGGTTCAGTACGCCAATCAAGGCAGTCCCCATTACAGCGGACCCCTTCCCACATATACTGGGGGCAGCAACACGGGGCACCGGTATCACATCGAGTACTGGGAAATAGGCAATGAGATCTACGGCAACGCCACGTACGGCGGGAACTGGGAATACGACGTCAACAGCCCCGGCCCCAGCGTGTACGCTGCAAACCTGGTCAAGTACAGTTCAGCAATGAAAGCTGCAGATCCCTTCATCAAGATCGGCGCGGTGCTCACAGCGCCGGGCAATTGGCCAGATGGGCAGACCTCAGACAGCTCTCCACAGCCTTGGAACAATACGGTCCTGTCCGCGGCCTGCAACGCCATCGATTTTGCCGTCGTGCACTGGTATCCGCAGGGCCCCACAGGAGAGTCCGACTCGGGCTTGCTGGGCGCTACCCAGTCAGGCGAGGCCACTAGCGTCAGCTACACGCCCAGCGTTCCAAGCATGGTCGCCGCACTGAAGTCCGAGATTGCGCAGTACTGCGGACGCCACGCAAAGGACGTGGAGATCCTGGTCACTGAGACGAATTCGGTCTCATACAATCCCGGCAAGCAGACGACGAGCCTTGTTGACGCGTTGTTCCTCGCTGACTCGCTGCCCACCTGGCTGGAGAACGGCGTGACTAACGTAGACTGGTGGGATATCCACAACGGCCCAGTTTGTGGCACCAACGATAGCTCGTCATTGTACGGTAGCTACGACTACGGCGAGTACGGGTTCCTTTCGGTATCCTACGCCGGAAACTGCTCGACAAACCCGGAGCCGGCAGCTGACACACCATTACCGGTGTACTACGGGTTCAAGATGACGTCGAACTTCGCTGAACCGGAAAGCACGCTGCTGAGCGCGACGTCGTCCACGAGCCTCGTGTCGGCGCACGCGGCACAGCGCGGGGACGGGAATATCAACGTGATGCTCGTCAACAAGGACCCCGCCACGTCTTACACGGCGACGGTTTCCATCCACGGACGGCCGTTGTTCGGCTTTGCGGAAGTTTTCACGTATGGCATGAACAGTACGGCGATCAACCGGGGCTTCACTCTGGTATCGCGCTCGTCGTTTACGGTCGCGGTGGCTCCGTACTCGCTCACCACGGTCCATTTGCTCTGAGCGCGGTTTCTCAGGTGTCGGATGGGGGACGCGTCAAAGGCCACTCCAACTTACCAGCAGGGCAGCGGCTGAGTGAGCGACGGTGAACTTGGGCGACCGATTGCGGCGTGGGTTTGCAAGACGAGGGTCTTTGGAATCCCGACGGGCCAGTGCCGCTACGACAGCATAGAACACGAACTTCAGCGGCCTCAGAACCGGTTCGATTCGAATGCGCAATCCATTTTCAGTGATCGTGAGACGAGCAACGTGCGATTAGCGTTGCATGCCACTGAGTGTTCCGCGGCCTCCGATATTCTCGGTTCTTTTACTGGCACTGGGAATAGCCCTTTGCGCGCACGCCCAGGAGCCGGTTGGCCTTCGATATAAAGCACCACCCGGTTGCCCAACACAGCCAGATTTCGTGACAGCCGTCACAGTGCGGGGTGGACAATTCACGTCAAAAGCCAAAGGAGATGACGCTCGCGCATTGACCGTGTCGATTCGACAGCAAGGCAGCGCATTCACGGGTTCGTTACAGGTGAAACGGCTCGACAGCGCCTCCGGCTCGCGAGAGGTGCAGGGCGCAAGTTGCCAGGAAGTCGTTGACGCCTTAGCGGTCGTGGCAGCCATTGAACTGCGTGAAGCTCAAGATGCGGCGCCAGCGGCAGTACCCCAGCCTAAACCAGAAGCGTCCGCTGCTGTTGTTGCGACGCCAACCAGCAAGCGTGTCGAAGGGTTCAACGGAAGATCCACTTGGGGCCCCGATGAAGTGCCCGTGAGTGCCGGAACCCTTCAGCTCAAGCCCTTGCTTAGCTTCACGCTCTCAGGGGGAGTGCAGCTGGGTCCGGTCCCGGGCCTGGTTCTGCCGCGCTATGACGGTGCGTTTCGATTCGCCAATGTCGTCACTACCCCTGACGGGCATCAGCACCTCAACGGTCCCATTCTACGAGCGCGCGTGATCCTTTTGGGTCCACCTTTTCCAACCTATCAGTCCGGTGACACCAAAGTGCTGTTCGGGTCGGGTATCGCCGCTGGTCTGGGGGTCTGTTGGTCTCCCCACTATGACACGCAAGGCCTCGTGTTACTTGGCTGTGGGGAATTCAGTGCCGGCCAGATGGGGTTCACGACGCAAGAGTCCAACGGCACGCGATTACCGACCAAGGTTTTTGGCTTTGGCACGGCAGGGCTAGCGATTGAGGTCGAGTACAATCTCGGCCGGCGTTTTCACCTGGGTGCACAGGCAGGCGTTGACGCATTCCCGAGCATATTCACGGCGGAGCACAGTGACGGCAGCCGAATCTTCGACACCAACATATGGTCAGTTCACGCGGGATTAGGACTTGGGATGCATTTCCAGTGATCGCCGCAGTCCAACCGTGCCATTAGCAATCGAAGCTAATGGCTGTTTCCGTCGATAGCGGCCCCAGTGCAGGCGGCCTGGCGTTCAGGCAGAACCATGAGGCGGACGTTTGCGGACCGCTGGATCTGCGCAGCCTCTTTGAGTGCCATTACGCTTCGATTTGGCGCCTGCTGCGCCGCCTGGGCGTGCCGCAGGCGCAACTCGACGATGCGGCTCAAGAGGTCTTCTGGGTGGCTGCGCGTCGCCTCGCCGATATCCAACCGGGACGCGAGCATCCATTTCTTTACGGCGTCGCCTTGCGCATCGCATCGAACCTGATCCGGCGCAGCTCGCCGTTGCGCTGCTCTGACATCGATCAGTTTCCGCACCTAGTCGATCAACGGCCTTCGCCTGAAGAACAACTCCAACAACGCCAGCTGCGTGAATTGCTCTACGACGTGCTCGACTGCATGCCAAGCGACCTGCGTACGGTATTCGTGCTGCACGACATCGAAGGTATGGAAGTGCGGCAAGTGGCCGAGCTGGTCGAGATACCCGTTGGCACCGCAAGCTCACGGCTGCGTCGCGCTCGCGAAGAGTTCTCGACCATCGCAAAACGCGCCCGCGCCGCGCTCCAAGCGCACAAAGGGTGCATCTAATGTCAACGTACAATCCGAAAGAACTTTCCGAACCAGACTTCGAGCGCAGTTTGCTCGACTCGGCACGCGCCGATCCGTTGCCTCAAAATGTGCAGATCGCTTGGGCCAACTTCGCGGGTGTTATTCGATTGGCAGCTTTGCACGTCGAACCCGGCAGCGGCCTCCACACCATCGAGCATCCCGAAAAAACCGTGAGCCGAGGCGGTGGTGAAATCAATCAGGGCGTTCGCGCCGGGCTAGGTAAGGCAGCAACGTGGCTCATTGTCGGGGCCATCGGTGGCAGTGCGTTGACAGCCCGCCTTCTGATAAGTCGCACTCGGGGCACTCCGAGCGATCCTGCTCGCGCGGCAGCACAGCTGGTTCCTGCGGTCTCAGCCTCAAGCAAGGGAAACTCGGCGTCACTGTCCACTGCAATGGCACCTACGGCGTTGGTTGTTGCGTCGGATGCGGAAATGGCCGCGTTGCACCAGCCGTTGGCGTCGCATAGCAAGACTCCGCGGCAGTCGACCGGAGCCAACTTGCTGGAGCAGGGCGTTGCGAATGGTCAAGCGGACTCGACGCCTCCCTCAATTGATGCAACTTCGAGTCAGTCCTTGACTGATGCCCGCAAGTCCACTTTGGCCGCTGAAGTTAGTCGGCTCGACGCAGCGCGCACTGCCTGCCGCGTTGGGGACTACAATGAAGTCATTCGTTTAGTGGAAAACTACCATCGCGAGTTTCCGAGCGGCGTACTTGCCCCGGATGCCGACGTGGTAGAAATAGAAGCTCTCGTTGGCAAGCAAGACCGTGCAGCAGCGGCTCGACGTGCCCGAGCGTTTCTTGCCAAGTATCCGAACGATCCGCACGCGACCATGGTTCAACGCTGGTCAGAACCGTGACCAGTCCGACGCGAGCTACCGGACCGCTCGCTCGCGCCTACGCCGACGAACACCGCAACCGTTTCGGGCGGCCCTCGTTTGTCATTGAAGTGTCATTGACTTGTCACCGTCGTCACATCTGGGGTTCAGTGCGCTGCTCCGACGCCCACAGTGGGATGTTGAAGGTGAGACTTTCCATTAAGCTTTTGTATTCAGGGGTTTAGTGGCTCACCAATTCTGCGTAATGAGATGTAGCAACGCGTGATATTGCCCGCAGGATAAACCACCTATGACGCCATTATCCGGTAGCCGCGCCCCCAAGGTAGTCCTGGTTGACGACAACCCTGAGACGCTCGACGCAACGGCGACTTTCCTTCAATGTGAGGGCTTCCGCATTCTACCGCAGCCGGGTCCATTTGGGGTAACCGCTCTTGTAAACAGGGAAAGACCGGATGCTGTGGTGCTCGACATAATGATGCCCGGTCTGAGCGGCGATGGGTTGGGGAAAATCATCCGAGATAACTCGTTCGTGCCCATCATATTCTTTTCGGCTATGCCCGAGGAGCAGCTGCGCGATATCGCCGAGCGAACGCCCGGCGCCTCCTACGTGCTCAAGTCCGAAGGAACAACCTATTTGGCAGAGGAGATCTGTCGCCGCCTTAAGCTGCCGCGTTCGAACTCAACTGAGCGATAGCCATGCCCTTGAAGGCCGGGTCAATGCGAAGGATTTTGCTGGGTGTGCCGGCAATCTCATTGGTCGTGCTTGCCTTGGGACTTTTTGCGATCGACCGCGAGCTCCAAGTTCGCATCGACGACGCACTTGCGACCGAAAGGATGCACGTCGGACGAGTTCGTATGGTTCGAGAAAGTGCAGAAAGAGCCTATGTAGGAATGCTTGAACGGTGGATCCTACCGCTTGCGCTGAGAACCGAGCAATCGCGAATCGTGACCCAGCGCTTAGGCGATTTGCGCGCGGCAACCGTGGCATTCGTCGAACTCGAGCCGCTGAGCGCAACCGAGTCTGAGGCAAAGACCAAGTTGTTGGTGGGTCTGGCGCTGTTCTCTAACCGGGTGCAGAAGGCGCTCATCAACGAGGATGGGCCTGCGGCCATTGCGGAAATTGGCGAATACACGGAATCGATCGATGACGCGACACGCCAGGTGCTCAGCATTGACGCGGCGGCGGGGCACATTGCAGATACGAAATTGCTCGAGCTTAGGAGAAAGGGCTCCCTCGCGATTGCGGGTCTCGTCCTCACGGGAGCTTGCGCAATCGGATTGTCGGCGCTTTGGTGGCGGCAAAAGCGTAGAGCGGACCGCCGATACGAGTTAGTCGAATCAGCGCGTCGTGAACAAGAGCAAGCCGCGCTCGTGCGGGCTAGGTTCTACGCCCATCTTTCCCACGAGCTACGAACGCCCATCGTCGTAATTCAGAACCTGACGGATAAACTCAAAGAACCCGCCGTTGCGGCGACCAGTAGGCGAATTCGTCAAGCAGCCGACGAGCTCTTGCAGGGCATAAACAACGTACTTGACTCTTCGAAGCTCGAATCTGGTACTCACGATCTCGAAATTGGAGGCAGTGGACTTGGCCCAGGTCATTCGGCGCTCAGCCCATCGCTGTGAGGGGCTAATCGGAGTCAAGGACGTGAAGATCGTCATCGAGGTGGCCGAGACGCTGCCTACAATCGTAGCTGATACTGTCAAATTACATCAAGTGGTCACCAATCTCATCGCCAATGCAATCAAGTTTACGGAATCGGGAACCGTCTCGGTCAGCGCGACTAGACGCGATGATCAACAAGTGACTATCGAGGTACGAGATACGGGCATCGGAATTCCCGAGGCGGCACTCGCGCGCATTTGGCACCCCTTCGAGCAAGCCGACGATACGATCTCGAGTAGGTTTGGCGGCACGGGTCTGGGCCTCTCGCTGGTCAAGGCGCTCGTTGCACTTCACGGGGGGGAAGTTGGCGTAAACTCGAAACCAGGGGAGGGCACATGTTTCTGGATCAGGCTACCCATCGTTCACAGTTCCGCTGCCGCTTGATAGACTCGCCAGCGGTGCGATGTTTTTCATTTTTGCTGTTGTTGCTATTGAGCAGTTGCTCCGGCGGGAAAGGCTCCAAGAAGCCACAGCGGCCCGCGGTAACTCGCATTACGGTCGCAGGCTCGAGCGCGATGCTGCCGCTTGTCGCCGAAGCCGCCAATCGATACATGCGCAAGCATCCGGATATTGCCATCGACGTGTCGGCAGGCGGTTCGGCGCGCGGAGTTGAGGGAGTGCTACGGCGAGAGTTCTCAGTCGGTACGAGCGATGTTAGCGCTGAGATCGATGTTGCAACCAAACTCGAGGACCACCTCGTTGCCGTCACTGGCTTTGCGACGATGGCCAACCGTGGGCCTTTCAACGAGAAGATCCAGTCACTAGCGCTTGCTCAACTGAACGGCATTTTTTCTGGTACAATCAAGAATTGGTCTGAAGTCGGCGGAGGCGCTCAGGCCATCGTAGTCATCAACCGGAAGAAAGGTTCAGGCACTCGTGTCAATTTCGGCAATATCGTTCTTGGAGGCGATCACTTCGTTCAGGGTCTAGAAGAGGAAAGCTCGGCTCTGGTTCGAACGATGCTCGAGCAAACCACGGGAGCGATTTCGTACCTGGCACTAGCCTATTTGCGTGAAAGTCTAATCTGCTTCAGTGTGTCCGGGATTGCGCCCACCAATGACAATATCGCTGCGGGCGCATACCCAATCTGGTCATACGAGCACATGTACACATTCGGTCCGGCTCACGGCGCCGTCAAAGATTTCCTCGACTTCATGCTAACAGCAGAAGTCCAAAATGGGATTGTGCCATCAAACGGCTTTCTACCAATTTCCAGAAAGCGTGGTCAGGCCACACAGTAGCTCCACCAGTGTCGAAAGTGCACGACTTTACCGCCGTAATCGAGACGTCGCGTGAGCCAACGACGCACCGAAAAGCGGCGGGATCTAAAGCGACTCTTCTCGAGTGCGCGCAGCCCTTGCGTCGTTCTCGAGACTCTGCAAAGGTAATTTCTTGCTTCCGGCTGACCCAATCCCATCTGGCTGAACCAATCCCTGACCCTTTCCCTTTCCCAAGACCAAATCGTCATGCGATTGAACTCGGGGGTTCGATCTGGGCCAGGTTATGGATTTGGGGAGAACGTCGCCTGAACTCGGGCTCTTGGCGAGGATCGACGCCAAGCACCAAGGCAGCTGTTAGTGTGGTGGTGACGCAAGCCACGGCACAGCAGCTCTCGGCGCGGGCGGGATGGGCGGTGTAGGTGGCGCTTCGTTCGGCGGTGCTCGTACTCAGTTGTAGTATTCTGCGCGGAGCACCCATGCTTGTTGTTGTGACCCTTTTCGTGAGACAGTTGCTGAAGGGTAGTCTCTTGGCTCAAAGTCATTGTGTTTCTATGGGCGGCGTCTTGCTTCTGGCTCTGGGCTGTTCCAAGGGCGCTCGCAGTATGGATGCGGTTGGGCTAAGTGACAGTGGGAACGCGTCCGACGAAGCGGGCGTCTGTGGCGGCATGAGCGACGCGCGTATTCCTGCAAACCACCGGCCCGCGGGGGGCCCAGCGTGCCCGAACGACCGGGCCCCGGCGGGCCTTCCGGCGTCATGCACTCCCGACTCGGGAGTTACTCCCCAGGGCGACTGTCAGCAGGACTTCGACTGCAGCGCCGGAACTAACGGGCGATGTGTTCAGCTCCGCGGCTGCTACATGGTGTGTTCCTACGACGAGTGTTTCCACGACTCCGATTGCGCGGGTAATGTGCCGTGCCAGTGTCGCGGCTCAGCATCAAGCACCGCCGCCAACATCTGCCTCGTCAACAGCAACTGTCGTGTGGACAACGATTGCGGCCCTGGTGGTTACTGCTCGCCAAGCCAACTCGATGGTTGTATCCGAATGTGTACGGTGCCATGCGGTTCGGAATCGCACTGTTATGAGGGAACAACGGAGGTGCCCTGTTCGTGTAGCCAAAGCTGTGGCGCCGGCTACTTCTGCCACACGGCAAGCGACACATGCGTGAACGACTGCGAATGCAACGAAGCGGATAGCGCTTGCACCCACCAGCCCGATACAGGTTGGGCCTGCATCCCCTGCGGCATTGTGTTTTGAGGTGTCGGCTGGAGACGATTTCCATTTCCGCAGCGTTTCGATCACGCGCCGCTCCTCGTCAGATAGCTCTGTAAGTGTGAGGCGCGTTACGCACAGTTTGCCCTATTTCTGACCGGCTGTGCTTGGATTTTTGGCGTGAGCCCGCGGAACCGGCAGTTTCTAGCCTGTTTGCCCGTTGCGGTGAGGTCGAGGTCGCACTTAGTGCACGCTCTGCTGCGTAAACCGCCGAAGTGATTGGCGGCTCCCGATGGTGCTATCCTGGCTTCCGCTCAATGTCTATCGCCCGTTCGACGACTGCCGTAACGATATGCTGCAACCGTTGCGGAAACGCCCTGAATGCCGTGGCCGCAAGCGTCCGGTGTCCTGCCTGCGGCAATCAACAGATGCTGGATCCACAGCAACTTGCAGCGCTGACCCAGTACCAGCAAGAGGTGCAGGGCTTCGAGCAAGTCGCGCAGTATCAGCTCGCTGACGTCGCTCAGCTGGAGGTGCTACACGCAGGACACGGTGTGGCGTCGCGAAACACCTTTCTGATCGCCGTTTTGTGCATGAGCGCGCCTCTCGTTCTGGCGTTTGCCTTCGCGGTCATCGGCATTGCGCTTGGGCTCTCGCGAGACGTGGTTCAACACGTTGCATCGATCATCGCGATGGCGGGCTCATGCGTCGGATTGGGCGGCTGTCTAACTTGGTACTATAGCGGTGCTCGTCGAGTCATTCACGTGGCTCGCCCAACACACGCGGCCATTTGCCCCAGCTGCGGCGCGCCCACGGCGTTTTCACCTGGGCAAATCATCGAGACCTGCAGGTTCTGTGGGTCGAGCGCTGCGCCCGGCACGGCCGTACGTTCTGCCGGCATCGAGGCGGCTGCGCAGGCGGCGCGTCTGTCTCGCTTCGAGCGCTACCGCGCCGAACGACGCGCGATGGCAGGCTACTCAAACACCACGAGCTCCGCGATGAAGATTGCCCCCTGGATGACGGGATTCTGGCTGGGGGCCATGGTCGTTGGCAGCGCGATCTACGCGACGGTCAGCGCGCTGAGCGGTACCGATCCCGCGCCAATCTACGTAATTGCCATAATCTGGCTGGGCTCCGTGGCGCTGGCATTGACCGGTATCCGGTATCTTACAACGACATCCAAGAAGCGCGACCTCTGGCGTACAGTTCACGACCGCTTGGCAGCCGACTTGAACGGCGTTGCGGTAGCCGGCGTCGATGCCGTTGCGAGCTGGCTGAACACCTTCTGGCCTTGCCCTTTTCCCCTCGAAAACCTGTATCTTGGTAGATTCAGTGGTTCAGTGTTGGGACAGTCTCGCGGCTACCCGGTGCTGCTGGTGCTCAACCCATGGACTGCCAGCGACGGGCTCACACCTAACGCGAGTGTCCTAGTAGCCGCGCGCTTCGGTGGCCGCAACGATGATGAAGAATTGACTCTTTTGCCCGAGTTCCAAGCCTTGCACAATCGCCTCGCCCGGGCGGGCTATTCACTCAAGATCTATGGCGGTGGACTCTATGTAGCCGCCACGTCGGCCGTGCTCGACAAACTAGCGGCCCAACCGACGAACGCGATGGCGCTCCTGAGCGCGGCACAGGATCTCGCGCACCACGCGAGCGACGCGGGAGCTCAAGCCACGACTCCGCTGCCTGAACTGGGCTAGAAGTGCAGTCCGCGCAAGTGATTCGTTCTCAACCAAAGACCGCAGAGTGGATGTTCTATCAGGCAGCCAGATCCATTATATGTCGAACCCAACATTGCCGAATGTCACACTAGGTCCGAATATGAAGGACCAGTGGTTCAGTGCAATAGGTACTGGTTGTCCGGCGGAGTTGAGCACTGGACTTCCGCTTGCGGTGAGACTAGGCGCGAATTCGTTTCCAAGCCGGTAAGCAGCCCAGGCGTGAATGTTTATGGAAGCTTGAGTGGGCTGGCCGACATTCCCGAGCGGCACTCCCACGCCAAGTCCACCTACGATATTGAGTTGGCGTGTGTTGTCGGCTGCTAGGCCCATACCCATCACGCCGCCTTCGAGTCCCAGTATCCCCTCGGTACCCTCGCGCGTAACCCACGTGAATCGTGAGAGGACGCCAAGATTGAGGGACAAAGGGCCTGTTCCGGCCCCATTCGGATCACTTGAGAATCTGAAAAGCTGAACAGGTATCGAGACGGTTGCGTAGAAGCGCCAGCGCGTGTTTTCGGCCACTATCGTCCATTTGGCTGAGGGAATGTCGATGTGGCCGGCGACCCCCCGAACGTATTGAGACTCTTCGGTGACATGGGTTAGTTGCACGGTGATGCGATCGAATTGCGATTGCACCCCGTGGATCCAGAACACGCGCGGTTCTGCGCCGTGATACAGGATAAGTCGTTGACTGAAATGGGCGTCTGAGCGGCTCGAACCACCAACACTGGTAACGCCGATATCGACATCCAGGCGCTGTTCGCCATCCTCTTCGGGTATTCGATTCGGGTAAACCATCAATCGACAGCCATCGCGCTGCTCGAAGGGAATGTGAAGTGGCACGCCTGGAATTGCGGTCAACGAATGGCCGGTAGCGTCTGTACAAATGACTTCCACGATGGGCGCCTTTGCCGCCGTGTCACCAATGGGCGCGGGAACGTTGACTTCCCGCATGGCTCGCTGCACGTAACCGGCAAAATGCGCCAAGTCTGCCTGAGCCAGATGTCCTGGCAGACTTTCGTCGCGTAAAGCGAACCGAAGCATTGCGTAACCGCCACCCGCCGTGCCTCGAATTTCAGTGCGCCCGTCCTGTACTTTGACTTCGTAGGCTCCGTCCACTGGAAGGGTGAAGATTCTTCCGTGTAGGTTGGGCGCGGTGGCGGACACTATGACATTGCGGTTGATGGGAATGAAATCAATCTCCCCGTACCCCTTGAGGTGCAGTGACACACGCAGCTGAGGCGGCGCAGCCGTCGTCATGGAAACCAAACCAATCGCGGAGGCGTCAGTCGTGCCCCGCATGGCCGCAATCGTCACCTTTTCACTGGTGACGCGCCCAAGGCCGAGGAGCACGTAAATGAAACTGTCTTTGGATTCACTAGCAATGACGGGCACATTGTTCCCGTTTGCCGTCCAACGTAAGCTGTCGTCATTGGTTGCACAGCGGGCGTCTACTCTAACAACTACGCGAACGTCATCGGCGTCACGCAGTGCAGGCGGTGACACGAGGGTGATCGGGCAATAAGTGATATCGAGTGGGACGTTGACCGCCTGCACGAAGGTGTCGCCACTTCGAACGAAAACGTGCGGCGTCAAACGCAATCGCAGAGTCAATGTGCGCGCCAAGCCAGCCACCGAACGCACGCGAACGTCACCGTTCAGGAGATCACATCGCCCGGCTTCGCAGTCTACGGATGCAACCGCCTTGGGGTGAATCAAGGCCAAGTGAGCTTCACCGGTTGATAGATCAACGTGGCGTTCCGTTGTTAGCGTGCTCGCAATGATCGTGCGCGCCGGCACAATCAGCAACGAATCTTGTTCGACCAGACGCCCGGTGCCGTCGTATAAATTTCCCTTGCCGGCTGCGCCCGCAGGCAAAATTCGAAGTGCTGTGGCGGTGGGATCTGCGGGAAGGTTCTTGCTGATCGAATACGAGCAGCTCTGCTGGCCGCCAGCCGTAGACGAAGCGACGCAAGTGTCGCTGCCGCGCTCCCCTTTGATTTCCCATTCGAGCCGTGTGCCGTCGAGGTTTGTGCCTCGCAAGTCTAGGTGACCTTCGTCTATCCAAAGATCGACGGTGCGCCGGTCAACTGAGGGAAATGGGCCCGTTGCAAAGAAAACGTTGGTGTCTTTGCTTGCAGCGCAAGCTGCCGCGGCCGTCGCCACATGAAAGGAAGTTGCCTTTCCGATTTGCGCTGCGTCCAACGGGGGTCGAATCTTGGTGCCGCTTGGATCGGGTATCCACCCACCCATCATGTCGCCGCACAAGACTTGGCCAGCAGGGAGGGCAATCGACGCGCCGCCAATTGGAGCGGACAACGGCGCACCAATACAGAGCGTTGGGTTCGCAAGAAAGGCTAAGGCGAACACCAGAATTCGAATTGGGTGAAATGGAAGCATGGCGATTGTTCGTGCCCTCAATAGCAGTCGTGTCAGCAGCTCAAAACTCGGGCTATTCCATAGTATTCAGTGCCGTTAATGACACAACAGTCATCAGCATCAACTGCTTTTTTGACGGGATGTTGGGCAATGTGTCTCACGGGCCGCACAGCGAACTTGCGCCGCGCCTGGGGGTGGTATGGTGATTCGGTGAGCGAAAACCCGAATTCGACGCCCGCATCGGTCAACGTCGCGGCGCGCCTTCAGACGCGGCTGCGGCGCGGTGTGGTGCGGCGCCTGCGCTTGCTGTTGCGACTCTGGCGCCTGTATTTGATTCGCGCTGAGCTGCGCTGGGTGCCAAGTGAGTCTCAACGACTGTTCGCCCTGACCGTGGTGGTGGGGGTCGTATGCGGGTTCGCTGCGGTTGCATTCCATCTAGCGATTCAAATAGCGGAGCGCTTCCTGATCGATCCGGCTATCAATGCGCCGAACCGTTCTTGGATTGGTTGGACGATTGCGACGCCAGCCATCGGAGCGGGCATTTGCGGCCTTTTGCTGCAGTACGTCGTGCCCAATGCCCGAGGTAGTGGAATCCCCTTGGTAAAATCGGTATTTGCTGGCAACGGTGAACGGCTGCGAATGCGGGATTCGCTTGGCAAGTTTCTGATTGGTACACTCCAAATCGGTTCGGGGTCTTCGCTGGGCCGCGAAGGGCCAACCGTACAAATCTGCGCCGGGCTCGCCAGCACGCTCGGAAGGCTCGTCGGCGTGTCACCCAAAAGCTTACGACGATTGATTCCCGTGGGTGCAGCTGCAGGTATTGCTGCTGCATTCAACGCACCGATTGCCGCAGTGACATTCACCGTCGAAGAGGTTCTCGGAAACCTCGATCAAGCCATGCTATCGGGCGTCATCGTTGCGGCAGCCCTGGCAGCCGTGATTGAAAGAAGCTTGCTAGGCGAGGCGACGTCGATCCATCAGACTTACAACATGGGGCAACTGCAGTCTCTGCTGATCTGTCTCGCAATCGGCCTAACTGCCGCGCTGGTTTCTTTGACGTTTACGGGGTCATTGTTGCGGCTGCGCAAGAGCTTTCGCAACGCGACTTGGTTGCCGGAATGGATCCGTCCAGCAATCGGGGGGCTCGCAACGGGTCTATTGGCTGTGGCCGCACTTTATGCCATGCACGCCAAAGGAATCACGGGCGGTGGATACACGACGCTGGGCCATGCGTTGAACGGTGAGTTGCCACTTCGCGTGATGCTCGTTCTCTGCTTGATGAAGCTGGCCGCCACTGTGTTTTCGTATTCTAGTGGCGGAGCCGGTGGCATCTTCGCCCCTGCGCTTTTCATCGGCGCCACGCTGGGAGGCTCACTGGGCATCCTGGGGCACCGAGTACTTCACGGATCACAGGACCCAATCGGTGCATTTGCCCTAGTGGGTATGGGCGCCGTCTTTGCTGGAATCATTCGCGCACCCATGACCTCGGTGCTCATCGTGGTCGAAATGACTGGCAGCTACTCGCTCATCATACCGCTGATGATTGCGAACATGACGTCCTACGTCATTGCGCGTCGGATGAGCCCAATGCCCATCTATGAAGCCTTGCTTGCGCAAGATGGAGTTCATCTCAAGCCTCATGCTGCGCCCGATTCATTCGAGAGCCAACCCGTTTCGGCGGTCGTCGAATTGACGGGTCCGCTTCTGAGCTTTTCAAGCTCCATGCGAGCAAGTGAAATGCTCGAGGCGTGGCGCAACAACAAGGCCCAAGACGTGTACCCTGTGCTCGATGAAAATAGGCGCATCCTGGGTGTGGTCACGTTGGACGACCTGACGCTACTGGCGACCGAACCGGAACTCGTGTTGCTCACCAATGCATCTGACTTGATGAGACCTCCACTTTACGTCCGAGCTGAAGATAACTTGACCGCCGCACTCGAATCGATGGTTGCCCACGGCATTCGCGACATTCCTGTAACCAATGTCGAGGGACATTTGATTGGCATTCTCGACGAAGCTAGCTTCGCAAAGGCATATTTGCGAAAGCGCGGGTCGGCGCGCGAACGACAGCACACAATTCCGGAAATCTCGATAGACGTTTGAAACCGCAAACGCCCCGGCGAGTTGTGGGCCGTCGAACCTCGACATGCTCACCAAAGCGCCTGCGCGCGGTCGAGAGGTTGCCGGCAAGGATTCTGTTCGGCCTTCGCCTTGACACGACCTAGCAAAACGGCAGACTCATTAAGAGTCGAGACACTATGGCGACGGATGCTGTGAATGGCGCATCAACTCTGGGGGTGAGCCATTGGCATGGCCCGTTTCGCCCACGATTTATCCTCGTTATTACTACTTACATGGCGGTGCCAATCGCATCGCCCCTCTTCCTTACGCCGGATAAGGTGGGGCTGACATGTTGGCGCAGAGAAAGTGGTTTGGTAAACTGCAATGCACCCCTCGCGAGGATGCGGCACTATCGACTTTGGACGCTCTCAAGCCCGAAGCGTACGCCGACGTACGTTCCAAAGAACGACGGTTGCGAAGGACGGTGCCGCGATAGCGATGAGAATGACTAGATACTCGGGCCAGTGCCGAATGCGGGGGAGGTTGAAGAACAAAACCTCCGCGATAGTGGTGAGGGCGTCAATTGCGGTGAGCGCAGTGACCAGGCTCACCAGAATGCGGCCGCCCCCTGCACGAATTGACACCAATGCAGCACAAAGACCGATATCAAATACCACCCAAGCCCATTTACAAATGGTAACGGGAACCAGCGGCCGCTGTCCGCAAAGGCGATGAGCAGCGTCCAAGGAACCAAAAGGATAGCAAGGGTGTTCAATACGACGTTCGGGCCCCAGAGCATCGTTTTCAAACCAAAGCGAATGAGTCCTCCCTTCGCGAAAGCAACAAGACTGTCATATACCGCAAGAATACTGGATTGTTCTTTGGGGTAAGTGAGGTAAATGGGGCACCATTCTCTTGGGCGAAACTTGGCCTTGAACGCCTCGAGACCTGAGAAATTGTAGAACATGGAACCGTACTTGCGGGCCGCGCGGAGCCAAGACGTGACGGCACCCGCTAGCGGCACGAGGCCGAGCGTCACGAAGTCGCTGCCCGAAGCTGCTGCGTCACGCATGGTCGCATCGACCAACAGCTCAATGGTCCCGTTGGGTGCATCGCTCGACCGTATGAGGTTTTCGATAAACCAGCCATTCCTCCCGAAAACAGGGATGATTGCGGCAAACCCAACGCACGTTTCACCCCGAGTGGCCACGTAGTATCGACGTTCATGGCAAAAAGAGAACGGGTGAAGATCGACCAAGAAACCCAACGCCGGAATCGATTTGGCGCCGATCCATTGAGCAATGAGTCCTTCCACAACCTGCTGATCAACGACCAGCGGACGCGAATTGGAATCAGCCGCCAGGCGGCGAACAACGACCTGTTTCAATCTCGCGCGGCGCATTTGCTCCCTGAGACTCTTTACACCGTCCACAATCGAGTCCCAATCGCCCGGATGCCAAATCGGCTGTTGTCCGATCAGAATCGAATCCATGCCAGTCGCGGTTGCGAATCGAGGTTCCGTCGCAAAAAACGCCACTCTCCTTTGGCGTCGCTGGCCTTCGGTTACGAACCTGTCGGCAACCTGCGACAGCCTACTCGCTGACGTAATGGGTGCGCCCGCTACTACCCATGCGTGACCCGTATCTACGTATGCGACGCAGGCATCATTACCGCAGAACCAGTACGAGAATCCCGGTTCCAAAACCTGAAAAGATGTGGCATTCCAGCCGAACCTGCGCAAAAGCTCCAAAGTGCGCTGACGCGAGGTGTCTAAGGTCAAGACGTCGGAATTCCGCAACACCGTCGGAATGTACTTCAATTCGCGTCGAGTCCAGGCACGCACAGCAACAATACATGGGGTGCATAGCCACCATGGGCTGCGGTGATAAGCGGGTACAGGGCGTCGGCGTTCCAGCCGCCGCGCCCCGTATGGATTGACGAGGAAGCTCTTATAGTTTTGGACAAGAACGTGGCAAAAAAGGTCACGTAGTGGCGACGTCACCACGCTGGCAAGCAACATTAGGTACGTCGTTTCGGGAGACTGACCTGTCACTGCCAAAAACCCATGGGCCCACGCCGTGTTGTCCTCGCGCGTTTCCGTGCCGTCACGACATCATAAGCGTGGCGGAGGCGGGCTTGTGGCCGCCGGATCTTCGCTGTCGGCCAAGCTCGAAGGCGCACTCGGTTTGCTCGGGGTAGGTTGGCTTTGCCGCTTGGAGGTTACGGTAACGTCAGGCCCAAAATAGCGTGCCGTTGCGAACCAGGCAGTGATGGGGCAAAATCCCCCCGTGTCTCTGGTGGGTTGACCGTGGGTCTTGCGCGAGCGGCTTACGTCCAAGGGAAATTGCATATCATCTTCTGCTTGGCAGCGATGGGTACGAACCGAAAGGTCCAGGTTGATCGCAGCTCTACTGGCCAGTCTGGACGTGATGATGGCCTGCGGCGGTCACGCTACCTCTGATTTCGCAAATGCCGGCGTCGGAGCTTCGCAAATGTCTCTTGGCGGGGGAGGCGCTAGCGCCGCGGGCGCACCGTCGAGCGTATGCAGGATATTGCTAATGGTCACGGACTCATTTTCTCGTGAGCTTGGCTTGGTGGCGAACTCCTTCTGGGCCGTGAGCGCGGGCAACTATCGCCGGACATGATGCGTATCTACACTGAGTCGGGGTACGAGCCGAAATACGTCCGACTAGATTGATTCAGGAATTGCCGTGCGCCATTCGACTTACGAGCGATCGGATTTCAAGATGAATACGACAGGCCAATTGCCAAGCGCGGGAACGCGCTCCTTAAAGTAGGGTCGTGAAGCCCCCAATCTTGCGGGCCCGGCTCGAGCCGCGAGAACATGGGCAATTGCCCGGGTTTGGAGCGGGTAAACGGGTACCTCTAGACGTCCGGCCTCAAGATTTAGTTTCCTTTGCCGTAGGTACGAGAGTCGGAGCACACTGCCGTTTTGCTGTACGAGTAACCCCATGAACCATCGACGAACGCTAGTCTCTGCAGTCACGGCTATAGCCTTGTGCACGAATGCCTGCAGCAAGCATGAGTCACCAAGCGCCCGCAAGGAGGTCGGCGCTTTACCCTCAGCCGCAGTCACATCGGGCGGTAGCACACGTCGTGATGCTTCAGGGTTTGCCGGCGTTGGCTGGTCAATTGATCCGGACACCGAGCGCGCGGTAGCGGAGGCCACGTCAAAGGCGGGCGGGCTCACCGAGCAAGAGGGGCTCACGATGGTCTTTTATACGCCCCACCACGACCCGCACCGCGTCGCAGCAGCGGTACGCCGCAGCTGGGCCGCCCACGCGGCGCAACATGGGTTTGACGACGCACGTTGGAGTTCTATCGTCCGAGGGTTACTTCGACGCAGATACAGGCGTAGTCGGTGTACTAACGACGCATCTAACCGGGGTCCACTTCGGCCTAGGGATTGCGTCCTTTGACGAGGGAACGCCGACAAAGCCGGCCAAGCTCGCCTACCGCCGTGCGATTGCCGATGCGAACAAAACCAAAACCGATCATCCTTCGATGATTGTGATGTTTGGAACAATGACGACCGAGGAAGACCTGCTCGGCTGCGTTGGCGCAGGAGGCAGGGGCCGACGTTCCGCTCATTGGTGGGACCGCGGCTGGGCTCGCCTCCATGATGGAGCGCAAGACCAAGGAAGTAGCGTCGTCGATGTTCGTGGATGGACAGGTCGTTGGCAAAGGGGTGGCTGTGACGGTGTACTATGCCCCGCGCCCATTCGCTTGGGCCTACAGCGGTGGTTTCACGCGAGGGTCGGGTAAGGGTGGTGTTATTACTGATGCAGACGGCAGACTTTTGCGCAAGATCGACGGTCGCCCGGCGGTTGACGTATACGATGAGTGGCTCGGCGGTCGCCTGAACGAAGCCAAGAAAGCTGGAAAGAACGTACAGAATTTTCTCGCGCTTTACCCCCTCGTGCAGACCATCACCAAGAACGGCGTCTCTCACAACCAAGTGATCCGAGCTTGGCCGAGCAACAAGCCCGAGGCACCCGGAAGTCTTACTACCGGCGCGAATGTGAGTAGCGGTGAGGTCATCTACACGAGCGAAGGAAGCGAAAACATTCTGGTGAATCGTTTCGCTTCCCTGCCGCGGCAGGCGAAGAAGAACGCCAACGACATGGCTGCGTCCGCGGGTCTATTCATTTATTGCGCGGGCGCACTGCAAACCATACCCCGCGAGCATCGCGGGAATATTGCAGCGCTGGTGGCCGAATCCATGGGTGACATGCCATGGATCGGCGTATTCACTTGGGGCGAGCAGGGCAGTATTCCTGGGATCGGGTATCAACACGGTAACCTGATGGCAAGCACTCTACTATTCCCGTCCGCGGACACGCCGCGCGCCAACTAACCATGCGCATGTTTTGGCGACTCTTCTTATCGTCGCTAGCCTGTGTGCTGTTGTCCATGGCCTTGTTCACCGCTTGGCTCAGTTACCGTGACGCCAAAGATTCCCTCGCACGGCTGCGCAACCAGCAGAGTTTGCTGGCGACAATCGCTGCCTCTCAGATCCAGACGGGCTACCACGATCAAATCTGGCCTTTCGAGATGCTGTGGTCCATCGCCAAGGAGCCACAATTCGTATTTTGGGATATCCGGAACGGTAACGACAAGGTCGTGCTTTCCGAAGGGCATCGTGACATCGAGTTCGACGCACCGTTAGCGGTGTCCGACAAGCCGATATGGGCCATGGCGACCGATGGGAGAACCGAAGTGTGGACTGTTCCGCTCGTGATGGGAGCTGCGGCCCATCCCTGGACTTTTCGCCTTGGATATCACGCCGATCAGGTTCGCATGAACACTCGACGCACGATCGTGTCCAACATAATGCTGGCATCCGCCATCTCCGTTTTATTGCTCTTCTTTTCCTTTCTCTTCACGCGTTGGCTCATGCGGCCGCTGCAATTGCTCACCGATGCCGCAACTGAGCTCGACCGAGGCAATCTCGAAGTGTCCCTGCCGCGCAGCCAAACCGAGGATGAGATCGGACACCTGATTAGCGCGTTTCGGTCGATGGTGACCAGCATCAGCGAGCGCGACGCGGCGATTCGCAAGCACGTGGAATCGCTCCAGGCGGCCCATGACGAACTCGAGACCCGCGTAGAGAGTCGCACTCAGCGAGCTCGTCGCGACCGCCGAATCTTTGAAGGCGAACGAGGCACGGATGCGAGCGATCATTGAGCATGCCGCCGATGGGATCATCACGGTGGACGAGGGTGGTCGAATCGAGGTGTTCAACCCGACGGCTGGCCATATATTCGGCTACGATCCTGGGGAGCTCGTTGGTAAGAGTATCCGACCCTCTTTGCAAAGGGTTTTCTATCGATTCGGAAGGCAACCTCAATGGCGGGTCGGGTGACGAGCGTGAATGCAACCAAGCAAGCAGGTGAGATAGCAGGCCGCAAAAAAACGGCGACGAATTTCCACTTCACATCGCACTCAGTGAGGTTCAGTTAGGGTCACGAAAGCTGTACACGGCCATTGTCCGAGACCTGAGCGCGCAGAAGAGGATTGAGGCCGAACGCAGCCTGATAAACGAACAGCTCATGGAAGCTTCTCGACTTGCCGGCAAAGCCGAAGTAGCTACGGCCGTGCTCCATAACGTGGGTAACGCACTGAACAGCGTGAACACGTCAGCGGCGGTTCTCGCCGGAATGATCGAGGGGTCGAGCGCGCCTGGGCTCACTCGAGTGTCCCAACTGATCGATAAACATCCGACGACATCGGTCGTTACCTCACCCACGATTCTGCGGGCCGCCTAGTGCCAGCCTACATCTCGGAACTCGCGCAAGTCCTTGAAGCGGAGCGTGCGTCAGTCCTTTCGGAGCTAGCGTCGCTGCTCATGAACATAGACCACATCAAGGCAATCGTGAGGATGCAGCAAACCCATGCACGCGCCAAGGTGGACGTAGGCCGCGATGTGACCCTGCAGGAACTCGTCGAGGCCGCGCTCAAGGTGGGTGGAGACTCATTGCAACGCCATGGCGTGTCGTTGCAGAGGGAATACGGCGAAGCTTTGAAAATGAAGGTCGATCAGCATAAGGTCATTCAGATTTTGGTGAATCTGTTGAGCAACGCTAAAGATGCGCTCATCGCAGGTGAACGCGGCGTCCCGCATGATTGTCCTACGTATCGCGGCTGAAGGCGACCAATTCGTGAGCGTCTCGGTCACTGACAATGGTTGCGGCATTTCGGCGGAAAACCTCGACAAGATCTTCAACTACGGGTTCACAACCAAAGTAGAGGGGCACGGTTTCGGGTTGCACAGTAGCGCCGTCGCCGCAATCGAACTAGGCGGCTCGCTCGTGGCGCGCAGCGACGGGCCGGAGCAAGGTGCAACGTTCGTTCTCAAGTTGCCACGTCAATCTCCTGATCCCATTGAAGAAAGGCTGAGAGATGAGCATCCCAGCTAGCCCCAAATATCGCAGCGATAGCGTCCGTCGCGTACTCGTGGTTGATGATAACCCCGCGATCCGCGAGGATTTCCAAAAGGTCCTGTGCCCCGGTGGTCCTTCGCACCAACGCTTGAAGGCGCTCGAAAGCTCCTTGTTCGGAACCGAGGAAGTACCGCGTGCGCCGACATCGAGCTTCATTGTGGACAGCGCCTCGCAGGGGCGCGAGGCCTTGAACGCCGTCGAACGCATGCTGCGCGCCGGAACGCCTTACGCGCTGGCATTCATCGATATGCGCATGCCGCCCGGTTGGGATGGCGTCGAGACTTCAGCGCGAATCTGGCAAGCCGATCCCACTATTCAGATCGTTATTTGCAGCGCCTACTCCGACTACTCCTGGAACGATGTCATCGCGCGGCTGAAGCGTCCGGATCTCCGGCTTTTGCACAAGCCATTTGACACCAAAGATGTCATCGAGCTTGCGTTCACGCTCACGTCGAAGTGGTTGCGTTCGCGTGCCGCAAAAACATAAATATTCAACAAGACACCTGCGCTCGGCTGCCTGCCCCAGACCCGTCACTGCCCATATTTCGCTGCTTGGACATTTGTCAAGACAGCGGCATCGGTCGTATCCGCAGGACGGCCTGCTGTGATGACGCCTTCGAAGAAGGTCCCTGCCCCCGAATTGCTGTTGTCGCCGCCGATACCCAAAATGATGCCGCCGGGATGGTTGAGCGTCTTGGGTAAGCCACCGTCATAGGCCGTCGTTAGAGTGCCCGATTGCGCGTTGCCGACCCTGATGGCGTAATTCGACGAGTTGGTCTTGAGTATGCCGAATGCGAACGGTACGTTCGAGGACGGCAAATTGGCATTGGTGTTACCCGTTGATGGTGCCGTGCCTCCCGCCCAAACACCGCCCTCTAAGTCGGCCATAAACCAGGGACCGTTTCCGGCGCCTTTGTCCCAGAACCCAGTTCCGAAGAAGAGGGCATTCATGGTGCCTTGGTTGCAATTGTTCGTCGATGCATTGCCGAAGTCCCAGCAGCACGCGGCACCAATCGGTTGACCCCCGGTTCCCGTACGCGAGCCGTCCGCTACTTCAGTAAATACCCTGTGCCGCGCTGCCCGTTGGCATTCCCGAAGGAGTGTCGTTCCGATAACCATCTTGAGGGATCATATAGAGTGCGTAAACCTTGTGGCCGCTGATCTGCACCGATTTTCCTTTCGCATTGGACTCATAATCCGGCTTATTCGCGTTTCCTCCCGTGTAACAGCCTGCCGGTGCCACCTTGAGATTGTTGCCTCGCCCGGATTGGTCATATAAGAGCGAGATGGAGCAAGCAGAGCTGCCGCAGGCCGTGTCCTGGGCGGCTCCGTCGGCGAAGCCATCCGCCGTGAATCCAATATCCGTGAGCGTGCCACCCGAGCCAGACGATGAGCCTCCTACCCTGACCTGGTAGGCTTTCCCGGGGTATGTGCTCGAGAGACGCCGAGTTGTGCTGTACGCCGCGACACAGGGTGTTGCTGGGCTGGCAGCTGCATAGATGTCGCAAGGCCCGGTGATAGTGCTGCCTCCGCCTGCGCTGGTGCCGCCGGTGGCCGTCGCCGAACTACCGCCCGTAGCCGCTTTGCCACCCGTCACGGCGCCACCCGCTGCCGAGCCCCCAGTCGCTGCTTTGCCGCCTGTCGCGGAGCCGCCTGCTGGAGCGCCGCCTGTAGCTGCTTTGCCGCCCGTTGCGGTCGCACCGCCCGCGATGACTCCGCCAGTAGCGACGTTGCCGCCACCCGCGCCTACTCCACCCGTACTAGGGGGCCTGCCGCCGGTTGCGACGCCATTGGTGCCACCCGTTGCGACCGGGCCAACACCGCCTGTTGGCGACGGGCCAACGCCACCCGTTGCCGGGAGGGGTGCGCCGCCCGTGGCAGCGGGCATACCACCCGTTGCTGGCGTGCCTCCCGTTGGGTTCACTGCCGAGCTTGCACCCGTTGCGACTGCTCCACCAGACGAGTTCTGACCCCCGACTGAGACCGTGCCACCACCCGAGGCCGGTGGCGAAGTGTCGCTGCCGCTACAACCGAGCGTGATTGCAGCCAACGAAATAGCCGATAGGAAAGTGCTTGCCTGGTAATTCATAGTGTTCCTGCTCTCTTCACTGCCCGTACCCCGCAGCCTGAACGTTTGCCAAGACAGCGGCGTCGGTCGTATCCGAAGGACGGCCGGATGTGATGGCGCCCTCGAAGAAAGTCCCCTGCGACGAATTGCTGTTGTCTCCGCCGATGCCCAAGACGATGCCGCCACTCATTGAGAAGGTGGCGGGCGCTTGTCCGTCATAGGCGGTTGTCAGATTGCCGGATTGCCCGTCACCAACCCTGATTGCATACGTGTTTGAGGTGGTCTTGAGTATTCCGAACGCGAAAGCCATGTTACTGGATGGGAGACTGTTGTTCAGCGCAGTTGACGCTCCTGAGCCTGTAGCCCAAATGCCAGCCTCGAAGTCAGCCATAAACCAGGGACCGCTGCCCGCGCCCTTGCCCCAATAGCCCGTGCCGAAATAGATTGCATTCATGCTACCGGTGGCGCCGTAGCAATTGTCCTTCGATGCATTGCCGAAGTCCCAACAGCACGCGGTACCGTAATGCGTGCCATCCGCCAGCTCGTAAATACCCTGCGACGTGCTGCCGGTCGGCATGCCCGCGGAATTGTTGTTCCGATAACCCTCCTGAGACGACATATACAGTGCGTAAACCTTATGACCGCTGATCTGCACTGTTTTCTTTATCGCGTTTGACTCGTAGTCAGGTTGACCCGCGGTTCCACTGTAACAGCCTGCGGGCGCCACCTTGAGATCGCTGCCTTGGCCGGACTGGTCATAAAGGATCGAGAACGTGCACCCAGAAGCGCCGCACGCTGCGTCGTGAGCGGCCCCGTCGGCGAAGCCATCCGCAGTCGCGTAGATGTCCGTGAGCGTGCCACCCGAGCCCGACGATGAGCCCCCTTTCCTGACTTGGTAGAGAGGCCCGCTGTACTTGCTATTGAGAAGCCGAGTCGTGCTGTATGCCGCAACACAGGGTGTTATTGGGCTTGCGGCAGCATAGATATCGCAGGGCCCGATAGCGCAGCAGCCGCTGCTGCCGCCGACGCCGCTGCCACCGGTGGCATTCATACTGCCTCCGGTTGCTTTCGTGCCGCCAGTCACCGATCCGCCGGTTGCGGAGGCAGTGCTGCCACCGGTCGGCTTCGCTCCGCCGGTTGCCGAGTTCGCACCGCCCACGCCGGCTCCGCCCGTACTAGGCGATGTGCCACCTGTCGCAACGGCAATACTGCCACCCGTTGCCACTGGGCCGACGCCACCTGTTGCGTTGGGCGTTGCGCCGCCTGTCGCTGCAGGCATACCTCCGGTGGCTGGGGCGACGCCACCTGTTGCGTTGGGTGTCGCGCCGCCTGTTGCTGCGGGCACGCCTCCGGTGGTTGGCGCGACGCCACCGGTTGCGGGTGCGCCTCCCATTGGGTTTGCCGAAGAGCTTGCGCCCAAACCGGCTCCCCCACTTGAGCCACCCGCGGCAAGGGTATCCTCGCCACCTTGACCCCCTCGCTTTCCCAGATTGACACCCGCGCTGCAAGCCAGGGTCAAGAGTCCAAGATAAGCAAGTTGCTCGGCGCGCATGACTCCCACGTTCTTACAGTGGCCTGAGGCCCCGCAGGTGATCACTTAATTGTTGCTGTCGTCGTTGGAATTCGCTTCTGCAATACGCCGAATATCCGCGGCGCGCGCGCTATTGGGGTAATTCAACAAAAACTGCCGAGCGGCTTGGGCCGACTCGACGCGGCGTCCCAACCGCACGAGCGCCTCGATAATCCGCAGATCAACCTCATGCGCGATCGGACTCTGACCCCATTTTCGGCGATGAGCCCGTAGTTGTTCGAGCGTGGCCGCGGGATCGGCCTGCGCGATGGCGCGACGATAATCAGCGACCTGTTGACTCAATTCAGATTCCACGGCATAGGGCTCGGCTGGCGCTGGCAACTGGGTTGAGTCTGCCGACGTAACTAACCGGTTGCGCGACGGGCCATCTATCGACGCGGCGACTCTAACCTGGTTGCTCGGCAACGCTGTGGCATCGAGTGCGACGTGGGAGTCCGGGTCAGTAACCACCGCAGCGACGGGGCTGGATTTTTGAATGGGATGGCTTGACGGCACGCTTACGGCGGGTTGCTTCGCGGTGGCCACTGCGTGGGTTGACCACAGGGGCTGCGCGTGTTGCACTAACCACTTGGCTCCAAACCCGAAAGCCGTGCTCGACACGCAAAGCGCCGCGACAATGAGCAATGGCCGCCGGGCGATTGGACTAAACCCGCTGGATTCATGGGTCACACGCAAGTAGACACGCTCCTTGCTTCCTGGCAGCGAGTCCAAGTGATGCAACAGCGCGCGAGCCTGCTGGATCTCCGCGGGTAGGTCAGTCATGGGTTAGAGCCTTCCCAGGGTCAGAGCGATCCCATAGGCGTTTGAACTCCGCGCGGGCCAGCGCGTGCCGAGAGCGCATCGTGTTTCGCGGAATGCCGAGCAGCTGAGCTGCTTCGGTGGGGGACATGCCGTCAATGTCGAGCAAAACGAGAGCGTCGCGCAACTTGGCGCTCATTCGGAACAGCACGTCGCGAACCCGCCGCATCGACTCACTGGCGAGCACATCGCGCTCGGGGTCGGTTTCATCCCTGGCGCGGCCGGCCCAGGTCTGTTCGGTCAGCCAACGCGCGGCGCGCCGCACCCGCCACCAACGAAAGTACTCATGGACGAGATTCAGCGCCACTGCCCGCAGCCAAGCCTCAGGCTGCTGCAGGGGCTGACGGGTTTCCAATTGACGCAGCGCCACAACAAACACGCGCTGCACGAGATCCTCAGCGTCTTGACTTTCGATACTAAAGCGCAAGACGAATCGCATGACGTCGTCGAAATGCGATAGATAGAGGCTTCTGAAGGCACGCTCGGCCGTTGAACGAGCCGGGGGGATGCGTTGCACGTCATGCAGCGCATCCGCTCCGGGCTCAAGACAAGACAACACGCTTTTACAGTGACTCATCCCGGTCCAGGTGATCACCAAAATCACCGGTGAAGTTCCTGGCCGACGGACGCGCTGCCGATTCCGATACCAATTAGCGTCGCGCAAACGACCCGCGGGCCGCGGCCGATTTCTCCGTCGGGATCGACTAGATACGTGTCGCGGAGCATGAGGACCGAGCAGCCGACGTCGAACCGGCCATGCCAGGCGGCGCCAAGCGGCCAGGCGATTTCGAGTCCGGCTTCCACCATCGAAGTCATCGTGGTCTTGGTGGGTGCCGCGGGCACGTCCAGTGCGTGCAGACGCGCCACGGCCAGGCCAAGGCCCAGCCACGGCTGATAGCGCAACGCGCCGACCAGGGGAACTCCGACCCGCAAGACGCCTTGATTGCCCCAACGTCGCACCCGATCGAGGCCGCTGCCTGAAATGGTAGGCCAAGTCGTTGCCAGCGCCAATTCGGTCGAGATGGGCACACTGTGCACATCCGTTCCCGCACCGACTTCGACTTCGGGCGTAAACTCTGCGTTTGGTAGCGTCAAAGCAGGTCCAACGCCGACGAATCCCTCGAAAGACAAGGGTTGGCGCAGCTTGGGGGCGGAGCCTGGCGCGCCGGGTGCCGGTAACCGTTCATGCCTTGCCGTTGTGTCCAACTGAGAGGGCGGCGCCGTCGGCGGTTGGCGTCTTGCCATTGTGTCCAACTGAGAGGGCGGCGCCCTCGGTGGCGGCGGTGTCGAATTGGGCCCAAGGTCGTTTTGCATGGAGGGATTGGGCGCCAAAGCAGTGCCGGCTTGGCTACTGTTGTTGCCAGCGCTCCCGTTGGTCGATTCGATGTCGGGCGCGCGTACTTCGATGAAGTACGCTTCGACGACAACGGCAATGGCTTCGGCTAGCGCCCGGCAATCTTGACTCGCGAAGTGTCGTTCGAGCACTTGACCCTGCGCGCCGTGCTGCAGGCGCAACGTGGCGCCCGTTGTTTCCGATTGCACGTCCACCGTGTAGTTCGCACCGCCGACCTCGAGCCCGCGCTCGACGAGCGCCGCCTTGAGCTCGCGATCGGTTGGGCAACTACCGTTGGCGCGTACGGACACTGCGGGAACCGCCGCCCCATGACGGGTTACGACTAGAACGGCGAATACGAGCGATGCTTGGCGGTAGCGCACCCTAGACACTGCGGCGACTATAGCCTAAATCAGCGGCTAGGAAACGCAGGCGCATGTTTGCCCCAAATGCGGTTGTCCAACGGGCAGGCGTGGGCCGTGGAATCGCGCCGCCATCGAGGTTCGCCAGCGCGGGCCGTTGAACCTCGATTCGATTGCACCGGCACCGAATTACGGGCAACTCATTGACACGTGCCGCTACTGCATGTGTGCGAAGCGCAATCTCCATTGTTATTGCAGGAGGCTCCACGGTTACAGGCGGGAGCACAGCTGGGTGCTTGGCAGATACCCGAGACGCACACGCGGGAGCCGCAGTCTCCATTCGCACCGCAGGGTGCTCCTTGATTGCAGAGTGGTGAACAACCCGGCGGCTGACACACGTTGTTCTCACATACACGCGACGCGCAGTCGCCGTTGTCGCCGCACACCGCGCCCTGAGAACACAGCGACGAGCAGGCGGGCGCCTGGCACAGACCATTGGTGCAGACCTGAGACCCGCAGTCGGCGTTCGACCCGCAGCCTGCGCCCCGATTGCAACGCGGCGCGCAGCCCGGGGGTTGGCACACGTTGTTCTGACACACGCGCGACGCGCAGTCGCCGTTGTTGCCGCACACCGCGCCGTCGGAACACAACGGTGAGCAGGCGGGTGACTGGCACACGCCTCCCGAACAAAAGCCCGAGGCGCAGTTCGCGTTGGTGGAACAGGGCGTTCCTTGGGCGCAATTGCTGGTACACGTCGGAGTTTGACACACTCCATTGGCGCAGTAGCCCGACGCGCAGTTCGCGTTGGTGGAACAGGGCGTTCCTTGGGTGCAATTGCTGGTACACGGCGGAGTCTGACATACACCATTGGCGCAGTAGCCCGAGGCGCAGCTCTCATTGGACGTACAGGCCGTACCGACACCACAATTGGTCGTGCACGCCGACGGTACTGCACACAACAGCAGATCGATGGTCTGTTCAATTGCATTTCTCATGATGCCGGTGGAGTAGCTGCTTAGCAAATCCATTCGAGAAGTGTTGTTCCAGACTGGCTGCCGGGCAGCCGCCGCCCGCGCACCTTGCGCCACGAAGGCGGGAAGCACAGAGGCCCAATCGATCGAACCTGCCACCACGGAACCGCGCGGCAAGTGAACGCTGTTGCAATAATCGTCCAGTCTAAATGTCAACGGATTCGACCCGCCATAGGGCGCTAACTTGTTGTCCAGGTCGGTCTCAATTTGCTGGTAGAAAGCATCCAGCAACGTCTTGATGTCCGGCAAGGTCACCGTGATGATGCCCAAGTCGAGGTTCTTTGCAAGTTCTGCGGCGATGGCGTTAGCGGCATCGTCGCCCACCGGAAATAGGTTCGGGCTATTCGTTTCCACGTCCGCAACGGCAAAGAAGTCACCGATGGCGTCTTGGTTAGCGTGCTGACCTGAAGACCAATTGCTCGCATGATGCGGCAGCGACAAGTCCTGCATCAAGTGCGCTGTCCAACCTAGATAAATCAGCGCGGCACGATCGGAACGCCCCGGGTTGACGACGGACAGCTTGTTGATGAACGCTTGCGGATCGCCCCCGTCATATTGTTCAGGTACCCAGGTCGGCCACGTGGGGGTTCCGTCAGCGCACGTGTCGGTAATCTGCGAGCCCCCAGCGCAAATGAAGGGGTTACCCCCTAGGTACGTGTGCGGGAAAGCGACGGAGGCGCTTGAAAAGTCCGCGGTCCCAAATACGGCAGCAGCACCGTACATTCCTCCCGTCTTCCAGCTATTGTGCTTGTCATCCGCAGGGACGTCATTACCGGCTCGAATGAGCTCGTTCAAACTGGGTTCGGCCGGACTTCCCTGGAAGAACTTGCGCGAGAGTTGATACAAAATAGACCCATATCTGGGAGCTCCGTAGCTCACATTGCCAATTACCGGTTGGTACTGCAGTTGCAACAATGCGTCCTTGAGGATCATGGGATGGTCCTTGGCTGTTGGTGCCAAAGCCACGTAATCATTGAACAGCATTGGGTAGAGGATCACGTTGGTTGACAGCGGGTCCGTCGTGATCAGACATGCTTCAAACTGGCTCCATTTGTTGGTATCTTCCCAGCCGGGCACGGAGTCTTTGAGGTAATCACAGCCGCAACCTGTGAAGTAGCCGAATATAGTCGCGTCGCAGCTCCCTTGGCAGACATAGTAGGCGTCCGTATTGTAGTAAATTTTTCCGCTGAGATACTTCGCACAGGCGGCAATGGCGCTGTCAGTCTTCTTGGGATTGGCAGGCGTCTTGTTCAGTCCCGAGTACAGGGTAATGTCACCTAGCGAATAGTGGTATAAGTTGTCGAGCGCGAAGAATTGGGGACTACCGCCCCATTGCAACGCTGCGGACGACGATAGCCAGTCGAGCCAGACATCGCCACCGCCAATGAGCACTGAACCCACAAACTGCATGACAGGGTTCTGATGAATTTCAATCCTATCCTCCATGAATGTCCAGGGATGCCCCTGATAGCTGCTGCCCGACGTGCAGGTCGTGAAGATGTCCGCCGGTTCGTCGACGTACGTCTTGCCCCAGGTAAAATCGCCTGTATTGTACGTTCTGAGGCCGTTGCCCAACCCGTAGATTCCACTCACGCGCATGTACAGATCGCCGCTGAAACTCACCGTGACTTTAGTGGTGCGTTCAATATTCGGGTCCTCGAAAGCGGCAATGGGTGATGCTGCCAGGCAATTGCTATTGGATGGGGTAAGGTCAGCCTGCGTGCCGTTGGCATCGTAGTCATCGCTAAAGTGCCACTTGTTGTCGGCACATTGACTGTCACCGGTTGTGAGCGATGCGTGGGTATACTGATCCAGGCACTTCCCCGCGGCAACGGGCGCGGTCGGCACTTTTGAACGGTTGTATGTCGTGCCTGCGGGCAGCGTGCCTTGAAGATCGTTGGCCACCGGGCAATTTGCGGCATAGGGGCAGTTGGATGTAGTGGCGAGAAGCGTACCGTAGGCGTCCAGATTCGCCGTTACGGGGCTCGGCACTGGGCCATCAGGGTTTTCTGGTTGCCCCAGCCATTGCCAATCGGCAAATGCCGTGCCGTAGTAAACGTAATTCTGGGCTTGTGCAGTGCTCATTTGAACTGGAAGCAGATTGCGTTCCTTGAGAAAGTCGATAGCTTTCTTGGTAATCCAAGTGTGACCTTTGGTGAACCTTGGTCCCGTGCTTGGGCCGCCCACGGTCTGCAGCGGCCCGCCATAGCCTCCATTGAACATAACGTGCCTGCCGACGCTAGGTCGTGTTGGCGAGGTGGACGACGGTCCGGTCCCGGAAGTGGTGCTATCCTCGGCTACTGCACACGAGGCGCTAATGAGTGCAAACGGCAGTGCGGTCATGATTGCGTGGTGCGCTGAAAATCTGTTCAATGCTCTTTGTCCCATTGTCTTCTCCGAATCCAATTCAGCCCGAGGTCGAACCCGAACGCGTTCAACGAGCATGATTCCAAGACCGGACACGCTTGGTGAGGGCACGCGAGTTACGATTCCCCGACTAGTGACGAGATTCCGCACTACGATATTCACCCCAGTGTTTGCTCGGTACTCCAAAGCAAAGACTTTCCATTGCAGCGCTTGCCCTGCCCGCAGAAACGGTGAGTCGGGCCGGCCGTGCTATTGCACGGAACCGACGCTGATTGCGGCTAGCATTGGGTCGGGAACGCTCGGCTGCATAAAAGAGCCCGAACAGCCATGTAGGCATCCCATCCGCGATCCGTCCTTGAGGCGTCCCTCAGCACGCGCCGCCCGAGCACAGCTCATTGCAGGTCGCGTTCTCGGAGCATTCGGTCTTGCACTTCTTTCCGCCACAGCTGACCGCGCAGTTGGCACTGCCAGCGCACTTCGTGTTGCAGCCGCCGCCCGGGCAGGTAATCTTGCACTTCGAGCCCGGTGGGCACTCCGTGTTGCAGCCGCCGCCCTCACATCGAACGCGGCATTCCGCGTCCGAACTGCACTTGGTCTTGCATTTACCCGCCGGGCATTCGAGTGTGCACTTCGAGCCCGATTCGCACGTCATGTCACAGCGCCCGCCCGGGCAGCTCTCCTCGCAGTTGCCCTTGCTCGCGCAGCTGAATTTGCACCCGCCTTTGGTGCAGGCTGCATGCGAAGATACCGGCGTTGCCGATTCTTCTTTGGGCTTGTCTTCGGCCGCGTTCGCCTTGGGAGTCTCCGCCTCGGTTGCGGCAGCTTTGCTTGACTGTTCTGCCGTTGGCGCGGGAGTCGCGTCAGAAGTCGCGGCTGCCGGCTGCGCTGGGGGCGCGCTGTTTGGTTCAGCGGGCTTAGACCCGCCGCAATCGATCAACATCATTAGCCCGAGCCCACAGAGTGAAAACGCCAAACCAGAAACCATCCGCCTTTGCATCGAGTCACCTCCGAGCCGCACGCTAGCCTCCAAGGAGCGACCGCGTCAATGCATCCGCGCGGTGGCCAGGCCGTGCCGTGTGTCTCAGTGCCGTAACGACAAGAAATAGCCTGAGAATCACGTGTCTTGGGCGGGTGGCTCCTTGTGCACGCTCTGGGCTCTACTGGCAGCCGAACACGGTCTTGGTCGCCCCGGCGTCGATTATGGCTGCGGCGGACGGCGCGCCGCCTGCTGCGCTGGCCGCCAAGGGTGCCAATTCTATTGCTCAAGCGCCCTCTGAATTGCTAGAGCGAGTGACTCTATCGTGTATGGCTTTGGAAGCCAAACGATATTTGCCGCGCGGATCTGCTCTTCATAGTCGACAAACGCATGGCCACTCGCCAAAATGCCCTTCTGCTTTGGGTACTGGGTTCGAATACGATTGAACAATTGTAGACCATCCTCTTCGCCATTCAGGGCGAGGTCCAGAACAATCACGTCAAATGGGCTCCCTGGGCTATCGCCAGCAGCGCAATTCGCAGGGTGCTTGCTCAAGAGATCGAAGGCAGCGTCACCGCTGTTGAGCGTCGTCACCTCGTAGCCCAAGCGGGACAGCACCCGTTTGGCAGTTCGCAGTTGAGTCAGATCGTCATCGACGACGAGAATGCAACCTGAACCACGCATCACTTGGGCCCCATAAGCTTGTGCTGACGCAGGCGCATCCGTCCGAGGTATGTACAGTGTGAAACGCGCGCCGTCGCCCAGCTGACTGGTCACGTCCACATACCCCTGATGTTCCTTGATGATACTGTGCACGATTGCAAGGCCGAGGCCGCTTCCGCTGGATTCACCCAGCCGCTTGGTAGAAAAGAATGGTTCAAAGATACGCGCACAGGCATTTTCAGGGATGCCGGGGCCGCTATCGACAATGATCACGGCCGCATATTTACCGGGTGGGATTGATTCGCGCAACTTGGTGCGCTGTTGCACACGGATTGACGAAATCACCACGCTGACCTCGCCCGTGGGACTAGCTGCTTCAAGAGCGTTGCGCAGGACATTGCCGATGGCACGCTCGATGTGCGGTTCGGAGCCCAATATATGTATGCTCGGGTCGGATGCATCGAGTATGAAGTTCACGGGTCGCGCGTGTTTCTTGGCGAGAGCGACATTTTGCGCATCGACCAAACTTCGCGTCAGGCGAACGAGGTCGAATGGTTCGTGGCGTGTGCGTCCAAGCCGCCCCAATGTCATTAGGTCTTTGACAGTTTCCGTTGCGCGCAGCGCGCTCGTGCGGATGGTCTGAATATCGTCGATGATTTCGGGGTTAAGTAATTGACCGGTGGCGCGGTGTTCGATAATTTCGTCGCAAACGATTTCTGAAAGGGAGATGAGCGGTCCGAGTGCATTGTTCAGGTCATGTGCCACGCCGCTTGCCAGCACGGTGGTCGCCTTGGTGCGCTCTGCCGCGGCCTGTCGTTCCGCGAGCATTTGCTGGTTAGCAATCTCCTCTCGAAGTTGTGTGACATGCCAAGCCCCCGCAATGTGATAGGCAATCGTGGCGTAGTCAACGTACCGCTGGCTCTCGAAGCCAATTACGCCGAGCAGCTGGCTGGCGGTAGCAAGACCTAGCACCAGCAAGGCGCGTGGACGGCCGAAGTCGCCGAGGGATGATAGGAACTGTGCGCTCATTCTCAATTGTTCGGAAGACGGAGACGCGCGCCCCACAAGAATTGGCCTTATATGCTGGTGTGTTGGCTCGGTAAATAGACCAACAAAACAGTCACCGGACAAGATCTTCGAGAGCTCCCGGACGACACGACTCTCGAGTTCATTGGAAGTCGGCGCAGTCGAGATGCTCGTCGCAAAATCGAGGATGTACCAGTACATCGTTTCCAGGCGCAGCCGCTCCGCGTAGGCGCGGCGCTCGTGCTGCAGCGGCAGCTCCGAGGTGCCGATTGCGCAGCCACACGACTGGCGCAGAACGAGTCGAGTGGGAACTCTTGAAATCTGAGGCGGGCGAGTGCCCACCAGCTGCGTGGCAATATTTTCGACCGCCGCCGATGCCAACGCATCAAATTCCTGCGAGACGGTGGTGATGCTGGGCTCTGAAAATCGAGCCATTGGAAGGTCATCGTACCCGGTCACCGCGATAGGATCCGGAACCCCCAGGCCGTGGCTGAGAATTGCATTTTCGGCTCCCAGGGCCGCTCCGTCGTTAGCGGCAATGATGCCGTCAACCGACGAATCCTGTTCGAGAAGCTGGCGAACCGCCAGCTCAGCGGACGTCGGTTCCAGCCAGCAATCGAGTATTCGATGAGGTGGAACCGGAAGTCCGTGGCGTCGCATGACGTCGAGGAACGTTTCTCGCCGACAATCGATATCAGCGTCCTGCCACCTGGCGCCAAGAAAAGCGAGATTGCGGCGGCCATGATGACAAATAAGGTGCGTAACGGCATCTGACATGCCGACGGAGTTGTCCGAAACGACACTGGGGATGTTTTGAGCTTGTAACCCAAGGCTACATATCGCCAAGTGCCGCAGCTTCGGAAAGCGATCAAGAAACTGATCGACACCGACATAGCGACACAACCCCGTGGAAATCAGGATGGCGGCGTCGAAGTATTGTTCGGTGACTAGATCGTAGAGCTCGTTGGCATGCGACAAAACGGGGGCGGGCTCATCGAGCGGCCCTCCGGATATGAACGCACAGTCGAAATCGTGTTTCAGACAGGTCGCCACGAAGGCACGGCGCAATTGCTGCTCGTAGCCACCTTCGGTGCGCTCAATGTAGTGCGTCAGAATTGCAACCATCGGGCGGTGGCGACCGCTCCGTTCGGGTGACCAAGCAGAGGGGTGACCCGAATGATGTGCAGTTGGGCCACCTAGTTCTCGCTCGTCCGATTCCATCACCAAAACTCTTCACGGGGCTCCGCGAAGGGCCCCTTTTTGGGAACAAGAAATCTAACGGTCGGCCACAGCGAAAATGAAGGGTTGGAAGGGCGGCTGCAATTGCTACCGCACAACGCCTGCCAGTGACTGAGGCAATTGGCGACAAACGATCGCAGAGATGCTAAAGTAGAGCCCCGTTGGAAGCACTATGAGACAGCTTCACTTAATTTTCGCTCAAACCGACAAGATGGCCAAGGTATTGGTCGCCGCGACAATTCTGCCTCTGACAGGCGCCTGCGGGGGCGAAACAGACAATTCCGGACAAACCGTTACTGCGAGCGGCGGCAGCCCGGTGCAAGGTGGAGTGGCGGGCACAGGCGGCACATCGGCGCAAGGTGGGGCGAGCGGCGACACAGGGCAGGGTGGGCAGACTAGTACCGGCGGCAACGCAGCCACGGGCGGAACATTCAACTGCCCCACCTACAATTCTGTGACGTCGTATACGGTGACGCTTCCGAGCGGCGCCACGCCCGCGGATGCCGCGTCCGTTTGCAACTGGGGCGGTGTGTTCCCGAGCAACGTGCCGGCTGCGCGAGTGACGCTCCAATACGACAGCAACTCGCCCAGCCATGCCACGGGCACCATTACGGTGGCTCCGGAGATCCTGGCGGCGGGTGGAGGCTACACTGGCGTCTCATCTGTGACGGCGGACGGCGCCACAATTAGCAACCTCACCCGGGTGAACAACAACTATACGTTTGATGTCAACTTGACCAGTGGGACTCCCTACTTGGGTTCCGCGTTGACCTTTCAGGTTACCCTCGATTTCACCTGCTCGCCAACGATGAACTCGACCAGGGAACTTAATGCGTCAACCTACGTGATATTGTGCGGGTACATTGGCAACCTCAATTGGGTCAGCTCTGGTGACACCTGCACCGCCTGTTATCCAATGGTTGAAGTTGCCGCGCAATTGATGCCAGCGCCCGACCGCGAACCCGACGGAATTGCACTGCCCGGTGAGTTGGCCATCAATATTACGCCCGTTGCGCGTGAGGGGCGCACAATCGTCTTGATGGTGCAAAAGCCGAGCGACGCGCCCGAACTATCGCTTACCTGGCGGAGCTCCGGCGGGCAGCTGCTGCTCGCCGCAGACGACGTCGCGGTTTGGACTTTGCCGGATGAACCCGGGCCACACCAGGTACAAGTGGCGGCTCTAGCAGGCCAATCGGCGAGCATTGCCACGTACCTCTACCGAGACAACGCGTGACACGCGGGCTGTGCATCGCCCTGGTGGGGCCACAATTTCACGAGAACCTGGCGCTCGAGTACCTCGCCGCAGCGGCCCGAACCCACGGGCATCAGGCGCACATTATCACGTACGGTTCGCAGCAGGACGCGCGCGCCGTTGTCGAGACGGTCTTGCGCCTCAACGCGGACGTCGTCGGTCTCAGCATTGCCTTCCAATCTTGCCTGACGGATTCTATCGTTCTGGCCGAGCAGTTGCGCAACGCCGGATACGCGGGTCATATCACCTGCGGCGGCCACGTTCCTACCTTCGAATATACGGCGCTGTTGTGGGATTGTCCGGCAATCGATTCAGTGGTGCGCCACGACGGTGAGCTCACGCTGCTCGAGCTCCTCACCAAACTCGAACGGGGCGAATCGCCGAGGGGCATTGCCGGGCTCGTGTGGCGTGACGGCACGCAGTTGCGCATCGAACCCGCACGCCGGCCGCTGCAAGCGCTCGACGAGCTAGCGCCGCCGGTGCGCTCGGAGGCGCCGCGAAGGCTCGCCGGTATTCCGATGAGCTTTGTCATCGGTTCGCGCGGCTGCGTGGGCGACTGTGCCTACTGCTGCATTCGCGCGTTCGTGCGCAGCGCGCAAGGGCCTGCCTACCGGCTGCGCAAGCCCGAGGCCATCGCGGGCGAGATTGCCGACTTGCTCGAGAAACAAGGCCCTACTGCCGTCTTTCTCGAAGATGATTTATTTGTATTGCCGGCCCAGTCAACTGCCATTGAGCGCATCTTGGCACTAGCGCGTTGCCTGCATGACGCGGCCCCGGCAAAGTTCGCGATTTGGGCCAAGGCCAGGCCGGACACGCTCAGCCCGGGCGTGCTCGAGGCAGCGCAGCAGCTTGGCATCATTCACTTCTTTCTAGGCATTGAGAACCACGCAGCCGAGCGCCTCAAGTACCTTGGCCGCAGTCACGGCCCAGAAGAGTCCGAGCGCGCGTTGGACATGCTGCGAGACTACAAGATGGGCGTGTCGTTCAACGTGATGCTCTTCGATCCGGACTGCACGCTGGATGACATTGCCACAAACCTTGATTTCATGAACGCACATCTCGAGCTGCCGTGGAACATCTGCCGCACGGAACTCTACTCTGGCACGGAACTGCTGCAACGCGTCGCGGCCGAAGGCCGCCTCACCGGCGACTACCGGAGTTATGGCTACGTCATACGCGATGCGCGCGCCGAGCTCATGTTTCGAATTCTGCGCGTGTGCTTTCGGCAGAGGTCCTTCGATGCCACCAGCTTGCTCAACCACGTAATAAGCCTTGCGTTTAGCTATCAATTGCACCAAAACCTCTTTCCAGGCACTGAAAGCGACAAGCTTGCCCGCGAAATTGAAAGCTTAGCCATCGAGGTGCACACGGACACGCTGGAGACGCTGCGTCGCGTTTTCGATTTTGCAGCGCACGCAGATATGGAAGACACCGAAAGCCCCCGCCGATTTGCCGTGGATCTCGGTTTCGACATCAACAACCGCGACCTTGGCTGGCGCAGGCGTTGCGAGCACTATAATAGGTTGCTCGACGCTAGAGGCAGAGCGCTAGCGTAGCCCTCGCGCTGCAAGGGGTGCAACCTGCTTCGCCCGCAAACGCAGTCGAGCCGTTCAAAGATTACCCAGGCACGGCCGTGCGATTGGTTCGAAGCATAAGGAAGAATCTTAAGCTGAGGCTCAATTCGTGGCCGACACGCGCTGCAGGATGACGTTCTGTCCGCCGGCAACGCCGGTGGCCTGGTCGTTGCTGAATACTAGGTCGAAAATGTCTGAGGCGCCTGCGGCCACGCAGTGGTTTGCATCGCATTGGCAGGCTTGCGGCCCGGGGCCATTGCACAGCGAAACCTGCTCGCAGGTCACGTTGAGAGGTTGCCCCGTTTGCGTGTTGGTTACGACGCAAGGTGTGACTGCCGCGTTTACTTCGATACCACCTTGTACGTTTGGGACACAGAAAATTGTAGCAGCTGCTATCTGCTGGATACGGCGTCTGCAGTGCGCACCACGATTTGAAGATTTCCATTACGCTATAGCCAAAAGTGACGCGCTGCCCGTCAACTTTGCCGTCGAGGACCGTGTAGGGAAGGCCAAGCGTTATATAAACCATGCCTAGCGCAGGGTCCACGTTGTACGCCGCGCTGTTGGGCGGGTAATCGGCAGCGGGATCCGTGGCAGGGGGTGGAAATGCAACGGCTGCCGTGTGCGTGCCGAAACTAATAGTTCCGCACAGGCCCTTTTGGGCGTTAGCGCCGATGATGGTCAGACGAAACGTGCTCTTTTCGTCCCCGATCGAGGTGCCTTGATAGTAGCCTTCCCAGACACCGACGAGTGAGGCCATCTCATTGCCAACCACACACCCATCTGGAGTTGGCCAGTCCGGAAGCTGAATCTGCGCGGCTGCGTCCTGACACGCGGGCGAATTGGTATCGATCGGTCCGTCGTCGGTCTTGCCGACGTTGAGTGCCTTTGCCGAGCAGCCGAGCGCCAGCACTCCAATCAACGAATGGGCGATAAGTCGAAGCATGTTGAGTCCCTTTCCGTTCTTCGATAGTGTCCCTAACCCTTACTTGACTTTCCGGGCGCCAACCCGTCACGGAAATGCGCCAAACGATTCACGCAACGCTGGCAACATCAAGCTGCCCGGGAACTGGCGTTCGAATTGCGTCAGCTGAGCCCGCGCTTGTTCGACGCGGCCGGCGAGCACAAGGCTCTTGATTGTGAGTGCCTCGCGCTCCTCGGTAAGCGGCGAAGTGGGATACCTTCGTGCGTGCGACTCTAGTGTCAAAAGGGCCGCTGACGCGTCTTTGCGCACTAACGCGGCCCGTGCCGTCTCAAGCAGCGCCACCTGCTCCGCCAGGCTTGCGCCGGGTTCGGCAATGGCCGGTTCGAGCGCCGGCGCAGCCGCAGCTTTCGTCGAAGAAAAGGCGTGTACAGGGGCTTGCTTGTTGCCCTTCGCGAACCCCGGTGCGACGGCGGGCAAATCGTCGATGCTGACCGTTTGTGTTTGCGGCACGGCCGACACGGATGCCGCTGCTGTGACAGCAGCTGCCGGTGTGACCCCCGACGGGCCCGCTCGATGCAGCGGAGATTGCTTCTGGCTAACGACGCCCGCATGGGCAAACGCCCCAAGAAGCCCCCCGAGCGCGAGCGTCGTTACCAAGGTTGGCAACGGGTGAAGCGCCAAGCTCGCAGAATAACGATCGGCGAGGGAAGGGTTGTAGAACGACTTTTCCGTGCCGTTCAAGCCATCAAGAACAGGCACGGTTAGGCCCAAGGTGCTCAGCTCCAAGCGCTGCAAGAGGCGTGACTCGAGACTGGGGTCGAGCCCCAATTCTCCTTCACGGCGCAGCGAGTCGAGGACCCGGGTCGAATCGAGTTCCTGGCGGTTCGAGTTCATGGTTCACCTCGCGTGGATCTCAAGCGCCGTACGGCTTTATCGAATGCGGTGCGTGCCAGACGTAAACGCGAATAGGCCGTATTGAGCGGAATGCCGAGCGCCGCGGCGATTTCCGGCACTGCTACGCCGTCCAATTCGTGCATCACGAACACGGCGCGCTGCCCCATCTCGAGTTCGCCAAGGGCGCGATGCCCGAGATCCAAGGCTTCGCGCTCGAGCACGTGATCAAGCGCCGTGGGCGCGGGATCCTCGTGGTCAGGGCCGCCGGCAATCACCTCGAAGCGAACGCGCGCCAGGCGGCGGTGCTCGGAAGCCTTACGAAATGCAAAGGCAAAGAGCCACGGCCGAATCGGCCGTTGCGGATCGTATTGACCGAGTAGGCTGTACACCTGCAAAAAGACTTCGTGCGTCATGTCTTCGAGGTCTGCTTTGGGAACGCCGAGACGCTGCAACGAGTGCCACACGTAGGCTGCCTCTCTGCTAAAGATCGAGCGAAAGTCGACGGGACTCATCCCATTGACTTCGACTGCCGGCTCCGCGCTGGACACTTCCACGCTCAGCGACCCCAAGGCGAAGAACTCGTTGTGCGCCGTGGGCCGGGCCGGGTCCCGGCACACCACAGAACAAGAAAATCCACAACCGACCTGTCGATCACGAATGAGGCCGTGGCAAATGGGTAGTCGATTTCCTGGGGTCGGCATGGCACAACCAAGACTCGAAATGCATCACCGGTCCGGAGGGAGTCCCATCAACTCTTGGTTCGAGCGGCGGCGATCCGTCACTCAATAATACACGACCAGGTTCATTCCAATCAGGCCAAAGAGTGCCGGGGCCGGCCAGGGAGTGACTGCCGTTTCCCTCCCATTTGCCTCAATTTCATAGATTTGGATTGGCCGGCGTGGCAAAGGCGTGGCCAGATCGCCGTGGATTGCAACCTGGAACCTCTCGGCAATCGGCCATTGTAGGCTGACCCGAGCCCCCGCGGCCGCATACGCCCCTGTTTGTGACGAGCTGACCAGGATATATTGCGAGGATGCGCGCATGAAGCCCGCCGAGCCCAAGCCGCAGAACGCCAACATGCGCCAGTGTGCGCAGGGCACCAGTGATGCGAGCATGAACATGGCGCCAATCTCACCGCCCACGCCGCTTGAGGTCATTACCATTGGGTCGGCGCGCCCTTCGAGTGAAAGCGAGAAGTCTCTGTAGCGGCTACCGACGATGAGATCCCCGCCGTAGCCCAATGCTGGTGCGGCGCCGTACGTGAGGTGAAGCCCTGCGCCAGTGAAGTAGCGGAGCGAGCGTTGTTGGGAAAGCGGCTGTGAAGCCCGCGCCGGCAGGGCCTCAGTGGACTCAGCTTCTGGCGGAGCCATGGATCCACCCGCGGCTTCAGAAGTGGGACCGGCTTCGCGTTTCACGAGGGCGCCGGATGGGTCGATTGCGATGCTGATCGAAAGCGCGAGCGCTCGCATTAGGGCCGAGCAGTCAGCGGCCGGTGCGCTTAGCTCGCGAACGCCCTCGATCGAGCCGTCGGCATTCGCCAAGTCAACTTTGGCTCGCAATTCGTCTCCCGTTCGTTCGACCTTGGCGAGCACGACGCGGCTCGCCGTCGCGCTAAATGGGTCATATCCGAGGCGCGCGATGACCATCATGCGCAGCTCCATTTGCTGCGGACACTGCTCGGCGCCAGGGCCGCGCATGTAAACGAGCCGCGCTAGCGGGGTTGCCCTGGCCAAAGCCGAACTCGGCACTGCCAAGACAGCCAACCCGGAACACAGCACATGAAGCAAGAGACGCGCCCGCAAAGGCATGCTCGACGGATATCACGATTGAGCATGCAATTGGAATCCTCTTAGAGCCCGGTGCCGATGTCCGTGACGGTTTCGGCGCCCGCTGCCTACAGAAACTCGGTGCAGGCTCCCGCCTCGCAATGAAGCTCATCAGCGAGGCACGAATGCACGGCAATTTGGCAGCCTTGGTCGTAGAACTGTTGACAGACGGACTGCACCACCAAAAACGAGTTCTGTTCGTGCGCGGCGTTCAGCACCACCCCGCATTCAGTGCAGTCTCCCGCGGTATGCGGCGGATGTATACAGTCGCTGTCCACTTGGCAGCTGGTATCGGCTGCCTGTTGCGCCAGCGCCTGCAGCTCTTGGCAGCTGGTGCCGGAGGCATTGCCGGCCCCGCCGTTGCCGGATCCGCTGGCACCGGCGCTCCCCGGGATCCGCCGGTGCCAGCGCTACCCCCGGTACCAACGATGCCGCCGTTGCCGACTATCGCGCCACAACCTACAAAGATTGCGAAAGTACTCGCGCAAAGGAGGAGCAGCCGCCACATGCCACGTCGAGTCTAGCACACCAAAAGCTTGCCGAAAGCCAATCGCTTCGCTGTCGGGTTCACCCGCCGCAGCACGCAGCCCACTTGTCCGGCGCGATAACCCCGTAGTCGCACATGCAGCAAACGCCTGTGCAATCGATGCTGCTCGTTCCGGCATTGCCGCCGCTCGATATGCCGCCAGTGGCAGCCGTGCCGCCGGCGCTCGTCGCGCCGCCATTCGCTTGGCCGCCTGTGGTAGCGGTTGCGCCACCGGTGTTGCCCGGACTTGGACTGATTTCACCGCTGCAACCCGGAATTGCGGCGCCCAACAACATGGCGGCCGCAGCCGTTGGCCAAATCCTGACGCCTGGCGCCGATCGCGACACCGCCAGGTAGCACATGGGATCATGCTCGAATTTGCCGGTGAACGAATACGCGACGCACTTGGCGCCGCCACGGCAGAGTGTTCGGTGACTGCACTGGCCGCAAGCGCCGGACAGCTCATGCTGCGGAGCGCGGTTGTACGAGAAACGCCGTGGGTCGAGCCAGATATCACGCAGCGGTTCCTTACGAACATTGCCTTCGATGAAGGGATCTTGCTCGCCGGCGCGGGGCTGAAGCGATAAGCAACCCTTGATGCTGCCATCGCTTTGGATCCCAATCGCCTGGCAGCCCGCGTAGCACCCGGTAAATGTTCTTGCTCGCAGTGCGCGCCGCGCAGCCGGCGCTCCGCGGCACTGAAATAGCCCACCGAGTCGCCGAGCAAAACCGGCAAGTGGCGCTTTTTGTCGAGCCGACCGAGTGTGGGCAACAGCTCAAGCAACTGCTTTGGTGCCAAGGTCAAATCCGTGCGATGGGTTTGATTGCCCATCGGTTTGCCAAGCTGTACGCGAAAACGCTTGGCGCCGAGTTCAGCCGCGTATTGATGCAACTCGTCGAGCTCCGGCAGGTTCCTTCGATTGATCGTCACCATCACGTCTACCCAAAGCCCAGCCATGCTAAGCGACTGAATCGCAGCCGATGCGCGACGAAATGCGCCACGGGCGCGCAGTGCATCATGGGTGCTCTCGAGCCCGTCGAGGCTCACGGCGACATTGGCGAGCCGCGCTCTGCGCGCTTGCTCGGCAAGCAGATTACCGTCGAGCTGGCCATTCGTGACAAGATTCACGGCAATGCCGCGATCGATCGCATAGCTTGCGAGCTCCGGCCAATCACGGCGCAGTGTTGGCTCACCGCCGGACAACGTGATGAGCTGATTGCCAAGCTGCGCCAGTTCATCAATGACCCCGCGGCACTCCACCGTAGACAATTCATCGCGGCGCGCCCTGCCCGCCATTGAGCCACAATGGCCGCAGTGCAGGTTGCACGCGCGCGTAATCTCCCACACACAAGTACGAGGCACCCAACCCATGCTATCGAGCAAGCTTTGCATAACGACACACCCTTTCTCCGCCATCAATAATTCAAGCCAACGAAAGCTGTAGTCTACCCATTTTTTGCATCACTGGTACGCCTTTTTTCCGAAAAGCGCCCACCTTGCCCTACGTTCCGTGCTCACTTCTGAGGTCCGCTACACGTGCCGTCAAGACAAAATAGCGCGGGGGGTAGCATGCAGTCGTCGATGCCGCAGAGCACACCCTTGCCGTCGTGTCTTGCGTCACAGTTGGCCGAGTATTGTTGGGCACGGCGCTGTGCAGTCTGCATGTTGACCGGTACGTAAGGGCAACCGTACAGGCACATACAGTCGGAAGGTTTTAGAATCTCAATGCTGATCTCCGTCCAGGCACAGTCAGAGTCTTGGTTGCACGCCGCGTAGTCTCCAACTGTGCCACCGGTGCCCGCCGAACCCCCTACGGCTGCTGCGCCACCCACTGCTGCCGAGCTGCCTCCGATCGTTCCGGCACCTGGGTCACTCATTTTACCGCCACAGGCGATGCCGAGCGAGAGCAACGGCAACACGCAGAGCCAGCGGCGCAAGATGAGATGTTCTGTCATGATGTCCTCCGAAAGTAAGTACGCGTGAGCCACTATATCATTTTTTCCAAAGCGCACACCCGGCGTAGGTTTGTAGTCATTGTTACCGCGCTTTGCGTGACGATCGGTTGCAGCAAGAGCGGCGGGCGCCTGGAGCCACCTTCTGTCGAGGCGGCGTTCGCTGGGCTCGTTACCACGCGTCCGGTATCGGTCGTCATCGAGACCGACCAGGGTGGCATTCACTGCGACGTGAACCCACAACGGGCCCCACACGCCGCGGCACTTTTCGTGGGGCTTAGCCGCGGGCGAGCGAATTGGCGCGAGCCAACCACGGCGCGAGTCGTCACGAGGCCGCTCTACGAAAACCTCACGTTTCATCGTGCGATCCCAAATGTCATGGTTCAGTCGGGGTGCCCCGTGGGTGACGGCACGGGCACGCCGAGCTACAGAATCGAAGTGGAGGCGCGTGAGCAAGACGCGGTCGAACTGGCCGAGCCTGGTGCGCTCGCGCTTGCCCGGTATACGCTGCCGCCCGGTCGTGCCGACCCCAGTCCTCCGCCACCGGGGCACGTGATTGGCAGCCAATTCGCGATCACGCTCGTCGATATGCGGCACCTCGCTGGGCAAGTATCAGTGATTGGTCGCTGCCAAGACCTAGATGTGGTCCGGCGAATTTCGCAGCGGGTGGGTAGCGACCACGAGAGAGTCATGTTGCGACGGATCCGCGTGGAGTAACTAACAGAGCGGCAAAACTCAGGGACGGCTTGGCACGCCTTTCACGTGCAGTACTCGCGGAAAGCAGAACGGGCGTAGCATGACGCTGGCCGCAGCGGGCACGTCCACATTCAGTACTTCACCGTCCGCTTGAGGGCACGCCGTGGGAGCTACGTCATAGTGTACGAGCTTGGTCGTGTAACCAGGACAAATGTCGCCGCAGAAATAGTCGACTCGAACGGGTGTGCCGTGGTGTGTGCCAACCAAGATGCTCTTATTCATCATGCGACTCTTGTCGTACGGCAGAGCTGCCAAGTTGATCAAGTCCGAGTCGGCAAGCACACGGCCCGGCGTGTCGCGGTCTGAGTGGCAGGCGCCCAAGAGGGCGGAGACGGCAATCATCGAGGCAAGGAACTCAGGTACGAATGGTGCGCGGCCGTGCATTGCTACGGCAGACAAGCGTAGTCCCGCAATGCACCCGCGCACCTGCAGCGCAAGCGAGTCGCGGTTGGGGATCGTGACATCCCCTGCCACCGTGTTGCCCCGTGTCCACGTGTCGTTACGACCCCAGGTAAGGGCTTGTAGTTGGATGCTGACACGGGTAAGCCGCCACGGAGGGTGCCAGAGCGTCGAATGACTTCGAAGTAAGTTGTTCGATTTTTGAATGGATTTCCGCCTAGTTTGTCACTGCATATTGTTATGTTTTATACAGACAAGGTGTCAACTCGTTCATGTAGCATTGTTGGCAAGTCAAACGTTTGGGCGCTTCTTGTTGCGTCATCCAGCGTGACTATCATGTTTGGCTGTGGCAGTAGCGACAACGTTACGCCCCCGCCGGGCTCGGGTGGTGGTGACGTCTCAATCGGGGGTGCCAACTCAACTGGCGGGGGAGTTGGTTTGGGCGGAACGTCGGCTGTGAATCCCGGTGGAGGCGCACCAGCAACAGGGGGCGTTCCCGCGGCAACAGGTGGCGTGCCCGCAGCAACGGGCGGCGCAGCAACAGGCGGGACAACTGTGTTGTTGGCCACGGGCGGCAGAGCGACGGGCGGCGCACCCGCCGCAACCGGTGGCGCACCCGCCGCAACCGGCGGCAAAGCCGCAACCGGCGGCAAAGCCGCAACTGGCGGCAAAGCCGCAACTGGGGGAGCAGGCGGTGGCATTGCGGCAACCGGCGGAGCCGGGCAGACCACAGGCGGAAGCACCTCAACCTACGTTGGAACGAAGCCGGTGGGAACAGCCCAAACGGGCGATATTACGGTCGATCCGACGAAGCAGCATCAGGTTGTGGACGGCTTCGGGTTGGCCGACGTGTGGCAAGGCTCATCCTCTACAGCGATGCAAACGGCCCTCTGGGACCCGGTCAACGGGATTGGGCTGACCCTGCTTCGCGTCGGCATCGACGGCACGAGCGGATCGGCCAACATCATGGGCGCTGCGGGCTATGCCGATGGTCAGGCCTGCGTCAAGTTTGCTGGCAGTGATTGTAAGGTGTGGGCAGCGCCCTGGTCGCCGCCGGCCAGTATGAAAGACAATAACAACGTCAATAACGGCGGGCACTTGAATACCGCCTCCTACTCCGCGTGGGCCACGATTCTCGCGGCGTTTCCTGCGTTCTACAAGAAGAACGGTGGCGTGGACCTCTACGCCATCTCGGCACAGAACGAGCCTGATTTCACGGCGAGTTACCAGTCGTGCCTCTTCAACTCGTCGCAGATGGTGGCTTGGATCAAAGTGCTGGGTCCGGCGCTGGCTGCGCTCAGCCCGCCCGTCAAGGTACTCGCGGCCGAGCCCGACAACTGGGGCAACATCTGGGGCGGCGACGGCTACGGCCCCGCAATCATAGCCGATTCGACCGCCGACTCCTTCGTAGGACCGATCGCTACGCACGACTACGGCGGCACCAGCGCGGGGACGTACGGACGCCCTGCGCCGCCCGCGAACAACACTCACCATGTCTGGGAGACAGAGTGCACGCCTGGTGACACGGGTCCCATAACGATCGCGACGATGGTTTATGCGGCTTTCAATACCGGCGGGGTGAACGGATGGCACTACTGGTGGACGGAGGCGTTCGTCCCGAACGCAAGTAGCCCGCCGGCTCAGTATTATGCGCTCGGGAATTTCAGTAAGTTCGTGCGCCCCGGCTACTACCGAGTTGACGTCTCGGGCGCCCCGGCCGCATCGGGATCCAATCCGGCAGTGATCGCGTTCTCGAGCCTCAAGGACGGAACAGTGGCCATCGTCGTCGTGAACGCTGGCTCAGCCCACAGCCTAAGCTTCTTCGTTGGAGGCACAGGGTGGCCGGCTTCCGTCACCCCCTACGAGACCACGTCGAGTTCGAAGCTCGCGGCCGGCACAGCCATCACGGTCACGGCAGGTCGGTTCAGCGCCTCGGTTTCCGCGGCGTCGGTCACGACGTTCGTCGGTAAGCCGTAAGCGCTAGCAACATCTGGTCGTGCCCTTGCACCCAGAGATGCGCTATAAGGGCGAGCATTCGGAGGTGTCAGATGCGCGCGTGCGGTAAGGGTCATTCCTCAATTGGGTCGTCGCATTGGAATTCTCTCGGCAAAGTCTTACAATACTACCAGCCCGTTATAGATGCAGCCTGAATCGTGTGGTTACGGGGGCCAAAACGGTTCGGGTTGGTTGCCCAAGGTGTTGCTCTGGCGGCCTTCACTGCTGAGCGTCAGGACGTTATGGACTTCTCTGCGCGATGATTCGACCAGCTTGAAATCAAAGCGGAAATCAGTCATCGTGTCTGCGTTCTTGTATGCGGCGTGCGCGCGCTCGGTATTGCCATCCGCGACGCAGGGATCGCCCACGCCCAGCGTGCCAGCGTCTTATCCCAGCGTCCGAACCGAAGTGGTTTGGGCACCTCCGGCGCACTGCCATACGCAGCACCCGCTAGAGCGCTCGTTGCACGCGCAGTTCAAGGCCCTCCCGCCTCTGCCCACGATTCCGCGCTTGCCGCCGGTGCCGAGCGCGAAGCGTGGCACGCGCAGAACTACGCGCGACATAGGAGAGGTCGGCGTCCAGGTTCGGCGAAGGCCGCACGGCGGGTGGTATTTTGACGCGATGCCGCCTCTCGAAGGCAGCAACGACGATGGGTGTGTACTTGGACTGGCGCGCGACCGCCTTGCCAGCGCCGCCGATCGCGACCTGCTCACCCAAGTCCTCGCGCGCCGCTCGGTCGCCCTCGGCCACGACCCAGATGGCGGGTCGCCGCTGCCGCGTGATGTGGTTTTCTTCGCGCAATCGTGGCGCAACAAGCAGGATCCCGCGGCGCTCCTCGCCGCTGCGGTCCTCCTGCGCGACTACGGCGTGCGCTCCTTCACAGGCAATCACGCCGAGTCGCGCGGCGCACTAGCGCTGGCGGTCGACCTCTTGCGCCGCGTTGAGACGATGCTCCCAAGCGACGAGCTTGCGGGGAGCGCACGACTGGAGCTCGTGTTCACGCTCGAGGCGCAAGGTGAGCGTGAGACGGATGCGCCGTGGGACGCGGCGACGCAGGCCCTAGCGGCGCTTGTTGCGTCACCGCTCGGCTGGGCAACCGTCAACGCGTTGGCCCGGATCGCGCAGTTCGAGTACGACGGAGGGGGGGCTGACGGGGGATATGAAGCGTCGGCTGTCCTGGCGTCGGTCGCGCCGGATGCGCGTCTGAAGGCCGCTGCCACGGCGTTTGCCGCCCGGATCGCGGGCGAAGAATCGAACTATGAAAAGGCACTCGCGCACGTGGGGGTCGTCGTCAGCGACGCGTCGCTTGCGAATGCGCTCGAGCCGGATCGCGTCGAGCCGTTCGTTGCCGTCGCTACGCTCGCCGTCGCGCTGCTCCCCGACCCGGCCTTCGACGTTGTCGAAACGTGGCCGGCGCAATGGGCGGGACGCATCGCGAGCCAAGCCGTAGAGCGAGTGCGCACCAGAGCGCGCGTGGCGCGCCTTGAGGCGATCGCGGCGCGCAATGGCTACCCGGCTCCGCCTCGCGAATATCCTCCGGAAGTTGACAACGAATCCGCAGTGGACAATTTGGTCGATCACTGCGCAAGGGTTACCGGGATCGATCCTGAACCGTTTGATCTCACGGTCAGCGTCTTCGCGGTCGGCCCGCCCGACGTCACCGTGCGGGGAGATCGCGCACTCGAGGCGTGCTTGCGCGTGTGCGCGTCCCTCTGCTTCGACAACGCGGGCCATAGCGTCCATGCACGTGTTAGCGTGCAGCCGATGTAATTTGAAAGTGCGCGGCGCGCAATTGTTAACGACGTCGCCAGCGCTTGCTAATTGAACGTCGCCGTTCCCAACAGCGCGGGTGATATCACGTTGTCCGTTTCGCCGCGTCGGCTGAGCGGGAACACCGGCCACAGGAGCAGGCGGTTGCGCCGGCGCCGGCTGTACAGGCACGGGTTGTGTTGGTGGCACAGTTTGAGCGCCTGTGTCAGCGGGTGCAGGTTGCGGGGGGGGCAACCATTTGCGCAAACACTTGGGTTGTGACCGTGGCCGCGGCGGCCACGACAGGCAGACGAAAGAGAGGCATAATCATTGATCGCCCTGGTTGGTTAGAACGTTTCTCAGCAGCCATCCCTGACCTTCGCTGCTGTTTGACGGACCGCTTCTATCACAAGTCCGCCACGGAATGAAACCAGTGGTCCCGATTCAGATTGGGGCAGAATGGTCCGGTTGTGCAGCTTTCGAAGGCGCAGAAGCCACGGATACGTCCTGTGCCGAGGTGGGGTCGCGCAAGTGCCCCACTCAAACCGCGGTTGACTCGTTGCGGCGCACCAAGAGACGTATCGCTATGGGAATAAAGACCACGAGTAGCACAGCCGTCCCAAGATACGGAGCGCGCAGACTGGTGGTAAGCAACGTGGTTCCGACGAGTGGGCCCAGCATGCCGCCAAAATCACCGCAAAGTTGCAGCACGCCGACGGCTCTACCTCGGTAGCTCTCCGACACTGAATTGCCGACGAGTGCGAGAAGCGCGGGACTCATCGCTCCGACGCCCAGACCCATGAGCGCAAGGCCGCCGACGAGTCCGAGTGCTGCGGTCGTAAGCCCCATGATGACCAGTGAGGGCACCATGAGCACTAGTCCGCAAACAGCAATTAACGTGTGCAATCGAAAACGATCGCCCATTCGCCCTGCCAGCGGCATCACCAGGGCGGACGTTACGACGAGGACTCCCATGAGTAGGCCGCTCGTCCCCTGGTTGCGCAACGCGAACAATGAAATCTGTCTAGCGCGAACCAGCAGTACGAGTGTCGTCAAAACCATCCCCTGAGCAGAGAAAGCGACGGCAAAATTGAGGGCGCCAAGCGCCAGGAGTCGCCGATCCGCAAGCGCCCGTAGCACGGACCACCCAGAGGAACGTTCGGGCTGCACGACGCGCAGATCGGGCGTGAGCCAAGTTGCAACGAGTGTCGCCAGTAGAACGCCGAGTAGCGCCGCAACGAATGTCACGACATTGCCACACCGATCCGAAAGAATTCCGCCCGCCACCAAACCCAATGGAACACCGAGAGACATCGCCACCCGTATCGTAGCGGCCGAGCGACCGCCGTGAATACGGCCGCCGGCGTGCAACGCCAGGGCCTGCGCGGCAATGAAGACGCACGCTGAGCCCGGGCCATGCACGACTCGTCCGAGTAGAAAGAAAACTCCCGGGTGTTTCGTCACAATGCCGAGCGTGTAACACAGCATTACGGCAATCTGCAGCAACATCCCCGCGATTAGCGTGCGACGCCCGCCGATGCGATCGGTCAAAGCCCCTACGATTGGACTCGACACGACACGCGCCGCTCGATTCGCAGCGAGTATCACTCCGATGAACGGTAGCGGCAGACCCGCTTGAACGCCCACCAACGGCAGAATCGGAAATGCAATGCCCCCGGCGACGCCAACCAGGAGGACGCCAGGTGCGATGGCGAGCAAAGCGCGTGTTTCGGAATTGACGGGCACTTGGGACGATTACCACTTTGGACGGCCGCTCACGCGTTGGCACTTGCCGCCAAGACCTCGGCCATCGTGGCTACGATGGCGATGCGTGCCAATGCCTTCAAGGAACGTTCGTGGGCCTCGCGATCCGGGGATGAGACGCCATCGCTGACCACCACCGGGTAAAAGCCACGGGCGGCTGCATCACGCGCAGAGGTTTCGACTCCCATCTCGGTCGAAATGCCCGTGAACACGAGCGTGCGAATCCCACGGTTGCGAAGAATCAGCTCGACGTTCGTTCCCAAGAATAGGTTCGGTGTGGACTTTTCGATGACGATATCGTCGCCATCGGGAGCAAGTTCGGCTGGTATTTCTCGCTCGGGCGAACCCTTGGCCATGAACTTCGCAACTCTCGACGGATCATCGACGCCGAAGCGCCGCATCATGCCGAGCAGAGCCCAACCGCTTTGCAGTCGCGGCGGCAGCAGCGTAATCTGCGTATACACGACGGGCATGCGGCCGCGCATTTGTCTTATGAACGGGGCCAATCTCGCCACGTACGTGTCCGTGTCAAAGATGCGCCCCACCAGCCCCTGCTGCACGTCCCAAACGACCAAGCATGAATGCTCCGGGTTTGCGATTTCAGGCAGGGTTTCGTAGATGCGAACTCCTTCGTAAAGTTTCATGAAGCCTCCTCGGCCATGGTCACGTGAGGCGCCATAGCTCAGGCGTAGGCCCGTCGCAACAGCGATACCTCCGCATCCTTGGAGGGGACGCATCCGTTCGAGTGCCTTTGGAGCTAACTACCGCACTTGGCCCGTGCTGAAAGTGCAAAACTGCTTGGCCCTTTCACAGCTGGCACGCCGAAACCCGTAGACGGGCAGCAGGCTTGCTGCGAAGATTCCCAGTGTTGACGCCGCGTGTCCTGCCTTGTCCCAAGCTGACTATCGTCCTACTGCTCCTGGGGACTGTGGCTGGCTGCCACCGCAAGCCGTCTGCGCGTCAGTGTTCGACAACCCAGCCCAGCACGACCGCCATCAGCCCTGCTCCGACAGCAATCCCGAGCGCTGCGGCCATGGTCGATGCGGCATCGCGCGAGCCAGATGCCGTAGCGCTTCACGCGGCCGCTGCGCGAGTACCCCCGGTGCACTGCAAGGCACGCGGTAGGCGAGCATTGGCGTCGCTGGGAACGGTTCGGGGCCGCGTCATCGGCATGGACGCGCATGAAGAGAACTTGTTCGTTTTGCACTTCGAAGAGGATTTGCGCCGCGCGTCGTTGACCAGGATCGCGCGCGACGGCGCGTTGCACCAGAAGCTTTCGCACCACGACGGGCCCAGCGAGCCTAGGTCGTTCATCGATGACAAGCGATGCTGCCTACTTTACACGCAAAACGCACGTCATCCGCATGAGCCTCAGGACGGGTGAAGCCAGCGAAGTAATTCACGGTTTCGCCGAAGCCATTACCGTCGCGGGGGATTTCGTGTACGGAGTTAGCTGCGGAAATAAAGGGGCATCCGCGGACACCCTCGTACGCGTGTCTCTTGTCACGGCAGTCGAGAGTCGTTTGCCGAATTGCCCCAAGTACCCGCCAACAAGCGCGCCTCGGGCAGTGACGCTTGCGACTACCATTTCCTTGTGGTCAACGGCGACACGGTGTTCATCAGTGACTGGGCGGGCCGGCGTATTTATCCGCGTCGCTGCGCGACAAATCGATGTCTGTCGTCGCGCACAGCGGCTCCTATCCCATGCGAATCACGCTGGAACCCGAGGCTATTGTCTATCAGGCAGAAGGTGGACTCTATCGCGCGCCGCGCATAGGCGGCGAGTCGACGCGGCTCGCTGACCTCGCCAATACTCCATTTACGACCTATGTCTATGATGGCCGCGAGTATCTGGATCAATCAATCGATAGCCTACACCGATGTGGTCTGGATTTATCGACTTGCACAGGCCGGTGGTAACCCCCACAAGGTGATCCAATTCAAGGGTTACCAGGATTGTCCGTACCCATGCGGGATCACCGACGGCATCGCGGTCAACGATGAGTGCCTCTACGTTGCCCATTGTGAAGAGCACTCGGACACGCTGTTTGCGTGGCCAAAGGACTAGCTCGCCCAACCCCGCAGTCCGCGAATGTTCGTTCCGGTTGCCGCGACCGACACGTAGATCCTCTTGCCTCGTCGCGGTGCTTTGGCTCGGCTAAGCCTGGATTACGCGTAGTTCGCAATCGACTTACTCGCCTGGCCGAATGTTGACTGCTGATGGTCCGCCCATTGTCGCTGCCGCCACGATGACGGGCATCATGGGCAACCGTTGCTGCTGCGACGGGCTGATCGCTTCAGGCTATTTTCCTTTGGGCTGATCCTTTACCCTGATCCTCTGCGTGTCCCCACGTCCTCGTCGTTCAACGCAGGACAGGGAGAAGGGCCAGGCGAAGTTCGAGCCGGAAAGGGCTAGGGCCGCGCAGGACCCGCGCGCATCGGCATTGCGGCGGGCGCGGCCGTCGAGTGTCCAGATTCCCGTTGCATCCGCCAACAGTGGGGGGCAAAGTAATGTGATTGATCAGGTACCGCCGCGCTCACTTCGGACACGGGGGACATTTCATGCAAGCTTCGAGACTGGAAACGCCCGCTTTCACCGCGTGGGTTGCAGCTGCGCTAACCAGTCTGGTCAGCTGTAGCGGGCAAACGGACATGCCCTCGTCAACAGGGAGTGGAACCGGCGGAGCTTCGGCAGACAATGCTCCATGGTTTGTCGCTGCGCCGTAGGCGGCTGCAACAGCGAACCAACCACTATCTACACAAGCAACAATTCGCTCGCAGCAATCGCCGTGGATGAAAGCAACGTGTACTTTACCGATTTGGGACCGACTGCCGATCAAGGGCAGATTTGGATGGCGAACAAGTGACTTGTAGGGACCCCGGTATTCCTGAACGCCTCTGTTCAGATTGCGGTGAACCCATCGGCCCGAAGCGGCTGCAGGCAATGCCGGACGCACGTCAGTGTTTCGACTGCGCGAACCAGGCGGCAGGTGCCGCGACCCCGGTTGCGCCACCGAAGTCGATTCCTGCGAAGCCCATCGCAACGACATACCACTTGAAACGCTACCTCACGAACGTGGGCCAAAAGAGAGATCAGAATGCCCTATTTCGGACACTGGTGCGGGTCAATTACTTGTTCCCTCACATCAATGCTGCGGAGATGATCCCAATATTCATACATTGGTGCAAACAGACCCATTCGCCCTTCGACCAGACACAGCTGCGCCAGCTAGTAATCGACGCCAAGCAATGGGTACAGGACCATCCGAGTAGGGTGGGCTAACTCGCACCGAGCCGACCGCCGCAGCCCGTCACCGCCGATGTGCTCCGGTCCCCTCCCGGTTTGGCGCCGCGTGGGTCCGGCCAAGAACCCAAATATCGGACGAAATCTGACTTTTCGTAACAATATCGAGCGAGCCAAACCAGTAGCCCAAGTACGCGAACATGAGCCTTCGATTCCCTGACGGAACTCCGCCGAATCCGCCACTGCTGGCCGTTGCTCCGTTGAGCACGTGCCTGCCAGGGCAACTGTCACCTAATTTTCCCCTGTGGCTAATATGACCAATCCAAACGATACACGACATCGATTGATTCGAAGTGTCCTAGACCAGCGCAACTTGCGGTTGCTCCTTGCTTTCGCGAGTGTCGGTAGTGCTGTTGGTTGTGGCGGCACGCAAAGCCAAGCATCGCCTGAGGGGGTTGGAGGAGGGAGCGCGATCGGTGGCGCAAGCGCCCTCGGCGGTGTTAACGGATACGGAGGTAGCTCGGTTGCGACCGCGAGTGGCGGCTCGCCAGCAGCCGGCGGAAGCGTCACAACGGGTGGTGTCGCTGCCTCAGGCGGCAGCCCAGCGTCAGGCGGCCGCGCTACTGGCGGGACAAGCGGAGTCGAGACGGGGGGTAGCGTTCCAACGGGTGGCAAAGCAACAGGCGGCGTGGCAGCTGGGGGTTCTCCAACCGGAGGCAAAGCGGCCACCGGCGGCGCAGCAACAGGAGGTTCCAGCACACCAGGCGGCGGCGCAGCAACGGGAGGTTCCAGCACACCGGGCGGCGGCGCAGCAGCGGGAGGCAAAGCGGCCACTGGCGGCGCAGCAGCAGGAGGCAAAGCGGCCACCGGCGGCGCAGCAGAGGGAGGTTCCAGCACATCGGGTGGCGCGTCGTCGGCCGGTGGAAGCTCCGGTGCGGTGCCGAGCACGGGTTGCGGCAAGACCTCGACGCTGACCTTCGGGACGGTTCCGAACGAGAATGCCAGTGCCACACCGGGCGGGCCGAGCCTCGGCACGGGCAAGGGCGGCTGGGTGACTATTACGAGCGGCGGCCAGACTCGGAACTTCGCCATGAGGCTTCCGGACAACTACGACAACACCCATCCCTATTGGTTGATCTTCGCCTTCCATGGGAACGGCGAGACCGCAGACGGCATGGACGACGGCGGGGCGAATGGGTACTTCACGGCCTATTGGGGACTACAGAGAGAGTCGAAGAACGGTGCGATCTTCGTCGCTCCGGAATGGAGCGGTGGCGGGTGGGGCACGGGCGACCTGACGTTCACCGACGACATGGTCAAAACCATTTCCGCCAACTACTGCGTCGACATGTCTAACATCATCACCAGCGGCTTCAGCTACGGTGGTGGGATGAGCCATGCCCTGGCGTGTAGCCGCGCGAATACCAGCACGAATTCGGTCGGCTATAAATTCCGAGCGGCTGTGATGTTCGAAGCATGCAGCTTTCTCGTCGAGGGAACTTGCCCAAACAATGACTCTATCGACATCTGGCAAAAGGCCGGCCTAACAGACACCACATGTGGATTTGACGATTCGAAGACTGTCCGCAATTGGTTCACTACCCGCGATGGATGCACGGGATGGAACATCAGAAAGCGGAAATGTGGCCGCATCGGCGACCGGAACGGTCTCGCAGGAGCCTACCCAACCGCCTACGCCCGGCTCATTCATAAACCCGGGAGGCCACGTCTGCTCGAATTACACCTGTTCGAAGGGAGCAGTCCGCTGGTGCGCTGACCAGGCGGGACACGGCAATGCCACCACGGATGGGAGCTCGAGCCTCTATGATGAATGCGCGAACGTCACCTCACAATACCCCCACGGCAACTGCTCGCCCGGGTGTCCCTGCACCTGGACGCCGGATGACGTCTGGAGGTGGTTGAACGACCCCAGCGCAAACAAGTACACGCCCAACATTACGGCCTTTTGACGTTCCATTTGTACCTGTGAGTGCCACAATTCCGTCCGAGGAAGGCGGCCGTCTTTTCGGGGTCTTCGCGCTGACCCAACTGTCATGATGGGCAGCCTGGGGGCGACGCGCCCAATCGACGTACGAGGATCGTCACTCCATGCTCTGGCCCGCGACGGAGCAGCAAAACAAGCTGCGCGTCCTATACGAATGGAGGATGAACATGGCCTACGGAATCGTGCATCACTTTCCTGGCGGAACCAAAGAGCAGTATGAAGCATCGATTGGTGCGCTGCATCCCGACAGAAACACCATGCCAAAAGGACAGATTTACCATGCAGCTGGGCCGTCGGAGGGTGGCTGGACCGTCGTCGCCGTACATGACTCCAAGGAGAGTTGGGAGAAGTTCCGCGACGGCACGTTGAAGCCAAAAATGCAGCAAGGCATCAAAGGCGGATTCGCGACGCTACCGCAGGAGACGTCCTTCGAAGTACACAATCTTCAGTCGTAAGAGGCTGGGCCACCCAGCTGCAATTCCACGACCACAGGATCGTGGTCCGAGGATCGGAACGGGCCGGGTTGGTAGAGCGACAGCGGGTTGTGCTCTTCGGTAGTCGAGCACATTGGGTTCGTCGGCGTTGATGTGCCGTGCGCTTGCGCCTACGGCTTGGCTGGCGAGCCGTAGGCTGAGGTCTCTTGTCTGTGAATGCGAAACGGATTTGCAAAATGCAAAAACGTTGTCGTCCGTGCCGGTCTGATGTGAATCAGGCGCACGCCAAGTCCGGTTGAAACACACTGGCACCAATCGTGCACCGCACTCAGCGCCTGCATGAGCATTACCGGCATGAATATTACGCACCTTTCGGTGCGCCTAGCTGCGAATCCTCGCCGAGTCATCGCGCGCACCTTCGTTCCCGGGGGGGCACCGCGTATCCGCGCCATTATTGAGCGTGTGCGCGCGATACCGGAGTCCGAAGTGTCGTCGATGGTCGCGACGCTTGTGACGGACTATCAGCAGCGCCACAAGGACATTCGCGGGATCTTTCGGCAGAACTACGCGGCCGCGATGGCGCTGGCGGCTCAGGGCCCCGATACGAGTGAAGCGCGCCGCCTGCTGCTTGGCGCCTATTTCACCAGTGAATATTCGATCGAGTCCGTCGCGCTCTTCAACCCATCGATGGTCCTGCACCCGGAACAGAATGGCGTGCCGCGCGGCTCGGCCCGTTTCATCCTTAGCCTACGGGCCTGTGGCGAGGGGCACATCTCATCGATTGAGTTTCGCACGGGTATCATTGACGACAGACAGCAAGTTAACATCGAGCCGCCAACACGGTTCGCGCTCACCGCGCGACCGGTGGACGACGCCCTGTATGACAAACAAAGCTACCTCCAGAAGCTCGTCGAGATGAAGGCCTACGACCCATTAGCCGAACCACTCTTGGCAATCCTCGATGATCAATTCACGATGAGCGACCTGAAATGCGCAGTCGAGCAGTGTCGTACGCAAGGGAGCATTCCGCAAAAGAAGGAACTGGTTGACAGCATGCTTTGGCTTGCCCGCTCGAACTACGAGCTTGAATTTTCCCCCGATGCAGCCCTTTCTGAACGCGTAATTTTTCCGGTGAGCGATAGCGAGAGTCGCGGCATCGAGGACGCGCGCTTCGTGCGGTTCGTCGATCCCGACGGACGCGTTGTGTACTATGCGACCTACACGGCTTATAATGGCATACGCGTGCTGCCGCAGCTCATCGAGACAGCCGACTTTCGCCATTTCAAGATCGCTACCCTGAACGGCACGTGCGTGCAAAACAAGGGAATGGCGCTCTTCCCGCGCAAATCGGCAACCAATTCATGATGGCGTCGCGGCTCGACGGCGAGAACAACTACTTGCTCCGATCGGACAACATCCACTTTTGGAATGACTCGAAACTCGTACGCGGACCCAAGTACGCATGGGAATTCGTCCAAGTGGGAAACTGCGGCTCTCCAATTGAAACCGACCAGGGGTGGGTACTTCTGACACATGGCGTCGGACCCATGCGGCAGTATTGGATTGGCGCATTGCTGCTCGACCTGGAGGATCCTTCACGCGTGATTGGCGAGCTGCGTGAGCCATTGCTAGTGCCCAACTCCGACGAGCGCGATGGCTACGTGCCCAACGTTGTGTACTCGTGTGGTGCGCTACTGCATGGGGGCCATCTGGTCGTTCCGTACGCGGTTGCCGACAGCTACACGAGCATCGCCACCGTGCCAATTTCGGCGCTTTTGGCTCAAATGCGCCAGTAAGGCGGCCAGCAGCCCTAGCCCGGTTTTCCGGCACCGTTGGTTGGGCACGGCCATTGAGGCTGTGCCATCGGGGTGATCCTTATGGCTTCAGACCGTGAATTGGACGTAGATTGTGCCGGCACCATGGCCAAGCAATCCGACGAGTGGAAAGTTCTGAATCACGGACCCATCGAGCAACTGACCGATAACCTCTGGCGGGTTGTGGGTTCGATACCGCGCATGTCGCTGAAGCGCGTCATGACGATTGCGAAAATGTGTGATTTGCGTCTGGTATTTCACAGCCCAATTGCACTCGATGAGCACACAATGGCCGAGATCGAGCAATGGGGTCCGCCCGCGTATGTGATCGTTCCTGGTGGCTATCATCGTATGGACTCCCCGGCATACAAGAAACGCTACCCTGCGGTTCGAGTCTTGGCCCCCCGCGGATCTCGCGCAAAAGTCGAGGAGGTGATGTCGGTTGACGGAACATACGAAGATTTTCCTGAAGATACCTCCGTCGCGTTCCAAATGATCCCTGGAATCGACGAAAGAGAAGGCGCCATGATCGTGCGGTCGAGCGACGGAGTCACCGTCGTGCTCAATGATGTGGTCATGAATATGGACCGCAAACGTGATCCGCTAGGTTTCCTGTTCACGACGCTGATGGGTTCTGCCCCAGGCCCCCGAGTTTCAAGACTAGCCAAACTTGCCTTGGTGAAAGACAAACAGGCTCTGCGTGTCGAGTTCGAGCGTTTAGCGGCGATTCCCAATTTGGTTCGACTGGTCGTGTCGCACGAAAATGTCGCAAGCGGTAAGGATGCCGCAGAGGCCTTACGTAAGGCAGCGACATTTCTATGAGTTGCGTGCGGTAAGTGCGAACTCTAGCTCGAACGGTTCGCCAAGTCCATATCGATCACCGAAAATCCCGCGACATCCCGTGTAACGCTTGGGGCAAACGGTCGAGCCGTTCGATGGCTTCGACTCGCAGGTGTACAACGGGCGTTTCCGTTGCGTGCTTCGTGCGCGAGCGTTCGACTTTTCCGAATGCCAAAATGATACCGACTTGGCGTAAGAGCAGGCCGTATTTCTCTTGAACGTCCGGCATGACGATGAGATTGGCGACACCGACTTCGTCTTCGACAGTCATGAATAGGATACCCTTGGCCGTGTAGGGTTTTTGGCGGCACAAGACCATGCCCGCAACGGCCGCTTGCTCGTGATGCCGAAGTGAGAACAAGTCATTCGTCGTGACGACGTTGCGCTTTTTGAGCCAGCCCCGCAAATATGTCAGCGGGTGATCAGTGACCGACAGCTGTTTCGTCGCGTAGTCGAAGCGCAGGGTTTCGACGGGCGGCAGCGCGGGCAACGCGGGGTGCTGTTCCTTCGTTGCCGCGGCTTCGAACAGCCCGTAGCGGCGCGGGCGGCGCACGGCCCAAAGCGCATTGCGCCGCCCTTTCATCAAAGGCTCGAGCGCGCCGGCTTGCGCCAATACCTCGACTTTGCCCCGTTCGAGCCGTGTGCGCTGGATCAAATCGTCGATATTGGCAAACGGCCGTTGCCGTCGCACTTCTTCGATAACGCGGCTTGCCTGTTCGCCGAAGCCCGTCAGTTGATGCAACCCCAAACGCAGCGTGCGATTGCGCAGCCGACGCTCCAGCGACTCATCGTTGGCTTCGGGCCTTACCGATTCAAGCGTGCTCAGCCACTCGCTCTTCGTGACATCGACGTCGCGCACGCGCACGCCGTGGCGCTGCGCGTCGCGGATTAGCGAATGGGGCGAATAGAAGCCGAGCGGCTGCGCATTGAGCAGCGCACAGGTGAAATGGGCGGGTACCTTGTGCTTGAGCCAAGCCGAGGCGTACACGAGCAGCGCAAACGATGCCGCATGTGACTCGGGAAAGCCATATTCGCCAAAGCCCTTGATCTGGTTGAACAGTGCCTCGCCAAAGTCATCAGATATGCCTTTCTTACGAAACCCGTCAAGTAGGCGTTCGCGATGCCGCAACAGCCGCCCATGTTTTTTCCACGCGGCCATGTCGCGCCGCAATTGGTCGGCGTCGCCCGGACTATAATTGGCGCCGATGATTGCAATCTGCATGACCTGTTCTTGGAACAGCGGCACGCCTAAGGTGCGCTCAAGCACGGCTTTCAGCTCCGGGTGTGGATAGCGAATGGGTGCTTCGCGATTGCGGCGGCGCAAATAGGGATGCACCATTTTACCTTGAATCGGCCCGGGGCGCACAATCGCCACTTCGATCACGAGGTCGTAAAAGCATTGCGGCCGTAGGCGCGGGAGCATCACCATCTGTGCGCGACTTTCGATCTGAAACACGCCGACCGTATCGGCGCGCGAGATCATCTCGTACACCTGCGGTTCCTCGGGCGGAATGCGCGCCAGAACGTCGATGGGGTCGAAGGCTTCGCCCGCGTGCCGCCGCAACAGGCCATCCTCGAAACCGAGCGCGAGCGCTTTGCGGATTGCCGTCAGCATCCCAAGCCCGAGCACATCTACCTTGAAAAATCCGAGCGCGTCGATGTCGTCCTTGTCCCAAGGAATGACAGTGCGCCCCGGCATGCGTCCTGGCTCCACGGGTGCAACCTCGTTCAAGTGCCGCGCCGACAAAACAAAACCGCCCACATGAATCGACAGGTGCCGCGGAAAGCCGTGTAGCTGCCGCGCGAGTAGAACGACTTGTTGCAATTCGCGGCTTGCTTGATCCAGGCCGACTTCCGCCAGATGCTCGGGTACGCCGTCGATCGCGTCCCAGCCCGTGATTGTCATGCTCAGCCGGTCCACTTGATCGAGCGATAGCCCGAAGGCCTTGCCGACTTCGCGCAGCGCGCTCTTGCCGCGATAGCAAATGACTTCGGAGACCATGGCGGCGTGATCGCGGCCGTAGCGTTCGTAGATGGCTTGAATCACTTCCTCGCGCCGCTCGTGCTCGAAATCGACGTCGATGTCGGGCGGTTCGTGGCGCTCGGGGCTCATGAAGCGCTCGAAGAGCAAACGGCTGCGCGCGGGGTCGACTGCCGTAATGCCGAGCACGAAGCACACGGCGCTGTTGGCGGCGCTGCCGCGGCCCTGGCACAAAATCCGCCTCTCGCGCGCTAGCTCCACGATTTCCGACGTGCTCAGAAAATACGAAGCCATGCCCATCTGAGCAATCAGCAAAAGCTCCCGCTTGAGCTGCGCCTCGACCGCTTGCGGCACGCCGTCGGGGTAGCGACGCTCTGCGCCTTGCCACGTGAGCCGCTCCAATTTCTCGTCCGCGCTTTGCCCCGGCTCGAGCGCGCAAGGAAAGCAATAGTTGAGCGAACCCAAATCGAAGCGAACTCGTTCGGTGAGCTCTGCGCTGCACTCGACCCAATCGATGTGGTCAAAAAAGCGCTGGCGCATCTGCGTGTCCGACAAAAGCCGCGCCTCGGCATTCGGCAATAGCTGCGTGCCAGCCGCCTGCAACGTCGTGCCGCGACGAATGCACTCGAGCACATCCGCAAGCGATTGGCGCTCGGGCGTGTGCATGCGCGGCTTGGCGCTGGCAACGACTTTTATGTCATAACGGCACTCGGCCTCAATTACAACCGCGTCGCGCAATGCGTCGCGTGCGTCGCGGTGACGGTAAGCAGCCAGGTAAAGCCGCTTCGAAAAGACACACCGCAAGTAGTCGAGCAACGGTGCCGGCGCCTCGACGCCAGTGGCATTGACCCCGGGTTGCGCGAGCAGTGAATCCGCCGGCAGTAACGCAAAAAGCCCTGTAAAGTCGCAATAGCCGAGTTTGTCCAAGCGCAAAAGTGCCTCACCCTTCGGCGTGTCGCGATGCGCCAGCGTAAGCAGTCAACACAGGGCACGATAGCCTTGCGTGTCTTGTACCAAGAATGCGACGGTTGGCCGCGACACAGGCGAATCGCCCTCGCCCAGTTGCACCTCGAGCTCAGCGCCGACGATAAGTTTGACGCCAAGTTCCTTCGCGCGAGCCCAAGCCCTGACGATGCCGTAAACTCCATGCCGATCGCAGACTCCAATCGCCGAGTACCCAAGCGTATGCGCTTGTTCGACCATTTCTTCGGGGTGCGAGGCGCCCCGCAGAAAGGAGAAATTGGTACAGGCAAGGAGTTCGACGAACATGGGTTCATCGTTCTCCCCACCCTAAATCCCTCCCCGCTGGGGAGGGACTTAGAACCCCCGAAATCCCCCCAGTTTTGGGGGGATATCTAGTTGGGATACTGCAGGTTACATATTTGAGCTCAATTAAAGGCTCACCCACCCCCAACCCCGCCCTCGAGGGCGGGGTATCTAGGCGCAATACTTCGAGTTACATATTTGAGTTCAATCGAGAAGAGTTGCGCCGCCGAACTTGGTTCCTCGTGTGCTCGACGCGCGATGCAAACAGAGCCAAACGCAAACAACCTGACTTCTGCGGCGGCGTTTGAAACAACGTGATGGGTGACGTCAGGTCGTGCGGCGAAAGTGGCCAGCATACTGAACGTAATATCAGTATTTTCTTGACTGGGTGCACAATTTACTTAATCTCTAAAATTGCTAATAAATTCAATATGGTGCACTGCCCGCAAACGGCACACTATACGCCAGCACCTATCGGTAACAGGGGCGAGGTTTGGGTGTCAGCTTTTCTTGCGAGTTGCGCGCGCCCGTTTGCGCCTGGCCGTGTGCGCCGTTGGCTTGACTTGCGGGCGGTTCTGGGCGCTCGAAGCGGATTTGATGGCTCGCAATGGCTTCAATAGCTGCACGAATGTCGAGAGGAGGTCGCTTTGGTCGAGTAAGGATTCGGCGACTCTTAGCGTATCTTCTTGACGGCAGTCACATCCAACGTGTCGCGGCGTACAGCAAGTATACTTACGACGTCGTCGAGATCCTTGGGGCGTCCGGAAAGCACCTTCATGACAACAAGATCCTCGGGTGACGCAAACGGGATCTTACTCGAGCCGATCGAAATCATCACAACACGCTCGAAGAACACGTCTTCCAATCCGGGCCCTGACAACACGAGGTCGACGGGAAGCTTCGTTTTGACGTGAACGACGGGAATCACTCGAGTAAGTTCGATGAACCGACGATCGGGAATTTGTGGTTCAAAGCCGTACTTCGCCAAAGCCTTCAGCAACTCTGCGACCGAGATTTCGTGTAGATCTAAAGTGATGTTGACATCCGACGTTAGCCGATTGGAACCATAAACAATGGCTGCCTGCGCCCCAAACACGTACCAGCGTACCTTGAGGCTCGAAAGGCCCTTACGCAGGTCGGCGAACAGCTTTGCTACGGGGCTTCTTGTCGAGGGCATGCGCTATCCGATCGAACAACGTTCTCATTATTACGTGGCTTTCCCAGTCTGCACGGCGGGTCCGTGCATCGGGCCAGTCCGGGCGCATCGAAACGACGTGCGCGCGCAAGACCTCGGCAGCCCGTATGGCACCCAGTGGGCCCTCCCTACGATGTTGGGCCGCCCAATGCGCCAGCTTCCGCTGCCGTATTTTGGACCAAGCGGCTGCGCTCCGAATTAGCATGGCCCGATTATGCCGTTAGCTCGACGGTATTGCCAGTAACAGGGGCTGGTTCGATGAAAGCGGAGGGCAACCACGGCAGCCGAATCAGCCACCGCTCCAGAATCCGCTTCGGACCCAGCAACCCGCAAACGCCATAGAAGGATCACACGGCCATGCGGGCCAATGAAAACTCAGTCATTGAAAAAGTTCATACTCGACAATATAGGTAGGGCAACGAATGGTTGAATCGTCGTACCGGACCAACGGCAGGACGACTGAATTTGCATGCGTATCTTGGGCCGTACAGCGCTGGGAGAAGAAAATGACGACTAAGTTTGTTCGAGTTTTTGGATTGCGTTCCCTTGTAATCAAGTTTGCGCTGCTGGCCCTAGCCGTCATACTGCCCGCCTGTTCCAGCACAGCCTCTCTCACTGTCACTTGGACGATTGCGTCCAGCTCCGACGCCTCTTCGTGCAGCCAATACGGGGCGACCAGCATTGCGATTCTCGTCAACAATGCATCCGGCAATGAATACGGGCGAGTGACGCCCGAATGCAGTGCCATGACCACAACCTTTTCGAACGTGCCAAACGGCACTTATACGGTATCAGCGCAGATGTTGGACGCCTCGGGCAACCCAATAACCGGAACCATCGGCCCGGACACCGTGACCATTTCGAGTGGCACCAACGCTGCACAGAACATCAACTTTCCGGCTACAGCCTTCACCAATTCAGGCACCGGATCAGGCACTGGATCGCTCGCGGTCAATTGGACGATTGAATCCAGCTTGGCCGTATCGGAGTGCAGCAAATACAATGCGGCGAATACATCGATCAATCTCACGGATTCGAACGGTAGCCCGTATGGCACGACGACCCTTGTCGCTTGCGCCGCTCAAACAGCGACCGTGGCCAATCTATCATCTGGGACGTACGGCGTTGCCGCGAAAATGGTGGACGGCAGTGGTCAGGCTGTGAGCACGACCGCGACAGCCTCGGTTGTAATTACCGCCGGTACGACCACACGGCAGTCATTCGATTTCCCGGCATCGTCGTTCACGAGTTCCAACCCGTGAGCACCAAGATCCCGCCGCGGCCCGTGACAATCGTCGCCGGCACGACTACGCCTGAGCAGTTCGACTTCCCGACAGCCTCGTTCACCCATTGACGGGTTTGACTTCCCCCGGCGAATCTGACAAATACGCGTCATGCAACTGCGCAGTGACCCCTTTGCCAACCGTGCGTCGCCGACTGCGCGCGCACGGTGGCACGGGATGGCAAGTGCTTTCGTCCAGTGTGCTGTGCTGCTGTGCGCGGCTTGCATGAACATGAATAGCTCCGCGACTGGCTACGGGACGGGTCAGGATGGATCAACGCCGGCAACTAGTGGCACTGGTGTGGCGTGCACAACCGACGTGACTACGCACGTGACGCTGTGCAGCGGGACCAGCCTCTGCCCCAACTTCTTGGTTGACTCGACGCAGTTCCCCAATTGTGGGTTCAGGACGCTGCAGCCTGATTATGACTTGGAATGCGTGTGCTACGGCAATTACTTGTGTCCCGTCGGCGTTGCCTCAACTTGCCAGCAGGTAAACTCGCTATTTACAAACAAGGCACTGTCGGACGTGTGCAATCAGGTGTCACTTGGATACTGCACGCAAGGCACCGCATCGCCCAATGGAACGGGTGGCGCATCTTCCACCTGCGACCAAGTCTGCTATTCGGGCTGCGTCGGCGCTCCCGCGTGCATCGTGGCGTGCGGGTGTTAGCAGACTTGACGGGTTCTGGGGCGGGGTCAGGTTCGTCAACGTTCCGCACCGACGGCATCTCTTGGAGACCCTGGCCGCACTCGCCGCTCGCGCGAGGTCACGCGAGTGACTCGGCGTGCGAGTGCGCCAGAAAGGCTTGTTACGTTCTTCATCCGTCCAAGCGATAGGCATCCGTTTCGACCGACGAATCTGCCGTTCTTCGGGTCCAACTCAGCACGGCGCCGCAGCGCGGGCACGTGCTGCCCTCTGGGATATCGACCAGTGTTGATTCGAAGCCGCAATGAGCGCATTTCGGAACCGTGAGCTGCACCGAAAGCTCCGAAAACAGGTAGCTAACGACGCCCCCGCTGCGCGCATACGGCACAGAAGAACCGGCTCGTTGCGCTTTGCGCAGCACAGCGAGGGCAGGGGGGAGACCCGCAAGCAATATCGGTTGGTTGCGGCGCGCGCTGAAACAACACGAGTTCGAGCGCTGAACGTCCGATCATCCGCTGGCGCGAGTTGCGCAAGTGCTCGAGGCGGGCTTGGATTTCAGAAGCGGCTTCCATCTGTTCCGTCCACTCGCCTTCGAGCTTTTTGATTTGGCCGAGTACTTCCGGCTCACGCGCGGCTGGCTCCACGCGCGCCCCCGCAAGGGCAGTCAGTGGACTGTTTTGGCAACGTGGTATTCGAGCACCAGCGCGTAGCGTCCCGCGGGTTGTTGATGAGCGAAGGCGGCTTGATAGTAGCCGTCGCCAAGTGGCCTCATCGTTACCGGGTTCGTGGCAGACGCATCGCGAACATACGTTTTGGCAAACTCTATTGGCTCGTAAAACTGTCCGATCTTCTTGATCTCGCCGCGCCCTTCGGTGTCGGAAATCTTTAGCGTGTAGGCGACATCGATCGAACCATCCGGCTGCAGAAAGACTTGGCTTTCAGCCTCCTGTAGCTCTACCGCGCTGGCGGCACGCGTCAAAGTCACGCATGCGCAGGCGCCGAGCAAAACGCAGAGCAGGCGCAGCAACCACTTGGGCATGCGCCATCGTCGCCATGGTGAAAGCGGGAGGCAAGCGATATCGACACGCCATCTGCAGGTCGAATCGCGCCGGCCAGAAATTGCGACTGACGAATAGGCCGAGCTTCTGCTCGTTGGCGGTGCAATTCCCGTAGCGCGCAGTTCCTGCTAAGCGGCTGTTGCAGCACACCGCGGCCGCGCTAGGCTCGCCCCGTGCTACGGCGTACTGTCTCATGTTCGATGGCTCTGGCGCTCGCGTCAATCTTTGCTTCACAGAAGGCTGCGGCATCGAGCGTCCTGGAAACCGTGGGCGCACCCGGAGTTGGAAACGGTTTTACTGCCCGAATCCTCGCACGAGGGACGGAGAGCACGTATTTCAACCCCGCGTTTCTTCCAGAGATCGAGACGGACTTGAGCTTTGGAACTCTGGTTGTCGGTGAATGGAGTCACATTCACTTGATGCCACGCCCAGCGGGCGTAGACGTGCCTGATTCGGTTTACAACGCGGATCTGGTGCAATCGCCGGTGAGTGGGAGCGGTTTTTGGCCACAACCCACCTCGCAACTCTTGCACCCACGCACCGATACATCGAGTCGAGAGATCACCCCGTATTTGGCAATCGGTGTAGTGCGGTCGTTGCTCGGAAAAGCGCTGGTCTTCGGCTTCTACGCCATGGTTCCAACGGCGGGCTTTTTGCGTCAAGATTCGTTCTTCTCCGACGAGCGGGAGCAGTATTTCTCCAATCAGCTCCACGCGGAACTTCTGGGTGACAGACTCAAGGTATCGACGCTCAGCGCAGCCATTGGTGGGCGCATCTTGCCTCAACTGTCCTGGGGTCTTGGTGTGGATTCGGGCATGGCTACGCGCACGCAGATGCAGGTTTACGTTCCGAAAGCTTCCGACCAGCGAACACTGCTGATGGTGCCACAAATCGAGACCAACTTGGCTATTGCGCCCTACGCGGCATTTCTATTTCGACCTCACTCTCAGTGGCTCATCACCACGACCGCGCATTTGCCGAAGTCGTGGGATACGAGCGGTGAGAATCGCCTGCGCTTCTGGAACTACACATACCCAAGCGGGCAGACCGCCGTCGTCCAAAACTACGAATTGACACAAGGCTCTGAGCCTTTGCGCATTGGACTTGGTGCAAGCACGGCGGGCAAGCTTGGGCGCTTGGATTGGGAACTGGGTTTTCAGGGTGTGTGGACCCAGTGGTCCCACTATCGCGATCGACACAGCGAAGCACCGCTTGATGCGTGGCATGACACGGTCAATGTGGGCCTCGGTTGTGCCCTGTCCTGGTCTCGACGGCACTTGTTGGCGGAGATCGGTGTCGCACCTTCGCCGGTTCCTGATCAGACCGGTCGCACCAATTACGTGGACAACACGCGTCTGGCGAGTAGCGTGGGTTTCGAGGTGCCCCTGCAATATGGGGAGGCGAACTACTCGCTGGGGCTTTACCTGCAGAGCCAATTCTTGGTGCCTCGCTCTGTGACCAAGAGCAGCGCCGCAGCTCACCCTGTGATCGACGAAGTGCCTGACGGCGCGGTTGACGTTGCGCATGGTCTTCCCCTGCCCGGGGCTGCCGGACTGCAGACGAACAATCCAGGATATCCAGGCTTCTCGAGTTCAGGTACCCTGCTCGGCGCGGCGCTCGTGCTAAAGGCGATACCGTGACGGCAACGCGGCGCCGCCCGAAGGCATCTCAGATACCGTAGCGAGCCCCCCCGAGGCTAGGGAGGATGACGCAGGAATACACTCGTATTTTGAGGAAGACGACCGACGCATCGGGGGGCGCAGTAGGTTTATGAGATGCCTTCTAGTCGAACAGTGTCGCATTGGCGAGCACATCGGCGCAAGTTGCCGTCGCCGCTACCTGCACGAACACGAATGTACTTGCGCAAGCGTTCGGATCGACGAGTGCCGTCTGCGCCGCAAGTGTCTTGAGCTCAGCCGGGTTGGCTGCCAAGACATTTTGCTCCGACGTAAAGCCATAATGACCCTCCAGACGGTCCTGAGCCACGGCAATTCCCGTAAGATCGCTCGTTTGCCGCTGGACGACATATAGATCGCCCGAGACGATCCCGGTCAGTCTAATCGTGACGCCGGGGTTGCCGTCTAGGTCTTGGTCGAAAACGCGGAGATCGCTCGGATCGGTTGGTAGTGCGTCGTTAGCCGGGTCCGAAAGATGTGCCCCCTCGACCTCGACGAAGGTCGGCAGTTCGAGGGTATCCGTGCCAGAACCGTTGTCGCCATACGTCCCCGTGCGAACAAATGGGGCGAGCGAGCGTACGTAGGCGTCGGGAATTACGACATGGGCTGCGGCACCTGGGTCATCATTCTCTTGGCTGCAGTACTGGGCACTAAGCGAAATCTGCGTCCCTGTTTGAGCCATGTCAGCCAATAGAACACTTGTGGTTCGCGTATAGAATTCAGAGGTGAGCCCCGTTGCCGGAACGAATCGCGAAGCGACCGTCTGCAGCGCCCAGCGTCCATTCAAATCTGGCGAGGGAGAAACCGCCGTCGTGCTGGGGCACGTGCCTGCATCATCATCAGGATTCGAATTATCGGGTTGAGTGGTGCTCGGTTTGGAACCCGACCCGCAGCCAATCGCCAAGGCCACTGATAGTGCCATTTCAACAGCCACTGCTTGGTGAAGCATACTTGGGAAACCACTCAAGGAGCTAAAACTCGAACCCGGTTTGCACATGAGAGCCCGTTTAGCATGAATTCTAGAGTCGTGTAAGCGTGTTCGTTGCCGTCCAACCAACGCCTGGCCAGCGTGACTCTACCGCAGATGTGATATGCTAGGCGTTAATGTCCCGTGTTCGAGGGCTACTGCTTCCATTGCTGACCATCGTCGGATGGAGTCTTGCCAGCGCTGGCAATCGAGCGGTTTTGGCATCTAGCGGCAAGTCACCCGTGGCTTCGGCGCCGATCGCCCGATTTTCACCGACGGAAGAAACGCACGCCGATCGAGCGAGGATCACCAAGAGAACTCAGAAAATCGCGCACCCGCAACCGATGGGATCGGGGATCATTTACTACCCTGAGGTTGCCGTGGCGAATCGAAAAGCGTCGCGCGCCATCAACGCCTCGCTAAAGCAGGTCAGGGACGAGAACTACGACCCCAGCGACGACCCCGCCGGAGTGATCGGGATGACCTACCGTGTCAACCACAACGCCAATAACATTCTTTCTGTGACATTCGACGTCAACTTCAACGGCGCCTACCCAACCGGCTGGAGCGTGCACCGTTGCTTCCTTCTGACGACGGGTGAGCAAGTTACCGCGAAGAGCATCTTCGAGCCGGCCAAGGTGAAGGGGCTGTTGTCTCGGCTTGACGCTTTGCTAAGTGCCGAGATCGACCGAGCTCGCCAAGGCAGGGTGGCTGAGATCGATTCGGAGTGCAAGGGCGCGGGACTACCCGAGAACGCCCACTTCGACGTGGAGAATCTCAAGACCCTCAAAGTGGGCTCGACGGGCATAACCTTCTATTTCGATTACGGCTTTCCGCACGCCATGAAAGCATGCGAGCCGCCCGGAACGTTCTACTTATCCTACCCCGCACTAATCCCCTTCATGCGCGACGATGGGCCACTTGCCGATGTAGCGCGCGCGGCGCTAGTTTGCGCGAGACGCTCCCCGGTTGGTGCTTGCGGGCATTAGGCGGGGTTCGGTCGGTCGCAACCGCGTTACGTTCCAGCATCAACTTGACCTGTCACAAATTCCCAATGGCCCAACCAAAACCAAATGATGTCATGTTGGCAGCAAGACTGATCAGACTGGCGCGACCGAGCCTGATGGGAGAGGCGATTGTCCAATAGAACAGGGCCTCACCCGCGAACGCCCAGAATTCAGACAACGCCAATCGCGACGCGTAGCTCAATGGCAATTGCGGGAAGAAGAACCATACCAGCGGATGCGTCAGTAGGTTGGCAAAGACGGCGATCGCCAGCCTTCGGCGCATGGACGCAACGGTATCCGCTAGCAGCCACACCACGAGCGGCACCTCGAATGACAGTGTCAATCCGAACGCGACCAGCCACGAGTGCCAACTTAGCTGCATTCGAGATAATCTTCGCGTTTACTTGCGGCTTCGGGCTCGGCGCACACCGAGCGCCAGCGCGACGCCCAAAACACCCAGAGCAAGGCCAGAAGCGTGATGCCACATGGCCATCGAGCAGCCGCTATCGTCATCCTTCGGCGCCGAGCCTTCGATGGCACTGGTGCCAGCCGTCGTGCTGCTCGCGCCCCCAGCCGGAGCACTGGATCCACCGTTTGCGGAGCTGCTACCCGCGACGCCGGAGCTGCCACCGGTTGGCAGTGGAGCGATATCGGCGCGAGCCAACGCCGAGGTAATGAAGAAAGCTATGGCCGCAAGCACACCCAGTAATCTCGAAGTTCTCATGTTGTTGTCTCCATTCTGACGATCGCATTGGACGCAAAGAGTCTACGCTGCACGCCGGATAGGCGCAGACCGAAGAATACGCAGACGGTGCTTCCCAGAATCCAGATTGATAAGAGCCAGCGTTGGCACAAAGGCCTTCCGGACGGCAACATGGTTGGCAGCGCACCTAAGATTAGGGCCAAACAGGTCCAACCGAACGCGGTGGCCAACCGCTGGGGCAAGAGCCGCGCAACCGCCGTGAGCGTTACGGGCATAGTAATCTGGAAGAAGAAGAGACCCAGCAGGAGCGCCAACGCGGGTGGAGCCGATGCGATGAGTGGGATTGAAACCAGCAGCGCGAACACGCTCGTCTCTAGCCAACCTAGACGGTCCGCGACGAACCCCCCGACTGCTTTGCCCAAAAATGCGGCGCCCGGGATGCCGAGCAGCAGCAGGTCACTGCGTGGGTAGCCCTTGGCCGCGGACATCCCGACCAAGCTGCGAACCATGATCGAAACGAGGAGCAAGCCAATCGCCAAGTTGACGGAACGTGGCGCATGAAAGGCGACTGTGTCCTTCGCGGGACTGCCATGCGGCGGGGCGTTGAAGCGACACCACGATATCCCGGCCAAAGCCGCGAGTGCCAGCAGCAGCAGCGGCCAGACTGGACCAAGGCTACGTGACCCGTAGTAGATACCGAAGGCAAGTCCAATCGCGCCCGGAGCCACGAACACGCCCGCAGGCGCCGAACATTCGAGGCCGCCCCTTAGCACGTTCGCGCCGGCTCCCAGGTGAAATAGCGCGTTACCAATGCTAGCGCATGCAAGCGTCGCGATTAGATTGCTGGAGCAGCACACTAGAGAGACTGCGGTGAGCGCAATACCCAATAGAGTAGCTAGACGTGGCGAAGCAAAGCGATCCGTGCACCAACCGAGCAGCGCCTGCGAGCCAAAGGCGACTAGATCGTACGCAAGCACGATACCCCACGCTGCCTCTGGAGCAACCACACTCAAATGCGTGCTGCGAAAAATGGCCGTGACCGTTGACGCGTCAACGATTGCATGCGCACCTCCGAGCGCGATTGGCATCAGCAAGGATGTTTTCAAGAGGAATCCCAAGCCGTTCGACGGCTCCTCCCGAGCCGGGAGTTCAACTTGCGGATGCTAGCATCATTGGGGGTGCACACCTACAAGCAATCACTGTGCCAGGTCATCAAGCACGAAAAATGCTCTTTTCGAAGCGACGTCGGCAATGCGACTGTGCCGAGTTGTGCCAGATTCGGGTAGTGGTCGGGTTTGAAATTCAGGCGTCCTGATCCTGGCATTGGCGGCCCAGTCAACACAATGTGTCTAGCGTGAGAGCGCCAATCAAAGAGCGGTGGGTGTGGAAGCGCGTGAGCGGTCGGCCGCGACGCCTCGCTAATTCTCTGTCTGAGGAGGAACGGGCCAACGTGCGCCGAGCACTCAGACATCTCCAGCTTGTGCTTGGTTCGCTTGTGGCACTCGCCAGGGCCATGGAAGTCCCCTATCAGACGCTTCGCCATGCCATGGTCGAGAGGCGCAATCCGTCCGCTAGCTTGGCCTTCAGGGCAGCCCTAGCCGCCGGGGTTCCGATGGAGTCGATTGTCAAAGGCCTTTGGCCAGTCAGGTTGACGGTCTGTCCCATGTGCGGGCGCAAGGTTGGCATTGGACGGACCGAATTGGCCCCAGTAAGGTAACCCATGGACCACGCCGGCATTCCAGCTCTACAGGATGCAATCCGCCACATGCACGGGGTTGAATCGCGCTGGGTCGAGTCCGTGGAGGTAGACGAGACATTCGAGGGGTCCCAGGTCTGGAAGGGTGAAGTCCAGGTCTTCGAGCTTGTGGCGCACCCCAAGGCGTCGCTCTGTTACGCGTGGTCGGAAGCGTCCACGGGGAACAAGCGGCGGTTCTTTGCCGCGTTGCACGTGCCGCCCGTGGACAGCGCCATCGCGGCTGTCAGGGCTTCGATTGTGGCGGATGCACGGAAGGCTAGGAACTGAACTTATTAGTCATAGATTATCCGGCAAGCTCCAGCTAAAGACGTTCGGAGAGCTTTGTACCTGATTCTTGGCTCTCCGCTCAATCTATTTATTCCCAAAATCCCAGCATGGCCATCGGCGCCGGGCATCTGTGCTTCGGGTCCAGCTAGGGGATCTGTGATCACCTTGACTTGTCGAGTTGGAATGAATTGCGCCGCGGCTGATAGGATCTGCGCAACTGTTAGAGCGAAACCAAGACATATTGTTGCTGGGCTATTGAGTCCGCGTATTGCCTTAGCTTCGTAACCGTTCAGCCGGCGACGGGTAGAAACGGGCAAGGCCCGTGGCGACAATGTTGCCATGGCAAAGGTCAAGGCACTGGTTCGGCGCAACCGCGAGTATTGGATGGACGTCGTAGCGGAGTTCGAGAAGGGCTCGCTCAAACAGCAGGAATTCTGCGAGCAACGGGGCCTTGAGGTAGGGACGTTTCGTTACTGGCTCTATCAGCTTCGAGGGGAAACCAAACGGCCAAGCTCAGCACAGAGCCGTTTCGTCACGGTGCGACCGACGATGGCAGCTCCGAGTGGGGCCTGTCAGCTGCGAGTGGGCTCGGTCACGCTCAGTCTGATGGACTTGCCGTCGGCGAAGTTCATCGCCGAGCTGGCTCGACTCATGGACCGATAAGTCGATGCTGGGGCTTTCGACAGCGACGCGGATCCTGTTGTTCACAGGGGCAACAGACATGCGCAAGGGGTTTGATGGCCTAATCGCGCTGGTGATGGCCAGCGGCGAAAATGTCTACAGTGGAAATCTTTACGTCTTCATCTCGGGTCGGCGAAATCGAGCGAAGATTTTAGCCTTTCAGACGGGCGGGCTGGTGCTCTGGTACAAGCGGCTCGCTCGGGGGCATTTCAAGATTCATCTTCCCGAGGGAAACGATCGAGCCGAGATCGACAGCATCCAACTGACGATGCTGCTTGATGGGATCGACTTCGCCAGGGTACGGCGACCGCCGCATTGGACACCTGAACCGTAAAAAAGTCAGATTAGGGATCGACAAACGAGATCGATCATGATCTACGTTAGTCGATGACGTCCCAGGACATCGACGAGCTCGAAGCGACGCTGGACCCGACAGCGCGACTCGTCATCTCAGTACTGAGGGACGACAACGCGCAGCTGCGCAAACAGCTGGATGCGAGCACCGAGCAGAGTCGAATCCTGGCCGAACAGGTTGCGAGACTTACGGAGCAACTGCAGGACTTGAAGCAACGGCTCTTCGGTAATCGGTCGGAGAAGTTGCAGACGGTTGGCGAACAGCTTCGTCGTCGGATTGATCCCAATGAGCTGACGGTAGACGGCACGCCGATGCCGACTGAGCCCAAGGCACGAGCGAAAGAAAAGCGACGCAAAGCTCGAAAGGCAGGAGAAGCCGAGCGTGCACGCAAGCGTGGTCTTCGCAAGAACATCCCCGTCGTCGTGGAACAAAAGACAGTGGCCCCCAGTCAGCTACCCGAGGGCTACACGCTCGACGACTTTCACAAGCTCGGCGATGGCAAGACCGTGCAACGAGTGGAACACGTCCGCGAACATCTGATCATTGAGCGCTTCGTTTTGGAAACGTTGATCTCAAACGACGGCAGTCAGATCATCACCGCCGAAGCGCCGCCTGGCGTCGTTGACGGTGGTCATTACGGTCCCGGTCTTCACGCACACGTAGCGGTCAGTCGCTGTGATGACATCATGCCGTTGTACGGAAGCGAGAAGGCGCTAGAGCGCGCTGGGTTCCCGATCGCACGCAGTACCCTGTGCTCGATATTTCATCGCACAGCCGAGCAACTGCGTACCATCTACGAAGAGCTCCGAGGTGTCGTGCGCAGAGGACGCTACGTGCATGCAGATGAGACTGGGCAACGAGTGCTCGACAAGGAGCACTGCTTGAAAGGTTGGATGTGGGTCATCCTTTCGCAGCAGGCCGTCGTCTATCACTACAGCGACAGTCGCGATAGCAACACTGCCAGAGAGCTTTTGGGCGGTACCACTGGCAATCTCACCATTGATGGCTATGGCGCTTACAACTGTCTTAGCGACAAGGATGCCCGCCGCAATCGCAGCGGCTGTTGGGGTCACGCACGGCGCAAGTTTCTCGAAGCAATCCCGCAAGGGACGAAAGAACACGAGAACCGCGAAGTGCTCGAGCTCATCGGAGACCTCTACCAAGTCGAGCACGATGCAACCGAGCGCGGCATCGAAGGCACCTCAGAGCATCTCGAACTGCGCCAAAGCAGAAGCAAGCTCACCGTCAAGAAAATATGGCGCTGGGTGGATGCTCGCGTCGGCAAGTACTCACCCGATTGCAAAATGGGAAAGGCACTTAAGTATGCGACCAAGCAACGCGACAAGTTGGAGAAATTCCTCAGTGATCCGAAGCTGAAGCTCGACAACAACCGAGCGGAGCGCGCGCTGAGGATCGTTGCTCAAGGAAGAAAGCGATCACTCTTTGCTGGAAGTGCCGAGCATGCGCAGAACCTGGCGGTTCTGCATTCCATCGTCGCGACATGCAGGATGCATGGGATCAATCCCTACGAGTACATCAAAGACATGTTGATCCGGATCCAGACACATCCGGCATCTCGAATCGAAGAGTTGATGCCTTGGCGACGGCGACCGCCAAACGAGTAGTCGCCACTTGATATGTTGAACTCACTGGAACCACACCACCGATGGTGGCGTATGCTCAAAGTGCGCGCACCACCCAACAACCGAGGCCATCCACGAGACGGCAGCGGCAACCAACAGCCAGGTACCCATCGAGTTTGATCAGAATCTGGCGGGCAGCCCGCCCGCGCGACGAGATTCGCACCGGGCACCACTCGCCGCCAATCACAACCTCACATCCTCGGCTGAACGGTTACTTAGCTTCCTCAAGTTTGGTTTTGCCTGTGTCCCATACCGAAAGCAGCGGGACAGCGTCTTCCTTGTCAACATCAGAGAGCTCAAATGTCTCAGGAACAGGGCGGATCTTGCTTCGGTCCGGGAAAAATGATTGCTCATATTCACGCAGCCGCATCACTTCGGCAGTAGGATCAAGATCACTTTGCACGACGTTCAATATCACTGCGATATAGTTTTCAGCAAATCTGCAAATCTGGTCAAGTTTGAATCTACGGATCCCTCTTCAAGCTTTCCGCTTCTCCTGTCCATGAAGAACCACTCGTCAGAATCAGAAGATCCCAGCAAAACATCAAGGTGCAGGTCATCGGTATCCCAGGCGAGTTGCATCGTGCCGCTCTCGGCTCCCGGCATAGCCACAGGGAGAGGTGGGCCGTTGAGAAATATACATATCTTTTGCCAAAATTCCTTGATATTTCGGCTTTTCGGCTCTTCGATGAACTGACCCCATCGCTGTAATTCCGAGATAGTTGATTGCGGAAAGCTCTTATGCTCTGACGATCGGATCAGCGTTTCTTCCTTAGCAGGATCAAATAAATTAGTACTCGTAAGTGGATCACCTACTGATTGCCATGCTGACTCTATAACAACGATTGGTTTCTGCAGCTCACAGTTGAGCTTATCAAACGTATTGAGTTCCTTGGGAGCATCACTAGTCAACATATTTCAGCTAACTTCTCGATTAGTTGTTCTACAATGGCATGTGTCTTTTGCACGTATCCAGTTAGCAAGCCCTTGGCAGATTGAGCATTCAGATCGGGTAAATCAAAATGACGATTTATATCGTACCTGATTTGTGGTGGACTCGGGATCCATTGATTTTGTACCCTAAGAATTATGTCGCCTTTTCTGAATTCCCTTAGAGTGCTCCACGCATGACGGACGAAACCAAGGTCTTCTAGGGTGTTCTGATCCGAGAAACTCACTACTGTTGGCTCGGATCCTAATTCTTTAACATAACCAAAGTTCACTCCAATAGCAGTGATTGGAGTTTCTGGGAGCGCGGCCAATGAGGCGAGCGCGACATTTTCAACGGATGACAATGTGTCCTTATTGAGATTCAGCGGACGAACCTCTAGTCGACCAGGAAAAAGCCGAAGGGCAATGCCGCGGGACTGATCGATTGTATCGATCACCATCATTCCTGTTGTCAGCAGGGACATGTCCGATGTGAGGTTTCCCTCAGGACTGAGAAAGATCTTTTTGGCGACCCACTCGGGTCGAAATATCGCAACGTTCCAGGCTCCCGCCAATACGACAGAAGTGGCGCCGAGATCTTGCTTCATCAGTTGTTTGGGGACGCTAGCAGATTCAGGAGACACGGGAGGCTGAAAATCGTTCATCGCAACGGGCGGAATTTGCCTTGTTTTATTCTAAGTCGCGTCAACAGATACGCCATCGAAAAATAGCTGACCATCCGGCCGATCTGTGCCCATTTTTAGTACTACACTTTTCTTACTTGACCTTTCTGATAAATGTATTACACTTATTCATATGGCAAACGTACTTCCCCGAGACAAGCAACTAGCAATCCTCCGCTGCCTAGTTGAGGGCTGCTCGGTCCGCGCCACGGAACGCATGGTTGACGTGAGCCGAGAAACGGTCCTTTCGCTACTCGTCAGGGTCGGGGAAGGCTGCGAGAAGCTTCTGGACGCCACGATGCGGAACCTGAAGTGCGAATGCCTAGAACTGGACGAGATTTGGGGCTTCATTCAGAAGAAGCAACGTCACGTCAAGAAGGACGAAGACTCGGCCAACGTCGGCGACGCCTGGACGTTCATTGCTTTGGACGCTGACACGAAGCTCATCCCAGCATTTCGCGTTGGAAAGCGCGACGCTGAGAACACGAACGCGTTCGTTGCAGACCTCGCGTCTCGCTTGACCACGCGCCCCCAAATTACGAGTGACGGCTTGGCCCTGTACATCGACGCGATTGAAGCCTCTTTCGGTCGCGACGTGGACTATGGCCAGGTCATAAAATCCTACGAGGCAGAGCCAGCTGGGGCCGGGAGGTACTCTCCTCCGAAAGTCTCGCAGGTCGAAAAGGCAATCGTGTTTGGTAATCCGGATCTGGACAGCATGTCTACTTCGTTCGTCGAACGCCAGAACTTGACTATGCGCATGCAGATCCGACGCATGACCAGACTCACGAATGCCTTTTCGAAGCTGACACGAAATCACCGTGCGGCAACCGCGCTGCACATTGCTCATTACAATTTCGTGCGACGTCACCAGACGCTGCGCGTGTCGCCAGCCATGGCTGCCGGTATTACCGAGACGCTTTGGGACATGGGACAACTGCTCGATGCAGCCCTCGACGGGGTGTTGCCATGACCGAAGAGAAGCGGGGGCGTGGGCGTCCCAAGATGGTCAACGGAGAGAAGCGAGACCATATCTTCTCGATTCGCCTGACGGTTGCCGAGCGCACCATAATCGAAGAAGCGGCGGAGCGGGCCGGTGTTGAGGCGTCCGACTGGGCGAGGGAACTGCTGCTGGCGGCTGTTGAGGACCGTAAGTAATCGAAAACAAAAGCACCGGCCACGCGGTTGACAGATCTGGCATAGTCTGACACTGCGCGGCTCGTCAGATACTAGTCTTTGACCCATACTGTCTGTAAGATTCCATAGGGATTTCGGGTAGTCATGCGACAAGAGAAAAAAGCAAGCGGCAAGAAGGGAGCCAAGGGACTGCTATTCGAGCTGGACGGCGCCGGCGTTAGCCCGAAGACCGTGGACTCGTTGCTTCTATTGAATCTCGCGACATCGTTTTTTCGGCTCGTTGTCAAACTAGCAGAGAATGAACGAACTGGATTGACTCTGCGCGGTCTTCGCGTGGTCGACAAGTGTGTCGCTGTGGCCGTTGATCCAAGCGACGGGCGTTCTGCTCAAGTCTATTCGGTCAGAGCCAAACGGATCGTCAGCGGAATCGAAACGGCTCCCACTGGATGCGTTGATATAGCCAGAGACATTCAATACGGGATTCGTTCGCTCGCGAAGGGCACAAAGGCGACTATTCGGTGTGATGGGAAACCGCAACCATTGGTAGCTCCGGCCATTGAAGCTCCACAAAGTCCCTGGGAAACGCTCGAATTGCGAGCGGTTCCGCTACGAGTTGGCGGGAAAAATCTGACTGTTGAGCTATTTAGCGAAAGTGAACTAGATACCTTTATTGTCAAGGCTGGACAGCAAAAACCCATCGCCCTAAAGAATGCCCGTGCTCTCGGGGCGTCTCTTCAGAAAGAAGTTGACGTGGCGCTTATCGCGCTTCGAGGGGCTGACGGCAAAATATCTGACGGGTACATTACCGATGTTTTTGAAGTTCAGGACGGTGACCCGTTGGAAATTTGGCAAAAATGGTTCTCTGTGGAATGCCAGCAAATCGAAGATGCGGAAGACGTGGGGATAGCTATTGGCCGATACAATTAATCTTTCGCTGTTGCCGAATAGAGCATTGTTCGATACGACCATTCTCGTTTCCAGCTCTATCCCTCAAACGCGGCGGAGATCCGGCGAGTGGGCAATTGCTGCAGGCGATGATCCAGGAGAAGAAGACAGTCTTAGTTGCGACACCGTCCCTTGCCGAATTGATACGCAGAGAGCCAAACAATCCTATACCCAGGACACCGTTGCTGGTCGTTGTGTCATTTGACCAACGAGCGGCCGAACTACTGGGGACTAAGTTCCCTCCTGAAGTGCTTACGCGTTTCAAGAACGAATTAGGAGGAGCCCCACTTCAGTATATAAAATATGACGCCATGATCGCCGCATGCGCCCTCCGTCACCGATCCGAGGTATTGATCACTACAGATAGCGGACAACGCAGGATCGCCGAGGCGGCCGGAATCATAGTCCGGGAGCCAAAAGACTTTCTGAATGCCCAAAAAGAGCTGTTCTAGGCAGAGTGAAACCACACAGATTGTGGCGTAATTTCAAAACCGACCACTACCCAGATTCGGGTAGCCATTGGCAGTCCCTGGGACCGAATCGGAGGCTACGCATGAAGGTGACAATCTCAACTCTCCACCTAGCAGAAACGGCTTTGGTGTTTTTGGCGGCCTGCTCGAACACGCCGTCGAATGGTGGCGACGTGGCAAAAGATGCCGGCACGGAATTCACCGCGGAGGCCTGCAAAACCGAGACCTGTGGCGCGGAGGCGAAGATCTGCGGCTGGACCAATAGCGATGCGAAGTACCTCGGTTGCCTCTCAGATTGCGATGCACTCGGCATAATCAACGCGATTTGCCCGAAGGAAGCTGAGGCGCTCTACGCCTGTGCGAACCGGGGGGCAAACGTGGACTGCACGACCGGCAAGGGCACGGGCTGTGACGCTGAAGTGCAGAGTCTGACGACTTGTGCCCAGCGCGATGGTGGTGGCTAACCAATCACGCGCCCTGCGTACACACGAACGCGCCGTGCATTGGCTGTGAGTGCCGTCACGTCAAGCAGCAGCAGTTGAGTCATCGACGACGTCGCGTTCTTCTGAGGCGCGCTCAAGGTGTGCGTGCCACGCCCACCTTGTAACCGCAGCGACAGCACGCCGATCAACGTGTATCATACGTGCATGCTGAGCCGATCGCATGTCTCGATTCTTTCAGTGACGGTCCTACTGGCTACCAGGGGTGCTGCAGTGGGGTACCCAGTTCCAGCAACTCAACCAGTGTTGGTGGCACGTCGTCTCAAGGAGGTGCTGGGGGAACACTCGTCACGGGCGGAACCACCGGCACGTCACTGGGCGGCAGCGGCACGCTTGTCGATCGTTTCGGGGTAACGCAGATCTACCCGTCGATGCCAGGCGGAAAGGAGTGGACCTCGAAGTGGGACAACGGTGTCTCGCGCACGTTCCCGGGCGTCGATCCGAACGATAATTGGTTCGATGCCGATCACGGCGACGCGACGTACGCGACCGATGGGCAAGGCACGCTACGCATCTCAGGCGGCGTCCCGCGCATGTACGTTCACGATCCGGCTCTGACCGACCAATGGCGCGACGTCGAGATCACGATGTACTTCATGCGAACGCCCGCGTTTACGTGTTCCGCGGCCTACGCGGGAATGGCGGCGCTCGCGCGCACCAACCACGGCACGATCGGGCAGGAAACGGTGAACCTCTGCGATACACGTGGCATCAATGCGCGCATGCGCTGCGACGGCCACATCGACTTCGAAAAGGAAACGCGGCACCCGGATTCGACCGCGATTTTGAACAAGGTCCAGTGGAGCGCGGGAACGCTCCCGACGAACCAATGGATCGGCTACAAACATGCCGTCTACGACTTGGCGGACGGCGGCGTGAAGCAAGAATTGTGGATCGACGAGACTGACGGCCAAAACGGCGGCACTTGGCGCAAACTCAACGAACACACCGACTATGGAACGGATTTCGGCGTTGGAGCCACGCCCTGCGCGACCGGTATCGACCCAGCCATGGCGCTAACCAAGGCACCCACCCGCGCGGGTTCCGAAAGCGGCAAGCCGAATATTACCGTCTACTTCCGCAGCGATAACGTCGGCACCGAGGGCCTCATCTTCAAGAAGGGCAGTGTCCGCGAGATTCAAGTGCAATAGAGCGACTTGCGGATTCGAGTCCCCCGAGCTTGCATTACACACAACGACGGCCCACACTGTCGCCGTTATGGCTTATCGCGGTGTCACGAATTTCGGCGTTCTTGCGTTGTCAATTGGGCTCACGTCTGCCGCAGGCTGCGGAGGAAAATCCACCAATGAAGGCTCCGGTGGCGCAATAAGCGCCGCAAGCGGTGGAGCCACCGTGTCGACGTCTGGTGGGCACGGCACAGCGGGCGGTATGCCCCCCGCGACGACGGGCGGTATGCCCGCTACCGGCGGCGGCGCAAGCACGACCGGCGCCAATGCCGCCACGGGAGGCTTCGCAGCGCCGACGGGTGGAGCGATGTCAGCCAGCACGGGCGGCAGGGTCAACGTGGGCGGCGCGGTGCCAATAGGCGGTGGCATCAACACGGGCGGCGTTGCACCCACCGGCGGCAGAATCGGTGTGGGCGGCGCAGTGCCGACAGGCGGTGGCATCAACACGGGCGGCGTTGCACCTACGGGCGGCAGAACCAGCGTAGGCGGAACCGCGCCCACCGGTGGCGCGTTGTCCACCGGCGGTTTAGCCGCAATCGGCGGCAGCACGGGGGGCGTGACGGCGACAGGCGGTTCTTCGAATGCCGGCGGATCCACGAGCGATGCCGGCGACCCGCTGACTGCCTTCTGCCAGGGCGACAAGTCCAAGATCCTTTATCAGGGCAACAAGGAGGTGCTGGCCCCTGCTACTAGCTACGAATCCGCGCTCGCTATGGACTGCTGCATGGCCTGGGGCGTCAACCTGCATTCGAAAGACGCACTCGGTTTCGACCTGGATATCGAAACCATCTGGCCGGCGGTAAGCAGTATCGCTCCGGGCGTATTCACGGTCGGCACTTCAATGCAACCCATGCGCGCCGTTGTGCGCCGCTCCATGGAGTCGCCGAGTTCATCCGGGGTGCCCGCCGAGGGCACAGGGGAACTCCTCAGCGCGTTCTCGTTCCAAAGCTCCTTTGACTTGGCGCTGTGCCTGAGCCTCTACAATACGGAGACGACACTTTGGAAAACGCTCATCTACGTGCCCAAGGTCACTATCGCGACGTACACCTCGCGGCCGCGGTTTCAGTTCTTTTTGTTGGGTGATTCGACGATCACGCCGGCGCAGGCGTCTGCACAAGGACTGGATTCGGTGACTCTGGCACCAAACCCGCTGCTCGATCTTGGCAAGATTGCCTACGTTTCGAGTTCCACTAACGAGATTGGCTTCAATCCTGGCCAGAAAGTTGGCGACAGCCTTCAAACGCAGCTCAAGAGCATCTCGATAGCCGTCCCATTCGTGATGCTGGCGGATGGTGCACGAATTTCGCTCGGAGCGTTCGTGTCCAACGTGTCATCGGCGATTTCCTCCGTACTCAACGTTACCATCGAGGACATCCAATCAGACTCGATGGTCCTCGAACCAGTCGGCGCCGCGCCCAATCCGCTGAAGGATCCACGAGCTGTCACGGCGCTGAGCGAAACGGGCAAGCTCATTCCGTGACGCTGGCGCGGAGGAGCGCGAAGCCAATGGGCTCGGCCGTAGGAACGCGCCGTGCATCGGCTGCACGTGCCGTCACATCAAGCAGTAGCAGATGATGCGTCGGTTGAGCGAACGACGCGCGCCAGTTGGCGATCGAAGCGGCGTCCGCCGGGTGGACTTGGCGGCACGCGCTTGAGGCATTCCTCGAGGGCGGCGCGGGATTCGGCGTCGAGCGGCTGGATTTCCAGACCGAGCGCGCGCCGGAATTCGCCGGGACGTCGCCCGTGCAGCACGCGAGCGACGGTGGCCTCGGCGTCGATCCAGCCGCCTCCGACGGGAGATGGAAACGATACGATCATCTTCTCTCCGGTTAGCACCGGATCAGCCGGGGCCACGAGCATGCCCTTGCGGGAAACGTTCACGACCCGGTCGGCGACCAAGCAAAAATCCCGCTCGCGCACGACCTGGCAACTGACGTGCACGGTATGACGAACAGGGCGGCGATAGCAGAGTGACCTTTGCAGCATGCGGAGCCTCCGGGAATGGGATCGTAGGCAGGGCTGGCGACCAAGGGCCAAATTGGTGACAATTGGGGCGGCGTTTGGCTAGATCTGTGGGAAATGATTGGCATTCTCGCCGCTGCACGCTTGGCGGAGCCGGCCCGTCTAGCGACGCCCCTGGCGCGAGAGTGCCACCAGGTCCGCTCGATCTTGCTCCCTATCGGCTGCACTCTTGTTCTTGACGAGGGCATCGAGCCCAATGACAGGGATCTTGCGGCCGTCGACGTCGAACGCATTGCCGTCTTGGATTGCCTGCTGAAACGACACTCCGCCAATTGAAGTCAGAATGTCGATGCGCAAGGGCGGGACGCCGATCTGAAGAACCCCATGGTATTGAGAAAAATCTTCTGCCTGAACTTCGAATGCCTCGAGGGGCGCGCCAAATTCCGCCAGTGCGGCGTACACCTTCTTCGCGTTCTCTGTGGATGCGCGAACGAGCACGTCAAGGTCCTTGGTGGCTCGAATGTGACCATGAAAGGCGACCGCATGCCCGCCGACCACGACAAATTCGACGGCGTTGTCCGCGAACGAGACGAGCAGATCGCGAAAATCGTCGGGCAGCTCAATCACGTGCGACGTCCGGGAATGAACCGATACGGTAGATCGCGCCGCGCGAGCTTTGGCAGCGGTTTGCCGGAAAGAGCCCACGCCGTCAGCGTGAGCTTGTGAACGAGTGAAACGGCTTCGGCGCCGCGTAGCACGTCGCCATCGTCGGTTTCACCGAGCCGTTTTTTGGTTATCGTGATTCGCGATCGACGAGCCGCGGCGCGCTTTGCGAAATCGTTCATACGTCGATGATGTTATCATCGTGGTTGTGCTTTGGCACGCAGAAAGGGCGCCGTAGCTCTGTGGGCGCGCAGGGGCTCGACCCTGCGCGAGGCAGCGGTGGAGCGGGCCGTATCAGCGACGACTCTACCTCGCGGGTACCCTGCCGACCGCCTTGAAGAACGTGTACGAAAAGCTGCCAAGCTTAGACCTTCGCAGGTCAGCGATGCCAGCGTCCCATTCCGATTCGGTCATCATGCCGGCGGCGAGGGCTTGAGCGCGGGCGCCTTCGACCATGGCGATGTACGTGCGTTCCGTGAACCATTCGACCCAATCGGGACGGCTTGGGTCGCTGTAGACCACGCGGGGATCCACGTGCACATCAGTGACGCCAACACCAGAAAACAAAGCATGCAAGCGACGACCGATCAGCGCATCCCCGCCGCAGGCCGCTTGAAGGTCAATCAAGCATTGAATGGTGCGCCAAGCTAGCGCGCTTGTGGGGTAGAAGAACGTGGAACCGTGATCGCCTTCGATGGCCATCAGCGTGCCGCCAGGGTGAAGCAGTGTCAGGGTGCGTTCGAGGACGGCCTCGGGCTTTGGCACGTGTTCGAGCACGAAGCAAAACAGGGCAGCGTCGAACGGCTGCGCCGGCCGCGTATAGCGGGTTGCGTCGCCGAGTTCGAAGCGGACATTCGCCAGATTCATTCGCCGTGCAGCGGCCTCGGCGGCTTGCAACGACGTTTCGCTGATGTCGATGCACGTAAAATGTGCGTCCGGGTTACGCCGGGCTACGATGCAAGTCTGCGCGCCAACGCCGCAGCCCACTTCCAATACACGCGTGCCGGGCGCAAACACCGTATCGCGGTGCAACAGGTGCTCCAAAATATGCGACTGGTCGAGCAACCGCTGCTGCTCGGTGCTTTCATAGCCGTGAACGTAGTCGAAGGACATGATTTTTTGTAATTCACCTTGCCCAATCATGCACGCAAGATAATGACCGAAATCCAAAGGGATGGCGTATTCGGTTTGCCGTATCACGTGGGTCAGCGGGTAAACTTGGCGCCATTGGCGTCTTGGCGGTGTTCGACAAACGCATCAGGTCAGCTGGAGACGGATTTACCGCGTGAGCCACAGCTTCGAGTCGGCGGCCACTTGCCGGCCATGCTCGATGGCTTGGCTGATCAGCGTCGGCGAAAACTCCGTTGAGCTATTCTTGTCGCCATACCATTGCTGCGGCGCCAGCACGAAGAGCTTGACCTGACGCTTTTTTGCGAGCGGCCGCGTCTTCGCCACGCGATCGAGCGCGGCAGTGACTTCTGGATTTCCGACGCCGGCTGCACGGGCCGTTTCGATGGCCCCAATGATCTCGTTGATATTAATCGCGCTGCGAATGTCCTCGAGATAGATCTCATCGAGCACGATATCGAGCGTGCGCTCGAGCACGTCGAAGCCGTTGACCTTGGTGCCGAGCCAATTGTCGTCCCACTGCTCGTACGTGTTCGGCAACACGGCATTGTGCGGCACTTGATTGTTGGAAAACACCGCCTTGCTCGTCATCAGGACGTAAACCTCGTCGGGCTTGGCCCGAAACGCGCTGGCCAGCGGCGTGGTGTTGCGCACGCCGCCATCGACGAGCGCGTCGCGCCTGAGATCGACAAACGGAAACACGACGGGGATTGTGGCAGAAGCGACGAGCCTTTCGATGAAGTTCGGGTCGCTGGCGTTGGCTTCCGCGTAATCACCGGACACCAGCGAGGTATACCCGACGGCAAAGTCGCGCCCGGAATAGCGCAGCCGGCTCATGTCCAAGTCGGTTTCGATAAGCGCCCGAAGCGGTTTGAGCGAGTAAAGGCTGTCTGCGCCGGCGACGAGGCCCGCGTAGCTGCCCGGGCGCCCCTGGTAAACACTGTAGTTGCCCTGGATTCTTTGAGTCCAAAGCGCACTGAGCTGATGGACTTGCTGCAACAGGTTCGCCAAAGAATCACCGGCCGTGGATGCCTGCGCTAAGTACGACGCGTTCAACGCCCCCACGCTGACACCGCGAATGATCTGAAAATCCAGCCCCAGTGTTCCCACAAGATGCTCAAGCATCCCCACTTGGAACGACCCCCTGGCGCCACCGCCGCCCAACACCAACGCTCGCCTTGTCATCACTTTTGCTCCAGATGCCACGAGCCAGATTTCTCGCAATTTGATTTTCGTTGCAACAAAAAACAACTGCATTACATGATAGCTTGCCGGGTCAACCGCAATGCCGCTGCCTTGGGTGCTTTTTCATGGCAGATTGAGCCACGCTTTCATTGGCCGCTGTGACCCGAGAGCTGGTGATGAGGCATGAGGCAGAAGAAGAGATCGAGAAGGAAGCCCGTTGCGCAAGTCCGCGCCCGAGAGTTCGCGCAATGGGCGATTCAGTTGGTGAAAAGCCATGGCCTGGGTCTGTTTCTGATGGCTCTCCCCTTTGGCATGGGTTCCGTGTGGTTGGAGCAAGCCCTGCTCAGGTTTCACCCAGTCACGATTCGGGACATGCGAGTTATCGCGATCGTTTCGGTTTACGGGTCCAGTGTCATCGGGTACCTTGCCAACGCGGCGCTCGCGAGTTTCGCCTTTCCCCGTGCCGAGGCTTTAGTCGGGGTCGAGTCAAGCGGCGTACGTTTCCATTGGGCGCGACTGTTGTCACTGGGCATCGTGGCGGCCCTGGCACCGCTTGGGTGCATTGCGGGCCTGGCTGTTGCGGTGGTGCCGGGTGTCGTAATCTGGCTAAGCTGGGTGCTGGCAGCGCCAGCGGTTGCCATTTCAGGCAAGGGGCCTTTCGACGCGCTACGCTTTAGCGCGCGGTTGACTTGGGGCTCGCGCTGGTCGCTATTTTACTGTTTTGGCGTCGTGCAGGCGCTTATGATTGGCCTGTCCTGCGCGGTCGCAGTGGCCTCAGGCCAATCTGCTGCATCCCTGCTGCAAGACGCAAAGCCGCTGTCGCTAAGCGAAGCGGTCGTCAACGGGTTGCTCGAATCGCTGCAGGTTACACTGTTCGGGGCGCTGTGTTGCGTCGCGTACGCCAAGTTGCATGGTGCGTATCAGAAGATAGGGGCGCGAGCTGGCTTGGAGTAAGCTTGTCGGTGTGTGTCAGCGGGCAAGGAGAAGGCCAGTTGCTTTCGGGCGCGCACACGGGCACGAGGGTCTGTTCCGTGCCGCAAACAACAAGACAGTCGGACTATTTCTGATTGATTTCAAGCGTGTTCATTCGCCTGCAATCCGCAACACCTGCCAGACACGCTTCGGAAATAATCCGGAAAAGGTGATCGAATAGTCAATGTTTCAAGAGCTCGATCTGAGGGCCATCGACAACGAAACAGTGCCGCGGAGAGGTAATAACTGTGAAACTATCTGATTTACTGCACAAAAGGTTGGTTCCAATGGCAGCCGCGCTGGCTGCTTGCGTGGTGCCCTCATTTGCTTTCGCCCAGGCGCCGGCGGCTTCCGGCTCGGCATCCGTCGAGGCTCTAACGGCGCGCGTGGCAGATCTGGAGGCCTATGTAACCAATACCGCGCCGAAGGCTTTGATATCACCGGGCCCCGGTCACAACGCCTGGATGATGACGTCCACGGCGCTCGTGCTGTTCATGACGTTGCCGGGACTCGCGCTGTTTTACGGCGGCCTAGTGCGAAAGAAGAATGTCCTTAGCGTGATGGCCCAATGCCTCGGTTGCGCCGGTATCATCACGATAATCTGGTGGGCAATTGGCTACAGCTTCACGTTCGCACCGGGTTCGCCCTTGCTTGGCGGCGCGAAGTTCGCCCTGTTGAACGGCGTTACTGGAATGCCCAACGCGGACTACGGCGCTTGGGTATCGCACAATGTATTTGCGATGTACCAATTGATGTTCGCCATCATCACCCCGGCGCTGATCGTCGGGGCGATTGCCGAGCGTATGAAGTACTCGGCGATTATGGCCTTTATCGTGGCCTGGATGTTCGTCATCTACTTTCCGCTCGCGCACATGGTCTGGGGCATCGACGGCATGATGAATGGCGTGTGGAATGCCAAGGCCGGCATCAAAGCCATCGATTTGCCGGGGGAACCGTGGTCCACATGTCGTCAGGTTGGTCGGCACTCGTGCTTTGCCTGATTCTCGGCAAGCGCAAGGGCTTCGGTCACAGGCCGTTCATTCCGCATAGCCTTGTCCTAACGATGGTCGGGACGGGCATGCTGTGGGTTGGTTGGTACGGCTTCAACGCGGGCAGCGCCGTCGCAGCGGACGGCATTGCCGCCGGCGCCTTTACGGCCACGACCTTGGCAACGGCTGTTGCGTGTGTGACGTGGCCCGCGCTTGAATGGATAACGCGCGGCAAGCCCACGGTGCTCGGGTTCTGCTCGGGCGCTGTCGCAGGGCTTGTCGTGGTGACTCCGGGCGCTGGCTTCATTCTGCCCACCGGCGCCGTGATCACCGGCCTTTTGGCGGGCGCTGTGCCTTTCTTTGCCTGTACGACACTGAAGAACTTTTTCAAGTACGATGACGCGCTCGATACGTTCGGCGTTCATGGTGTTGGCGGCACGCTGGGCGCGCTGCTAACCGGGGTATTCGCGAGAACCGAGGCCAATGCCAACTTGAATACGAATTTGAGTTCAATCGTAGGCAAGACTCTGTGGCTCGAACAACTCAAAGCCATGGGGCTCACGGTTGCCATGGCGGTCATCGGCACGGCCGTTCTTGCGTACGCTATCAAGGCGGTGCTTGGACTGCGACCCGACAAGGAAGACGAAGAGCAAGGCCTTGACGCGATCGACCACGGCGAGTCGGGGTACCACTACGACGAAGCCAGCGCCTAGATTGTGCTTCACAGGCTACTGCGCGACCCGAGTCGTCGGTCGTCGGTGCTCACCTACTGTCGTAGGCTCCGCGCCTCCTTCCTAGCCTCGGGTCGCTCGCTACGCCTGTAGAGCACAATCTTCGAACAGACTGCGCGACCCGAGTCGTCGGTCGTCGGTGCTCAGACTGCGCGCGACCCGAGTTGGTGCTTGAATCACATTGGCAGAACAGTCGTTCCCGTGGCCAGGCCCGGTGCCAAATCCCTTACGTCACTGTAGTGGCCCGCGCGCTGAACTTCCTCGCTCGGTGCCTCTTCGGTGACCTTGCGCCGGTGGTCCTGCGCGATAAGCACGTAAACCGAAGGCACGACGAACAACGTGAACAACGTGCCAATCGCCATGCCGCCGACGAGCACGATACCGATTGAATTGCGAGCGACGGCCCCGGGTCCCGTGACGAGGGTCAACGGGAAGTGACCCGCCACCGTGGCGACGGTTGTCATCAATATCGGCCTGAGCCGCGTTGCCGCAGCCACCTGCACCGCTTCCAACTTGCTAAGCCCTGCGGCTTGCTGCGCATTGGCGAACTCAACGATGAGAATGCCATTTTTGGCAATCAACCCGACCAGCGTCACGAGCCCCACCTGGGAATAGATGTTCAACGTGGTTGTCCAGCCCTGCGTCAACGGAAAGTGCATCGACGGAGGCCCGGGAAACTTCAGAAACGTGAAGATCAACGCGCCGAACATGGCGAGCGGCACCGAGCCCGCGAGCACGACGAACGGATCTCTGAATGAATTGAACTGGGCTGCCAACGCCAAGAAAATCAAAATAATGGCTAGCCCCATGGCTGGCAGGAACTTGCCCGACTCTTGGCGCAACTGCCGGGATTCTCCCGTGTAGTCAATCCGCGAACCAGCGGGCAAGATGCGCTTGGCCGCCGACTCGAGCACCTTCAACCCCTGATCGACCGAGCGCGGCGCGACACCTGAAATCTTGATCGCGTTGAGTTGTTGGAACTTGTTGAGCGAGCGGGGTTCCACGCCGTCGCGTATCGTCGCGATCGAGCTCAGAGGGATCAAGGTGCCACCCGGACCGGTAACATGGATGTCCGTCAACTGCTCGGGAGTCAAGCGACCTGCTCGTTCTACCTGGGCAATGACCTTGTAACTGCGTCCGTCCATGCTGAACCGATTCACGAAATTGCCCGACAGCATCGACGACAGATCGGAGCCGACCTGCTGCAGTGTCAGGCCCATCGAAGCGACCTTGTCCCGATCGATCACGATTTCGCTCTTTGCTTGATCGATGCGCACGTCCATGACCGGCGGGAACGCGAATTGGCCGCTCTTGACGGCTTCCTGCACCAACTGTTGCGCGTACCCGAGCAATTGCTCATGGTCCGCTGTCAACGCGATCACGAATTCTACCGGAAAAAAACCAGCACTCGGCAGCGCCGCGGGTAAGAACACCGGCGCGCGAATGCCGGAGATATTGTAGGTCTTCTTGCTGAGTTCTTCTTGGATGGGAAAGATACTCCGCTTGCGTTGCTCCCAGGGCTTCATGAGCGCGCCGCCAAAGCCTGCGTTGGGAAAGGTTATTTGGAAACTCTGCGCGAATTCCGGCACGGTCGAGAACATCTTGTTGACCTGCGCCGTGTAGGGAGTCAACTGTTCCAAAGTCGCGTTGGCGGGCACGTCAATCGCCCCGAAAACGACACCCTGATCCTCATAAGGCGCCAGTTCGGCGGGTGAAAATAGGTACATCGGAATGATCATCAGCGTTAGCGCGATCCACACGGTATAAACCGCAGGCCGCATTCGCAATGTCGCCTTGAGCGTGCGTGCGTAGATACGTTTGAACGCCTCGAAACCGAGGTCAATGTGCCGCGGCAACCAGCCAGGCGAGTGATCGACCCGCAACAAGCGCGAAGACATCATCGGTGACAAGGTCAACGCGACGACCCCCGAGATGAACACGGCGCCAGCCAGCGTGAAGGCGAATTCTCTGAACAGGGCTCCAGTCAGACCGCCTTGAAAACCAATTGGCGCGTAGACCGCCGCCAGTGTGATCGTCATGGCGATGATGGGACCGACCAGCTCGCGCGCGCCCGCGAAAGCCGCCTGCATGGGGGTTTTGCCGAGCCGAATATTGCGTTCTACGTTCTCGACAACCACGATGGCGTCATCCACGACCAACCCGACCGAGAGCACAATTGCCAACAGCGTCAGCAAGTTGATTGTGAACCCGAAAAGCTGCATCAAGAACACGGCGCCGATGAGCGAAACGGGGATCGCCACCAGCGGCACGAGCACCGTGCGCATCGATCCAAGGAATAGAAAGATCACGACGATGACGATTAGAACCGTGTCCGTGAGTGTGCGCGTGACTTCTTTGACGGCATTGTTAATGTAGTTCGTCGAATCGAAGGCGACCGTTGCCCGCATGCCCGTCGGCAATTCCTGCTTGATGGTGTTGACCTCCTGGCGTACGCGCGCAATGACGTCCAGTGAATTGGCATTGGGCAACACCCAGACGCCCATGAAGGTTTCCTTGCGTCCGGACATCCGCACGTCCTGGTCGTACGTGTCGGCGCCCATGACGACGTCTGCTATATCGTTTAGCCTGACGAGGGTCCCATTGTGCGCGCGAATGACAAGCTTCTTGAAGTCATCGACGGTCTGCAAATCGGTGGTCGCCGTCAGATTGACTTGCACCAGTTGACCCTTGGTCTCGCCTACGGCCGATAAGGCGTTGTTTGCGGCAAGCGCCTGGTGAACCTGCGCCGGGCTGACATTCAGCGCCGCCATCTTTTCAGGCTTGAGCCATGCTCGCAAGGCAAAGGCTTGGCCACCGAGTATCTCCGCGCGTTGGATGCCTTCAATCGCCGAAAGGCGAGGTTGCACGATTCGAATCAGGTAATCCGTGACCTGATTCTCAGCCAGGATGTCCGATCCAAAGCTGAGATACATTGCAGCAATTCGCGAGTCCGAAGGTTCGATGGCGATCGCAGGGATCTCGGCTTCAGGTGGCAAGTCCGCGCGTACTTGATTGACGCGCGCGCTAATGTCAGACAGGGCGTTGGCTGCCGGAAAGTTGAGCTTCAGCCGCACGTTGATGGTCGAAAGACCCTGCACGCTCTGCGACTCAATGAAATCGATCCCATCGGCGGCCGCGATGGCGCGCTCGAGTGGCGTCGTGATGAAGCCGCGCACCAAGTCAGCATTAGCGCCGACGTACACGGTCTTGACCGTGACCGTGGCGCTTTCGAGTTTCGGATACTGCCGAACATTGAGCGTGCGAATTGCCTGCAGGCCCGCGATGATGATTACCAAATTGACGACAATCGCGAGGACCGGTCGGCGAATGAATAAGTCGGTGAACTTCATGGCCTTGGTCAGCGGTTTACGGGCTGTGGCGCCAGCTGGGGCTCCAGCTTCACGTCGTTGTTGACTACGATTGGCACTCCATTGCGAAGCTTGAACGCCCCGGCGGTCGCGACGACGTCCGTGGGCTTAAGGCCTGCCAAGACCGACACGAAATCACCGCGCGAGTCGCCGAGCTTGACGAATTGTTGGCGGGCAATTTTGCCCGGCTTGTCCTCTTGCGATGTGCGCGGTTTGTCTTCCACGCAGAACACCGAATCACCAAACGACGCATGCACGACTGCCGTGGCGGGAATCGCAACGACAGACTGCTGCTCCGGGAACACTGCCGCGACCTTGACGAACATGCCCGAGCGCAGTTTCTCGTCCCGGTTCGGAATACTGGCGCGGACCTTGACGTTGCGCGTTACCGTATCTACTGCCGGTTCGATGGCGCTGATCGTGCCTTCGGCGAGCACCGCATCGTGTTCGGGCTCGGACACGCGCACTGCCATTCCCACTTTGAGATGGCTCAACTCCTGCTGCGGCAGCGTAAAGTCAACGAACACGGTTCGGATGTCCTCGAGGACTGTGATCGTCGTGCCCGGGGCCAAATACTGTCCAAGATTGACGCCGCGGATCCCCAACCTTCCACTGAACGGCGCGCGAATGACCTTTCTGCCAATCTGCGCGCCGAGCGCGCCCTCGTCCGCGGCCAGACTCTTGACGGCCGATTGATCCGCATCCAACTGGGCCGGAGCAATGCTGCCAGCGCTCACAAGCGCCTTGGTGCGTTGAAGCGACGTATCCGCCAGTTCCTTGCGGGCACGGATCGACGCGAGCTGCGCACGCTCGACGTTGGCGTCGAGCTCCACCAGTACCTGCCCCTGTTTGACGAAGGCGCCAGACTCGACGTACAGGTGCGTGACGACGCCCGCCGCATCATTGCTCAAAGCAACGCCTCTTGCCGCGACGACGCTTCCAACCGCAGTGAGGGTTTTTTCCCACGATTGCTGTTGTACTGCTACGGTACTGACGACTTCGGGAGGCGGACCGGCCTTCTGCATTGCCTTTCCCGCTGTCATCAACGCAGAAATCTGCGAGGCTTTTACGCCAGCCAGCGTGGCAAGCACGGCAACCAAACTCAGTATCGCAATTACGTAACGCATGGTTGTTCTCTCGATAGGCAGGGCCCTCTGCACACCTAAGGCTTGTCGTGATTGACCGCCACCCTTCAGGCCATTGAATTGGGCGGAAAATGAGCGAAACTCAGCCTGGCAAGCCGGTTCACTGTGGGCCGTGAACAACGTTGTCGGCAACCACCCTGAGCCCTTCGGCGAGTTCGGGCCGCATCAGCTGCACGACGCTTTCGCTGCCGTCAAGTCCACTGGCAATTTGCAGCGTCGAACCCGTGTCGCGATCGATGACGACGGGCACGAGGTGCAGTGTTTCGTTGTCGTCCACAACGGCCACGCGCAGGCCTGTTGCGTCGTCCCGCAGCGCCGTTGCCGGTATCTCATAGACTTTGTGTGCAGCGGGCAGATTAAACGAAACCTGCGCATACATGCCGGTCAGTAGCTCATTGTCCGGATTGGGGACGCGCACCTCTGTCGTCATGGTTCGCGTCGCCGGGTCTAGCGCGCCAGCCGTGCGCGTAACTTTGCCCAGGAAGTTGCGCCCCGGATACTCACGTACCGTGACGGTAGCCGGCACATTAGGGTGCAACGTTGGAGCCGCATCTTGTGGCACCTGGACGAAAACGCGCACGGGGTCGGTCGCCGTTACCTTGAACAGGGGCGAGTTGTTTCCGCTGGTAACTAATGAACCGATGTCGATGGCCCGCATCGTGACGATCCCATCAAACGGCGCCAGCACCCGCGCGAATGATTTTAGCCGAGCCAGTCGCTCGATATTCGCTCGCTGGGCGTCGACATTGGCGTTGGCGACCGTCACGCTGGCCGTGTCCACTGCGGTCTGTGCTCGCTGCTTTTCGAGGTCCTGCTCGGACGCGACCCCGGCCGGGGTCAACGCCTCGTAGCGCTGCAGAGTCTGCTTCGAGTACGTGTCGCTGGCCCGCGCCTGAACAAGGCTTGCCTTTAATTGTTCGAGCTGTGCGCGGGCTTGCTTGAGCTGTTGTTCGAGTTCGGGCGTGTCAATTTCAGCCAGCACTTCACCCGCCCTCACACGGTCACCGATGTCGACAAGCCATTTTCGAACGTAGCCACTGGCGCGCGGAAACAGGGTCGTTTCCTGTAGCGGTTGTACGCTGCCCGGCAACGACAACGCCCGCGAACTCGAAGCGAGCACTGGCCTTACTACATTAACCCGAACACGCGCATTTTGCGACATCTGGGTTTCGGCCCAAAGCGCCTGCCGCGCGCGCTTTTCAGGCAGCAAGCGTGCAAGAAACAGAACGGTGACAATCAACGTAGTCAACAGCCCAATGGCGACTAGACGCGGTAGGTGGGGGCGCGCCGGCTCAGGTAGTTCAAAGTCCATGTCCTCAACACGCCCCGCAAGGCTTGTAGGCTGTGGAGCTTGCCGGCGTCCGGGCTGCGCAAATGGTGACTCGATCGGTAAGTTCACAAAGCCTCCAGTTCGGCATCGCTCACGGGCGGCTTTCGGCGTAAAATAGAATACATAATTGGTACGAACACGAGAGTTGCCAGCGTTGCAAACAGCAGGCCCCCGATTACGGCGCGCCCGAGTGGCGCGTTTTGTTCCCCGCCTTCACCCAGACCGAGCGACATGGGCAGCATTCCGATGATCATCGCGGTTGCCGTCATAATGACGGGCCTCAAGCGAGTCATTCCCGCTAACAACGCCGCCGTCCTTGCGTCATACCCAACTTTTCGCTGACCGTTCGCGAATGTAACAACGAGTATGCTATTGGCCGTCGCAACGCCAACGCACATAATCGCTCCCATCAGAGACGGCACGCTGACCGTGGTGTTGGTTAAGAACAGCATCCACGCAATTCCTGCGATTGCACCCGGCAAGGCCGTCAGAATGACGAATGGGTCGAGCCAGGATTGATAGTTTACGACCATCAGCAGATAGACCAAAATGACAGCGAACACCAGACCCGCTCCCAGGCCGCGAAATGACGAATTCATGCTCTCCGCCTGACCTTTGATATTGAGCTGCATACCCCGGGGCAAGTGGCGCTTTTCTTGGGCCACGATATCCTCAACCGCCGTGGCCACCGTGCCGAGGTCGGTCCCTTGCACGTTCGTCTGCACGTCGAATGTGCGTAGCGCATTGTAGTGTGTGATGTTAACCGGGCCCGTCGTGCGCGAGACCGTAGCTAAGTTGGACAACAATTGTGTGGGAGCGTTGCTCCCAACGGACACGGGTATATTTCGTAGCACGTCCATCGAACTATTGACGTATTGAGGGGTTTGAACCGCGACGAAGTACTGCACCCCGCGCTTCGTATCGAGCCAATAACTTGGCTGAACCTGCGAGGTTGACGACAGAGACGCCAGCAAATCATTGCCTACATCGCGCTCGGTCAGCCCCATCTGCTGTGCTATGGTACGATCCACGTCAATGCGAAGTTCCGGTTGGTAAGGCACCTGAGCCAAGTGCACGTCCACCGCGCCGGGCACGCTGCGAATTCTGTCCTTGAGCGCCTTGGCAACCGAGTAGGCCACTTCGGCTTTCCCCGGCGCGGCGACGATCTGTACGTCGATGGGGGCTGCGAGCCCGAAGTTGAGAACCTGATTCGATATGTCCGGCGCGAGAAAGAAGAAGGTGCTCTCTGGGTAAGTGCGGGCCAGGGTGTTGCGCAGTTTGCGCACGTAGTCAGGCGTGGGAGAGTGGCCATGCTTTAGCGCAATGAGAACCTGGCCATCAGCGGACGAAACAAGCGCGCCCTCACTCAGCGACAGATTGAGGCCGCTGTACGGCGTACCGATGTTGTCAATCAATGTCTCGATTTCACCCTTTGGGATAACGGCCCTTATGGTGTCTTCGACCCGTGCAAAGCGGCTTTCGCTCTGCTCGATGCGCGTCCCGGGCGGGCCCCGCACGTGTAACTTGATGAGGCCTGCGTCCACGCTCGGAAAGAAGTCGTGACCAATCAGCTTGAAGAGGCCGAGCGATGCAACATTGAAGGCAAGAAAGCCGAGCGCGACCCAGACGCGGTGCTCAAGCGCCCAGCCAAGCCAACGCCCGTACCCAGTTCGTAGCGTATCGAAGCCGCGCTCGAAGTTCGTCGCGAACCGCGCAAAGGGTCCGACGACTCGTGGCCCGTGCCGTGGTGCTTCCTGGGAAAGCAGAAACCGCATCAGCGTTGGCACGAGCGTGCGCGATAGAATATACGACGTCAGCATCGCGAAGACTACGGCCAACGCCAAGGGGACGAAGAGAAACTTCGCCGATCCAGTGATGAACGTTACCGGAACGAAAACGATGCAAATACAAAGCGTTGACACGAAGGCGGGCACCGCTATCTCGGCGGCACCGTCGAGAATTGCGCGTAAAATAGGCTTGCCCTTGGCGAGATTGCGATGCACGTTCTCGATTTCAACAGTGGCATCGTCAACGAGAATACCGACGGCCAACGCCATGCCGCCCAGCGTCATTACATTGAGCGTATGGCCCAAAGCGGCCAGCGCGATAATCGACACGAGTATGGATAGTGGGATCGATATCACGACGATCAGCGTGCTGCGCCAGCTGCCGAGGAAGAGCAATAGCATGAGCGCCGTCAGGCCTGCAGCGATGGCGGCTTCCTTGACGACGCCATTGATGGCGGCGCGCACGAACAGCGACTGGTCGAACAACAACGAGGCCTTGAGCTCTTTGGGCAAACGCGCCATGCTCTGCGGCAAAATGGCGCGCACGCGTGCCGCTATGTCGAGCGTGCTGGCGCTGCCGTTCTTCAGAATCGACATCAGGACGGAACGTCAACCCTCGACATGAACCATGTTCGTTTGGGGCGAATAGCCATCTCGGACATTGGCGACATCGCGCAGAAAGACCGGGGTATTTCCAGTCACCTTGATGGGCAGGTTGGCGATGTCCTGCAGGACCTCCGGGCTCGAGTTGAGTAAGACCGGGTATTCGTTGGAACCCATCTTTGCCGTGCCCGTCGGCAGCACCAAGTTTTGCGCGGAGATGGCGTTCGTCACGTCGCGCGGCGACAGGCCCCAGGCGAACAGCTTTGCCGGATCGATATCGACGGACACCAAGCGCTGTTTGCCGCCGTACGGCCAGGGCATCTGCACGCCGGGGACGACGGCCAAGTCCGCCCGAATGAAGTTGGTGCCGTAGTCGAACAGTTGTTGTTCGCTGAGCGTGTCGCTTCCGAGCGCGGCCTGCATGATCGGCACGTTGGACGCGCTGTAGCGGATGATGAACGGCGGCGTGGCGCCTGGTGGCATTTGGCGCAGCACGGTCTGCGATATCGCGGTCACCTGAGCGGTAGCGGCCTCGATGCGAGCACCCGGCTGAAAGAATATCTTGATGACGGAAAGTCCTGTAAGCGACTGGCTCTCGACATGCTCGATATCGTTGACCGTGGTCGTGAGCGCCCGCTCGTAATTCGTGACAATGCGCTGTTCCATCTCCTCGGGCGTCAGCCCCGCGTAGCCCCAGACGACCGAGATGACCGGTATGTCAATGTCGGGGAAGATGTCTTTTGGCATGGCCGTGATGGTCATGGCGCCGACGATCAAGATCAAAAGCGCCATCACGACGAACGTGTAGGGTCGGGCGAGGGCGAGACGAACAATCCACATGGCGCGCGTTGGGTTCTGGCGAATCCGGTCTTCAGTTAGCCCAACGTATGGGACACGCCGTGTCGGTTCAAAAGCGTCTGGCGTCTACATGGGGCGCTGAGCCCGCAGCTTGGCGTGTCTGGCCCTCACCCAATCCAAGGCGAGTAGCTGCCAATCACCAGTTCAGCGTCTTCTTGCGACAAGTGACCGTCGTGGCGCCCTTGGCGTCGATCGCGGTGCCCCGAAGTACACCGCGTTCCGCGGTGAGCGTCGCGGCAACCGACGTGAACGTCGTGGCGCCGCGCAGGCAAACCTGGTTCGCGTTGACTTCGAAGAGATCGAGCCCCGGGCCTGCGCTAGGATTTGCCTCCTTAGGGGTGGACGAGACATGAAAGAAGACGAATGGAAAGCCGACATACACGAGCGTAGCAGCAGGATCGCGAACGACCAGGCCGCGACCGTCGGGTAGTTGAACACTTATCGAGGTCAAGTGCGCGGAGCTGGCAAGCGTGTCCATTGTGCCGTCCTCCTTCAGAACAATGAGGGAGGACTCATTGGCCTCGTTCGTCGTGAGAACGGCATAGTATGATGGTGCCGTCAACCCGGCGCAGCGAGACCAAAACGTGCAGCGTGTCTTCGTAGCGTACGAGCGAACGTACCCAAGTGCCGTCCGCAAGCCGCATTGCGCCCATCATCGCGCTTACCTCAGAGCTCATTGCGCGATGCAGCCACGCTGCCGCGAGTTCGTCGGCAACCTGGTTCGATGCGTACTCGACATTTCGATAATAGAGGGGACCACCCCGCCAAGCATCAGGCGTCTTTCATTCGTCGAGAATGGCAAAGGGGTCCCCTTTTGTGATTCCGACTTCCACGGCATCGCCGAGAAAGGGTTTGGACCAATACACCTTGCGATCATTGGTGAAGTGAATGAACCCGTCGCCGCCTGGACAAGAGCTTTCAATCTCGCGCACGAAACTCTGTTTGGCGTAGGTAATCCGTCCGTTGGCCTTCTCAACTCGATCCCCGCCGAGGATGTAGCGTTCCGTTCCAGCAGGACCGTCCGGCAACCGATGGATCCAATTTGAACTTTCCGGGGCTCCGAGCACACGCCACCGAACGGGCTCGGCCTTGAGCGGCGCGTCATGCGACGCAAGAGGTACTGCCTGGCGAACCGCAGGAGAGCAGCCAAGCACGCAAAGGCCAATCCAACTAAAGCACCGCATGTCACAATGATAACCACACTACTCGTGAGACTGCCAATGGGAGTTGCTCCGAGTCTGTGACACATGCTCGTTGTGCCTGTGTGCGTGCCCGAAATACGCGCCAACCTGCCAGGTATGTGCAACGCTAGTCGCGTAACCCCTGCACGAATACCCGCCCTGACTCGCGATCGACGTAAGCGAAGGCTTCGAGCGTGCCCACGGCGCCGGTGAGTGTCATCCAGAGGTAGTCGCGGGACACGGGATGCTCGCCCCACCACTCGACGTTTTTGAGGCGATGATCGAAGCGCAGCCGTTCGATGGTGTAAACCTCGCGCTCGAGCACGAAGCTTGCCCCGATTTTAAGCGGCGCCGTGACGGGCAACGGCCGCGTCAGTAGGCGTGTGGGAATGCGTGCATGGCCGCGCGCTTTGCGCAGCCGCAATGTGTTTGGCGTTTCTTTGGTTTGAACGTCCAACGTAAGTTGCGCTGCGGCGCGTTCATCCGTTTCGTGATGGGCCGACGCGGCCGCGTTGAGTGGCGTTGGCGCGTTCTGCTCCACGCTCTGTGACTGTGCCCGATGCTTCACGGTGCGCCGCGCCGGGCGCCGCGCACGCGGGACAGCGCGTGTCTCAGTGGGTGTAAGACACACCAAACAACCTTGTTTTTCAGGCAAAAAGCTGTCGGCGAGCGACAGGATGCCGACATGGGCGGGGCCCACTTCTTGCGTGAGTTCCGCGAGCAACACGTCCAGGCCGAGCTCGGCGGGCGCTTTATTGCCGAAGCCGGCGACGAGGCGCGATAGCTCTAGCTGCTTGCCGACGGCGGCCGTGAAACTAGTTACCGAAAGCGTGAGCCCGACGCTGGGCGCGCCGAACTTGGCGCGTTCTAGGCGCGTCGCAATGACTTTATGCAGTTCGTCTTCGCGCCACAGTGGCACCGCCAGTTTGAAATCGAGCTCGGTCGTTGCGGCAACCCCGCGATGGCGTGCGGTTGCGCGATCATGGCTTACAATCACATGGACATGCTGTGCTGCGACGCCACGCCCGCTCAGGCGCGTTTCGAGGCGCGCGGTGAGCCGGCGCAGCGCGAAGAGCAACGCCTCGAGCGCGCTCGCTGGTTCTTCCCATTCGAAGCATTCTGTCATGACCGGCGCCGGCGGGTGCAACGTGAGCGGCTCCGGATCGATGCCCGATGCAAGCTCGAGCCAGCGTTGTGCGCCGGGACCGAGCCGCTCGAGCAATTCCGCGCGCGGCAATTGACGCAGCTCGCCGAGCGTGAGCACGCCGAGGCGCGTAAGCCATGTGACGGCGTCGCGTTCGAGCGGCAAAGTCACGGTCGGCAGATTCGCGAGTTCGGCTTGTGTACGCTCAGGGGGCACCACGAGTGTCGCTTGGCTGCCGAACGCGGCGCTGCGCGCGAACACTTGCGCAAGGCGCGGCCCGGATGCAATGGCGACACGCGCGCGGTGCCCGAGTAGCCTTGCCCGTTGCACCAATTCGCGCGCGAGTGTTTCTTCACCGCCGAGCAGGTGCGCGGTGCCCGTGATGTCCATCCAGATTGTATTCGGTGGCTCGCAGCCAATCGTCAGATCGAAATCGCGTAGGTTGTCGATGACGCGCTCAAGGCCGATGGTGAGTTGCGAATGGGGTAGTTCGCGCACGACGAAGGCGGCGTGAATGGCGCGAGCTTCTTCCAGCGTTTGGCCTTCGAAAATCCCAAAGCGGCGCGCTGATTCGCTGACGGACGTCAAGCGTTGATTGGGGTCAACGATGGCGTTCGGCCCGACGAGGACGACGCCGAAGGTTACTTGAGATAAAGTGACTTTTGAGTCAGGGCGTTTGGCGACGGCTGCCAGTTCACATGGCAATTGTGGCAAATAGATCGCGGCGATTCGACGAGAGTTCATTGGATCTCATTGCATGCCCGGTAGCCCCGAAAACTGATTGTTGGCGCTACTTGCCGAAGGCTATTTTTTTCTTTTTTAATCCCCGTTGGGGATTTTTTCGCCCTAATCCCTTCGAGGGACTTTTTCTCCCACCCTAAATCCCGCCCGCTGGGCGGGACTTCAACCCCCCTAATCCCATCCTTGGGGGGATATCTAGTTGGGATACTGTGAGTTACATATTTGAGCTCAATCGAGAAGAGTTGAGTCGTTTGGCTATGGTTAGGCTCAATCGAGAAGAGTTGCGGCGCATGTCTCCGCGTGAGCCGCTCTTCTCGTTTGAGCTCAAATATGTAACGTGAAGAAATCGCGCCGAGATACCCCGCCCTTGAGGGCGGGGTTGGGGTGGGTGAGCCGATGAACGAGCTCAAATGTTTAACTCGATGTATCTCGACTAGATATCCCCCCCAGCGGCTCAGCATTGGTCTGATCTTTCCTGGTCTTCTAGGGCCTGGAGCAGCTGGGCAGCGGGTAGCAGCCTGTCTAGCCCCCTGCGGATCGTGATGGAACCCGGTGGTCCGCCGGATGATTTGCCAGTGTAGCCGCCTAGTTCAGCTATCCACAACGTGGCCTGCCCGATTGTGGGCATGGCGTCAGTAATGACTTCAGTTCGTTTTTTCTGCTGACGTTTGAGCACAATGAGTGCTCTGATCTCGTGGCGTGTCAGCTCAATGTCCGCTGGTTGTTGGGGTTCAGTTCGCGCCAGGATCTTTAGACGTTCGATGCGTACGGCCACGGCAGCAAGTAGAGTAGCCCAAATGCGCACTGCCTGCTGACTTCTTAGCTGTGTCTGCTCCACGTTGCAGCTGCCGGTCTTCCAGGTTCTGTGGAATTCTTCGATCCGCCAGCGTTGCGTGTAGCCATGAATGACAGATTGCGCCTGCTGGAAATTCCCCACCGGAGCGTTCGTCAGCAGTAGCCAGTCCACAGGCTTCTCACCCGCTGGACATGTACCCTCTTCGCGTGCCCATACGACAGTAACGTCGAGCCAGCATTCACCATAACGTGGCACATTGCGCAGTCGCAGTGTCACACAGGCCCAACGCACCACGATGCGCGCCAAGCGCGCAGTTCGCTTGGGTGCAGCGCTAATTTCGAGCCGATATTCGCCTCCGGGTGCCTCTCGGTCCAGCCATTGTCGCAAGTACTGCTTATCGTTGCCGGTTGCGGCAATCAATCGGTCCCACGACCCACGGACCGTGAATTGTTGTCCGCAGTTGGCAAGTTCCAGCAGGATATGCTTGTTGTCAGCTTCACGGTCGAGCTGCAACCAGAGCTTCGCACTCGTTGCCTTTGCGCGGGCGCAGCTGTCTTGGATTGCTTGCAACCAGTATCGTGTCTCCTTGTCTTGGACGTCGCGGTTGAGGTTGCGTTTACGCTTCTGCTTTCTACTTTGTCTCCTGGCCTGCGTGCGAGCCCACCACACTTGCGTGAACAGACCCAGCGGCATCCCTTTGGGGCTAATCCCCAGTGCGCTGATTACCTTCAACCCGCGGTTGCCGCCGCTGAGAGTCCCCACAGTACCGAAGTCTTTGCCCGCAGTACGGTCAGCCAGTGTCACACTAGAGCCATCAATCGGCACGAACACGAACGGCTCATTGGCGCACTGTCGAGCCGTTGCCTCTGCTTGCGCCACGACCAACGCCGCGGGATCCACCTGACCGCTTTCGAGCAAGTCGTAGGCACCCTGCCGTTCCTTATCCCGACAAAACACGTCAGAAACCTTGCCTGAAGGCGACTGAGCCGCTCGAGTCGCCATCGCGACGAGCCGGGTCGTCCGCCGACTATCTCCCACACGAACCTGTCCGAACTGATCCTGAGCCCACGCCGCCTGCTCGCCTTTGAATTGCTGCATGCGCAAACCGACGAGTTGTCGGTCCAAAAAATTCACCTACATGGAATCACAAAGTGCGATGGAACCAGTGCTGAGCCCCAGCGGGGGGGATTTGGGGGGGAGAAGTCCCTCCCCAGCGGGGAGGGATTTAGGGTGGGGAGAACAAAGTCCCTGGCAGGGATTAGGGCGAAAATCCCCCAGCGGGGACCGCTGACAAACCGATCAGATCGCATATTTTACCTGTTCGGCGAATGCTGACGGAGTCAACTCGGAAAATTGACGTTCTTCGTGCACGGGCATCAAGGGGCCGAGCGGCACTCGGCGCCAAGCCGTGATTCTGCCCCAACGATCTTTGGCGACGCGTAGTTCTAGTTGATTGAGGTGACTGCGTCTTAGCTCGATACGTTGTGCTACCGGCAGTTGTAGCGGCGCTTGGTTGCTGGCGTCCGTCAATAAAAGCACCACCGTGCGTTGCCCTTCGAGCGAGAGCGCCATCTGCCGCACTGCGCGCACCCAGGTGTTGAACGAGCGCGCGGAGCTTGCGCCCAATCCGGCTATGGCATCGATCACCACGACGGCGAACACAGACGAGCGCACGACGCGCAGCGCCACACTCGCAAGCGCCTGCGGTTCTGGATTGACGACCAACAACCGATCAAGCCGCAACCCGAACTCTGCGACGCCCGGTGCATGCAGTGACCGCGATGCATCAATGAAGGCGCACCAGGGCGCGTCCGTGCCGAGCGCTTGGCCCTGTTGCTGCACCTGCGCACAGGCCTTGAGCGCGAGCGTTGTCGTTAGCGCGCCGGGGTGCAGAGCCGCTAGCTGAACCACGTGTCCGCGCGCGAGGCCCCTGTCTGGCAAACACGCCTCGAGCGCCGGCCAACCCAGCGCCAGCCCCATAGGCAACTGCGCAGAAATATTGGCTAAACCCAGACGGGCCTGCCCGCGGAGGGAGGCAGGAAAACTTTCGAGCAAGTCCGCTGGGCTAACCATGACACTGAACACTATATCAGTATTTAGGCAGTCCCGCCAGTCCATGGGCCGCAAATCGGCCGTTTGGCTCTGACATATTTTGGCATGACGGCGCGGAAACGCGCCTGCACCCGCCGCGACGCTATCGATGATACAACTAGGCCATCATGCAAGATAGTTCAGGCAAGCTCGGGGCCCAACGTGTCGTGGGTCGTAGGCGGCCGCCCTCGCCGCTAAGCCTGGACGACACAAAGGCGCGTGCCATCGCCTGGCGACGCGCATTTCCAACACCGTTTGTTCCCAAGGGTGTCTACCGCTTCACGAGCCACGAAGCAGCGGACGAATGGTTATGGCAAATGCTCACGCGCCGTCGGGGGACCTAAACCACCGCACGTCCGCACGCACCTGAAACCATGCCAGAACCGCTGGAATCCCGCGAACCTTCCCTTGAAGATCTCGTCAATCTATGCCGGCATCTGAATGCCGAGGGGGCACGCTACATCGTTATCGGTGGTTTTGCAATGCGCGCCGCAGGTTACGATCGTCGTACGATGGACATCGACCTCTTAATCGACGCCGAGCCAAGCAACGAGATGAAAGTGTATGAAGCACTCGCGCACTTGCCGGACAAGGCCGTGCGCGAACTCACTCCCGGTGAAGTGGCAAAATACACGGTCGTCCGCGTTGCTGATGAGATTGTCGTCGATCTCATGGCATCGGCGAGCGGCATGAATTACGCCGCGGCTGCTTCTGACATTGCGTTGGTCGAAGTCAACGGCACGGCCATCCCTTTCGCGTCCCCGCGCCTGCTCTGGAAAATGAAGCAGCATTCTTATCGCGACAAAGATGCGCCGGATATTCACTTTCTAAGAAGTCTGTTCGAACGACTTGGCGAAAACCTCGAGTAAGCGCGGGGCATCGTGCCGTCACAACAAACCCAATAATGTGACCAAAACAGGCTTGGTTGACGCCAAAGTTTCATTAATGCCACGTGCGTTTGCGCGCGATGCGGCTACAGTAGCGCGTGCCTCCCGATACCGTCCCGATGGGTGCAACGGCGCCCGCGCCGCCGTCGAATGTGAAACCTTCCTCGAAATCTGGCTGCGGCTGCGCAACGGCTTTGTTGCTTGGCCTCGTGTTGGTTGCGGTGCTCGGTTTGGGCGCATACGTTGTGGCGGGCCCCTATCTCACGCTCAATGGGCTGCAAAAGGCAATTGCAGCAGGGGACACGCAGGCTCTGGCGAATTACGTCGATTTTGCGACGCTTCGAGAGAACCTGAAGCAGCAAATCAATGCGCGGGCCAATCAAAGTGCCAACGCCGCGTTCCAGAACCCGATTGTGTCGCGGCTCATGGGCGGGTTTGCCACGTCAGTCACCGAGGCTGCGGTGGACTCGCTGGTGACGCCCGCGGGGCTCAACGGGCTGCTCTTGGGCGCCGCATTGTGGACGAACAATTCGACGGATAGCCCGGGCGTGACGTTGCAACAGCGCATCGAAAATGCCCAGCGTTCGTTCGAGTCGCTGAGCACGTTCACCGTAACGTTTGCGGCAGCGACGGGCAGTCAGATTGCCATCGTCCTGACGCGCGATGGCCTGTCGTGGCGGCTTAGTAACGTGCGCTTGCCGCCAAGTGGTCCACTCCCACCTCCACGTTAGCAACGCAACGCGAGCCGATGAAACCGCCGGTTCCGTGCCGTCACGACACTACGAAAACCTTTGCACGCATCAGCCCGAATGCTTACGGCGCCGCAGCACGGCGATGAGCAGCGTCCCGAGTACGCCGAGGGCCGACGAAGCCGGTGGCGCGCGACCACTGGAATTCTCTTTCTGGCCGCCGCCGCAGCCCGCGTTGGGCCCCGGTTGCCCGGTGAGGCTCACGTCGGCAGGCGTGTTCGGATCCGTGTCCTCTTCAATCTCTTGAATGTCCGGGATACCGTCGCCGTCACTGTCCACCTGATCGCGCGACATCGCATCCAAGGCGTTGATGAGAGCCGTGTTGTCCTGCGGCACGAGACCGCGCGCTTTCATCGAAAGGGCAAAGGGGGTCTCAGCTGTGCCAGGGCCGGTGCTGCCGCGCAAGTGGCACAGACTGCAGGGCGGCTGATAGGGCTTTACCGTGTACGATGAATACAAGTGGTAATAAATGGTGGAGGGGAAGCGGCTTGTCGCCATTGCAGGATGCGCCAGCGTCAGGCTCAAGCAGCCAAGCGCAACAACCAGAACCAGAGTTCGATGGGCTTGCTTCATAGGAACACATGCATTTGTGCCAATACGGCTGTCGAGGTGAAATCATAGTTGCCGACGACATCGCTGCGCCGCATGAAATCGAGGCGCGCATCGGCGTGCGGCGCAAAGAACCAACCCGTGCCCGCCCAAAGGGCCCACGAGGTGTCAAAGCCCGCCTGTTGTTTGAAGGACTCGGCCGCGCCAATCAAATGGACGCCCTGAATGGGTTCGACGTCAGCCTGAAGCAATGACGCATAACCAACCCTATTGGGAATGCCCCGGGGCGACTGCACCACGAGATCCGCCTCGGCCATGAGCACGAGCACGGGCCAAGGCGCCACGCGCGCAAACACGCCATGCGCTTGGCGCGTGTCGGCGGTTTGGAGGTAGATGTCCGTCTTGGCGTGGGTCACAAGGCTACTCAGCCCGACGGCGACGCGCTCGGCGGGTGCTATCTCGACGTAACCACTGTAGCCGCGTTCGCGGTACGCATCGGGGCTAATCTGGTAGTTGCCCAAGATGCCCATGATTTCCGCGCGCACAAGCGGCCCCGAATACGCAAACGCAACCCCGTGCTGTTGCGTGTCGTTGAGGTCGGTGCGGGTGGCGGCGCGCACGAACATCGTGTGCTCGATGATGCGCAGACCGTAAGGCAAATTGATTCTGCCAGCACGGACAAGGTACGCGTCGTCGTCGAAGCCGTAGCCCACCCAATGCTCGCGCGACACCAGGTTGCCCGCCACCGAAGCACGTGACGCGCTACTCTGAACGTACCCCAACGACCCGTTGAAGCGCAGCGCGCCAAACGAAAGCTGACCCGCCAGGTCTGCTTGCATAAGAACCAGAGTTCGGTTCCAGGCCTGCCCGCTCGGTTTGAGGTACATATCGAGCGCGCGAAATTGACCGCCTAGCAGCAGCGTGTCCGGGGGCGAAATCAGGCCAAAGGCCGTGCCCGATGATTTCGCAGGCTCATCGGTGCTTTTGGTGTACTGCGTGCGAAGCAGCAAATCACTCTGCGCGCGGCCGTATGCGGTCAGCAGCCCCGCGCCCGACGGATCGGCGTGGCACGTGATGCAACCCGTGTACCCGTGCCGTATCATCCAAGAATAAGCATGCGCTTGGGACGATTGGGTCAGCGCGAGCAACAACGTCAACAGAAATAGCGACGCGCGAACCACCAGGAAACTCCCGCGGCTTGCTGAATGCGGTGTGTCCCTCATCCGGTTCAATGTGTAAGTCATCCAGTGATGATCCCAGCGGGTGCAGCAGGACCTACGTGCAGTGGCGACTGTCCGTTTCGCTCTGAATAAGCAATTGAATCGAAAAACGACTGTGAATTTGCCGTCACGCTGAGTGCGGCAAAGTACTGAGTCACCGCGTTCTTTGCTACAGCGGCACGCAGCCCGTCGGTTAGCGCCGGCCCACGATTCAACAATCGACCCGATGACCCTTTTGCGGTACGCAGCGCCTGTGATGGCGAACCCAAGGCGAGACCATCTCAGCGGGTCCCTTGCCCGCTGACGGAAACGGGCTGAGTTGATGCTCGAACATGAGGGGATTTGTCAGCGAGACCACACTTTGGCAGCTTGCCTGGCGTGTGCGCTGAGTCTAGCCGGTTGCTCTCGATCGAATCGACCGGTGTACAAGACTCCTGTGGAGGCGAGTGCGGCCGAGCCAACTGGCGGCGTTGACGCTGCGGCAAGCCCCTCGATCGCGTCGAGCGACCCCGCGCCGCCTATCTACTTTGCATGGAAGCCCGCGGCCGCCAAAACAGGCGAGTACGCGATGCAAGATCCTCGCGATCAACACCGCGTGATATTGATGCCTGGGGTACGGCAAGGCGGCGCGTATCCGGTGGTCGTAGCCTTGCATGGCCAACCGCGTCGTGGACAATTGCCGCGCAACTACGCTTTTCCAAAGGTCGTGGCGCAAGTGGCTCGGCAATTGATTGAGACGCACACGGTCAGCCCTTTCGTGTTGGTCACGCCTGTATTTCGATTCGAAGGGCAAAACTGGCCAAGTTTTCAACTTGCGGCGTTCATGAAAGAAGTAGCCGAGGTTCTTTCACGCAACGGGGTCACCGCTGAAGGTACTTATTTTGTGGGGCATTCAGGTGCCGCAGGTTGCGGCGGGGGCGGCCTGAATCGAGTGTCCGATGCCTCGCCGCGTGCGGTCGGTTTCTTCGACACGTGCGTCGGTCCAGGCTTCATGCAAGAAGTGCGCACCTTGGCGAAGATGCGCGTCCCGACGCTTATCATGCACAGTGTCGAGACAGCGGGTTTTAGTCCTCGTCAACCGGTCGAGTACGAGGCAGACTTCGATTTCGGCAAAGTCTACTCGAACCTTGGGCTTTTCGCGGCAGCGTGCCCCCCATTTTTGCCCGATGCGCCGCTGCGTAAACTTGCGTTTCGCTGCGCGACCAACGACGCCGCAACGACGCAAGCATTCGTTGTCGACACAGGCCAAGGTGAAAAGGCCCATGAGGCGCTCGTGCCGGTCGCGTTCAGTTACTTTCTGCGGAAGTATTTGGCGCTGGCGTGACTCACCAGTAGCTGATAGACAGCCTTCAAACGAGGCAGCTTCCCAGTCATGCTTGGCAATCGTATCAACTTTTTCAGTTGTCTAGCAGCGGTCGTTTTGCTTGCTGCAGTTGTCAAGCGCAGCCACGCGGCGGAGCCACCGGTTCGCATCGCCTTCGTCGGTGACATCATGCTCGACGGTGGGCCTGGTCACATAGTCACGAATGACGGAGATCCATTCGCTGGCGTCGCATCGATTCTCGCGGATTCCGACCTTGCCATTGGTAACCTCGAGTGCTCCATTACCGATCAGGGGTCCGCTGTCGAGAAGCCATACACCTTCAAAGGGCCGGTATCGGCACTAGCGGTACTAAAGAAGCACTTTTCCGCCGTGTCGTTGGCCAACAATCACTCGGGGGACTGGGGCAAACAGGGGTTTGCCGGCGAGCTTGCGCTCTTGCGCGACGCACAACTGCCGTGGTTCGGCGGCGGTTTTACGATTCGACAAGCACGTGACCCGCTCGTTATCACTCGAAACGGGCAGCGGATTGCGCTGCTTGGTTACAACGAGTACCCGCCGCAATCGTTCGCCGCGACGGCGACCGAACCCGGGGTTGCTTGGTTGACGGAGGAAGCTGCCCTTGAGGACATCCACAAGGTACGCCAGCAGCACGTTGACAGGATCATTCTTTTCTTGCATTGGGGTGTTGAGTTTGAGCCGAAGCCAACCAAGCAGCAGCAAGTGCTGGCGCGTCGACTCATTGATGCGGGCGCCGATGCCATTATCGGCAGCCATCCTCACGTGACGCAGACAATCGACTGGTACAAAGATCGTCCCATCGTCTATAGCTTGGGCAATTTCGTGTTCGACTACTATCCCGACGACCCGCCCGTGTTCACCGGCTGGATCGTGCGTCTCACCTTCGGTCAAACTCCACGTCCAACGCTGGACAAATACCCCGTGGAGTTGGATCCGGCGGGCGTGCCGCATTTGGTCAAGGCAAAGTAGGACCTTCGTGATAGGCTGGCCCAACTAATGGGCCGGGTCCTATTGGCGGCCCTAATGCGAAAAATGAGAACCCAACGCAGGGGCCATCGACCTTTGAGGTCGGCACGACGAAGCCAAGCCAAGCACGGCTTTACTGGCTGGGAGGGAGTCCCGTTAGCAATCTCTACAGCATTGGCTCTTGTCGCAACAGGCGACTGCTTGCGAACGACTTCTTTGAGCTTGCTCAACGTTGACATTAGAAGATACGCGCCTCTGATCCTAAAAGCCCTGTTTCACGAGAATGTCGCTGGCAGCAAACTCGCCGCATTGTCTGAAACAGAAAAACCCATTCAAGGAGACAGCTGGTACTGGACCGATGACAACGCCAAGTCGCTAGAAGCGCTAACGCTGGCGCCCATTTTCCCAGACCTCACCAGCCCCGCCGCTTCCCTCGTGAGATTCATCATCGCGAATTCGCCGCCGCCGTTCGTGTTCAGGCGCCGCGCTGACGAACGGCTGGAGGTCAAATCAGACAAGCCAGAAGACTTCCGCGTTGCGACAGGCTTGATGAACTTCCACGGTAATCTAAAGCAGGCCGAGATACGCCACGGCTACCGGTTTCATGATGACCGAACGCTCGATGCCGTAAGCTACAGCGCTGACTACGTAAGGTTCTCGCAAAAGGGAAGAGTCTATACGACGGACGTAAGACATGACATCGTGACGGCGATTCAAAAGGAAGAGCATGCAACGACACTCAGTCTCACCACCGACCTAAAGGCGGATTCGGCAGTTGTCGGACAAGTGACGTACGCGTATAGAATCGAAGCCAACAAGCCCTACGTGGGGTTGACGGTCACGGTTCGGGCGGCGAAGAACGTGACTCTGGCGGACGTCGAAGTGACCACTTCGTTGGATCAACTCGACAAACTGTCAGACGTACGGTTCTCGAAATTCTTCGGCTACCTTGACTCGGCGCCGCCCGTCACCGTCAGTGCCGAAAATGGGCCGAAGACTCATGGGTTGCGGGAAGGTCCAGTCCAATGGTGGGCATTGATTCAAAACGGCGACTTGGGCTTTGCCTACGCCATCAATACAATCCTAGACTCGCCGGATCGCTTGCGAAGTATTACGTCGAACGATGAACAATCCGGACACTTCCGCCACGTATGCGCAAGATACGCGCTCGGCACTGTGAACCCCGAGCAGACGGTTTCGGTGGCGGAGAAGAAAGTCCTGCTTGCCGGCGGGCTCTACAACAGCATGGGCCGCTACGACGACATCTTTGCCCACTTGGACGACTTTCCTGGGCTGGATCTGAGCATTTCCTATGACATCGGAGCGGAGCTCAATGGGGTTGCTTCCGCGTATGCGGCCGACAAACGGCGCCTCGCCGGCAGGCCCGACCAGCATCCCTTTGTCTACAATCCCGAGACGCGCGCCTGGTTCGATGCAATTCTGGACGAGTACGTAGCGAAATACCCCATCAGAATCGGAGGAGACTACCCTTACGTTTTCACGCGTGGTCACGCATTTGTGATCCTTGCGCTCGACACCATGTACGCGGCAACGGGCGATGCCCGTTACTTGAACCTGCTGCGGCGGATGGCGGATGTATTATTGGAGCTTCGCATCAAGGATGGGCCCCTCAAAGACAGCTTCTTCTGCATCCATCACAGTCTTTTCCTAGACTGTCATGCATCGGCCATGATCGCGCTGGCGCGTGCGGCTGCTGCCACTGCCAATCACGCGTATGCCGAAGCAGCGCGACGCGGCCTCAATAGCTACGCGATCAACCCAGACGCCGACACCGGACAGGACGTATACTTTCGTCAGCACGCTAATGGCAAACAGGGGGACTCCTACTATTGGGTATTCAAAGCCGGGTTGCTGCTGCGCTCACTGGAGGGGCTCGAAGTGCTCGCCGAGAAGCGGCTAGTGCAACTATCTGACGCTGAATGGCGTCTGATCCGAGATCTGCAACGGCGCGCCGTTGACTACATCGCACGCGCCGCACACGCGCGAGGCAACCTCTACGAGATTCTGACCTGTCACAAGGCAGGCGAAACCAACTCCGAATCGCAGGCCTGGGCACTGCTCGGCCTGTACCGCATCGAGCACGAACGCGCCGAGGAGCACGAGCGGTAATGGCCCTCAAGGCGAAAAACTTTGAGTCAAGTTCTCAGGAGCGAGTCCAGTTAGTCGAACTTGAGCCGAAGAACTCATTCATCTTAAGTCAAGTTCTGGGAACGCCGTGTTCCGGGTCGGGACCCAGAACACCACACGATGAGAAAAACCGGAATGAATGCGTGGGCCGCCAATGAAGAACTTTCGTAGGGGCCGTTGACCTCTCACGTTAAAACGGCATAGCCAAGATCAGCATGGCCTCACCGGTTGGGATAGAGTCCCATTAGCCTACGGCGCGGCGTGCATCCTGTCGGTGCTCTGTGTCTGGATCGTGTGCGGGTATTGGCGAGTCGATCTGCGCTTTCCACTCGCGCCGCTCCGCGGCGAAGCGTTACTCACCCAAGCCGTCGTCTTCAAGGGGTTGGTGGACAATGCTTGGGTCCTCGACAACAAGATGCTTGGGGCGCCTCTTGGCATGAACCTGCGCGACTGCCCGCATGCCGACTTGCTTGTTCTCGCTGTTGCGAATCTGATGGCCGGCTTTACCAAGGATCACATCCTCATAAGAAACCTAATCGCCATCGCGAGCTTTCCGCTGGTGACTGTGACATCGCTGTTCGTAATGCGGCGGCTCGGCATTCGCGACTCGGTGGCGCTCGTTGCAAGCCTGCTTTATGCGTTCATAAGCTTTCACCACGCACAGCTTGGCGCTGATGTGCTGGTTGCTGTCGGGTACTTCACGGTGCCCATCGCGACGCTGTTGGCTCTGTTGCTGTTCGAGAACGCGCCGCTGTTCGTCACCCACCATGCCACGGGTTCAAAGTGGCGGCGCGACAGAAAGTCCCTGGTCATCGGTGGAGTATGCCTGCTGATGGGCCTCACCGGAAGCGTGTACTTCCCGGTCTTTTCGGGCTTCATCTTGGCCGTTGCAGCCGGTTTTGCTGCGCTGTTGCATCGCTCCAAATTGCCTGCCATTCGCGGCGCGTTGATGATTTTCTTGGTTGCCGCGGCACTGGGGGCAAACTTACTCCCGAGTATCTTGCACCAATGGCGGCATGGGCAACCCGCGGTGCAACACTTGGGTCCAGAAGCGGCGGAATCCTACGGCCTGAAGATCGTGCAGCTGCTGCTTCCTGGCACGGGGCATCGGTTGCCCGCTTTGCAGCGCCTATCCGATGGGTACGCCAAGGTAGCTCCCTGCGTCACGGAGAACCGGACTGCCTACTTGGGCATTATCGGCGCAGCGGGTTTCTTGGTCTTGCTCTACACATTGATGCGCGGTGAGCCGCGCGACAAACGCATTCGTTCATTGAGCGTTCTCAACCTTGCGGTGCTGCTGCTCGGTACCGTGGGGGGCTTCTCGTCGCTCATTGCATTCTTGGGGCCGGCAAGTTTTTACCAGTACCACCGCCTCAGCGTCTATATTGCATTCTTTTCACTACTTGCCCTGGCGTTGTTGGCAGAGAAGGCCGCTGCTCGCTGGGTCACGACGGCACGGCGCCGGTTCGTCATGGGCGTCGCGCTCGCTTCTCTTCTATGTCTGGGCTTGGTCGACGAGTCTGGCGCCGCCATTGACTACGACGCTTTGAGATGGCAGTACGCTCAGCGGGCGCATTTCGTCAAAGCCATCGAAGCCAGCGTGCCCGCAAACAGCCGAATCTTCCAATTGCCGAATCTCGCATTCCCACAGTTGGGCACGGTCGAAAAGCTGGAAGACAACGCGGAGCTATTGCCCTACCTGCACTCCGGTTCCCTGCGCTGGAGTTACGGGGCGCAAAGAGGCACAAGCGGCGCCGAGTGGAACACGAAGCTTGCGGCCATGCCTGTCGAACAATTGGTTGAACAATCTTGCCTACGCCGGCTTCTCGGGAATTTACGTGGCACGTCTCGGCTACCCGGACCGCGCGGAACAACTGGAGGGTTCGCTCAAGACCGTGTTGGGCAAGCCGACAATTGCTGACCCGCGGAGCGCGGCGGCTTTCTATTCACTTGGGGCGCGCGCCAAGGCGCTGCGGGCCGCGGCCGGCGACAAGGAATTCGAGTGCCGCGCCGCCGATTTGCTCTCGCCGCTGTTTCTTGGCTGGCTCGATGGGTTCTACCCGCCGGAATCCGAGGCAGGCGTGCCCCGGGTCTGGTGTCAGTCCAAGTGTCGCTTCGTCATCAAAAATTCTTCGAGTCGCGCGGTGCACGTGGTCTTGGAAGCAAAGCTTCATGCCGCCAATGCGCCGGCGCGGGTGCAGTTCGAAAGTGACCTGTTCAATCGGGAAATGCTCATAGGCCAACGTTCGCACGAGTTGTCCGAAGGGTTTGACGTGCCACCTGGGGAGCATCACATCAAAGTCCGTGTCGATGGCTCGCGCAAACTGGACGTCGCCGAACGTGATCTATACCTTGCATTCGACGACCCGCATTTTTCGAGTGTCGTCAGGTAGGAGGCGGGCTGCCGAAGTTCGTCCTGGCCTGCCGGGTACGCGCCGTTCTCCGACACCGATCCGGGATATTTTTGATTGCGCTGGTGTTCGGGGCCCCAGCCCCAAACACGGCGACTTGAAGAGTTGTCTCAAATGCAGCGAGCTTGGTGCCTGGAGGTCGCCAACTGCCCTTGACGACGGGCGTGCGGAAAGGCTACTGAGCGTTGGTGCACACTCAATGGACGCGCCGCTTGGAGCTCGCAATTGTCGCGCTCATCTTCCTGTCTGGGTTGTGGTTCTTTTTTGGTCAACTTGTCTCGACTCGGTTCGATGCCGTGCCCGGCGACTTGGGCGACAGCCGGTTCAATGCCATCGTTTTGGAGCATGGCTTTCGCTTCTTACGCGGTGACGCGTGGCACCGGGTTTTTTGGACGCCAAACTGGGCATTTCACCCGCACAAGAACGTCCTAGCGTACTCCGACAACCTGCTAGGGACCTTGCCGCTGTACATTGCCGCAAGGGCAGTTGGGCTCGGAGAGATGGCGGCATTCAATGCTTGGGTCGTGGTTCTTTCGGTTGCCAATTTCGTCTCGATGGCCCTGCTGCTGCGTGAAGCGCAGGTGTCACGGTTAGGCGCTGCGGTTGGCGGCTTCGTGTTTGCGTTCGCCATGCCGCGCGGCGAACAGCTGAATCATCTGCAGCTCTTCCCCCAATTCTTTACGCCGCTTTGTTTCTTGTGCTTGCTCAAAATGCGAAGCCTGCGCGCGTGGACTGTGTGGGGAGCCGTTGCTTGCGCTGTCCTACAACTCTATGCGGCGGTGTACGTGGGGTGGTTCTTGGCACTGGCGCTCGCAATAGGCGCCATGGTGACCGCTTTCTTAGCCGCTGCGTCGCGCAAATTTCGGGGCGCATTGTGGGGTGGCTTCAAGCGGCTCTGGCTGCACGTGATCGGCGCTGCGCTGCTTGGGGTGGCGGCACTGCTTCCGATGACGATTCACTATGCTAACGCCCAGGCGGAAGTTGGCCGGCGCAAATACGGCGAGATGCTGCCCATGTTGCCCCGTGTGGCTTCGTACTTTCTGCCAGCTGATTACACATTGCTCTACCATTCGATGATGCTCAAGATGAAACAGGGCCTGCCCGTCGCTCATGAGCACGTCATGTTCGCCGGTTTCCTTGTGATGGCTTGCATGGTCATGCTGCTGGCTGCTCTGCTTCGGGCGTCGCGTACGGCCCATTGGTGGCACTGGGTCCTTGTCGCTATCTGGCTGACCACTGTAACGGCGACCTTGTTTGTCAACGGTTCCCTGTGGGGCACGCTGCATCGCGTAATTCCGGGTGCGGGAGGGATTCGAGCGGTCTCGAGGATCGTGATGCTCCAGCTGCTGCCGCTGGGCGCGGCAGCCGCCTGGGCCGTGACAGGGCTACAGAGAAGGCTGGGGTTCGTCGTTGCCGCTCTATTTGCGGCGTTGGTCGTCTTGGAGAACTCCGGCGCGGCGAGCTATCATTTCTCTGCGCGGGATCACGCCGCAAGGATTGACCGAATCAAGTTGCAGCTTGCGTCGAAGCAATGCGACACGTTCTTTCTGACTGGGACCGACGAGCCCTACAAGGTCCAATTGGACGCCATGTGGGCATCGCTGCTATCGAAGGTTCCGACCATCAACGGCTACAGCGGCAACACGCCGCGCAGGTGGCCATTCGAGAACCCGCGTGAAGTGCGACCGGTCCAGCTCAAGGTATGGATGCGACGACACCAAGCACCCATCGGCGAGTTGTGCGAGCTACATCAGTAAAGCCCCGAAAAAGTCCGGAATGTCCTGAGGTTCAGTGCTGTTAGTTCGCGAACGCGGGGGCCTGAGACGTGCCGTTGACGTTGAACGAGATGTTGCCGATGGTGCAGCTCCCGGACGTGTTATCGCCGATTTCAGTCCCGACCTCGATGCGCGTGAGCCAGAGGTCTTTCGAGGCCCCCGATACATAGCTGCTGCTGAAGAACCAATCGAGGAAGGCTTTGATATCGACGGTTCCGCTAAAGCTGGGCGACCCGCCGCTGAGCTCGAATTGGAAGAAGCGCCAAGTAGGAGTTTTGGGCGAGTTCCAGGTGTCGCTCTGGTGACAGAGGTTGTACGACTTGCCCCCTGAATTGACATTGCCGCTCACCCCGGTTGTACAAACCCAAAAATTGGCGCCCCAGCCCAAGACTGCCATCACCTCAGCGTAGACTCCGCCATCGGAGCTCGTAGCGGAATTGTTCTTACTCAACCAGAACTCGACGCCCAAGTTCCAGTTGCTCGAATTCTGCAGAGCGACGTTAAGATTGTTGATCGTGACACTGGCGCTCGTGATGTTCTTGACCTGCATCGGCAATAGCGTGGTGGTCGAAAAAGCCGGTGAGGTCAATAACGAGCTGCCGGAACCAAAAGGCGCAACTCCAAATTCGAGTTCCGGAAAATCGGGATGGGTGTCACCGTCGCCGCAGTTGGGACGATTGAAGGTCCAACCTAGCGAGTGGTCCGAATTGACTTTGACGGTCATGGGATCACTGCAGCTGGTGCCTGCCTGTTGCACCGCCACAGACCCCCAATTGTTATTGATGAGGCGCACGCTGCAAAGATTGAGATAGCCGTCGCTGGCGCTGGTCGAGTCGCCGGCTTTCGCCAGAGCCACGCCACCCTGATCGGTGGCGGAACAGCCCGTTGTGCTTGCGCCACCGGTCGCGTTCACGCCACCCGTTGCGCTCGTCGTACCACCGGTTGACGTCTTGCCACCAGCAGCACTCGACGAGCCACCCATTGCGCTCGTCGTACCGCCGGTTGACGTCTTGCCACCGGCAGGACTCGCCGAGCCGCCCGTTGGGCTCGTGCCACCGGTTGACGTATTGCCACCGGCAGGACTCGCCGAGCCGCCCGTTGGGCTCGTGCCACCGGTTGACGTCTTGCCACCGGCAGCACTCGTAATGCCGCCTGTGTTGCTTGCAGTGGAGGTAGCGGTGGTGCCGCCGGTCGCGGACGACGCACCACCGGTGCCGCTTGCGGTCCCATTCGCCGTGGACCCGCCTGCAGACGTCACGCCTCCCGCACCCGAGGCGCCACCGCCGGCGGATGCCCCGCCCGTCGTTGTGCCATTGGTTGACCCGCCCGCACCGCCGCCACTGCCCGTGCCGCAACCCGGATCGCCCGGGTTGCAGGGCACTGTGGATGCACTTGGCCCCGAACAGCTGATGAGAGACAGGAAGGATGAAAGGCACGCGGTAATACGAACTAGTGTCGATGTGGTCATTGGCACTTCTCGGCGGCGTTGGCGGGGAGTTGTAGAACAGCCCTGCCAGACCGCAAATCATCGCATGGGATGCATCTTCATGCACTCACGTTTAGCCGGATTTGCGACGCTAGGCTTCAGTTGGCACGAAAATCTTTCACACGCACATAGAGTTTTTTGGCCCCCGTGTTGCCTTGGATTTGCCTGGGTTTGCAGGTAAGAGACGCTAGTGGAATCGTTGCTCTCCGTGATAGATTCACAAGCTGTGCGCCGAGCGTCGTTGGGAGCCGTTTGGTCGCGGGTACGGTTTGGTTGGTGATTCGCTTTATCGGGCTCGAGGTAGCGCCGAACGGCTTTTGGCAGGACGAGACCTGGGATGCCGTGCAGCATGAAAATGCGCGACCGGTCCAGCTCAAGGTGTGGATGCGACGACACCAAGCGGCCATCGGCGAGCTGTGCGAGCTACGTCAGTAAAGCCCCGAAAAATAGGGGAAATAAGCCGCTGGCTGTCCGGCTTGGTTTGCATGCTATCCTTTGGCCCATGACTTCATCAGGTCGCCCATTGCTCCTCGCCGCGCTGTCGGCTTCGTTCGCAGGCTGTGGCCGAACCGACCTTGATTCGGAGTTCGACATCGGAAGCTACGGCGGGTTCGAATTTGAACCAGGTGGCGCAGGGCAAAACGGCGGTGCGGCTGCCACCGGCGGCCATGCTTGGGCTGGTGGAAGTCCAGCGACAGGTGGCGCCTATTACGCCTCCGGCGGGTACCGCGCATCCGGCGGTTATTGGATGGGGACCGGTGGCAAGGCGAGCGGCGGCGCCATGCCTACTGGCGGTAGGACCATGACTGGTGGGACCAAGTCTACCGGGGGCAGTACCTATACGAAGGTTACGGGTGGTAGCACCTCTGGTGGCGCCATGCCGACAGGCGGCAGCCCGATTGTCGGTGGGTACAGGCCAACAGGCGGCAGCACCCCGATCGGTGGCGCAAGACCGACGGGCGGCACTCCAGGCACGGGTCTTGGTGGTACGTCGGCCATCGCAGGGTTTGGTGGAATTGGAGGCCGTACGCCCGTGGGCGGTACGACCGCAACCGGTGGGTTGACGGCCGTGGGTGGCGCTTCCGCAATGGGTGGCAACACGGTGACCGGCGGTACTACTGCCACGGGTGGTTCGTCCGCGACCGGCGGGTTATCGAGTACGGGCGGGACCAGCGCGTGCCCTGACTACCTGCTAGCCAATGAAGAACTTATCGATGACATGGACGACGGCACTGCCGTCATTCCCACAATGAACGGGCGACGCGGTGCCTGGTCTGATTCTCTAATTGATTCGAGCGGTGCAACCATGGTCCCTGATCCCTCAAAGCCGTTCTTCGTGACCGACACGAAAGATGTCTGCCGAAAATATGCCGTGTACGTCTACGGTCAAACATCGGTTGACTCTGGAGCGGGTGCGAACTTCGGGTTCTCGCTCGGTAGCCCGTACGACGCTTCGCTCTACACTGGCCTCAGTTTTTGGGCGAAGATCGACGAGGGCACTGACGGGCCCCTGCGCGTCGATTTGCCTGACGGCGACACGGATCCGCGTGGAGCCATGTGCTCGACGAACCTCAGCGACACGGCCAACCTGTGTTGGAGCCACTTCGGCTATCGATTAGTGCTGACAGCCACATGGACCCAGTACACGATACCGTTCAGCAAGCTGTCGCAGGACCCGTGGGGCTACCAGGCGTCGAAATTCGATCCGTCGCGGCTCTACTCGGTTACGTTCGCTATCGGTGACACGGACACGTTCGGCATTTGGATCGACGAAGTCGGATTTTTGTACTGACCGACGGGAGTTCCTGCCAGTCTCTGAAGCCATGTTTGCCATGCCACGTGTCCAGAACTTGACTCAAGGTCGATGAGTCTCGTGCGTCCAGGTCGCTAACCTGCTAGAATCGGCGTTGTGGATCGCACTATTAGAGTCTATCGTTCCTACGAACGTGCCGAAGCGGCGGACCTGCGCGAGTGGCTTGAGCTGACCGGCGCTGAACGCCTCCGCATTGGGGAGGACATGCGCGAGGAGTCTTTCCCCGACTATGAACCAGGACTTCAGAGAATTCTTCGCCTCGTTGAACGCGAAGAAAGTTGAATACCTCATCATTGGCGGCGTTGCATTCAACTTTCACGCGGTGCCACGTGCCACCAAGGACATTGATGTATGGGTTGGTCCGTCGTTGACGAATCTGGAAGCCTTTCTACTAGCGCTGACGGACTTCGGCTTTGGCCACAGCCTTGAGCCGAGCGCGCTGCTTGATGAGGCGCGTGTACTCATGCTGGGTCGAGTACCCAATCGAATCGATGTATTGACTCACCCGTCTGGTCTGCAATGGGATCGCTGCTGGGCCAACCGCGTTGTCGCGGACTACGACGGGGAACCCGTTTGGTTCATCGGTATCGGCGATCTAATCGAAGCCAAACGCGCCGCGGGAAGGCCTCAAGATCTGGCGGACTTGAAGAAACTCGATTCCATCTCGAAGCTGCTCCGCTGAGTGTTGATTCCGTGCCGTCACGACATTATGAGCTAGGCTTGTGTCGGCATGACACCCCAAGCCAACGTCCTTGTCGCGCTGCTCGTGTCGCTTGTAGGATGCGAGCGCTCCGTCGCGCCGCTGGCGCCACCAGTGCCGCAACCGGTGACACCGGCGCTCGTCGCGTCGTTAGTGGCTGTACCGGCGCCGTCGCAAAAGCCCGAGCCTACGTGGAGCCTGCCGCCGAATTGGCCCTATCAAGTGCCGGTTGTCGTCAAGGGCACGCGGGCAATGGTCGTGACGGACAATGCGCTGGCATCACAGGCGGGGCGCGACGTGCTGATGGCGGGCGGCAATGCCGCGGACGCGGCCGTGGCGACGGCCTTTGCATTGGCGGCAGCCTACCCAACGGCTGGCAATATCGGGGGCGGCGGCTTCGCGGTCGCGCTCGTCAACGGGCAGCCGAGCGCGCTCGACTTTCGCGAGACGGCGCCCCTGGCAGCGAAGCGCGACATGTACGTGGATTCGATGGGCAAGACGACGGATGACGCCCGCCTCGGGATTCGCGCTTCCGGCGTTCCCGGCAGTGTTGCGGGCCTTTGGGAGCTATATGAGAGGCTTGGCTCCAAGCGAATAACATGGGCGGAACTGCTGGCGCCCGCGATTGAACTCACAGAGCGTGGTTTCGTCGTCGATGAAGCCTTCAGGCAGACGATCGCCGACCACGTAGATCGCTTGAGGAAATATCCGACGTCGGCAACCCTGTTTCTGCCGCAAGGCGAGCCGCCCCCAATTGGATCGACTTGGAAGAACCCCGAGCTTGCGCGCGCGCTCAAGCGCATCAGAGAAAAAGGCCCCGAAGGTTTCTACCAGGGCGAAACTGCCAATGCGTTGGTTGCGCAAATGAAGCGCGATCACGGCCTCATCACCCAGGCGGATCTCAGGCGGTACCGGGCAAAGTGGCGGCAGCCGCTCGAGTTTGCGTATCGCGGCGTCAAGATAACAGCCATGCCGCCGCCGTCGTCGGGCGGAGTCACGCTCGCGATGATCTGTCACATCCTGGACGGCATTGAGTTGAAACAATTCGGCTTTCAAACACCCGCGGCGCTTCACACGATCTTCGAAGCCATGCGGCGTTCCTTTGCCGCGCGCAATGCCAAACTCGGCGATCCGGATTTCGTCAAGATGCCGCTCGATGAGTTGCTTGGCACGGCCTGGGCCAACGAACAACGCGCTACGATTTTGCCCGATCGCGCCACCCCCTCGACTGAGATCGAGAGTGCAGGAACCCCAAGCGGCAACGGGCCGCACACGACGCACTTTTCCGTCGTCAACGCGGACGGCAATGCCGTGGCGCTGACGACGACGCTCAATTGGTGGTATGGCTCGGGCGTCACGGTGAAGGGCGCCGGTTTCGTTCTCAACAACGAAATGGACGACTTTGCGGCGGTTCCCGGCACGCCGAACGGCTTTGGCCTGGTGCAAGGCGAGGCCAACGCCATCATGGCGGGCAAGCGGATGCTTTCGTCGATGTCGCCCACGATCGTCACGGGTCCGGACGGCAAGGTCATGCTCGTGGCGGGCGCAGCCGGCGGCCCCACTATCATCACTACCGTGTTCGAGGAACTGTCGAACGTCCTCGATTTTGGCCTCGATCCCGGCAAGGCCGTCAGCGTGCCGCGTTTCCACATGCAGCATTTGCCCGACGTGGTGACTGCGGAACAGCATGGCATCGCCGACGAAACGCAAAAGCGTCTTGAAGCGATGGGCTACGCTTTCAAAGAACGCGGCCACATCGCCGACGCTCCACTAATTGCCCGAGTCGGCGCCGAGTGGCTGGGGATTGCCGAACCACGCCGCCCGGGTGCGCTGGCGGCCGCGCCGTAGCGCTCGTGGTCATCGCGGCGAACGCGGAAATCTCGACCTGCTGAACTGTACCCCGCGCTCGCCGCCCGGGCGGCGGCTGCTAACGCTGATGGTCTGCCTTGCGGCGAGTCCTTGCTGCGTCACGGCACGCTCACGTAGAATGCTGCGTGCCCGTGTGGCGACGCGGGGTCATCGCAGGCGTTCGGAAAGAAGTGAAAACGTGTGGTCCATTGACCCGCGGCGTCGAATTGGATTGGGCCTATTGTGTAGTGCCCCGCGGAGGGCTCGCTCGTCGTTTGGTTCGTGAGGGGTGCGGGACGTGCCTCCGTCCCCAAGAACACCTCCGCCCAAGGTGTCGCGCCCGCCACGGCTGAGCCGTCTATTTTGCTTGTGAGCGTCGCTTGGAACGTAACATTGGCGTTTTCACAGAGGGTCGAGGACGCCCATTGCACGTGATACTTACAATCGTCGTCGTCACCCTCGGCGTTGTACATGGTGTCCCCAAACTCGGGCATGTCTGCGCCAGCATCCATGTTCATTTGCATCGGGACTTGACATACCGTCGGGTCGACGACTACGGTAGGTGTTCCTGCGCAGTGGCTATCCACGGGTCCCGAAACTGGGCCACCCGGTACCGCACAATTGGCTGCGTTGGACGGGTTGGTTGAACTGGAGCTGCAACCAAAGTGGATGGTTGCGGATATCAGTGCCACGTCGAAAACCGAGACCCACGTTCCACTCAGCTCAGTCGCCATATGCGAGAAACCTCCAGTTCACATCCTTAGGTCAACACTTCGCCTATTGGCACGGTGGCGTTTGTCCGGCGGGTGCCGAGCCGACCGCGTGCAGACAATGGGTGGTTGGGTCTACGGTTGCAGCGCTCACATGGTACAATCTGCAATTGATGCTGTTGCCCCCGACTTGTGAAGCATTGTAGTTTCCAGCGGTCGGCAAAGCCTCGCACTGCGTAATACAGTCATCGAGACTCACAAATGTGTAGGCGAAATCTGCCGGGCAGGTTTGGTCGAAGATCTGGCATTTGCAGGCGTTCAGCAAGAGCTGACAGTAACCATTGCAATTGGATCCACACACATCATTGCCACCCGGGCCAGCCGCCAGGCAATTAGCGGTCGCCTCGGCGCCACCCACTTGAGCCGCCAGTCTAGCCTGATTGGCACGACACCCTACGGTATTTTGCAAAACGTCTTGCGGCGTTCCCGCGGGCAGCTTCCCGCACACGCCCATGCAAACGTCCCGCGTGGAGTACTGCGCATTGCTGTCCGTGCATGCAGTCATCACCAAGTTGCAATAACTGTCACAAGCGGACCCACTATCTGACAGCGAACTGGTACCTCCCGTTGCGGTTAGACTGGGGTCGGTCTGGGCCTCCTCGATGCCAGCCACTTTTGCGCACGCAAAGGCACCTACCAAAGCCAGGGTGGCCAGCCAGGTGCCGGCAATCGCGCTCTTGACCGATGTCTGTAGCCTCGGCACTAGAAGTTCCCTCCAATGCTGAGCTGGGCGTTTCGCGGTGCGAAAGACGATTGCACCGTGACCGGCACTGTGCGACTGCCCGGGACCGCGAGGTACAGCACGGCACCGGCGGCTAGCGCTGCCCCGCCCGCAACAAAGGCGACGCTGGAAATTCTTCCTTTGCTTAGCGCATCGTTGCGAAGACTGACTCCGGTGTCAGTGCATAGGTTGGGATTGGTGGGGCAATCGTTCTTCGACTGTGAATTGTCGTGAATCGCGGAAAGCCCGTAATAAGTGCCAATCCCGATGCCTACCAAGCCAAGTCCCCCCAGCGCATACGAGACAACGCGTTGCTTGCTACCGCTCGGACCGTTCCGTTCCCCGAGACTACTTGTGGCAGCTGGCGTTTCAGAGATTGGCAACGCAGCGGGCGACCCAACCGCAGTGGGGGAATTGTTGTTCGGGGCTGCAGACGCCACGGCCTGATTGGTACTGCTCTCGGCAGCCGCAAGATTCGTTAGCAATGGGATTGTGGTGTGCGCGGACCCTTGGGTAACCGTGATTACTTCCGCATACGATTTTTTGCCGGGCGCGCTGGCCTGGATTCGATGACTGCCGGGGTCGACAGGAATGGGCGCTCCGTATTGGGCTGACGGGATCGACACGCCGTCGTTGCTGACTTCAAATCCCAAGATTGACTCATTGCCCGCTGCAGCCTCAATGGTGAGCTTGACCAACCTGGGTTCAAGTGCACGGGCCCGCTCCGCCGCCATTTTTTGCCGCGTAACCTGACTTTGGGCCCCCGCCAGTGAAGCGGCTTCCTTGAAGATGGCCCAAGCGCTCGCAGTGCGGCCGACCTTCTCGTAGCAATCAGCGAGATAAAGCAGCGTACCGATTCCTTCATCTAGTTTCTGACTCGCCTCAAACTTGGAACAGGCCTGACGGTAGTCCCCAGACTGCATGAGCAGCTTTCCTTGTTCGAATATGGCCTCGGCAGCAGCCTTGTTGCCAGCGGACTGGGCGAAAGACAATTCAGCTGTCGTGACCCATGCTAGCAATAGGCCAACCGCAATTGCGGCGGTTTTTCGTGTTGAGAGTCGAATGGAGTACATGGTTCTATCGAGTGAGCGGGGACTCTGCTAGCGCCGGCCCCCAAAATTGTCGGAATTGTAGGGGTTGACAGCCGTATGGGGTTTACTCTTCACGCTTGGGGCGTGAGCCGTCGTGACCAACGATTGAGATCTGCCCACCACCGTGACAGGAACATTCACTGCTTGCTTCTGTGAAGCGCTAGCCTCAGAAGGAGGCAAAGTGGCCTGCGCCGCGCTGGACGCGGAAGCAGCAGGCTGCAATTCCGTGGAGGCTGGGGAAGGTTGCGCTACCAGCGGCTTCGGCATCACCGCGCTCACGGCTGTGGCGGCTGACACAGACAACGCCGCGGCCTGGTGCGAATTTGACGCACTTGTTGTCACTGGGCTTTGGGACCTAACAATCACCGCAGCAACCGCCAACCCCAGTATCAGCACGACGCCACCAATTGAGGCGTAACTACGCCCACGAAACCCTGACCCAGCTCTTGAAATGGATCGTTTCGAAGAGGTTACTGCCGCCGCAGTCTCGATCGGAATTCTTTGTACCGGGGTGCGCGGCGTTGGCAGTTGTCGGGGTGAGAGCAATGTGCCCGACGAGTTCTCACCGTCGTCTGGACCGGAGTACGAGTTGTCCGACAGGCGGCTAATTCTAAGAGCGGACTGAGCCGCCTGAGCGGAACCAAAAGGAGCAATTAGCGTGGCCAATTCGGCCACGCTGCTCAGGCGTTGATCACGGTTTTTCACCAGACAACGCAGGATGGCCTCTTCCAAACCCGGCGATAGCTCTGCCATATAGTTGCGGATTGGGACCGGATCGCCTTGCAGCACAGCGGCGCAGACCGCCAGCAGTGAATCTCCGTCGAAAGCCAGGTGGCCCGTAACAAGCTGGTGTAGGATTGTACCCAATGCCCAGATGTCGGCGCGGGCATCGGCACCTCGGGCCGCGGTCATTTGTTCAGGCGCCATGAAGTGGGGTGAGCCCATGGCAGACGTTGGGTTGGTCAACGAGCTTCCGGCGGCCTCGACCATGGGTCCGGTCATCTTCGAAATCCCAAAGTCGAGTACTTTGATTGCCCGACGACCATCCGGAAACTCAGCAAGGAACAGATTCTCGGGTTTGAGATCGCGATGAATCACACCCGCGCGGTGCGCCTCCGCCACCGCTTCGCAAGCTTGCAGTACGTAGTCCACAGCTAAGCGTTCGTTGAGCCGCCCTTTGGCCTCAAGTATCGCGCCAAGGTTCCTTCCTTCCAGGTACTCCATCACGACATAGGGAGGGCCGCTATCGAGCCGGGATACGTCGAGCACCCGACACACGTGTTCGCTCTTGATTTGAGCCGCCGCCCGCGCCTCCAGCAGTAGGCGTGCAATCAGCTCCGGTTGCTGACTGAGTTCTTGCCGAATCACTTTTATGGCAACTGGGCGTTGCAAATCGATATGGGTTGCCGCAAACACGACTCCCATGCCACCTTCGCCGATGACTGCGTCGATACGGTACTTGCCCCCGACTGTTTCTCCCACGGAAAGTGGGTAGAACGACACTGAGGGCTCCAACATAGGCTGAACGTATCCATGCCGTCATAACCCGATAATGGCAAGACGGTCATCCGAAGTTATTGTTGAAGGATGTGCGCAACCGGACAAGCGCCATTTTCCGTGCCAAACCTGGCTTGAGATTTGATGCATTGCATCGGTGGTGCAACAGGCAACTGGCTGCAGGCCTGCTGAAAACTGGCTGTGAAAACGGGGTAGGGTCACCTCACGGGGAACGCATCGGGTCAACCGCTCTGCCTCAGGCGGGGGCGAGAGACTACTGAACGCTGAGTGTACCCTGCATCATCGTCAACTTGTGCACCGTGCAATAGTACGGAACAACCGTACCGGAAACTGCGCCCGGCGTGATCGTGAATTGTGCGCTCGCGCCAACAGCCAGCACACCGGTGTCGAATTGCACTCCGTTGACCGCACCGGGGACGTAGTCGTTCAGCATGGCTTCGCTAGTGACCGAATGCGGCTCGACATCCTGGTTGATAACGGTAACGGTGGCTCCAGCCGCAACCCCGATATTTGCTGGGGAATAAACAAAGTCATGAATTGTAATCTGCGTGCCGCCGTCCACAACAATGTCCGTGCTCGAATGCCCGCCAGTAGTCGTGTTGCCGGTACCGATCACATGGGACGAACCGCAGGCGACTAGTTGAACTACTCCGGACAACCACGCACAATGTCGCTGAATGCGGTCAAAGACGTTTGCCATCGCTCTTCGCAGTTATGCGGGGTCGCCCGCCACACTCAGAAGGCTCGATTGGGGGCCCTCGCCGCTGATCGAATAGGGCTCATGGGTCGCATTGGCAAGGGGCAATTAGCGCAACTACGTATGCAACGTGTAGTCGAACAGGTTACCCGACATCATGAGCAGCGAAAAGACCTTCCACGACAGATTGTAGTAGTAACTCTTCGGCAGCATCAGGTTGTCAGGCTGCGTCACGAGCTGCGTGTACACGGCGCTCACGAATGATTGGTAGGTTGCATCGCTCATGGCGCCGACGCCGGCGGCGCCGACGAACAATGCGGATTGGACACCGGTTGGCGTTGTGTTCTCGGGCGTCGGCGTGCCCGTGAGGCTGTAGCCGTCCACAATGGCGCTGGCGCCAAGGTTCGAGAAAAATGCACTGGTCTTGGCCAAGAGTGTTTTGGCGCGCGACTCACCGTTGTCGCAATAGTCTAGGCCGATGCGAAATGGCACGCGTGCCGCGTCGTATTGATAGTTGGTGGGCGCGCCTGACCACGGCGCGCTGGGCGCGCCCGAGGTATCGGTCCACGCGGGGAATAGGCCGGTTGAAGCGTTCTGGGACGCGGCGAGCACCGTGTAGCCTTTGGTGATGATGCTCGTCCAGCCTGCCGTATTTGCCGTATCGAGCTTCGCGAACAGCCTGTATTCATTGGGTGCAAAATACGACGGGTTCCAGGCAAACGTCGTGCCCCACGAGTCGCCCGCGTTGATCAGGTTGAGGCCCGAGTGATCCACTTCGGAACTCCAGATGCGTCCAATCTGGTCTTTCGCCAACGTCGCATAGTCTTTTGTCAGGCTGCCGTGACCGCCCCACTTTTGCGCGGCCATTGCCAAAGCCCACGCCATGTCCTCGTCACCGTCCGTAGCGGAGCCGCCGGCAAGCTTGTTGGTCGAGGTATCTTCGACACCTGGGTTGCCGTCTGAGTCAATCAACCAAATCATCAGACCATTGCCGTTCAAGTGAATCTGCGAATAGTTCCAGAGGTTGTCGAACAGTGTCTGTTCGTCCATGATGACGGCCAAGATCATTCCATAGCCGATGCCTTCGGATACAGTTGTGTTGGTCGCGTTGTTCTCGTTATCGGGGCGCTGAACCCGCTCAAACCCGCCCGCGCCATCCGAAGTGATGAGCTTGGACTTCCACGTGGCAAAGGCGGCTTTCGCATCTTGAGCGTGCACGGCGCTCGGGTAAGTGCAATTGGGGCTGCGATAATTCTGCGGAAACAAGTACGGCGGCGCCGGGTGGCCGGCTGCGTCCGTGCCACCGAGCGCCGCGGCGCTGCTACCGCCCGTAGCAGGGGCGCCGCCGGTGGTTCGCGTGCTAGTCGTACTGCTGCCGCCCGTTGCCGGCGAGGGCGACGTTGCGTTGCTACCGCCGCTTGCCGTGCCGCCGCCGAGTTGTGTATTGCCGCCCGTGCACGCAGTTCCGCCGCTCGCCGTAGCACCGCCGAGTTGTGCATTGCCGCCGGTGCTCGCCGAAGCGCCGCCGAGTTGTGCATTGCCGCCGGTGCTCGCCGCGCCGCCAAGTTGCCCCGAACCACCTGTCGAAGCCGTACTGCCCACCAGCGTGCCCGACCCACCGTTGCCGCCGCTGGGGGTCGTTCCAGTGCCGCAAACCTGGATCACCGTTGCGGGCGGTGTTGAACAGGCGCAGACAAGGGGTATTGAGCCCAATCGTGCCAACCGGTACAGCATCGACTTTGTATGCCACAGTCTTATTGTGCGGCAACTCCGGCTCGTTGCTGCAATGCTGACTTTGACTCAACCGCCATGAATGCGGTCGCGACACATCGGTCGCTCAATCTTCTGAAAATGTTTTCTTGAATTGCCGTGACGGCCCAAAATTTTCCCTTGGGCTCTATTTCACGCCGCCCTTCTTGCGCGCCTCGGGCGTCAGGTCGTTGTTGCGCCAGTAGGACTCAACTGATTTCTCGCTTGCATCGGCGAAACCCACCATTTGCATTTCCGCTTCGATGGCTTTGGTGCCTTCTGGCACGCGCTCTTTCTTCACGCAGGAGAACTGAAGGACCGCTTTTTCCCCGGCCTTCATGACGCCGCCGAACATGTTGCCGCTGCACGTGTGAAACGGCTTGGTCTTGTCGGAAGAGCCACCTACCACGGGTACCTCGAGCTGCTTGCCGGCCTTGTCATAGAAGTAAACGGCGATCTTGCCGAAAAGGATGACCGACTTGGTCTTGTTGGTGACCCTGAAGAACGGACCCTTGTCGTCGATCTTGCCCGTCCACGCGACGTCCATGGTACGCGCGTTGCCAGTGGCTTCGCACGGATTGTTCAACGAGCCCTCGCCTTTGGAACCGTCAGGGCATGCGACAGCCGGCGTGCTCGGGGCAGGCGCCGGTGGCTTTTCCGAAACTGCAGGCGGCGGTGCGGGCTTTTGTGCGCTCGGCTTAGCAGGAGGTTCGGGTTTAGCTTCCTCTTTGGAGCAACTGAGTGTCGCCAACATGGCGACGATCAAAGGCATCGTCCATCTGATTGCGGTCTGCATTGTTTGCTCGCTGGTGACGCACGCACCCTTTGCGCGGCGTAAAGTGGCGCCCAGCTTATCGGATGCATGCCTAAACAATCAAGTGGCCCAAGGCGCTGCTCGTGTCGCCCAGCGGGCCGAGTTTCGCTTTGGAGCTTGTCTCGGTAGGCTGCATGGCGGGTGCACCGCCGTAGTCGAGCGAGGTCGAACTTCGTGCTCTTGGCGTCGTGGCGGTTTGCCGAGGTACGCTCTTCGTTACCGTCGCCGCACGTAGATAGAGACACCGTTTGCGACGTGGATTTGTTCATAATGGCTACCAAGCTCGTCTCTGATCGCGTTGAATTCGCCCGAGCCCAACAGGACTTCCGAGGCCTTTCCTAGCAGGCTCGATGCGTCAACCTCCGAATAGCGTCTGGCCGGTGGGCTATAGCGTCGCAACCGATCGGGCAAGGTGTCCGCTGCATCGAGCGATTCCACAGGATAGAGTCCGTCAGCGTAGCCCGGAACTCCCAAACACAGTACCTGGTACGGACTTTCTACAGGGGGTGCTGCGTCAGGCAAGGCGAAGAGTTCAACCCCCGCCGTTGTTCACGGACACGCCGTACTTCTTGAGTAGTGCGTAGTAGATCGCTTGCTCTTGCCGGGTGGCCTCGCCGTGGCCAGGCCCGTCCAGTACGTGCGTGATGCCCAGCGACCTAAAGTAATCGTAAAGTTCGCGAGGGCTTCGCGCGCGGCTGTAGTCGATGAGCCCCTGAAACCCTGCCATGTCTTGCAGCGTGTCCCTGTCGATTCCAAGGCTCGTATGCGACGCGTGGAGCAATAGCCTTGCATCGTGCGGTAACGCTTTTCCGATCGCCACGAAATTCCCGAAATAGCCGTTGAACCGCGTTTTGGCACGGCCCTCGTAACCGCTACGTATGAGCGCGATCGAACTCATAATCCGGTCGCTCCCGGAGCAATAAGAACCATTGGCGGGCAGAAAGGGCGCATCGGTCCCCCAGATGGCCTGAACGAGGACCAATGGAGCCAATCCCACGCGCGCGACCCAGCCAAGCTGCCACAACTGCACGAGTAACGTTGCGGTCACGCAGACCATTACAGGCAATACAATTTGAAGATTGCGGTCCACGTTGTACGTCATGCCCCAAGCCAGAATTGCGGCCGCAGCGATCGCGGACGCAACAAAAACTGACTTACGCGGCCGCACAAGAAACAAGCCGGGCAGCAACAGCGTGAACAACGAGCCAAAGACAGGCACATAGTTGATGCACGAGTAGTGCGGCTTGAAAGAGAACGTGAAAAAGAGTTCGAGTGCGTGCTTGAACTTCGACCCCAATGTCCCATTGGGTATCCAGGAGGGGTCGGTGAACATGTAATTCACGTACGCGCTAGCATTGGGGACCGTAGGCTGAGTCTGCTTGAAGAAGTCAAGCATAAACGGGTAGACGGGGTTTCTATAGAACACATAGTTCCCCACGAAGTGCGGCGACACACAGAGAGCACCTAGGCCAAGCACGATGACTGGCGCTAGCTTCAGATTCCCCGTGTAGACCGAACGCGTAGGCTCGTGCACAATACGTCGGAGGCGCACCCATTCCCCGAGCCAGGCCACCGCAACCACGATGGCGACGGGTGCTATCAAATAGACGGCTTGGTACTTCGTAAGCAGTGCGCCCGCCAGCGTGATGGCGAGCATGGCGCATCGACTCTTTGTAAACCCCCTTAGTACGTGCAGTGTAGCGAGAAGTAGTGGGATGCTGAAGAACGCGAGCGCATGATCGGCTGCCGCGCCAAGGTTGTTGTCGTAGACGAAGATGACAGGAAACAGGAAAAATACCGCCCAGGTCCCCCGAATCTGGAAATTCTCGAGCAGGCGTTGAGCGCCTGCGGCAACGCCCGCCAGCGTCCAAAGAAACAACACAAATTCCAAGTGAAGCGCCATCATCCAGCGTTGGGCGCCCGATATCCAAGGCACCAAATAGCCCCAAGTGTAAAGAAGGCTCGCCAGGTGGGGGACGCAGGCGTTGTAGTCGTAAAATGGCTGGATGCGTCCCCAGCGCGCGTAGTCTTGCGCCATTCGTAGGTGGTACCAAGCCGCGTCGTAATTGACGGCATCCGGCGTCAGCAGCGCCAAGTAAACGAGCCCGGTTCCCGTCAAACCCAGTGCAATGGCGGCACAGTAGAGTGCCGTTAGCCGCCCATTGAGAAATTCATGCCGCCAACGAACCAGTAGTTTGTAGCCGTCACGGGTTCCCAGCGCGAGCATCAGAATTGGAAGAAGAACTGCGAATGCCGGAGTGAAGAGTCCAAGCCATCCGCCGACGTACATTGCGAGCCCAAAGCCGACGACGCCGAGCGCCATGCTCAACACAGCCGATTCGAGTACGGGCAGGTACGGCAATTTCAACAGGTGAACTAACACGAATTGGCCGAATCCAAAGCACGCGCCGCTCCACAACAACGCCCAGCCCCAAAGGGGTAGGATCGACCCACTCAGCCAATCGCCAACAGGCAGAGTGCGATTCATGACGTTCACGAAGACGGCCGCGCCCGCCAACCCCAGCAGCATCGCTGCCATGCCGCGGACAAGACGCCATGGGTCTACCGAAGGACGCGGTCGCGAATCGCCGTGCACGCGCGCAGACCTAGCAGAGCTATCCTAGCGTGTCGACCCCCAACGCGGCACCGGTTCGCGTCGCCTTTCTGCGGCGACCAAGCGGGTCAAAAAGGCGCACTTAACGCGTTTCTCGTGCGCCACCCAAAGTGCTAGACTGCCTGATGGAGGTCTCCGATGGTTACGGCAGTTTTGTTGATGAATGTCGAGCGCGGCAAGGTGGTCGAGGTTGCTGAGGCGCTAGCCGACGTGCCTGGGATCTCGGAAGTCTATTCGGTAGCGGGTCGCTTCGACCTGGTGGCGATACTGCGCGTGCGTCATTCGGAGGACATGGCCAACCTCGTAACGCGCGAGGTCGTCAAAGTCCCTGGCATTCTCAAGACCGAGACGCTCACGGCGTTTCGCGCCTATTCGCGCCACGACCTCGAGGCGGCCTTCTCGCTAGGCCTGTCCGAGTAGAGCTTTTCTTGGCACGGCGGCCCAGTTGCCGCGCGCGGCCCCGAGTTGTTTGGGCCAGGCCCTAACGGACTTACCGGCTGGAAGGACTCCCGTTAGAATACATCGGGATTGACGATGGATTACCTTTGTCCAACGATGCAACGGCGATGGCACCCGCAATCACCGCCGCCCAGGCCGCGCAAATCTACTTGCGACTGTTTCCGAACGTCTTTTTGCGATTTCACCGGCGGGACGCCAAACACAGCGAACTGTCTGGAGCCTCGCGCGGCGTCCTGTTGCACTTGGCTCAAAGCGGTCCGTTGACGGTTGGGCAATGCGCCCAGCACCTGCAGCGCGCGCAGTCAGTTGTCAGCGAGATTGTCAACCAGCTCGAGCGCAATGGCCTATTGGCGCGGGTTCGCGATGAAGCCGATCGCCGGCGCACTCTCGTGTGGTTGACGGACCAAGGGCGCGGCCGGTTGGTCGCCGACCAGGAAGTATTGTCCGGCGCCACGCTCGAGCGCGCCTTGGCCAAAATGAGCCCGCAGCAGCGCGTCATGCTGCTCGAGGGCACGCGCGCGCTGATTCAAGCGGCCGAATCGGACTTTTGCACAGTTCAGCAGTCAACAAGAAGGAAACGACAACCATGAATCAATCAATGCACCGTTGTGAAAGCTGCTCGATGCCCATCGAGACGGGACGTTATTGCCAATACTGTGTGACCGTGACGGGCGAGCTTCAGCCGTTCAATGAACGTTTCGACAAGATGGTGGGCTGGCAGATGCGCCAAAAACCGGGCATGTCCCGAGCGGACGCCGAACAGGAAACACTCGAGTTCATGGCAAAAATGCCCGCGTGGAAGGACCATCCGGAACTCAAAGCCCGACAGACGAGTCGGTAACCGCACCGACACTTGCGGTTTCCGGATGCCGGGTTCCGAAAAAGCCTTGCCGAATTGTGACTTAAGATTAACGGGTCTGACACGCTCCAGACAATTCCGAGTTGATTCTGCATCAAGCCGTAAGAGCGAACTTGCCACCGGGTCCCAAGGCCCGGTGGCGTGGGACAGCGCGGGCGAAAAAGTCTTGCGTCGTCAACCTGATCACTTCCACGTCGTCAGCACGCCGAATTGTGATACGCTGCAGCCCATGCTCATTCGCCGAAGGTGTGTTCAGACTTTGATCTTGAGTTCCTTGTGTTGGGTTGGGTCGGCACAGGCGTCCACTTTTCGACCCATGCCGCTGTCACGACTCGTCGAGCGCAGCACGATGGTCGTCGTTGCTACGCCTATTTCAGCGGACACCCATTATGCCACCATTGGAGATAGGCAACGCATTGTCACCGACTTGACGCTCGAAGTGTCGTGGACGCTGCGCGGTCAGGACGCGACAGGAACGGATATTGTCGTTCGAACGCTCGGCGGCACCGTTGGTGGGATCGCGCAACTTGTTTACGGCGAAGCGCGCCTCACTATTGGGCAGACGAGTCTACTGTTCCTTGTGCCGGAGCGCGATAATGTACTGCACGTTCTCGGTATGGCTCAAGGCCACTACCCGACGGAACCGGACGACCAAGGGCAGTGGCGCATAGGCCAAAGTCCAGGGCTCGACGGTGTACTAACGCCTGAGCTTTCAGCGGGCGCAGTACTTTCGGGTCGAAAGCTCATGGAACGTTCCAAGCCTTCTGGAATCGGCAGAGGCACATCCGTGAAGAGCGTAGCGACCAGACGGCAGAAGTTTTCAGGTCGCCATACGAGCGGAGTATTCCCCACACTACTTTTGTTCGTTGTCTCATGCTGGCCAACGCAGGTCATGGCCTATTGCCTGACCAAGACGTGCGATCAACAGAACCCGCCGCCCGCGTGCGCCGGCAATCAACAGACGGGCGTAAACAAGTGCAGTACAATGGGGACCCCGATTGCTTGGCCCGACACCTGTGTTTCGACCTCAGTCAGCGCTTACGGCTCGCCGAAGGAGAACATTAGCGCCGACCAAATGCGCCAAATCGTGGACACTGCGTTCAAGAATTGGTTGTCTCAAGATTGTGGTGGCGGAAAAACGCCAAATTTTGTTGTTGACATATTTCCGGATGTCAATTGCACGGACGTAACCGGTGCTGGTACCGGCTACAAAACGACGGGTCCCAACTACAATATCTGGATATTCCGCGACAATGATTGGCCATACGACTCCGGTAACTCCCCTGAGAATGCGATCGCGATTACGACGACGCAATTCAGCCCGGACACAGGGGTCATCTACGACTCCGACGTGGAATTTAACTCCTCGGCAAACTCATTCACAACGGACCTGAATTTGGTAAGTATGGATCTACCGAGCGTCGTACAACACGAGTCAGGCCATTTCCTGGGTCTTGCCCACTCGGCGCTGGAAGCAGCCACTATGTACGGCTACTTGGCGCCCGGCGACGCAACGAAGCGAACCCTGGAACAAGATGATGCTGAAGCCATTTGTGCAGCGTATCCGCCGGGGCAACTTAACCCCAATTGTGACCCTGAACCACGGCACGGTTTTTCCACCGAATGCGAATTCGATAAAGGCTGTTGCACGGTGGCTCCGGGGCGAGGTAGCCGACGTCCGGGCGCCACTTTGCTAGCAAGCCTTCTGGTGATTGCGGCGGCCGCGCGCCGCGGCTACAGGCGCAAGTTGCGGCCTTAGCGATCGGTGCGACTCGGCTTGGCTGTAGCGCCGAGGTGCGCATCTGGCGGCCGACGATGGCTCCACGGCGACTCTCGCTAGCCTACCAAAAATACGCTAGGCTGAATCGCTGTGAAGCTTTGCACCCTCAGGTTCTTCAACGAATTTCCTATGCCCAAGTGGGGAGCGGTTGCCATGAGCCTTGCTTCGGTGACGACAATCGGCAACCTTGCCAAGGCCGAGGACACTGACGTTTCGTCTACTGACGAAGCCGCGGCCGGCTCGGAAGAAACTGTAGCAGAGCCTGCGGCTCCCGCGCCACCACCCGATACACCAGCAACTTCGGCGCCAGAGAGTGAACCCGTGGCCCCGGCGCCGGCCGCGTCGCAAGCGCCGAACGCGTCAACGGTCCGTTTCCCCGACGCCGGGCCAAAACAAGCGACTACACCGCCGAAGAATCAAACGCAAACCGCGGCCCTGCCTCGGGCTACGGAAGGTCACACGCGTCACTCGGCATTGCAACCAGCGCCGTCCGATTCGATCTGCTGGCAGCCGCAACGCTGCTTCGGGCTCCGAGGGTCAGCAAGACTCGGTATTCGGTGAAGGGCAGGGCGATCAAAAATCAAAGAAGGGCGGGGCGTCCGACGATGAGGACAGCTCCGGGGGCCTCTTTGGCCCGATTCGACTTGGACCCATGGTGGGTGTGGGTCTACCGAATCTGCTGAGCTTTGGGGGGTTGCTCAAGCTTACCAAGTACCTTGGCGGCGGAATAAACATCGGGGTGATTCCAACGGTTCACCTTAGTTACTACGGCAAAGCGACGTTGTTCTATCAGGAATACGACGTATTTGGCCGCATCTTCCCGTTTGGTGGCGGTTTCTTCGTGGGTGCTGGTGCTGGTTATGAAGTGGTCAAGGGCACCATGCGGGACAGCATAGACACGACTGCGTATCAGAGCCCTTTGCTATCAATCGGCAACCCGCTCGTCTACGAGAGCTCGGGTACCGTCAAGACAATGGTACTAACGCCGCAGATTGGATACTTCTACACAACGAGTATTGGCTTTAGTCTTGGGGTTGACATCGGCGCTCAAGTGCCGATTGCCCCAAGTGAAGTCAAATACAATAGCCAGCTTGCGGGAGCGCCCACTACACCCCAAGCGCTTGTCGAACAGTTCAATTCGATGCGGGATCGTAACGACCAAAACGTTAAGGATTCCTTGCAGAAGGTTGGGCGGACCCCGCTACCGACGATCAATGTGCGCATCGGTTGGTTGTTGTAGACGCTCCGCAGCGCCGTCATTGACATTGTCGGAGGGGCTTTGCCCACTCGGCCGGGAGCACGTCAAGGCCTCCGAACCGAGTCGAGAAATCGTTTGGGCACGGCACCGTCGATGGCGTTTTCCAAGACTTTCCCGCGCTGCGGCCCCCGAAACTTGACGAAACATGCCCCCGAGCAATAACTAAACACGTGGTTGGCTCAGTCGTGAATCGCTCAGTGCTCGTTCTGGCGCTCTTGGCGCCAGCCGCTGTGGCGCGCACCCAGTTGGATCAGCTGCCGAGCACACAGTTGTCATTGCTTTTGGACAAGCCCACTGTTGGCGAAATAAATATTGGTTATTGGTTCCCTGCGCTACGCAACGTCTGCATGCGTTCATGGTGGGACATTCCAGATCTGAGTTTGACGACCCCAGCAATGACCTGGTCCATTCCAGAGCTGAATCAGCCGGAATTGGTTCCGTGGGCCATGACGGCTGATCCGTACCAGTGCACTTCCGCGTTCGACGCGTCAACGGCGGCATATAGTACTGACGTTCACCCCTTCGGCGCCGTTGCGCCGCTCATGCTCGAGTCCAGCGCACTAGCGTCGCCCGATGTGGATGATATCGGTCCGCTTTCGATCGACGACGAAGTGACTCCTGAGTTGACGCCCATTGCCGGCAGTGAGGCCGCGCGCGAATTGAGGCGGGCTTGGCAGAAACTGGTGCAGCGTAAACCTAGCAATGACGCCGTGTTGGTTCTGGTCGCGCACTGGGCGCATGAGACTCACAGCGGCCGTTCAATGTACAACTACAACTTCGGCGGCATCAAAGGCCACGGCCCCGACGGGCTCAGTTGCGTCAGGCAAGCGCACGAGGGGTCGGGCTATCACGTCCGCGCATTACGTGACCGGTTCCGCGCCTATCGCAACCCTCAAGACGGCGCTGAAGACTATCTCTCGCTATTGATTCGGAAGTATCCCAATGCCATTGGTGCGGCCCAGCGCGGCGATGTTCCAGGCTTCGTCAACGCGCTCAAACGAGGTGGCTATTTCACGGGCAGCGAAGACGCTTATGCGCGTTCGTTGAGCGATCTCGTGCTTCGCGCCTTCGAGCAAGGCTTCGATTCACTCGGGCGGCTGCCGAGCCATCAACGAAGCAGCTCGAACGTAACTTTGCCGTGATTGGTTTGCACGGTAAGCAACCCTTTGTCGAGATTCATCGACTCTGGGTTGCCCGGGATGCGCAGCGTCTGTAGGACCTTTCCGGTTCGTGCGTCGAGCACCGAAAGGATGCGCTTTTCGCTGGTAAAGCCATAGCCCGTCAGTAGGTACCGTTCGCCGATCAAAACGACATCGCCGTTCGACGCGTAGTTGGCCGACTTCCACTTGAGCTTGCCTTCGCACAGGTTGACGGCGAGCACGAAACAACCGCCACGAGGAAATTCCCGCGCATAGCCGTTGAATTGAACCCCTAACCAGGCCGCCGAGCCCGCGCGGACTATTGTGTAGATTGACGTAAACGGCGGAATCACGTCGGGCCCCAGGGCGACGGGAGAGCCGCTGCCGTCGACAAATCGGACCTCGTAGGCGCATTGGTTGCCTTCCCAGCCGCGGCCGGTTCTTCCTGCGGGGACCGCCTGCAACAATGAAAGTGTGACCCCGATGTCGAGCATGCGCCCGATAACGTCGCGAAATGGCGGGCGATGCTCTGGCGAATCGTCGCAGGGCGACGAGCGGCCCAACAAGTCCCGCATCGGCGCACCGACGCCCTTGACGATGGAGGTCTTGTACGTGGGGTTTGTCCGAGCCCCCTGTTTCAACAGTGGTCCA